>CAWKGI010000024.1:0-119813 GCA_963849125.1 uncultured Actinomycetes bacterium | reverse complement strand
TCACGGCTAGAGGAGTGGGGGGAACCCATGGTTCCCCCCACGACCCCTCCTTCTCGGCTCTGCACGGGTCGTGCGCCCGTGACCTCCCGGCCGGCAAAGCCGGCCTCCGGTCGCTCCGGCGAGTCTTGGTCTCACACCCGGCTGGCGACAAGGTCGGGTGTAGGCGCCTAACCACTCGAATCAGAACAAAGCCTTCCGCGAAGCCCGCGAGAACGAGGAGGAGGAACAGAAGATCTGGCATGACTCTGGTGTACGACACGGGTCATCGCCTGCGTCCGATTCCTGATGAGTCGACAACGACCCTGGGCCGAGTCTTGACGGACGCTTGACGCTCCGTGCCGCCCGTGGGTGCCTCTAGACTCGCGCAGTGGCCGGAAGCCGGCGGAGGAAGGAGGTCGAGCTCGAGCGCGTCCTGGGGACGCCGGCGCTCTTCGCGACCGCCTACGGCAACGTCGGCTCGTCGATCTACTACGCGCTCGGCCTCACGGCGGTCTACGCCCTCGGTCTCACCCCGCTCGTCTTCCTGATCGCGGGCATCATCTTCGCCGCCACCGCCGCGACCTACGCCGAGGGCACCGTGCGCTACCCCGAGGCCGGCGGCTCCTCCAGCTTCGCCCGTCACGCCTTCAACGAGTTGATCAGCTTCGGCGCCGCGTGGGCCCAGATGCTCGAGTACGTCGTCACGATCGCGACCTCGGCGTTCTTCGTGCCGCACTACCTCGCGATCTTCTGGGAGCCGCTGAAGACGAACCCGTGGGACATCGTCGGCGGCGCGATCGTCATCGTCGTCCTCGTCGCGCTCAACATCGTCGGGGTGCAGGAGGCGGCCAAGCTCTCGATCACGCTCGCGGTGGTCGACTTCGCGACACAGGTGCTCCTGGTGGCGATCGGGTTCGTGCTCGTCTTCAGCCCGGAGATCCTCACGTCGAACGTCCACTGGGGCGTCGCGCCGACCTGGGGCAACTTCGCGATCGCGATCCCGGTCGCGATGCTCGCCTACACGGGCATCGAGACGGTCTCGAACCTCGCCGAGGAGGCGCGCGACCCGTCGCGGAGCGTCCCGAACGCCGACAAGCTCGTCGCGATGGCGGTGTTCGCCATCTACTTCACGCTCCCGCTGATCGCGCTCTCCGCGCTCCCGGTCAAGCTCGTGGACGGCGAGTACACGACGCTGCTCGGCACTGCCACCGGAGGAGGGCGGCTACGCCAACGACCCGATCCTCGGGCTCGTCCAGAACCTCGGGCTCGAGGGATTGCCGCTCACGGCGATGGAGATCTACGTCGGCATCCTCGCCGCGACGATCCTGTTCATCGCGACGAACGCCGGCGTGATCGGCGCCTCTCGGATCACCTACTCGATGGCGAGCTACCGGCAGATGCCCGAGATCTTCCGACGGCTCCACCCGCAGTTCAAGACGCCGTGGCTCTCGCTCCTCGTCTTCGCGGGGATCGCCCCGATCATCCTGATCCTTCCCGGAGACGTGAACTTCGTGGGGACGCTCTACTCCTTCGGCGCGACCCTGTCGTTCACCGTCGCGCACGCGTCGATCGTCCGTCTGCGGATGAAGGCGGCGCGTGACGGCGAGACGATCGAGTACCGCGCTCGCCCCAACCTCAAGCTGGGATCCGTCGACTGGCCGCTGTTCGCCGTCTTCGGAGGCATCGCCACGGGGATCTCGTTCGCCGTGATCCTCCTTCAGAACCCGACCACCCGTTGGGTGGGGCTCGGCTGGCTCGCGATCGGGCTCACCGGCTACGTCATCTACCGCAAGCGCTTCCTCCACGAGACCGTGCGCGACACGGTCAAGGCGCCGCCCGCCTTCGGTGCGGCGCTTGCGCTGGAGTATCGTCGGATCCTCGTCCCGATCGTCCCCGGCAGACCGTCTGACGACGCGCTCGACGTCGCCCTACGGCTCGCGAAGGAGCGGCGCGCGCGGGTGATCGCGCTGACCGTGGTGGAGGTGCCGCTCGAGCTCCCGATCGACACGCCGCTCGACGACGTCGAGCGGCAGGCGAACCACGAGCTCGACGAGGCGGTCGCGCTCGGCGACACGTACGGCGTGCGCATCACCCCACGGCTCGTGCGAGGGCGCAGCGCGTCGGTCGAGATCGTCGCGGAGGCGGTTCGGCGCGACGTGGAGATCATCGTGCTCGGCTCCCCCCGCAAGCGGCTCATGCAGCGCCGGGGCGTGTTCGGCGCGACCGTCGACCGCGTGATGCGCAACGCGCCGTGTCGCGTGCTCGTGACCGCTGCGCGCGAAGGAGTCGCGGCATGACCTGGTACCGCCGCGCGGTGCTCGTCTTCTGCGTCCTCTTCATCGGCCTCGGGGTGGCGCTGCTCGTCCGCACCGTCTCCGAGGGCGGCGGGATGACGGGATACGTGGTCGGCGGCCTCTTCGTCGCGCTCGGTGCCGCGCGCCTCACGCTCGAGCGGAATCGGGGGGCATAACCGTGGCCCGCAAGGTGCTCGGGTTCGAGCGGGTCCTGGGGACGCGTGAGCTGTTCGCCGTCGCCTACGGCGAGATCGGCTCGTCGATCTACTTCGCTCTGGGGATCGTCGTCGCGGCGGCGCTCGGGCTCACGCCGCTCGTCCTGCTCGGCACGGGCGCCGTGTTCCTCGTCGTCGCGCTCTCCTACGCCGAGCTCTCGACGGCCATCCCCGAGACGGGCGGAGCCGAGACCTTCACCCGCCGCGCGTTCAACGATCTCGTCGGCTTCGTCACGGGCTGGGCGCTCTTCCTCGACTACGTGATCGTGATCGCGCTCTCGGCGCTGTTCATCCCGCACTACCTCGGGATCGCGATCCAGTCGGACAGCCTCCGCGAGTCGCCCTGGGACATCGTGACGGCGGCGTTCGTGATCGCCGTCATCGCGATCGCACGGCTGATCCGCCACTCCCGGATGCACAGCGGCCTGTTCGCGATCGCAGCGCTCGACCTCGTCGTCCAGGGGCTGATCGTCGTGCTCGGCGTCGCGCTGCTGCTCGACCCGGGCGACGCTCAGCGACGGGTTCGGGCTCTCGCCGGGCCAGGGGTGGGGCGACGTGCTCTTCGCGATCCCGCTCGGCTTCCTCGCCTACACGGGGCTCGAGACGGTCGCCAACTACGCCCAGGAGGTCGAGAAGCCCGAGCGCGATCTGCCACGTGGGATGTTCGGCGGGATCGGGCTCGTGGTGGCGCTCACGGTCGTCATCGCCGCCATCGGCGTAAGCGCGTATCCGGCTGGGCCCGACGGGACGAGCGCGCTCTCGGAGGAGTGGCTCCAGGCCCCGCTCGAGGGGGTCGTGGCGTCGCTCGACGGCGACCTGCCGGCCGGGGTCGTCGACGTGCTGCGCGTGCTCGTGGGGTTCTCAGGCGTGCTGATCCTCGTCGGCGCCGCGGCCACCGGCCTCTCGGGGTGCACGCGGCTCGCGCACTCCATGGCGTCGCACGGGATGCTCCCGCGGGAGTTCGGGCGCTTCGAGCGCCGCTCGCTCGTCTCCAGCGAGGCGATCATCTGCATCGCGGCGGCTGCGATCGCCGTCGTGATCCTCAACGGCGTCTTCGGAGGCGACGACGCGGCGTTCCTGGCAAGCGTCTACTCCTTCGGGGTGCTCGTCGCGTTCTCGCTCGCCCAGCTGGCCCTCGTGCGCCTGCGTCGGACCGAGCCCGATCTGCCGCGACCGTTCAGGGCCGGGCCGGACATCCGGCTGGGCGGGATGACGGTTCCGCTCCCCGCGCTCGTCGGGGTTCCGTTGACGCTTGCGATCTTCGTGCTCTCGATGGTCACCCATCCCGGTGCGCGCTACGCCGGCCCGGCCTGGCTGCTCCTCGGCCTCGTCGTGTTCTGGGCGACGCGCTGGTGGAACGACCGTGGCGTGCTCGACGACGTCGACCCGCTCGCGGCGCTGCCGATGGGCGCCGGCTATCGCCGGATCCTCGTGCCGATGAAGCTCGGCGAGATCGGGGAGGAGATGGTCGCGACGGCGATCGCGCTCGCGGAGGGGCGCACGACCGAGGTCGAGGCGATCACCGTTGTCCGCGTTCCACGTGCGTTTCCACTGCAAGGCCCCCTGCCGGCCGACGTCCAGGAGCGCGCCGACGGCGCGATGCAGGAGGCGCGGCTGCTCGGAAACGAGAACGGCGTCGACGTCCATACGAGCATCGTCAGAGCCCGGTCGATCCACCATGCGATCGTCGACGAGGCGAAGGCCCGTGGCGCCGACCTGATCGTGCTCGGCTCCGCACCGCGCTGGCGCCGTCAGTCACGGTTCTTCTCGCCGACGGTCGACTACGTCCTCCAGAACGCCCCTTGCGAGGTCCTCGTCGTTGCCTTCCCCGACGGCGTCCTGGAGGAGTGAGAGGTAAGGTGGAGCCGTGAAGGCCGTGATCGTGGGATGCGGGCGCGTCGGCTCGTCCATCGCGAAGAAGCTCGCGGGGGAGGGCTGGGACGTCACGTGCATCGACGAGGACGAGACCGCCCTGCGCCGGCTCGGCGTGTGGCGGGGGGCTTCATCGTCGGGCACGGGATGGACGTGGAGGTGCTCGAGGAGGCGGGGATCGCCGACGCGGTGGCCGCGGTGGTCGCCACCGACGGAGACAACTCGAACGTCGTGATCGCCCAGGTGATCCAGAAACGCTGGGCCCCGACCTGTGTCGTGGTTCGCGTGCAGGATCCGGCTCGTGCGGAGTTCTTCGCGGCCCGCGGCCTGCGCACGGTCTGTCCGACGCAGACGGCGACCGCGACGATGCTCGACTCCGTGCGGGCCTGCTCGACGGTGCCGCAGGGGGCGGCCTGATGTACATCGTCGTCGCCGGGGGCGGCAAGGTCGGCGCGAACGTCGCGCGCACCCTCCTCGAAGGGGGGCATGAGGTCACGCTCGTCGAGCAGGATCGCGCCCGGTTCGAGCGCCTCGAGTCGGAGCTCGGCCCCTCCGTAATCCACGGTGACGCGACCGAGATCCACGTGCTCGAGCAGGCCGGCATCGCGCGCCCGCCCGATCTCGTCGCAGCCGTCACCGGCGACGACGAGGACAACATCGTGATCGCCCAGGTGGCGAAGGACGGCTACCACGTGCCAAAGGTCGTCGCGCGCGTCAACGACCCGCGCAACCAGCAGCACTTCGACCTGCTCGGCATCACCGACACCGTCTGTGCGACCTCGGGGATCCTCGGGATGGTCGAGCACCAGGTTCCGGAGCACGGCCTGGTCACGTTGCTGGAGATGCGCGCCGAGGGGCTGTCGCTCGTCGAGGTCGAGGTGCCCGGGGAGAGCCCGGCAGCCGGCAAGCGTGTCGCCTCGCTGAACCTGCCCGACGGGTCGCGGCTCGTCTCGGTGATGCGCGGCGGCGCCGCGGAGATCGCCACGAGCGAGACGGTGATCCGTCCCGGTGACCAGGTGGTCGCGATCCTCAAGCCCGGGCTCGAGGACTCCGTCCGCCGGGCGCTCGTCGGCGCCTGAGCCCGACCGCTAGACCCGCCAGTAGCTGCGCGTCGCCAGCACGAGCACCGGGATGAGCTCGAGCCTGCCGAGCCACATCAGCACGGTGAAGACCAGCGTGGAGAAGTCCGAGAACGGCTCGAAGCTCCCGAACGGTCCGTGGACGCCGAGCGCCGGGCCGATGTTCCCGAGCGTCGTCGCCGTCACGGCGATCGCCTCGTATGGCGTTAGGGAAGGCCCCTGGATCGCAGCGTCGATCGCGATCGCCCCCGTGCCGACGACCCAGAGCCCCACGTAGAGCAGGACGAAGGCGATCACCGCGCGCAGTGCCCGCTCGTCGACGACGACCCCGTTGAACCTGACCGGGGCGACGAGCTCGGGATGCACCGTCTGGTGGAGCTCGCGGCGCAGGATCCGACCGAGCAGGAGGTGACGAACGACCTTGATCGACCCACCTGTCGATCCGGCCGAGCCGCCCACGAACATCAGCGCGATCAGCACCATCAGCGCGAGGGACGGCCACACGGCGAAGTCGACCGTCGCGAACCCCGTCGTGGTCAGGACACTCGTTGCCTGGAAGAACCCGTGTCGCACGGCGGACTCGCCCCCGTGGAGACCCGCCGACCACAGCTCGACCGTGAGGAGCGCCGTCGCTCCCACGATCAACCCGAGGTAGAGGCGGAGCTCCTCGTCACGAAGCGCCGCGCGCGGTCGGCGCTTGACGATGGCGCGGTAGGTCAGTGCGAAGTTCGCGCCGGCGATCACCATGAACACCGCGACGACCCACTGCGTCGCGGCCGCGAAGTCCTCGAGCGAGCGCCCGTCGGGGAAGAACCCACCCGTCGGGAGCGTCGCGAACGCTGCAGAGGCCGCCTCGAAGAGTCCCATCCGATGGTCGATCCCGACGACCCCGAAAGCGGTCAGGATCGCGATCTGGGCGAGCGTGAGGCCGACGTACAGCGCCCAGAGCCTCCGGGCGGTGGAACGGATGCGGTCGGCAAGAGCTTCGATCTCCGGGCCTGGCATCTCGGACTCCATCAGCTGTCTGCCCCCGACGCGGAGCCGTGGGAGCACGGCGAGGGCGAGCACGACGATTCCCATGCCGCCGAGCCACTGCGTGAACTGGCGCCACATCAGGAGCGACTGGTTGACGGCGTCGATGTCGACGAGCACGGACGATCCGGTCGTCGTGAATCCCGACATGGTCTCGAACAGCGCGTCCACCGGGCGATCGAGCTGCGGGTCACCGGAGAGGACGTAAGGGATCGCACCGAAGAGCGCGGCAAGCAGCCAGGTCAACGAGACGACGAGATAGCCCTCACGGAAGCCGACGCGCGAGACGTCACCCTGGAGGCGCTGGAGGCCGGCCCCGACGAGCGCAGCTATCGCCCCAGCGACGAGGAAAGGCCAGACGGGCTCGCGATACCAGACGGCGACGGCCGCAGGGAAGAGGCACGAGAGGCTCAGGTACTTGACGAGCAGCCCGCACAGAGCGAGCGCCGCCCTCAGCTCCACCGCGGAACGTCGTACCGGCCCGATGGGTGTTCCGGGGCTCGTGCCTCCGGTCACAGCACGCTCTCGACGTCCGGCACCCGTGACGTCTCGGTGAACACGATCACGCGGTCGCCTGCCTGGAGGACATCGTCGCTACGAGGGAAGACGGCCTTGCCGTCACGGACGATCGCCCCGATGAGCGCGCCCCGGATCGGCATGTCGCGGAACGCCACCCCGACGTACTCGCTCCCGGGGCTCGTCGTGATGTCGAGCACCTCGAACCGGTCGCCCTCCAGCATCGCCACCTGCTGCGTCCGAGGGTCGTGGGCGAAGCGCGCTATCTCTTCGGCGGTCACCTGGCGCGGGTTGATCGCGACGTCGATGCCGGCGTGGTCGTACACCTCGCGCGCGACCAGGTCGTGGACGATCGCGATCGTGAACGGAACCCCATGGACGCGGGCGAGCATCGCGGCGAACAGGTTCTTCGCATCCTCACGCATCGCGAACACCGCCGCCTGGGCGTCTCCGATCCGTTCTCGCTCGAGGAAGTCCGGGTCGATGCCGTCCGTGTTGAACACGCGGCATGCCGGGATCTGCTCCGCGATCTCGCGGGCTCGCTCTCGGTTCGGCTCGATGAGGCGTACGCCGATCCCCTCGCGACAGAGCGTTCGGGCGATCGCCGTGCCGACCTGGCCTCCGCCGAAGACCACGACGTCGCGCACCTGTCGCCCGCCGGGCCACAGCAGCGCGCTCCACTCGCGAGCGGCTTCCGGCGACCCGACCACGACCACGAGATCGCCGTGACGCAGCTGGTCGTCCCCGCCCGGGAACAGAGCGGCATCGTCGCGGATGATCGCAGCGATGCGCGAGTCACGAGGCATGTGGGTGTCGCGCAGCGGCTTCCCGAGGATCTCCTGGGCGGCGTCCTCATCGACCTCGAACTCGACGATCTGCACCTGGCCGTCGGCGAAGACGTCGGTCTGACGCGCTGCGGGCACGCCGACGGTGCGGGTCACCGCGTAGGCGGTCTCGAGCTCGGATGAGACCGCGAAGTCGACGTCGAGGCGTCCGGCCCGCCAGAGGTCGACGTACTCGATGTTCGACGTGCGGATCACCGTCGTCGCGCGCGGATTGTCCGCCCGTGCGAAGGAGCAGGCGACGAGGTTGACCTCGTCGCGTGACGTGCACGCGATGAACAGATCGGCCTCGCCGAGCCCAGCCTCGACCAGCGCCTGCCGGCTCGCTCCGTTCGCCTCGATCGTCGTCACGTCGTACGTGTACGACAGCGTCCGCAGCCGAGGCGCGTCTGTATCGACCACCGTGATCGTGTGATCGGTGTGCAGCGCCTCCACGATGGTGGAGCCGACCTGGCCCGCCCCGACGATGAGGATCCTCACGGTTGCGCAGCCTACTCCCGTCGTCGTCCGTCGGTACGGTCTAGGGGTGCGCGCAATCTCGATGCTGGTCGCCACGCTCGTGATCGCAGCCCTGGCGGGGTCGGCTGTGGCGGCCCCATCCGCCTCACCCAGGCTCGTGACCGTCGCCGGTGGCTTCGACGCGCCGGTGCTCGCGACCCAGGCGCCGGGGGAGCCCGGCCGCATCTACGTCGTGGAGCAGGGTGGTCTCGTGCGGATCCTCGAACGCGGACGCCTGCGCGCCGCGCCGTTCCTCGACGCCCGCCCTCTCGTCGTCGCCGGGGGCGAGCAGGGTCTCCTCGGGCTGGCCTTCCCGCCGAACTACGGACGCTCGCGGTACGTGTTCGTCAACTACACGGCCCGCCCGTCGGTCAACCGAGCGCCAGGCACGACGGTGATCGCCCGGTTCCGCGTGGCGAACGGCCGTGCCGTCGCGGCGTCCCGCCGGGTGCTGCTCGAAGTCACCCAACCCTACGCGAACCACAACGGCGGCAACCTCGCGTTCAGCCGGGACGGCCTCCTCTGGGTCGGCCTGGGCGACGGCGGCTCGGGGGGCGACCCGGAGAACCGTGCCCAGAACCCGGGCACGCTGCTCGGCAAGCTCTTCACGCTCGACGTCCGGAAGGCGAGCCCGCGCCCGGTGCTCCGCGGGCTGGGGCTGCGCAACCCGTGGCGGTACTCGTTCGACCGCGCCACCGGCGACCTCTGGATCGGTGACGTGGGTCAGAACCTCTACGAGGAGGTCGACGTCGTGCGTCGCGGGACGACGGGCCTGCTCAACTTCGGATGGGACGTGTTCGAGGCCGACCATCCGTACGAGAGCAAGCCGCTCGGGCCGGGCACCCTCGTGAAGCCGATCGCCGAGTACTCCCACGACGACGGGTGCTCGATCACCGGGGGGTACGTCTACCGGGGGCGCGCGATCCCCGCGCTCCGTGGCCGCTACCTGTTCGGCGACTACTGCAAGCGGCACGGTGTGGTCGATGCCGGCGAGCGGTGGGCCGGCGAGGGTGGAGCCTGTGAAGGTCGAGGGGCTCGTCTCGTTCGGTGAGAGCCTCGCGGGCGAGCTGTACCTCGTCGCCAACAGCGGCACCGTCTATCGCCTCGCCCCGTGAGCCGGACGCGAGCGGCGCTCAGCCGGTTCGGCGACGGACCTGCGGCGACTGGCCGAGGGCGGCGTAGGCGAGGGCGTTCAGCGACTCGTTGAGGCTCCGCAGCTCCCGCGCGACGAGCGCGAACCCCTCCTGTTGCTCCGTCGTCCGGTTCAGCCGCTCGAGCTCGTCGCCGATCCTGTCGAGACGCTCGAGCAATGCGTCGAGCTGCCGATCGGGGACGTCGTGGCGTTCCATGGGGGGATCCTAGAGCGGCTCCCCGACGGCACGTCTCCCCCTTCCGCTCCGCGCCGATCGCCGCCTCGACGGGGGCGCGTCGGAGTCCGCGGCCGCGTCAGCCGGAGGCGCGCAGGACGAGCGCGGCTCGGGTCGTGATCAGCTCCGCGCGCTCGCCGACGAGGGCACGTGCGCGCTCGAGCGCCCCGGTGCCCGCCTCCACCGCCTCCGCACGGCGCGTCAGCCCGAGCTGAGAGGCGGCGATCGTCGCGAGCTCGCTGGGTGCGTCGGTGACGACGACGATTCGGACGCCGTCGGCCGCGAGCCGCCGGAGCGCCGTCCCCACCTCGGCCGCGGGTCGGAGGTAGACGGGCGCCCGGTCCTCGGCGTACCGCTCCAGCAGCGTCCGCCAGTTGCCTGCGCCGCGCGCGTCGAGGAAGCGCGCGGCCTCGCCTCGGTCGCTCGGGATGGCGTCCGGGTCGACTCCCAGCACCCGAGCGGTCTCTGTCAGCCAGTCGCGCCACAGCGGCCGTGTGTCGCCGAGGGCACCGTCGAGATCGACGATCACACCCGTCACGGCGCGAGCCTCGAACCGCGTCCGAGCCGCTGCCAGGCCATGACCCCGAGTCCGATCCCGACGGCGTCGATCGCGACGTCCAGCGGGCGCCCTGCCCGTCCCGGGACGAAGGTCTGGTGGATCTCGTCGGTGATCGCGTAGGCGAGGGCGAGCGCGATCGCCAGCGGAGGCCGGCCCGTCGCGCGGGCCAGGAGCGCGCCGAGGATCGCGTACTCCGTGACGTGCGCGAGCTTGCGCAGGACGAGGTCCCAGGTGCCGAGCCCCGTCCCGAGGCTCGGCACGGCGGAGAAGGCGAAGATCACGGCGCACCACGCGAGCACGGGGAGCCACAGGCCGAGGCGGGATTCCGACACGGGGGCATGGTAGGCTCCCGCACCACAACGGAGCGCGGTGAGGGAACCCGGTGAGAGTCCGGGACGGTCCCGCCGCTGTAAGGGGAGATGCTCGCCCACCACGACGCCACTGGCCGCGAGGCCGGGAAGGCGGTGGGAGAGGGAGCCCCGAGTCAGAAGACCTGCCGCCTCCGACATAGCTCGAACCCCTCGCGGAAGGGAGAAGGAGAGATGCAGAGATGTCAAGGCGACTCGCCGTAGCGGCGATCTCGTTCGCGGTTGCCCTCGGGGCAGCCTTCGTCGCGGCGTCCTCGTCGGCTGCGCCTCGGGCGGGTGCGTTTCCGGCCACGGTCACGGCCTTCAACGGCAAGGTCACCGTCTCGAAGCGGCCGGCACGCGTCGTGTCGCTCTCGCCCACGGCGACCGAGACGCTGTTCGCGATCGGAGCGGGCAACCAGGTAGTTGCCGTCGACGACCAGTCGGACTATCCGAAGGCGGCACCACGCACGTCGCTCTCCGGATACACGCCGAACGTCGAGGCGATCGTCGCCTACAGGCCCGACCTCGTGGTGATCTCGTACGACCCGAAGGGCCTCTCCGAGGCGCTCGAGCGACTCAGGATCCCGGTGCTGCATCAGAACGCCGCCGTCGACCTCGCCGGGGCGTACCAGCAGATTCGCCAGCTCGGCAGACTCACCGGGCACGAGCCCGAGGCGAACAGACTGATCGCTCGCACGAAGGCGCAGATCACGAAGATCGTCGCCAGGGCCAAGCCGACAGGGCAGCGCTCATCGGTGTTCATCGAGCTCGACCCGACCCTGTACACCGCGACGTCGAAGACGTTCATCGGTCGGGTGGCCGGGCTCTTCGGGCTGCGTAACATCGCCGACCCGGCGGAGGGAACGAGTGGGGGGTACCCGCAGCTCTCGGCGGAGTACGTGATCTCGGCGAACCCGGATGTGATCCTCCTTGCCGACACCGTGTGCTGTGGTCAGGGGCCGAAGACGGTCGCCTCACGCGCCGGGTGGAGCAAGATCTCCGCGGTCGCCTCCGGCTCGGTGATCCGGATGGACGACTCGATCGCCTCACGGTGGGGGCCACGCCTCGTGAACCTCGTCCGTGCGCTCGGAACCGCACTGACAAGGCTCGGCGGCCGCTGAGGTGGATGCCGTCGCACCCTCCGTCCAGGCGGTTCGCGCCCGCGGGGTTTCGCCCTGGTGGGCGCTGGCTGCTGCGGCGTTCCTGCTCGTCTCGCTCGTGATCGGCGTGATCGCCGGCCCCGTGGACATCGGGGTCGGCGACACGCTGCGCTCGCTCGCGCACCAGCTCGGGCTCACCGACGACACGCCGCTCGGGAGCGCGGAGGAGTCGATCCTCTGGCAGATCCGCATCCCGCGCGTCGTGCTCGCCGCGCTCGTGGGCGGGATGCTCGCGACCGCCGGCGCCACCTATCAGGGCGTGTTCCACAACCCGCTCGCCGATCCGTACCTGCTCGGCGTCGCCGCCGGGGCGGGGCTCGGCGCGACCCTCGCGATCGCCTACCTCCCGCGCGTGCTGGCGGGCCAGGAGCTCCTGCCGGTCGCCGCCTTCGTGGGTGGCTCGGTTGCCGTCGTCCTCGCCTACGCGATCGGTCGCGCCGCGGGCAAGGAGCGCGACTCCGCGACGCTCGTGCTCGCAGGGGTCACCGTCGCCAGCTTCTTCACGGCTGTCCAGACCTTCGTCCAGCAGCAGAACACCGAGACGCTCCAGGAGGTCACCTCCTGGATCCTCGGAGGACTGCCGAGCTCCGGGTGGTCGGACGTCCTCGTGCTCCTGCCGTACGTCGTCGTGGCGGTCGCGGTGATCCTCTCCCACCGGCGTGTCGTCGACGTGCTCAGCCTCGGAGACGCCGAGGCGACCAGCCTCGGCGTCGACGTACGGCGCGTGCGGCTGATGCTCGTCGTCGCAGCGACCGTCGGGACGGCCGCAGCGGTCGCGGTCAGCGGCCTGATCGCGTTCGTCGGGATCATCGTCCCGCACGCGATCCGCATGCTCACGCACACCTCCTACCGCGGGCTGCTGCCCCTCTCGTTCGTCGTCGGGGCGGGGTTTCTCGTGCTCTGCGACGTGATCGCCCGGACCGCGCTGTCCCCCGCCGAGATCCCGATCGGCGTCGTCACGGCGCTCTTCGGCGCGCCGTTCTTCGCCCTCGTCCTGCGGGCGCGCGGGGGTCGTGCATGAGCGCGATCGCTCTCGACGGCGTGTCCGTCTCGCTCGGCGGGAAGGTCGTCGTGCGCGACGTGTCCCTCGAGGTCGAGCAGGGCGAATGGCTCGCGCTGATCGGCCCGAACGGGGCGGGCAAGACGACGTTGCTGAGAGCGATCGCCGGGCTCGTGCGCCACGAGGGGGCGATCGCGCTCGAAGGCGCTCCGGTGGCTGGCCTCTCGCGCCGCGAGCGTGCGCGCCGCGTCGCCGTGGTGCCGCAGGAGCCCGAGATCCCGCCGTGGCTCACCGTCTCGGAGTACGTGCTCCTCGGCCGCACGCCGCACCTCGGGCCCCTCGCGCGCGAAGGCGCCGACGACGGCGACGCCGCGGCGCGGGCCTTGGTGGAGCTGGACCTCTACGGCCTCCGGGATCGGACCCTGGGCACCCTCTCGGGGGGAGAGCGCCAGCGGGTCGTCGTCGCCCGGGCCCTCGCCCAGGAGGCGTCGATCGTCCTCCTCGACGAGCCTACTGCCGCGCTCGACATCGGGCACCAGCAGCAGGCGCTCGAGGTGCTCGACGCGCTCCGCGTCGCAGGAGGCCTGACGCTCGTCGCCGCCATGCACGACCTCACGCTCGCTGCCCAGTACGCCGACAGGGTGGTGCTGCTCGACGAGGGCTCCGTGGTCGCCGACGGGAGCCCGGAGGCCGTTCTCACCGAGGAGATCCTCGGCGTGCACTTCGGGACGTCGGTCAGGGTCGTGACGGTCGACGACCGCGTCGCTGTGCTCCCTTCCCGTGGACGCTGAGCCGCGCAGCGCCGGGGCGCGCTCTACGTCGACGCGGGCGCCGGCCGGACGAGCCGGAGTCGCTTCGAAACCGGTCGGTAGCCCAGGCGCGCGTTGATCGCGAGCATCGCCGCGTTCCCCTCGTCGTTCTGCGTGATCACACGCGTGACGCCCAGTCGCGCCGCCTCGGCGAGGGCGTGGCGTTTCATCAGCGTCGCCAGACCGCGTCCCCTGTGTGTGCGCGTCACTCCGGTGCCCCCGTTCAGCGCGCGTCCGGTCGCCTCGTCCACGTAGAGAAGCGTCGACCCGACGATCTCTCGGTCGACCGCGACGACGCTGCTCGCGTCCAGCGAGAAGGTCGGGTTCCTGACCGTCGCCGCGAGCCATGCCTCGAAGGTCATGCCGGCGCTGTCGTGATCGCCCGGCTCGTCCAGCGTCGTCTCGTAGTCCGCCCGGTACGCGGCCTCGAGGTCGTCTCCGAGCGACCGGAACGAGTGGAGCTCGACGCCTGCGGGCGGGACGCCGGGCTCGGGGAGCGACCGTGGGTCGAGCGCCAGGATGGTGGTGCTCGCCGTCACGCTGAACCCGCGGGCGGTGGCGAAGGCGATCGCGGCCGCCTCGTCGAGCGCCTCGGCGAGGACGCGGCGGGCGCCGATCTCCTCGAGATGACGCGCGACGGAGGCCCAGAGGGCAGAGCCCACACCGCGACCGCGGTGATCGGGATGGACTGCCACGTGGCAGAACGCATCGCCTGTGATCGTGGACATCCACTCGAGCCCGCACGTCGCCCATCCTCGGGCGAGGTCGTCGTGCTCGTCGATCCAGGCGCTGTAGCGGGCCTCCGGCGGGATGCTCCTGATCCGGTGGCGGATGCCCGCGGCCGTGGCGAGGCCGTCGGGCTGTGCGGCGGTGAGGAGGGCGGCTCCCGCGTCCGCATCGTCGGGTGTGGCGAGTCTGATCGGCATGCGGGCGACTCTACTCGCCGGTCTTGACGGGCTCGTCACCCCTCGGCGGGTCGTCGCTCCCACTCGAGAAGGCGTGCGAACGGGCGGTATCCCAGCCGGGTGTTGACCGCGAGCATCGGTGCGTTCCGCTCCTCGTTGTCGGTGACGGCGATCGTCGCGCCGAGGGCCGCAGCCCGGGCGAGGCTGTGCGACTTGACGAGCGTCGCGAGCCCGCGCCCCCGGTGCCCACGACGCGTCCCGGCGAGGTTGTTCTGGGCGCGTCCGGTCGAGCGGTCGAGCGTGATGAACGTGAGCGCGACGACGGTGCCGTCGATCACGGCGGCGACGCTGGCGTCGCGGTCGATCAGCGGCCCGTCCCACCAGTCGGCGAGCCAGTCCTCGAAGGTGGTCGTCTCCGGAGGCGCGTGGGGCACGTCGGCGACGATCGCGGAGTCGGCCTCCCAGAGCGCGCGCGGGTCGTCGAGCTCGGCGAAGGTGACGAGCTCCACGCCCGCCGGCACCGGCCGCGGCACGACCGTGCGCGGATCGACCGCAGAGACGGAGGACGACCCGATCTCCGAGAAGCCCCGGGCGGCCGCGAGGGCGCGCGCGGCGGGGAGCTCGAGTGACCCCGCCCGGATCACGCGCATGCCGAGCTCGGCGAGGTGGAGGTCCGCAGCCTCCGCGAGCGCGGAGCCGACACCACTCTCACCGTGCGCCGGATCGACGCAGACGCTCGCGAAGCCCATCGTGTCGTCCTCCTGGTACCAGGCCTGCCCGGCGCTCGCCCAGCCGACGAGCGAGCCTTCCCGCTCGAAGGCGAAGCAGCGCATGCGGGCGCGCGTCTGCCGCACCTCGATGGTGTGGCGCATCGCGTCGACGGTGACGACCCGGTGCGGCCACGCCCGTCGGCACACCGCTGCCGCTGCGGCGACGTCGTCGAGCGTTCCCTCCCGGACCATCGTGGAACCGTAGTCCGTCGACCGCCGCTACCCGGTCGACCACGCAGGAGGCGTCCTGAGCCCGGCCCGATTCGGGCGTCGGAGCGCGCATGCGAGAACGTGGTCCGAGCGCCCGTGCGCGCGCCGGATTCCCCGGTCGGGGAGAGGAGATGTCAGGTGCGGCCGTCCGGACGTGTCCAGCCCGCCTCCGGGGCGGCGGCTAGCATCGACCCGTGGCCGTCGCACCGCATGAGGAGCTCCTCGCAGACCTCAACCCGGCCCAGCGCGAGGCGGTGTTGCACGTCGAGGGACCGCTGCTCGTCGTCGCAGGCGCGGGATCCGGGAAGACACGTGTGCTCACGCACCGGGTCGCCCATCTGATCCGGGCGCACGGCGTGCGGGCGAACGAGATCCTCGCGATCACGTTCACGAACAAGGCCGCCGGCGAGATGCGGGAGCGGCTCGAGCAGATGCTCGGGCGCACCGCGCGCGCGATCTGGATCCTGACCTTCCACGCGGCGTGCGGTCGGATCCTGCGGGCCGAGGCCCCCCGGCTCGGGTTCAAGTCGAGCTTCACGATCATCGACCAGGCCGACCAGGTGCGGCTCGTCAAGTCCTGCATCGAGGAGCTGGGCAAGGATCCGAAGCGCTTCACGCCCCGCGGGATCCACAGCCAGATCTCGAACGCGAAGAACCAGCTCGTCTCGCCCGCCGACTACGCGTCACGCGTCGGATCGTTCTGGGATCAGACCGTGGCGGAGGTGTACGAGCTCTACCAGCGCAAGCTGCACACCTCGAACGCCGTGGACTTCGACGACATGCTGATGCTCACCGTCGAGGTGCTCGAGCGCTTCCCCGAGGCGCGCGAGCACTGGCAGAAGGCGTTCCGCTACATCCTGGTCGACGAGTACCAGGACACCAACCACGCTCAGTACCGGCTGCTGCAGCTGCTCGCAGAACAGCACCTGAACGTGTTCGCGGTCGGGGACCCGGACCAGTCGATCTACGGCTTCAGAGGGGCCGACATCACCAACATCCTCGACTTCGAGCGCGACTTCCCCGGGGCGTCGTCGATCGCGCTCGAGCAGAACTACCGCTCGACGAACGCGATCCTCTCGGCCGCCAACGCGGTGATCGACAACAACCGCGATCGCAAGCCGAAGAGGCTCTGGTCGGAGCTCGGCGACGGCGATCCGGTGCAGGTCGTGGAGGTGGAGGACGAGCACGCCGAGGCCCGCTTCGTCGCCTCCGAGATCGCGAGGCTCGTCGAGGAGGGCCTCTCCGCGAGCGAGATCGCGGTCTTCTACCGCACCAACGCGCAGAGCCGCGTGCTCGAGGACGTGCTCGTGCGGCAGGACATCGCCTACCAGGTGATCGGCGGCCCGCGGTTCTACGAGCGGGCGGAGATCCGCGACGCCGTCGCGTACCTGTCCGTGCTCAACAACCCCGCCGACGCGGTCTCCCTGATGCGCATCGCGAACCGGCCGCGCCGGGGGATCGGCGACACCTCGATCCAGCGCCTCGTCGCGCACGCCGACGCGCTCGGGATCACGCTGTGGGAGGCGATGCGCGACCCGGAGGAGGCAGGGGTCGCAACGGCGGGGTCACGCGCGATCCGCTCGTTCCGTGGCCAGATGGAGTCGCTGATGGCGCTCGCCCAGGACGCCCCGGTCGACGAGCTGCTCGAGGCCGTGCTCGACCGCTCAGGCACCGTCGAGGCCTACGAGGCCGAGCGCACGATCGAGGCCCGCGGGCGCATCGAGAACTTGCAGGAGCTCGTCGGGGTCGCCCAGGAGTTCCGCTCGGCGGACACCGACGTCGAGCCGACGCTCGGGGTCTTCCTCGAGCAGGTGCAGCTCCAGTCCGACCAGGACACGATCGCCGCCGACGTGCCCCAGGTGACGCTGATGACGATCCACAACGCGAAGGGGCTCGAGTACCGCGCGGTGTTCCTGATCGGGATGGAGGAGGGGATCTTCCCGCACTCCCGCTCGATCGAGGACAACGACGTCGAGGAGGAGCGCCGCCTCGCCTACGTCGGGATGACCCGCGCCATGGAGCGCCTTGCGCTCACGCATGCCTCGGCCCGGACGCTCTTCGGCCGGCGGGAGTACAACCTCCCGTCGCGCTTCCTCGACGAGCTGCCCGACGTCGTCGAGCGCGAGCGGCTGCGGCCGTCCTCCTGGTCGGGCTACGCGGCCTCCCCGCGGCAGCTGCCGCCGCGCGAGCCGCGAGAGCGGCGCGACGTCCCGTCGCTCTCGACGGGCGACTCCGTGCGCCACGGCTCGCTGGGCGAGGGGGTCATCACCCGCATCGAGCCCGGTGGGGTCGTGACGGTGCGCTTCGCCGCCGACGGCAGCGAGCGCCGGCTCATGCTCGAGTACGCCCCGCTCGAGCGCATCTCCTAGCCTCCGGTGCCCACGCCCTGCTTGGAGGCCGGGGCGTCCAGTCTCGTCGCGTAGGATCCACGACCGGTGGCCTACCGCGTCCGCACCGTCCGCACGACCGAGGAGTACCGCGATGCCGTCGGGGCGATCGCCCACTACTTCGGCTGGGAGCCCACGGCGGAGGACGTCGCGCGATTCGAGCGGATGCTGCCCCGGGAGCGCATGTACGCGGCCTTCGACGGGGAGCGCATCGTCGGCGGGGCCGGCGCCTTCCCGCTCGGTCTCACCGTTCCCGGCGGAGCGGTGCTGGCCTCGGCTGCTGTCAGCGTCGTCGGCGTGCTGCCCACCGACCGGCGCCGCGGCGTGCTGCGACGCATGATGGAGCCGCAGCTGCGCGCCGCCAGGGCGGCCGGCGAGCCGCTCGCGATCCTGTGGGCGTCCGAGGAGACGATCTACGGGCGCTTCGGGTACGGGATGGCGTCGGCAACCCTGCTCGTCGAGGCGGACCGGCGCCGGGTGCGCATCGCCCCGGGCGTGGCGGCACAGGGGCGCGTGCGCCTCGTCGATGCCGACGAGGCGCTCCGCGCGTTCCCGAGGATCTACGACCGGGTGGCGGCGAGGACGCCCGGCCACCTCTCCCGTACCCCGGACTGGTGGGAGATCCGGAAGCTCGGCGACCGTCCCGAGCAGCGCCGCGGCGCAGGCCCGCTGGTACGGGCTCTGCTCGAGCGGGACGGCCGTGCGGTCGGCTACGCGCTCTACCGACTGTCGCAATCGGGCAGCACCCCGGCCGACTGGAAGAAGACCGTCCGCGTGAGCGAGGTCGTCGGCATCGACGATGCCGCCACGCGCGACCTCTGGAGGTTCCTCTTCGAGATCGACTGGACGGACAGAGTCGAGGCGTTCTGCCTCCCGCCCGACCATCAGCTGATGCTGCTGGCCGACCGGCTCACCGAGCTGCACGCATCGGTGTGGGACGGCCTCTGGGTGCGAGTGCTCGACGTCGAAGCGGCGCTCCGGGCGCGCTCGTACCGCCCGGGGCGGGCCACGATCGAGGTCGTCTCGGACGACCTCCTCCCCGACAACATGGGAACGTGGACGATCGCCGACGGCGTCGTCCGACGCTCCCGACGCCGGCCGGACGTGCGGCTACCGATCGACGTGCTGGGCGCGGCGTACCTCGGCGGCTTCCCGTTGCACCAGCTCGTCCGGGCAGGGAAGGCCGAGGAGGCGACCCGCGGTGGCGCGGCGCGTGTCGACGCGGTGCTCGGCGCCGATGCGCACCCCTGGTGTCCCGAGATCTTCTGAGAGCGGGTGCCGTCGTGATGGCGACCGTCGCGGTCGCCGCCTCGGCCGGTCACGCCTCCTCCGCAGCCGAGCCCACGCCGACCCTCTCCGAGCTGGTGGGACAGCGCCTCGTCGTGGGCATGTCGGGAACGACTCCGAGCCGGGAGCTGCTCGGTCGGATCCGGCGCGGCGAGGTCGGTGGTGTCATCCTCTTCGGCTGGAACGTGACGGGTCCGTCCCAGCTGCGAGGGCTGACCGGAGCGCTCCACGAGGCCGCCCGAGCGGCCGGACGTCCGCGGCTGCTCGTCATGGTCGACCAGGAAGGTGCGGATGTCCGACGACTCCCCTGGGCTCCGCCGGCCGCGAACGCGCGCCAACTCGGCCAGGGGACGATCCCAAGCGTTCGCGTGGCCGGTAGGGCGACGGGCGATGCGCTGCGCGTGAACGGCGTCGACGTCGACCTTGCGCCGGTCGCCGACGTACCGCGCGTGCCGGGCGCGTTCATCGCCGTGCAGGGACGCGCCTTCTCGAGCGATCCGCGCCGGGCCGCAACCCGCGCAGCCGCCTTCGCCCGTGGCCTGGCCGACGGCGGGGTGCTCGCGACCGCGAAGCACTTCCCCGGCCTCGGCGGTGCCGACCGCAGCACCGACGACGCCCCGGTCGCGATCACGGGAGGGTCGGCCGCGCTCGCGGCTGACCTCCTGCCGTTCCGTGCGCTGGTGAACGGCGGCGTACCGCTGGTGATGCTCTCGAGCGCCGCCGTCACGCCGTATGGACGCGAGCCTGCGCTGTGGACGCCCGCCGTCCACCGGCTGCTCCGGCGCGACCTCGGCTTCGGCGGCGCCACGATCAGCGACGCGCTCGAGCCCGTCGCGCGCACGAGGAGCCGCCCACTCGAGTCCGTCGCGTTCCTGGCGGCCCGTGCCGGCACGGACCTGCTGCTCCTCGCCGGGAGCGAGGCGTCGACGCAGCGGGTGCATGCGGCCCTGGTCGCTGCGGCCCACGACGGCCGTCTCGGGCGCGGCAACCTCGAGCGCAGCTACCGCCGCGTGCTGGCGCTCAAGGGCGCAGCCTGAGCCCCACGGGGTACCCTCGTTCCATGACGACCTTTCGCGAGGTGATCGAGGTGCCTGCGCCCCTCCCGGAAGCGTTCGCCTATGTCGCCGACTTCACGACGGCGGCCGACTGGGATCCGGGGATCGTCTCCTCGACGCGCACGTCCGGCGACGGCGCGGTCGGGACGGCCTATGCCGTCGAGGCGGCGTTTCGCGGGAAGACGCTCCCGTTCTCGTACGTCGTCACCGAGCACGAGCCAGACCGCCGGCTCGTCCTGCATGGAGACGGCGACAGGGCGACCTCCGAGGACGTGATCGTCTTCGAGGCCACCGACGACGGCGGGACGCGGATCACCTACGAGGCCGACCTCCGCTTCAAGGGCGTGCTGCGCGTCGTCGAGCCGCTCATGGGCGGCGCGATCCGGGAGATGGGCGCGAAGGCGCTCTCGGGCCTGCAGGAAGCGCTGTCCCGCCCTGCACAGGCGGGGTGAGGCCGGCGCTGCCTGCGCCAGCGGGCGGTGTCGAGCTCGAGGACGCGGTGCTGCAGGGCGCGGTTCGCCCGCCGATCGCGCGCCGCTCGTCGTCCGGCGCGCCGTTCGTGAGCGCGAGCAGCGCGAGGCGCGACGTAACTGCGCGCTCTCGGCGGTCGCGTGCAGCCTCTGTCTGCGGGGTGACCTTGAGAGCCTCCTGACGGCGCCCTGGCGGCAGGCCGTCTCTCGTGTCTCGAGCGTGCCGGGTGGTGAGCGATGGCCGACATTCCGGGACGCGGGCTCCTCGCCGGAGCCGTCGATCCGCTACCCTAGGGCGCTCCGGGCGCTTAGCTCAGTTGGGAGAGCACCAGCTCGACAAGCTGGGGGTCACTGGTTCGAGCCCAGTAGCGCCCATCACCGCAACACCAGGAAACACGCCGTATCGTCACTCGGAGAGGCCCACGCCAGGGCCTCTCCGTCCGTTCTGGAGCGGAGACGGAAGGTCGCTAGGGCGGCCGACGTGCTCGCGACGCCTCGCTACGGGTGCGCCCAGCACGTGGTGCCGGCGACGAGGTGGAGGGCGCGGATCCGCTCGAGCGGGGACGGCGTCCGTCGGGTCGCGCGAGGCTCGACGAACGGCTGAGGCTCGAAGCGCAGGCTGCGGCCGCGCCGTCCGTCGACCAGTTCGAGCCACGTCGCCTCCCCCACCGGTCGCGAGCGGCGAAGTGGGACGCCAGCCTTCCTGACGAGATCGAGCGCCTGCTCGGTCGAGGCGAACACCGCCACCTCGGCGTCGGGGGCGGCCGCGATCACGAGAGGCCTGCCGACGCCTCGTGCGAGCCGCAGCGCACCGGGCTGACGCTCGTCGAGCCAGGCTGCGGCGACCGGCCCGCGCACGCGCCGAAGCGCGCGCCCCGGGGCGTCGCCGTACAGGTCGAGCAGCGCGAAGAGGGCCTCGGAGTCCACGGTGGCCTCGGGCTCGGCACGGCCGAGGCCGTGGTCCTTCAGCACCTCCTCGTCATTGAGGATGCGCCCATTGTGGACGCCTACGACGTGGCCCCGTCGGATCGGGTGGTTGTTCGCCTCGATGTGCGGAGCGCCCTTGGTGAAGTCGCGCACGTGGAGCACCGCGGCGCTCACCGCCTCCGGGAGAACGAGCCGTGGGATCAGGGCCGTGGCGCCCCCGGCCATCTTCTCGACGTGAGGTGCACCGGCATCCGGGGTGATCCAGGCCACGCCGCTCGCGTCCGCTCCTCGCTCGGCGATGCCCGCGAGCAGGATCCGGGCGAGCGCCGTGGGATCGGCGTCGGCCCGGGGCCCGAGGCTGAATCCTGCGATGCCACACATCCTGGTACCGGATATCGGCATTCGTCGTCGCGACCTTGTGCCCTCCGTCGTGCGTGCGTCCGGCGCCTCGTCGAAGGCACTCCGCCCCCGTGCGTCAGGCCGTGTTGACCATCGCCGGCGCCGCGCGTTCGAAGTACTCCCAGAGCAGGGCGTCGAGCTCGGCGGGCAGGTGCTGCTCGTCGACCGAGGCGCGCATGTGGGCGAGCCAGCGATCGGCTGCGGCGGCGTCGATCGGGAACGTCACGTGGCGCATCCTGAGCCGGGGGTGGCCGCGCTCCTCCGAGTAGGTTCCAGGCCCACCCCAGTACTGCTCGAGGAACAGCCGCAGGCGCTCCTCGGCTGGGCCAAGATCGGCGCCGGGATACATGGGCCTGAGCACCGGGTCGTCGGCGACCCGCGCGTAGAAGGACCCGACGAGCCGTGCGAAGAACGCGTGCCCGCCGAACGCCTCGAACGCGGTCAGCTGCGGGAGGTCACGGTCGCTCACCGGGGCATTCTGCCGGTGGTGGCTGCGATCCCGTCGGCCCAGACGCTTACGGCAGCGTCGAGCGCCCCGACTCGGACCCTGAAGCCCCAAGAACGGCTCCTCATCGCGCCCGGTACTCCGCCAACCTCACGCCGCGGGAGTCTCGATGGCGGCGCGACGGACGGTCAGAGTGGAGGTTCCTCGTCCACGTGGCCCTCGGTCATCAGCTCTGCGAGCGTCGGGATGTGCGCGCCACCGCTGCGGCGGATCAGGTCTGCGACGATCCCTGTCCATCCCGTCTGGTGCGACGCGCCGAGCCCCGCGCCGTTGTCGCCGTGGAAGTACTCATGGAAGAGCACGTTGTCCTTCCAGGCCGGGTCGCTCTGCATCTTCTCGACCTGTCCGAAGCACGGGCGTCGTCCGCTCCCGTCGGCCAGGAACAAGGAGATCAGCCTACGGCGGATGTCCTCGGCGATCTCGGTCAGGGGGAGGCGGGTGCCCGAGCCGGTCGGGTACTCGAGCACGAGCTCGTCCCCGAAGTAGCGGGCGTAGCGTTGAAGCGCGTCGACGACGAGGTAGTTGACCGGGAACCAGACAGGCCCGCGCCAGTTCGAGTTGCCGCCGAACATCGCCGTCGTCGACTCGGCCGGCTCGTAGTCGATCGACGTGGTCATCCCGTCCACCGCGAGCGTGTACGGATGCTCGCGGTGCCAGCGCGAGAGGGCGCGCAGCCCGTGTGGGGAGAGGAACGCCTCCTCGTCGAAGAGTCGCTCGAAGACGCGCAGGAGGTGTTCGACGTCCACGACCCCGAGCAGGAGACGGCGTTGGCCCGGCTCGCCGATCACGTGCCCCTCGGCCGCATGGCGCTCCAGGTCGAGCTGGCGTCGCCGTGCGAGCCGTGCGAACCGCTTGCCGACGCGGAGCGCTCGACCGAGGACGGCCTCGTCGATCACGGCGAAGGCGGTGAGTGGCAGCACCCCGACCATCGACCGAACTCGGATCGGCACGATCGTGCCGTCGGGCCGCCGGAGCTGGTCGTAGTAGAAGCCGTCCTCCTCGTCCCAGAGATCCTTCTCCCTGATCGCCTCGGAGATCAGCGCGAAGTGCTCGAGGAACTTCACCACGAGGTCGGTGGTCGAGCGTCCGTGCCGGTTGAGGATCGACGCGATCGCCGCCATCGTCAGCGCGTACGACGCCATCCAGCCCGTCGCGTCGGATTGCTCGAGCGTGTGCCCTGCGGGAAGGTGCGAGCGGTCGATAGGGCCGATGTTGTCGAGGCCCAGGAAGCCGCCCTCGAACACGTTCGAGCCGTCCTCGTCCTGGCGGTTGACCCACCAGGTGAAGTTGACGAGCAGCTTGTCGAAGATCCGGCCGAGGAAGGCGACGTCGCGGCCGCCGTCGATCGCGAACACCTGGAGCGCTGCCCAGGCCTGCACCGGCGGGTTCACGTCGTCGAAGCTCCACTCGTACGCGGGCAGCGCGCCGTTCGGGTGCTGGAACCATTCCCTGCAGAGCAGCGTGAGCTGGTACTTCGCGAACGCCGGGTCGACGTGGGCGAGCGCGACGCAGTGGAAGGCCATGTCCCACGCGGCGAACCACGGGTACTCCCACGTGTCGGGCATCGACATGATGTCGAACGCGTCGAAGCTCCTCCAGTGGGCGTTGCGCCCGTCGTGTCGCGCCGCAGGCGGGGGAGGCCCGGTCGGGTCGCCGTCGAGCCACCGCTCCACGTCGTAGTAGTAGAGCTGCTTGCTCCAGAGCATTCCGGCGAACGCCTGTCGCATCACGAGCGCCTCGTCGGGTGAGCACCGGGGTGGCGTCAGCTCGGCATAGAACGCGTCAGCCTCCTTGCGTCGCGCGACCCCGACCTCGTCGAAGTCGCTCCACGGGGAATCCGTGCGCCCGGTCGGGCGGAGCCGGAGCCGGAGCTCGACCGTCGCTCCGGGAGCGACCTCGGCGCGGTACCAGAACGCCGCCTTCGTGCCGCGTTGCTCCGGGTTGACCGTTGCCGCGCCCGAGACGACGTGGTCGTTGATCCCGTCCTTTGGGAACGTGGGGGAGTCGCTCGAGCCGAACAGCCGTGCGGTGTTCGTCTCGTTGTCGCAGAAGAGGAGCGCCGGGGCGCTCCGGTCCGGCCCGGCGTCGGCGACGAGCTCGAGCTCGCCGAGGAAGGGGTGCCGCGTTCTCACCGCGCCGTCGACGGCTCGGAGCTCCGGCCGTTCGGCGTCGGGCTCCCAGGCCCACGTGTTCCGGTACCAGGTCGTGGGCAGGACGTGCAGGACGTCGGCCTCCGGCCCCGCGTTCGTCACCCGGATCGTCAGCAGCAGCTCCTCGGGGCCGTCCTTCGCGTAGTCGGCCTCGACGATCCAGTAGCGGTCGTCGTCGAAGATCCCCGTGTCGAGCAGCTCGTACTCGGGGTCGAGCTTGCCGCGGGCGGCGTTCTCGTCGACGAGGGCCTCATACGGGAACGCGCCCTGCGGGTAGTGGTAGCGCCAGCGGTTCCACGCGTGGCTCGGCACCGCGTCGAGGAACCACCAGTACTCCTTGGCGTCCTCGCCGTGGTTGCCCTGCGGACCAGTGAGGCCGAAGATTCGCTCCTTGAGGATCGGGTCGCGCCCGTTCCAGAGCGCCAGCCCGAGGCAGAGCCGCTGCTCGATGTCCGAGAAGCCTGCGAGGCCGTCCTCGCCCCAGCGATAGGCGCGGGAGCGGGCATGCTCGTGCGGGAGGTACGCCCACGCCTCGCCGTCGGCGCTGTAGTCCTCGCGCACGGTGCCCCACTGGCGCTCGCTGAGGTAGGGGCCCCAGAGGTACCAGTCCCCCGCGTGGCGGAGGCCGTTCTCGAGCCGGCCGAAGCTCTCGACGCGCCGGCGCTCGACCGACGGCTCGTCCCCGCTGCCGGTCTCGCTCATGGCACCCAGGGGTCGCGCCAGCCGCCGTGGCCGCGGGTGAGCGCGTCGGCCTCGGCAGGCCCCATGGAGCCGATCGCGTACGGATGCGCCGTCGGGGGAGCGTCGAGCAGCGGCTGCATGATGCGCCATTGCTCCTCGACCCCGTCCTGTCGGGTGAAGCGGACGGTGTTGCCCACGAGCGCCGCATGGAGCAGCACCTCGTACGGCGTCGGGCCCTCGCCTCCCTCGTCCGCGAAGCGCATGTCCAGCGTGATCGACTCCGGCCCGGGGGCGTCGGCCCGCCTCGCGTCGACGACGAACCGGACGCCCGTCGAGGGATCCAGCCTCACGACGAGCTGGTTCGGCTCGGGGCGTTCGCCTCGCAGGCCGAACCCGAGCCTCGGGGCCTTGGAGAACACCAGCCGCACCTCTGTCTGGGTGAGCGCGAGGTGCTTGCCCGTCCGGATGAAGAAGGGAACGCCCGACCACCGCCAGTTGTCGATCTCGAGGCGAAGCGCGGCGTATGTCTCGGTGGCCGATCCAGGCGCCACGCCCTCCGTGTCGAGGTAGCCCTCGTACTGCCCGCGGACGTAGTGCGCAGGATCGGCGTTCGCGATCGCCCGGAAGACGGCGAGCTGCATGTCCTTGAGCGTCTCGGGATCGCCGCCCGCAGGCGCCTCCATCGCGGTCGCCGCGACGACCTGGAGCAGGTGGTTCACGACGACGTCGCGGAGGGCGCCGACCGGGTCGTAGAACCGGCCGCGATCCTCGACACCGAACCGCTCCGCGAGCGTGACGTGCACCGAGGCGACGTAGTTGCGGTTCCACACGGGCTCGAGCATCGTGTTGGCGAACCGCAGGAACAGCAGCTCCTCGAGTCCCATCTTCCCGAGGAAATGGTCGATGCGGAGGATCTGCCGCTCCTCGAGCACCTCGTGGAGCTCCGCCGCGAGCGCCTGTGCGGTGGCCAGATCGTGGCCGAACGGCTTCTCGACGATCACCCGCGCGTTCGCCGTCAGGCCGGCGGAGGTGAGACCCGCGACCACGGTGCCGAACAGGAACGGGGGGATCTCGAGGTAGAAGACGGGTGTCCGGGCGTCGCCGATCGCCGTGCGCACGCCCGCGTACGTCGAGGCCTCGCTGAAGTCGCCGCTGACGTAGGTCATGCGCGCCGCGAGCCGTGCGAACACCGCCTCGTCGATCGCCTCCCCGGTGCCGACGATCGCCTCGCGCGCGTGCTCCCGCAGATCGTCGTCGCTCCAGTCGTCCACGGCGACGCCGACGATGGGGCAGTCCAGCAGGCCGCGGGCCTCGAGTCGGTAGAGCGACCGGAAGGTCATCACCTTCGCAAGGTTCCCGCTGATCCCGAAGACGACGAGCACGTCCGCCATTCCGACCCCGACTGTCCTGCCCGACCGTCTCGTGTCACTCGTCGCGCTCATCGATCCTCCGACATCGGGGGACTGCACGTGCGTTCAGGACTGTCAGCTCGTCTCTCGTCGGAGAGGCTATCGCCGCGCGCTGTCTCCGTGCGGAGACCGCCTGGCGACCGGTGCGTGGTGTGGCCTTCCGGCCTTGTCCCGGCCGCTCACGGCTCGACGATCTGCCCTTTTCCGATCACGACGATCCCCGCGTCCGACACGGTGAAGCGCTCGCGGTCGCGGTCGAGATCGACCCCGACCTGCGCTCCCTCGGGGATCTGCACGTTCTTGTCGACGATCGCGTTGCGGACCACCGCGTTCCGGCCCACGTCGACGTTGTCCAGCAGCACAGAGCCCTCGACCTGCGCATAGGAGTGGACGCGGACGCGTGGGCTGAGGATCGATCGGCGCACGAGGCCCCCGGAGACGATCGACCCGGCGCTGACCATCGACTTGATCGCAGTGCCGGTTCGATCAGCCTCGTCGAGCACGAACTTGGCCGGCGGATAGGGCGGCTGGTTCGTGAGGATCGGCCAGTCGAAGTTGTAGAGGTTGAAGATCGGGTCGGTGGAGATGAGGTCCATGTGGGCCTCGTAGTACGAGTCGAGCGTCCCGACGTCCCGCCAGTAGCCCTTGTCGCGCTCGGTCGCGCCTGGGACGTCGTTGTCGTCGAAGTCGTAGACCGCGGCCTGGCCCTCCCCGACGAGCAGCGGCATGATGTTGCCTCCGATGTCGTGGCGCGACGTCTCGTCGGCGGCGTCGCGGCGCACGGCATCCATCAGCACGTCGGTGCGGAACACGTAGTTGCCCATCGACGCGTACGCCTGATGCGGGGCGTCGGGCAGTCCGACCGGGTCGGTCGGCTTCTCTCGGAACGCCCGCACCGCCCGTCCGTCGGGCGCCGTCTCGATCACGCCGAACTGCGATGCCTGCTCGATCGGGACGCGGATCCCCGCGACGGTCACGCCGGCCCCGCCGGCGATGTGCTGCTCGACCAGCTGGCGCGGATCCATGCGGTAGATGTGGTCTGCGCCGAACACGATCACGTGGTCGGGCCGCTCGTCGTAGAGCAGGTTGAAGTTCTGGTAGAGCGCGTCGGCGGAGCCGGCGAACCAGTGCGGTCCCCGGCGCATCTGGGCAGGCACAGGTGTCACGTAGTTTCCGAGGAGGGTCGACATCCGCCAGGTCATCGACACGTGCCGGTCGAGGCTGTGGCTCTTGTACTGAGTGAGCACGACGACCTTGAGGTAGCCGGCGTTCGTGAGGTTCGAGAGCGCGAAGTCGATCAGGCGGTAGCTGCCGCCGAACGGCACCGCCGGCTTCGCGCGGTCGGCCGTGAGCGGCATGAGCCGCTTGCCCTCGCCGCCGGCGAGCACGATCGCGAGGACGTTGGCGCGTGCCATGACAGGGTCCTACCCGTTCGCGGCGACGAGCGCCAGGTACAGGTCGAGCGTCTCCTGGGCGATCGCGCCCCACGAGAACGCCTCGATCGCCCTGCGACGTCCTGCGATTCCCATCTGCCTCGCGCCCCCCGGGTCGGCGAGCAGGGCGTTGACGTGCTCGGCGATCGCCGCGGCGAACGCTGCGGGGTCGTCCGGCTCGCGGGTGAGCGGGTCGCCGGGCTCGAACGGGACGAGCGTGCCGGTGACGCCGTCCTCGACCACCTCGGGGATCCCTCCGGTCGCGGTGGCGACGACCGCGGTCTCGCAGGCCATAGCCTCCAGGTTCACGATCCCGAGCGGCTCGTAGATGGACGGGCACACGAAGACCGTGGCGTGCGTCAGCAGCTGGACGAGCTCCGGTCGCGGCACCATCTCCTCGATCACGACCACGTTGCCGCGAACCGCTCTCACATGGTCGACGAGCGCGGCGATCTCGGCCGCGATCTCCGGTGTGTCGGGGGCCCCCGCGCAGAGCACGAGCTGGGCAGACGGGTCGATGGACGGCGCGGCTGCGAGGAGGTGCGCGAGTCCCTTCTGTCGCGTCACGCGACCGACGAAGAGGACGCTCGGCCTGCCGGGATCGACCCCATGGCGCACGAGCGCGTCGTCTCGCGCGTCCGGCCGGAACTCCTCCGTGTCGATGCCGTTGTGGATCACGTGCACACGGGTCGGGTCGACGGTCGGGTAGCACGCCAGGACGTCGCGGCGCATCTCTGCGGAGACGGCGATCACGGCGTCGGCGCCCTCGATCGCGGTTCGCTCGCAGAACGACGACAGGGCATAGCCGCCGCCGAGCTGCTCTGCCTTCCAGGGGCGCAGCGGCTCGAGGCTGTGCGCCGTGACGACGTGGGGGATCCCGTGCAGGAGCGCGGCGAGATGGCCACCGAGCTGCGCGTACCACGTGTGGCTGTGGACGACCTCGGCGCCCTCCGCGCCCGCCGCCATCGCCAGGTCGACGGACATCGCGCCGAGCGCGTCGGTGTAGCGCGACCCGCCGGCAAGGGCATCCCAGCCACGGTAGGCGTGCGCGGGTGGGACGGCGTCGGCCGGACGGGGGGCGCCGAAGCAGTGCACGCTGACGTCGGTGATCCGTGCGAGCTCCCGCGCGAGGTACTCGACGTGGACGCCGGCGCCGCCGTAGACCTCCGGCGGGTACTCGCGTGAGAGAAGCGCGACGGACGGACGGCGATCGTCGGACACGGTGTCGGCAGTCTCGCATGCCGCACCCGACCCGCGCGGGTCAGCGAGCGGACGAGGCCCCCGCGCACGCGGGGGCCTCGTCGGACATCGGGGGCAGGGCGGAGCGCTGACGTGGGCTGTCACCGGCGCCGCCGAGCAGGAGCCCGATGCGGATCAATGTCGAGCCGGCGGACCGCCGGAGCGACAGGGGGGAGGTCGACGGGCGGGCGGCCCGCTGCAGGGCAGCGGCACGCTCGAGCGCGAGCCCCGTGCGCGACTCGACGCTCGTCACGGGATCGATCATCTCGCCTCCTCTCCAGATCAAGTATCTCCAGATCAAACTACAAGAGGGACGATACACCTCTCTGATGCTTGACGTCAAGAATCTTCACATGGAGAATCAACGGATGGGCAGGCGGGAGCAGGCACCACCCGACGCGATCGACCGACGTCTCGAGGTCTGGGGGCGCGAGCTGCCCGAGCTCGACCTCGGCATCGAGGGGATCATCGAGCGGATCGGACGCCTCGACAGGATCATCGAGCGCACTACGGAGGAGACGCTGACGGCGCATGGACTCAGCTTCGGAGAGTGGCGTCTGCTGGGGAGCCTCCGCTGGGGCGGCGCCCCGTACAGGGACAAGCCAGGTCGGCTCGCGGGGTGGCTCGGCGTCTCGAGCGGAGCGATGACGAACCGCCTCGACCGCATGGAGCAGCGCGGGCTGATCCGGAGGCTGCCCGACCCGGACGACCGTCGGCGGCGTGCTCGTCGAGCTGACGGAGGCCGGCGCCGCGGTCTGGGAGCAGACGGTCGCGGCGCAGGCCCAGAAGGAGGCGGTCGTCGCCTCGGCGCTCGATCCGGATGGGCAGGCCCAGCTCAACGAGCTCCTGCGGAGGCTGCTGAACGCCTTCGAGGAGCACCACGGACCACCGAGCCCCAAGCACGACGGGTGACGTCCACATGGCTCTGACCCGTTGCCCGCTGCGCCCGGTGTCCGGCGGGCTGGAGACAGGGTGGCACGACGTCGCCCCGTTCGACGATCTCGTCGGCTCCTGGAGCCTGCCTGGCTCGGGTGACTGCAGCGTCGAGGTGCAGTGTCGCGCCGCCGGGCGCGAGACCGGCTGGTACACGCTCGCTGCGCGGCATGGCGGGGCGTGGTCGTCTCGGCCGGGCCAGCGGGACGTCGACGGGCGTGTCGACGTCGACACGTTGCTCCTGACCGGGCCGTTCGAGGGCTTTCGCCTGCGGGCGGTCGGCGCCGACTGCGAGGACGGCGCGAGCCTCGCTGCCGTCACCGCGCTGCACCCGCTCCCCGCGCCCCCGGTCGCAGCGGCCCGGGTGCCTTCGCGGTGCGAGCTGTCGCTCGAGCCTCTCTCGCAGATGGCGTTCGTCGGCGTCGATCCCGAGCTCGACGGCGGTGGCGCCTCGTGGTGCAGCCCCACCTCGCTCGCGATGGTGCTCCGCTACCACGGGGTCGACGTCGACGTCCCGGCCGTCGCCCGTGCGGTCTACGACGCGCCGTACGGCGGCTGCGGGAACTGGTCGCTCAACGTCGCGTTCGCCGGTGCCTGTGGGCTCGACGGGGTCGTGACGCGGCTGCGGGGTCTTGAGGATGCAGCCAGCCTGATCGGGTCGGGGATCCCCGTGATCGTCTCGCTCGCCGCAGCGCGGGGGGCGCTGCACGGATTTCCGCTCGCGGACGGAACCACCGGGCACCTCGTCGTCGTGGCGGGCTTCGCCGCCGGCGGCGACCCCGTCGTCTACGACCCGGCCGCCCCGGTTGCCGCGTCCGTTCGGCGCATCTACCCGGCGGCCGCGTTCGCCGACGCGTGGGTCGGAGGGTCCGGCGGGATCGCCTACGTCATCCGGCCGAAGGGGCTCGAGCTCCCTCCGTCCGACGGGCGCTGGTGAGCCGTGCTCACGGGCGCACCACGAGCACGGCCTGCATCCCCCGCCGTCGGTGGTCGCCGAGCGTGCACCAGAGGAGGTACCGACCCGGACGCAGGCGCGTGGTGAGCTCGCGCACGCCTCCCGGTGAGGTGCGGGGGATGCGACGGGTCGTCGTCCCCGGCCCTGTGCGACGAAGCGCGAGGTCGTGATCGTCCTCGCCGAGGTCGACGAGCTGGACGATCGCCGGCCCTGCACGGAGCGTGCTTCGCGAGAGCGTGAGCGAGAACTCGTCGGCGACGACCTGAAGCCTCGACGGCTCTCCTGCGGCAGCCGGTGCGGCGAGCACGCCCAGGATGGCGACGACCATGAGCTGAACGACGCGACGGCTCACCGCAGGATCGTCGGACGCGAGCCCGGCGGGCGTCCCGGGAGGATCGCCTCGGCGTCGGCGTCGAGCCAGTCCTCCAGGATCGAGGCGTAGAGCGAGCGGAAGTCGGTGGTCGCGCGCAGGTTCCCGTCGGTGTCGAGGCGGTCGAGGCCGGGGAACTCGCCGATCATCTTCCCGCTGGCGCGGGAGCCGAGCAGGAACCCTGCTCCGGCCGCGCCGTGATCCGTGCCGCCGGACCCGTTCTCGGCGGCCCGGCGTCCGAACTCCGACCACACGTGCACGAGCACGCGGTCGGCGAGGCCCCGTGCCTCGAGGTCGCGCTGGAACGCGAGCAGAGCGGCCGCGGTCGCCGCGAGGCCCTCCTGCAGCGCTCCTGCCTGGTCGTCGTGGGTGTCGTAGGCCCCCGGGGCGCTCAGCGCCACGCACCGCAGCGGAAGGCCGGCGCCGAGCATCGCCGCAAGCCCGGCGAGCCGTCGGGCGAAGTCGTCGTCCCCGGGATAGGGAACGGGGCTGCCGAAGCCGGTCTGCTTCCCGTCCTTGCCGCGGAACGGCGCGAGCTGCCGGTAGAGCTGAGACGTCTGGCGCGCTGCCCGCGTCGCCTGCTCGAGACCCGGGTCGCCGTGGTGGGGGATCGCCCCGAGCCGGCCGATCGCGTCGAGCATCCGCTCCTCCACGTCTCCCCAGACGCCGCGCGCCCAGAAGTCGAACCGGTCGGGGGCGTCGATCGACGCGACGGGGACGCGCTTCGTCGCAAGGGCGGGCTGCAGGCCCCAGTCGAGCGCGAGGCCCTGGAGGGGGTTGTCCGCCGCGCCGTAGCGGTCGAGGTACCGACCGAGCCAGCCCGTCACGAGGCGCTCGTCGAGCGCCCCGACCTCCCAGAAGTGTCGTGAGGTGAAGTGCGACTGGTTGGGGTCCGCGTACCCGATTCCCGGGATGACCGTGACCTTGCCCTCCGCGTGGAGCGTCGCAAGGGGGGCGAGCGCCGGATGCCAGCGCAGGCGGGGGTCCTCTGTGAAGGTCGTGCCCACGGTGGATGGGAGCGACAGGCGCGGGCGAAGCTTGCGGTAGAGCGGGTCCTCGGCGGGGAAGAGCATCGACAGCGCGTCGGCGCCGCCGTCGAGAAAGACGCTGACGAGCACACGCCCCGACGACCCACCGGCCGCCGCGGCGGCGATGCCCTCCTCGAACGCCCGTGGGCGCAGCGCGCTCCCGCCGTAGACGGCGACCGCGAGCCCCAGCGAGCGAAGCAGGAAGGCACGGCGGTCGAGTCCCGATCCTGCGGGCTCGGGCATGCCCGGCTCGATCGAGGGCAGACCCGCCCCGGCGCGGGCGATGCCGCGGCGCAGGAGCGCGGAGCGGGTGTGGTCGGTGCAGCCGGTCATGCGGTCTGGAAGTCCGGCGAGACGGCGAGCAGCTGGCGGACGGCGTTCAGGACGAGCGGGGGGTAGGCGTCACGCTTCCAGCCCTCGTCGGCCGTCGAGAGAGCCTCACGTGCGAAGCGGACGAGCGCGGCTCGCGTCTCGGGTCGAATGCGCGGCGACCCCAGGAGGAAGATCGCGTTCCCCACGAGGCCCTCGGCGGTGCGCGGCACCTTCGGCGGCTTGCGCCCGCGCTTCTGCTCGACGACGAACTTCTCGAGCGCCTCGTTGGCGATGCCCCAGCGACCACGGAAGGTCGCGGTGTCGAGCCAGCGCTCGTCGTCCCAGCCGGCGACGTTCGGCGGGTAGAACAGCCGCTGGCCCGCTCCCTCGCCGAGCCACACCCACGCCGTCGTGTCCACTCGTCGCCCGAGGGCGCGCAGGAGCCCTGCGGTGTAGACGACGGGTGGCTTCACCATCCGCGGCCCGAGGTAGAGCCGGGGATGACGGAGGATCGCGTCGAGCACCGGCCTGACCTGGAAGTCGTCGCGGTAGATGCGCTCGAGGGAGCTGCGCGTCGCCGCGTCCGGTGGGACGGGAACGAACGACGACCACAGCTTGGTGACCACGAAGCGCGGATGCGCCGGGTGCTCGAGGCAGAGGTTGCAGGCATCGCGCCAGCCATATCGTCCGCGCTTTCCGAACACGACTTTCGTCCCGCCGTCGTGGCGCCGGCGGTCGTAGCGGAAGTTGACTGCTCCCCGGCCGCGCTTCCAGTCGTAGCGGAAGCCGGTGAGGGCGCGGGCCTGCTCGCGGACGTCGCGCTCTGTGTATCCGTTTCCCTCGCCGAGCGTGAAGAGCTCCATCACCTCGCGTGCGTAGTTCTCGTTCGGGGAATCCCGCGTGTTCTCTGCCCCCGAGAGCCAGATCAGCATCGCCGGGTCGGCCGTGACGCCATGCAGCAGGAAGCGGAAGCTGCCGAGCGCGTGCCGGCGCAGGAGGGCGTTCTGCCGGAGCATCAGCTGCTGTGATCCGACCCCGTTGCCCGAGGTCGCGAACCAGTCGTGCCAGACGAGGGTCATGCGCTCGACGAGCGGGCGGCTGGTGCGCACCATCCGATCGAGCCACCAGAGGTGGTCGTGGCCGTACGCGTCGCCCGGTGCGAGTCGGCGGCCCTTCTCGTCCCGCGGCGGACGTCCCACCAGCCGCTCGGGGCCGGGGTGCGTGAGCGACCGCACCGCGTCGTCGAGCCCAAGGCGTGACAGCGCGCGGGCCTCACCCTTGCGCGGGCCGAAACCGGCGCGCCACAGCAGCCGCTCTGCCTGTTCAGGGCCGAAGCGGCCGCGATAGACGGGCACGCTCATGCGCAGCCCCCGCCCCTGTCGGGACGGCCCTGGACGCACAGCCCCTCGCGCATCCGGCGGTGCGGGCACCGGACTGGCACCCCGTCAGCATCGTCCCCGGATCGGCGGTCGAACAGCCTCGATCGGGGGAGCCGTTGCGGCGTGACTATCCTGGGAGCGTGAACGTCCTCCTTCCCGACGGAACCGCGCTCGAGCTCCCGGACGGCGCCAGTGGGCTCGATGCCGCCCGCGCGATCGGACCGAGGCTCGCGGAGCAGGCGGTGCTCGTCCGTGCGAACGGCGTGCCGCAGGACCTCCGCCTCCCCCTCGCCGACGGCGCGAGCATCCAGATCCTCACGACGCGGGACACCGCCGACCCGGACGCGCTGTACGTCCTCCGCCACTCGAGCGCCCATCTGCTCGCCGAGGCGGTGATGCGCCTGTACCCGGACGTGAAGATCGCGATCGGCCCGCCGATCGACGACGGCTTCTACTACGACTTCGAGTTCGTCGAGCCGATCGGCGACGACGACCTCGTCGCGATCGAGGCGGAGATCGGGCGCCTGCTCGCGGAGGGACGGGCCTGGACGCGCGAGGAGGTGTCTGCCGATGCCGCCGTCGAGCGGTTCGAGGCGGAGGAGCAGCCCTACAAGGTCGAGCTCGTGGGCACGGCGGAAGGCGGGATCTCGCTGTACACGCAGGGTGCGTTCACCGACCTGTGCCGGGGACCGCACCTGCAGACGAGCGCGCCGATCAAGGCAGTCAAGCTCACCTCGCTCGCGGGCGCGTACTGGCGCGGGGACAGCGCGAACACCCAGCTCACGCGGATCTACGGGACCGCGTTCTTTAGCCAGAAGGAGTTGGACGCCCACCTCGAACGCCTCGAGCAGGCACGAGAGCGCGACCATCGCCGCCTCGGCCAGCAGCTCGATCTCTTCCACTTCGACGAGCACTCGCCGGGCTCGCCCTTCTGGCATCCGAAGGGAATGGCCGTCTACAACCAGCTCGAGGACGTCCGGCGACGTGAGAACGCGCGCCGTGGGTACGAGGAGGTCAAGACGCCGCTGATCTACGACAAGGCGCTCTGGGAGACCTCGGGACACTGGGAGAAGTTCCGGGAGAACATGTTCCTGATCCCCGGTCAGGACGAGGACGACACGACCTACGGGATCAAGCCGATGAACTGTCCCGGACACATGCTCCTGTTCGGAAGCCGGCTGCGCAGCTACCGCGAGCTGCCTGATCCGCTACGCCGAGGCGGCTCCTCTGCATCGCAACGAGCTCGCCGGGACGCTCCACGGGCTTACCCGTGTGCGGTTCGTCACCCAGGACGACGCGCACATCTTCTGCACGGAGGAGCAGGTGCCCGCCGAGATCGACGCTGCGATCGACTTTGCGCGCCACCTCTACGGCCTCTTCGGGATGGAGCCTCGTGCCACGCTCTCGACCAGGCCGGAGAACCGGCTAGGCGCCGACGACCAGTGGGATCGTGCCGAGGACGCGCTGCGCGGGGCGCTCGAGCGGCACGAGATGGCGTACACGGTCGACGAGGGCGGCGGCGCGTTCTACGGGCCGAAGATCGACCTCTTCATGGACGACGTCCTCGGCCGGTCATGGCAGACCGGGACGGTGCAGTACGACATGCAGATGCCTGTGCGCTTCGGGCTCACCTACATGGGGGCCGACAACCGAGAGCACAGCCCGATCGTGATCCATCGTGCGCTCTACGGCTCGTTCGAGCGGTTCCTCGGGATCCTCATCGAGCACTTCGGCGGCGCGTTCCCGCTCTGGCTCGCGCCCGTGCAGGTGAAGGTACTCCCGGTGGCCGAGCCACACCATGACGCGGTCGACGCGCTTGCCCTCGCGCTACGCGAGGAGGGCGTTCGGGTCGAGGTGGATGCCCGCGAGGAGACGCTCGGCCGAAGGATCCGCGAGGCCGAGCTGGAGAAGGTCCTCTCGTCGTCGTCTGGGGCGACAAGGAGTCGGTGGACGCGATGGCCGTGAGGCGCCGCGGTGGCGGCGGCCAGGAGACGTTGAGCGTTGCCGAGCTCGTCGCCGAGATCCACGCCGCCTCGCCCGCCTGACGCCGCGCGGAGGCGGGTGTCAGCGACGCCTGAGCCTGCGTCCGATCACCTCGCTCTCGCGCCGCTCATCCGGCCGTGAATCGGCGCCGACGATGCCTCGCGCGTCCCCGGTCGCACGGGGGTCAGGCTCCGCTGCGCGGCGCCAGACCCCACGGGCGAGCTCGACCTACTGCGCCGCGGTTCCGTCTCGAGGGGTACGCACAGCGGTGCACCGTCCGTCGCGGCCGGAGGACGGCTTGGCCGGCCGGAAGCCCGGTGAGGCTGTGCCATGCGGGGCCTCGAAGGAGGGGGTTCGTAGGGGAACCATGCGGTTCCCCCGCGTCGTGCTAGTCTTGTCGGCCTGCAAGCAGGAGCGGCATCGCCCCTCACCTCGTCGGCCACGGTCGCACGAGGTTCAACCGAGTCGGATCCGACGAGGGAGAGCTGCTGCTGCATGCAGTGGCTTCTTCAACGAACGAGGAGGATCGACCCGACTTGGTGAACGGCCTTTGAGACCGCGGCGGCGTCCCGAGGACAGAACACGTCCCGTCGTCCAGCACGACCGCATCAACGAGCAGATCCGCGTGCCGCGGGTCAGGCTCGTGGGCGAGGACGGCGAGCAGATCGGGATCAAGGACACCAAGGAGGCTCTCGAGTACGCGTACTCGAAGAACCTCGACCTCGTCGAGGTCGCAGCCGGCGCCGATCCTCCGGTAGCCCGGGTGATGGACTACGGGAAGTACCGGTACGAGCAGGAGCAGCGGGCGAAGCAGGCGCGCAAGCACCAGTCGACGATCAACGTCAAGGAGATCAAGCTCAGGCCGAAGATCGGCGTCCACGACTACGAGACGAAGAAGGGGCACGTCACCCGGTTCCTCAACCAGAGGGCGAAGGTGAAGGTGACGATCATGTTCCGGGGGCGGGAGAACCTGCATCCGGAGCGCGGTCGGGTCCTCCTCGAGCGGCTCGCAGAGGACGTCAAGGAGATCGGGCAGATCGAGCAGCAGCCGACGCTCGACGGCCGGAACATGATCATGGTGCTGGGCCCCACGAAGAACGCAGGAGTGAGACGAGATGCCGAAGGTGAAGACAGCGAGCGGAGCGAAGAAGCGCTTCAAGGTGACGGGGTCGGGAAAGCTGACCCGCCGTCACGCGATGCAGAGCCACAACCTGACGAAGAAGTCGTCGAAGCGTAAGCGCGCGTTCGCGCAGAAGACCTTCGAGGTCGCCAAGAACGACGTCAAGTCCGTCAAGAAGCTCCTGGGGAGGTCGTAGCCCATGCCACGCGTCAAGCGATCGGTCCACGCGCGCAAGAAGCGGAGGAAGGTCCTCGATCAGGCGAAGGGCTACTACGGCCGGAAGTCCACGCACTACCGCTACGCGAAGGAGCAGGTCGAGCACTCGCTCGTCTACGCCTACCGCGACCGGCGCAACAAGAAGCGGAACTTCCGTCAGCTCTGGATCGTCCGGATCAACGCGGCGGCTCGCGCCAACGGCCTCTCGTACAACCAGCTGATCAACGGTCTCAACAAGGCGGGCGTCGAGCTCGACCGCAAGTCGCTCGCCGACATCGCCGTCGCCGATCCCGCCGCGTTCACCGCGGTCGCGGAGAAGGCGAAGGCCGCGCTCGCCGAGGCTGCGTAGGGGAGGGGCTTGCCCCTCCCTCGATCCGAGATCACCCGCGCGCAGGCCGACGCCCTCCGCCACCAGGCGACCCAGTTCGAGGCGCTCGGCTCGCCCGTCTACGCACGGCTGGCCGAGCGTCTCGCGCTGGACACCTCTCCCGTTACCGCGATCCTCGACGGAGACGATCGGTGGGACATCGGGCTCCGGCTGTTCAGCGGTGTCCACCACCTCGTGCTGACCGGCGCCGCACCAGACGCGCTGAGCGGCGAGTACGACGACCTCCTGACAGCGTTCGACGAGCACGAGCAGGCCTTGGCCACGTGGATGGCCGAGCAGGGCGTGCAGACGAACGAGGTGCAACGGTGCATCGGGCTGCTCCCCGCGTTTCTCACGATCGCCGCGGAGGCAGGGCTTCCGCTCGAGCTGCTGGAGCTCGGGCCGTCTGCCGGCCTCAACCTGGAGCTCGATCGCTATCGCTACCTCTACGCCGAGGGCACCTGGGGCGACCCTGGGGCGCCGCTCGTCCTCGATGCGGTCGAGGAAGGGCACGTCCCTGCGCAGCTGCTGTCCCGCGACCTGCCGATCCGGCGGCGGAGGGGCGTCGATCTGTCACCCATCGACGCGACGACCGAGGAGGGGCTGACGCTGCTCCATGCGTTCCTCTGGCCCGGCCGGGAAGACCGGAGGGCGAGGCTCGATGCCGCCGTGGCGGCGCTGCGGGCAGCCTCCGACCGGCCGGAGCTGATCCGCGGCGACTACGTGGCGCTGCTGCCGACGCTGCTCGCGGAGCGTCCCGCGGATGCGGTCACTGTCGTCTTCCAGACGGCTTCTACCGGCTACCTCCCGCTCGACGTGCGATCGCGGCTCGTCGCGGCGCTCGACGCTGCCGCTGCCGACGGCCGTCCGCTCGCCTGGGTGTCGGCCCGCAACGCCGACGAGCGGCAGGGCGACCGCGATGACGCGTGGGAGCTCGAGCTCCGGCTGTGGCCCGGTCCGATGAGGCACGTCGCCCACCTCGACTATCACGGCAACCACCTCGACTGGCTGCGGTGAGCTCAGCCCTCGGATCTGCCGTGCAGCAGGCACTTGCGGTCGACGGCACGGTCGACATCACGACGACCGGCGCGCGCAGCGGCGAGCCGCGAAGGATCGAGATCTGGTTCGTCCACGTCGACGGCAGGACCTTCCTGACGGGGACCCCGGGCACGCGCGGCTGGTACGCGAACGTCCTTGCAGACGATCGGATCGTCGTCCACCTGAAGGAGTCCGTCGCCGCCGACCTGTCGGCGCGAGCCGTTCCTGTGCGCGACGAGGAGACGCGACGCTGGCTGTTCACCCGCCCCCACCGCTGGGTGAGCTGGTACCGCGAGCAGGCGACGCTCGAGGAGCTCGTCGCAGGATCACCCGTGGTCGAGCTCCACTTCGAGGGTGACGCCGCGTGATCACGTCTCGCGACAACGAGACGCTCAAGCTCGCCCACAAGCTCCTCACCGCGAAGAAGCACCGCGAAGAGCACGCGCTGTTCGCGGTCGAGGGAGAGGATCTCGTGCAGGCGGCCGAGCAGGCGGGAATCGCACCCGTGCACCTGCTCGTCGACGGCGTCACCGTCGAGGAGGGGCTCCTCGCGCGGATCTCGACCCTGCCGCACCCGGCCCGCGCGATCGGGATCTACCGAACCGCCGACCTGCCGACGGGCGAGCGCAGCCGCTGTCTCGGGCTCTGGCAGCTCGGTGACCCCGGGAACGTGGGGACGCTGCTGCGGACGGCGGACGCCTTCGACGCGTCCGTCTCGCTCTCCGCGGGCTGTGCCGATCCGCTCTCCCCGAAGGCGCTGCGCGCCTCGGTCGGCGCGATCTTCCGCGTGCCGCTCGTCGAGTGGGGAGCGATGCCGTCACCGTGGATCGCGCTCGTCGCGCACGACGCGGAGCCGCTCTCGAGCGTGGTCGCCGGCGTCGACGACCGCGTCAGCTTCCTGCTCGGCGCCGAGCGTGAAGGGCTCCCGGAGGAGGTCGTCGCCGGGTGTCTTCGCGCATCCATCGTCCTCCCGGGAGCGGCGGAGTCGCTCAACGTGGCCGCGGCCGGGGCGATCGCGCTCTACGAGTCCACACGGACGTCGTCAGCCCCGAACTGACCTCCGTCGCAGGCGTCGCGCGTGTGAACGGCATCGCCGCGCCGATCACGTGCAGGTCGCGCGCCTCGTCGCCTGCCCCCGTTTGGCTGAGGGCCATCGAGGCCCTCAGCCAAACCCTCCGCCGCCCCCTCCTCCTCCTCCGCCGCCTCCGCCGGAGAAGCCGCCGCCGAAGCCGCCGGACCCCGACGAGGGCGGTGCGAGGGCCGAGCCGAAGCCCGACGCGAGGTCGCCGATCGACATCGAGCTCGCCCCCGATCCGAGGTCGCCGTTCGGTGAGATCCAGTAGACGGCGCTTGCCTGGGCCATCGCCTCGGGCATGGCGATGTGGGCGGCCTGCAGCACGCGATCGGCGATCCCGAAGGCGATGCCGTACACGAGCAGTCTCTCCCAGAGCTGGAGCGTGGCGGGCGGTGCCTCCTGGAGGCGTGGGAAGTCCTGGAGGTAGCTCCGAAACGCCTCCCAGCGCTCGGCCTCGGCGTTCGCGGCGCGAGAGCGGCGCCGCCAGAGCCCACGACGGCTCAGCGCGACGGCGAGCACGGCGCCGTTGACCGCCGCTGCGAAGGCGAGCGCGACCAGCACGACGTCGCTCCAGCGCGGCACGACGGGGCGCCAGCCGTCGATTGCCCGCCACATCAGGAGAGCTGCCACGCCGAAGAACACGAGCACGCCGACTACGAGCGGCACGGCGCCGATCGAGCGGAACCAGCCTCGACCCTCGATCTCGGTGCTGACCGCGCCCTTGAAGCCCTCGAAGCGCTTGCTCATCGACTCGCGGTGGCTCTCGATCTCCTCCCGGAACCGCGAGAGGCGCTCTGATCCGTCGCCGATCACCGCGTCCGCGACGGCCGCGACGTTGCTCTCCCACGTCGTCAGCGGGATCTCCTCTCCACGGGAGAGCTCGAGGTCGGCGATCTGCTCGGTCCGCAGCCCGCCCCACACCTCGCGATCGGTCGTGACATGGACTGCCCGGTAGCGGCCCCGGCGGATGAGATCGAACAGGGTCGCCGTGAACTCGAACGAGCCGGGCTCGCCACCCTGTCGCAGGAGCGTCGGCACCAGGGCCGGCTCCGTATCGGTCGGCGGCTCCTGCTCGTACTCGCGGTCGTACCCGGTCGGCAGCTCTCTCCCGAACGCCCAGAAGACGAGCGCGGTGAGGAGGGCAGCGGGCAACGTCCCCAGTGCAAGGAGGATCAGCGCGGTCCGCCCGGGGTGGGCCAGCGCATCGTCGACGCGGTCCTGGTCGCGCTGGTAGCGGGCGGCGTCCGACGCCTCCTCCGCCACGATCGCCTCGAGGCCGTCGCCGTCGCGCACCTGCATCCCCGCGGTCGACGCGAACGCGCTTCTCGGGAACAGCGTCCGCAGCTCCACGAACTGGCGGGCGGGGACGTCGAGCGCCCGGAGGAGGGCGTTGCCTCCCTGCAGCGTGACGTCGCCACGCACCCACGCCGGATGGCCCCATGCGCGCAGGACGTCGCCGGGCCCGGTGGTGCGCGCGGTCAGCCGGCCGAGCGACTGCTGCCACTCGTCACCCCAGACCTTGAGGTCCACGTCGACCACGTCGTCGTAGGCGACCGCGAGCCCCGTGATCCGGTAGCGGATCGTGAACGTCCGCGTCTCGGCTCCGGCCTGGAAGCGCCAGACGATCCGCACACGGTCGCCTCGATCCTCGACGCCGAACGTCCCGGGTGGGCCACCGGGCGAGAGCGACGTCGAGGCTCCCGTGGCGTAGCTCCGACCCCCTGGCTCGGAGACGGCGATCCCTTCGATCCGCTCGCCCTTGCGCACGGGGATGTCCCGGTAGCCGTACGTGAAGCTCCCGGCGAAGGTCACGGTGATCTGCTCCTGGACCGAGACGGAGCCGTCGCGCCCGACGGTCGCGAGGACGTCCGCTGCGTCGAGCCAGTACGTGCCTGCAGCCCGAGCGGACCCCGGGGCGGCCGCCGAGACGAGCGCGACGAGGGCGAGGGCGAGGAGCGCCCCGACCCTACGGGGTCGGCGAGTCACCCGGGGGTGGTGCGGGCGCTCCGGTGCCGAAGTCGACCTGCGGCGCCTCGCGGGCCTCGGCGTCCTCGACCTCGAAGAACTCGCGCTTCGCGAACCCGAACGGGCCGGCGATGGCCACGCCGGGAAAGGTCTGGATCGCGTTGTTGTACGTGAGGACGGTGTCGTTGTAGACCTGCCGTGACACGGCGATCCGGTTCTCGGTCTCGGCGAGCTCCGACTGGAGCTGCCGGAAGTTCTCGTCGGCCTGGAGCTCCGGGTACGCCTCTGCGACCGCGAAGAGCTTGCCGAGCGCCTGGGTGAGCATTCCCTCGGCCGCGCCGACCTCGGCCGGGGACGACGCCTTCTGCGCGGCCGTGCGCGCCTCCGTGACCGCCTCGAACGTCCCGCGCTCGTGCGAGGCGTACCCCTTGACCGTCTCGACGAGGTTCGGGATCAGGTCGCGCCGCCGCTTGAGCTGTACCTCGATCTGCGCCCAGGCGTTGTCGACGCGGTTGCGCAGCCGGACGAACCGGTTGTAGAGCGTGATGAAGAAGATCGCGACGAGCGCCAGCAGCACGAGGACGACGATGAGGGCGACCATCGAGCCCGATGCTACGCAGTCGCGCCCGTGGCGTCCACCCGGCCCGCCGGCCGGCAGTGCCAGATCATGTCCTCGCCGCCCTCGTACGACCGGCGATCGAACCAGCCGTGGAGCTCTGCGACCTCGAGCCCGGCCTCGGCGATCAGTCGGCGCCATTCGGCAGCGGTCTGCCAGTGGAGCGTGAACGACGTCGTCGGCCCGTTGCCGCGCACGGAGAGGGTGAGCGTGCGGGTCGACTCGTCCCAGTCGGCCTTCTCGAAGATGCCGGGCTCGCGCTCGAGCCAGCGTCCATGGGTCTCCGCGATGTCCTCGGGGCTCGGCGCGAAGACGTCGAACACGAGCCGCCCGTCCTCCACGAGGACGGCGCGCGCCGCCCGCAGCACGCGCAGCTTCTCGTGCTCGTCGGTCATGTGCAGCAGCGAGCGGAACGGGACGATCACGAGCCGCACCCGTCCGTCGACCGGAGGCTCGCGCATGTCACCCAGGCGCAGGTCGACGAGGTGCGCGACGCCCTCGCGCTCCGCGTACGCTCGCGCCTGGTCGAGCATGGCCTCTGACTCGTCGACGCCCACCACCGGGATGCCCGCCAGCGCGATCGGGACGGCGATCCGCCCTGTCCCGACGGCGAGCTCGAGCACCGTGCCGCCTGCGGCTCGCGCCTCGGCGACGTAGTAGTCCACGTCCTCGGTGACCGAGACGCTCCAGGGGTCGTAGATCGACGCGATGTGGTCGTACAGGGCCACGGGGCGATTCAACCAGCAATCGCCCGCGGCCCCGGCGAGTCTGCTGCGGCACCGTGCGAGCACGAGCCCGACGCACTGCTCGGTATCGTGGCCGCCGATGGACTCCGCCGCACTCGAGCACGAGGCCCTTGCGGCCGTCGCCGCCGCGACGAGCACAGACCGGATCGAGGAGGTCCGGGTCGAGTACCTGGGGCGCAAGAGCGCCCTCAAGCTCGCGTTGCGCGAGGTGCGCGACCGCGAGACCGGGATGGCGCTCAACGCGGTCCGCGTTCGGCTCGAGGAGTCGATCGACGCGCGTGCGGCGGAGCTGGCCCGCGCCGAGCTCGACCGACGGCTCCGCGACGAGGTCGTGGACGTCACCCTTCCGGTCGAGACGGTTCAGCGCGGGCGGCTGCACCTGATCACCCAGATCCGTCGCGAGGTCGAGGACGTCTTCCTCGGGCTCGGCTACAGCGTCGTCGACGGGCGCGAGGTCGAGACGACGCACTACAACTTCGACGGCCTCAACTTCCCGGAGGGACACCCGGCGCGCTCACCGCTCGCGTCGCTGTTCGTGGACGAGCACACGGTGCTCCGCACCGAGACCTCGCCGTCGCAGGTGCGCACCATGGAGCTCGGGCGGCCCCCCATCTACGTCGTCTCGCTGGGTCGGGTCTACCGGCGCGACACCCCCGATGCGACGCACTCCCCGATCTTCCACCAGGTCGAGGGGCTGGTGGTCGACGAGGGGATCACGCTCGCGAACCTGACCGGCACGCTCGACGTCCTCCTGAAGAAGCTCTTCGGCGAGGAGCGGCGCACCGAGTTCCGCACGCACTACTTCCCGTTCACCGAGCCCTCGATCGAGGCCTATGTCTCCTGCCACGTGTGCGACGGCGACGGCTGCGGGGTGTGCCGCCATTCCGGGTGGATCGAGGTCGGTGGAGCGGGGATCGTCGACCCGGCGCTCTTCGAGTTCGTGGGCTACGACCCCGAGCAGTACTCCGGCTTCGCCTTCGGCTGGGGGCTCGAGCGCATCGCGATGCTGCGGCACGAGTTCCCCGACCTGCGCGAGCTGTGGCGCAACGACCTCCGCTTCTCGAGGCAGTTCTGATGCGCGCTCCCCTCTCGTGGCTCCGCGACCACGTCCGCGTCGACGCGACCCCGCATCAGATCGCCCGCCGGTTGAACGTGTCGACGCTGGAGGTCGAGCGGGTGATCGAGGCCGGCGTGCCCGACGTCGGCGGCAACCTCGGGCACTTCGTCGTCGGCCGCGTGCTCGAGGCCGTCAAGCACCCGAACGCCGACAAGCTCCAGCTCTGCCAGGTCGACGTCGGCAATCCGGATCCGCAGCAGATCGTCTGCGGTGCGTGGAACTTCGGAGCCGGGGCGACAGTCGCGGTCGGCCTGCCCGGGGCGCAGCTGCCCGGATTCCCGGCCCCGCTCGACGAGCGCAAGCTGCGCGGCGAGGTCTCACGCGGGATGATCCTCGCCGAGGACGAGATCGGCCTGGGAACGGACCACTCGGGGATCATGCTCCTGCCGGACGGGCTCGCCCCGGGGACGCCGCTCTCCGAGGCCTTGCCCCTCGTCGATCACGTCCTCGACGTCACGACGACGATGAACCGCGTCGACCTGCTCTCGATCGCCGGACTCGCCCGCGAGATCGCCCTTCTCTGCGACGGCGAGCTGATCGAGCTCGATGTCGAGGACCCGCCGATCCGCCATCCCGAGCTCGTCGAGATCTCCGTCGAGGACCCGGTCGGCTGCCCGCGCTACATCGGCCGCAGCTTCCGCGACGTCCACGTAGGTCCGTCGCCCGTGTGGATGCGTGCCCGTCTGCATCTCGCGGGCATGCGCTCGATCTCGAACGTCGTCGACGTCACGAACTACGTGATGCACGTGTACGGCAGCCCGCTGCACGCGTTCGACCGCTCGAGGCTCGCGGACGGGAAGATCGTCGTCCGCCGCGCGCGGGACGGGGAGGAGCTGCGCACGCTCGACGGGGCGCGGCGCCAGCTCGACGCCCGCGACCTGCTGATCACTGACGGCGAGAAGGCGGTCGCGCTCGCCGCGATCATGGGCGGCCTCGAGAGCGAGGTCTCCGACGACACCACCGAGGTGCTGCTCGAGGCCGCGAACTTCGAGCCGATCGGGATCCTCAGGACGTCCGAGCGGCTGGCGCTGCGCACCGAGGGCTCGAACCGCTGGGAGAAGGGCGTCGACCCCTACATGGCCCATCCCGCAGTCGTGCTCGCCAGCAGGCTGCTTGTCGATCTCACCGGCGCCGAGCTCACCGGGAGTGCCGACGTCCATCGCGGGCTGCCCGAGCGCCCGGTCGTCACCCTGCGACCGGGGAGGACGGATCGGATCGTCGGACTCGAGGTCGATCCCGCGGAGCAGCGCACGATCCTGGAGGGCCTGGGCTTCGACGTGGGCGACGACTGGGAGGTCACCGTCCCCACCTGGCGCGCCCGTGACGTGACCCGGGAGATCGACGTGGTCGAGGAGGTCGCCCGCGCGGTCCTCGACCGCGTACCGCGCACCATGCCGCTCAGGCGTCACGTCGCAGGGCACCTCACGCGTGAGCAGCGTCTCCGCCGCCTCGTCGAGGACGTGCTCGTCGGGGCCGGGTACTGCGAGGCCTATACCTGGAGCCTCGTCGCGGATGACCCCGATCCTGCAGCCGTTCGGCTCCCCGACCCGATGAGCGGCGACCAGGCGATCCTTCGGACGACGCTGCTCGCAGGACTGCGTCGAGTCGGCTCGGACGAACCTGGACGCCGGCAACGAGCGGATCGCCCTGTTCGAGCTCGCGCGTGTGTACCTCCCCTCCGGCGGGCAGCTGCCGGACGAGCGCTGGCGTGTCGCCGGTATCGCGTCGGGCGGGTTCTCGGCTGCCCGAGCCGCCGTCGAGGCCGTGCACGAGGCGCTCCATCTCGACCTCGAGGTCCGCCGCTCCGAGCACCCGTCGTTGCATCCGGGGAAGAGCGCCGCCACGGGAGCAGGGTGGTTCGGCGAGCTGCATCCCGCGCTGCTCGAGGGCGAGTGGGGCGTCTTCGAGCTCGATCTCGAGACGCTGACCGGTCCCGTGCCGGAGCGGATCCTCTACGAGGACGTCGTCACGTTTCCGGCGAACCGGCAGGACCTGGCGATCGTCGTCGACGATGGGGTCGAGGCAGGGGAGCTCGTCTCCACGGTGCGTGACGCCGGCGGGTCGTGGCTACGCGACGCGCGCGTGTTCGACGTCTACCGGGGCGAGCAGGTCGGGGTGGGTCGCAAATCGGTCGCCATCCACCTCGCGTTCCAGGCGTCGGATCGGACGCTGACCGACGACGATGTCGCCGGAGCGCGTGGCGACATCGTGTCGGCCCTGTCGGCGCGGCACGGCGCCGAGCTGCGGGGATAGGGCCCCGTCGCCGTCCGATGCCGCGCGGCACCGCGTGAAGCCCCCCCGTGAATCCGATCCGGGCCCTCGTGCGTAGGAGGAGGAAGACGATCCCGACCCTCGACCGATCGGACGCATGAGAAGCCGACTTCTCACCGCAACGCTCCTGGTTCTCGCCACGACCGTGGTCTCCGTCGCGCTCGCTGCCGAGCCGGCCCTGCGCGGCAGCGTCGGCCCGGGCTTCACCATCAGCCTGGCGGACGCGAGCGGGGCTGTCGTGACGAGCCCGGCCGCAGGCACGTACGAGCTCGAGGTGGAGGACAAGTCGAGCGAGCACGACTTCCACCTCACCGGCCCGGGCGTGGACGTCTCGACGACCGTCGACGAGATCGGCACGCGCAAGTTCACCGTGACGCTGCGGGACGGGGTCTACACGTTCGTATGCGACCCACACCCGACGAGGATGAACGGGACCTTCACCGTCGGGACACCGACCGCTCCACCCCCGCCGCCGACTGGGGGCGGAACCGGACCCGGAACTGGTGCGGGCGCGACGAGGCCTCCGAGCGCGCCTGTCGGCTCGCGGCTCGTGCTGACGGCCGGCCCCGGCTTCTCGATCACGCTTCGCACGCCTGCCGGGAAGAAGGTCACGAGGCTTCGCCCCGGCGCGTACGTCGTCGTCGCGCGTGACCGCTCCGCGAGCCACAACGCGCGGCTGCGGGGGGCGGGTACGGCGCGGGCGACGACCGTGCCGTTCGTCGGGGAGCAGACGTGGAGGCTCGTGCTCCGCAAGGGTGTGCTCACGTATCAGTGCGACCCGCACGCCGCCACGATGCGGGGGACAGTCACCGTCGCGTAGCGGCGCCGGGCCGAGAGGCTCGTCGAGCTAGAGGCTGCGTCCGCCGACCAGCCAGACCGGACCCTGCGTCGCGACGCGGTCGGTCTCGGAGAGCTGGCGGAGGACCTCGACGTCGCCGAGGATCTCCTCTTCGTCGAGGCGCTCGAGGCACCGGCGCACCATCGTCGGCGCTGTCCCATAGCCCGCGCGCCGCGCCGCGCGGAACGTGAACGCGACCGCATCGCCGTCACGTGCGGGGTTGAGCGGTGCGCAGAGCAGCGCCGCCCGATCGAGCAGCGCGCTCGAATCGATGCGCAGCAGGCACAGCAGATCGCTCCAGTCGTGCGGCAGCTCTGCGACGGCGGCGTCCCACCGGACCGCCAGCCCGACCGCAACTCCCGCCGCGTCGGGTGCCTCGTGGGCGGAGATGGCGACATCGGCCTGGTCGAGGTGACACCAGATGCGAGCGTCGTCGAGTCGGCCGAACGACCGGCCGGCGGCCTCGGGGCTGCCCGAGCCGCCGCCACGGTGCACGACGAGCGCGATCTCCGTGCCGACACGACCGCCACCCAGAGAACCGAGCATCCTGGCCACCTCGTCGAGATCGGCGGCCTGCTCGGGGCGCACCCGCAATGCGACCTCGCTCCAGTCGGGCGGCAGGGCAGAGGCGATCGCAGACCACTGGTCGGTGAGTTTCACGGAGATCAGCATAATGACCCCCGTGAACCAGGTCGCACGAGAGGCGTCAGGGAGCGCGCCGTGCCGCGCCGAGCAGCTCCGCTCCCGGGAGGTCTAGGCAGATGGCAACGGACGTCAAGCTTCCGCGACTCGGTCAGGGCATGGAGTCCGGCACCATCGTCCGGTGGCTCAAGGCCGTGGGCGACCCCGTCCGCAGGGCCGACCCGCTCTACGAGCTCGACACCGACAAGGTGACCCAGGAGGTCGAGGCCGAGGTCGACGGCGTCCTGCTCGAGATCCTCGTCCCGTCGGGCGACGCGGAGGTCGGGGCGACGATCGCGGTGATCGGCGAGGCCGGCGCGATTCCGGACGCCGCTGCAGCGGACGGCGATGGAAGCTCGGCCGCTCCAGCGCCTCCGACCGAGGAGCCGGCAGACCGACCCGCGCCGGCCGCCGAGCCTGCGTCCCCGCCCCCGACGGCCGCCGCCGCCGTTGTCGCAGCCGCCGTGCCCACCGCTCCCGCGAGCGGGCGCGTCAAGGCCTCTCCGCTGGCGCGTCGCATCGCTCGCGAGCGCGGGATCGAGCTCGGCTCCGTCGTCGGGACCGGCCCCGAGGGTCGGGTGCTCGCCGAGGATGTCGAGCGGACGGCGACCGGAGGCCCGGCGCCCGTCGTCGCCGAGGCGCCCGGCTCCGCACCCCTTCCGCGCGTCGCGGGCGAGATCGAGGTCGTCGAGCTGACGACCATCCGCAGGACGATCGCCCGCCGCCTCACCGAGGCCTGGACGGCACCGGTGTTCCAGCTCGGCGTGGCCGCCGACATGACCGAGGCGGCGGCCCTGCGGGAGACCCTCGTCGCGGCGACCACCGAGGGCGACGTCAAGCCGACGGTCAACGACCTGCTCGTGAAGTTCGCCGCCGTGGCGCTCGTCCGGCACCCGCATGTCAACGCGACGTTCACAGGCGAGGAGATCCACCGCCACCCGTCCGCCCATGTCGGGATCGCCGTCGCGGCGCCCCAGGGCCTCGTCGTACCCGTCATCGCTGACGCCGACAGGCGCTCGGTGCGGGAGATCGCGCGAGCGCGCGCGGACCTCGTCGCACGCGCGCGGGACAACAAGCTGAAGCTCGAGGACCTCGAAGGCGGGACGTTCACGATCTCCAACCTCGGGATGTTCGGCGTGGAGCAGTTCACCGCCGTCCTGAACCCGCCGCAGGTGGCGATCCTCGCGGTCGGGGCCGTCAAGGACGAGGTGGTCGTCGTCGACGGCGAGATCGAGATCGCGCCGCTGCTGCGACTGACCCTAACGTGCGACCACCGCGCGATCGACGGAGCGGACGGAGCGCGGTTCCTCCAGACGCTCGTCGCCCTGATCGAGCAGCCCGCCCTCGCGCTGTGAGCGAGGGGGCGAGCGACGTCGTCGTCCGCCGTGGCGGCGCGCAGGACGCCCGCTTCCTCCGCGACATGCTCCACCACGCGTACTACTGGAAGGAGCGCGCCCCCGACGGTGGGCCAGGCCCGGTCGCGCTCTACGTCAAGGCGTGGGGGCGGCCGGGGGATGCGGCGATGATCGCGATCGAGAGCGGCTTCCCGGTCGGCGCCGCGTGGTACCGCCTGTTCACCGCCGCGCAGCCGGGCTACGGCTTCGTCGACGAGCAGACGCCGGAGCTCGCCGTCGCGGTGGTTCCGAGCGCTCGCGGGAAGGGAGCAGGCGGCGCGTTGATCTCGACCCTGCTCGTGCGCGCCGCTGACGAGGGGCATCGGGCGATCTCGCTCAGCGTGGACCGGGAGAACGCGCGCGCGATCGAGCTCTACGAGAAGCACGGGTTCGAGCGGGTGAGCGAGTCTGCGGACTCCCTCACCATGCTCGCGCGACTCGCGTCGTGAAGACCCGACCATGACCATGCGAGCGAAGCGAGCGGAAGGGACGTGAGCGGAATGGAAGTCGACGTCGCGGTTCTCGGGGGTGGCCCCGCGGGCTACACGGCAGCGATCCGGGCGGCGCAGCTCGGAGGCAAGGTGGTGTGCATCGAGTGCGAGCCCGCCCTGGGCGGAACGTGCCTCCGCGTGGGGTGCATCCCAACCAAGGCCTGGGTCCAGAGCGCGCACGCCCTCCACGACGCGCGGGAGACGTTCGCGAAGCTCGGCGTCCAGGTCGGCGAGCCGACCCTCGACTTCACGGCGACGGCTGCGTGGAAGGACGCCGTGGTCGGGCAGATGACGGGAGGAGTCGCATCGCTCTTCAAGGCGAACGGCGTGGAGTGGCTCCAGGGCGTCGGTCGCTTCACTGGGCCGAACACTCTCGCCGTCGAGGGCGCGGAGGACGTGACGTTCCGCAGCGCGATCGTGGCGACGGGCTCCGCGCCGGTTCGACCGCCGATCCCGGGGCTCGACTCGTCGAGGGTCGTTGACTCGACCGGGCTGCTCGCCCAGACCGAGGTCCCGCGTCGGCTCGTGGTCCTCGGCGGCGGGATCATCGGCTGCGAGTTCGCTTCGATCTTCAACCGGTTCGGGACGGAGGTCACGATCGTCGAGATGCTCCCCGGGCTCATCCCGACGGAGGACGCAGATGCGGCGCGCGAGCTCGAGAAGGCGTTCCGCCGACGGGGGATCGCACAGCACCTGGGCAAGCAGTGCTCGTCGGTCGACGATCTCGGGAGCCACCTCGTCGTCCACTTCGGCGACGGGGAGACCGTCGAAGCCGACCTGATGCTGGTCTCCGTCGGGCGGACCGCGGTCGTCGACGGGCTCGGGCTGGAGGCGGCCGGCGTCGTCGCCGAGCCGAAGCGGATCCCGACCGACGATGCGCGGCGGACGAACGTGCCGCACATCTTCGCGGTCGGCGATGTCGCCGGCTACTGGCAGCTCGCCCACACGGCATTCCGTGAGGGAGAGGTGGCCGCGGAGAACGCGATGGGCCATGCCGCGGTGATCGGCGATCCGGCGGTGCCACGGCCGATCTACACGGATCCGGAGATCGCCGGGGTCGGGCTCACGGAGGCGCAGGCGCGAGAGCGCTACGGCGACGAGAACGTCGTCGTCGGTCGATGCCCGTGGGCGGCGATCGCACGCGCCGTGATGTCGGGGAACACCACCGGCTGGGTCAAGACGATCCACGAGCGGACCTACGGGGAGCTGCTCGGCGTGGTGATCGTGGGACCGCACGCGACGGACCTGATCGGCGAGGCCGTCGTCGCGCTCGACGCGGAGTCGACGATCGAGACCCTCGCCGACGGCATCGCGCCGCACCCGACCCTTGCGGAGGCAGTCAAGGAGGCCGCCCTCGTCGCGCTCGACCGTGCGATCCACCTGCCTCCGAGGAGGCGCTGAATCGCCGTGAGCGCCGGCGACGACCGGAGGCCGTTCGGGCTGCCGGGGCTCGACGTGATTCCCGGCGGGACGCCCACCCGGGCGCCCGAGCGGCTCGGGCCGGAGCTCGGTGTCGAGCGCGTCGTCAACCTGTCCCTCAACGAGGGGCCGTTCGGGCCGTTCCCTGCGGCTCTCGAGGCGATGGGGCGGGTCGCCTCGGGGCTCAACCGGTACCCGAGCCGCGGGTCGCACGACCTGACCCACGCTCTCGCCGAACGTCTCGGTGTGCCACCTGCAGAGGTCGTCGTCGCTGCGGGCGGCGATTCCGTGATCGGATACGTGACGCAGGCGGGGCTCGAGGCAGGCGACGATGCGATCGTCCCCTGGCCGTCGTTCCCGAGCTTCGTTCGCGATACGCAGAAGCGCGGGGCCGTCGCGATCACGGTTCCTCTCCGTCGTTCAGGCGACGTCGACCTGCCGGCGGTGCTCGCAGCGGTCGGTCCGCGGACGCGCCTCGTCTTCGTGGCGACGCCGAACAACCCCACGGGGATGCTCGTCGACCCGCTCGAGCTGCGCGACTTCGTCGACGCGCTCCCCGAGCACGTCCTTCCCGTGGTCGACGAGGCGTACGTCGAGTACCTCGAACCGGGGCGGAGCGATGCGATCGAGCAGCTCCACAAGCAAGGAAGACGCGTGCTGGTGATCCGCACGTTCTCGAAGATGTACGCGCTCGCGGGTCTGCGGGTCGGATACGCGGTCGGGCCTGGGGACGTGGTCGATCCGATCCGGCGCGTGCAGCGTGGGTACGACGTCAACGCGGTCGCCGAGGCCGCCGCGCTGGCCAGCCTCGACGACACCCAGGAGGTCACCCGCCGCCGCGCCGCGAACCGGGTCGCGATGGGGTTGCTCGACGCAACGCTCCGCGCCCGCGGCCTCGAGCCGTTGCCAGGAGCGGTTGCGAACTTCGTCCTCGTCCCGGTCGGAGACGCCGTCGACGGCCTGGCCGCCGCACTCCTCGCACGGGGTGTCGTCGTGCAGGCTGGGGCAGCCTACGGCGCTCCCGGCACGCTCAGGATCACGGCCGGCACGCCCGAGGAGATCGAGGCGTTCGGTGAGGCGCTCGATTCCATCCGGGCCGCCGGTGCCTGAGCCCGTCGTTGCGCGTCCGTGAGGGAACTGTGAGGGCGCCGGAGGCTCCGGTACCCTGACTCGTCGGCGCCCGGTCGCGCCTCCTTCGCATGAAGACGACGCTCAAGAGAGGAATCGGACGGGGCGCCGTGCTCGACGGCGGAGAGGCGATCGCCCCGCCCGGGCCGCTCGTGCCCGTCGCGATCTACCGCCAGCCCGAGCTCGTCTCGGAAGGCCGGCACTCGCTGCTCGTCCGTATCCTCGGCTGGTCGGCCCTCGTGCTCGCAGTGCTCGCGAGCGGGACCGCGGGAGGCGCCTACCTCTACGTCCACGAGTCCGTCGCGGCGGTCGCACCACGGAGCGTCGAGGTGAAGAAGGCCGCGAAGGAGCTCGACGTCGCGCTCCCGGGACAGCCGGCGACCGCGTTGGTGATCGGCTATGACCGCCGCGCGTCCGAAGCGGCGAACGCCCCGTCGCGCTCCGACACGCTGATGCTGCTTCGCGCCGACCCTGCGGCGAAGACGATCTCCCTCCTCTCGCTCCCGCGGGACATGCGGGTCGAGATCATCTGCCCCGGCAAGGGGACGTTCACGGACAAGATCAACGCCGCCTACGCGCTGTGCGGCCCTCAGGGAACGCTCAAGACGGTCCGGAACCTCACCGGGCTGCCGATCAACTACCTGCTGACGGTGAACTTCCGCGGCTTCCAGCAGCTCGTGGACAGCCTGGGGGGGATCTGGATGGACGTCGATCGGCGGTACTTCAACGACGTCAGCGGCCCGAACGGGTATGCGACGATCAACCTCCAGCCCGGCTATCAGCGGCTGACGGGCATGAAGGCGCTCGACTTCGTGCGGTTCCGGCACACGGACTCGGATCTCTACCGGAACGCGCGGCAGCAGCTCTTCGTGCGGGCCTTCAAGGACCAGGCCGAGTCGAGCGTCTCCGTGCTCAAGCTCCCGAAGCTGATCAAGGTCGTGACGAAGAACATCGAGGTGGGGCAGGGGGGCGGCCGCAACGTCAGCGCCAAGACCGTGCTGTCGTACGCCCTGCTGGCGTACTCGCTGCCGCCAGGGCACATCTTCCAGTCGCGGATCGAGGGTCTGGAGGGGTTCTCCGACCTGACGACGTCGCCTGAGAACATCCAGCGCGCCGTGCGCGAGTTCGCGAACCCCGATGTCGAGTCGCCGCGCAAGGCGACCGCGGTCGCCCTCGGCGAGAAGGTGAAGCAGAAGAGCCCGCCGCCACGCGACACGACGGTGGCCGTGCTCAACGGCAACGGAGTCAGCGGGTCGGCCTCGACCGCGAACTACCTCCTGGGACAGCGCGGATACTCGATGGTGCTTCCTCCGAACGGCGTTCCGGCCAACGCGCCGACGTTCGACTACTTCCGCTCGACCGTCTACTTCGACCCGCGTCGCGCCGGCGCCACGCCGGCGGCGAAGAAGCTCGCGAACCTCTTCGGCTCGGCGGACGTCAAGCGGATGACGCCGGTGGTGCGCCAGCTCGGCAACGGGTCGATGCTCGTCGCGGTCGTCGGCCAGACGTTCCACGGCCGTCTCGCCTCCGCGCCGGTCGACCAGACCCCGCAGCGGCAGGTCGCGAACGTCACGCGCGGGTCGAACGCGTCGCTCGACCTGGTCAAGGCAGCGCGCCGCGAGGTCGACTTCCCGCTGATGGTGCCGACCGTGATCGAGCGCTCCTCGTGGATCGACCGTGAGAAGCCGGTGCGCGTCTACTACATGGACAAGGACGCGAAGGAGCACAAGGCCGTGCGTCTGACGTACAAGCTCGGCGGCACGAACGAGTACTACGGGGTGCAGATGACCGACTGGCAGGACGCGCCCGCGCTGAACGGCAGGAACTTCGTACGGCGGATCAAGGGGCGTCGCTACGAGCTGTTCTACAACGGGCCGAAGCTGCACATGGTGGCGCTCCGCACGCCCAACGGCTCGTACTGGGTCGTCAACACGCTCCTCGACCGTCTCTCGAACGAGACGATGCTCGCGATCGCCAAGGGTCTGAAACCCGTCGGAGCCGTTAAGCGCTGATTCGCCGTCGCGCTGCCCCGTCCCACGGACGGGGCAGCGCGAGTGCCGGTGCTGTCCCTACGCCGCGGTCGCGGCGGGGCCGGTGTACTTCTCGGGACCGAACCCGAGCAGCGGGTAGAAGATCATCGGGAGGAAGGTCAGCCCGAGGCCAACCCGATCCCTCGGCCGAAGCGCTTCGCAACGTCGAGCGACACGATGATCCAGACGACGAGGCCGACGACGGGGATCAGCAGGAGCAGGATCCACCACCACTCGCGGCCGACGAGCTTGAGCACGATCAGGACGTTCCAGATCGGGATGATCGCCTTCCAGCCCTCCTCGCCGGCCCTCACGAAGCCCATCCAGAGCCCTGCGACGTACAGGACGTAGATGGCGATGTAGATGAACCAGAGCCCGAGCACCTCCGAGCAGTCCTGGACGTCACGGGCGCGGGCAGGTCATCCGGACGCAGCCCCTTCCCCGGAGGTTCTCCGCCGTGCTCACGTATCCTGGGTCGCCGATGAGCGCACACCCCCAGCGGATCGCCGTCTTCGGTGCCGGCTACGTCGGCCTCGTCACCGGTGCCTGCTTCGCAGACCTCGGGCACCACGTCGTCGTGCGGGACGTCCTTCCGGAACGCATCGACGCTCTGCGGCGAGGCGAGGTCCCGATCCACGAGCCGGGGCTGCAGGAGCTGCTCGCGCGCAACACCGACCGCCTCCGGTTCACGATGGAGGTCGCCGAGGCGATCGACGGTGCCGACTTCGTGTACATCGCCGTCGGAACGCCTCCCACGTACTCCGGCGACGCCGATCTCGCGGCGGTCTGGACCGTGGTCGACGAGCTCCCCTCCATCGACCGCAGGATCGTCGTGGTGATGAAGAGCACCGTGCCGGTCGGAACCGGCGAGAAGGTGCGCCACCGGCTCGATGGGCGAGGGATGCACCACGTCGGCTACGCGTCCAACCCCGAGTTCACCGCCGAGGGGACGGCAGTCCGAGACTTCATGCAGCCCGACCGCGTCGTGATCGGCGCCTTCGCGAGGGAGGACGCCGACGCGGTCGCAGCGCTGCACGAAGGGATCGAAGCGCCCGTGGTCCATGCAGACGTGGCGTCGGCGGAGATGATCAAGCTCGCCGCGAACGCGGCGCTCATGACGCGCATCTCGTTCATCAACGAGATCGCGAACGTGTGCGAGGCGACGGGAGCCGACGTCGTGAAGGTCGCCGAGGGGATCGGGCTCGACCGGCGGATCGGGAAGAGCTTCCTCCGCGCCGGGGTCGGCTTCGGCGGCTCGTGCTTCCCGAAGGACTCGCTGGCGCTCAAGCAGCTCGCGGCGAACTCCGGCTATCACTTCCAGCTCCTCAACGCGGTGATCGAGGTGAACGAGCTTCAGAAGCGGCGCGTCGTCGGCAAGCTGCGGGAGCGGCTCGGCACCCTGCGCGGACGGACGGTTGCGCTGCTCGGTCTTGCCTTCAAGCCCGACACCGACGACGTGCGCGAGGCCCCGGCTCTCGTGCTCGCCGGCCGCCTGCTCGCCGAGGGCGCGGACGTCCGGATCTGGGATCCGATCGCCCGGGTCGACGACCTGCACGGCCTCGACCAGGTCGACACGATCGCCGAGGCAGTCGCAGGTGCCGACGCCGTCGTGCTCGTGACCGAGTGGGCGGAGCTCGCCGAGGTGGACTGGGCCGAGCTCCGCAAGACGGTCACAGGAGGGCTGTTCGTCGACGGACGCAACTTCCTCGATCCGGCGGCGATGCGCGCCGCCGGGTTCGAGTACGAGGGGATCGGGCGAGCGGCGGCTCCGGTCGCATGAGGGAGGCGATCGTCCTCGCGGGAGGCAAGGCCGAGCGCCTCGGGGACGCCTCGCAGGGACGCCCCAAGTCGCTGGTGTCCGTCGGCGGACGGCCCCTGCTCGCCTGGCAGATCGGGCGCCTCCGGGCCGTCGGGGTGGAGCGCGTGATCGTGAGCTGCCTCGCCGGCCAGGAGCACGAGTTCGAGCGCGACCTCGCCGGTCTCGACGTTGAGATCGTCTGCGCCGGCGAGCCGGAGCGGCTCGGGCGTGGTGGGGGGATCCTCTTCGCGGCGCGGCAGAGACTTGACGACGGCGACGTCTTCGCGATGAACGGCGACGAGCTCGTCGACGTCGACTTCGCCGGGCTGCGCGCCCGTCACGAGGACACGGGAGCTGCTGCGACCGTCACCGTCGCGCAGCCGCCGTCGCAGTTCGGCCAGGTCGACCTCACCGACGACGACGTCGTGACCGGGTTCCACGAGGTCTCACAGGTGCCGTACTGGGTCAACTGCGGGATCTACGTCCTCTCACCCGAGGCGCTGGCGCTCTTCCCCGAGAAGGGCGACCACGAGACGACCGCGTTCCCGAAGCTGGCTGCGGCCGGACGGTTGCGCGCCTTTCGTCACACCGGCCTCTGGCTCACGGTGAACACGCCGAAGGAGCTCAAGCGCGCCGACGACCACGTCACGGCCCACCCGGAGTGGCTCTCGTGAGCGTGGTCGGGCGTGCGCGAACCGCGCCACGGCACGTCGACAAGCCCTGGGGCTGGGAGCTCATCTGGGCCGAGACGAGCGACTACGTCGGAAAGCTCCTCTTCGTGCGCGCGGGCCAGTCGCTGAGCCTCCAGTACCACGAGGTCAAGGACGAGGCCTGGCTGGTGCGCGACGGCAGGGCGGCGCTCGAGCTGGGCGAGGTCGACGGCCCGCTCGAGACGGTCGAGATCGGCCCCGGAGACGCCTTCCACTACACGCCCGGAACCGTCCACCGCGTGACGGCGCTCGAGGACACGTTGATCGTCGAGGTCTCGACGCCGCACCTCGACGACGTCGTCCGGATCGCAGACGCGTACGGCCGGGAGGGCACGAGCACCGCGTAGCGGGCGTCGAGCGCGGGCATGAGGCGGAACGGCCGCCCTCGAGCACCGCGCACCTTCCCATCCGGGCCGATCTCGCTCCCACCCTGTGCCTCGGCGGCTGGACGGCCGGCCGGGGCCATTCCGTCTCAACTCCAGGCCCCGGTCGGTCGATCAGAGAGCATGCGCGCGCTTTCGCTCACCTGGGTGGCGGTCGCCGGATCAGCCCTGGTCACAATGCTCGCCGTCGTCGACGACCCCGTGCTGTGGCGTGCCGGGCTCTTCGCACTGGCCGGGACGGCGGTCGTCGTGGTCGCAGTCGCCCCGATGCTCCTCCGCCGGCGCGAGCCGCTGATCTGGCGTTTGCTCGCCTGCGGGCTCGCCCTCTTCGCGCTCTCGGAAGCGCTTCGACTGGGGCGCGCGATGGCCGGTGGGGTCATCGTGTTCCCGGGGCCGCCCGACCTGTCGCGTCTTGCGGGGATGGCCGTCGTCGCAGTCGCGCTGGGAGCGATCGTCCGTGTCCGGACGCTGGGTCGCGACTGGGACTCGATCATCGATTCGGCGATCGTCACCGTAGGTCTCGCGTGTCTCGTGTGGAGTGGCCTCGCCGGTCGAATCGAGGCCAGCCCGCCCGCGCTGACGCAGCTCTCCGTGGTCGCGTACCCGCTGCTTGGGCTCGTCCTCGTCGCGTTCTCCGTGAGGCTGACGACGACCGTTGGCATTCGAGACTCTGCGGCGTCGCTGCTGCTCGCAGGTGCGGGCCTGTTGCTCCTCTGGGGCTGCCTCTATGTCTCGGGTCGCATCGATGGCACCTACGTACCGGGCGGCGTCGTCGACGTGCTGGTCGTCTCCGCCCTCGTCGTGCTCTCGTCGGCTGCGCTCGATCCATCGATGAGCACCCTGACCGTTCGCGCCGTCGAGCCGGATGCCGTCTCCGCGCGTGAGCGCATGGCGGTCGTGGTGGTCGGCGTCGGTGCGACGGCGGGAAGCCTCTGGTGGGGGCTGAACGCCGGCTCCGTCGACCCGTTCGTCGCCGTGGGTGTGGTCGTCGTGCTGGGGCTCGTCGTGGCACGGGTTGCGACGGGCCTCCGCGTGTTCGAAGCCGCCCTTCGACGTGAGGCGGTTCTTCAGGCAGGTGCCGCAGCGCTCGTCTCCGCCCGAACGCATGCCGAGGCCCGAACCGCCGCGACAGCAACGGCGCTCGAGCTCGGGGGAGGCCCTCTGCGCTCCTACGTCAGCCTCGAGTTCGACTCCCTGCCCGACCTCGCGATCGAGAATGCGGTCGTCGTGGGCGGCAGCGACGAGCACGCGATCGCTCTCCGCGGCGCGATCCGCCTGGAGGGGACTCTCGGTCGGCTGGGGACCGCCAGGACGTTCGTCGCCCCGATCATCGTGCACGGCCGCATGCGCGGCGTGCTTCGGGTGACCGGGACGCGGCCGCTTCCACGCGACCTCTACGAGGCGCTGGGGACGCTCGGTGCGCAGATCTCACTCGCCCTCGAGAGCATCGAGCGTGGAGAAGAGGTGCTCGAGCGTCGAAGCGAGGCGCGGTTCCGCTCTCTCGTGCAGAGCTCGAAGGATCTGATCGCGGTGCTCGAGCCCGATTCGACGATCCGCTACGTGACGCCGTCGTCGCGGGAGATGCTCGGACGTGATCCCGCAGGGCTGGTCGGAACGCGCTTCGACCTTCTTCTCGACCCCGAGGATGCAGAGCAGATCGCGGTGCTCGTCCGCGATCCGGTCGAGCACGCGCCGGTCGTCGATCGCGAGGTCCGGCTTCAGCGGGCCGACGGTGGCTCGCGAACCGTAGCCCTTGTGTTGAACGACCTCCGTCGAGACCCCGACGTCGCGGGGATCGTGGTCACGGCGCACGACGTCACGGAGCAGCGTGAGCTCGAGATCCAGCTCACGCACCAGGCCTTTCACGACGCGCTCACCGATCTGCCGAACCGTGCGCTGCTCTCCGACCGGATCGAGCATGCCATCCGACGCGCCCGACGCTCCGGCGAAGACGTTGCGCTCCTCTTCCTCGACATCGACGATTTCAAGACGGTGAACGACAGCCTTGGTCACGCTGCCGGGGACGAGCTCCTCGGCGAGGTCGCGACACGGCTCCGGGGCTGCGTCCGCGAGACGGACACCCCTGCCCGGCTCGGGGGCGACGAGTTCGCGGTGCTCGTCGAAGCGCCGGAGGGCATCCGGGGCCCGATGGTCGTCGCGCAGCGCATCCTGGACGAGGTGGCGCGCCCTCTGACGATCGGGCAGACCGAGGTCCACCTGCGTGCGAGCATCGGGATCGTGTTCGGCAAGCCAGAGAAGAGCGTCGGCGAGATGCTGCGGAGTGCCGACATCGCGATGTACCAGGCGAAGCGCGACGGGGGCGGACGCTTCGAGGTCTTCGAGCCCCAGATGCACGAAGTGGCCCGCAACCGGCTCGAGCTCAAGGCGGATCTGGAGACGGCGTTCCGGGCCGAGCAGCTCGATCTCCACTACCAGCCACTTGTCGACCTCGCCTCCGGGCAGCCCGTCGGCTTCGAGGCACTGCTTCGCTGGACGCACCCAACGAGAGGGAACGTCCCACCGGGGGAGTTCGTGCCGCTCGCCGAGGAGACGGGGCTGATCAACGAGATCGGGGAATGGGTGCTCCGTCGAGCCTGCCACCAGACCCGAGCCTGGCAGATCTCGATCCCGGGCTGCGAGCGGATCTCTGCGAACGTGAACCTTGCCGCGCGTCAGATCCTGCAGCCAGCATTCGTCGAGACTGTGACGTCGGTGCTGGCGCAGTCGGGTCTCGCCGCGCGTGACCTCGTGCTCGAGATCACCGAGGGCACCATGCTCGTGGACGTCGAGGGTGTTGCCGAGCGTCTCGGTGAGCTTCGCTCGCACGGGGTTCGGATCGCGATCGACGACTTCGGCACGGGATTCTCGTCCCTCGCGTACCTGCAGCGCTTTCCTCTCGACGAGCTGAAGATCGCGCGCGAGTTCGTCGACGGCGTCGTCACCGACGGTCGCAGGAACCGGCTCGTCGAGGCGATCGTGACCCTGGCGAAGCTGCTCGACCTCGAGACGGTCGCAGAGGGCATCGAGGTGCCGGCCCAGCGTGACCGCCTCCATGCGCTCGGCTGCACCGTCGGACAGGGGTACCTGTTCTCGAGGCCGCTGCCCGCTGCCGAGGTTCCGTCGCTGCTCCGCCAGGCGCTCGTGCACGCCGCCTAGCGCCAAGCCCGGCGACAGGCCCTGGCCGACGAGTACCCTCGGCGCTACCCATGCGACGTCGCGAGATCGAGCCGGAACGGATCGCACGCCTCGAGGACGATGCCGTCGTCGTGCTCGACCAGCGCCTGCTCCCGCTCGAAGAGGTCGAGCTGCGCTGCACGAGCTCCGAGCAGGTCGCCGAGGCGATCCGGACGCTCGCGGTGCGCGGCGCGCCGCTGATCGGCGTCGTCGCCGCCTACGGCCTCGCCCTCGCCGTCGAGCGCGGAGAAGATCCCGATGTCGCCTACGAGACGCTCGTCCGGTCACGGCCGACTGCCGTCAACCTGCGCTGGGCGCTCGACGAGATGCGGGACGCTCCGACCCGCGACCGGGCGCATGCGATCCACGTAGACGAGGTCGAACGGTGTCGGGCGATGGGCGCGCACGCCGTGCCGCTCTTCCCGACCGGCGCACGGGTGCTCACGCACTGCAACGCCGGTGGGCTCGCGACCGGAGGATACGGCTCGGCCGTCGGTGCGATCCGCGCGGCGTGGGAGGCCGGTCGGGTCGAGCACGTCTGGGTCGACGAGACGCGGCCGCTGCTGCAAGGGTCGCGCCTCACCGCGTGGGAGCTCGAGCAGCTCGGCATCCCGCACGCCGTGATCGTCGACAGCGCGGCCGCCTCCCGCATGGGGGCCGGCGAGGTCGACCTCGTCGTCACGGGCGCAGACCGGATCGCCGCGAACGGCGACACCGCGAACAAGATCGGCACCTACGGGCTCGCGGTGAGCGCCGCGCACCACAGGATCCCCCTCGTGATCGTCGCGCCCACGAGCACGCTCGATCCGGACACCCCAGATGGCGCCGGAATCCCGGTCGAGGAGCGCGACGGCGGCGAGGTGACGGAGCGCTTCACCGCCAGGAACCCTGCCTTCGACGTGACGCCGGCGGAGCTGATCGCGGCGATCGTGACCGAGGTGGGGGTGCACCGAGCGCCGTACTCCACGACCCTTCCTGGCTCCCGATGAGCGTGCTCGACGAGGTCGATCCCGCCACCCGGAGCCTGCTCGAGCGGTTCGAGTTCGACGCGGAGCGGTTCGACGCGCTTCGTGCTGCCGTGGCGTCGGGTGCGCTCTCGACGGAGGGCAACGTGGTCGCCGGTGCGGTCGAGCCTCCCCGGCCCGATGACGTGGTGCGGCTCCCGGAGCAGTGGAGCGACGAGGCTCACGCCGCGCGCGCGCTCGGGGTCGACGCGCTCCAGAGCGGCTCGATCGGGCACGTCGTGCTGGCGGGTGGGATGGCGACGCGGTTCGGAGGCGTCGTCAAGGCGATGGTCGAGGTCGTCGACGGCCGCTCGTTCCTCGATCTCGCACTCTCGGCGACGGCGGCGACCGCGACGACCCACGGCGCGACGATCCCGACGGCGGTGATGACCAGCTTCGCGACCGACCGGGGCGTGCGCGCTCACCTCGAGACCCTCGCCGTTCCTCCTCCGATCGTCTTCTCGCAGTTCGTCTCGCTCCGACTCGAGCCCGACGGCTCCCTCTTTCGTAGGCCCGACGGGGCCGTGTCGCCGTACGGCCCGGGTCACGGGGATCTGCTCGAGGCGATCAGGGTGTCGGGCACCCTCGAGGCGCTCACCGCGGGCGGCGTCCAACACGTGCTCGTCTCGAACGTCGACAACCTCGGCGCCCGCGTCGACCCTTTGATCGTCGGGATGCACCTGGCGCATGGCCGGGCGATGACCGTCGAGGTCGCCCGGAAGGACGGGGACGCCGGCGGCGCCCCGGCTCGCGTCGGCGGCAGGCTGCGCCTGGTCGAGGGCCCCTGCTTCCCGCCGGGCTTCGACCAGGACTCCATCTCCGTGTTCAACACCAACACCGCGCTGATCGCGGTCGACGTGCTCGCCCAGCCTGTCGAGCTCTCATGGCTGGTCGTGCGCCGTCGCGTCGACGGGAGAGACGCAGTCCAGCTCGAGCACCTCTACCACGAGCTCACCGCCTTCGTGCCGGCGACCTATCTGGAGGTGCCGCGCGCAGGCGCCCGCGGGCGGTTTCTCCCCGTGAAGGAGCCCAAGGATCTCGACCGGGTGCGCGACGACGTCCGCGCGGCGCTCAGCGATCCCGGTCTCGAGACGGCTGATCCGTGATTCCGGCGCCCCCGAATGGGGCGGTCACTGAGGACACCCGAATCCCTGATCGACCATCTAGACCTCAGTCCGCGCGACTCTCCCAGGGGCTCGGGCGCCCTGACCCCGGAAGGCAGCATCCGGGTGGGCAGACGTCGTGGCTCGGGCCGTCGGCGCCGAGCGCCGGCCGGCCTGCGTGGGGGTCGAGGCGCTCCTGGACGAGCTCGCGGATCCCGGCCACGAAGAGAGGGTGGGTGCCGACGGTCTCTGCCCTGACCATCGTGATCCCCACCTCGCTCGCCACGGCCCTCGCCTCGTCGTCCAGGTCGTAGAGCACCTCGATGTGGTCGGAGACGAAGCCGAGCGGTGAGACGACCACCTCTGCGACGCCCTCGTCCGCGAGCTCGCGCAGGCGATCGCAGACGTCGGGCTCGAGCCACGGCATCCCCGGCGACCCGCTCCGGCTCTGGTAGACGACCTCGTGGCGAGCGACCCCGATCCGCTCCGCGACGAGGCGAGCCGATTCGACGAGCTGTGCCTCGTAGCGCGAGTGGCTCGCCATCGCCTCGGGGATGCTGTGCGCGGTGAAGAGGACCGGCGCGTGCGCGCGCCGGTCGGCGGGGAGCGCGGCGCGGGCCCGGTCGACGAGATCGGCCATCGCCCCGACGAAGCCCGGGTGGTTGTAGAACATGCGGGTCTTCAGCACCTCCGGGGCCTCGTCGCCGACCTCCTCCTGCGCGACCCACACGTTCTCGCGGTACTGGCGACAGCCGGAGTAGCAGCTGAACCCGGACGTGAAGAAGGCGAGCGCCCTCTTGACTCCGGCGTCAGCCATCTCGCGGAGCGTGTCCGGTAGGAGTGGGTGCCAGTTGCGGTTTCCGAAGTAGATCGGGAGGTCGATCGCGTGTGCGTCGAGCTCCGTTCGCAACGCCGCGATCAGCGCGCGGTTCTGCTCGTTGATCGGGCTGACGCCGCCGAACGCCGCGTAGTGGTGGGCTACCTCCTCGAGTCGCTCCCGCGGCACGTTGCGACCGCGGGTGACGTTCTCCAGGAACGGCATCACGTCGTCCATGCCCTCCGGCCCTCCAAACGAGACCACGAGGATCGCGTCGAAGAACGTGTCCGGCAGCTCGGACGTGAATCCGTCCGCCGGGGGCCGAAGGCGAGCCGCAGAAGCCATGGTCGCCACGCTACCAAGGCGCTTCCCTCTCACCGCCGCCCGTGCCGCCGGCACGCTTCCGAGTCTCTTCCGACGCGCTCTCGTGCCTCCGTGCGACCTACCGTCGATCCGGTGTCGTTGCTCTCCGTGATCGTCCCCAGGCGCTGCGCGGGATGCAGCCTTCCAGGGGCAGCGCTCTGCGCTCCCTGTCTCGCGGGACTCACCCGACTCGGCCCGACCGGCTGCTCCCGGTGCGGTGCGCCAGGGCCGTGGCCCGTACGTCGCTGCGTCGAGTGCTCCGGGCGTCGACTGTCGTTCGCGACCGCCCGCGCCGCAGTCGCATACGACGCCGCGCTCCGGCCGATCGTCGCGGCGTGGAAGGAAAGGGGACGACGTGATCTCACGGCTCCACTGGCGGAGCTCGTCGTCGCGTCGATCCAGGTGCCGCCCGCCGAGTGCCTCGTGGCCGTCCCCGGCGATCGCGAGCGCGGGCTCCGCCGGGGGCACGCGCCCGCAGAGGAGCTCGCGGCCTCGCTCGCGACCATGTGGGGGATCGAGCATCGCCACCTGCTCCGACGCAGCGGAGCCGTTGGCTCACCACGGCAGGCGGGGCTCCCACGAGAGCAGCGTCGGGCCAACGTCCGCGGTGTCTTCGATGCGCCCGGAGCGGGCCCGGCGCACGTCTGCCTGGTGGACGACGTCTACACGACGGGTGCGACCGTCGGGGCCTGCGCCGCCGCGCTGCGGCACGCAGGCGTGACGCGTGTCGACGTCGTCTGCCTCGCCCGCACGGTGCGCTGAGGCGCGCGACTGCGATCGTCGCTCCGATGCCGTGTCGTCGGGCGCCCCGTGAGGTAGCGTTGGATCAGAGACCGGAAAGGAGATGCGATGCAGCTCCACATGACAGTCCGTCACGGAACCGTCAACGACTCGGTCAAGGACGCCGTCGAGGCGAAGATCGGGCGGGTCGGACGCCGAATCCCGGAGCAGACAGTGGTGGAGGTCGTCCTCGATCGCGAGCGGAACCCGTCGATCGCCGACGATCACGTCGTCGAGGCCGAGGTTCGTCTGAAGGGCAGCTACGTCCACGGGCGCGCGTCTGCGACGACCTACGAGGTCGCAGCCGACCGCGTGGTCGAGACGCTGGTGCGTCAGATCGAGCGGCAGCGAGACAAGAAGGTGCACGAGCCGCGTCGGCGCACGGCTGAGCCGGAGCACGAGGCGGTGCCGATCGAGGAGATCGACAGGACGCTCCGGTCGGCCGAGGGCGGGTAGGCCACCTCGGCCCCGCTCCCGCACGATCCGGGCCCCCACTGGGGGGAGGTCGGCATCCATGGCATGCACCGTGGCCGCGCGTGGGATGCCGTGGCGACGGTCGAGGCGTCGCATCCCGGGGACTCGCTCGTCGCCGTGGTGCTCGACGACGGTCGGGTGCTGATCGAATCGGGGGAGACGTCGGCGGAGGTCGGCGTCCTCGTCCGCGCGGTGCGCTCGTCGCTTCGAGCGCCCTTCAGGCTCGAAGCCGTCCGGAGGGGCCCCGCCCTCTGGGCGGTCGGAGGCCGATCCATCGAGACCGTCGAGCTCGCGCCCGAGCTGGTGGGCGATGAGATCGAGGTCGCGTTCGACGGCCGCGAGCGGACCGTCGTGGTCGACGGCTCCCCGACGCTCGCCGGCGTCGCTGCTCTCGAGGCGATCGGCGCGCGGGTCGGACATGCCTATGTGGTGACGGCGACGCGGATCGCCGGAGCGACCTGGGAGGTCACAGCGCTTCCGCTGTGAGCGGCGGGCGAGGATCGTCCGCGCGCACGCCGAATCCCTCCTCAGGCCGTCACGCGCACGCGGGGCGCGACCGAACCCAGTCGGTACCCTGCTCCTATGCCCACGTCCGATTTCGGCCGCTTCGAGAAGCTCCTCCGCCTCGGCGAGGGGCGACGCGTCAAGCGCCTCCAGGAGCAAGCTGCGTACATCACGTCGCTCGAGCCTGAATTCGAGCCGCTCACCGACGACGAGCTCCGCCAGCGCAGCATCGCACTGCGCGAGCGCATCGCCAACGGCGAGCCTCTCGACGACGTCCTCTACGAGGCGTTTGCCGCGGTTCGGAGGCGCGCAAGCGCGAGTCGGGTCAGCGGCTGTTCGACGTCCAGCTGATGGGCGGGATCGTCCTCCACGAGGGTGACATCGCCGAGATGAAGACCGGTGAGGGCAAGACCTTCGTCGCGAGCCTTGCCCTCACGCTCAACGCGCTCGCGGGCGTGAACGTCCACCTGGTCACGGTCAACGACTACCTCGCGAGGCGTGACGCCGAATGGAACCAGCCGGTGTACGAGCGCCTCGGCGTCACCGTCGGGCACATCGAGAACATGATGCCGTTCGCTGCGCGACGTGAGGCCTATGGCTGCGACATCACCTACGGGACGAACTCGGAGTTCGGCTTCGACTACCTGCGCGACAACATGTCCGTGTCGCTCGAAGGGTGCGTCCAGCGCGGCCACGTGTTCGCGATCGTCGACGAGGTCGACTCGATCCTCGTCGACGAGGCCCGGACCCCGCTGATCATCTCGGGCGAGCCCGAGAGCGCCGCGAAGATGTACTACGACTTCGCGCGTGTCGTGAAGGAGCTCCACGGCGCGCCGCTCACGCGCAAGGCGATGAAGGGCGAGGACGAGACCGAGCTCTCCGGGGCCGACTACCTCTACGACGAGAAGTTCAAGACGGTCTCACCGGCCCAGACCGCGCTCGACAAGGTCGAGCGCGCGCTCGGGATCGAGAACCTCTACGACCCGAGGCATACCCACCTCGTCAACCACCTGATCCAGTCCCTGAAGGCGGAGTCTCTCTACAAGCGTGACGTGGACTACGTCGTCCAGGACGGCGAGGTCAAGATCGTCGACGAGTACACCGGCCGCATCATGGAAGGTCGTCGCTGGAGCGAGGGCCTGCACCAGGCGATCGAGGCGAAGGAGGGTGTCGCGATCCGCGAGGAGAACGTGACTCTCGCGACCATCACCCTGCAGAACTACTTCCGCCTCTACGAGAAGCTCTCCGGGATGACCGGCACGGCGAAGACCGAGGAGAAGGAGTTCGTCGAGATCTACGGTCTGCACGTCGTCGAGATCCCGACCAACGTCGCCGTCGCCCGACTCGACGAGAACGACTACATCTTCAAGTCGAAGGAAGCCAAGTGGAACGCGGTGATCGAGGACATCGCCGAGCGCCACGAGAAGGGGCAACCCGTCCTCGTCGGCACGATCGCCGTCGAGACCTCCGAGTACCTCGCGGAGATGCTCAAGCGGCGGGGCGTCCCCCACAACGTGCTCAACGCGAAGGAGCACGAGCGCGAAGGGGAGATCGTCAAGGACGCCGGTCAGCCGGGCGCGGTCACCATCGCGACCAACATGGCCGGCCGCGGCGTCGACATCAAGCTCGGCGACGGCGTCCGAGAGCTCGGTGGGCTGTACGTGCTCGGCACCGAGCGCCACGAGTCGCGCCGCATCGACAACCAGCTCCGCGGCCGCTCGGGTCGCCAGGGCGACCCGGGCGAGACGCGCTTCTACCTCTCCGCGCAGGACGATCTGGTGCGCCTGTTCGCCGGCGACCGGATCCACGGGATCATGGAGCGGTTCAAGATCCCGGACGACCAGCCGATGCAGGCGTCCATCCTCTCGAAGCAGATCGAGGGCGCGCAGAAGAAGGTCGAAGAGCAGAACTTCGTCTCCCGGAAGAACGTCCTCAAGTACGACGACGTGATGAACACGCAGCGCATGGTCATCTACGAGCAGCGCCGCCGGGTGCTCGAGGGCGCCGACATGTCGGAGGACGTCCGCACCTGGATCGAGGAGGTCGTCGCCACCAACGTCGCAAACTTCACGGAGGAGGTCGACACCGAGCAGTGGGATCTCGCCGGCCTCGTCGCCCAGATGCAGGGGCTGTACGGCACCGACATCACCGTGGAGGAGCTCCAGGCAGAGGTCGATCAGACGCGTGAGGCGCTGACCGAGGAGTTCGTCGAGGACGCGCTCGACGTCTACGCCGAGCGCGAGGAGCGGTTCGGCCCCGAGCTGATGCGCGAGATCGAGCGGTACCTGACGCTCCAGGTGGTCGACAGCCGCTGGCGGGAGCACCTCGACGCGATGGACTACCTGCGCGAGGGCGTGCACCTGAGGGCGATGGCGCAAAAGGATCCGCTGGTCGAGTACCGCGGCGAGGGGCACGTCATGTTCGAGGCCCTCGGTCGCACCATTCGCGAGGAGGTCGTGCTCACCCTGTTCCACGTCGAGCTCGAGCAGGACGAATCGGCGTCGCTCCAACAGCGCCAGCCCGAGGAGCAGGCGCTCTCGTACGAGCACGAGATCGCCGCGGGTGCCGACGTGATCGCGGGCGCCGCCGGAGGCGCCGCTGCCTCGCTCGTCCCTGCCGGCCCGCCGCAGCCGCGCACGGTCGTCAAGGAGCACCCGGACGTCGGGCGCAACGATCCGTGCTGGTGTGGCTCGGGCAAGAAGTTCAAGCGCTGCCACGGCGCCTGAGGCGGCTGACCGCCGGGGGAACGCACCGGCCCTGCGCGGCCGGTGCGTGTCGGGATGACGCGGCGCGGGCTTGCCGTTGCAGGGCTCGTCGGCGGCACGCTCGGGTTCGTCGGCGTGGCGCTCGCCGTGGAGCGGGGGGGCGTCGCGTCCTGGGACGAGCGGCTCGCGCTCGACGTCGCAGCCCGACTGCCCACGGCCGTCGAGGTGCTGGCGAGGCCGTTCTCGTGGATCGGAGGAGGGCTCGGGCTCGTGGCGCTCGTCTCGGTCGCGGCGCTGCTGCTCGCCCGTCGTCGCGAGTGGGTCGACCTCGCCTTCCTGCTCGTCGCGACCGTCGGTGTGCAGGTCGTCGTGGCCGGCCTCAAGGCCGCCTTCGATCGTCCACGCCCCGACGTCGATCCGGTGGTCAGGCTCCCGTCGTCGACGTCGTTCCCGAGCGGTCACGCAGCGTCGGGAGTCGCGGCGCTGGGTGCGCTCGCCGTGGTCGCCACGTCCCGTCTGCCCCGCGGACGCACGCGCCGGCTGCTGTGGGCGTCGACCGTCGCGGTCGGCTGCCTCGTCGGACTGAGCCGGATCGCGCTTGGCGTCCACTTCGCATCCGACGTCGTCGCAGGCTGGTGCGTCGGCATCGCCTGGCTCTCGCTGTGCCTCCTCGGCCGCGACCTTCTCGCCGGAGCGACCGGGGCCGAGCCCGGCTCGAAGGACCGTAACCCTCGTCCACCCGACGTCGTCTAACCTCGCGAGATGAGCAAGACCACGCACGTCACGCGAACCACCGAGCTCGGCAGCATCGCGGTCTCGAGCGACGCGATCGCCCAGGTCGTCGGCAGTGCGCTCACCGAGAGCTACGGCGTCGTCGGCACGCCCCACCGACGCTTCCTGCGTCTCCGGCGGCCGAAAGGAACCGAGGGAATCGAGGTGCGCAGCCGGGAAGACGGCCTCGAGATCGCCCTCACGGTCGTCGTGGAGTACGGGCTGAAGCTCTCCGAGGTCGCTGCGTCCATCCAGGACCGCGTTCGCTACGAGGTCGAGAGGGTCACAGGGCTCGCCGTGGCGTCGGTGGAGGTCAGGATCGACGACGCGAGGCGTTCCTGATGGACCTCGAGACCGTTCGCGCCCGCGCCGGCGCGGCGCTCCAGAATCTCGAGGCGAATCGGGCCCGCATCAACGGCCTCAACGTCTACCCGGTGCCCGACGGTGACACCGGCACCAACCTCACCCTGACGCTTCGCGCGATCGTCGCGGCGCTCGACGCGTCGAGCGCCACGGGTCCCGATGCCGTCGCGCACGAGCTCTCGCGCGCGGCCCTGATGGGTGCACGGGGCAACTCGGGGGTGATCCTCAGCCAGATCGTGCGTGGAGCGGCGAGCGTGCTCGGCGAGCAAGACGGAACCGATGCACCCCTCATCGCACGGGCGCTCCGTGCCGCGAGCGACGAGGCGTATCGGGCCACGCTCCGGCCGGTCGAGGGCACCATGCTGACGGTCATCCGCGAGATGGCAGAGGAGGCAGAGCGCCGCTCGTCGGCCGGCCCGCTCTCCCGGGAGGAGTTGCTCGAGGCGGTCGTCGCCCACGGCGAGGACACGCTCCGCCGCACTCCCGAGATGCTCCCGAAGCTGAAGGAGGCAGGGGTCGTCGACGCCGGTGGCGCAGGGCTGGTCGAGATCATGCGCGGCGTCCATCTCTCCGCGGCGGGGCTGCCTCTCCCGGAGGTGTCCGCGGACGAGGAGGCCCAGGCCCCGCCGCTCGACCACGAGTTCTCCGAGTTCGCGTTCTGCACCAACTTCGTGATCGAGGGCGACGGGCTCGACCGGGACGCGGTCGCCGAGTCGCTCGGCGTGCTTGGCGACTCGCTGCACGTGGTCGGCGATTCGTCGCTGCTGCGCGTCCACGTGCACACCGACGATCCCGCCGCCGCCGTCGAGGTCGCCGAGCGGCATGGCACGGTCGTCCAATCGACGTTCGATGCCGCCGACATGCACGAGCAGGTTCGCGAGCAGCTGCTCCTCTCCGGGAACCTCGTCACGGCCGTCGTCGCCGTCGCGGCCGGCGAGGGCAATCGCCGGACGTTCGAGCGGGTGTTCGGCGAGGTCAGGGTGGTCAGCGGTGGAGCGTCGGCGAACCCCTCGGTGCAGGAGCTCGCAGACGCCGTGAACGAGACCCTCGCCCGTGAGGTCGTGCTGCTGCCGAACGACGGGAACGTGCTCAAGGCTGCGATCCAGGCAACCGAGTTCGCCACCAAGCCCGTGCGGGTCGTGCCGAGCAGGAGCGTGCAGGCGGGGATCCACCTCGTGAACGGCCCGTACCGCCACGAGGCGTCCGCGGACGTCAACGTCGACGACATGACGCGTGACCTCGAGAGCGTGCTCGCCGGAGAGGTGACCCGAGCCTCAAGGACCGTCGTCCAGGACGGCGTGGACGTCACGGAGGGCGACTGGCTCGGGCTCCTCGACGAGCGGGTGGTCGCAGCGGGGTCGAGCTTCGACGAGGTCGCCCTGGCGGTAGCCGAGGAGATGCTCCGCGAGGGAGAAGGGCCGGACGCGATCGACCTGATCCTGGGTGAGGGCTCCCCCCGTCTCGACGTGTTCCGCGCGCGGCTCGAGGCCTCCCCCTCCGCGCCGGAGGGACTGCAGATCTTCACCCGTGACGGCGGCCAGCCGCACTATCCGCTGCTCCTGCTTGCCGAGCGTGGCGCGACCGAGCACGGCTCCGTGCGCGTCCCGGCCGCCGCCGGTCTTCCCGTCTCGTCCGGCGGGGTGCGCAGCTCGGTCGGCGCTGCGCCTTCGCCACCGTCCCCGGAGCGCGCGTCGTCGGCCGCTGCCTCGTCGACGGCGACGGTCGTTGCGCCCGCCGGCACGGAGGAGGGGCTCCTCCGGGTGCTGCTCGTCGAGGACAGCGAGGTATTCGGCGAGACGTTCCGAGCGACGCAGGATCGACGCAACGGCATCACGATCGTCGGCCTGCTCCCCGACGGGGAGACGGCGCTCGGCGCGGTCGCGGAGCTCGGACCCGACGTCGTGGTCGTCGACGTCCGACTGCCGGGCATGAGCGGTGCCGACCTGGTCCGCAGGCTTCGGGCGTCGTATCCGACGCTGCCGGTCGTGTGCATCACCGGCGACCCGGAGGGTGCGGCGGTCGACGACGTCCTGACCGCCGGTGCGGCGAGCGTGATCGTGAAGGGGACGGCCAACGACGACGTCGCGCGGGCGCTGCTCACCGCCGCCGGACGCACGCTGCTCACGCGCGCCAACACGGCGATCGTGCTCGACTCGACCTCCGACTACCGCGAGGAGGACGCGCGTCCACGGTACGCGAACATCCGTGTCGTCCCGCTCGGGATCACGTTCGAGACGGAGACGGGCGAGGAGAGCTTCCGTGACCACCTCGACATCCACGGGCACGCCTTCTACGAGCGGCTCAGGCAGGGGCCGGCGAAGACCAACGCTCCCTTCCCGGGGGACTACGAGGCCGTCTACGGGGAGCTGCTTCGCGACTACGAGCGAATCTACTCGCTGCATCTCTCGGAGAAGCTCTCCGCGACGTTCACGAACGCGCGGCTCCAGGCCATGGAGATGGCTCCCGACCGCATCCGGGTCGTCGACGCCGAGACGGCGTCGCTCGCTGTCGCGCTGCTCGCCCAGGCGATCGAGCGGCGGCTCGCGCGCGGGACCACCGACGCCGAGCTCGAGTGCCTGATCGAGCGCTTCAAGGAGACGAACGGCGTCGTGTTCACCGTCGGCACGCTCGAGTACCTGCGTCGCGGCGGTCGCATCGGCGGCGCGCAGGCGCTGATGGGCTCCCTGCTCTCCGTCAAGCCGATCCTGTCGGTCGCCGACGGGGTGATCAACCCCATCGGCCGTGTGCGTGGGCGCAAGAAGGCGCTCGCGGAGTTCGCCCGCGTCTTCCGGGAGGCGACGGAGGATGGGCCAGGGCTGCGGATCGCGATCGCGCACGCCGACGCGCCCGAGTGGATCGACGACATCAAGGCCCTCGTCGAGACCGAGCGTCCGCATGCCGACCCGGACGTGCTCGTCGCCGAGCTCGGGGCGGCCGTCGGCACGCACGCCGGGCCGGGGTCCGTCGGCTTCTTCTGGTTCTTCGACCCGACGCTCTAGTCGTCCCCGTCCCCGTCCCCGTCGCCGTCGGTGGGCGCCGGGAGCGTCGGGACGGTCGGGTCGACGACGGTGACCGTCGTGACCGGGAGGCCGGGTAGGACCGGGCTGAGCCGGCCCACCGGGTCGCGCTCGGGAGCCCCCCCGATCGTCGAGAGCATCAGGAGTGCCACCGCGGCACCGACGGCGGCGAGGGCGCAGAGCGCCACCACGAACCCGACCGCACGGGCGACCTTCATGGAGGAAGCCTAGACGGCCGAGCCGGCGAGATCGGGAAGCTCCGGGCAAAGCGGCGGCAAAGCTCGGCAACGGTCGTGCTCGGGGGGGCGGACGGAGCGCGTTCACCCCGTACGATGGATCCATGCGAGTGCTGGTCGTCGAGGACGAGGATGCGATCGCCGAGCCGCTCGTCGAGGGCTTGCAGCGTGAAGGCTGGGAGGTCGAGCGCGTCGCCACGGGCGCCGAGGCGCTCGAGCGTGTCGACGACGCCGAGATCGTGCTCCTCGACGTGCGACTCCCTGACATCGACGGCTTCACGGTCTGCCGCGAGATCCGTGCCCGCTCCCGTGTGCCGGTGATCATGGTCACGGCTCGCGGCGAGGAGATCGATCGTGTGGTGGGGCTCGAGCTCGGCGCAGACGACTACGTCGTGAAGCCGTTCGGGCTCAGGGAGCTCGTCGCCCGCATGCGTGCGGTGCTCCGGCGGTTCGGCGACGAGCCGACCACCGACGCAGACGGCATCGTGACCGCCGGCACCGTCTCGATCGACACGCGGGCGAGGCGGGTGAGCGTCGAGGGCAAGGAGCTCGCCGACGAGCTCACTCCCAAGGAGTACGACCTTCTGCTCGCTCTGGCCGCCGACCCCGGGACCGTCGTCCCCAAGGAGCGTCTGGTGCGCGAGGTCTGGGGCACGTCGTGGTACGGCGCGGCGAAGACGGTCGACGTCCACGTCGCCTCGCTGCGGCGGAAGCTCGGCGACCCCGGTCTCGTCGAGACGATCCGCGGCGTCGGGCTGCGGCTCCGCCCGTGACGGCACGCCTGCTCGCGACCATGCTCGCACTGACGGCCGTGCTTCTCGGCGTCCTCGTCGTGCCGCTCGGGATCGAGTCGGCCCGCTCCGAGCGGCGTGACCTCCGGGCGAAGGTCGAGCGGGACGCGACCGCCGTGGGATCGCTCGCCGAGGATGCCCTACAGGGCGGCGCCCCGGCGCCTCCCGCGCTGACACGGCTCGCCCGGCGCTACCTCGCCGAGACAGGAGGTCGCATCGTCGTCGTCGACCGGGCCGGGACGACGATCGTCGACGCGGCCAGCCCGATCGGCCGTGACTTCTCGTCACGCCCCGAGATCGCAACCGCGCTCGATGGCAGCACCGCTGCGGGCGTGCGGCACTCGGACACTCTCGACGCGAACCTCCTCTACGTCGCGGTTCCTGTTGCATCCGGAGGAGCCGTGCACGGGGCGTCTCGGATCACGTATCCGACCTCCACCGCCGATGCGCGCGTGCGTCACACCTGGCTTGCGCTCGCGGCGATCTCGGCGTTCGCGCTCGCGGTGGCGGCCGGACTCGCGGTCTGGCTCGCGCGCTGGGCCTCCCGACCGCTCGTGCGGTTGGAGGCAGCCGCGACCGGCGTCGCCGCGGGCAACCTCGCCGCACGTGCGCCGGTCGAGGGGCCACCGGAGGTGCGGGCCGTCGCGACGTCCTTCAACGCCATGGTCGAGCGCGTCGAGAGCATGCTCGACGACCAGTCCGCGTTCGTCGCGGATGCGTCGCACCAGCTCCGAACGCCGTTGACGGCGCTGAGGCTCCGCCTCGAGAACCTCGCTGCGGAGACCGGGCCGCAGACCGAGGCCGGGGTCGAAGCGGCGACCGCCGAGGTCGACCGGCTCGCGGAGCTCGTCGACGGCCTGCTCGCCCTTGCGCGGGCCGATGCCGGAGCGACCCGGGCGGAGGTGCTCGATGCTCGCCCGATCGTCATCGAGCGGGCCGATGCGTGGGAGGCGCTCGCAGCCGAGCGTGGCGTCGACGTGCGTGTGTCCGCGTCGGAGCCGGCGCCGGTGCGCGTGGCCCGCGAGCGTCTGGAGCAGGTGCTCGACAACCTCGTCTCGAACGCGATCGAGGCCGTCGGGAGCGAGGGCAGCGTCGAGCTCCTGGTCGGTCGCGCAGGCGCCGGAGTGGAGATCCGCGTCCGCGACGACGGCCCCGGACTCGCCGCGGACGACAGGGCGCACGCCTTCGACCGGTTCTGGCGACGCCGTGACACGCCGGGCAGCGGCCTCGGTCTCGCCATCGCGCGACGGCTCGTCGAGGTCGACGGAGGCACGATCGCGCTCGACGAGGCACCGGGCGGAGGGCTCGACGCGATCGTGACGTATCGCGTTCCGTAGACCGCTGGACCCGACAGCACGCTCGCTCTAGACTCGGCCGGGTGGCGCTCGTACGATCGGACGACCGGCCTCCCGCCGGCTTCGCGGGCGCCGTGCTCGACAGCCCGCTTCTCCCGGGGCGAGGGACGCCGCGTCCGTCGCGGCTGGCCGAGCCCGTCGAGAGCCTGGAGGGAGTCGGGACGGCAGTGCGTCGGAAGCTCGGACGGCTCGGCATCGCGACGATCGGCGACCTGCTCGCCCACTGCCCGCGCCGGTACGAGAGCCCGGTCGCCGAGCGGTCGATCGCAGAGCTGTTCGGCGAGCAGGAGGCGGTGCTCGACGTCGTCGTCCGACGGGTGAGCGCGCGCCGCCGTGGACGGCTGCACATCCTCACGGCGCACGTCGCCGACGCGACGGGCGAGCTCCGTGCGACCTGGTTCAACCAGCCGTGGCTCGAGCCTCGGCTCATCCCCGGAACACGTCTGCGGATCCGCGGGAGGTCGAACCGGTACGGGTTTCAGGTCGAGTCGTACGACCTGGGGGGCCCGGACGCCACGGCCGATTTCGCGCCCGTGTACCCGTCGACAGCCGATCTCGCGCAGAAGACGATCCGTGGCCTCGTCGAGCGGGTGCTCCCGGACGCGCGGGCGGGAGGCGATCCCCTGCCGGCGGTCGTCCGGGTCGGGCGTGGGCTTCCGCTCCGGGCCGACGCGCTCGTTGCCCTCCATCGACCGCGTGACGCCGACGAGGCGGAGACGGGCCGGCGCCGGCTGGCGCTCGACGAGCTCGTCGTCCTCCAGCTCGCGCTGCGCCGTCGGGCGTCCGAGCGGGCGTCGCTCGTCTCGGAGGCGCTGCCGCCGCCGGACGAGCTCGTCGAGCGCTATCGCGAGGCGCTCCCGTTCACGCTCACCGATGCACAAGAGCACGCGATCGCCGAGATCGACGCGGATCTCGCGCAGACCGTGCCGATGCAGCGGCTCCTGCAGGGTGACGTCGGATCGGGCAAGACGGCCGTCGCCCTCTACACGCTTCTCCGCGCCGTCGAGTGCGGACGGCAGGGCGCGATGATGGCCCCGACGGAGACCCTGGCCGAGCAGCACTTCCTCACGATCGAAGGGCTGTGCGCGCAGCTCGGCGTCCGTGTCGCGCTCCTCACGTCGAGCCTGGCCGCCCGTGACCGCGCCACCGTCCGCACCCTGCTCGCCTCGGGAGACGTCCAGATCGCGGTGGGAACGCACGCTCTCATCCAGAGCGATATCGCGTTTCGCGATCTCGCAGTCGCGGTCGTCGACGAGCAGCACCGGTTCGGAGTCGAGCAGCGGGCAGCGCTCGCCGAGCAGCGGGCACCGCACGTGCTCCACATGACCGCGACGCCGATCCCGCGCACTCTCGCGCTGACGGTGTACGGCGACCTCGCGGTGTCGGAGATCGCGGCGCCCCCGGCCGAGCGCAAGCCGATCATCACCGCCTGGGTGACGGAGGACCGCTCGAGTGAGGCGTACCTGCGGCTGCGCCGCCACCTCGACGACGGCAGGCAGGCCTACGTCGTCTGCCCGCTCGTCGAGGGCTCCGAGACGACGCTCGCGCGGGCGGCCGAGGAAGAGGCCGAGCGGCTCCGGGCAGGCGAGCTCGCCGGCTACCGGGTCGGGTGCGTCCACGGCAGGCTGAAGACCCCCGAGCGCCGGGCGGTCATGGCTGCCTTCAAGGCGGGGGAGATCGACGTCCTCGTCGCGACGACGGTGATCGAGGTCGGCGTCGACGTCCCGAACGCGACGATCATGATCGTCCAGGAGGCCGATCGCTTCGGTCTCGCCCAGCTTCACCAGCTCCGCGGGCGGGTCGGCCGCGGAGCGGAGCAGTCGTTCTGCCTGCTCGTCTCCCGACACCCGGACGAGCTGTCCGAGACGGCGATGGATCGTCTGCAGGCGATGGTGGACACGACGGACGGGTTCGAGCTGGCCGAGCGTGACCTCGAGATCCGGGGGGAAGGCCAGCTCGTGGGGGCCCGGCAGTCCGGGCTCACCGACCTGCGGTTCACGCGCCTCCGTGCCGATCGCGACCTCCTGGCCGACGCGAAGGAGCTTGCGGGCGCGCTGGACGACGAGGGGCTGTTCGAGACCGACGTCGAGCGACTGCTCGGCGAGGCAGCGCACGCCGGCGACTCGTAGAGGCTCGTCGATCGGAGACAGCGGCTCGCGCCCTGGCGCTGCCCACGTACGCTCCTCCTCATGCGGATCATCGCCGGCACGCATCGCGGACGTCGTTTCACAGCACCCAAGGGCGAGAAGACGCGCCCCACGTCCGACCGCGTACGCGAGGCGCTGTTCTCGATGATCGGTCCGGTCGACGGCGCATCCGTCCTCGACCTCTTCGCCGGCTCGGGCTCGCTCGGGCTCGAGGCCCTGTCCCGGGGGGCGCGACGGTGCACGTTCGTGGAGACCGATCGGACCGCGTGCCGTGTGTTGACCGCGAACCTGAAGGCGCTGTCGCTGACGGGCGCCGTCGTCCTGGAGCGCGATGCGGTGCAGGTGCTCCGGGAGGAGGCGGCGTCCGGAAGGCACCACGATCTCGTCCTCCTCGACCCGCCCTACGGGACGTGGGGCGACCTCGAGCAGCGGCTCGCTGCGGCGCTGCCCGCCGTCGTCGCCGCCACGGGGCTCGTGGTCGTCGAGACCGACGCGAGAGTCGAGCCGCAGCTCCCGTTCGACCTCGTGACCACCCGACGGTACGGTTCTGCCCGACTCTCCGTCTTCGCCCCATGACCGACCGCCAACCCCTTGTCGCGATCTGCCCCGGCTCCTACGACCCGGTGACCCTCGGGCACGTGGACGTGATCACGCGCGCGGCTGCGATCTTCGATCGGGTCGTCGTGGGGGTGGTGAGGGATCCACATCACAAGCAGACGATGTTCACGGTCGAGGAGCGCGTGGCGTTCCTCGAGGATGCACTGGGCGGCGTCGACAACGTCGTCGTCGACGTCTTCGCGGAGCTCGTCGTCGACTTCGCGCGGAGGCACGGCGCGCGGACGATGGTCAAGGGGCTCCGCGTGCTCGCCGATTTCGAGTGGGAGGTGCAGATGAACCGCCTCAACCAGCTGCTCGCACCCGAGGTCGAGACGATGTACGTGATGTCGGGGCCCGAGTACGCGTTCGTGTCCTCGAGTGGAGTGAAGGAGATCGCGACGTTCGGCGGCAAGGTGGACGCGCTCGTCCCTGCAGCGGTGGCGCGGCGCTTCCGGGAGCTGTTCCCGAACGGTCGCCCGGGCGCTCCCCTGAGCCCGCAGGAGTGACCGACGGCCCCGGCCGGCACCGGGCCGTCCGACGATCACCGGCCCACGCCGACCGGGATCATGGTTACCATCCGGCCATATGGACGTCCTCGTTCTCATCGACAAGCTCGACGACCTGGTGCACAACGCCAAGGCCGTCCCCCTCACCGATCAGGTGCGCATCGATCGTGAGGAGATCTACGACATCCTCGACCAGATGCGCGCGACGATTCCCGAGGAGATCAAGCAGGCCCGCTGGATCGTCAAGGAGCGCCAGGAGATGCTCGCGGAGGCCAAGCGCGAGTGCGACCGGCTGATCGGCGAGGCGCGGGAGCAGGCAGTCCGTGAGGCCTCGCAGACGGAGATCGTCAAGATCGCGGAGCATCAGGCTCAGGACATCGTCGAGGACGCTCGCCGCCAGGCCCGCGAGACGCGACTCGAGATGGAGGACTGGGCGGACGGGATCCTGTCGACGCTCGAGGTCAACCTCGACAAGTTCCTCGGTGCGGTCAGGCGGGGTCGAGAGCGGCTCCACGAGCGCTCGCAGGAGACGGTCGTCGCCGGCATCGGCCCGCGTGACGGGGCCGCCACCGACGGCCCGCTCGACGCCGACTCCTACCTCTAGGCACCGCAGACGCGTTGCGCGACGCTGCCTCGCCGGGCAGCGTCGGCCTGCACCTGGCCACGAAGGTCTCCCGCGCTGCTGCGTCGGTCGGGGCGAGCGTCGCCGACGCTCGCCCCGACCCGGTCCTCACCCTCCCAGCGCAACCTGCACGAGGCGCGAGCCTGCGACCCCGCCAAGGGTCGGATCGCCGCTGCGGAACGCCTTGACGTAGAACTGGACGCTGTATCCCGAGCGGATCTGCGGGAACGACGACCGCGGTACGAGCGTGACCTGGGCCCAGCCGTCCGTCCCCGTGGCGAGCCCGTTTCCACCTGTCGTCACGAGCGGGGTCGACCTGATGAACACGCGCGCGTCACGCACGACGTACCCGCGGGTGTCCTTCACCTTGATGCGAACCGTGATCGGCGCGGTGCGCGACCGCACGGGGTTCGGCGAGAAGACCACGGCGTCGACGACGAGGCGTTGATCCGGCGGGACGCTCGAGGCCGGGATCGAGCGCTCGCCGTTCGGCAGCGTGATCAGCCCCGGAGGGCCTGCGGGACCGACGACGGAGGTCGGGTTCGACGCGACCGTCGTCGAACCGGCGGTGTTCCTCGCCGTCGTCCTCACCCGTATGCGCCTTCCGAGCTCGCCGCTCGTCAGCGTGTAGCTCGCGGACGTCGCGCCCGGGATGCGCGAGCAGTTGCTCGCATCGGACCGGCCACCGTCGCTACCGCAGCGAGTCCACTGGTAGTCGACGGTGATCGGCGACTGTCCCGACCAGCTGCCCGGGGTCGTCGTGAGGGTCTGGCCGACGGCGGGGGTGCCGGAGATGGCGGGCTCCGCGGTGTTCACCGGCCTGCCGACGGTCGTGCTCGCCTTCACGGTCGTCGTGGGGTTCGACGCGGCGGTGGTCGAACCGCTGCTGTTCGTCGCGGTCACCCGGATCCGCATCCGTCGGCCCACGTCGGACGACGTGAGGGTGTAGGTGGGGGAGGTGGCATCGCTCACCGACGAGCAGTTGCTCCCGTCGGGCTTCCCGCCGTCGCTTCCGCAGCGGACCCACCGGTAGGCGAAGGTCGGTGATCCGGTCCACGACCCGGAGGTGGCAGTGAGCGTCTGACCCTGCGTCGGCGTGCCGGTGATCTTCGGCTCCGCGGTGTTCGTCGGCGCGCCGTCGGTCACGATCGCGGTCGCCTCGGAGAGGGCTGCCGCCGTCCCGTCTCCGTTCGTCGCGGTGACCCGTACCCGGAGCCGCTTTCCGACCATGGTCGACTCGATCACGTACGTCGACGTGGTCGCGCCCGAGATGTCGGTGCAGCTCGAGCCGGATCCGTCGCATCGCACCCAGCGGTAGGCGAAGGTGATCGGGGTGGCTCCCGTCCAGCTGCCGGAAGAGGCGGTCAGCGTCTTGCCCTTGGAGGCGGTGCCGCTCACCGTGGGCAGCGCGGTGACGGCCGGCGCGGCGCTCGACGCGGTCGGCACCGCCGGCCCCAGCTCGGGCGCGAGGAGCACCGCGACGACGGCGATCAGCAGCGCTCCGCCCGCGACGCGGGCCTTGAAGGCTCTCGGGTACGGGCTCATGGCCTCTCCTCGGTCGATCTCGGGATGTCCTACCCCTGCATCACTACTCCCCGAGGCGCCCGAACGACAGAACCCTTACCGCATGCTTACCAAGAAACGTTGGATGCGGCCTCGCACGGGCCGGTCGTGCCGCCCGTGCGAGGCCGTCCGTCGCTCAGCCCTTCTTGGTGTTGACCTGGACGAGCCGCGTGCCGGAGATCCCGGCGAGCGTCGGATCGCCCTTGCGGTAGGCCTTGACGAAGAACTGCAGCGCAAGGCCGTTCAGCTGGAACGCTCGACCGTGGCACGAGCTGGTAGGCGACCCACCCGTCCGTGGCGGTCGGTGAGTTGTCGCCGCCGGTCGTGACGAGCGGCGTCGAGCGGATGAACACGATCGCGTTGCGCACGACGTTGCCGCGGGTGTCCGTCACCCTGATCCGGACGAGGATCGGGGCGGTCGCGGAGGTGAGCGTGCTCGGGTCGAAGCTGACCTTGTCGACGATCAGCCGCTCACCCTTCGGCACGTCCTTCGCGTCGACGGACTTGGTGCCGTCGGGGAGCGTGATCACGCCGTTGTCGCCGCCGCCGGCGTCCAGGACCACCGTCGGTCTGGTTGGAGAACGCGTCGCCCTTGCCGCGCGCGTTCTTCGCCACCACGCGGAACCGCAGCGTCTTGCCCGTGTCTGCCTGAGCGACCTTGTAGCTGATCGCGGCCGCCCCGGAGACCGGCTTGCAGGAGTTGCCTTCCTTGTCGCAGCGCAGCCACGAATAGGAGTACGTGATGGGCTGGTCGCCGACCCACTTGCCCTTCGAGCCCGTGACGACCGACCCGACCAGCGCCGAACCGGAGATCGACGGCGTGGTCGAGTTGGCCGGCTTGCCGCCCTCGGTCGTGACGACCGACGGTCGGCGCGGACGTCGCCTGCGTTGTCCCACCCTTGCTGCTCGCGAACACTCGCGAGCGCAACGCGCTTGCCGAGATCGTCGGAGACGACCAGGTACTCGAAGTCGGTCGCGCCGGAGATGGCCGCGCACGTCGAGGCCGACGAGTCGCTCGCTGGCTCGGCCTTGCAGCGCAGCCACTGGTACTTGTACGTATTGCCCGGCTGCGTCCAGACGCCCTTGCTGGTCGTCAGCTTGCCGCCGACGATCGGCAGGACCGGAGATGCTCGGGTCCTCGGTGTTGGTCGGGCCGGCCGTCGCCCGCGCCGCGACCTGTGATGCGGCGACGAGCGTCAGCGCGGTCGCAAGGCGAGAAGGACGAGCGTGCGTCTCATGTGTGGCGTCTCCTTCGGTGAAATCGTCGTGACCCGGTGACAGGGCATGATCCCTGCAACGAGTTGTATCGCCGTCCGCCGCGGCTACGCTAGCGCAGGTGACGTCGTATCCGCTTCGGCACCTTCGGCTCCGCCCGGGGAGGAGCAGCGCGAGGTCGTCGAGACCCCGTGGAGCCGTTGCGTCTCGGAGGGCTTCCGACTACGTCGGCGTGCCCGAGGCCGTTCCCGCGCAGATCGTGATCCAGCGAGCCACCAGCGGCGACGTGTTCCAGCTGCGCTTCGCGGTCTCCGTCGAGGGGCCGTGCATGCGCTGCCTCGCCGACGCCTCCGCCGCGGTCGAGGTCGACGTCCGCGAGTACCAGGCCGCCGCCGCGGACGCACCTGCCGAGCTCGTCACCGAGTACGTCCGGGACGGCGAGCTGCTCGTGGGCGACTGGGTGCGCGACCAGGTCGCGCTCGCCCTCCCCGCGCAGATCCTCTGCCGACCCGATTGCGCAGGGCTCTGCGCAGTGTGCGGGAAGGATCTGAACGTCGAGCCGCACGACCACGCGGACGCCGAACTCGATCCGCGGTGGGCGGCGCTCGATGCGCTCCGTCACGGCGACGAGCCGGACGCCTGACGCGACGGTCTCAGCCTGGTAGCGTTCCCTTCGGCGCTCGGCGCCCTCCCATGACGGACTGAGAACCCATCCACGGCCTTGCGCGCCCCACCCTGGGTGGGTACAGCGCCCGCGTTCCCGGAGGTTCGTCCGTTGCACGTCCAGCTCGACGGTGTCAGCCGCTCCCACGGCGCCACGATCGTCCTCGACAGCGTCACCCTGACCGTCGGCCCGTCGACGAGGCTCGGCGTCGTCGGCCCGAACGGGGTCGGGAAGACGACCCTGCTTCGTCTGATCGCCGGCCTCGACGAGCCCGATACGGGGCGCGTGCTCCGGGCGCCCGACGGCCTGACCGTCGGTCTGCTCGCACAGGAGCGGGAGCGGGTCGGCGGCGAGACCGTGACCGCGTTCCTCCGACGGCGCACCGGGATCGCGGCCGCGGAGGCCGACCTGGCCCTGGCGTCCGACCGGATCGCGCGGGGTGAGGTTGCCGCCGACGCGTTCGACGAAGCGCTCGGGCGCCTGCTCTCGCTCGGCGGCGGCGACCTCGACGCACGGGCGCGCGCCACGCTCGCTCGCGTCGGACTCCCCATCCCGGGCGATGTCCTCGTCGAGGTGCTCTCTGGCGGCGAGGCGGCCCGGCTCGCGCTTGCCGCTGTCCTGCTCGCGCGGTTCGACGTGCTCCTCCTCGACGAGCCGACCAACGACCTCGACGCCGACGGGCTCGCGCTGCTCGAGGACTTCGCGCGAGGGTTTGTGGGCGGGCTCGTCGTCGTGTCGCACGATCGCGCCTTCCTCGACGCGACCGTGTCGCGGATCGCCGCGATCGATCCTCGCTCCCGGACGGTGCGGGAGTGGGCAGGGGGCTGGTCGGACTACGCCGCTGCTCGGGATCGCGAGCGGGAGGTCGCCTACGCCCGGTTCACCGAGGCCCAGGAGCGCCGCCGCGAGCTGACGGCGTTGCTCTCGCAGCGGCACACCGAGGCGCGCTCGGGCGGTGCGGGACTTGGCGACCGCACAGGTGGCGCCGACCGTCGCGGGACGCACGCCCTGATGACGAAGGTCAGACAGACCGAGCGCCTGCTCGAGCGCAATCCCCTCCCCGAGAAGCCGTTCGAGCCCTGGGAGCTCCAGCTGACGCTTCGCGCCGGGGGCCGCCCCGGTGATCTCGTCATCCGGCTCCAGGGCGCGGTGGTCGAGCGGGGCACGTTTCGGATCGGGCCTGTCGACCTCGACGTTGCAGCAGGCGATCGCGTTGCGCTGACGGGGCCGAACGGGAGCGGCAAGTCCACGCTGGTCCGCGCGCTCCTGGGCGAGCTCCCGCTGGCCGCGGGGACCCGGAGCATCGGTCGCTCGACCGTCGTCGGGGTGATCGGCCAGGAGCGTGACGTCTACGCGGGTCAGGCACCGCTGCTCACGGCCTTCGCCGCGAGGACAGGGCTCGAGCCGGTCGACGCGAGGACGCTGCTCGCGAAGTTCGGGCTGGGCGAGGCGCACGTTCGGCGTGCGTGCGGCACGCTCTCGCCCGGCGAGCGGACGCGGGCACTGCTCGCCGAACTCCAGCAGCGCGCGGTGAACCTCCTCGTGCTGGACGAGCCGACGAACCACCTCGACCTCGAGGCGGTCGAGCAGCTCGAGGTTGCGCTCGGCGGCTACGACGGCGCTCTCGTCGTCGTCTCGCACGACCGGCGGTTCATCGAGGGGATCGCGCCGACGCGGACGATAGAGATCCGGGGGAGCAATCGTTGAGCGAGGTGCGGCCGGGTGCGCCGCCGTGCGCTACCATTCCCGGCCGCTCATGGCTGTCCCGAAGCGAAAGACCTCCAAGGCCCGCCGCGACAAGCGCCGCGCCCAGCACGGCGTCGACGCGCCGCGCCCGAACGTCTGCCCGACCTGCGGGTCGCCGACGCAGCCGCACCACATGTGCCCGAGCTGCAAGACGTATCGCGGACGCGAGATCCGGCCGCTTCGCACCCCGGCCCCGTAGGACGACCGACGCCCGCGGCGGCCCCGCTCGCGTGAGGCACGGTGACGGTGGCGACGAACGACGACCGTGAGCGACCGCCCGTCCGCGTCGCCGTCGACGCGCTCGGGGGCGACCACGGCTCGGGCGAGATCGTGGCCGGAGCCGTGGAGGCAGCGAGCGACCGGCTCCAGCCGATCATCTTCGGCCCTCCCGGCCTCGCAACCCACGGCCTCCCGCTCGTCGAGACGGACGGCGCGGTGGAGATGCACGAGAAGCCGGCAGATGCCGTCCGGAACAAGCCGGAGTCCTCGCTCGTCCGCTCGGTGAGGGCGGTCGCCGACGGAGACGCCGACGCGGTCGTGTCGGCCGGTAACACCGGCGCCATGCTGGCAGCGTCGCTGGTGCATCTCCGACGGCTGCACGGGGTGCACAGACCGGGCATCGCCGTCGTGATCCCGAGCCGGTCGGGGCCGACGGTCCTCATCGACGCCGGTGCGAACGCCGACGCCCGGCCCGAGCATCTCCTCCAGTTCGGCACCATGGGGACCGTCTTCGCCGCCGAGATCCTCGGCACGACGGCGCCCACCGTCGGCCTGCTCTCGATCGGGGAGGAGCCGGAGAAGGGCAACCAGCTCACGCTCGAGGCACACGGCTTGCTCGAGGCGAGCGACCTGCGGTTCGTCGGCAACGTCGAGGGGCGGGCACTGCTCGAAGGCGGAGTCGACGTCGTCGTCACGGACGGGTTCACCGGGAACGTGGCGTTGAAGACGCTCGAGGGGACGATCCACACGCTCCTCGCGGCTCTTCGGAGCGAGCTCGAGGGGTCGCCGACCGGGAGGCTCGGCGGCCTCCTGATCCGGCCCGCGGCCCGACGCCTTCGCCACCGGCTCGACCCCGAGACCCACGGCGGGGCCTACCTCCTCGGCCTGCGGGGCCTCGTCGTCATCGCACATGGCTCGAGCTCGCGCCGCGCGATCGGGAACGCGATTCGCATGGCCGCACGCGGTGTCGAGCACGACGTCGTCGGCGCACTCCAGGAGCGTGTGCCCCGGCGCGGCGCACAGGAAGCCTGACCGACCGCAATCGCTGGTAGAGTCGGCGCGCTTCACCCCTGAACATCCCGAAACAGTGAGGTTTCGTACAGTGGCACTCTCCCGCGAAGAGATCTTCGACAAGGTCAAGGCCTCCCTCGTCGCCCAGCTCGGCGCTGACGAGAGCCTGGTCACCGACGAGGCGTCGTTCCAGGACGACCTCGATGCCGACTCGCTCGATCTCGTCGAGCTGATCATGGAGCTCGAGGACCAGTTCGGGATCAAGATCCCGGACGAGGACGCACAGAAGCTCACGACCGTCGGCCAGGCTGTCGACTACGTCGTCGCCAACCAGTAACGGCGGGCGGCCGGGGGAGGGAGCGGCGCTCGCGCGCCTGATCGACTCCCTTCCCCCGGGCGCGCGGGCCCAGGTCTTCACCCACACGTCGTGGGCGCCGGACAGGGCCTCTTCCTACGAGCGGCTCGAGTTCCTCGGTGACTCCGTGCTCGAGCTCGCCGTCGCGCGTGCGCTGTACGACAAGCTCCCCGACGCCGACGAGGGACGGCTTGCCAAGATCCGTGCGTTCGTGGTCTCACGCCACAGCTGTGCGGCCGTCGCCCGTCAGCTCGGGCTCGGGGACAGGCTCCTCGAGGAGGCACGGGACGTCCCGGATGCCGAGCTGGAGCGCATCTCCCTCAGCAGGAACGTCCTCGCCGCGCTCCTCGAGTCGGCGATCGCCGCCGTCTATCTCCAACATGGCTTCGAGGCGACCGAGTCGGCGATCGTCGAGGCGTTCTCCGGCGAGATCGCGTTCGCGCGGTCGGGGCACGTCGACAACAAGACCGAGCTGCAGGAGGCGCTCGCCCGGAGCGGCCGCCAGGTCGTCTACACGGTCGTCGACGTCGAAGGGCCGCCGCACGAGCGGCGCTTCGTGTGCGCAGCGACGATCGAGGGAGAGGAGCTCGGTGTCGGCCGGGGCACGACGAAGAAGGCCGCAGAGCAGGAGGCGGCGGCGCTGGCCCTGATCGCGCTCGGGATGTACGAGGAGCCGGGCACCGGCGGGGAGGACGACCCTTCCGGCTGAGGGCAGCGTCAGCGCGGCTCGAGCGCGTAGTGGCTCACGATCCACTCGCGCCCGTGGGCGTATCCGAACAGCTCGGCGCAGGCCAGGAAGAAGGTGCGCCACTCGTTGAGCGCCCCATCCGAGCCGAGGATCGCCCTCACGTCGTCGCGGTGCGCATCGAGGTTCGAGAGCCACCCCTCGGCGGTGCGCGCGTACTCCCGTCCGTCGACCCGCCAGTGGTCGCGGACGACCAGATCGTCGGCGAATCGCAGCAGCAGATCGTCGGAGGGCATCACGCCGCCGGTGAAGAAGCGTCGCGCCATCCACGAGCGCTCGAAGGTGTACGCGTAGCGGACGTGGGAGAACACGTGCACGAAGAGCCGGGCGTCGTCGTGCATCCAGCCACGGACGCGCTCGAGCAGCGCCCGCCAGTTCCGCATGTGCTCGAACATCTCGATCGAGACGACACGATCGAACCGGCGGCCGGGATCGAAGACGTTGACGTCTGCGGTCACGACCTCGAGGTTCGCGTGGCCGAGTCCGTCGATGTGGGCCTTCTGGGGGGCCGAGTTGGAGATCGCCAGGATGCTGGAGCCGGAAAGCGCTCCGCGACGTAGCCGGAGAACGAGCCCCAGCCGCAGCCGAGATCGAGGATGTCCATCCCGTCCTGGATCCCCGCCCGCTCGCACGTCAGGGCGAGGCTCGCCTCCTCTGCGGCCGCGAGCGTCTCGACGCCGGTCGGCCAGACGCACCCCGAGTACTTCCGTCGCGGCCCGAGGACGAGGCCGAAGAAGTCCGGGTCGACCTCGTAGTGCTGCTCGTTGGCGGCGTCGGTCGCGACGGCGATCGGGCCCTCGGAGAGCGCTCGGACGGCGTCCTCGAACGCGTCGATCCCGCGGCGCCGCTCACTGCGGAGGCGCTGGGCGCAGCTCGCCCTGATCACTGCGCGCAGGACAGGGTCGGGGAGCCAGCCCTCCGAGACGACCCGGTCGGCGAGGCTGCTCACGTGCTCGCGGAGCGGCGGGGGAGTGGGACGGGATCCGAGACCTCCCGCTGGCCCGGATACTGCGTGACGACGAGGAACGGCAGCGAGAAGCTCGCGGCGAGCCCGGTCTGCGCCCGCACGACGATCGGCGCGCGGTTGGCGTTCGGCGTCTGGTCCCGGCGCAGAACCTGGGAGCAGCCGTGCTCGTTCTCGATCCGGACCGCGGCCGCCCACGCCAGGAGCAGCAGCGAGTTCGCGCACGCGGCGCCGAACACCCACACCAGCTCCGTCTGCCCGACCATGGCCCAATCGTAGGTGCGGGTGAAGACCCTGTGCTCAGCCCTCACGTGGTCGCCCGAAGCCGGTGCTGGCCTCTGGCACGACTGCAGGATCGGCCTGGAGGTCATGCACTTCGGGGCGGTGGGCGAGCTCGGTGCGAGACCGCACGCCGAGCTTGCGGTACACGCGGGAGAGAGTCGCCTCGACAGTCTTCGGCGTCACGTAGAGCTGTGCTGCGATCTCGTTATTGCGCAGGCCCTGCGCAGCGAGCGCGGCGATGCGCTGTTCGGTGGGGGTCAAGCCCTGGCCATCGGTTCGACGGCCGCCGAGTCGCCGCTCCTCGGCCTCGGCCTGCGCCACCCAGAGCGGGCTGCCGAGCTGCGTGAAGACCTCGCGCGCTTCTGCGAGCGCTCGGGCCGCGTCCGCGCGCCGGCCTCCTCGACGCAGGACCCTGCCTCGTGCCAGCGACGTGCGGCCGCGCTCCAAGGGGCAGTCCAGCCGGCGGTGCTCGTCGTCGGCGCGGTCGATGTGGTCGAGGGCGCCGAGGACGTCGCCGCGGGCCGCCGCGAGCAGCGCGCGCGAGCGCGCCGCCGTCGCGAGCCCCCAGGCGCGGTCGAGCCGTCTACCGTAGTCCTCTGAGCTCGTCCGCGAGGCGCTCCGCCTCATCGAGCGCGCCGCAGCCCACGAACGCCTCGATCACGTCGGGGTGGACGGGATGGACGGACCATTCGCCGAGCCCTGTCTCTCGGAGGACCGACACAATCTCGCCGAGGACGGCAGCGGCCTCCTGGACGTTCCCGAGGGCGAGCTCGAGGTGTCCGAGCGCCCCGAGCTGGTGAGAGAGCCAGATGGTCGACTCGATGGAGCGGGAGTACGCGATCCCGCCCGCCAGGATCCTGCGCGCATCCTCGACGCGTCCACGGTGGACGGCGACGAGAGCGCTCGGGTACCACTCTGTGCTACCACCGCCGCGCAGCTGGCGGTCGAGGTGGACGAACTCTGCGGCCCACGACTCCGCGGCGTCCAGATCGCCCGCGCGAACCTCGAGATCGACGAGGTAGAGCGCACACCCCGCCATCGAGCGGATCCGGCCGAGCTCCTCCGACCGACGATGGAGATCGTCGAGGAGGGCGCGCGCATGGACGAGCTGGCCGGTGTAGAGGAGGCCGAGCGCGAGCTTGAACTCGCACGTCTGGAAAGGCTCCGGGACGGTGCCAGACGCCCGGTCCTGCTCGATCCCACGACAGAGGAGATCCTCGTCTAGACCCGCGCCGACCATGAGCACCGCCGATCCGAGCTCTCCGTGGGGTGAGGGGAACATCAGATCCGGCGCAGAACCGGCGCAGAGCTCGACCGCGAGCGTCGCATGTCGGTGGGCGTCGCGGTAGTCGCCGGCGTTGCCGAGCAGCCGGGCGAGCACCGCGTGCGCTGCCATGTCGACGTCAGCGGCGCCGCCGGACTCGGCGAGCGCCCGGTGTTCGACGGCGATCGCCTCCGAGGCAGGAAGCGCGTCCGTCTGGGCGCCCAGCCAGCCGAGCCGTACCAGCACCCTGGCCCGATCCGTCCCCGGCCCGAGCGAGGCGACGAGCTCGTCGAGGATCGGCTGGACGTGACCCCGGCCTTCACCCGCCGCCTGGTAGAGGTCGGCCGCGGTGAGCATCCGCCGCGTCCACGCGTCGAGGTGGGTGGACGGCGTCAGCATGGCCGCGCGCTCCGCGAGCCGTGCAGCCGTCTCTGGAGCGCCGCGCAGGTCGATCCGCTTCGCTGCTTGCTCGAGCTCCGCCGCGACTGCCTCGCTCGTGCTCACGGTGCCGCGACCGAGGTGCAGAGCGCGCTCGTCGGGGTCGTCGAGCGCCGCCGCGAGCGAGAGGTGCACCGCGTGGCGTTCCGCCGGTGCGTGCAGGTCGATCAGCGCCGAGGCGAGCAGGGGGTGGGCGAACCACGTCGTCCCGCCCCGGTCGTCGACGATCCCTGCTGCCCAGAGCTCGTCCAGCCCGGTCCCTCGGAGGCGACGGAGCAGGGGCTCGTCGACGCGCCCCAGCGTCGCGGCGACGAGCCCGGCGCCACGTGCCTCCGCGGAGAGGGCGGAGAGACGCGAGCGCAGCGCTGCGGTCAGGGAGTGCGGGAGGCCCTCCTCGACGTCATCGGCGGTGGCGAGCTGCAGCGCGTAGAAGGGATTCCCGCCCGAGAGCTCGGTGACGCGCTGGAGCTGCAAGGGGGTCAGGACGACACCGGCCTGGACGCGCACGAGCTCTGCTAGGTGTCGCTCGTCGAGCCCCGTCACCTCGATCCTCGTCTCGTCGGATGCGCCCGCCGTGCCGAGCGTCGTGAGCGCGGGGTCGGATCCGGTGCGTGCGGTCGCGATGAGGCCCACGCCTGCGTCGCGGAGCCGCCGGAACGCGAACGCCAGCGCGCGCCGGCTTGGGGCGTCGACCCACTGCAGGTCGTCGATCGCGACGATCGCGGGCCGAGCCTCGGCGAGCGCCCGCAGAGCGCCGAGCGTCGCCAGCGCGACGGCGGTGGGGTCGACCGCGACCGCGCTAGCGCTGCGGCGGAGGGCCTTCTCGAGCGCGACGCGTTGCACGTCGGGGAGCGCGTCGACGACGACGTCGTCCACGTCGGCGAAGAGGTCGACGAGCACCGCGAAGGGGAGCTCCGCCTCGGACTCCGACGGGCGTGCCATGAGGATCCGATGGCCTAGGTTCCCCGCCTCCGCGACGACCGCGCTCCAGATCGTCGACTTCCCGATCCCCGCCTCGCCCAGGAGCACGAGCGCGCACGGCCCGTCCGCGACCGCCGCGACGACGCTGCCGGCAGCCTCGAGCTCCTGCTCTCGTCCGATCATGGCGCTCACGCTCTCCGCCTCGGTCCTCTCCTGCGTGTGCGCCCCAGTATGAGGTGCCGACGGCGCCACCGCGAGACACTGCCGTGCCCCGGCTGGACGCGACCGGAGGGCAAACCGTGGGGGTTTCCCCGCTGCGACGACGCGTCCTGGGTGCCACGCTCGACGGCATGCGTTGGACTCGGCTCGTCCTCGGCGGAGCCATGGTCTCCCCGGCGGCCTGGTTGCGGCCGGAGAGCGCGCTGTGACTGCGCGCGCGCTCGACGATCTTGCCCGCGCGCTGGCTGAGCCGACGTCGCGACGAGGAGCGGTGCGGCTCCTCGTCGGAGTCGTCGCCGCTGTGACCCTCCCGGCGGCCCGGCCGGCGGGCGGTCGTGCGGCCGGCACCCTCACATGCCTTCTGCCCTCGCAACCCGTGCCGTGCACCTGTGGCGGCAAGTTCAACCTCTGCTGCAGCACCCGCGACAGGTGCGACTGCTTCCCGGATCGCGCGGTGTGCACGAAGCTCCCCTGCAAGCCCAGGCGAGCAGGACTACGGGAGCGCCTGCTGCAAGGCGAACGAGTCCTACGACGCGGACATCGGGGCCTGTGTTGCGCCTCCAGCTCCAGGTGTGGCTCGACGTGCTGCACCGCCGCACAGACCTGCGTCAAGGGCGCGTGCTGTCCGAACACCCGCGTCTGCGGGGACACCTGCTGCGCGTCCGGCAAGACCTGCACCTTCAAGCGGGGTGCGGCGGGCAGCCGGCTGCCGCCCGGCCGACCGCGTCGTCGGCGGAGCGTCGCCGGCCAGAGCGCGAAGTTCTGCTGCCCGCCGGGAACCGTGAGGGTAAGCGGCCCGGACGTCGAGGGGCGGCAGGGATGCTGCCCGCCCGGCGACCAGTCGTGCTGCGAAGCCCTCGCGCCGCTCGTCCCGACCAAGAGCAAGAGCTTGTATACCGGGGCGATCTTCTGCGTCCGCGGCAAGCCGGCCCCGCTGCTCTGAGCGTCTGACGTGAGCGCCGAGCGCCTCCTCGACGACCTCGCACGAGCGCTCGGCCAGCCGATGCCGCGCGGACGGCTCGTGCGTGTGCTCGGAGCGTCGCTCGTCGCCGTCGCGACGCCCGCCGGGATGCCGCGCCGCGCGCGCGCTTCGCTCGGGGCCGCGCCGCCGTGCAATCCGAACGTCGAGACGTGCTGCGACGCCGACCGGCGTATCTGTCACAAGGACGCTCCTGTCCCGGTCAACCAGGGCTACTGCTGCAAGGCACCCGCGTGGCGGTTCGGCTGCGGCTTCAAGGGGAACGGCTACAGGTGCGTCGACTCCTGCCCCGAGACGGCACGCCAGTTCCCGTGCACGTCGGTGAAGGACGAGCACGGCTGGACGAACGGCAGCTGCTGCCAGCGCTCCGTCTCCGTGGGCTGCAACCCGGACGGGTCCTGCAGGTCCTGTGGCTCCGGCGAGCAACTCTGCAGCCCGTACAAGAGCGGGCAGGGCCGCTGCTGCGACACGGCGCGGGGTGAGCGCTGCTTCGCGAACCTGACGAGCACCGCGTGCTGCGGGAAGGATCAGGTGCCGGTGATCCGGGCCGGCAAGCCGGTGACGTGCGCCTGCAAGCGCGGAAAGGGCAGCAGGTGCGGCTCCGACTGCTGTGGCAAGGGGGAGACGTGCTGCGGCGGCAACGAGTGCTGCGGGCCGCGCGAGACCTGCTGTGGCGATCACTGCTGTCCGGCAGGACGTCCGTGCTGCGGCGATCTCGTCTGCTGCGGCGACGGTGAATGGTGCTTGCACAAGGGTGGACGGCTGTTCGCCGTCCCTGTGTGCAAGCCGAGCTGTGCGCCCGGCAACCGGTGCGGCGTCGGCCAGTGCTGCGGCACGGGGCTGTCATGCGTCGGCGGCCGCTGCGTGCCCTGAGCGACGGCGTGCCGCTCCAACCTCGGACGCTGCTCACCGGTCGGGCGGGGGCGATCGGGTGATGCCCTCGCGCGTCCGCGTTGCCGAGCGAACTGTGGGGGTTCCCCAGGTGCGACCCGGGCAGGACGGCGCCACGATGGGCTCTCGGATGCCGATCGCGCTCCTCTTCGCCTCCCTCGCGCTCGCCGCGATCTTCGCTGTCGCGGGCGTGACGAAGCTCGCCGACCACGGTGGGGCGCGCGAGGCGGCGCATGGCTTCGGCGTCCCCGAGCGCCTCGCGGGCGTCGTCGGCATCGGTGTCGCGCTCGCCGAGCTCGTCGTCGCGGGTCTCCTCCTTCCCGCGGCGACGCGCTGGTGGGCGGCGGTCTGGGCGCTCGCGCTTCTGCTCGCGTTCTGCGTCGCGATCGCCGCCGCGCTCGCTCGCGGCCGCGCGCCCGAGTGCCGTTGCTTCGGGCGGCTGCACTCCGAGCCGGCGGGGTGGCGGACGCTCGCCCGCAACGTCCTTCTCGCGGCGCTCGCCGCCCTGGTCGTCTCCGCCGGGTCGAGCGACGTCGGGCCGGGCGCGTTCGCGTGGGCGGCGCGCCTCGATCCGGTCGGCTGGCTCGTCGCCGCGCTGATCGGGGCGCTCGCAGCGACCGTGGCCGTCGGGGGATCCGTGATGATCCACGTCCTGCGCAGCCACGGGCGCCTGCTCATGCGGGTCGAGCGCGTCGAGGAGCGGCTCCGGTCGGTCGGGTTCGAGCTCGAGGAGCCCGACGGCGTGCCGCAGCTCGGCCTGGCACCGGGAGCCCCGGCGCCGACGTTCTGGCTCGCAGACACGACCGGTGACCGCGTAGCGCTCGCCGACCTGCTCGCGCCTGGGCTACCGCTGCTGCTGCTCTTCACGAGCCCGACGTGCGGGCCGTGCTCGGTTTTGATGCCGCAGGTGGCCGAGTGGCAGCGCGCGCACGCCGACGAGCTGACGGTCGCGCTGGTGAGCGACGGAGAGCCCGGGACGGTTCGGGCGCACGCCGCCGAGCACGGGCTCGAGCACGTCCTGCTGGACGAGAGCCTCGAGGTCTACCGCGCCTACGAGGCGAACGGCACCCCGAGCGCCGTCCTCGTCGGCGACGACGGGCGGGTCGCGTCCTGGCTCACGGCCGGGGCGGACTGGATCGAGACGCTCGTCCAGCAGGCCCTCGGCGGCCTCGGCCGGACGCCGGGGCTTCCCGTCGGCGCCGAGCTGCCTGCTCTGCGGCTCGCGGATCTCGACGGCACCACGATCGATCTCGGCGCGATCGGCGACGGGCCCGTGCTCGTCCTCTTCTGGAACCCGTCCTGCGGGTACTGCCGCGCGATGCACGAGGACCTCCGCGCCTGGGAGGACGAACGGCGAACCGACGCGCCGACGCTCGTGATCGTGTCGGCCGGGGAGCCGGACGAGGTGCGCGCAGAGGGGTTCGCCTCGACCGTCCTGCTCGACCCAGAGTGGGAGGCTGGACCGGCGCTCGGAGCAGACGGGACGCCGATGGCGGTGCTCGTCGACGGCGAGCGACGGATCGCCTCGCGCCCGCTCGTCGGCGCGGACGAGCTGATCGGCGCGCTCGGTGCCCGACGCGTTGCCTCGGCCTGAGGGCCACATGGCCGCGGGCGTCGCATCCGAGCGCGAGACCCGGCTCAGCGTCGCGCAGCCAGGGCCGTCGATCGTCGGCCGCGACGGCGAGCTCGCGGCGCTCGAGCGGTGGGCCCGGGCATCCGGCCCGGCGCTGCTCGAGATCGAGGGCGAGCCGGGCATCGGGAAGACCGTGCTCTGGGAGGAGGGCCTGCGCCGGGCTCGCGAGGCTGGAGCACTCGTCCTCGCGTCGCGTCCGGTCGAGATCGAGACGGCCGTCTCGTACGGCGCGCTCGCGAGCCTGCTCGAGCCCGCGCTCGAGCTCGCCAACGGGTCGGTCCCGCCTCCGCGCCGGCGTGCGCTCGAAGGCGCCCTGCGCCTGCGCGACGTCCCGACATCGAGCCTCGACGAGTCGGCGGTCGCGCTGGGCGCGGTCTCCGTCCTGCGCGCGGTCGCGCGGTCCCGGCGGCTGGTGGTCGCGGTCGAGGACGTCCAGTGGCTCGACACGGCCTCGCGGATCGTGCTCTCCTACGCCCTCCGGAGCCTCCAACCCGACGACGAGGCGGGCGTTCTCCTCACCCGCCGGCTGGGAGACGGCTCGCGGCTCGACCTCGGCGGCACCGCCGTCGACGGATCTCGCGTGCTCCTGCGCCCGGGGCCGCTCAGCTCCGGGGCGCTCCACCGTGTGGTCTCCGAGCGGCTCGGGCGGCCGCTCTCGCGACCGCGCCTCGTGTCGCTGCACACCGCGAGTCGGGGCAACCCGCTGCACGCGCTCGAGCTGGCCTGCGTCGTCGCCGACGCCGACAGCGCCGACCTCCCGCTGACGATCCCCGAGTCGTTGGGCGAGACGCTGCGTCTCCGCATCGCGGCGCTCGCACCCGAGACGCGGGCCTTGCTGCTCGTCGTGGCGGCCGCGGGTGAGCCCGACCTGCCGATGCTGCGCCGGGTGCTCGAGCCCGAGCCGCTGGAGCCGGACGCCGCGCTGTTCGACGCGGTCGAGCAAGGGGTGCTCGTGCTCAGCGCGGGGACCGTGCGGTTCTCGCACCCCCTGCTCGCCTCCACCGTCTACGGCGACGCGTCCGAGCTCGCGCGACAGCGCGCGCACACGCGGCTCGCGGACCTCGCGCCGACCAGCGAGGTCCGCGCGCGGCACCTCGTGCTCGCGGGAGCCGGCCCCGACGAGAGCACGGCAGCTGCGCTCGCCGAGGCCGCCGAGATCGCGTGCCGCCGCGGTGCGCGGACGGCCGGAGCGATCCTGTTCGAGCAGGCAGCGCAGGCGACGCCCCCGGACGCGCGGGAACGCCGGGCGCGCCGGCTGATCGACGCCGCCCGTGCGCACTTCGAGTCCGGAGAGGCCGAGCGGGCGCGCGCGCTCCTGCATCAGGTCGCGGAGGGCGACGGCGAGACGCGGTTCGAGGCGCTCTGCGCGCTGGGCACGCTCGAGGACGAGACGGTGGGCGGCGAGGCGTCGTTGCCGATCTTCGACCAGGTGCTCCGGGCGGACGACCCGGCGCTCCGTGTGCGGGCGCACCGCGGGCTGGCGCAGGCGCTCGCCTACGTCGGCGACCTCGGGCTGGCGCTCCAGCACGCGGACGAGGCGGTCGCCGAGGCCGACCGTTCAGCCGACGGCGTGCTCGTGATCTACGCCCTTGCGATGCAGGCCCTGGTGCGGAAGATGGCGGGGCTGCCCGACTGGCGCGCGCCGCTCGAGCGCGCGCTCGCCCTCGAAGCCCGGGTGGAGCTCCCAGACCTCGACGGCTGCCCGAGCGCCCTCGACGCCGACACGCTGCGACTCGAGCTCGCGCTGGACGAGGCACGAGACGGATACGACCGGATGCTCGCTCGCACCACGGAGCGGGGCGACGCGCGAACCGAGTGCTGGTGTCGCTTCGGGCTCGCCGCCGTCGAGATCGCCGCGGGGCGGTGGGCCGCCGCCGCGGCGCACACGGAGCAGCTGTCTGAGCTCTCGGAGCAGACCGGGACGTTGCGACTGCCCGCCCGGCGCACGGCCGCGCACCTCGCGGTCATCCGCGGCGAGGTCGAGCGCTCGCGCGCGATCCTCGACTCGGTCATCGCAGAGGCCGAGCCCGCCGGGGAGCTCCACAACCTCCGCGCCGCCCTTCAGCTCGCGGGGCTGCTGGAGCTGTCGATCGGTGACGCGCACGCGGCGCTCCAGCCACTCCGGCGTGCGCGCGAGCTGGCGGAGGCGATGGGGATCGGAGAGCCGGGCATGCTCACGTTCCTGCTCGACGAGGTCGAGGCGCACTCGCTGACGGGAGACGCTGCGAGCGCCGCGGCGGTGCTGATGACCTTCGACCGCCGCTGCGAGGGCTGCCGGGCCGCCTGGATCGTTCCGCTTGCCCTCCGCGCGCGCGGACTGGTCGAGGGAGCCCTCGGCGAGCTCGACTCGGCGTGCGCGACGCTCGAGACGGCGGTTGCAGCCGAGGCCGACCTTCCGCTGCCGTTCGAGCGTGCCCGCAGCCGACTCGCGCTCGGGCGCGTCCTCCGGCGTCTGCAGCGGCGCTCCCGTTCCCGTGAGGAGCTCGGTGTCGCGCTCGCGGCGTTCGAGGAGCTGGGCGCGCCGCTCTGGGCAGACCGGGCGCGTGAGGAGCTTGGCCGCATCGGCGGCCGCTTGGCCGCGCGCGACGAGCTGACGGCGAACGAGCGCCGCATCGCGGAGCTCGTCGCCGAGGGTCGTTCGAACCGGGAGATCGCCCTCGCGCTCTTCGTCACCCCGAAGACCGTCGAGTCGGCCCTGACACGCGTGTATCGCAAGGTCGGCGTTCGATCGCGCACCGAGCTCGCGCGGCATCTGCCCCTCGAAGGCTGATCAAACTGTGGGGATATCCCGGTTTCGGCCGAGTGGCAGCGGCGCGCATCGTGGAGCACATGCCCCGGTTCCTCGTCGAGTCGTACGTCGTGCGCTCGCCGCAGGCGTTCGACACCGCGTGTGCGCTCGCCCGCCGGACTGCGGAGAGCGGTGACGGGATCGGGTACGTGGACACGACGTATCTGCCCGGCGACGAGACGGTGCTCCACCTCTTCGAGGCGCCCTCTGCGGAGGCGCTCGCGCAGGCGGGCATGAGCGCGGGGCTGCAGTTCGAGCGAATCGTGCAGGCGGTCAGCGACGCGTCTGCCTGATCGAGAGGAGCACCGACATGCAACAGCACGACACGCACGCCCAACCAAGGAGGCGACCTGCGCTCGGCGTCGGCGTGGCGCTCGCCGTCGCCCTTGCGTCGGTGGTCGCCGCCACGGCAGCGACCGCCGGCCTGCAGGCGAAGGGCGGCCCCTACAAGGCCGCCGGCGGCTGGGGCAAGACCGGCACCGCGAACGGCCAGTTCGCGGGCAACGGTGGCGGCGTCGCCGTCGACAAGGCGGGGAACGTGTACGTCGCGGACAGCGACAACAATCGCGTTCAGGTGTTCTCGGCCAAGGGATCGTTCCTGCGCAAGTGGGGCTCGATTGGATCTGGCAATGGTCAGTTCACGCGGTCGGAGGACGTCGACATCTCGCCCGATGGGTCGATCTGGGTCGCCGACGACGGAGGCGGGCGCTATCAGCTTTTCTCGAAGACCGGCGCGTACCAGGCGACGGTCACCCTGACGAGCGAGCAGGCGCGCGGCGTCGCGGTCGACGCCAACGGCGACCTGCTCGCGGCCGTGGAGGGATCGGAGAACAGCGGATTCCGCCGGTACACCGGGAGCGGCGGGAGCTGGACCGAGACCGGCGGGCTCTTCGGCGGCGAGAAGCTGATGCGGGCGGACGACGTCGAGGTGTCGCCCGACGGCAGCGTGTACCTGATCCGCTCGGGGTCACAGGGTGGCGGCGACTGGCTCGAGCGGTACACCGGCGCCGGGAAGCTGCTCAAGAAGACGAAGCTCGGCGTCAGCGAGGGCACACGGGCGCTCGCGGTCGACCTCGACTGCAACGTGCTCGTGTCCGACTGGGCGGGAGGGGGATTCGCGAAGCTCTCCCCGACGGGCAAGCGGCTTGCGACGGCGACGCTGCCGTACATCGCGAGGGACATCGCGGTCGGCCCGAAGGGGGATGTCTACGCGTTGATCCAGGCGGCAGGGATTGCCCACCTCGCCCAGGACAGCTCGAAGCCGGCCGCAGCGATCGTCGGCGGGCGGGTCGCCGTCACGGGCGGAGTGGCGAAGGTGAAGTACACGCTCACGGGCGTCGCCTGTCCGGCGCAGATCCCGGCGACGGCGAGCCTCTCGGGTGGCGTCACGGGCAAGGCGAGCGTGACCGTCGCCGCCGGCAAGACGACCGTGATCTCGATCCCGGTGAAGGGCTCGGCGTCGAGCGCGCAGTTCAAGATCGTCCTCAAGACGAACGGCCGGCCGACGACGCAGGTCGAGACCGTGAAGGTGAGCGTTCCCTAGGCGCAGCGCTCCCGAGGGATGCGCGGTGGCCTCGCTCTGCGGGGCCACCGGCGTCTTCGGACGAGCCACGTCTCGAGTGCCAAGGAGGGACGGGGACGTCCGCCACGACGGATAGCCTCGCCTTCGCATGCACCTGCGCTCTGTCAAGCTGCGCGGCTTCAAGTCGTTCCCCGATCCCGTCGAGGTCAAGCTCGAGCCAGGAGTCGCGGTCGTCGTGGGGCCGAACGGCTCCGGGAAGTCGAACGTCTCCGACGCGATCGTCTGGGCGGCAGGCTCGCTGACACCCAGCGAGATGCGCGCGGAGAAGCCGGACGACGTGCTGTTCGGAGGCTCCGCCAACCGCGCCGCCGCCGACCACTGCGAGGTCGAGCTCGTGTTCGACAACGAGGACGGCGGGTTCGGCGCCGAGCTCGACTACAGCGAGATCTCGATCACGCGTCGGCTCGTGCGGGGCGGTGAGGGGCAGTACCTCGTCAACAGGGCCCCGGTGCGGCGAACCGACCTGGTCGAGCTCCTCGCGGACGTCGGGCTCGGCGGCTCGATGCACTCGATCGTGTCGCAGGGCAAGGTCGACGCGGTGCTGGCCTCGCGCCCGGAGGATCGCCGCCATCTCGTCGAGGAGGCCGCGGGGCTCGGCAAGTTCAAGCGGCGCAAGCACCGAGCGGAGCTGAAGCTCGCACGCGTCGCCACGCAGGTCGAACGTGCCCGCGACGTCGAGGAGGAGGTGCGCAAGCGCCTCCGCCCCTCTGGCGCTGCAGGCGACCGCCGCCGAGCGGGCGGAGAAGCTCGCCGTCGAGTTGTCGGGCCTGCGGGCACTCCTCGCCCGCCTCGATCTGTCGCGGATCGGTGCCCGCCGGGCGGAGGCCCTCGAGCGGCGCACGACCGCCGCCGTCGCACGTCGTTCGACCCAGGAGCAGCTCACCGCCGTTCTGGCCGAGCGCGAGCGGGCCGAGGCCGAGCTCTCCGACGCCGCGGGCGGGCGTGAGGCCGCACTCGGCGCGTTGTACCGCCTCCAGGGCGCAGGCGAGCGGATCGCGCTCCGCCGTGAGTCGGCCACGGGGCTGTCGGATCGCCTGCAGGAGGATCTCCGTGAGGCGGAGCGAGCGCTCGCCGCCCGCAGCGACGAGTCGTTGCGGGCGCTGGAGGACGCGGCTCGGCTGGCGCAGACCGAGGCGCGGGACACGGCGACCACGAGCGGGCAGGCAGCGGAGCGGGCGCGTCACGCCCACGCGCGGCTCGCTGCGTTCGAGCGTGCCGTCGCCGCGGCGGCTGAGCAGCGGCTCGCCGGCGTGCGCGAGGAGCGCAGGCGCGTGGAGGCCGGGATCACCGAGGCGACAGGCGGTCAGAGCGGTGCGAACCGCGTGCTCGTGGCGCTCGGCGCGGCGCGGGCCCGCCTCACCGCTCGACACGAGAACGTCGTCGTACTCGCGGCCCGGCTGGGCGGCGAGCGTGACGAGGCGGCCGTCCTCGCCGCCAGGGGCGGGCCGACGCCGCAGGAGCTCGAGGCCGCCGCCAACGACAAGGCCGCGTTCGCTCGTGCGGCCGCGACCGAGCGGGACGACGTGGCGGAGCGGGCGCGCGCCGCCCGCGAGCGGCTCGCCGCGCTCGAGCGCTCGCTCGCGGAGCGTGAGGGGATCGCGCCGGCGGCGAGGACGCTGGCGGAGGCAGGGGAGAGGCTCGCGCTCGCGTCGCTGGAGGCCGAGCCGGGCGTCGAGCGGGCGGTCGCCGCGGCGCTTGCCTGGCGCGCCTCGGCGATCCTCGCGACGAACCCGGCGCGAGGGCTCGCGCTCGTCGAGCGGGCTCGTGCCGAGGGTCTCGGAAGCCTCGCCGTCGTGGTGGACGGAACCGCGCGAGCGGCCGGCAACGCGCCGGTCGCAGGCGCGCGACCCCTTCGCGACCTCGTGCGCGGGGCAGACGACGCGCTGCGGCTCGTCGACGGCGTGTGGCTCGTCCCGATGGAGCGACTGCTCGAGGCGCGACACGGCGTGGTCATCACCGCCGAGGGGCACGGCTACGACGCCGACCGGGGCGAGCTGTGGTTCGCCGGCGAGACGCCCGAGGCGGTGCTCCTCGAGATGGACGCCCGCCGGCGAGCGCTCGCGGACGAGGCTGCGGAGCTCGAGGCGCGCGTGACGGCGGCGACGGCGGCGGCAGAGGAGGCACGAACGGCCGCCGTGAGCGCCGAGGAGGCCTACGCCGCAGTCGCCCACCTGCGCGATCGCGTGCTCGACGTCGATCTCCTCCGACGCCTGGCGGACTGTGCGAGCGGCCTCGAGGCGCTCGTCGGACGCGCCGGCGCAGCCCTGCAGGCGCTGGAAGCCCCCGCCGCCGCCCGCGTCAACCAGGGCGCGGAGCGGGCGACCGAGCTCGGTGACGAGCTGCGGCGGCTGGCCGCGCTCGAGGCGGAGGCGCAGCGCGAAGCGACGGCGGCCCTCAGCAGTGCTCAGGCGGCAGAGGTCGTCGTCGCGCGTCTCGGTGGAACGCTGGAAGGCGTCGAGGCAGGGGGTGATCGTGACGCCCTGCTGCGCGACGCAACCGAGTCGCTTGCCGCCGCGGACGCGGCGGCGGTTGTCGCCCGCGAGTCCGCCGATCGCGCCCGGATCGCCGATGCGGCGCTCGTCGAGCGAGCGCCACGTCGATCGGGGCTCGACGCCGACCTCCTGGGCCGGCTCGCGGGTGCCGTCGCCGCTCTCCACGGGGGACTCGAGCGAGCGGCTGCCGCGGCGCAGCTGCTCGAGGCGCCCGTTCGTGCTCGCGCCGATGCCGGCGCCCAGCGGGCGACCGAGCTCGGAACCAGGCTCCGCGAGCTCGGTGCGGACGAGGTCGGGCTCCGCCAGAAGGCAGATGCCGCCGGCGAGCGCGCCACCGCCGTCGAGGTAGAGCTCGCGCGGCTCGACGCCGAGGCCGAGGAGGCGCAGCGCCGCCTCGACGCGGCGATCGCCGAGCTCGCCGCCGTCGGCGTCGAGGACGAGGCTGCGGGCGCGAGCGAGCCGGACCACGACGTCTCCCGCGACGAGCTCGCCGCGAGGATCCATCGTCTCGAGACGCGGCGTGAGACGCTCGGCAAGGTCAACCCGTTGGCCAAGGAGGAGTACGAGGCCGAGAAGGAGCGGCTCGAGGAGCTCGCGACGCAACGACAGGACCTCGAGGACTCGCTCGCCGAGCTCGAGAAGCTTCGGGACGAGCTCGCTGAGACGGTGCAGCGGCGCTTCGACGAGACGTTCGCCCGGGTCGCCGCGAACTTCGAGGAGGTCGCCGGCACGCTCTTCCCCGGGGGCGAGGGCCGGCTACGGCTCGTCGATCCGGAAGAGGACGGCGGCGAGCCCGGGGTCGAGGTCGAGCTCCGGCCCGCCGGGAAGAAGATCACGCGGCTCACCCTGCTCTCCGGCGGCGAGAAGGCGCTCGGCGCGATCTCCTTCCTTTTCGCGCTCTTCCTCGCGAAGCCGTGCCCGTTCTACCTGCTCGACGAGGTCGAGGCCGCGCTCGACGATGCAAACGTCTCGCGCTTCGTCGATCTCCTCCGCCGCTATGCCGGTCGTGCGCAGTTCATCGTGATCACCCACCAGAAGCGCACGATGGAGGCCGCGGACGTGCTCTACGGCGTCACGATGGGCGGCGACGGGATCTCCCAGATCGTCTCCCGGCGGCTTCCCCGGGACGATCGAGCCGTCGTCGGCGCGACTGCCTGAGCCACGGGCTCGAACCGGCGAGTCCCGGGGGTGGCTGCGGGGCGCGTGGATCGAGCGCTCAGATCCCACATCGTGGCACGTAAACCGTGTTACACTTAACCCGTGTCAACCACGAATCTCACGCTCGTGATCGACGAGGAGCTGCTCCGGCAGGCGCGGATTCGTGCCCTCGAACAGGGCACCTCGGTGAACGCCGTCGTTCGGACCTACCTCGAGCACTTCGTCGGCGCCTCCACCCGCGAGGGGATCTCCGGCTTCATGGAGGTCGCCCGACGCGCAGGCGCCTCGAGCGGGCCCGGAGGGCGGGCCTGGCGACGGGACGAGCTGCATGCCAGGTAGGGGGTTCGTCGACACGAACGTCCTCGTCTACGCCGTGGACGATGCCGACACGCTGAAGCGGGACGTGGCGCGTCGCGTGCTCGAGCAACCGGCCGCCGACCTCGTGCTCAGCGCGCAGGTGCTGTCGGAGTTCTACGTGGTCGTCACCCGGCGCCTCGCCACGCCGATGAGCGAGGGCGACGCTGCGGCAGCCGTCGACGAACTCGCGAGGCTTCCGACGATCGCGACCGACACCGAGCTCGTCCGCGACGGCATCGCGCTTGCCCGCGAGGCGCGGATCTCCTTCTGGGACGGGTTGATCGTCGCAGCAGCGCGTGCGGCGGGCTGCGAGAAGCTGCTCACCGAGGACCTGGCCGCTGGAACCACCATCGGTGGCGTTCTCGTCGAGAATCCGTTCGCCTGATGTCGCGAACCTGGACAGAGCTGCTGGGCGACGCCGAGAGCGCACCCGCCGACGATGGTGAGCGGACGGGGTTCTTCTCGCGCCTGCGCGACTCGCTCGCCAAGAGCCGCAAGGCCCTGACGGCCGAGCTCGGCGCGGGGTTCGACTCGACGCAGGAGGACGCCTGGGAGGCGCTCGAGGAGGCGCTGATCCGTGGAGACGTCGGCGTCCCGGCGACCGCCGAGCTCGTCCGACGGCTCGAGGCGCGCGGTGAGCTCACCGACCTCGGCGCCGCGCTCGCCGAGGAGGTCGAGCTCCTCTTCGGCGATCCCCCCGTGCTCGCCCGCGCGACCGAGGCCCCGACCGTGATCCTGGTCGTGGGGGTGAACGGCACCGGCAAGACGACGACCGTGGGCAAGCTCGCACGCAAGCTCTCGGAGCACGGGCGCACCGTGCTCGTCGGCGCGGCCGACACCTTCCGCGCCGCGGCGGAGGAGCAGCTCGAGATCTGGGCCGAGCGCGCGGGCGCCGAGTTCGTCGGCGGCGCGCGGGGATCGGACCCGGCCGCTGTCGCCTTCGACGCGGTCGAGGCCGGTCGCGCGCGTGGCAAGGACGTCGTGATCGTCGACACCGCGGGCCGGCTGCACACGCAGGCCAACCTGATGGAGGAGCTCGCGAAGGTTCGCCGGGTCATCTCCTCTCGCCTCGACGACGCGCCGCACGAGACGCTGCTCGTGGTGGACGCGACGACGGGTCAGAACGGGCTGCAGCAGGCCCGCCTCTTCGCCGAGTCCGCGGGCGTGACGGGTGTCGCGCTCACGAAGCTGGACGGCTCGGCAAAGGGTGGGGTCGCGATTGCGATCGCGTACGAGCTCGGGCTGCCGGTCAAGCTGGTCGGCGTGGGGGAAGGCGTCGACGACCTGCGCCCGTTCGACGCGCAGGACTACGCTCGCGCGCTGCTCGCAACCGGCGGCTGAACGACCCGGTGCCTGCGGCTACGAGATCGTGACCTTGTGCTGGCTGATCCGCGGGTTGTCGACGACGACGATGTGCCGAACGATGTCGAACTCCACTCCGATGTTGTCACAGGAGTCCGCGACGGCCTGTTCCGCAGCGTCTTGGAGCGCGTCCTTCATCGTCTCGCCCGTTCCCGTGTAGGTGCGTTCCCCGCCGGTCTCGTCGACCATCGTTGCCTCCTGTCGTTTGTGGTGTCCAGCATCCTGCAGCGCCAGGCCCTCGTCGGCAAGGGAGTGGCTCAGATCCGCGTAGGATCCGCGCCTGCGAGAAGCGCGGCCTCGACGGGCGAGAGCTGACGACCGGCGCTCTCGTCGGCGGATCCGGGAGGGACGATCGAGCGTGCTCGCTCCTCGAGCCGACGCTCGACCGGCAGTGGGGCGACGCCCACTCGCTCGCGCGCTGCCGTCGCAGCCCCCAGCATGCGGCCGGCCGCGGCAGGATCGTCGAGCGTCGCAGCGAGGGCGACGAGACACTCCGCCGCCGCAGCGTCGTTGCCGAGACGCACGAAGCTTGCGAGCGCAGGCAGCAGCTGCCCGACGGCCCCGACGCGATCTCCGCGCAGGGCCGCGATCTCTCCCAGGCAGCACCTCGCCCCCGCCTCGTGCAGTGCGTCGCCGATCTCCGTCGCCAGCTCGAGACACTCCGCCAAAGAGACGGACGCTGCGTCGAGATCGTCGTCGGCGAGGGCTGCCGATCCGAGCGTGAGCGTCGCGTTCGCGATGAGCTGTCGATCGCCGAGCCTGCGTCGGATCGCAAGGCTCTCCTCGGCGTACGACCGGGCCGCAGCCGCCTCTCCCCGCTCCGAGGCGACCGTCGCCCGTGCGCTGAGCGCGCTCGAGGCGGCGCGCTCGTCCTCCGCCGCGCGAGCGACCTGGAGCGCGGTCGACGCACGGCTGTCCGCCTCCTCGAGCTCGCCGAGGTCGAGTGCGACCCACGCGAGCTCCGTGAGCGCGAACGCAGTGTCGCGCGACGCCCCGACGCTCTCGAAGAGCGCGAGAGCCTCGAGGAGAGGGATGCGCGCTCCGCGCGGGTCACCCTGCGCGATCGTGAGCCGTGCCAGCGTCCACGCTGCCCGAGCTCGGGCCTCCGGCTCGTCCGGAGGCGCAGCCGCGAGCGCCGCGGCCAGCAGCACCCGCGCCTCGTCGACGTCGCCACGCGCGCGCCAGAAGCGCTCGAGCGCCGCTGTGATCCTCACGCAGCGAGCGTGGTCGCCCGCGCTCGAGGCATCTCGCAGGGTGGCACGGATGTCGGGGAGCCAGTGCTCGAGCTCGGCCAGCCAAGCCGCCGGGTCGACCTCGTCGAGCGTGTCCGCCGCCCGCGACGCGAGGTTCTCGATCCAGAGCGCGCGCCGCTCACGCGTCTCGGCCAGGCGCCCTGCCTCCATGAGCCGCTCGAGCGCGAACTCGCGCACGGTCCGGAGCATGCCGAGGCGGGTCGTGCCGCCGTCGTCGACCCGACGCAGGAGCGCCGCCTCCACCAGTGCCGCCAGGTCGTCGTGCGATGCGCCGAAGGCGAACGCGGCCGCCTCTGGAGTGAACCTGCCCTGGAACACGGCGAGCGACGCATGCAGCCGCCGAAGGGATTCGTCGAGGATGCTCGTTCCCCAGGAGATCGCTGCCTCGAGCGTCCGATGCCGGTCGGCGGCATCCCGAGCGCCTGACGTGCGCAGCGAGAATCCGATCCCCGCCGCCATGTCTCGCACGGAGACCGACGTGACGCGGGCTGCGGCGATCTCGATGGCGAGTGGCAGCCCATCGACCCGCCGGCACACCTCGCGAACATCCTCTTCGACCCGAGCGTCGAGCGTGAACCGGCCGTCCGCGCTTCGCGCGCGCTCTGCGAACAGCCGCATGGCCGGATCCTCGAGCAGCGGATCGACGGGGATCACGTGCTCACCGGCGATCCGCAGTGGACCACGGCTCGTGGCGATGACGGAGAGACGGGGGGCTTCGTCGATCAGGAGACCGACGAACGCCGCCGCCGCGGGCAGATGCTCGAGGTTGTCGAGAACGAGCAGCGACTCGCGCTCGCGCAGGAAGTCGACGACCGCCTCGGACGCGTTCTCACCCGGCGCGATGCCGAGGGCCGTGGCGATCGCCGCCGGCACCAGGTCGGGGTCGTCGATGGGAGCGAGCCGTGTGAGATGGACGCCGTGCGCGAGGTCCCCGAGGATCGCGTGCGCCGCCTCGAGCGCAAGGCGCGACTTGCCGGCTCCACCCGACCCGACCAGCGTGACGAGCCGCGTGCCGCCCACGAGGAGCCGTCGGAGCTCGGCCAGCTCTGCATCTCGGTTGACGAACGCGTTGGGCACGGCCGGGAGGTTCGTCGCGGCCTTCGTCCGGAGCGGCGGGAACGACGCGCCCTCCTCGACGACGAGCTGGAAGAGCCGCTCGGGGTCGTTGAACCCCTTCAGCAGGTGATGACCGAGGTCGACGAACACCCGGTCGCCGCCGAGCGCGCGCGTCGCCGCCGAGACGACGACCTGACCTCCGTTCGCCGAGCTGCAGATTCGGGCGGCGCGGTGCAGGTCGAGCCCCACGTACCCCTCGGCTGCACGCTCCGGCTGGCCGGTGTGGATCCCCAGGCGTGCCCGCAAGGGGACGCCGTGCGGCCAGTCGACGGCGTCCAGCGACCGCGTCAGCGCGCCCGCGGTGTCGAGCGCGTCGTCGGCTCGGGCGAAGGCGATGAGGAACGCGTCTCCCTGGGTGTCGACCTCGACTCCGCCATGGCGCTCCACGGCGTCTCTGACCAGCGCCCGGTGCAGCTCCAGCGACGCCCCGTAGTCCGCGCCGAGCTCACGCAGTGCGACCGTCGACCCCTCGATGTCGGTCAGGAGCAGGGTGACGGTGCCCGTCGGGAGGGTTCGCGTGGTCACGGGCCGAGTCTAGGAGAGCGCCCGCGGCTCCCGCCGGGATCCTGTCGACCTTTTCCGGCCCGCGGGTCTCCGAGGATCGCCCCGGTACCCTTCCGCGGACATGTTCGACACGCTCTCCAACCGCCTCCAGGGCGCCCTCGCCGGCGTCGGCTCCAAGGGCCGCCTCGACGAGGAGACGGTCCAGAAGGCGACACGGGAGATCCGCCTGGCCCTGCTCGAGGCCGACGTCGACTTCGAGGTCGTGAAGCAGTTCGTCGCGGGCGTGCGCGAGCGTGCGCTCGACCAGGAGGTCATGAAGGGCCTCGACGCGGGCCAGCAGGTCGTCAAGATCGTCCACGAGGAGCTGACCGAGCTCATGGGCTCGTCCGACTCGAAGCTCGTGTTCGGGCGGCCACCGACGGTTGTCCTGCTCGCAGGGCTCCAGGGGGCCGGGAAGACGACCGCGGCCGCGAAGCTCGCGCTGTGGCTCCGCAAGCACGAGAAGCGGACGCCGGCGCTCGTCCCCGCCGACCTGCAACGACCCGCCGCGATCGACCAGCTGGAGCAGCTCGGGCGACAGCTCGGCGTGCCTGTGTTCCGCACGGACACGACCGACCCCGTCGTGGCCGCGACCGCAGGGGTCGAGCGGGCCGCCGCGGAGGGCTGCGACGTCGTGATCGTCGACACCGCGGGCCGCCTCCAGATCGACGAGGCGCTCATGGAGGAGCTCGTCCACGTCCGCGACGCGGTGAAGCCGCTCAACGTCCTGCTCGTCCTCGACGCCATGACCGGCCAGGAGGCCGTCAACGTCGCCCGGACGTTCCAGGAAAGGGTGGCCTTCGACGGCATCGTTCTCACGAAGCTCGACGGCGACGCCCGCGGCGGTGCCGCCTTGAGCGCCCGCGCGATCACGGGGAAGCCCGTCAAGTTCGCATCGGTCGGTGAGAAGCTCGACCAGCTCGAGGTGTTCCACCCCGACCGGATGGCGTCGCGCATCCTCGGGATGGGCGATGTGCTCACGCTGATCGAGAAGGCGGAGCAGGCGTTCGAGGAGGACGAGCAGGCCGCGATGGAGGCGCGCATGCGGGCGGGCGTCTTCACCTTCGACGACTTCCTCGCGTCGAGCCGGATGCTCAAGCGGATGGGGCCGCTCCAGGGCGTGATGAAGATGATCCCCGGGATGAGCTCGCAGCTCGAAGGGCTTAGCGTCGACGAGTCGCAGATGGCCCGGGTCGAGGCGATCGTGCTCTCCATGACCCCCCATGAGCGTCGCACGCCGCACCTCATCAACGGGCCGCGTCGCCGGCGGATCGCCGCGGGCAGCGGCACCACGATGGAAGAGGTGAACCGTCTGCTCCAGGCGCGGAAGCAGATGGAGAAGATGATGCGCCAGATGGGCAAGGGAAAGCTTCCGACGCTCCCACCAGAGCTCACCGGCGGCGCGCCCAGAGGCGGCAAGCGCCGCCGGTAGCGGGGCTGCGAGCCGTCTGCGCGCACGGGACGGCGTCCCTTCCGGCACAATGAGCCGCTGCACACGACGAAAGGGATCCTGGAGACAATGGCAGTTCGCATGAGGTTGACGCGTGTCGGGTCGAAGAAGAACCCGATCTATCGCGTCGTCGTCGCCGACTCGCGCTCACCGCGCGACGGTCGGTTCATCGAGATCGTCGGGCGGTACAACCCGCAGACGCATCCGAGCACGATCGAGCTCGACGCCGACAAGGTGAAGTCGTGGCTCGACAAGGGCGTCCAGCCCTCCGACCCGGTCGCGAAGCTCATCAAGGCCGCGGGCATCCAGTAGCAGGTGGAGGAGCTCCTCGCCTGGGTTGCGCGCGGGCTCGTCGACGAGCCGGACGCCGTTCGGGTCGAGCGGGTCGACGACGGCGACGTCGTCCTCCTGCGCCTGCACGTGGCGCCGGGTGACGTGGGCAAGGTGATCGGTCGCCAGGGGCGCGTCGTCCGCGCCCTGCGCACGATCGTCCGCTCCGCCGGGGCCCGTGGCGATCAGCGGGCCGTGCTCGAGATCGTCGGGTGACGGTCGATCCCGATCGGCTCCTCCCGATCGGACGCGTCGGGCGGCCGCACGGGCTCGACGGGTCGTTCCTCGTCGAGGAGGCGAGCGACGACCCGCGCCGCTACGAGCTGGGTGCGCGTCTCCTCATCGACGGCGAGCCGTCGGAGATCGTCTCGAGCCGCCGCGCCGGCAAGGGGCGACAGGCCATCCGACTCGATCGCCCTGCAGCACGTGGCGCGCAGCTCTCCATCAGGGTCGGCGACCTTCCTCCGCCCGATCCGGATGCGTGGTACGCGTTCGAGCTCGTCGGGCTGCGCGTCGAGGAGGACGGCGGGCGGCCCCTCGGCGAGGTCGTCGGCGTCTATCCCGGGATCGCGAACGACAACATCGAGCTCGACGACGGGACGTTGCTCCCGTTGATCGACGACGCGATCGTCGACGTCGACGTGGCGGGCGGAAAGGTGGTCGTGGTTCGCGGCTTCCTCGGGTAGCGCGCGGGCATGTCGGTACCCTCCACAGCCGTGCTCCTCGACGTCTTCACGCAGGTACCGCACGCGTTCGGCTGGATGACGGAGCAGCGGCCGCTCGCGACCGTCCTCGGGACCGAGCTGGAGCTGCGTCTCCACAACTACCGCGACTCGACTCCGTTGCGCTCCGGACAGGTCGACGACGCGCCCTATGGCGGTGGTGCGGGGATGGTCCTCCGGGTCGACGTCGTCGCGTCAGCCCTCGACCTCGTGTATCCGGAACGGCGGCCGGAGCGCGTGATCGCGTTGACCCCTCAGGGGCGCCAGCTCGACCAGGAGCTCGTCGAGGAGCTCGCGTCGCTCGACCACATCGCCGTCCTCTCATCTCGCTTCGAGGGCTTCGACGCGCGCATCGTCGACCACCTCTGCACCGATGCCGTCTCGATCGGCCCGTACGTGCTCTCCGGGGGGGAGCTCCCGGCGATGGTGCTCGTCGACGCGATCGCGCGCCGCCTGCCCGGAGCGCTGGCAGAGGGGTCGGGCGAGCACGAGAGCTTCTCCGAGGCGCTCGACGGCGGCATCGAGTACCCGCACTACACGCGTCCCGCCAGCTTCCGGGGCTGGGACGTCCCCGAGATCCTCCTCTCGGGGGATCACGGCCGGATCGAAGAGTGGCGCACCGAGCAGAGCCGCGTCCGGAGCCTGCGATGAGCGGCACCGGTTGGCCGCCCGCTGACGGCCGCGACGAGGACGGAACACCGCCCGACGCCGGACAGCCGGCCTCGGACGCTCCCACGGCGCCGCGGGGGGCCCCGCCGGAGCCTTCGGAGCCTCTCACGGAGGACACCGCGCGCGAGCAAGGGACGTTGCACCGCGCCTCGACCGACGCCGGACAGGCGACCCCGGACGCCTCCGCGTCGCAGTGGGGGGGCCGCCGGAGCCTTCGGAGCCTCTCACGGAGCACACCGCGCGCGAGCAAGGGACGTTGCACGACGCCTCGACGGACGGCCCACAGCCGGCCGCGGAGAGCCCGTCGGCGCCGTGGGGCGCCCCCCCGGCGCGCCCGGAGCCGGTCCCGGATGAGACGGTGCCCGTCGAGCACGGCCTCGAGTCTGATCCTGATCCGGCCCTGCCACCGCGCATGACCGGGGAGGAGTCCGGCGCGCCCGGCGTTCCGTCCGCCGCGGCTCCACCTGCACAGCCCGAGGCGTGGCAGCTGCCGCCCGCGCCCCCGCCTCTCGCACCGGCCGGCGGCGCCGCCGACGGAGCCTGGCCCGTCCGGCACGGCGTCGAGGAGCAGCTGCCGGTTCATCCTCCGGTGCCGCACGTCTCCCACCCGCCGACGCCTCCGCCCGAGCGCCACTCCCGGAACCCCGTCGACCGGCTCACCCGTGGACTGCCGTCGGGTGTCCGGGTCTTCGTGGACTGGGTGGTCACGATCGTCGGTGCCGTCGCGATCGTCCTGCTGGTCAAGGCCTTCGTCGTCAACCCGTACCGCATCCCCTCGAGCTCGATGGAGACGACGCTCCACTGCGCCCAGCCGGCCTCCGGGTGCGAGGCGCGGTACTCCGACCGCGTGCTCGCCAACCGCTTCATCTACCACCTCCGCGACCCTCGGCGGGGTGAGATCGTCGTCTTCCAGACGCCGCCGGCCGCGCAGGTCAAGTGCGGCGCCGGGGGAACGTTCGTCAAGCGCCTCATCGGGCTTCCGGGTGAGACCGTCGAGGTGAAGCTCGTTCGCGGCGACGGATACGTCTACATCAACGGGAAGAAGCTCTCCGAGCCCTACGTGGAGAAGGGGCGCCGCTCCGCCGTGGAGTCGTTCGGACCGGTCAAGATCCCTGCAGGGTCGTACTTCATGATGGGTGACAACCGTGCCCAGTCGTGCGACTCCCGGGTCTGGGGATCGGTGCCGCGGGAGAACCTGATCGGCAAGGTGTTCGCCACCTACTGGCCGCCGAACCGCCTCTCGCTGCACTGACCCGACCACGGCGGCCTTTCGCTATCATCCGCACCCGGCCCGCAGGGCCGTTCCTTCTCATGAGCACCGTCATCCAGAGCATCGAGGCGCGTCAACTACGCGAGATCCCGCAGTTCAAGGCGGGCGACACGCTGCGCGTCCACTTCAAGGTGATCGAGGGCAGCCGTCAGCGCGTCCAGGTGTTCGAGGGGATCTGCATCAAGCGGCAGGGCACCGGTGTGCGTGAGACGTTCACGGTTCGCAAGGTCGCGAACAACGTCGGCGTGGAGCGGACGTTCCCGGTCCACTCGCCGAAGATCGAGAAGCTCGAGGTCGCCATGATCGGCGACGTCAACCGCGCGAAGCTCTACTACCTCCGCGACCGCGTCGGCAAGAAGGCGCGCATCCGCGAGCTCCGCCAGAACTAGGGCCGGCGCGGCGGGGAGCCGCCGTTCTCCACCGCCGAGTGCGGCCGCTTCGTGGTCGACACCGCGTCGCACCCCGATCCGGGCGGTGAGCCGAGACAGGTGGAGCGAGTGGTGCGAACCCGTGACGATCGCGTCCGACTGCCCGGGGTATCCTCGGCCCGTGGCGATCTCGACCGGTCAGCGTCTGCTCCGCTTCGACCGGAGGCTGGGCGTGCGGTACGTCGCCGGTGCGGACGAGGCCGGCAGGGGCTCGCTCGCCGGGCCGCTGCTGGTGGCGGGCGTGCTCTTCGACCACCGCGCACTTCGTGGCCACCGCGTGAGGGCCCTGGCGACGCTCAACGACTCGAAGCAGGTGGACCCGGAGGAGCGTGAGCGCCTCTTCGAAGCGATCCTGAGGGTGGCGACGCGCATCTCCATCAGGGTCGTGCCCGCCGGCGTCATCGACCGCGACGGTCTGCACCGCTCCAACCTGTGGGGGCTGCGCTCGGTGCTGGACGACCTGCCCGAGGCGGACGTCTGCCTCGTCGACGGGTTCCGTCTCGGCCCGTCCGCGCGCCCGCATCGCGCGATCGTCGACGGCGACACGAAGAGCGCGGCGATCGCGGCCGCTTCGATCGTGGCCAAGGTCACACGCGACCGCCTCATGCGCCGTCTCGACGCGCTGCACCCGCACTACGGGTTCGCGTCCCACGTCGGCTACATCACGCCCGTGCACACGGCTGCCGTGCTCGAGCACGGTCCCTGCGCCCAGCACCGGCGGTCGTTCAACGCCAAGGCGTACGCCCGCCCCGCGGCGGCGTGAACCAAGGCGAACGCCGAGCGCTCGCCCACTACCGGCTGCGCGGCTTCCGGCTGCTCGATGCGAACACCCGGGCGGCCGGCTACGAGCTCGACCTCGTCCTGCGTCGCGGCGGCCTGATCGTGTTCGTGGAGGTGAAGGAGCGCGCCGGCGACGGGTTCGGCGGCCCGCTCGGCGCAGTCGGGCCCGAGAAGCGCCGGAGGGTGCGGGCAGCCGCCACGGCCTGGCTCGCTCGGCACCCGGGTCTGGAGGACCTCAGCGTCGCCCTCGAGGTGGCGGCAGTCAGCAGGCGCGGCGTCGAACGGAGGGACATGAGCTGGGCCGACGCGCGGGAATAGCGCGCGCCGCAGGACGTTCTCTATGATTGAGAACGCCGGGGGGCACTATCCCCGAACGGGTGCGCTCGTCAGAACGGCCCTGTTGCGACGCAGCAGGTTCCGGGCGCATCGGCCGCGCAAGCGGCGGGAGAAACCTCCGGCTGACCCGTCAATCGACCCGTCAGCCGGAAAGGACGTACAGCTCTCCCATGAGTACACGCTTTCGCACCTGGATCCTGATCGCCGGGCTCACCGGCCTGTTCATCGCCATCGGTGGTCTCGTCGGCGGCCCCGCCGGGCTCGTCTTCTTCCTCGCGATCGCGATGGTCTTCAACCTCGCGATGTACTGGTTCTCCGACCGGATCGCGCTCAAGATGAGCCGCGCGCGGCCGCTGGAGAGCGGCGAGCTGCCCGACGTCGTCGCCGACGTGGAGGAGCTCGCCGTCCGCGCGCGCCTCCCGATGCCGCGGCTCTACGTGATCCCGTCCGACCAGCCGAACGCGTTCGCGACCGGGCGAAGCCCGAAGCACAGCGCCGTCGCCGTGACCGAGGGGCTCGTCCGCCTGATGCCGCGTGAGCAGGTGCGCGCGGTCCTCGCGCACGAGCTCGCCCACATCCGGAATCGCGACGTCCTCGTCACGACGATCGCGGCGATGATCGGCGCGGCGATCTCGGCCGTGGCGAACTTCCTGCAGTTCCAGTGGCTGTTCGGCGGCGAGGGCGACGAGAGCCCGCTCGGGATCGTGGGCACGCTCGCGGCGGTCCTGATCGCACCGATCGCGGCCATGCTCCTGCAGCTCGCCGTGTCCCGGCAGCGCGAGTTCCTCGCCGATCGCACGGCGGCGGAGCTGCTGGGCGAGGGGCGCCCGCTTGCCGACGCGCTCGGCTCTCTCGAGCGCGGGGTCGAGGCGATCCCGATGGCCGTGAGTCCCGCCGCGGCGACGCTCTACATCGCAAGCCCTCTCTCGGGGAAGGGCGCCAGCGCGCTCTTCTCGACGCACCCGCCGATCGCGGTGAGGATCGAGCGCCTGCGGGCGTTCGACCTCGAGCGCGGCCTCGCGAGCTGACGCACGGCGTCCGGCGCCGGCGACGACCTCCATCGGTCTCGTCGGCGCCGCCGCGTAGGACCTCCACGCCCGGCGGCGAACTCGCCCTGCATGGCTGCCACGCAGACGGCGCTCTACGAGGGCCTGGACCTCGCGCTCTCGTGGTCCGAGGCGGAGCTGCCGGAGCGTGAGCGGACGAAGCACGTCCATCGCCTGCACCCGTACCTGGGCAAGTTCATCCCCCAGCTGGTGGAGACGCTCCTCGAACGGTACGTCGCGCCCGGCGGACGCGTCCTCGATCCGTTCGGCGGCTCGGGGACGACGCTGGTGCAGGCGCTCGAGTCGGGCTACGACGCGGCCGCCGCAGACGTGGCGGGCTTCAACGTGCTCCTGATGCGGGTCAAGACGCGGCCGTACAACCTCGACGCGCTCCGCCGTGATCTCGTCTGGGCCCACGGCGAGGCGGCCGCCTTCGTGCCACGGGGTCGTTACCCGGACGAGGCGAGCTCCTACGTGCGCGCGTGGTACGCGCCGGCCGCGGCCGAGGAGCTGCTCCACTTTCGCTCGCTGCTCGATCAGACCGCGTCGACCGACGTGCTGCGCGTCGTGCTCGCGCGCGCCGCGCGCTCCGCGCGGCGGACGACCCACTTCGATCTCGAGTTCCCCCGGGAGCCGCAGAAGGCGCCCTACTGGTGTCACAAGCACCGGCGTGAGTGCCGTCCCGTGGAGGACGCCCGGCGGTTCCTGCTGCGCTACACGCTGGATACGCTCGACCGCATCGAGGCGTTCGCGGCCGTCCGCTCCCACGACCACGTCGCGGAGGTGTTCCACGGAGACTCGTCGGAGCTCGACCTGCGCGGGCCGTACGACGGTGTGATCACCTCCCCGCCGTACCCGGGTCTGATCGACTATCACGAGCAGCATCGGTACGCCTACGAGCTCCTCGGGCTGGACGAGCGCCGCGATCGCGAGCTCGGGCGCCCTGCGCGTGGCACCGGGCGGGCGGCGATCGCGGAGTACGTCGACGGGGTCGCCGCTGTCCTCGCCAACGCGCGGTCGCGCCTCGTGCTCGGCGGCCGGATCTGCATCGTCGTCAACGATCGCCGCGACCTGTACCCGGAGATCCTGCGTCGTGCCGGCCTGAGGCTCGACGATCGGCTCGAGCGGCACGTGAACCGCCGCACGGGCCGGCGGGCCGGGGAGTACTTCGAGTCCGTGCTCGTCTGCGGTCCGGCCTGAGGCAGCCCTAGCGCCCGTAGCTCCGGCCGCCACTCCTTCGATGCGAAGGCGTGACGAAGCCGTCACGGATCGCCCACTACCGTCGAGGCAGTGCTGGCTCGCGCGCTCACCTTCGCCGTCGTCGGCCTGGAGCCGCGACGCGTCGAGGTCGAGGCGCACCTCACAGGCTCCGAGATCCCGTCGCTGGCGATCGTCGGGCTGGGCGACCGGGCCTGCCAGGAGGCCAAGCATCGTGTGCGCGCGGGCGTGCTGTCGGCGCTCCTCGAATGGCCGAAGAAGGCGATCACGGTCAACCTCGCCCCGGCCGCGCTCCGAAAAGAGGGGTCTGGCTTCGATCTTGCGATCGCCCTGGCAGTGCTCGCGGCGTCCGAGCAGGTTCCGCGCGGACGCCTGGGGGAGCACGCGTGCGTCGGCGAGCTCGCGCTCGATGGGCGCATCCGTCCGGTGTGGGGGACGCTGGCGGTCGCCGAGGGCGCGGCCCGAGCGGGCATCGGGCGCGTGCTGTGCGCGGCTGCGGTGGCGCCGGAGGCCGCGCTGGCGGGCGTCGAGGCGATCCCCGTGGAGCATCTCGCCCAGGCCGTCGCATACCTCAGGGGCGAGGAGCCGATCACGGCGGCGCGGGCGCCCGTCTCTGCCGACGTGGGTCGTGCGCATCCCGATCTGGCCGACGTTCGTGGCCAGGAGCGTGGCCGGAGGGCGCTCGAGCTGGCCGCTGCGGGTGGACACAACCTGCTTCTCGCAGGGCCACCGGGAACCGGGAAGACGATGCTTGCGCGCAGGCTCCCGTCGATCCTTCCGCCGCTGACGCAGGCCGAGGCCCTGGAGGTGACCCGGATCCACTCCGTCGCCGGAGTTCTTGCCGGCCAGGCCCGGTTGCTCGTCGACCCGCCCTTTCGCGCGCCGCATCACGGAGCGTCGGCACCTGCGATCGTCGGTGGCGGCGCCGTTCCCCGACCCGGTGAGGTCTCGCTGGCGCATCGCGGCGTGCTGATGCTCGACGAGCTCCCCGAGTTCCCCCGGCCGGTTCTCGAGGCACTCCGGCAGCCGCTCGAGGACGGCATCGTCTCCGTCGCCCGCACGGGAGGTCGTGCCGTCTTCCCCGCCCGGTTCCGGCTCGTCGCCACGATGAACCTCTGCCCCTGCGGCGCCCGTGGTGATCCGCTGCTCGACTGCAGCTGCAGTGCCGCGAAGGTCGCTGGCTACCGCGACCGGGTCTCCCGCGCGCTCCTCGACAGGTTCGATCTCGTGGTCGCCATGCCGCGGCCGCGCGCGGCCGAGCTGTCGGCTCCCCCGGGGGAGGGGTCCGCAGCGGTTCGCGGCCGCGTCGGGCCCGCAGCCCTTCGGCTCGCCGAGCACCAGCCGCGGCGAACGCCCGCTGCGACCGAGCTGCTCGATCGCGCCGTCGAGCGCCTTCCGCTCTCGGGGCGCGGCCGCGCGCGGGTCGCACGGGTCGCGCGGACCGCAGCGGTGTTGGCCGACGCGCCGGAGGTGCTCCCGGAGCACGTCGCAGAGGCGCTCTCGTACCGGCCGCCTCGGGAGATCGGGCGGTGACGGTGCGTCGGCTCCGGCTCGGTGGAGAGCAGTACCCGCCGTTGCTCCGCGCGATCCACGACCCGCCCTCGGTGCTCTGGATTCGAGGGGACGGCGACCTGCGTGCGCTCGCCCGTCCTGCCGCTGCGATCGTCGGGGCGCGGTCGTGCACCGCGTACGGCCGTAGCGTCGCCCGCTCGCTCGGTCGCGAGGTCGCGGCCGCGGGCGCCGTCGTGGTGAGCGGGCTCGCGCGAGGGATCGACGGCGAGGCGCATCGTGGTGCGCTCGATGCAGGTGGGACGACGGTCGCGGTTCTCGGCTGCGGTGTCGATCGGGACTACCCCGCGGCGCACGCGGAGCTGGCCCGGAGGATCGTCGAGCTCGGCGGGCTCGTCGTGAGCGAGTACGAGCCCGGCGTCGAGCCGGCGCCGTGGCGCTTTCCCGCGCGGAATCGCATCATCTCGGGCCTGACGCGCGTCACCGTGGTCGTCGAGGCGCGAGAGCGGTCCGGCGCGCTCATCACCGCCGACATGGCGCTCGAGCAGGGGCGGGAGGTGATGGCCGTGCCCGGGGAGATCACCAGTGCCGCCAGCATGGGGACGAACGGGCTGATCCGTCAGGGAGCAGCGCCGGTCACGCGCGTTCTCGACGTCCTCGAGGCGCTCGGCCTCGAGGAGCGCTCGGCGGACGAGACGCCGGCCACTGCGATCCATGTGGCCGTCCTCGAGGCGCTCACCGCGGGCGCGACCGGGGTCGACGACATCGCCCGCTCGTCAGGGCTGGCCGCCTCCGCCGTCGCCTCCGCGCTGATCGCGCTCGAGCTCGACGGACGGGTCTCCGGTGAGGACGGCGTCTATCGGACTACGATCCCCCGGTGACCCCGTACTGGCTCGCAGACGACGACACGCCGATCGCCTCGACACCGCTCGACGGGCCGGCCGACGTCGAGATCGTCGGCGGCGGCATCACCGGCTGCAGTGCGGCCCACATCCTCGCGCAGGCAGGGATTCGCGTCCGTCTGCACGAGGCGCGCGGCATCGCGGGCGGGGCGAGCGGCCGGAACGGCGGGTTCGCGCTCCGCGGAACGGCAGCGCCGTCGACGTCGCCGTCGAGACGGTCGGCCTCGAGCGCGCGACTGCGCTCTGGCGCTGGACGGAGGACGAGATCGAGGCGCTCAAGGGGCTCGCGGGCGACACCTTCCGCCAGATCGGCAGCCTCCGGCTCGCCGTCGAGACGAGGAGCGTGACGAGCTCCGCGCCGAGCACGATGCCATGGTGGCCGCCGGGATCGCGGTCGAGTGGATCGACGAGCCCGACGCGCCGCTCGCGGGCCGGTTCGTGGCGGGGCTGCTCCATCCACCCGACGGCGCGCTCCAGCCGGCGAGCTGGTGCGAAGGCTGGCGGGCCTCGCCGCGGCAGAGGCTGCGGAGATCGTCGAGCATCGGCGGGTCGAGTCCGTCGAGGAGCTCGAGGCCCCGGTCGTGATAGTCGCGACGGATGGGTATCCCAGCGGTCTGCTCGGCGAGATCGAGGGACTCGTGATCCCGACGCGAGGTCAGGTGATCGCCACGGAGCCGATCCCCGAGCGCTGGTTCGAGACGCCCCACTACGGCCGCCACGGGTTCGATTACTGGCACCAGACGCCGGATGGGCGCATCATCGCGGGCGGCTTCCGCGACGTGCGGCTGGACGAGGAGTTCACCGCGGACGAGCGGATGACCGAGCCGGTGCAGGAGGCTCTGGGGAGATTCGTCACGGCTCGTGGGGCGCGAGCTCCGCGTCGACCACCGCTGGGCGGGGATCTTCGGGATGGTGATGGACTTCCTTCCGGTCGTCGGTCGCGTGCCCGGAAGCGATCGCGTCTGGGTCGCCGGTGGCTACTCCGGGCACGGCAACGTGCTCGGGTTCATGTGCGGCCGGAGGTGGCCGCGCCGCGCAGGGCGATCACACGTTGCTGCCGCTGTTCGAGCCCATCCGCTCCTGAACGCCTGATGAGCCCGGCGATCCCGGCAGCGTCGCAGGCACTCAGAGGTCGATCGGGGTCCGCCGAGCTCGTCCGCCTGCTCGTACGCGGCGATCGCGATCGCGAGATCCTGGATCGCGAGGCCGGTCGAGTCGAAGAGCGTGACGTCTCGGCGCTGCGCCGCCCTCGGCCTCGCCCGTGAGGACGCGCCGAGCTCGGTCACCTCCGGCGTGCTCGACGCCCGCCTCGACCGCGGCCGCGAGCTCGCCCGCCGTGGCTCGCCTGCTCCCATTCGTCGCAGAAGACGCGCGCGCGGGCGATCTCGCCGACCGCGATCTCGGCCTTGCCCGGCCCGTCGGCACCCATCAGGCGACACGTGCTGTCCCGCGCGGAGCGAGCCCTCCGGGAACAGGATCTCCCTGCCGGGCGTGACCGTGACGACGCCGTCGGCGGCGAGCGCTTCCTCGAGCGTCACCGCCCGGGCGCCATACGTCGAAGCGACGGCACCGGCCGCGCCGGTCCGGTCGCGGACGACGGATGCCGCGCCACGCGCCGAGCATCCGCACGGTCTCCGCGCCGTTCATGCCCAGCCGACGACCGCCGTCGGGTCTCTTCCCCGGCCGGCCGAGCGTCTCCGTCGCGATCACCCCTGCGGCCGCCGTCCGCAGCGCCGTCACCGCGGCCGCATCGAGCATCGCGAGCTGTCCGCCGTCGTCCGCGTCGGAGAGCAGCACGAGCCCTGATCACCGTCGGTAGCCCGCGCGTCGGGTTCTCGGGGAACGACGTCACCATTTCAGCAGCGCGTGCCCGCCGCCGAGTGCCGGCATCGCGCGAAAGTCGCCCGCCGTGTAGTTCGTGACGTACACCTTCGGCTGCATCGTCCACTCGCCGCGTGCGTGGCGACGAACGCGTCGCGCACGGCGTCGTAGGCGCCGGCGTGCGGCGGAACCGCCTCCTCGACTGCCCGGCCGGAGAACACCTCGGTGATGTCACGGGCCCAACTCTACGCGGGTCACCGGGGTGTGGCTCACACCACGCCTCTGGGCCCCGTCTTCTCCGAGGTGGGGTGTGCCTTGGGCACCGCCTCTCGCCAGGGATCCCGGCCAGCCCCGCCAGCGCTGTGGTGGAATCAGGTCGTGGACGCGGCGATCTCGATCACAAGGCTCCGGGTCGTGCGCGGCGGGGTGCCGGTGATCCCCGGCCTCGACGTCGAGGCCGAGCGCGGCCGCGTCACGGGCC
>CAWKGI010000023.1:0-492359 GCA_963849125.1 uncultured Actinomycetes bacterium | reverse complement strand
AACCCGCTCACCGGTGCTCTGCGGCCCCAGGCGTGGCCCCACAGACCACTTTCGCCCCACACCACCCAACCGAAAACGCCAATTGCAGGGCTTTCCTCATGGGCCGTGCTGGGATCGAACCAGCGACCTTGGGATTAAAAGTCCCCTGCTCTACCAACTGAGCTAACGGCCCGCGCCCTGAGTGTAAGGACGTGCCAGTTGGTCGGCGCTGGCGAGCCAACGACAGGCACCGGCCGCGGTGGATCGCCTCCCCTGGCGGCTTGAACCGGGGTTGTCGAGCTTGCCTTCCGTTGCAGCGCAGGCGGTTCTTCCTCGGCAGGGGGTTCAGGCGAGCTCGCAACGGTTCTTCGCGCACGACCCCGGTACCCGGGTTCTCTGCGACAATTCGGGCGTGACGCACGTCGAGCGCCCACGCCTCCGCGGCGTCTTCCACTTGGTCGCGTTCGTCGGCGCGATCGTGGCGGGCATCGTCCTCGCGGTCCTCGCCGACGGCGGCCTGGCGACGTTCTCCGCGTGGGTGTACGCACTCGCGCTGGCCGCGATGTTCGGGGCGAGCGCGCTCTACCACCGCTTCCCGTGGCGCAGCGACTCGGGTCGCCGGTGGGCGCGCCGCGCCGACCACTCGGCGATCTTCATCTTCATCGCAGGCACGTACACGCCGTTTGCGCTGCTCGCCTTCGAAGGGCCGACGCGCTGGATCGTGCTTGCGTTCGCCTGGGGAGGGGCGCTGCTCGGGCTCGCGCTCAACATGGCCTGGATCGAGGGGCCGCGGTGGTTGACCACTGCCGCCTACATCGCGGTCGGCTGGGTCGGCGTGATCGCAGTGCCGCAGATGGTCGCCAACGTCGGCGTGACGGGGACGATCCTCGTGATCGTCGGCGGCGTGCTGTACTCGCTCGGAGCGGTCGCGTACGCGACGAAGCGCCCGAACCCCTTGCCGGACTGGGTCGGGTTCCACGAGGTGTTCCACCTCCTGGTGGTCGCAGCCGCAGCCGTCCAGTTCGTCGCCGTCTCCCTCATCGTCCTGTGACCGAGCGCGTCGAGCTCACCGACGAGGAGTGGCGGGCGCGTCTCACGGCCGAGCAGTACGCCGTGCTGCGCCGGCAGGCGACCGAGCGCGCGTGGACGGGCCCCTACCTCGACGAGAAGAGCCCAGGCGTGTACCGCTGCGCCGGCTGTGGAGCAGAGCTCTTCCGCAGCGACGCCAAGTTCGACTCCGGGTCGGGCTGGCCGAGCTTCGTCGAACCGGCCGGGAACTCCGCGGTCGAGGTGCGCCTCGACCTGAGCCACGGGATGCGCCGCGAGGAGGTCGTCTGCGCAGCCTGCGGCGGCCATCTCGGCCACGTCTTCCCCGACGGCCCCGGGCCGACCGGGCTGCGCTACTGCATCAACGGCTGCGCGCTCGACCTCGAGCGCCACGACGAGCCGGCAGCCTGAGGACGGCCGGTCGAACACCGTTCCATCCGGCGACGCCGTGATCTGCGCGACCGAGCGCGTACCGCCGCGAGACGTCGAGTGAAGGGGAGGGACGCACGTGCGCCCCTCCCCGAGGCCTCACGTCTGCCGGTTGAACCAGATGCTGCCGGGGCCCGGCGAGAAGGACGCCCCCTCGCCTGCGATCGACACGGTCTTGCCGGCGCTCGTGATCGCGATCCCGTCGTAGTCGCCGTACGCCGAGGCGAACCCCGCCGCCGACTTGTACGGCGCTCCCGCGGTCGCGTCGGAGATGTCGACCGCTGCCGCCCACGTCTGCCCGCCGTCGGAGCTCTGCCGCGTCCAGACGTTCCAGGCTCCGCCACGGTCGTCCATCCAGCTCAGCCTCACGTCGCCGGTCCCCCGTGCCGCGATCGCCGGGAAGCTGCCGTTCGCCGCCGGGTCGCCCAGTTCGGTGCGTGCCGACCACGTGAGCCCACCGTCGGTCGAGCGCCGGGCGTACAGATGACCGTTGCCGCCAAGGGAGGTAGCACCGGAGTACTCGATCACCATGGTCGACCCGGCGTTGGCCAGCGTCGTCGTCGACGAGGTGTTGAAGTCGGAGCCGGTGAAGAGCGTGCCGTCGACGAGGACCTTCGACCAGCTCGTCGCCACCGTTGGCCGAGCGCCACACCTCGATCTCGACGGCGCCCGTCGCCTGCCTGCTCCCGCCGGGGTACTTCGAGACCGAGAGGACGGCCGTCCCGTTCGGCAGCACCGAGAAGCCGTTGGGGTAGCGGTACACGCTCTTGTCCTTGTTCACCGCGATTGGCGCCGACCAGGTCGCGCCGGCGTTGTGCGAGGAGGTCAGGAAGAGCTGGCTGCGGCTCGCGTAGGCGATGTAGACGTCGTTCCCGTCGTCGCTCGTCCCGAGCCACGGCTTGTCGGCCCAGCTGTTGCCGGAGACCGAGACCGGGGCAGACCAGGTCTGACCGTGGTCTGCGGACTTCGAGAAGACGATCGTGTTGTAGTTCATCCAGGTCGCGTACACGGCGCCGGTCGCGGTCGTCGTGATCACCGGGTCGTACTGGCCCTGCACCTTCGGGCTCGGCATCAGCTTCTCCGCTCCCCAGGTGGTGCCGCCGTCGCTCGAGATGCGGAGCATGACGGCCGGGCTCGGGCACCCCTGTCCGCACGACGGCGCGTACCGGGTGTAGAACGCGTAGACGTACGGCGCGCTCGGGTCGGCTGCGATGTCGGGCTCCCACGTGTCCTCGTTGGCGAGCTGCACCTCACCTGCCCAGCCGGCGGTCGGCGCCGCGAGCGGCGCCTGCACCTGGTTCGTCTTCGCGTAGCCGGCGGGTGAGCCGACGTGGGAGCTGCCTGCACGCTCGAGCTCGAAGTCGGGATCCTCTCCGAGGGCCTCGCGCTCCCCGCCCGCGAGACGGGCGCCGGCGACCGCGGCGATGACGACGAGCGAGAGCAAGGCGAGGGAAAGCGTGATCCAGCGAGCGCGCGACATGGTGCCTCCCGAGGCGACGAAGGACGGTGCCCTTCTCTACCACACCCCCTGGCCGCTCGCACATCCCCCCGCGCGGCGCGACCGTCGCGCACCGAGGGGCGGGTCGACCCCGCCCCTCGCTTTGACCCGGTCGGGCGCGCTCGCACCTTGGCTCAGGGCGCCGGGCACGTCCTGTCACCTCGATGATCGAGCGTACGTCGCCGTCCCCGACGGGGCTTGTCGGTCGCGGCCACGTCGCGTCGTACAGTGTGAGGTCGTTGACCACGTGGGTCAGATCCTCGGTCACGGTCACGTGGTACGTCCCCGGCCCGCCGGCTGGCCTGCGTGACGTCGCTCCCACTTGATCCCGTAGGTCGTGATTCCCATGTTCGGGTTGAACGGCGGGACCTCACCGAAGAGCCCGACCAGTCGTCCCGGCGACCACGGGCGCCGGCGGCAGCGGCCCTCGCCCACGTCTGAGGTCTCCCTTGACCTGACCGGGCTTGTCGCCTTGTCGGTGTTCGACACCTCATAGCGTCGACTCGGGTGCCCTTCTACCTGAGCCGTAGCCCTGGACCGACGAGGTGTGCACCTACGTCGTACCCGCACGGAACCGCTCTAACTCGGATCCTCGCCACCCATGTCGGAACGAGCAGCCGTACCTTGCCCTCGTCCTCGAAGCCTGCCCGACCATTTGACGATTAGTGCTCGCCGTGCGTCCGGCACCGTTCGGCGTCCCCGCCGAGACGCTCGCGGTGCGACCGCGACGCCTAGCGCAGCCGCGGCGGCGATGCGACGGAACGCTTGGTCATGACCCTCCCCCTTCTTGATGGAGCGCGTGACGGCGGCACGGCAGTCGTGCTCTGTCCCGTCACCGACGGGTCGGAAGCGCGGCGCGGCGCGTCGTACGTCGCTCGGGCTCTGACTCGCCTTCGAGGTAGAGCGTCCGGCTCTTCCGCGGCGTCACAAGGATGTGGTGATCCGGGCGGTCTCCGATCGCGTCGGCGCGGAAGCAAGCCGAGCTCCTCGGCACGCGCGACGGCGTCGGCTCGTGTCGTCACGTCGAGCTTCGCGTAGAGGTGTCGGAGATGCGTGCGCACCGTGTTCGTCGACACGAACAGCTGCTCCCCGATCTCGCGGTGTGAGAGGTGCGTCGGCAGCAACGCGAGCACGCGTGCCTCGGCGGGGGTGATGCGCTCGAGCCGGTCGAGCCCCGTGGCGGCTGCGATCACACGGTCGGCGCGCGCCCGGAGGATGCCCGCGTCGGGATAGTCCCGCAGGGCGTGGAGCGCCCGCCCGGCCCAGAACCGCAGCCGCTCGGGCTCGCCGAGCGCGAGGGACAGCTCCGCCAGCAGCACGGCCGCGAACAGGCTCGACCGCGGCAGGCGCGGCCGTGCGTCGTACTGGCAGGCGACCGCGTCGACGAGCGGGAGGGCGCCCGGCTCCCCGGCGTGGGCACGAGCGCGCGCGAGGGCGAGCGGGGCCGCCAGATCGCAGAGGTCGGGGATCTCCCCGGTCTCGATCGTCGGCACGGCATCGACGATCGCGCGGACCGCTCGCGCCGTCTCTTCCCAGCGACCCTCGTCTGCCGCGATCAGAGCGAGATACCCGAGCGCCGCCGCTCGCTCCGCCGGCTCGCCGGCCACCAGCACTCGCTCGAGCGGTCCCCGCGCTCCGGCAGGATCGCCGTCGAGGTACCGCGCCATCCCGAGCCTGAGCAGGGCAAAGGTCCTCCACGACCCGGGTCGCTCATCCTCGAGCGCGGCCCCGGTCTCCGCGTCACGACGCATCTGCGTGATCCCCTCGAGCGCGAGCGTCGCGCGCAGCAGCAGCTGCGACGACCTCCGCGTGCAGGCGCCGTCGGGCGATGGTTCCTCCCCGACGTCTGCGACTGCCGCGGCCGCACCCCACCGCTGCATCTGCTGCTCGGTGCCGCAGCTCGCGAAGACCCAGCCCGCCGCGAGCGTCAGGGACGGCCGGCTGAGGATCTCGCTCTCGGGAATCCGCTCGAGCAGCTCCCGCGCTCGCCACGGTTCTCCCGCGACGAGGTACGCGTCGCACGCGGCGACCACGAGGTCGACGGCTGCGTCGGTGTCGTCGACGGCGAGCCAGTGGTCGACCGCCTCCTCCGGATGGCCGTTTGTGGCGAACCAGGTCGCTGCGCGACGCTGGAGCGCATCGACCTCCCCCGGCAGGCGCCTGTCGAGCTCCTTGCGGAGGAGATCGCGGAAGAGGGGATGGCATCTGAACCAGGTGTCCTCGTCGTCGAGCCCGCTCAGGAAGACGTTCCTGCGAACGCACGCGTCGAGCAGCCTCGCTGCCTCGGAGTCCCCGGTGACCGCCTCGCAGAGCTTGGCCGAGAGCCGCTCCAGCACTGCTGTCCGCAGGAGGAAGTCGCGCATTCGAGGCTCCTGCCGGTCGAGCACCTCTGCCGCGAGATAGGACGCGATGACGCCACTGTCCCAGGCTGTAAAGGCTTCTCCTCGACCTTCGGCGGCCGTGAGGAGCACGAGCGTGACCCCGGCGGGCCATCCTTCGGTCAGACGCAGGAGCTCATCGACCTCGTGGGTCGCGATCGGTATCTGGCGAAGCTCCAGGAGGCTGACGAGCTCGTCGCGGTCGAGTCCGAGCTCCGCGCTGGGGATCTCCAGGACGGCTCCGGCAGCTCGAAGGCGGTCGAGATCGATGGGCAGTTCGGTGCGGGAGCCGATCGCGATGCTGGTGCCGTCCGCTGCCTCGTCGACGAGCGCGCGTAGGACAGCCCAGCACTCGGGCGCCCCGACGGCGTGGGCGTCGTCGAGAACGAGCAGGAACGGCGGCGCGGTCTCGAGCGCGCGTGCGAATCCGGGAAGGATCCGACCGGTGACCGGTGGCCTTCGTGAGCGGAGCAACGCGAGATCGGCAGGCTCGACCGGGGCGACGTGCTCGAGCGCCTGCCCGAGATCGGCAAGCAGGCGTGGCAGGTCATCGTCGGCCGGCTCCAGCCGGAGCCACGCTGTCGGCCTGGGATCCGCCGCCGTCCACTGCGCGAGCAGCGTCGACTTCCCCCAGCCGGCACCTGCCGAGCAGATCACGAGCGGAGGGCGGGAGGCGGTCAGGCGCTCGACGAGACGCTCACGAGCAACGAGAGGGAGGAAGGTGCGCTCGGGTCGGAAGCGCGCCCCGTAGGTCGACGAGACCTTCCTCACACGAGCGCGGGCCGGCTCCGACCCCGGCGAGTCCACCGTGGACGTTCTCATGCTCCGAGCATCGCCGTTGTCGGCGTCGCGGACATCGGGGAGCGACCGCAGTCCGCTCTCGCCTCGCCCGCAACTCCGCGGTAGCCCGTCCGGTCGTGGGCTCGCTGTGCGGCCGGCGTCGTGCACCCTGCACTTGCATGCAGCATGCCCCCAACGGGATTCGAACCCGTGCAGCCACCTTGAAAGGGTGGTGACCTGGACCGCTAGTCGATGGGGGCGGTCTGCGCGGATCGTACTCGGTCGTCGTCTCCGCCCCGTGGGCTACGAAGGCTGAGCGTCTCCTCTCGAACAGAGGTCGCGCCTGCGCGACGGCCTGACCCGCGTGTGGCGAGCTGGGCGCTCCGGAAGAGAAGCGCGTGTCGGTGCTCGCCCATTACTCCTGGCCCGAAACCCGCGTGCAGAGAGATCGGGCTGACTCGGTGATCAGGCGATGACGCGGGCCTCGGTGCGCTCGAGCCGCTGCAGGCGCCAGTCCATCTGCGCGGCGATCTTCTCGAGGTGTCCGAGCATGTCCTTGCGCTGGTCGTACGCGGCGCGCTCGGCGTGCTCGACGCGCTGCATGAGGCCGTCGACGTCGACGCCGAGGAGCGCGTCCCCCGCACCTGGAGCACCCGCGGCGACGCTCCCCGAGGCGATCGCCTGCTGGAGGCGGTCGAGACGGCTGGTCAGCTCGTCGAGCCGCGCGGTCAGCCGCCCGCCGCCCATCTCGGCGACGGTCTTCTCGTGGTAGGCGAGGCGCATCCGCATCCCCTCGAGCCCGATGCGGAGGCGGTCGAGCTCCTGTGATGCGTCGCCGAGCTCGCCGCTCGCGACGCCGGTCGCCGTGCCTGCGTCCATCGGGCCGGTGACGATCCGTGCCGCCAGCTCGGCGACGCGCTCGTGCAGCGCGGCGCGCTCGGTGGCCCAGCTCTCCGTGGCGCGGCTCAGCTCGCCCATCACGCTGTCGCGGTCGCTCTCCATCGATGCGACGCGCGTCGCGAGCTCGACCAGCTCCTGCGCCTCGGCCGGTCCGGCAGGAGCCTCGGACGCCTGTGAGAGCTTGATCAGCCCGTACTCGACCCGCGCCGCCAGCGTTCCGAGGCTCTTGCGCCAGCCGTCGGCGAGCGAGGCGATGTCCGCGACGGACTCGCGCTCGCGCTCGAGCCGGTCGAGCCGGATCACGAGCTCGTGGACGAGCCGCTCGGCGTCCTCGCCGGGCGGGAGTCCTTCCGCCGAGAAGGTGATCTGCTCCAGGCGTGCCTGGAGAGCCTCCCGCTCGTCCCGCCAGGCCGTCTCGGCCTCGGCGAGCTGCTCGGCGACCACGTGACGGTCGGCATCGATCCGCTCGAGCTTGGCCTGGAGCTCGTGCAGCACCGGGCCGGGGTCCGGAAGCTCGCGCTCGAGGGCCTCGTGGGCGACGGCGGAGACGAGCTCGATGTCGCTTGCGAGGCGCTCGTGGCTCGTGGCGAGCTCCGAGACGCGCGACGTGAGATCCGTGCGCAGCACCGCGCTGCTCGGTCGCGAGCTCCTCGACCGAGCCGGTGAGCTCCTTCCTCAGGCGCTGCTGGTGGTCTGCGAGCGCCTGCTGCCCGGCCGAGAGCGCCGAGACCGACCCCGCCACCTCCGTGCGCATCTGCTCGTGCTGTGCGTCGAGCGCGGCGACGGACTCGGACACGTCGGTGCGCAGCGCCTGCTGCGCGGCGGCCAGCTCCTGCTGGTCGGTAGCGATGGCTACGACGTCCGACTGCAGCTGCTCGTGCCCCTGGCCGATCCGCTCCTGGCCGGCTGCGAGCTCCCCGACGGCGGCGGTCACCTGCTCGCGCAGAGCGGCCCCGTCGGTCTCGAGCGCATCGACCCGCGCCGCGAGCGCCTCGTGCAGCACGACGTCGACCTCGCCCGCCTCGCCGGCGAGAGCGTCGACCCGCGCGGTCAGGGCCTGGAGCGACTCGGCGAGCGGTGCGATCTCTCCTGCCGCGTGGGGTGTGACCCCGGCGGCCTCGACGACCGTGATCGCCCGCCGCTGTCGCAGCTCGAGCCGGATCGTCTCCACGCTGCCGTTGAGGGCCGTCAGCCGCTCGTCGAGCGCGGCGGTGAGCTCCTCGCGCGCCGCCAGGCGCCCTGCGCTCTCGCGGACGATGCCGGAGATCGTCTCGATCCGGTCGCCCAGCGCGTCGACCGAGCCGGCGAGTCGCTTCGTCTGGTCGTCTGCAGTCGGGTTCGCGGCGACGTGCTTGTGCAGCCGGCCGATCTCCCGCTCGAGCGCCATCAGCGCCGACTGCGTCTCGGCGGTACGCCGCTCGAGGGTGCCCTCGAGCCCGGTGACCTTCTCTGCGACGCGTGTCTGCTCGCCACGGGTTGCGACCAGCTCGCCGGCGGTCTGGCGCACCGTGCCGGAGAGGTCGTCGACGCGATCGCCGAGCGCGTCGATCCGGCCGCCGAGGCGCTCGTCCGACGCTGCGACGGGACGCACCGCGGCGGCGGCCACCCGAGTGGCCAGTGCAGCGATCTCCCGGCGGACGTCGGCGAGCGCCTCGTCGACACGAACCCCCTCTTCGGTGAGCGCGCTCCGGACGGCGGCCAGGCCACCCTCGCGCGCTGCAAGCTGTCCCGTGTTCTCGGCGACCATGTCCGACAACGTCCGCACGCGGTCGGCCAGCACGCCGAGCTCCTCGGCCTGCATCTCGCCACGAGGGGCGGCCGGAGCGGGCGCGGGGCGGCGTCGAAGCTCGGCGAGCTCGTCCTGGACGCGGCTCAGCGCGTTGCCGACGGCAGCGACCTCGTCCGAGCGGTGACGCGTGGAGCGGGCGAGCTCGCCCTGGACGGCGGTGACCGTGCCCGACGCCTCGCGCACGATCGCGGCGAGCTCGTCGACCCGCGCTGCGAGCGCGTCGACGTCGCCCCGGAAGGGCGGCACGGATCCGTCGTCGTGTCGGCGCCTAGTGCGCATGGGCGGCGATGTCCGGGTGCACTGGGCCGTGGCGTCTCTCGACGCCGGTTGCCGCAGGACAGACCGGTACAACGCCGCACGACACCCGGCGGTCGACCCAGAGGTGTCGGATGCTCGAGAGCATGGTTCCTTATCGCACAGCGTCGGGGTTCTCTGCGTCGCTCGTTCGAGGGGTTTTCGCAGTGGTCGGACCGGGAGCATTCCGCCTGTGCTGTTCCGCTGGTCCTCGCCGAGGATCTCGTCGTGGCCCGGGCTCTGGGCCGGTGCGGACGCGTCGGGAGTCAGGCTCCCGGCTAGCGCCGGGCGTCAGACCCCGGCCAGTGTCGACGGTCTGGCGGCCGGCGCACATAGCCGGGGCTGGGGTCGCGAATCGAGTCCGGGCACCACCCATCCCGCACGCCGGATCCGACCCTTGCAGTCATCCGAAACGCTCCTCGGTGGAGGGCCTGCCCCAGCCAACGACCGGTCTCATCGAGTCTCTAGACTCGGCCGACGATGGAGAGCACCTGTGACGTCTGCGATCGGCTCGGAGATGACGCCCGCGTCCTCCCGGCCGAGCTCGTGCACCTCGGCGGCATGCGGCGGTTCGCAGGCGAGGTCGAGACCGTGCGCTGTCACGAGGACAACTCACGCCTGAAGGAGCTCGTCGCAACGGCGGGTCGCGGGAGGGTGCTTGTCGTCGACGGCGGCGGCAGCATGGGGGTCGCGCTCCTCGGCGACTCGCTCGCCGGTCAGGCACTGGAGAACGGTTGGTCGGGCATCGTCGTTCACGGCTGCGTACGGGACACGGAGGCCCTCGCGGCTCTCGATCTCGGGGTGATGGCGCTCGGCGCGTGCCCCCGCCGGTCGCGGAAGGAAGGACAGGGGATCGTCGGCGTGCCGATCGTGCTCGGCAGCACGGCGTGCATGCGCGGCGACACGCTCGTCGCAGACGAAGACGGTGCTGTCGTCGTCGCCGCACGTCTCCTCTCCCGCTGACTCCGCCGGCACCGGCCGGGGTACCATCCTGTCCCCGGGCGGTTAGCTCAGCTGGTAGAGCACCTCGTTTACACCGAGGGGGTCGGCGGTTCGAGCCCGTCACCGCCCATGCTTGCCCGCAGATCGAGGATCCGCGGGAGCGGATCCTCGATCGCGACGATCCCTGAAGCGCGGCGGCTTCGCCGCCGCGGCGTGTGTTGTGGACTCAGGATTCGCGGGTGTGGGTCTGCGGTCGCGACGATCCGTGAAGCGCGGCGACTACGACACGCCGGGCGGCGGCACCACGTAGACGCGGGCCTGGAGACCGCGGAACCGGTCGGCGAAGGTGTCGCCGGCCGGGCGGACGATCCTGTCCTCGCCCCACACCCGGACGGCGCGGCCGTCGAGGCCCGGGAGGGTGATCCGGGCGGACGTCCTCCCGAAGCGCGGGTTGACCGCGATCACGTAGAGCGCACCGTTGAAGGTTCGTCCACCGACGACGATCGGGCTCGGGGCTGCGACCGACACCGTCGTCTCGCGGCCGACGAGCGCGGGCGCGAGGGAGCGCAGCTCCAGGTTCAGCCGCGTGATCTCCTGGCGGACCGCGGGCTTCCAGTTCTCGGGGAAGTAGCCGATGCCGCGCGCGCCGCCGGCGAAGGCCATCCAGGTCTCCGCGCGGACGATCGCCGGACTCGGGTCCAGCCCGGCGCAGACCCCCATCGGGTCGGCCTCGATCCACTGGAAGGTGGGCTTGCCCGGTGCGAGCGCGACGAGCTCCCGCTGGGCGGCGTACACCGCCGCGAGGACGTCCTTCCTGCAGAACGACTGGAGTGGGTAGATGTCTGCGCCGATCATCTCGGCGCGTGCCACAAGCCCGGGGTAGAGCGTCGCCGCACCGGGCAGCGGTGCCGCGCCCGACCAGACGTGGTTCGAGAGCGTGAGGAAGGTCGTCCGTCCGGTCCGCGAGGAGGGTGGCAGCAGCGGGAGCGCCTCAGGGCGGTCGACCAGGATGTCGGCCTCGTCGAGCTGGTGCCACCCGATCACTCGCCGCCCGTCGGCTCGGGACGCGACATCGGGTACGAGCAGCGCCTTGCCGGCGAGCGCCGTCATCGAGAGCCGCGGCGGCCCGCACGCGGTGCCCATGAACAGGTTGATCCCGGCCGCGATGGTGGAGGGGAAGGCCGACGGGCACTGTCGGAAGACCATGCGCGGGAGGAAGGGGCGGGTGTTCACCTTCAGCGCCGTCGGTGTCGCCCGCGACTTGGCCACCACCGGCATCGGGCCGGTGCGGAAGGTCGCCGACGTGTCGGAGCGTGCCGTGCCGGCGAGGGCGAGGACCTGGGCGCGGTAGTCGGTCGCGGGCTCGAGTGGCGTGAGGGTGGTCGTGTAGCGGCCCGCGCGGGGCGCCGTGACGGTCGGTGACCAGACCGCAGGCTCTGTTCCCGATCCGAAGGTCACGACGACCCGGGCTGCACGGTCGACGTCCCACGTCACGGTCGTCGTGAACGACGTGGTCTGGATCGACGCGACTGCGATCTGAGGCGTCGCGCCGCGCGCCCTCGCCGTCGTGACGGCGGAGAGGAGCGCCGTGGCGGCGACGGCCGTGGCGGCGACGGGGAGCAGTGCGCGAGGCACCATCGCTTCCACGCTACCCCGCGTGTGTTGGCAGAGCGTTAGGGCTCGCGGACGCTCCTGGTGCACGCAGCCGCCCGCCGCGCCTGCACCTCGAACGGGTTCCGCCGGTACCCGGCGAGAGGGTACGAGACGATCAGCGCCAGGGGCCGGTGCTGGAGCTGCCAGATGTGGCAGAGCTCGTGCGTGACGAGGTCGTCGGAGGCGTCCACTGATCGCAGCAGGATCAGGCGTGGCCAGGTGTAGCCGTCGAACCGCCTGACGTACGGGAGCCGGAAGAACCACGGCGCGACGACGATCCGCACGTGATCGATCCGCACTGGCGCCGGGTACCAGTCGAGCCGGTCGAGGCGCGCCTTCGCGCGGACGAGCCGCGGGTCCGGCGACACGAGGCTCAGCTGGTCGTGACGACCGGGCTGAGGACGAGCACGGCCGATCCGTCCTGTGCCTGCTGGTACTCGTACTGGTACAGGTGCGGCCGCGTGAGGCGGTTGATCGTCCCGAGCTCACGCCCCTTGAGCTGGCTCATCGTTGGCGTCGTCGGCTCGAGCGTCTTCGGGAGCGGGTCGCCGAGCTCCTGCTTCAGGTCGCTGCGCCGCAGGAAGACGGCGTTCGGCGGCGCGGCGCCGTCGGGACGGGGCGGAAGGAAGACGGTCACGTTGTCGATGGACGGGACGTACTTGAACGTGTAGAGCGCAAGCTCCACGGCCTCTCGCCGGAGCAGCGCGTGTCGCTCCTCCGAGGGCTGGCCCGACGCGATCGAGCAGTTCGTCCCGAGGCCGCAGAGGATGTACTGGTGGCTTCCTTCGGCCCCGATGATCGAGATGTCGCTCTCCTCGGCCTGTCCGGTCGACGTGTCGGGTCGCACGGCGATCGCGCGGACGGGGATGTCGCCCGTCCCGCCCGTGCCACCGGCGGTCACCGTCGGCGGGCCCGAGAGGGCGATCGCGAGCTGCTGCCCGTTGTCGAGCCGGTATCCCTTCGCCACGCGATCGGCGATCTGCTTCGTCCGCGCGGAGTCCGACCCGCTCGGCTCCCAGGCAGACCACTTCGGGCTCGGCGCCGCGTCCGGGCGTGCGATGAGGACGATGAGCGCTCCGATCCCGATTCCCGCGATCACGGCGAGCGCGACATAGAGGATCGCGAAGCGAGAGCGGTACCCGGCGGAGCGCGCCCTGTCCGCACGTGCCTCAGCGCGCGTCGGCTCGGGCGTGGTCGTCCCGGGCGCCTCGGGCGACGGGGTCGGGAGAGGGGTCTCGCTCATGCCGGATCCTCCTGACCGGGAGCCGACGGTGGTGTGGGAGAGTCGACGGTCTCGGGGAGCTCGGACCGAGTGCCGGGAGCGAGCTCGCCGCGCATCCCCGTTCCCATCGCCGAGAACTCGACCGGCGGCCACGAGTCATCGTCGCCGAGATCGAACTCGGGCATCCGCAGGCCGACGGAGTCGAGCAGCTCGAGCAGCTCGTCGCCCATGATCTCGAGCCGCTGCTCGAGCACCTCTGCGATGCGCTCGATCGCGTCCCGGTTCGTCTCGGGCGAGGTTGTGCGCCGTCACGTAGCCCTGCCCGAGGATCTGGGCCGCGAGCGCGCGCTTGGAGGGATCGCCGAGCACGCCTGCGACGGGATTCGAGTCGAACGGGCCTCCGCCGCCGGTGCGGTTCATGATCTGCAGCCCGATGCGCTCGAAGCGGCGCAGCACCTCCTCGCGCGCCTGCTCCTCCGTCTGCCCGTCGCGCGGAGTGACGTGGAACGGCTGCGGCCCCATCGCTGCGCCGCCGACCATCCGGGCGGTGCGCCAGGTCACGCTCATCACGTCGCCGCCGACGCCGCTCGTGTTCTCGCCGTAGAACACACGCTCGGCCGCCATCGCGCCGAGGGTGTGCACGACGTCCGCGAACATCTCGTGCTGGAACTCGAACATCCGGTCTTCCTTCTGGATCATCCAGTGGTGACCGCCGGTCTCGCCGCGCTTCTTGATCGTCAGGCGCGCCGACTCGGAGCCCTTCACGTAGAGATGGCCGGCGGCGGCGTGCCCTGCCTCGTGGATCGCGACCGCCCGCTTCTCGATGCCGACGTGCTCCGAGCCGATGGCCGTCCCCGCGTCCAGCGTGGTGAGCGCCTCGACGAGGTCGTCCCAGCCGAACGCCATCCGCCCGTCGTGGTGCGCGAGCGTGAGCGCCATCGAGGTCGCCTGCTCGATCATCGCGGGGGAGTAGCCGCTCATGATGCGTGCGATCTCGTCGCGACGCTTCGGCGAGTCGAGGTCGGCGTCGTGCGAGACCTTGCCGATGTAGAGGTCGAGGATGTCGAGACGATCGTCCTTCGTCGGCGTCCGGAACCAGACGTGCCGGCCCATCCGTCCGGGGCGGATCAGCGCGGGATCGAGCCGGTCGATGGGCACGTTGGTCGCGCCGATGAAGTAGATCTGCTCCCTGCGCGGCCGGGCCGCCGGAATGCGGAGGCGCCGACCGCCGACGCGGCGTGGGACGATGAACATCGCGTCCAGCGTCTTGTTCACGGTGCTGGTGATGTGACGGCGGAAGAACGGCGGGTTGTCGATCCCGTCCATCACGACGAGGAGCTGGTTGAGAGCGAGGCCGCCGCCCATCCCGCCCATCCCGCCGGGGAACATGAACCAGTTGACCGCCTGGTTGAACCGCGCGTAGAAGCCGCTCGGGGCGTACGACGAGGTCGAGCGCTGCGCGAACAGCCGGTCGCGCCACGCCTGGGTCTCGACGATGAGATCGCCGGACGGGTTGCGCGCTCCCCAAGGCCCGAAGAAGAGGTCGTCCTCCGTGTCGAGCCCGTTCGACAGCGGTGTGTAGACCTGGGCGCCCGCGCCGAGCGACTGGCGGCGCATGCCGACGGCGTCGATCTCGTCGATGAAGACGATGCACTGGCCGCCCCACTTGCGCGCGAGGCGCTTCGCCTTGCGCGCGAGGAGCCGGACGATGATCGCGTCGATCCCGATGAACGTTGCAGCGAAGCCCGAGCCCGGCATCGAGATGAACGGCGAGTTGAAGCCGGTCGCGATCGCCTTCGCGAGCATCGTCTTGCCCGTTCCCGGAGCGCCGAAGAGGAGCAGACCGCGCTCGCGCTTGCCGCCTGCCCGCTCGAACTGCTCGCCCGACTGCCAGATGTCCACGACGCGGCTGACCTCGTCCTTGGCCTCGGTCTGGCCGCGGACGTCGGCGATCTTCACGCCCCACTCGGCGTCGCCCGGCTCGAACGACTGCATCTGCGAGAGGTTCATCAGCAGCAGCGGGCCGAAGAGGATCGCGAAGTTCGCGAAGAAGAGGAAGAACACGAAGACCATCTGCGTCCAGAGCGTCGGCGAGCTCAGGACCGTCTTGGCCTGCTCCCACATGTAGGAGGGCGTCTCCAGCCACGTGCCGCCGTGGAAGAGCCAGACGACGGTGGTCGTGATCACCAGGAGAACGGCGATCTTGAACCAGAATCGCCAGAACCAGGCGCGTCTCCGGCCGATCACGTCCTCCTCGCGGAGGTCCTCGCTCTCGACGCCGAACAGGCTCGGCCACGGGATCAGCTTCCGGAAGAGGAGCTCGGCGAACCCGCGGAACACCACGACGATCCCCAGGCTGGCAAGCAGCGCCTGCCACCACGGCCAGTCGTTCTGCTGGCTGAACCAGACGAAGAGCGCGGGCGCTGTCATGACCGCGACGGCCGTCGCTACACGGCCGAGCTTGCGCCAGCTGCGCGCAAGCTCCTGAGATGCCTCGCCGTGGGCGATCATCCCGGGCATCGGTGTCTCCGCCGTCGCCACCGCCGCAGTCTACGCAGCGGATTGCGGGCGCCGATGTTGGCACGGCGTTAAGCGCGAGCGCATGGGTACGGCGCCCAGCGCTCGGTCCTGCGATAGCGTCGCGGCATGACACGTGCGACGCTCCACACCAGCGAAGGACCCGTCGAGCTCGAGCTCTATCCGGGTGAGGCGCCGAAGACCGTCGAGAACTTCACCACGCTCGTCGGCTCGGGATTCTACGACGGGCTGATCTTCCACCGGGTGATCCCCGACTTCATGATCCAGGGCGGCTGTCCGAGCGGCACCGGCACGGGCGGCCCGGGATACCAGTTCGAAGACGAGTTCAACGAGCATCATGTGAGCCGCGGTGCGCTCGCGATGGCGAACGCAGGCCCGAACACCAACGGGTCGCAGTTCTTCATCGTCACCGCCGACGCGTGTCCGTGGCTCGACGGGAAGCACACGGTCTTCGGGCGGGTGACCGAGGGGATGGACGTCGTCGACCGGATCTCCCACGCCGATCGGGACGGCCGCGACAAGCCCCTCGTGCCGATCACGATCGATCGGGTCGAGCTGGCGGACGACTGACCGTCGGCGAGTCCTGCGTGGCGGTCGTGCCGCGCAGGGCTCGCGGGCGACTGTCATTGCCGACGTCCCAGTGTCTGACACCGCGTCACGACCTGCGTCGGAAGTGCGTCGGCGGGCTCACAGGGTGAGGGTCGGTCGAACGGCGTGGATGCTGGCGGCTGGCCGGCCAGGTTGTTGATCGACGGGAACGCATCCGGAGCGGTTTCGCTTGACACGCCTCCGCTGTCTTACACCGCCTGCCCCACGCTTGCCGTGGCGTACGCACCCTGTCTCTTCGACACGGGGCTGGAGTACGCTGCCGCGATGGAGCTCGCGGGCAAGACGGCGATCGTCACGGGTGCGTCCTCGGGGATCGGCGCAGCGACGACCCGGCGGCTGCGCGAGGCGGGCGTCCGCGTGGTAGGTGGTGCCCGGCGGGTCGAGCGCATCGAGGCCGACGTCGCGCTTCAGCTCGACGTCACGGACACCGCGAGCTGCGCGGCGTTCGTGGAGGGCGCAGTCGAAGCTCTGGGTGGTGTGGACATCCTCTTCAACAATGCCGGCCTGGCGTTGCGCCGGGTGCCGTTCGACGAGTCGACCGAGGCGGACGAGGCGACCGTGCTGCACACGAACGTCGACGGCGTCCTGCGGATGACCCGCCTGACGCTCCCGCACGTGCGGGACGGTGGGCACATCGTCTTCATGGGGTCGATCGCCGGCAGGCAGGCCTACCCCCACGGCGCCTCGTACGTCGCGTCGAAGTTCGCGGTTCGCGGGTTCGTGTACGCGCTGCGTGAGGATCTCCTCGGCCGGCCGATCAGGATCACGACCGTCGACGCGGGTCTGGTCGAGTCGGAGTTCTCGCTCGTGCGCTTCGGTGGCGACGAGCAGCAGGCGAAGGCGGTGTACGAGGGGATCGACCCGATCACCCCGGACGAGATCGCCGACTGCGTGCTCTTCGCGCTCTCGCGCCCGCTCCACGTCAACGTCGACGAGATCGTGATCAAGGCACTGGCCCAGTCGTCGGGCTCCCGGGTCGTGCGGTCGGCCGAGCCGTCCTAGAGGCGTGGGGCGTGGGAAGCGCGTCCGGATGCGGTTCTGCACGCTGCAGACCGTGTCCGCCGAGTCCGACATCAAGGCGACCAAGCAGGCCGTCTCGCTCGTCAGCCACCCTCCGTGGTGTGCAACGGCCCCAGCCACACCCCCGATCCGCACCAAGCCTCTAGCCCCGACGGCGGGCGTGCGCTGTCCGTGACCGTCTCGATGCCGTGAGGCTCCGGTCCGCCTACGACGGGGAGATCCTCCGGTTGGCGCTGCCGGCGCTCGGGGCCCTGGCGGCGGAGCCGGTCTACATCCTCGTGGACACCGCGATCGTCGGGCATCTGGGCCGCGAGCCTCTGGCCGCTCTCGGGGCCGCCGCGACCGTGCTCGGGGTGCTCGCGATGTTCAACTTCCTCCAGTACGGGACGACCGCACAGGTCGCGAGGGCCGGTGGCGCGGGGGAGCGCGCGACCGCTCAGCGGCTGGGGGCCCAGGCGGCGTGGCTCTCCCTCGGGATCGGAACGGGACTCGCGATCGTGTTCGCCGCGTTCGCCGGGCCGATCGTGGCGCTCGTCGGCGTCGACGGGGAGACCGCGCAGCTCGGGGAGACATACCTGCGCATCGTCGCGATCGGCATCCCCTCGGTGTTCCTCGCGCTGGGGGCGCAGGGGTTCCTCCGGGGCACGGCCGACCTGACGACGCCCCTCGTGATCCTCGTCGCGGGGAACCTGCTCAACCTCGTCCTCGAGCTCGCGCTCGTCTACGGGCTCGATCTCGGGATCGAGGGCTCGGCCTGGGGAACCGCGATCGCGCAGACCGCGATGGGCGCAGCGTTCGTCATGCTGCTTGCGCGCCGGATCGGCCCCGCCGACCGTCGCCCGCTGCCCGCCCTCGCGCGTCGCCTGCTCTCGTTCGGGAAGTTCGTGTTCGTCCGCACCGCGGCGTTGATCTGCTCGTTCCTGCTCGCAGGCGCGGCGGTCGGGCGGATGGGCGATGCCGAGCTCGGTGCCTACCAGATCTCCTTCCAGATCTGGATCTTCCTGGCGCTGGTGCTCGACGCGGTTGCGATCGCCGGGCAGATCATCGTCGGGCGGGAGCTCGGGGCGGTGCGCCCGGATCGGGCCTACGCGGCGAGCGCACGCATGGTCGGCCTTTCGGTGGCGATCGGTGCCGTCTTCGCCATCGGGCTGCTCGCGCTCGGGAGCGTCATCCCGCGTCTGTTCACCTCCGACGCGGCGGTGCTCGAGCAGTGCGCGCTCCTCTGGCCGTTCCTCGCGCTGATGCAGCCGCTCAACGGTGCTGTCTTCGCACTCGACGGGATCCTCATCGGCGCGAGCGACGGGCGGTACATCGCAGGCTCGATGGTCGTCGCCTTCGTGGTGTATGCCCTCACGCTGCTCGGCGCTGTCATGGCCGACCTCGGCATCCGCGGAGTCTGGGCCGCTCTCACCGTCCTGATCCTCGTACGGCTCTGCGCGATGGGCGGGAGGTTCCTGCAGCGCGGCTGGCTGGTGACCGGTTGGTCGTAGGCTTGCGACGTGGAGGCCGGACTCAACGTGCTCGGGGATCCGCTGGAGCCCTGCTCCTTCGACCCGCTCACCGGCTTCCACCGTGACGGCTGCTGCCGCACGGGTGGGCAGGACTCCGGCGTCCATGCGGTCTGCGCGGTGATGACGGGGGAGTTCCTCGCGTTCAGTCGCTCGGTCGGGAACGACCTGTCGACCCCGGAGCCCGTGTGGGGGTTCCCCGGGCTGGTGCCCGGCGACCGCTGGTGCCTGTGCGCCTCCCGGTGGGCGGAGGCGCTGGCGGCGGGCGTCGCGCCTCCGGTCGTCCTCGGGGCGACCCACATCGCGGCGCTCGAGTTCGCCTCGCTCCACGACCTGCGGGCGCACGCCTCGGATGGGGCTTGATGCGCTCGGAAGCGCATCCCTCCCGCCCTGCGTGCTGCGGGTCGTGTCCGGGGCCGTCACGCTCATTCATCCAGCGCCACCCGTCCACGCCCCCGATGAGCATCGACCCCTACACGTCGTAGGGCATCTCGCGGCCGTACGTCGGCGCCGCCGTGCCCATGCGGTGGTGGACGACGAACCGCTCGCGGAAGCCGAAGCGGACGATGTTGCGGTACGAGTTGCTCGGCCGGTCCGGGATCTGCTCTCCCGTCTCGGTGACGAGCGTGCCGCAACCGAGCTCCCGCGCGCGTTCGATCCGGGTGGCGAAGAGCGCGCCCTGCCCGCCCTTGCCGCGGTGCTCGGGCATCGTTCCCGCGAACCCGAGGTAGCCGACGTCGCCGTCGCTCCAGAGCGCACCTGCGGAGGCCGGCTCGTCGCCGTCGAGCGCGAGCCAGCACGTCCACCCAGGGCGCTCCGGTGTCGAGGCTGTCACCGGAAGGACCGCCTCGGGCAGCCCGTAGGCCGTGACCACCACGTGTGCCCACTGCTCCCCGTCGGCCCGGTGCGACCTCGACGATCCGCAGCGCGGTCTCTGCTCGCGCAGGTGGGCTTGCGTCACGTTCGAAGAGCATCCACCCCCAGCCCGGCTCGAGCCCTCGGTCGTCGAGACGCTGCCCGAGATCTGCCGGCGACGCAAACGGTGAGAGGGCGACGTAGTACGTGACCCCGTCCATGGCGTCGAGCGCCGCGTCGATCGCGGCCTCCGACGCGGGCTCTCCGAGCCCCAGTCCCACGACTCGATTGAGCATGGGCGAGCCGGGTGCCTCGTCGACGCGGAAGCAGGTGGCGCCTTCGGTCTCGAGAGCCCGATCGCCGTAGAAGGCGCGAAACGCAGTGTGGGTGACCCGCTCGAGCTCGTGCACGTGCGGATCGTTGCACAGGCCGGTGCCGGCGTCAGGTCGCCGTCGCCTGCCGGCGTCTACCCCAGTAGCGATCCAGCCCGCGGTACGCGTGCCACGCGGGCACGACCTCGAAGTAGTGCCCGACCAGCTCCGGGTCGCTCGTCGCGATATCCGCCGTGACCGCTTTTCGTGAAGGCCGCCTCGTCGAGCCCGGCCTCGCTCCAGGCCGACCAGCGGGCGAGCGTCGCCCGGAGCCGCCCGAGGTGGTCGGCCACGTCGTCGAACACGCCGAAGTGGATCAGCGCGAGGCGGGCGGGCGCGCGCCGCTCCATCTCGTCGATGCTTCGCTCCCAGGCCTCGAGGTCGATCTCCGGGGGCGGCAGCGGCGGCAGCACGAACCGCGCCGGCGCGAAGCGGACGCCGGCGACGTCGCCGCTGTAGAGCGTGCCGTCGGCGTGGAGGTACGAGACGTGGTGCGCTGCGTGGCCCGGCGTCGGGAAGCACGCCAGGCCGAGGACGTCGTCACCGACGACGTGGACGTTCGTCTCGGGAACCGGCTGCAGCGGGCCCCAGAGCCGGTCGAAGTCTGTGCCGTACAGGCGCCGTGCGCTCGCCTCGAGCCGCTGCGGGTCGATCACGTGCGGGGCACCGATCGCCGAGACGTGCACCTGGATGTGCGGGTGGTCGCGCACGATCGCCCCTGCGGCGCCTGCGTGGTCGAGGTGGATGTGGGAGAGCAGGATGTGGCGGATGTCGTCGAGCGAGAGCCCGCGCGACGCGAGCCCGTCCCGCAGGCGCTGCAGGCACGTTGCCGGCCCGCAGTCGAACAGCGCGAGCCCGTCGTCGGTCTCGACGAGGTATGCGCCGATCGCCCTCGCGATCCCCACGTGGTGCAGGTCGAGGGGCTCCTGCGCAACACTTCCGGGTGCGCCACGCACGAGCGTCGACGCTACAGGAGGAGGGGCTGCCATGCTGATCGTCACGACGAACGACGTCCCGGGCCGCGTCGTCGAGGAGGTGCTCGGCGAGGTCTTCGGCCTGACCGTGCGCTCGCGCAACATCGGCTCACAGATCGGTGCCTCGTTCAAGTCGCTGGTCGGCGGCGAGCTCGGCGGGATGACGAAGATGCTCGCCGAGGGTCGGGAAGAGGCGATCAGCCGCCTCGTCGCCGAGGCGGAGCTGAAGGGAGCCAACGCGATCCTCGCGATGCGCTTCGACACCTCCGAGCTGGGAACGACCTGGACGGAGATCTGCGCCTACGGGACGGCGGTCCGGCTCCGGCGCTGAGCGTCCAGGCCGCGAGCGTCTCCGCTGTCCGAGGACAGCCGGAGAGATGAGGCCTAGGCGCGCGCCGGTGTCGCCGCGAGCGCGCGGTCGAGGTCGGCGACGAGGTCGCCGGCGGACTCGATCCCGACCGAGAGCCGCACGAGGTTGCGGGGTGAGGCGAACGGCCCCGCGGCAGTCGCCGCGTGCGTCATGCGGTAGGGATGCTCGATCAGGCTCTCGACGCCACCGAGGCTCTCGGCGAGCGTCCAGACCTTGGTGTGCGCGACGAGCTCGACGGCCTCATCCTCGGTCGCGACCGTGAAGGAGACCATCCCGCCGAAGTCGCGCATCTGCCGGGCGGCGATCTCGTGCCCGGGGTGCTCGGGCAGGCCCGGGTAGTACACGTGCTCGACCCGCTGGTGCTCCTGGAGGAACGCCACGACCTCGCGTGCGTTCGCGCAGTGCCGGTCCATCCGGACCGCGAGCGTCTTGAGACCGCGCAGGACAAGCCACGCGTCGAACGGCCCGGGCACCGCGCCGAGCGACTTCTGGAGGAACCGCAGACGCTCGGCGATCGTGGGATCGTTGGTGGCGGCGAAGCCTCCCACCACGTCGGAGTGACCGCCGAGGTACTTCGTGGTCGAGTGGACGACGATGTCTGCGCCGAGGTCGAGCGGCGTCTGCAGGTACGGCGTCGCGAAGGTGTTGTCCACCACGAGCAGCGCGCCTGCGGCCCGGGTTGCAGCGGCGACCGCAGCGATGTCCACGACGTTCAGAAGAGGGTTCGTAGGCGACTCGATCCACACGAGCCGTGTTCCCTCGAACGCGCCCGGTGCGAGCAGCTCGTCGGGCGTGAGGTAGGCGAAGCGGTAGCCCTTCGGCTCGTAGACCTGGGCGAACATCCGGTACATCCCGCCGTACACGTCGTTGACGCACACGACCCGGTCGCCGGGGTCGACGAGGTGCATGATCGTCGTCGCAGCGCCGAGACCGGAGGAGAACGCGCAGCCCGTGATCGGCGTTCTCGAGCGCGGCGAGGCACTCCTCGAGCGCCGTCCGCGTCGGGTTCCCGACCCGCGCGTAGTCGTAGCCCTTGTGCACCCCGACCGCCTCCTGGGCGAAGGTGGAGGTCTGGTAGATCGGGGTGGTGACCGCGCCGGTAGCGGTGTCGGGCTCCTGGCCGACGTGGATCGCGCGGGTCTCGAAGTCCATCAGGCGGATCCTAGCGTCGCACCGCGTCGAGACCGATCACGCGCCGGAGGCGGTCGAGCGCTCCGTCGAGGGCGTCGTCGAAGGCGCCCGACGCACGTACGCCCGTCTCGCGATGGACTGCCTTCGCGACCAGGACTCCGGCGTCGCGATCGGACTTGAGGTCGACCCGCCCGACGACCCGGTCGCCGCGCAGGAACGGGAGCACGTAGTAGCCGTACTGCCGCTGCGGTGCGGGCTTGTAGACCTCGATCAGGTGGTCGAACCCGAGCACCCGGCGGGCGAACGGCCTGTCCCAGAGCAGGTTGTCGAAGGGAGAGAGGAGCACGGCAGCCGTAGGGACCGGGGGATCGAGCTCCGTCCCGGCCGGGACGACGACGGGCGCACCGCCGTCGTCGACCGCGAGCCGCTCCAGCAGGCCCTCCCCGACGAGCTCGTCGATCACGGCCCTGACCCGCGCGACCCCACCCCTCAGGCGCCAGTGCTCGACGATGCCGGCGTCGGTCAGCACGCCTCGCGCGCGAACCGCGTCGAGCGCGAGCCTGCGCAGCCGCTCCCGCTCCGGCCACGCTCGGCGCGTCGAGCACCTCTCGCGGGCAGCACGCGCTCGGGCAGGTCGTACAGCCGCTGGAACCCCTGCCGGTCGGCGACGACGAGCTCGCCGTGGTTCCAGAGCAGCTCCAGCATCCGCTTCGCGGGCTTCCAGCCCCACATCTCGCCCTGGCGGGCGGCGCCCTCGAAGTGCCGGGAGCCGAGTGGGCCGCGCTCGCGGATCTCGGCGAGCACCTGCTCGCGGAGGTGCGGGTGTGTCTTCTCGACCTCGCCGTACCACCGTCTCCCGCCCTCGTGCATCTGCGCGGTGAACAGCGGCCAATGCTCGATCGGGAGGAGGCACGCCTCGTGCGCCCAGTACTCGAAGATCCTGCCTCCGCGCAGGAGCCGGGAGACGGCGTCCCTCGGATGGTCGCCGATGCGCGACCCGAGCGTGATGCGATGGCTCCGCTCGACCGTCGAGATCGAGTCGAGCTGCACGCACGAGAGCCGCGTGATCGTTTCGGTCACCTCGCGGCGCGTGCCGGCCCGCGAGCGCGAGGCGTACCCCTGGGCGTGCACCGCGATCCGGCGGAGCGCGATGAGCGAGATGGTGCGCACGCGGGGGTTCTAGCGCACGCGCCCTCGCGGCCGCTCACGGTCAGGCGGGTGGAGCCCCGCGCGGCCCGGCGGAGAGAGCTCGGGGACGGGCCTGACTTCGCAGTCGTCGCCGTGCTGCCCGGCCGAATCGTGCCGAGGCGCCCGGCGGCGACGGCGCTCGCTCGGCTCCGGGGCGCGGCTTGGCCCGGTCCCATCCCAAACCCCCACCCACCCGCGGGGTCGTCATCCTGGCATGGAACGGCGCGCGTGTCCGTGCCGCCTTCGTCGCGGGATCGCGACGACGACACCGCACGGGGCCTTGCTCGCCGATCGCCGACGGCAGTGCGTGCCGCCTGGCCCGCGCGCGGCGAGCCTGCGCAGCGCGACGTCGCGAAGCCGACGGCCCGAGACGGTCGGGCCCGTCGCGTCGTCGTCGGCTCGGGGAGACGCTAGTGCAGCGGGCGTGCGACCCAGGTCGTGCGGCCGGCCGGATCGCGGCTCAGGAGCCACGCGACCGATCGCAGGACGGCTGCGACGAGGCACGCGGCGACACCGATGAAGAGGAGCGCCCGCAGCAGGGAGACCAGTCCGAGCGACGCCGGCAGTAGCGGCGAACGCGACGAACACGGTGACGGCGAGCAGCAGCGAGAGTGACGCGGAGCGCATCGGAGTCGGACTCCTTCGGGTTCGAGTGGGGGTGTTCACACCCCTCACTACAGCAGTCAAAATACGATTCGTAAAACGCGTGTTGTTGGATGGAGCGATCACAAAACATGATCGGTCCGATCTCCGGTCGAGGCGTGCCTCGGCTCTGACCTCCCAGCGGCGCGACGAGCCCTCCGGGGAGGCCGTGCCACACCCCACACACGCGGGCGATCCCGATCACGACGTCGCCTCAGCCTCGCCCCACGCGCACGACGCTCGAACGCTCATGCGCTCACTCCGTGGTCTCGCCCGAGGCCTTCCGCGCAGGCTCGCTCGAGCCCTCGAGCCCCTGGTCGTCGTCGTCCCAGCGGTCGTAGGGCGTCGAGAGCGGCAACACGTACCAGCCGAACGGCGAAGCAGGCGCCGGAGGCCACGGTGGCCACCCAGGGCCACACACCGTCAAGCACCTCCGCGCTGACGAGGTAGACCGAGGCCGTCATCGCAACGGCGACGCACCCCATGCCTGCGATCGCCAGCCTGTTCGAGGTGCGGAGCATCCGCTCACGGTTGCGCTCCCGCCAGCGCAGACGGTGGTAGGCGCTCGGGGCGATCAGCAGCACGGTGCCGAGCACCGTCGCGAGCAGTGCGACGAGGTAGGCGGCGCGCTGGTCGTCGCCGATCTCGTCCCACCGCGCGCTGAAGGGCGCGATCAGGAGGAAGGCGAAGAGCACCTGCACCCCGGGGAGCGCCACCCGTAGCTCGTTGAGGAGCTCGATCAGCTCGTGGTCGCGCTTCTTGCGGAGCTGCGTGTCGTCCACCCTGGGGACCGTAGCGCGTCGTCGAGCGCGGCGCGGGCTCTGCCGAGGCGTCCTCGCGGCTCTGCCCCGATCGAGTTCGGTTCCGGGAGAGCGAGCCGTGGGGAGTGGCTAGGTTGGCGTCTCCCCGCGGAGGATCGTCGTCAGACGGGCAGGGTCGATGTTGCCTCCCGAGACGATGCAGACCACGCGCTGCCCGTCGAAGCGACCGCCGAGCGCGGCCGCGAGCGCGAGCGCACCGGCGCCTTCCGCGACCACGCGCGCTCTCGTGGCGAGCATCCGGACCGCGGCCGCCGTGTCGTCGAGCGTCACCGCGACCGCCTCGTCGACGAGGGCGGCGGCGCGCTCCCACATCGGCGCGAGCAGCGCCTTCGAGCCCGAGCCGTCGACGAACGACGCGGTGTAGGGCACCTCGACCGGGTGTCCGGCCGCGAGGGACGCGGTGAGCGCGGCGCCCGTCTCCGGCTCGCAGACGACGATGCGCGCTGTCGAGCCGAGGCCCTTCAGCCCGCTCGCGATGCCGCTCGTCAGTCCGCCCCCGCCCCAGGGCACGAGCACGGCGTCGAACCTGTCCAGCTGCTCCACGAGCTCGAGTCCGATCGTCCCGTTGCCGGCCATCACGCGCTCGTCGAGCACCGGGTGCACGAAGAGGCCCGTCAGACCCGGGAACGCCCCGGTGGACATCGACTCCCACCAGCTCTCGTACGGAACCAGGACCGTGCGACCGCCGAGACGCTCGATCGCCTCGAGCTTTGCCGCGGGCGCGTGCTCGGGCGCGACGACCGTGCACTCGACGCCGAGGTCTCGTGCGACCCAGGCGACGCCCTGCGCCATGTTCCCCGCGCTCGTCGTCCAGACGCCGCCCGCCCAGTCCTCCGGTGAGGACTGCCTGATCGCGTTCGCGGCGCCGCGCAGCTTGAACGAGCCGATGGGCTGCAGGCACTCGAGCTTGAGCCAGATCTCGACGTCCGCCTCGACCTGCAGCCTGACGAGCGGCGTCGTGATCACGTCGTCGGCGATCACCTCGCGGGCCTGCCGGATGTCTGCGAGCGGGATCAGAACGCGACCTCGACGCCGATCCCGCGTTCCCTCGCGCGGCGAACGGCGAGCTCTGCAGCGGCGAGGTCCTCAACGGCCAGGCCCAGGGACTTGAAGAGGGTCAGCTCGTCGTCGGAGCGTCGGCCGGGGTGCGCGCCGATCAGCAGCTCGCCGAGCTCGGCGAGGATGTGGTCCGGCCCGATTCCCCGCTCGGCGACCGCACCCAGGTAGTCGCCGGACTCGTTGACCGTCGACTCGCGACGGTCGACGAAGAGCGAAGCGGCCGCGACGACGTCGGCGTCGAGCTCCCGGGCCCACGTCCCCGAGGAGCCCACGGCGTTCAGGTGCGCGCCGGGGGCAAGGAGGGGCAGGTGCCGCTCGAGGAGCACCGGGGTCGGAGACGCGGTGCAGGTGCAGACGACATCCGCGCCGTCGAGCGCCTCGTCGAGGCTGGTGCAGGGGAGACCGTGGGCCTCGAGTGCGAGCGCCTCGACGTTCGCCGGGTTCGGGCTCCAGATCCGGAGCTCGGCCCCGGGGATCACCTCCCGCATCGCGACTGCGTGCGCGCGACCCTGGACCCCGGAGCCGACGATCGCGACCTGTCTCGCGTCTGCGCGCGCGAGGAGCTTCGTGGCGACGGCTGAGACCGCTGCGGTGCGGATCTCGGTGATCGGGGAGGCGTTGACCACGGCGACGAGCTGTCCCGTCCTCCCGTCGTGGAGGATCACCGAGCCCTGGTGGGGATCGAGCCCGCGCGTCGGGTTGGACGGGACGACGACGACCTCCTTCAGCGAGATCAGGGGCACGTCGCCCCCGCGATGGGCAGGCATCAGACCAAGCCCGAGGACGTCGTCGTCCGGGACGCGGAAGATCGTGCGGAGCGTCATCGTCAGCTCCTCGCGGGCGAGGCCCGCGAGGACGGTCTCCATCGCCTCGACGCAGGAGGCCATGTCGAGCGTGGCGCGCACGTCGTCCTCGCCGAGCACCAGCACGGTCGAGCTCATCGGAACATCCTCTCCAGCGCGTCGCGCTCGTCGTCGGCCAGGGTGACCCCGAGCGCCTCGCGCACGGGCTCGAGGTGCTCGGTCCGCCCGGGGCCGACCACGATCGCGGTGACCTCGGGCACGTGCAGCAGCCAGGCGAGCGCAAGGCCGGCCATCGAGACGCCGTGGCCGGCGGCGTGCTCGGCAAGCCCGTCGAGCGCGTCGAACATCGCGTCGGTCATGAGCTCGCGGAGCGCGTCGCCGCGGAGCTCGAGGCGTGAGCCGGGAGGCGTCTCGGCGCCCCGCCGGTACTTGCCCGTGAGCAGACCGCCCGCGAGCGGGCTGAACGGGGTGAGACCGATCCCGTGCTCGTGCACCAGGGGGAAGACGGTCTGTCGTGCCCTCTGGTCGGCGAGCGAGAAGCACTCCTGCGCCCACTCGTAGCGGGCGAACCGTTCGAGCTTCGCGATCTCGAGCGCCTCCGCGAGCTGCTCGGCGGAGAAGTTCGACGCGCCGACCGCGCCCACGAGCCCTTCGCGGACGAGCTCGTCGAACGCCTCGATCGTCTCCTCCTGGGGCGTGTCCGGATCGAAGTCGTGTGCCATGTACAGCGCGACGCGCTCCACGCCGAGTCGCTCGAGGCTGCTGTGGAGCTGTCTCCGGATGCGGACGCGGGAGAGGCCACGGTCGCCACCCTCGACCATCGGGTTGAAGGTCTTGGTCGTGACGACGACGGCGTCCCGCACGGCCGGCGTCTGCCGCCGCAGCCACTCGCCGACGATCGTCTCGCTCCGGCCGCCCCCGTACGCATCCGCCGTGTCGAGCGTCGTGATGCCCAGCTCCCAGGCGGCGTCGAGCAGGTCGAGCGCGTCCTCTCGGGAGGTACCCATCCCGAAGAACGCAGGCGCGGAGCCGATCCCGCCGAAGTTGCCGCACCCGAGGATGACGCGTGAGACCTGCACGCCGGTGCCGCCGAGGGGGATCAGCTCCATTCGGACGATCGTACGCTGCCGGTGCGGGCGCTGGTACAACGGACTGATGGAGTACCGACGCCTCGGAGCGAGCGAGCTGGTCGTCTCGGAGATCGCCCTCGGCTCGTGGCTGACCGTCGGCGTCGGGATCAAGGACCGCGAGGCGGCGGCGGCGATCGTCGACCGGGCGTTCGAGCGCGGCATCAACTTCGTCGACACCGCGAACGTGTACGGCCGCGGCGCCGCCGAGGAGCTGCTCGGCGAGATCCTCGCGGGGCGCCCCCGCGACTCGTACGTGCTCGCCACGAAGCTCTACTTCCCGATGGACGACGAGAACCGTGGGCTCTCGGCGACGCAGGTCGCGAAGCAGATCGAGGGCTCGCTCAGGCGGCTCCGGGTCGACCACGTCGACCTCTACCAGTGCCACCGCTACGACGAGGACACGCCGCTCGAGGAGACGATGGACGCGCTGACCGAGGTCGTCCGCTCCGGCAAGGCTCGCTACCTCGGGTTCAGCGAGTGGAAGGCATCGCAGATCGAGGCCGCGCTGGCGCTTCCGGGGGTCGAGCGGTTCGTCTCGAGCCAGCCGCAGTACTCGCTGCTGCATCGCGTCCCCGAGCGGGAGGTCATCCCGGCCTGCGCGGCCAACGGGATCGGCCAGATCGTCTTCTCGCCGCTCGCCCAGGGCGTGCTCACGGGCAAGTACCTCCCGGGCACGACGCTGCCGGAGGACTCGCGGGCCACGTCGGAGGCGATGGGGTGGGCGATGGGACGCTTCCTGAACGACGACACGCTGGGCGCCGTGCAGAACCTCGTGCCGATCGCGGACGGGCTCGGGCTCTCGCTCGCGCAGCTCTCGCTCGCCTGGGTGCTGCGCGAGTCGAACGTGGCGTCGGCAATCGTTGGTGCGTCCCGTCCGGGGCAGCTCGACGACAACGTCGCGGCCGTCGGCGTGACGCTCGACGCGCCCACGCTCGCGGCGATCGACGACGCGCTCGGCGATGTCGTCAACCGGGGCTGACCGGCGTCCCGCCCGTGCTCGAAGACGCGAGGTGCGCCTCGACGACCCGCTCGGCGTTGATCACGACCTGTGGGTGCCCTGTGATCGCCTCGAGGAACGCCTCCTTCCCGAGCGCGTAGAGCACGCAGTCCGTGCGGGCCGTGACCGTCGCCGTGCGTGGGACGTCTCGCAGGAGCGCGATCTCGCCGAACCCGGCTCCTCGCTCGAGCAGCGCGAGGGCTTGTCCGTCCTTCGTGACCTCGAGCTGCCCATCGCTCACCGCGTACCAGCGATCGCCGTCGGCCCCTTCGCGGATCACGGCGGTGCCGGCTGCAACCTCGACCAGCTCGAGCTGGCGCGCGATGCTCTCGAGCGTCGGCGGCGAGAGAGGGCCGAAAAGCGGAAGCGAGCGCAGGAGGCCGATCTCGACGATGGGCACCGTGGCGGTGCGATCGATGTTGCGGAGCTGGCGGCCGGTCACGACGAGCGCGACCGGGAGGATCGCGGCCGCGCCGATCAGCGCGGCCGTCGTCCCGCCGAGCGCGACGAAGAGCGGGACGAGGATGGATCCGAGCGCGAGACCGGCGTTCGAGACGCCCTCGAGCATGCCGAAGACGCGCGAGACGAGGTCGCCCGGCGCCGCGCGTTGGAGGAGCGTTCGCCCGGCGATGTCGACGAGCATCCAGGCGACACCGGCGATCGCGAGGAGCACGAGCGCGCTCGCCTTGGTGGGGACGATCGCAAGCGTCACGAGCGACGCGGCCCAGAGGCCGATCGCTGCGAGCAGCGGAGGGAGGAGGTGCCGGCGCCCCACGAGCGACACCGTGACCGCGATGCCGATGGCGCCGCCCGCCCCGAAGGCCGCGTTCAGGTAGCCGGCCCAGCCGTCGCCCGCGTCGAGCGCTCCGATCGCAAGCTGCGCGTAGAGCACATCCAGGGCCCCGATCCCGACGAACAGCGCTCCGAGCAGGATGATGAGCGTCCTCGGCTCTCTCTCCGCCCGGATCAGGCGAAGTCCGGCGAGCATCTCCGCAAACGCCGACGTCGGCTCGCCGTCCCCGCTCGGCGGCGGTCCCGTCACGGGCCGCACCAGGAGGAACGCGACGAGGCCGAGGGTGCCGAGCACGAACAGCGCGAGCGCCGGGCCCGAAAGACCGAGGAGGACGCCGGTGACCGCCGGTGCGACCAGGACCGTCACGCTCTCGACCCACCCGGTGGTCACGTTCGCCGCCGTCAGCTCGTACGGCGTCTTCGCGAGCGTCGGGACGAGCGCGTAGAGCGGCGGCCGGATCAGCGAGCAGGCGGTCGCCGACGAGGCGGCGAGCGCATAGACGAGGAGCGGGTCGGCGTCGAGGAGGAGGGCGGCGGCCGTCGCGAGCACCGCAGCACCGTTCGCGAGGTAGGCCAGGGCGAGCACGCGTCCCGGTCGATGCCGATCGCCGAGGACCGAGGCGAGCGGCGAGAGCAGCATCGCGGGGATGAGCTGCACGAAGGCGACGACACCTGCCGTGGTCGCCCCGCCGCGGTTGTAGGCGTAGACGATGATCGTGATCCACGTGCCCCATTCGAGCGCGATGAACGCGGCATACGCGAGCATCACCCGTCGGAGGTCGCGGTTGCGGAACACGATCCCGAGCACCGACGGGATGCGCGCGAGGTACGCCATGAGCTTGCCGAACGAGCCGTTCATCGCACCGGCGGGCGCTCTCGTCGCTCCAAGTGGTCGAGCCCAGGCGCCAGCTGCGGTGTCGACCGGCGCGTCGTCCTGCCGCGCACGAGCGGACAGGGGTCACGGCCGAGAGGATCCACGCCGGCGATCATCGCATGCCGGGCAACACCGGTCCTACCTCAGCTCGCGCCTCCACACGAGGCGCAGGGCCGACCAGGTCGCGTCGATCGCGCAGACCTTGGTGTCGACGAGTCCGAGCGGGAGGGCGAGCTCGCGCACGACGTCCTCCGTCACGTCGGTCTCGATCCCCGAGCTGCGCTTCGGCCACGCGACCCAGAGCATCCGATCGGGCCTGATCGCCTGCCCGAGCGTCTCGATCTCTGCCGCGAGCTGCGCCCGGCTGACCGTGAAGGCCACGGTCAGCTCGGCCGTCGCCGGGTCGCCGTCGAGCGAGACCGCCGGGGGAAGCGGCTCGAGCAGCGCCTCGAAGCCTTCCGGCGCCCGCAGCAGGGCGACGTGCGAGCCTTCTGCGATCCCGAGCTTGCGCGGGAGCGGCGTGCCCGAGTACCCGGCTGTGGTCATGCTCCGATCCTATGCGCCTCCCGCGTAGGATCCGGCCATGGAGATCGTGCGCTGGAGCGAGGAGCCGATCGAGCAGCTGTCCCCCGGCATCGGTCGGCAGATGCTCAACGCGAAGAACCTGACGGTCGCGACCATCCACCTCGCTGCCGGCGCGGTCGTCCCGAGGCATCGGCACCACAACGAGCAGGTCGCGAACGTGCTCTCCGGGAGCGCCCGGTTCGTGGTCGGCGATGAGGAGGCGGTCGTCTCGGCAGGTGAGAGCATCGTGCTGCCTCACGACGTCCCCCACGAGGTGGTCGCGCTCGAGGACACGGTCGTGATCGACGTGTTCGCGCCGCGCCGCGAGGACTGGATCGCGGGCGACGACGCCTACCTCCGCGGCTGACGCCTGACTGCGAGCGCCGAGAAGACGGTCAGGCCAGGCGCTTGACCGACGCGACCACGCGACCCAGGCCGACGTCGGAGAGGTTCGGCCCGGTCACCTTGATCCCGGGCGGGGGACGCCGCCGTCGCCGTGGGGACGCCGACCGCCGCCGCGAATGTCAGAGACCCGTCACGTGCGGGTCGCAGCAGCGCTAGAGCCTGCTGCGGCCGAGCGCGCGACGCCCGACGACCGCTCCCAGCGCCCCCGCGAACAGCACCGCGAGCGCAGCGGTGCCGAGCGGGCCCACCGTACCGCCGGCAGCGGTGCCGACGACGAGCGCGATCCCCGTCCCCCAGAGCGCCCAGAGGATGGCGCCGAAGGCGTTCGCGGGCGCGAAGCGTCTCATCGACATCCCGTTCGTCCCGGCGAGGACCCCCCCGAGATGGCGGAGCACCGGGAAGAGGCGCGCGACCACAACGGTGGTCACTCCGTGACGCGCCCAGAAGAGCTCTGCGCGCCGAAGGCCCTCGATGCGATGCCGCTCCCAGCGACCGCTCCGCGTCAGAGCCCACCGCCCGCCGCGAGCTCCCGCGAGGTACCCCAGATGCCCCCCGAGGATCGCGCCGGCCACCGCGCAGGCGAACAGGGCGGGGAGGAGGACGCCGCCCTCGCGGGTGAGCGCGACGGCCGCGATCAGCGTCGTCGTGCCCGGCAGCGGCAGAGCGGCCGACTTGCCGAGCGCAACTGCGAACACCACCGGATAGACGAGCTCTGGCGGGACTCCCGCAACAAAGGCAATTATATTCACGAATCAGAGTGTAGTCATACCGGCGCTTCTCGCCAGGGCTGGGCGGCCCGTGCACCGGCCTCGGGTAGGTATGCGACCTGCGACCACCCGCCCCGGGTCGCGTGCGACCCGGCGACCGGCGTCCACCTACGTCCCTGTAGACGGGCCGTGGCGCGATCGCGGACGCTACGGTTGCGGGCGATGGATCACACCGCCGTCGAGCAGATCCTCAGCCTCCTGGCGTTCGTCGGGCTCGTCGGCGTCGCGCTGACGTGGGTCGGCGCGTTGGCGGAGCGGCTCGGCGTCGGCCGGCTGGGGAGCACGATCGCCGGGACGGTGGACGGCGCCGAGGTCTGGCTCGCCTGGATCGTCGCGCTCGTCGCCGTCTCCGGCAGCCTCTACTTCAGCGAGTCGGTCGGCTACATCCCGTGCGTCCTCTGCTGGTACCAGCGCATCGCCATGTATCCGATGGTCGTGCTGCTGCTCGTCGCGATCGTGCGACGCGAGCGCGTGATCGCGCCCTACGCGCTCTTTCTGGCGGCTGCCGGCCTCGCCGTGTCGATCTACCACTACCAGCTCGAGTGGTTCCCCGACCAGGCCTCGATCTGCTCCACCACGGCGACCGTCCCCTGCCACGTCGTGTGGTTCAAGCACTTCGGCGTGAGCACCATCCCGTTCCTGGCAGGCAGCGGCTTCCTGATGATCGGCACCGCTCATGGCCATCGCCTGGCGGAACGAGCGGCGCCTGCTCATGGCGGCCGATGTCGCCGACGAGGCCGGCGGCGAGGTCGTCGACGCGGAGGACGACCTCGAGACCGTCGACGACACAGAGCCGGCCGACGCCGGCTCGTCACGAGGGCTGCTGCTCGGCACCGTCGCCGTGATCGCCGTCGCACTCGTCGGCGCGGTCGTAGCGTTTGCCATGCTCGGTGGTGGCGACGACAGCGCGTCACCCACGGCAACGGAGACCCAGACCACGATCCCCGTCGCCGGCGATCCCGTCAACGGCAAGCTGGTCTTCGCCTCGACCGGGTGTGCCGGCTGCCACGCCTTCGCCCCGGCCGGCGCGTCCGGGAAGACAGGCCCGTCCCTCGACACAACCGCGCTGACCGAGGCGCAGATCGCCGCGGTGATCGCGGGTGGCCGGGGGGCGATGACGGCGTATGCCGGGGATCTCTCCCCGCAGGAGATCGCCGACCTCGCAGCCTTCGTCCACGCCGGAGGGTCATAGCTTCGAGGGCAGGGGTCGTCGGGCGGGGCGCGAATCCGCCAACGTGACGTCCGAAGAGCGAAGGGCGCAGCCGGAGCGAGGCACGCGGCGAGGCCGCGCCGGTGGCGCTGCTTGCCGCCGGGAGCCTCGTCGGGCTCGCCGTGCTCAGCCGGGTGAACGGCTGGCAGCTGCTCGGGCTCAAGCACGACTGGTGGATCTGGCTCGTCGTCGCCGTTCCCGTCGCGCTGCTCGCGCTGGCGCTGCTCGAGGCGCCGCGCGCCGACCGTCCGGCAGAGGCAAATCGTCGGATCGCGATCCTGCTGATCGTCCTCTCGCTCGTCGGCAGTCTCGTTGCGCTCATGCTGCTCCTCGCGACGCTCGTCCGGCGCGGCGACCAGCTGCATGCACCGCAGCTCCTCGTCACGGCGCTCGCACTGCTGCTCACCAACGTCGCGGTCTTCGGGATCGCCCTGTGGGAGCTCGACGAGGGCGGGCCGACCGCGCGGGCACGCGCAGCCGCGCGCGAGTGGCCCGACCTCCAGTTCCCGCAGGACGAGAACCCGACGCTCGCGCGACCGGGCTGGGCGCCGCACGCCTACGACTACCTCTACGTCTCCCTCACGAACTCCATCGCGTTCAGCCCCACCGACACGATGCCGCTCACCCGGCGGGCCAAGGTGCTCATGGCCGTCGAGTCGGTCGTCTCCGCGGTCACCGTGCTCGCTCGTCGCTGCGCGGGCGGTCAACGTCTTCGGTCAGTGAGACGTCGGGAGCGTCGGCATCGGCGCGGAGCGCCCGCAGCACGTCCGAGAGCGCGTCGAGCTGCGCGTCGCCGAGCGGTGAGGTGCCGAAGCGCTCCTCGTTGAGCAGTGCGCTGGCCCGCTCCGCCCGGTCGCGACCCTCGCGGGTGAGCGTCGCGAGCGTCTGGCGACGGTCGCGCTGCGAGGGCTCTCGCCGGACGAGGCCGAGGCGTTCGAGCCCGTCGATCGTGTTGGTGACGCTCGTCGGGTGCACCTGCAGGCGCTCGCCGATCTTGCCGAGCGGGAGCGGATCCGGCGCGACTGAAGCGCAGCAGCATCAGGGCCTCGTAGCGGGGGAACGTCAGCCCGAGCGGGCGCAGCAGCTCGTTCAGCCTTCCCATCAGGATCTGCTGCGCGCGCATGACGGAGGTGACCGCGACCATCGCCGGCACGGGCTCGCTGCCGAAGCTCTCCGTCCAGAGGCGCGCCGCCTCCGAGATGGGGTCGAACGCCGCGCTCTCGGCGGGTGGCGCGCTCACATGCCTCTCCGGTACTCGCCGCCGACCTCGAAGAGCGCAGTGGTGATCTCGCCGAGCGTCGCGACCTTGACCACGTCGAGGAGCATGTCGAAGACGTTCGCGCGAGCCCGTGCGACCTCCTGAAGACGGGCGAGCGCGGCCGGTCGAGCGTCCGCGTTGCGAGCCGAGAACGCCCGCACAGAGCGGATCTGCGCCCGCTTCTCGTCGTCCGAGGAGCGCATCAGCTCGAGCGAGCCGAGCGCGTCGGAGGCCCGCTCTGACGGAAGGAACGTGTTCACCCCGACGATCGGCAGCGTCCCGTCGTGCTTGCGCGTCTCGTAGAGCATGCTCTCGTCCTGGATGCGCCCGCGCTGGTACATCGTGTCCATCGCGCCGAGCACGCCGCCGCGCTCCGAGAGCCGGTCGAACTCGGCGTAGACCGCCTCCTCGACGAGATCCGTGAGTCGCTCGACCAGGAACGAGCCCTGCAGCGGGTTCTCGCAGGCGTTCAGGCCGAGCTCGCGGTTGATCACGAGCTGGATCGCGACGGCACGCCGCACGGACTCCTCCGTCGGCGTCGTCACCGCCTCGTCGAAGGCGTTCGTGTGGAGGCTGTTGCAGTTGTCGACGATCGCCGTGAGCGCCTGCAGCGTCGTGCGGATGTCGTTGAACGCGATCTCCTGCGCGTGGAGGCTGCGCCCCGACGTCTGGACGTGGTACTTGAGCATCTGGCTGCGCTCGCTCGCCCCGTAGCGCTCCCGCAGGGCACGCGCCCAGATCCGCCGCGCGACACGCCCGATCACGGCGTACTCCGCGTCCATCCCGTTCGAGAAGAAGAAGCTCAGGTTCGGCGCGAAGTCGTCGATCGCCATGCCGCGGGCGAGGTAGTACTCGACGATCGTGAACCCGTTGGCGAGCGTGAAGGCGAGCTGCGTGATCGGATTCGCGCCCGCCTCGGCGATGTGGTACCCGCTGATCGAGACGCTGTAGAAGTTGCGGACGCCGCGCCGGACGAAGGTCTCCTGGACGTCTCCCATCATCTTCAGCGCGAACTCCGTCGAGAAGATGCACGTGTTCTGAGCCTGGTCCTCCTTGAGGATGTCGGCCTGAACCGTGCCGCGGACGGCCCGCAGGGTCGTGGCGGCGATGCGGGCGTACGTCTCGGCGTCGACGACCTCGTCACCGGAGATCCCGAGCAGCCCGAGCCCGAGACCGTCGCTGCCGGTCGGGAGGTCGCCGTCGTAGGAGGGAAGCGCGCGCTGGGCGGCGATCCGCGCGCGAGCGGACTCGAGCGATCCCGTCTCCCGGAGGTGCTTCTCGACCTGCTGGTCGATCGCCGCGTTCAGGAAGAAGGCCAGGACGATCGGCGCCGGGCCGTTGATCGTCATCGAGACCGAGGTCGCCGGCGCGCACAGGTCGAAGCCCGAGTACAGCTTCTTCGCGTCGTCGAGGGTCGCCACGGACACCCCGGAGTTCCCGACCTTGCCGTAGATGTCCGGTCGCTCGTGCGGGTCGTTGCCGTACAACGTCACCGAGTCGAACGCGGTCGAGAGCCGTGCCGCGGCGTGGCCCTGGGCCAGGTAGTGGAACCGCCGATTGGTGCGCTCGGGCGTGCCTTCGCCGGCGAACATCCGGATCGGATCCTCTCCGGCGCGGCGGTAGGGGTAGACGCCCGCCGTGAAGGGGTACGCCCCGGGGAGGTTCTCGTTCATCAGGAACCGCAGCCGGTCGCCCCAGCCGTCGAGCCGTGGCGGCGCGATCTTCGGAACAGCGAGCCCGCTCTGCGTCTCGTGGTGGTTCGCTCCTTCGACGATCCTGCCGCGCACCTCGTACGCGTACGTCTCGCCCTCGATCGCCGCCAGGCGGTCGGGCCAGGAGCGCAGCAGGTCGCAGGCAGCCGGGCCGAGCGCCGCCAGCTCCGCCGCGTAGCGTGCGCGGAGCGCTCCGATCGCGTCGTTGGCCGGTGGGCCGTCGCACGGCGCGAGCGGCTCGCCGAGCCCCGTATCGCCGAGAGCCCTGAGCGCCTCGTAGCAGTGCTCGGCCGTCGCCGCGGCACGCCGCGCACGCCTCGACGTGGGCGCGAAGCGACCGGCCCTGCTCCGCGATCTCGCCCGAGGTAGCCGGTCCGTGCCGGCCGGAATCAGGCCGACGGCCGAGGGCGGCGCGAGCGCTGCGACGTCGATCCCAGGGGCCCAGCCGGTGCCACGCTCGGCGAGCATTCGGCAGAGCGTCGCGAAGACGCGCGTCACCCCGGGATCGTCGAACTGGCTCGCGACCGTCGGGAGCACCGGGACGTCGGCCTCGGGCAGGTCGAACGCGGCGTGGTTGCGGCGCCACTGGCGTCGCACGTCGCGCAGCGCGTCCTCGCTCGCTCGGCGGTCGAACTTGTTGAGGATCACGAGCGCCGCCAGGTCGAGCATGTCGATCTTCTCGAGCTGGCTCGGGGCTCCGTACTCGGCCGTCATCACATAGACGGGGATGTCGACGAGATCGACGATCTCCGAATCGCTCTGGCCGATCCCCGCAGTCTCGACGAGCACCAGGTCGAACCGTCCTCGCAGGAACGCGACGGCGTCGTGGAGCATCGGGCTCGTCGCGAGGTGGCGGCGGCGTGTCGCGAGCGAGCGCATGAAGACGCGGCCGCCGGTCAGGCTGTTGAGCCGGATCCGGTCACCGAGCAAGGCTCCGCCGGTGCGGCGACGCGTGGGGTCGACGGCGACAACCGCGATGCGCCGCTCGGGCAGGTGGAGCAGGAACCGACGCAGGATCTCGTCCGTGACGGTGCTCTTGCCCGCACCGCCCGTTCCGGTGATCCCGACGACCGGCGCCTGCGGGAGCGCCGACCACGAGGCACGGAGCCGCTCGAGCCTGCCACCGACGAGCACTCCGTCCTCGAGCGCGGACAGCATCCGGGCCTTGCCGAGGTCGGTCCCCAGCTCGTCGACCGTCGGCTCCGCGGACGCGACCCGGCCGTCCTCCGTACGGTGCACGAGATCGTCGATCATCCCGCGGAGGCCGAGCTCGAGTCCGTCGTCGGGGTGGTAGATGCGCTCGATCCCGTCGCGTTCGAGCGCTGCGATCTCGTCGCGGGTGATCGTCCCGCCTCCGCCACCGAACACGCGGATGTGCCCGGCCCCCTGATCGCGCAATCGCTCGACCATGTAGCGGTAGAACTCCAGATGACCGCCCTGGTAGGAGCTGACGGCGATCGCGTCCGCGTCCTCCTGGATCGCGGCCCGGACGATGTCGTCGACGCTGCGGTTGTGCCCGAGGTGGACGACCTCGGCGCCCGTCGCCTGGATCAGGCGGCGCATGACGTTGATCGCGGCGTCGTGGCCGTCGAAGAGCGACGCGGCGGTGACCACGCGCAGCGGCGGCTCGGGGGTCGGCTCGACGGCCGCGAGGCCCGCGGTCGGTGTCGCCGGCGACGCGCTTCACGCGAACGCCTCGAGCGAGGACGAGCGCAGCTCCTTGAGCATCTCGCGTGCGATCACGAGCCGCTGCACCTCCTGCGTGCCCTCGTAGATCTGGGTGATCTTCGCGTCGCGCATGAAGCGCTCGACCGGGTACTCCTTCACGTAGCCGTAGCCTCCGAGCACCTGCACCGCCTCGGTTGCGCAGGCCATCGCGACGTCGCCACACTTGAGCTTCGCCATGGCGGACGCTTTCGTCAGCTCGTGCTCGGGCGCGCCGTCGTCGACCATGCGGCCGTAGCGGTGGAGCAGGCCACGGGCGGCCTCGCACTCCGTCTCCATGTCCGCGAGCTTCGCCGCGATCAGCTGGTGCTCGGCGATCGGGCGGCCCATCGTCTCGCGCGACCGGGCGTAGTCGAGTGCGACGTCGGTCGCACCCTGCGCGATGCCGAGCGCCTGAGCGGCGACGCCGGGCCGCGACCGGTCGAGGATGCGCATCGCGAGCTTGAACCCGGCGCCCTCCTCGCCGAGCCGGTTCGCCACGGGGACACGGACCCCCTCGAACATGAGCTCGCCGGTCGTCGAGCCTGCGATCCCCATCTTCTCCTCGAGGCGCGTGACCTCGAATCCGGGCGTGTCGGCCTCGACGAGGAAGGCGGAGATCCCTGCATGGCCGGCATCGGCGTCCGTCTTGGCGAAGACCGTGTAGAGGCCCGCCACGCCGGCGTTCGTGATGAACCGCTTCGTGCCGTCGATGACGTACGCGTCGCCCTCGCGTCTGGCCGTGCTTCGCATCGCGGCAGAGTCGGAGCCCGACCCCGCCTCGGTCAGCGCATAGGCGGCGAGCACCTCCCCCGCAGGCGAGGCGCGGGAGCCAGGCCGCTGCGCTGGGCCGGCGTTCCGGCGAGCTTGAGACCGAGCGCGCCGAGCTCCTGGACTGCGAGGATCAGTCCTGACGTGGCGCAGACCTTCGAGATCTCCTCGATCGCGACGAGCGAGAGCAGCGTCCCCGTGCCGAGACCGCCGTCGGCCTCGTCGAAGAGCAGCCCAAAGATCGCGTGCTCGCGGTAGAGCTCGACGACGTCCCAGGGGAACGCGTGCGACGCGTCGATCTCGGCGGCACGCGGTGCGATGCGCTCGCGGGTCAGCGTGCGGACGAGATCGCGTAGCTCGCGCTGATCGTCGGTCAGGCTGTCCCAGGCCATCAGGCTCCTCTTCCGAGTTCGTCTAGATCACGATAGTCGGAATAGCGAGCTTTGCCAACCGCGTCACGCTCTCTCGCGTGACAGGCAGCCTGGGGGAGTGGCCCTGCCGTTCTTCGTCGACACGCACTCCCACGTCGTCCCGTCCGAGGACGACGGGAGCGCGACGATCGAGGAGGCGCTCGCGCTCTGTCGACGCGCCGCGGAGACCGGGACGCGTGTCCTCTTCGCGACGCCCCATGTCCACGCATCCTGGGACAGCTACCCCTGGAGCGACCGTCGCGCACACGTGTTCGAGGAGAGCTTTCCCTCCGTCAGAGAAGGCGCTGCCGAGCTGGGGTTGGAGCTCCGGCGCGGGTTCGAGGTGTTCCCCTCCGAGGCGCTGACACGCGACCCGGCGGATCTCCGGCTGGAAGGCACCGACGCCGTGCTCGTCGAGTTCCCCGGCTCGTGGCTCGACTTCGAGGGTCAGCTCGCTCTGGTCCAGCGCGCGGCCGAGCGCATCGCCTCCGAGGGCCTGACGCCGGTGCTCGCGCATCCGGAGCGCTGTCGCGAGGTCGCGGAGGATCCGCAGGCGCTCGCGGCTCTCGTCGAGCGAGGCTGGGTGCTGTGCCTGAACGGCCCGTCGCTCGTCGGTGGCCACGGGACGACCGCCGAGCGGGTGGGCTGGGAGCTGGCCGAGTCCGGCCTCGCAGGACTCGTGGCCTCGGACGGCCATCGTGCGCACCGGCCGCCGACCCTCGACGTCCCCTACGCGGCCTGTGTCGAGCGTCTCGGTCCGAAACGGGCGCGGGCTCTGTTCGACGGTAGCGCGCTCGGGGCGTTCTGAGAAGCGGCGCGCGCCAGCCGGAGCCTGGGGGTGCGAGGCGAGCACAGATCTCCGGGAGGCCCGTCGCCGGGGTAGGCGAGCGCTCGAGCATTGCCAGGTGCGTTGGGGTCAGGCCTCCGGCTTCGCCGGACGCCAGACCCCGGCATGAGCGCAGCCTGGTCTGGGGTCGCGGAGCGAGCCCAGACCCATCGCGTCAGGCCCTGCCGTCAGCGCGTCGCGTCGTAGGTGCCCCACAGGTCGCGCAGCACCGTGCAGATCTCGCCGATCGTGCACCGGGCGCGGAGCGCGTCACGCATGGCGGGGAGGAGGTTCGCGTCGGTCTGCGCGACCCCGCGGATCTCCGCGAGCGCCGCGGCAGCGGTCTCGGCGCTCCGGTCTGCGCGGACGCGCGCCGTGCGCTCCCGCTGCCGCTCCTCGACGGCAGGATCGACTCGGTGGAGCTCGATCGTCTCGCTCGGAGTCGGTCTGGAACCGGTTGACGCCCACGATCACGCGGCTGCCGCCCTCGACCTCCGTCTGGTAGCGGAAGGCGGCCTCCTCGATCTCGCCCTGCGTGAAACCCGCCTCGATCGCCGCGACCGCGCCGCCGAGCGCGTCGATCCGCTCGATCAGCGTCGTCGCCTCCTGCTCGAGCTCCGTGGTCAGCGCCTCGATCAGCCAGGAGCCGCCCAGCGGGTCGGCGGTCTCGGTCGTGCCTGCCTCGTGCATCAGCACCTGCTGTGTCCGAAGCGCGATGGTGGCGGCGTGCTCCGTGGGCAGCGCGAGCGCCTCGTCGAACGAGTTGGTGTGCAGTGACTGCGTGCCGCCGCAGACGGCGGCGAGCGCCTGGATCGCCACGCGCACGATGTTGCTCTCGGGCTGCTGCGCGGTGAGCGTCGAGCCACCGGTCTGGGTGTGGAACCGGAGCGCCTGCGCCTTCGGGCTCGTCGCGCCGAACCGGTCGCGCATGATCGTCGCCCAGAGCCTCCGCGCGGCACGGAACTTCGCGACCTCGACGAAGAAGTCGTTGTGCGCGTTGAAGAAGAACGAGAGCCGCGCGCCGAAGTCGTCCGGCGAGAGCCCGGCCGCGACCGCCGCGTCGCAGTAGGCGATCCCGTGCGCGAGCGTGAACGCGAGCTCCTGCGCCGCAGTCGAACCCGGCCTCGCGGATGTGGTACCCGGAGATCGAGATCGTGTTCCAGTGCGGGATCTCCTCCGCGCAGAACGCGAACACGTCGGTCGTGAGCCGCATCGAGGGTCGCGGCGGGAAGATGTAGTTCCCGCGGGCCGACGTACTCCTTGAGGATGTCGTTCTGGACGGTGCCGCGCAGCGCCGTCCCCGGCACGCCCTGGCCCTCCGCGACGAGCTGGTAGAGCAGCAGCAGGATCGCCGCCGGCGCGTTGATCGTCATCGAGGTCGACACGCGGTCGAGCGGGATCCCGGCGAGGAGCACCTCCATGTCGGCGAGCGAGTCGATCGCGACGCCGGTACGGCCGACCTCGCCCTCGGCGAGCGGGTCGTCCGAGTCGAGCCCGAGCTGGGTCGGCAGGTCGAACGCGATCGAGAGGCCCGTCTGGCCCTGGTCGAGCAGCATCCGGTAGCGCTCGTTCGACTCCTCGGCCGTCGCGAAGCCGGCGTACTGGCGGATCGTCCACGGCCGGCCCCGGTACATGTCGGGATACGGGCCGCGCGTGAACGGGAACGCCCCGGGCGCCTCGCGCGGAGCGTTCGTCGCGTCCTCGGGGCCGTAGACCGGCTTCCGCTCGCTCACGGCGTCGACATCCAGCTCGGGGGTCGACGCTCGAGGAATGCGGCGAGGCCTTCCTGTCCCTCGGGGCCCGTGCGCGCCTCGGCGATCAGCCGCTCGGTTCGGGGCCGTCCGGGTGCTCGAGCGCGATGCGCTTCGCGGCGCGCGCGGCGGCGGGCGCGGCGGAGAGCAGCTCGGCGAGCACGCGTGCGACGGCCGCGTCGAGATCGTCGGCGAGCTCGTGCACGAGCCCGATCCGCTGCGCCGTGGCGGCGTCGAAGCGCTCGCCCGTGACGAAGAGCCGTCGGGCCTGGCGCTCGCCGATCGCGCGCAGCGCGAACGGCGAGATCACCGCGGGCACGATCCCGAGCTTCACCTCCGAGAACCCGAACACGGTCTCAGGGTGGGCGAGCGCGACGTCCGCACAGGCGACGAGCCCCGCGCCGCCGCCGAGCGCGTGACCATGAGCAGCGACCACGACCGGCGCCGGGGCAGCCGTCGATCGCCTCGAACATCGCTCGCATCCGCGCTGCGCTCGCGAGGTTCTCCTCGAACGAGAGCCCGCCCGTCCGTCGCATCCAGTCGACGTCCGCGCCCGCGGAGAAGCTCTGCGCCCTCGCCGCGAATGCACCACCGCACGCGCGTCGCCGACGTCCGCGAACGCAGTCGTCAGCTCGTCGGCGGTGAGGTCGTCGAACGCGTTCCGCGTCTCCGGGCGGGTCAGGGTGACGTGGAGGACGGCGCCGTCGCGTGTCGTGCTCGTCGCGGCCACGCCGTCACGCTACATCCGGAAGACGCCGAACGTCGTCGGCTTCGGGCGGCGCTCCGGCGGCTGCCTCGAGCCCCATCGCCAGCACGCGCCGCGTGTCGAGCGGATCGATGATCCCGTCGTCCCAGAGCCGCGCGGTGGAGTGGTACGGGCTCCCCTCGGCGTCGTACTGCGTCGCGGATCGCGTCGGGATCGGCGTCGCCGACCATCGAGAGCACCGTCGCCGCCTGCTCGCCGCCCATCACGCTGATCCGCGCGTTCGGCCACATCCAGAGCTGCCGCGGGCCGTACGCGCGCCCGCACATCGCGTAGTTGCCCGCGCCGAAGGAGCCGCCGATCACGACGGTCAGCTTCGGCACGTTCGCGCAGGCGACGGCGGTGACGAGCTTCGCGCCGTCGCGGGCGATGCCCGCCTCCTCGGCCTCCTTCCCGACCATGAAGCCGGTGATGTTCTGGAGGAAGACGAGCGGGATCCCCCGTGCACAGGCGAGCTCGACGAAGTGCGCGCCCTTCCTGGCCGAGTCGCCGAACAGGATCCCGCGGTTCGCGAGGATCCCGACCGGATGGCCCTCGAGGTGCGCGAAGCCGCACACGAGCGTGTCGCCGTAGAGCGCCTTGAACTCGTGGAAGCGGCTGCCGTCGACGATCCGCGCGATCACCTCGAGCGGGTCGAGCTCGTGGCGGAAGTCCTCGGGGACGAGCCCGTAGAGATCGCCGGGATCGACGACGGGCGCCTCCGGGCGGACGGATCTCCCAGGGGGCACTGCGCCGCGATCCGAGGTGGCGGACGATCTGGCGGGCGAGGGCGAGCGCATGCTCGTCGGAGGTCGCGTAGTGGTCGGCGACGCCGGAGCGGCGTGCGTGGACGTCGGCGCCGCCGAGCTCCTCCGCGGTCACGTCCTCGCCCGTCGCGGCCTTCACGAGCGGCGGGCCGCCGAGGAAGATCGTCCCGCGTCCCCCGCACGATCACCGTCTCGTCGCTCATCGCCGGGACGTAGGCGCCGCCGGCGGTGCACGAGCCCATCACGACCGCGATCTGCGGGATCCCCGGCGGCCGAGAGCCGGGCCTGGTTGTAGAAGATCCGGCCGAAGTGGTCCCGGTCGGGGAACACCTCGTCCTGGAGCGGCAGGAACGCGCCGCCGGAGTCGACGAGGTAGATGCAGGGGAGATGGTTCTGGGCCGCGACCTCCTGGGCGCGCAGGTGCTTCTTCACGGTGAGGGGGAAGTAGGTCCCGCCCTTGACGGTCGCGTCGTTCGCGACGATCACGCAGTGCCGGCCCTCGACCACGCCGATGCCGGTGACGATCCCCGCCGAGGGGACGTCGCCGCCGTACAGCTCCCAGGCGGCGAGCGCGCCGAGCTCGAGGAACGCGCTGCCGGGGTCGACCAGCCGGTCGATGCGCTCGCGCGCGGTGAGCTTCCCGCGCTCGCGGTGCCGCTCGAGCGCCCGCTCGCCGCCGCCGCGCGCGACGAGGGCCGTGCGCTCGCGCAGCTCGGCGACGAGCGCCTCCATGTGCGCCTCGCGACGCCGCGAAGACGTCGTCCCGGGCGACGAACGTGCCGAGCACCGTCATCCTCAACCTCCCTCGTGTCTAGACGGTTGATCGGTAATGGTCGCACGCGCGGTTGGGGGCCTGCACGCGGCGCATCGTGTCCGCGGGCCACGCTCTCTGGTGCAGGCCCTCCCCGACACCCACGCCCATCACTGATCAACCCTCCAGCTCGACGAGTATCGCCCCTGCGGGCACCTGGTCGCCGACGGCGACGGCGATCGGACGCGACCTCCGCCGTCGAACGGCGCCACCAGCGCGTGCTCCATCTTCATCGCCTCGAGCACGACCAGCGGCTGGCGCGCCGCGACGCGCTCCCCCACCGCGACGTGGACGAGCGATCACCGTCCCCGGCATCGGCGTCGGTGCACGCTGCCGTCGCCGTCGGCGTGCGCCTCGCCATGGTCGGAGCTCGCCGTCCGGCCGACGGCGCGGGCCGTCTGGGCGCGTGCTGGCAGGTTCAGCCGCCAGCCGCCCGCGAAGGCCCGTCCCGGGGAGCGGAGCGGGAGGGGCCGAGAGCGGGGGGTGCTCGACGAGGAACGCCGTCGTCGTGGTCGCCGGCGCGCAGACCGGGTGCCCGACGAGCCAGCGGAGGAACGGCAGGTTGGTGCTCGACGCCCACGACCTTCGTCGCCGCGAGCGCGTCGGCGAGCCGCTCGAGTGCCTCGGCCCGGTCGGCGCCGTGGGCGATCGAGCTTCGCGATCATCGGGTCGTAGGCAGCCCGAGACCTCGTCGCCCTCCTCGACGCCGGCGTCGACCCGGACGCCCTCGGGCAGCACCGAGCCGCTCGACGTGGCCGGGCTGCGGCAGGAAGGTGCGCGGATCCTCGGCGTAGAGGCGCGCCTCGACCGCGTGCCCAGCGACCTCGGGGCGGAGCTCGGCGATCGAGCCTCGCCGGCGGCGATCCGGAGCTGAAGCTCGACGAGGTCGAGCCCGGTGACCGCCTCGGTGACCGGATGCTCGACCTGGATGCGCGCCGTTCAGCTCGAGGAAGTAGACGTCCTCACCGTCCACGAGGAACTCGGCCGTGCCCGCGCTCACGTAGCCGATCGCCCGGGCGAAGGCGACCGCGTCGCGGGCGAGAGCGTCCCGGACGGTGTCGGTCAGGCCCGGTGCCGGAGCCTCCTCCAGCACCTTCTGGTGGCGGCGCTGGATCGAGCAGTCGCGGTCGCCGAGCGCGACGCACCGTTCCGTGGCTGTCGGCGAGCAGCTGCACCTCGACGTGCCGCGGCCGTCGCAGCCAGCGCTCGCAGAACACGGTGCCGTCGCCGAATGCGGCCTCCGCCTCGCGCGCCGCCGCCGCGAGCGCGTCTTCGAGCTCCTCGAGGGTCGTCGACGACCCGCATTCCCCGCCCGCCGCCGCCTGCCGCAGCCTTCACGAGGAGCGGCAGGCCGATCTCGTCGGGCGAGCCGGTCGGAAGCGTCCGCACGCCGGCCTCCGCCGCGATCCGCTTCGCCTCGAGCTTGTCGCCGCCCAGCCGGAGCGCCTCCGCGGGCGGCCCGATCCAGACGAGCCCGGCCGCGGTCGACGGCCTCGGCGAAGGTTGCGCTCTCCGCGAGGAAGCCGTAGCCGGGGTGGACGGCGTCTGCGCCCGCCTCTGGGCCGCCGCCACGAGCGCTGCCGCGTCGAGGTACGAGCGCGACCGGCAGCGTCTCGTCGGCGAGGCGCGCGTGCAGCGAGCCCTCGTCGCCCGGGCGCGACGACGAGTCACCGACTCGATGCCGAGCGCGACGGCACGTGCGCGCGATGCGGAGCGCGATCTCGCCGCGGTTCGCGACGAGCACCCGGCGTGGGAGCGTCATGGGCCGGCAGTCCGAGCCGCGGGTGGCATTTGACACGTCCTCATCGGGGCAGCAGGCTCTTCTATCACGGTGCCGACGCCCGGCTCGGTGCCGGGCTCCGGCCCTCGAGGAGCACGCGTGACCAGCCCCCCGATCATCTGGCGGCCCTCCGCGGAGGCTCGAGCGCGCGACCCTGACGCGGTTCACGCGCTGGGTCGAGGCGGAGCACCACCTCATGCTTCCCGACTACGCGGCGCTGTACCGCTGGTCGGTCACGACCTCGAGGGGTTCTGGGGCGCGGTCGCCAGTTCTTCGGGGTGCCGTTCGCGACTCCGGCCGAACGCGGTCCTCGGTCGCCGGGAGATGCCGGGCGCCGAGTGGTTCCCGGGCGCGACGCTCAACTTCGCGGAGGCCGTCCTCGACCGGGCCGCTCCCGACGAGCGCGTGGCGATCGGCATCGCTCGGAGCTCCGGCAGTCGACCGAGGTGACGTGGGCGGAGCTGCGCGCCCAGGTGGGGAGGATCGCCGGGGGGCTCCGGCAGCTCGGGGTGGGCGAGGGCGACCGCGTCGTCGGCGGTGATGCCGAACCTGCCCGAGACCGTCGCCGCGTTCCTCGCGACCGCGTCGCTCGGCGCGGTGTGGTCGTCCGCCGCGCCGGAGTTCGGCGCACGCGCGATCGTCGACCGCTTCGCCCAGATCGAGCCGACGGTGCTGCTCGTTGTCGACGGCTACCGGTACGGAGGGAACGACGTCGACCGGCTCGAGTCCGTCGCAGCGCTGCTCGAGGAGCTGCCGAGCGTTCGTCACGCGGTGCTCCTCCCGTACCTCGACCCCGATGCCGACCCGGGACGCCTCCGCGGAGGCATGTCGTGGCGGGAGCTGGAGCAGCTCGGAGAGGGCGCGGTCGCTCGCCCGCCGCGCACGTCCCGTTCGCCCACCCGCTCTGGATCCTCTACTCGTCGGGGACCACCGGTCTGCCGAAGGCGATCGTCCACTCCCACGGCGGGATCGCGCTCGAGCTTGACGAAGGTGCTCACCTCCACCTCGACGTCACAGGCGGACGACCGGCTCTTTGGTTCACGACGACCGGCTGGATGATGTGGAACTTCCTCGTCGGCGGGGCTGCTCACGGACGCTGAGATCGTCCTCTACGACGGCAACCCGGTCATCCCCGACACCGGGGGCTCTGGGACCTGGCGGCGGAGACGGGGATCACGATCTTCGGGACGAGCGCGGCGTACCTCGGCGCCTGTGCCAAGGCCGGGGTCCGGCCGCGCGAGCGAGGCGACCTCTCCTCGCTCGCGGCAGTCGGCTCGACCGGGTCGCCGCTCTCGCCCGAGGCCTTCGACTGGGTGCAGCCGCGAGCTCGGCGACGTCTGGCTCTTCTCGACCTCGGGCGGAACGGACGTCTGCACGGCCTTCGTCGGCGGGGTGCCGACGCTCCCGGTGACCCGGGGCGAGCTGCAGGGCCCCGCCGCTCGGCGCGGCGTGGAGGCGTGGAGCCCCGACGGCCGTCCGCTCGTCGGCGAGGTCGGCGAGCTCGTCGCTCACCGCCCCGCTGCCGTCGATGCCCGTCTGCTTCTGGGGCGATCCCGACGGGAGCCGCTACCGGGAGAGCTACTTCGAGTCGTGGCCCGGGCATCTGGCGTCACGGCGACTGGATCGAGATCAGCGAGCGCGGGCACCGCCGTGATCAGCGGCCGGAGCGACGCGACGATCAACCGCGGCGGCGTCCGGATCGGGACGAGCGAGATCTACCGGGTGGTGCTCGCCGCACGACGAGGTCGTCGACGCGCTCGTCGTCGACGTCCCGCTCGTCGGCACGGACGGCTACATGCCGCTGTTCGTCGTGCTCCGAGCCGGCGCGGAGCTCGACGACGACCTCGTGGCGCGCCTCCGCGGGCGATCCGCGAGACTGCTCGCCCCGGCACGTGCCCGATGAGATCGTCGCCGCTCCCGCGGTGCCCCGCACGCTCTCCGGCAAGACGCTGGAGATCCCCGTCAAGCGGATCCTGATGGGCGAGCTGGTCGACGCTGCCGCGAGTCGTGACGCGCTGGCCGACCCGGCCGCGCTCGACTGGTTCGAGGGCTATGCGCGCGAGCTCGCAGCCCGTCGGGTCGACTGAGGCAGGTTTGCCTTGGAACGAGTTCCTAGGCAGCGCCGGTGCGGAACGCCTGCACCGCGGCGAGTGACCGGGCCGCTGCGGCGAGCGGGTCGTCGCCCGGCTCGTCCTGCTCGACCACGAGCCAGTGGACGCCGCACGCAGCTGCGAGCGGAACGACGACGTCGTAGCCGACCTCGCCGTCGCCGACCGGGCAGTCGGGCGTGCCCGTCCCGTCGTGCACGTGATCCTTCACGTGCACGAGCGGCACGCGTCCCGCGAGGCCCCGCAGCAGGTCTGCCGGGCTCTCGCGTGCGACCCACGCCCAGCCGAGGTCGAGCTCGAAGGCGAGCTCGTCGAGCGCGAGCAGCGCCTCCCACGGGCGGAAGCCGTCGGCGTCGCGTAGAAGCTCGGTCGCGTGGTTGTGGAAGACGGGCTGGAGCCCCAGCGTGCGGGCCTGCAGCCCGAGCTCGTGCAGCCGCTCGACCGCCGCGAGACCCTCACCCGCGGGGAGGGTCGGGAACACGATCGCGTCGAGGCCGAGGATGCGGAGCTCGTCGGCGACGGTCTCGGGTGAGGCGGCGAAGCGCGTCCGCGCCGACGTGCGCGCCGGCGATCGCCAGGCCGACCTCCTCGCACACGGCTGCGACGACCTCCGGGTCGTGGCCGTGGAGGCCCGCGAGCTCGACGCCCTCGTAGCCGAGTGCGCCGACCTCGCGGATCGTGGCGAGCAGGTCGACCGCGGTCAGCGACCGGAGCGTGTAGAGCTGCAGCGCGATCCGGGGTGAGGTGGGTGCGGCGGCCGTCATCGCTCGTGCGCCCCCACGCCGGCCCGCGTGGCGACGGGCGCAGCCCTCGCGAGCCCTCGCTCGCGCGCGATGATGTCGCGATAGGCGTGGAAGCTCGCCTTGGGGACTCGCTCCAGCGTCGGGAAGTCGACGTAGACGAGCCCGAATCGCCGCGTGTAGCCCTCGGCCCACTCGAAGTTGTCGAGCAGCGTCCAGACGTAGTACCCGTCCACGGGCACGCCGGCGTCGATCGCGCGGCGCAGCGCCTCGACGTGCGCCGTGACGTAGGCGGTGCGCTCCGGGTCGCTCACCCGACCGTCGTGTCCGCGGGCGTCGCAGTACGCCGCCCCGTTCTCGGTGATCACGATCGACGGCGGCGCGTAGTCGTCGCGGAGGCGCACGAGCAGCTCGTACAGCCCGTCAGGCGCCACCTCCCACCCCATGTCGGTGTGAGGAACGTCGTGCTGGTAGACGGGACGCGATCCGCCGTCCGGCATGGCCCTGACCACGCGTCCCTGGTAGTAGTTGATGCCGAGGAAGTCGATCGGCGCGGCGATCGTCGCCATGTCGCCCTCGCGCACGGGAGGAGCATCCGGCGCCAGCCGGGCGAGTGCGTCCTCCGGGTAGGCCCCTCGGAAGATCGGGTCGAGGAACCAGCGGTTGCGCACGCCGTCGAAGGCGTGCGCGGCCTCGACGTCGCGAGGGTCGTCGCTTGCGGGCCGGGTGGGCTCGTGGTCGAGCGTCACGCCGATCACAGAGCCGGGAGACTCCCGGCGCAGGATCTCCGTGGCGCGCCCGTGCGCGAGCAGCACATGGTGGGCGGCGGCAAGTGCGTCGGCCTGCGATCGCCTCCCCGGGGCGTGGACGCCGTACCCGTATCCGAGCCACGCGACGACCCACGGCTCGTTCTGCGTGAGCCAGAGGTCGACGCGATCGCCAAGTCGTCCGGCTACCGCCTCCGTCAGCTCGCAGAAGGCGTCGACCGTGCTGCGCTCGGGCCAGCCGCCTGCATCCTCGAGCGTGACCGGGAGGTCCCAGTGATAGAGCGTGACCAGCGGGCGGATCCCGCTCTCGAGCAGCTCGTCCACGACGCGGTCGTAGAAGTCGAGGCCCTTGCCGTTCACGGCGCCGCGTCCCTCGGGGAGGATTCTCGGCCAGGAGACGGAGAGGCGGAAGGTGGTGATGCCGAGCTCGCGCATCAGGGCGATGTCCTCGGGGTACCGGTGGTAGAAGTCGCACGCGACGTCGCCGTTCTCTCCGTTGCGCACGCGTCCGGGCGTCGCGCAGAACCGGTCCCAGATCGACGCACCGCGCCCGTCCGTCCGTGCCGCGCCCTCGATCTGGTAGGCGGCCGTGCCGACGCCCCAGAGGAAGTCGGGCGGGAACGGCGTGAGGTGGGTCTCCGCGATCGCCATGCTTAACCGTTAAAGCAAATCACATCTGAGGGGTTCGTGCAGGCGGTGCAAAGAGCGCCTGCACGCGCTAATGTGAGGAACCGGTTCAGTGACGCCGGGCAACAGGGCCCCACGGGCCTTTCGGAAGGTCGGGTGAGGGCGTCGACGCACGCCAGTGAGCACCAACCGCGAAGGACGACGATCCGGGACATCGCACAGCGCGCCGGTGTCTCGAAGGGCGCCGTCTCCTACGCGCTCAACGGCCGGCCTGGCGTCTCCGACGAGACCCGCGACCGGATCCTGGCGATCGCGGACGAGCTCGGTTGGTACCCGAACCGCGCGGCGCGAGCCCTCTCGGCGTCGCGCGCGGACGCGCTCGGGCTCGTGCTCGCACGTCCTGCGACGACGCTTGCGCTCGAGCCGTTCTTCATGGAGCTCATCGCAGGCGTCGAGACGCAGCTGTCGGCGCGGTCGATCGGCCTCACCCTGCAGCTCGTCCGCTCGATCGACGAGGAGATCGAGGTCTACCGCCGCTGGTTCGGCGAGCACCGGGTCGACGGCGTCTTCCTGGTTGACATGCGCCGGGACGACCCCCGCGTCGACGCGCTCGTGGAGCTCGGGCTCCCTGCCGTCGTCATCGGCGGCCCGGTCCCCGACGGTCGTCTCGCGACGGTGTGGCACGACGAGGCCTCAGCAGTCGTCGAGGCAGTCGAGTACATCGCTGCCCTGGGGCACCGTCGGATCGCGCGGGTCGCCGGCATCGCGGAGTTCATGCACACCGAGGAGCGTACGCAGGCGTTCTGGGAGTGCCGCGCACGAGCTCGGGCTCGAGGCGCAGGTCGTGGCGACGGACTACACCGTCGACGAGCGGTGCCCGCGCTACGCGCCGCCTGCTGTCCGCGGCGACTCCGCCCGACAGCCGTGATCTTCGACAGCGATCTTCTCGCCGTCACCGGGCTCGGCGTCGCCCAGCAGATGGGGTTCTCCGTGCCCGACGACCTCTCGATCGTCGGATGGGACGACTCGCTGATCAGCCAGGTGGTGCATCCGCCCCTGACCGCGATCACCCGGGACATCGAGCAGTTCGGCGCGACCGCCGCGATCCACCTGCTGGGGATCGTCGACGGGTCCAGCGTCGGGCGACGTCGAGGTCGCGCGGGGCGAGCTGACCCCGCGGGGCAGCACCGCACCGCCACGCGCCGAGGCGCTCGCCTCCGCGCCGGCCCGGCGCCAGCGCGCCTGACCGGTCAGGGCCGCCGGTCTCGTGCCTAACCGAAGGTTCGGCGCTCGCGTCTTACCGGATGGATACGAACGTGCGTCGATTGCTGTTGACACTGAACCGGATAAGTGATCAACTTGCAATCAGCCGGTGTCGAGGTGCTCCGACGGCAAGCGTGCCGCCGGGTCGCGATCGATGGAACCCGGCGCACGGGACACGGAGGGCGGTGCAGCTCTGGCCCCCTCGCACATTCGACACCGAACAGTTCTGCATCGGAAGGAGGATCGGAGGATCATGCCAAGTCGGAAAAGACTGACCGTTGGCCTCGGGGCCATGGTCGTGGTGGTGACGGCGCTCGTCGCGTCGTTGGCCGCCGGCGGCGCCAGTGCGCAGCCGCAGTCGTCGCTCGCGCTTCCGCGGGCCCAGACGCTCTACACCTCGGGATCGGCGTGGGGGCCGTTCGCAAGCTTCAACCCGCTCCGCAACGACAAGGCGACCGGCGTGCTCGGTCTGCTCTACGAGACGCCGTTCCGCTATGACCCGCTCGCGGACAAGTACATCCCGTGGCTCGCGACCGGCGGCAAGTGGGTCGGCCGGACCTACGTGATGACGATCCGTCAGGGCGTCAAGTGGAACGACGGGAAGCCCTTCACCGGCCAGGACGTGAAGTTCACGTTCGAGACCGGCAAGCTCGAGGGCTCGCAGTTCTCGACCATGTGGAAGACCGGTCTGACGAAGATCGTCGTCAAGGGCAACACGGTCGGCTTCGTGTTCAAGAACACCCCCAACTACCTCGACTGGCAGACCAACATCTACACGATCCCGATCGTGCCGAAGCACATCTGGTCGAGCTACAGCGCGACCGACATCACGACGGGCAACACCGACGACGTGAAGAAGATGGTCGGCACCGGGCCGTTCACCTACGGCGCCGGCAAGGGCACGTCGGGCACGCTGCAGTGGAACCGGCGTGACAACTGGTGGGCGACGAAGGCGTTCGGCATGAAGATGCCGATGAAGTACATCGTCGACATCCACAACACCGCGAACACCGCGTCGCTCCAGAACTTCCTGAAGAACGACATCGACCTCAGCAACAACTTCTTCCCGGGGATCGACAAGCTGATCGACGGCAAGAAGATCCAGACGTACTACCCGAAGGCGCCGTTCATGCAGTCGGCGAACACCGCGTGGCTCGTGCCGAACACCACCAAGGCACCGCTGAACGATCGGGCCTTCAGGCGCGCGCTGGCGATGTCGATCGACATCAACAAGATCGTCACCGCCGACTACGGCAACATCGTCCAGAAGGCGAACCCGACCGGCCTGCTGCCGACCTGGAACAAGTGGGTCGACAAGGCCCAGGCCGCCAAGCTGGGCTTCAAGTACAACGTTGCCGGGGCGAAGGCGCTGCTCGCCGCCAACGGCTACAAGGACACGAACGGCGACGGCTACGTCGAGAACAAGGCCGGGCAGTCGGTCAACCTCAGGCTGATCGTCCCGAACGGCTGGTCGGACTGGATGACCGCCATCCAGATCATCGCCGCCAGCGCGAAGGATGCCGGGATCAAGATCACCCCGGCGTACCCGGACTACAACGGGCTCGTCGACGAGCGCAACTCGGGCAAGTTCGACCTCGTCATCAACAACGACAAGCAGCTTGGCCCGACGCCGTACACGTACTACGACTACCTCTTCCACCTGCCGATCGCGGACTCGCAGACCTTTGCGAACTACGCCCGCTTCACCGCGGCAGGCCCGAAGCCGTGGGCGCTGACCCTCGCGCTCAACAAGGTGCCGCCGACCAACGTGGCGAAGGCGAAGGCGATCCACTCGAAGATCCAGAAGTACATCCTCGAGGAGCTTCCCGCCATCCCGCTCTGGTACAACGGCATGTGGTCGCAGTACAACACGACGTACTGGAAGAACTTCCCCACCTCCACGGTCAAGGGGATGCAGAACACCAACGTCGTGTGGAACGGGTATCTGAACATGACGACGATCGACGCTCTCGCCAAGCTCAAGCCGGCGAAGTAGCGATCGACGCGACGACTGAACGACCGGTACGGGTGGTGCTCCCCTCGGGGGGCACCACCCGGTTTCCGGCCCGTCCGACCTACCGACACTCGATGATCGACCTCACCTCGTGGCCCGCTATCTCGCCCGCAAGAGCCTTCTCTACCTCCTGACGTTCTTCGTCGCGGTCTCGATCGACTGGGCGATCCCGCGTCTGATGCCGGGCGACCCGGTCGAAGGGCTGATCAGCAGGCTCCAGGCCGACTCGACCGCCTCGCAGCAGCTCCAGGGCTTCTTCACCGAGTCGTTCGGGCTCGACCAGCCGCTCTGGAAGCAGTACGTGAACTTCTGGCGTGGCCTCCTCCACGGCGACCTCGGGCCGAGCATCGCCTACGTCGGCTCGTCGGTCAGCGAGCTCATCTGGGCCGCGCTGCCGTACACGCTCGCGCTGCTCGTCCCCGCGATCGTGCTCAGCTACATCGCCGGGAACCGGGTCGGCGCCATGGCGGCACGGCGGAAGGTGCTCGACAACACGGCGCTCCCGGTCGCCTACGTGCTGACCGCGACCCCGTACATGTGGCTCGCCATCGTGCTCGTCTACTTCCTCGCCTTCAAGTGGGGGCTCTTCCCCGTCTCGGGCGCCTACGACTTCTCGATGCAGCCCGGCCTGGACGTGGGAGTTCACGCGGAGCTTCCTCAGCCACTGGTTCCTGCCGTTCCTGACGCTGTTCCTCGTCTCGTTCGGCGGGTGGGCGATCGGCATGCGGAACCTGATCATCTACGAGCTCGAGTCCGAGTACTCCAACTACCTCCAGGCTCTGGGCGCGCCGAGCAAGCTCGTCCGCAAGTACGCGTACGGCAACGCCGTGCTGCCCCAGATGTCGGGGCTCGCGCTGGCGCTCGGCGCCGTCGTCGGCGGCGCGCTCGTCACGGAGATCGTGTTCGGCTATCCCGGGCATCGGCACGCTGATCATCACGGCGCTCCAGAACCGTGACTACTTCCTGCTCCAGGGGCTGTTCCTCTTCATCATCATCGGCGTGCTGATCGCGAACTTCATCGTCGACATCGCCTACGTGATCGTCGATCCGCGAACCCGCGCGGGGATCCAGGGGTCGTGAGACCCCATCCCACAGCCGGCGGACGCCAACCCCTGGAGGGCGGCGCGACCTCGGGTCGCCCGTCCCGACCGAGCGGTGACCCCGGAGGCGGTGGAGTAGATGGAGGCTGCAAAGTCCAAGGCCGACCTGGCCACCACGCCGGAGCTCGCCCTGACCGGCGAGGGGGCGGCCGAGCTCGAGCTCGGTCCCCGCGGCAAGCGGTCCGAGACGCTCTACTTCGCCTTCCACAACCGCAAGCTCGTCGTCGGGCTCACGGTCGTCGCGTTCTTCCTCGTGCTCGCGATCGTCGGCCCGCTCTTCACCAACGGCGACCCGTTCGCCTTCGACGCCCCTCTCGGCGAGCCGCCGTCGTCCGAGTACTGGCTCGGCACCACCTCGTCCGGCCAGGATGTGTACGCGCAGTTCGTGTACGGGCTGCGCGCGAGCTTCATCGTGGGTGCCCTCGCAGCGCTCGTCGCAGGCCTGCTCGGCATGACGATCGGGTTCGTCGGAGGCTACTTCGGCGGGGTGGTCGACGACGTGCTGAGCATGGCGACCAACATCGTCCTGGTCATCCCGACGCTCGCCGTCCTGATCATCGTCGCCGCCTACCTCAACGTCGGCAGCCTGATGTCGGAGGCGGTGCTGATCGGGCTCACCTCGTGGCCCTGGGCGGCCCGCGCGATCCGTGCCCAGACCTTCTCGCTCGCGGCCCGGGACTTCGTGAGCCTCGCGCGCCTGTCCGGGCGCGGCACCGTCCGTGTGATCGTCAACGAGATCGCGCCGAACATGAGCTCGTACCTCTTCCTCACGTTCATCCTGCTCTTCGGCGGGTCCGTCCTCACGGCGGCGACCCTCGACTTCCTCGGACTGGGGCCGTCGCAGGTGATGTCGCTCGGTCTGATGATGAACACCGCTGTCTCGAACGCGGCGCTGCAGCTCGGGATGTGGTGGTGGTTCATCCCGCCGGGATCGCGATCACCGGCATCGTCGGAGGCCTCTACGTGATGAACGTCGGCCTGGACGAGGTCTTCAACCCGAGGCTGCGCCGGACATGACCCTCGCCGTCGACGATCTGCGCGTCTACTACACGACCCTCAAGGGCGACGTTCGTGCGCTCGACGGCGTCACGTTCACCGTCGCCGACGGAGAGATCATGGGGCTCGCCGGCGAGTCGGGCTGCGGCAAGACCACCCTCGGCAAGAGCCTGATCCGGCTCGACGGGCGGATGCGCGTGATCGGCGGGACGGTCACGCTGGACGGTGTCGAGCTGCCGCTCGAGGACGACAGCGCGATGAACACGTTCCGCTACCGCGAGGTCTCGATCGTCCCGCAGTACGCGATGAGCGCCATGAACCCGATCCGGAAGATCGGGCGGATGATCTCCGAGCTCCTGGGCTCGCGCGGCGTCTCCTACGACGACACGCTGCCCGAGCTGAGCCGCCGGCTTGCGCTCGTCGGCCTCGACGACGCGGTCCTCGACCGCTATCCGATCGAGCTCTCGGGCGGAATGAAGCAGCGGGTGGTGATGGTGCTCTCGACGCTGCTCAACCCGTCGCTCCTGATCGCCGACGAGCTCACCTCCGCGCTCGACGTCTCGACCCAGAAGGCCGTCGCCGAGATGCTCGTCGAGTTCCGGGACCGCGGCTTCGTGAAGAGCACCATCGTGATCACCCACGACCTCTCGATCCTCTACCAGATCGCCGACACGATCCTCGTGATGTACGCCGGCAAGCTCGTCGAGAAGGCGTCTGCGGCGCACATCACGAGCGACCCCGTGCATCCCTACACCAAGCTCCTCCTCGGGTCGCTGCCCGAGGTCGGCGTGCGGTTCGCCGAGCGACGGCTCAGCGGCATCCCCGGCCGTCCTCCGTCGCTCCTCGATCCGCCGACGGGATGCCGCTTCCGCGCCCGCTGCCCGCTGGCGACCGAGCAGTGCGCCGAGGAGCCGCCCTTCGTCGAGATCGAGCCGGGACGGCACGCCGCCTGCTGGAAGGTGGGCACCTGATGCTCGAGCTGAGCGGGGTCACCAAGGTCTTCAGGACCGGGATGTTCGGGAAGGAGCACACGACCGCCGTCTCGGACGTGAGCTTCACCGTCGAGCCGGGCGAGATCATCTCCCTGATCGGCGAGAGCGGGAGCGGGAAGACCACCGTCGGCCGCATGATCCTGCGCCTGACCGATCCGACGGCAGGCGCGATCACGTTCGAGGGCCGCGACGTCGCCGGCTTCGACCGCGGTGACCTGCGTCGCTACTACGCGCACGTCCAGGGGGTCTTCCAGGACCCGTTCAGCTCGTACAACCCGGTGTACAAGATCGACCGCGTGCTCGGGATGATCCGCACGAGCTACCTCCCCGGGTTGAGCGCGAGCGACTGGAGCAAGAAGGTGCGCTCGTCGCTCGAGGCGGTGTCGCTCGAGCCGGCCGACGTGCTCGGCAAGTACCCGCATCAGCTGAGCGGCGGTCAGCTGCAGCGCCTGATGATCGCGCGCGCGCTCGTCCTGGACATCAAGCTCCTCATCGCGGACGAGATCATCAGCATGCTCGACGCCTCGACCCGGATCGACGTCCTCAACCTGCTCGGGGACCTCAAGGAGCGCGGCCTCGGCGTCCTCTTCGTGACGCACGACCTGTCGCTCGGCAACTACATCAGCGACAAGACCGTGATCCTGCGCCGCGGGGTCGTGGTCGAGATGGGGGCCACGCCGAAGGTCTTCGGCAACCCGCTCCATCCGTACACCCAGACGCTGCTCGCGGCGGTCCCGCAGCTCCACGGCCGCTGGACGTCCGGTCCGGGCGGCTCCGAGGCCGAGGACGGCACAGGCCCGCTCGTCGAGGCCGAGCCGGAGCACTTCGTCGCCTCCGTCACCGAGGCCGACCGTCAGGCGGCCGGCCGCAAGGCGTCGTCCCTCTCCCTGCAGACCACGGAGCGTGTCCCATGAGCACCAACGCCGAGCCCCGCGTGGCCGATGTCCACGACACCCCGCCCGCCGGCATCCCGTGGGAGGATCGGGCGCCGGGCTGCACCGAGACGCTCTGGCGCTCGACCCGGAACCCGATCATCCTCCGCGACCACCTGCCGCGCTCGAACAGCATCTTCAACTCCGCGGTCGTGCCATACGGCGACGGCTTCGCCGGCGTGTTCCGGGTGGACGACAGGCAACGCACGATGAACGTCCACGCCGGCCGCAGCGCCGACGGCGTCACGTGGGAGATCGACGAGGAGCCGATCACGTTCGTCGCGACCGACGACCGGGTCGCCGAGATCCAGCAGTCGTTCGAGCACGCCTACGACCCGCGTGTCACGTGGCTGGAGGACAGGTACTACGTGACCTGGTGCAACGGGTACCACGGCCCGACGATCGGGATGGCGTACACGCACGACTTCGAGACGTTCCACCAGCTGGACAACGCCTACCTCCCCTTCAACCGGAACGGCGTGCTCTTCCCGCGTCGCATCGGCGGGCGCTACGCCATGCTCAGCCGGCCGAGCGACAACGGGCACACCCCTTTCGGCGACATCTTCTACTCGGAGAGCCCCGATCTCACCCACTGGGGACGGCATCGCCACGTGCTGGGGACACGGTCGTGGAGCTGGGACTCGACCAAGATCGGGGCGGGGCCGATCCCGATCGAGACCGACGCAGGGTGGCTGCTCGTGTACCACGGCGTGCTCACCTCGTGCAATGGCTTCGTCTACTCGATGGGTGCCGCGCTCCTCGACCTCGACGAGCCATGGCGGGTCCTCGGGCGCGCCGACGACTACCTCCTCTCGCCGCAGGTGCCCTACGAGCAGGTCGGGGACGTCCCGAACGTGGTCTTCCCCTGCGCGGCGCTCGTGGATCGAGCGTGCGGATCGGGTGACGATCTACTACGGCGGCGCCGACACCGTCGTCTGCCTCGCGCACGGGCACCTCTCGGAGCTCGTCGCGTTCGCGCTGGCCTGACGGGCGCCGCTCCGAGGCGGCCGAGAGCGCCCCGCCGGCGCCCGGTCAGGCGAGCCGGTCGGGCGCCGACGCCTTGGTAGTGTCGGGCGTCCGTGCCGCGCTCCTCCTCCACGCTCGCGGCGCTCGCGCGAGACCGCGCGCTCCGCCGCGTCGCCCTCGCCCTCGGCCTCTACAGGCTGGCGGAGTTCGGCCCGTGGGTGGCGATGCTGGTGTTCGCCTACGACCAGGGCGGTGCCACGGCGACCGGCCTCGTCTCGCTCGGGCTGCTCCTGCCGACGGCCCTCTTCGCACCGTTCGCGGGGCCGCTGATCGACCGCTTCGGCGCGAGCCGCGTGCTCGTCGGGGCGTACACGGCGCAGGCCGTCGCGATGGGATCGACCGCTCTCGCGCTGCTCGCAGGGGCGCCCGTCGGCCTCGTCTACGCGCTCGGGGCGTTGACCGCGATGGCGCTCACCGTCACGCATCCGGCCCACGCCGTGGTCTCGCCGGGCGTGGCGCGCGCGACCGAGCAGCTCGTCGCGCTGAACGCCGTGACCGGCTGGATCCTGAGCATCGGCCTCGTCGCCGCACCCGCCCTCGCCGGCGTCCTGCTCGGGATCGCGAGCCCCGGCGCCGTGTACGCGGCAGGCGCGGCATGCCTCGTGCTCGCCGCGCTCCTCGTCCTGCCGCTGCGGAACCTGGTGCCGCCGCTCGCCCGCGACGAGGCGACGCCCGGCGCGCTCCGTCAGCTGGACGAGGGCGCGCGCGCCCTCGTCCACGCGAGCGCCCCGCGCGAGGTCGTGATCGTGCTCGCCGCGACGTTCCTCATGGTCGGTGCCTTCGACGTGCTTGCGGTGGTGCTCGCGGTGGGGACGCTCGACATCGGCGGCTCGGGGGCCGGCTACCTCACGGCGGCCCACGGCGTTGGAGCCGTCGTCGGTGCCGTCGGCTCGCTCGCGCTGGTCGGCCGCTCTCGGCTCGTGCCGGTCATGCTCGGAGCAGCGTTCGCGGCGGGTGTCGCCTTCGCGATCCTCGGGATCGCGACCACGCTGGCCGTCGCCTTCATCGTCGCAGCCGTCTCGGGCGTGTCACGCAGCCTGCTCGAGGTGTCCGGCCAGACCCTCCTGCAGCGCGTCACCTCGACCGAGATGCTCGCCCGGGTGTTCGCGTTCAAGGAAGGGCTTGCGATGGCGGCGTGGGGGGTGGGCTCCGCCGTCGTCCCTCTGGCGATCGCCGTCGCCGGGACGACCGGCGCCCTCGTCCTCACCGGCGCGCTCGTTCCCGTGCTGATGCTCGTCCGCCTGCGACGGCTCCTCGCGGTCGACTCCGCGGTCGAGGTTCCCGCGGTCGTCATCGCTCTGCTCCGCTCGCTGAGGGTGTTCCGGGCGCTGCCGGTGCCCGCGCTCGAGGGCGTCGCGCACACGGCGGAGGAGCTCGCAGTCGCGTCGGGGACGACGGTGGTCAGCAAGGGCGAGCACGGTGACCGCTACTACGCGATCGCCGACGGCGAGCTGGAGGTGCGCAACGGCGACGCGCGGGTGGCGCTCCTCGGCCGGGGCGAGGGATTCGGCGAGATCGCCCTCCTGCACGACGGCGTCCGCACGGCGACGGTCGTCGCGACGACGGACGCGAGGCTCGTGGCGATCGCCAGGGAGCCGTTCCTCGTCGCCGTGACCGGGCACGGCGAGACGCACGCGTCGCGTCTCCGAGGTCGTCGCGGAGCGGCTCGGCGAGCACGCCACTCCCGCCCGCGACGGCGTCTGACCCGCGGACGGAGGGCGTCCGGCCTTGACCGGGCGGTCAGGAGGCGTCAGGCTGCGCGCATCTGATCGTCGTCGAGGGGAGAGGGACATGGGTTCGACACGGGCGGAGCTCCTGCGCAACGGCGCCGCGGCCGCGCTTGCGCTGGGCATCGGCTCCAATGCGCTGCTCCGGCCGGCCGGAGCTCGGGCCGGCGGCGCGCCGTACGGACCGCTCGGACCGGCCGACGCGAACGGCGTCCGACTGCCCGCCGGGTTCAGCGCCCGGCTGATCGGGGTGACGGGCCGTGAGGTGGGCTCGACCGGCCTGATCTGGCCGCTCGCCCCCGACGGGGCCGCGACGTTGCCGATCGGCTGGCTCGGGCTGGATGCTGATCGTGAACTCGGAGGACAACGGCCAGCAGGGTGGCGCCTACGTCGTGCGCTTCTCGTCGAACGGCACGCCGAGCTCCGCGTACAGGATTCTCACGGGCACGAAGTGGAACTGCGCCGGGGGCCTCACCCCATGGGGCACGTGGCTCTCGTGCGAGGAGTACCGCAACGGCCTCGTCTGGGAGTGCGATCCGTTCTGGCCCGGGCAGGGCGTCGCCCGTCCCGGTCTCGGCTCGTTCGTCCACGAGGCAGCACCTGTCGACCCGGTGACGGGGTGGGTCTACCTCACCGAGGACTCGTACGACGCACGGCTCTACCGCTTCAAGCCGACGCGCTTCGGCGACCTCAGCGCGGGTCAGCTGCAGGCCGCGAGGGTCTCCGGCACCGGGGCCGTGACCTGGGTGGACGTCTCGTCGGGCTCTCCGTACCGGGGCAAGGAGACGACCGTCTTCTCGCGGCCCGAGGGCGCATGGATCCATCAGCGCGTCGTCTACTTCGCGACGACCGGCGACAGGCGCGTCTGGGCTCTCGACGTGGCGACGCGAGCGGCTGAGCGTCGTCTACGACGCCGTCGCGGTCGACGGCCCGCTCAACGGGCCGGACAACGTCACGGTTCACGCACGCGACGGGCGACCTGTTCGTGGCGGAGGACGCCTCGACGATGCGGCTCGTGCAGCTCTACCAGCCGGCGGTCGGGGCCGAGTGGGAGGCGTCGCCGTTCATCCAGTTCGAGGGGCACGACCGCTCCGAGGTCTGCCGGACCGACGTTCACGCCCGACGGCAACCGCCTCTACGTGAGCTCGCAACGCGGCAGGGATGGGAAGACAGGGATGACGTTCGAGATCTCCGGCCCGTTCCACCGCTGATGCGGCGGCACACGAGCCGTCTCGTCGCCCTGGCCGCGGCCGGCCTGGTGCTCGCGGCGGTCACCTCGGCCGGCGTCGCATCGACGGCGCCGCGACCTGCTCGCCCGTTGGCGGTGGTCTCGTTCAACGTGCTCGCGCCGATCTGGGCGGCGCCGAAGTGGTATCCCGAGGATGTCGACCCCGCGCTGCTCGAGGCCGTGTTCCGCCGCGCCCGCATCAGCGCGCTGCTTCAGCGTCTCTCGGCCGCGACCGACGTGTTCTGCCTTCAGGAGGTCCAGTCAGTCCGAGCTGGCTGCGTTCCTGCAGGCGCTCGGTCCCGGGTTCGAGGGAGCGATGTCCACGAACGCGCCGGACTGGTGGTCGAGCTACCTCGTTCCGGAGGTTCCCTGGCAGCCGAACGGCACTGCCGTCATCTCCAGGCGCTCCTCTCTCGCCACCACCTCGATGCGCGACATCGCGCTCGGCGACGACGGAAACCACGCGCTGGTGTGGGAGGGGGACCCAGCGTGGCTCGGGGAGCAGGCTGCGGGTGGCGTCGATCCATCTCGACAGCGACCGGAGCGCGAACCGCGTGAGGGAGGCCCGCTCGCTCCTCGCGCAGCTGCCGCGCACCCGGGGGACGACTGACGTCGTCTGCGGCGACGTGAACGAGGATACGGTCGTCGGGCCGGTTGGCGGCGTTCTCGCGAGGGACGGGTTCTCTGACGTCCTTGCCTCGCTCGGGAACCGGGAGGCGACGCACCCGTGGAGCACGACCTACAACGGCTCCCCGAAATGGGCGATCATCGACCACGTGCTGCAGCGCGGCGGGTCGTCGCTCGCGGGCGACGTGCTCGACCTCGGCGTCTGGTCGATCCCGGACGAGGTGTCGAGGATCGAGACCAACCTCCGCAACACGGGGTCGGATCACTTCCCGGTCGTCGCCTCGGTCGGGGTCGCCGCGCCGGCGTAGCACCCTGGCCCTCGCGCTTCGCCTCAGCCCTATCGCTCCTCGCGCCGTCGCTCAGTCCGCGGAGCCGAGCAGCTCGCGGCCGCGCTCGTCGAGGCGCACGCGTGGGTCGAGCCGCGCGACGATCAGGTCTGCGGCCAGGTTGCCGAGGATCACCGCCGTCCCCACGACGAGGACGATCCCCACGATCACGGGACGGTCGAAGCCGACGTCTCCCCTGCACGGCGACGAGGAAGAGGCGGCCGAGCCCCGGCAGCCGGAAGACGACCTCGACGTACAGCGCGACGCCGAGGATCGCGCCGATGTCGGTCGCGAGGCTCGTCACGACCGGAGGGAGCGCGTTCGGCAGGACGTGGTGGCGGAGCACCGAGCGCTCGGGCACGCCCTTCGCCCTGGCGACGGCGACGTGGGGCTCCGCGAGGACCGTCAGGGCGGAGGCGCGCATCTGCCGCAGGTGGAGGGCGAGCAGGAGCGCCGCGAACGTGATCCAGGGGAGCACGAGGTGCGAGGCCCAGTCGGCGAGCCCGCCGCAGGCAGGCTCGTCGAGCGACGGATCGTCCGACCCCGGCGTCGTCCCCCACAGGGGGCAGTACCCGGACTCGGGCACCCACCCGAGCCGCTCGCCGAACACGAGCTGGAGGATGTTCCCCAGCACCAGCGGATGGGTGGACAGCGCCGCGAGCGCGAGCAGGAGGGCGGTGCGGTCGGCCCACGTGCCCGAGCGTGCCGCGAGCAGCGTCCCTCCGGGGATCGCGAGGAAGCCGAGCAGCAAGGCCCCGCCGAGCACGAGCGACGCTGTCACGCCGGTCGCCCGCAGCACGATCGGGCCGACCGGCTCGGCCACGTACCCCTGCACGCGGTCGATCCGAGCCGTCTCCCACGAGACGCCGAGGTCGCCGTGGAGCAGGCCGACGAGGAAGTCGCCGTACTGGACGACCGCGGGCCGGTCGACGCCGAGCAGCTGGTCGGCGCGTGCGCGCTGCTCCCGCGTCGGGTGCGGGATGTCGCGGAGGAGGTACGAGCCGGGGTCGTACGGGATCGCCTGGTCGATCCAGAACGTGATGCTCGCGAGGCAGAAGAGCAGTCCGACCGCCAGGGCGATCCGCCGCAGCGTGAAGGCGCCGGCGCCGCTCATCGCTGCCGCTCCACGACGAGCGCGCGTTGCAGCGCCTCGCCGACCTCGTAGATCGCGACGACCGCGATCAGCATCGCGAGGCTGGTGAACACGGTCGGCCAGATCGACATGAACGCCGGGTCGAACCGCGACGGAAGCAGCGGCGAGCCCCACGTGTCGACGAGCAGCCGCCCCCAGCTCGAGGTCGGCTGGCGCACGCCCGCGTTGAGGAACGACACCCCGATCTCGAAGAGGATCGCGATCGCGACACCGGTCGTCGCCCACGCCGCGAGGGCCGGGACGAGGTGCGGCACGAGGTGCCGCCGGAAGATCCGCCAGCGGCCGGAGCCCGCGACGATCGCGGCGTCGACGAACTCGCGGCGACGGAGCTGGATGATCTGCACCCGCACGAGGCGCGCCGGGTAGAACCACGTGAAGAGCCCGATCAGCAGGGCGACCGCGAGCACTCCCTGGTTGAAGATCCCGAGGGTGAGGTCCTGCAGGCTCTCCCCGACCGCGCTCGTCCCGACGAGGACGAGCAGGAACAGCACCGGCAGCGACATCGCGAGCTCCGTGAGGCGTGAGACGAGCCCGTCGACCGCGCCGCCGAGCATCCCGGCGGCACCCGCCTGCCGCGACTCCGATCAGCCAGCGCGATCGCGACGGCGAGCAGCGCGATCTCGAGGGACACGACCCCGCCGTAGAGGATCCGCAGCAGCAGGTCCCGGCCGAGCGGGCCGTCCCCGCCGAGCACGAGCAGGGTCGTCGGTGAGCCGGTCGGGTCGACGAGCTCGCCGTAATCGTCGACTTTCGCGCTCGTGACCGCGGGAACTCGCGTCCAGGGGCCGACGGGACGGTTGCTGGAGTCGACGGCGTACGGCAGCGGGTCGTTCGGCCCGTGGCCCAGCGCACGGGAGAGCAGAGGTCCGCCGACGAAGCACGCGAGCAGGACTGCGGCGGCCAGCGCGATCGCCGCCATCCCGATCCGGTCGCGTCGCAGTCGCGCGAGTGCGAGCTCCCGGGGTGAGCGCGCCCGCACCTCGGGCGGGACGTCGCTCGCGCTCTCGTCCACTGCTCGCTGGTACTGCTCGTCATGTCCCCATTCTCCTCTGCCGGAGGCCCGCCGTGGGAGCGAGCGGACGCTACGACTCGGGCGGTGCGCCGCCCTCGGCGGTCCGCCGCGCGACGAACTCGGCGAGCTCCTCCGCGATCGCGTCGTCCAGCGCCGGCGGCACGTACTCGGCGAGCACGCGCTTCCACGTCTCGTTCGCCCGCGTCGTCGCGTCGCGCGAGCCGGCCTCCGTCCACTGGCCGAAGTTCGACCAGTCGGAGACGAGCGGCGTGTAGAAGGCGGTGCGGTAGCGCTCCAGCGTGTGGGCGCCCCCGAAGAAGTGCCCGCCCGGAGCCGTGTCGGCGATCGCGTCGAGGGCGATCTCCGCGTCGTCGACGACGAGCGGCTGCCACGCCTCGGCGACCATCTGCAGGACCTCGACGTCGAGGATGAACTTCTCCTTCGAGGCTGTGAGCCCGCCCTCCAGCCAGCCGGCCGAGTGGATGAGCATGTTGCCGCCGCCGAGCAGCGCGCCGAAGAGGCTCATCATCGTCTCGTACATCGCCTGTGCGTCGACGGCGTTCGAGGCGTTGGGGGCGGAGGTCCGGTAGGGGAGACCGACGTGGCGGGCCAGCTGCCCTCCGGCGATCGCGGCCTTGAAGTACTCGGGCGTGCCGAACGCGGGAGCGCCCGAGCGCATGTCGACGTTCGAGGTGAACGCGCCGTACACGACGGGAGCGCCGGCCCGCGCGAGCTGCGCGAGCACGACACCCGCAAGCGCCTCGGCGTGCTGCAGCGTCAGCGCTCCGGCGAGCGAGACGGGCGCCATCGCGCCCGGCCAGCGTGAACGGCGTGATCACCGACAGCTGCCCGGCGCGGGCGAAGTCGATGATCCCCATGCACATCGGGATGTCGAGCTGGCGCGGCGAGTTGGTGTTGATGACCGTGTACGAGCGGGGGGCGGACTCGAACGTCTCGCGGTCGATCCCGTAGCCGATCCGGAACATCTCGAACCCGTCGGCGACCTGGCCACGGCCCCGGGCGTAGACGTACGGCACCTTGTCCGTGAGGGTCAGGTACGCGGTGCAGGTCTCGTAGTGGCGGACCGGAAGCGGCACGTCCTGCGGCTCGACGCACGGGCCGGTGACGTGAAGGACGTCGAACGCCTGCGTGAGGCGGACGAGGTCGCGGAAGTCCGCGAGGTTGCCGGGGCGTCTGCCTCCGTCGAGGTCGCTGACCGCGGGAGGGCTGCTCGACGGGAACGAAGGCGACGTGCCGCCCCCCGAGCGTGACGTTGCGCTCGGGGGAGCGGCCGATCAGCTCGAACTGCGACGGCGCGGTCTCGAGCGCGTGCTCGACGAGCTCGGGGCCGAGGTGGACGAGCTGTGTCTCCTCGTCGACGATCGCGCCTCCGTCCCGGAACAGCTGTCGGGCGTCCTCGAGCAGGACCTTGACGCCGAGGTCGCGCAGGAGCGTGAGCGACGACTCGTGGATCTGTGCGACCTGTTCGGGGCGCAGCAGCTCGATCGGCGGAAACGGGTTCTCCAGCCTGCGGTAGACGTTGGAGCGGCCCGCATCGGCGGTCGCGGCCGGCGTGCGTCGGACGCGCCGCCCTCCGCGCGCGCGTGTCTCGTCCTCCCGTGCCCGTCTCCGGCTCGCTCATGCCGTGCCTCCACCCTTCTCGCTCGGTCCGCGCATCGTACGCAGCGGAGCGCGGGGCGCGTGTCGGTGGGGCGCCGCTCCAGCGACCTGACCTGCACCGCAGACCCTCGCCCGGCGTGGGATGGATCGTCGGGGCGTGGCTCCATCCACGCCCCACGCGCTCGTCCTGCGCGACGCCCCGGCCCGCGTCACCCGGCCGAGGTGTCGACGACCGGCGCTCCGAGCGCTTCGACGGCGACCTCGATCCCGAGGCCCGGGCCGTCCGGCGGAGCCTGCGTGCCTCGCACGCTCGGCGGGAGCCCGGTGCCGTGGTCGACGCTCACCCAGCGGTGGAAGTCGACCATGTGCGCGCGGTGCCGCTCCGGCGTCCCGAGCCCGAGGTGGACGAACGCCGCCGTCGCGAGGCTCGAGCCGCCCGCGTCCTCGACCGTCACGTCGAGTCCGAGCTCGACGGCAACGTCGCGCAGCGCTCGGGCGCGCGAGACGCCGCCGACCCGCTGGAGCTTGAGCGTCACCCCGTCGGCCACCCGCTCGCGCGCCGCGCGGAGCAGGTCGTCGAGCGTGACGATCGACTCGTCCAGCACGAGCGGCCGCTCGCAGTCGCCTCGCAGAGCGGCGCACTCCGCGTACGTCCTGCACGGCTGCTCGAGGACGTACTCGACGTCGCGCGTCGCGCGCAGGAACCGTCGGGCGTCCGAGGTCGTGAACGCTCCGTTCGCGTCGGCGTAGAGCACGACGTCGGAGCCGACGAGGTCGCGCACGGCGGCGAGCCGCTCGGCGTCGACCAGCGGGTCCGTCCCGACCTTGACCTGGATCCGCCGGTAGCCCTCGTCGAGCAGCTCGCGCGCCAGCGCGAGCGCCTCGTCGATCGGGGAGACGATCACCACGTTGTAGAGCGCCACCGCGTCGCCGTGGCGTGCGCCGAGCTCGTGCCAGAGAGGGCGATTCGCCGCCTTCGCCTTCGCGTCCCAGCACGCCATGTCGATTGCGGACTTGACGTACGGGTGCCCGCGCAGCGCGCCGTCGAGCAGCGCCGCGACGCTGCCCGGAAGCGTGGGATCGGCTCCGATCAGCGCGGGCGCGAGCTCGGCGACCCCCGCCCGCGCGCCGGCCGCGAAGGCGTCGGCGTAGACGGGGTTGATCGTGCTCGTCTCGCCGTGCGCCGTGATCCCCTCGTCGGTGTCGAGGCGCACGACGAGCGACTCGAACCCGACCGACGCGCTCGAGCCCATCCGGTAGCCCCCGCGCCTGAACGGCTGCACCTGCCGGTAGGCGCGCACCCGCGTGATCTTCATCGGGCGAGCATAGTCCGACGGTGTCCCGTACCCGGGACGCCGTCGGCGCAGGCGTGGCGGCCTCGAGCCCGGGTAGGCTCAGTCGCCAGGCGGCCGGTAGCTCTTCATCGAGCCGATCGCGGCGTCGACCTCGTCGGCGGTGAGGAGCTTGACCGTGCTGATCGACGCCACGCCCGACGATCCGACCGCGAGGCTTGCCGCCGTCACGGCGCGCTCGTCGGGCGCGTCGAGCAGGACGTACGCGTCGTAGTCGCCGAGCGCGAAGAGGAACGACTCGACCGTGCCGCCGAGCGACGCTGCGAAGTCGGTGATGTACTGAACCCTGTTCGCGGCGCCTTCGCCGGTCAGTCCCTTGAGGCCGGTGGCCGTGTAGTTCACGCGAAGCAGATACTTGCCCATCGGGTGCCTTTCTCTCGGGGACGGGAGACGAGGATACGTGATCCCCGCTCACGGAGCGATCGCCCCACTGCGGGGCCTCCCGGATGCGCCCTCGTCGGTCGCGCGCAAGACTGTGGTGAAGACTCCGAGCACAGCCCGAGGATGAGGAGGCGGGGATGATCGACCATGTGATTCTCGGCGTCGAGGACGTCGATGCGAGCCGGGCGTTCTATGAGCAGGCGCTCGCTCCTCTGGGGATCGGGGTCGTGATGGCGATGCCCGGCGGCGCCGGCTTCGGTCGTGAGGGGAAGCCGGTGTTTTGGATCGCCGACCGCGAGCCCTCCGGGCCGGTGCACGTCGCCTTCACGAGCCCTGACCGCCCGACGGTCGATGCGTTCCACGCCGCGGCGCTCGCCGCGGGGGGCCGCGACCACGGCGCCCCGGGCCTGCGACCGGACTACCACGCCTCGTACTACGGGGCGTTCGTGCTCGACCCCGACGGCAACAACGTCGAGGCCGTCTGTCACGTGCCCTCCTGAGCGATCGGCCGGGGGCCGAACGTGGCTCATTCCCGGTTCCTGGCCCGTGCAGGGTGGAACCGGTCGCGCAGCTGGCCGGCGGCTGTGACCTGCCGTCCGAGCGGCTGCCTCGCATGCGACGCCCGGTCACCTCACCGCCCGGGCTCGGACGGCCGGCGCCGTTGTCGGGCTCAGTCGACGATCGTGAGCCCGAGTGCGAGCGCAAGCGTCGGCGCATTCGCCAGCACGTCGTCGATCGCGATCCTTGCACCTGCGAGGCGCTCGAGACCCGTCGATCCCGTCAGGTCGCACCCCACGAGCTCGACGCGGGTCGCGGAGGCGGCCGAGAGCACCGCACCGGTCATCCGGCAGCGCTCGAACCGGACGTCGTTCAGCGCGGCCCCGGCGAGGTCGAGCTCGTCGAGGATGCAGTCGCGGAAGCAGACGCGCTCGAGCCGTGCGTGTCGCAGCCCGACCAGGTCGAGGCGGCAGTCGGCGAACGTCACGTCGACGATGGTCGCCTCGCCGAGCTCCGAGCCCGTGAGACGGCACTGGCGCAGCTCGGAGCGCAACGCGGAGAGGCGGCGCGCGCTCGTGTTCGCCCAGTCGCGGTCGTACACGGATGCGTCGACTAGGCCGTGGACGTCGGTGACCGCTTCCGCGTCGGGATCGGGGTCGGGTGGGTAGGGAGTCTTCGCGAGTTCGGAGGGGCGCATGGCCGGACGCTACCGCTCACTCGATCCGTTGGAGGCGTGGCCCGCGTACGCCCGAGTGCGGCTCGAGCGAGACTGGCTCGGAACCCTCCGGCCGCGGGCGCGCACGCGCCGAATCCCGAGGCTGAAAAGACGAACTTCTACTCACGAGTTATTTTTCTGATATAAAGCAATGGATTCCGGAGGGGAGTATCCCCCGAGGCCTCGCCGTCATCCCGGCAGCACGTTGCCCGGCGAGAACCCGGCCCGCGGGCCGTGGAGAGACCTCCGGCCCGACCCACACGACGAGCCGGAGGACGAGATGAAGTGCCCAGCCTGCACGACCGTGTCGCTCGCGATCGCCGAGCGGCAGGGAATCGAGATCGACTACTGCCCTGACTGCCGCGGCGTGTGGCTCGACCGCGGCGAGCTCGACAAGCTGATCGAGCGCGCCGACGCGAGCTACCGTCGCCCGAACGAAAACGCCCGTGGCGACGAGCGGTACGACGACCGCGACGACGACCGGGAGGAAGGCGGCATGTTCGGGTTCGGCCGCAAGAAGGGTGGGCGCCGCGAGTCGATGCTCAGCGACTTCTTCGACTTCGGCTAGACGACGTGGACGTCTCCCCTGTCGTCTGGGCAGCGACGGTGCTCGGCATCGTCACGCTCCTCGCCATCGACCTCGCGGTCGCAGCCCGGCGACCCCACGCCGTCGGGTTCCGCGAGGCGACGGCCTGGTCGGTGTTCTACGTCGCGCTCGCCGTCGCCTTCGGCATCGGGCTGGGCGTCGTCGCGGGCTGGGACTTCGGCACGGAGTACTTCGCCGGGTATGCGGTTGAGAAGAGCCTCTCCGTCGACAACCTGTTCGTGTTCGTGATCATCATGAGCACGTTCGCGGTCCCCCTCGAGCACCAGCACCGCGTGCTCACGTTCGGGATCATCGGCGCCCTCGTGCTGCGGGCGATCTTCATCGCGCTCGGCGCGGCGCTCCTCGCCACGTTCTCGTTCATGTTCCTCGTCTTCGGGCTCCTGCTCGTCTTCACGGGCGTACAGCTGTTCCGTCACCGCGACGAGGACCCGAGCATCGACGACAACGTCGTCGTCAGGACGGCGCGCCGCGTGCTCCCGTTCACCGACCGCTACGACGGTGGCCGCCTGCTGACTCGCGAGAACGGCCGGCGGCTGCTGACGCCGATGGCGCTCGTGCTGATCGCGATCGGGACGACGGACGTCGTCTTCGCCCTCGACTCCATCCCCGCCATTTTCGGCATCACGCAGGAGGCGTACATCGTGTTCGTCGCGAACGCCTTCGCACTGCTTGGCCTGCGGGCGCTCTACTTCCTCGTCTCGGGACTGCTCGACCGCCTCGTCTACCTGTCGGCGGGCCTGGCGGCGATCCTCGTCTTCATCGGCGCGAAGCTCGTGTTGCACTACCTGCACAAGCAGTGGGAGGACGTGCCCGAGATCTCGGCCCTGCAGTCGCTCGTGGTCATCGCCTCGATCCTCACTCTCGTCACCGTCGCGAGCATCGTGAAGACGCGGCGCGACCCGTCCGCACGCGCGCACGCCGGGTCGCTGCGTCATCATCCACGACCCGCCGAACCGGAGGCGTGACCGCGCACCCTCGAGAACGGGGTCATACGCTGCGGCGTGGCTCACCATCCGTCCGAGGCGTACCGTGATCCACACCGACCACGCCGGTTCGCGGCAAGCTCGACGGCAGCATCGGAACCGCCGGCTGGCCCTCGCGGTCAGACGCACTCCGGGCCCCGGCCACTCGGCCGCGAACGACCGCATAGTGCGGGTGACATCGAAACGACGGGCCGTGGCACGGGACGGCTCCCGTGCCACGGCCCTGACGCTTCGTCAGCTCAGTCAGTCACATCGCGATGCGCGCAACCATCTTCTCAGCTCAGCTGCAGCCGGTGTTCGTGCCGCAGTCGCGGCACGTGTAGCAGCTGCCCGTCCGCACCATCCGCCCGCCGCACTTCGCGCACTCGACGGCGTCCTCCCACTGGTTGAACAGCGCCGTCTGGCCCGGAGGCGCCGACTCCATCGCGGCAGCGGCAAGGCCGGCGCCGGGGTTCTCGGTGTAGGCGGCGGCGAGGCGAGCCTTGACCTCGGCGGTCAGGATCCCGGCCTCCTCCTGCTGGTCGGCGGTGAGGAACTTCTTGCCCATCCAGCGGAAGATGTAGTCGACGATCGACTTCGCGACGCGGATGTCGGCGTCGTTCGTCATTCCGCTCGGCTCGAAGCGCATGTGGCTGAACTTCGAGACGTACACCTCGAGCGGCACGCCGTACTGCAGGCCGAGCGAGACCGAGATCATGAACGAGTTCATGAGGCCGGCGAGCGTCGTGCCCTCCTTCGCGATGTCCACGAAGATGTCGCCAGGCGTCCCGTCCTCGAACAGGCCGACGTGGATGTAGCCCTCGTACTCGCCGACCTTGAACTTGCGGCCGACCTCGGTGCGGTCGTCCGGCAGACGGCGGCGCTGCGGGTGTGCGACGACGCCGGTGGCGCCGACGGGCAGCGGCACCGCTGCGGTCTTGTCCTTCGACCCCGAGAGCGGCTGCGCGACCTTGCAGTTGTCGCGGTAGATCGCGATCGCCTTGACGCCGAGCTGCCAGGCCTCGACGAACAGCTGGGCGACCTCGTCGACCGAGGTCGACTCGGGCAGGTTCACCGTCTTCGAGATGGCGCCGGAGATGAACGGCTGGACGGCGCCCATCATCTTGACGTGACCCATGTAGTGGATCGCCCGCTCGCCGATCGCGCAGTCGAACACGGGGTAGTGCTCGCTCTTGAGATGCGGGGCTCCGATCGCGGCGCCACGCTCGTCGATGAACGCGACGATGTCCTCGGCCTCGGACGGCGTGTAGCCGAGCTCGGCGAGTGCCATCGGCACCGTGCTGGTTGACGATGGTGATCTCGCCGCCGCCGACGAGCTTCTTCGACTTGACGAGCGAGAAGTCGGGCTCGACCCCGGTGGTGTCGCAGTCCATCATGAAGCTGATCGTCCCGGTGGGTGCGAGCACGGTGGCCTGCGCGTTGCGGAAGCCGTGCACCTCGCCGATCTCGAGCGCCTCGTCCCAGGCGCGGCGTGCGCCCTCGAACAGGTCGGCCGGAACCGAGTCGGTGTGCTGGATGTTCCCGACCGCCGCGCGGTGCTTCGCGATCACGCCGATCATCGGGGCGCGGTTCTCCTGGTAGCCGGCATGCGGGCCCATCCGGCGTGAGACCTCCGCCGACTTGCGATAGGCGCGACCCGTCATCAAGCGCCGTGATCGCCGCGGCATAGGCGCGGCCCTCGTCGGAGTCGTACGGCAGTCCCGCGCGCCATCAGCAGAGCGCCGAGGTTGGCGTAACCGAGTCCGAGCTGGCGGAACTTCCTCGCGTTGCGGCCGATCTCGGGGGTCGGGTACGACGAGTAGCCGACGATGATCTCCTGGGCCAGGAACATGACGTCGACCGCGTGCTCGAACATCGGGACGTCGAACTCGCCGTCGTCCTTGCGGAACTTGAGGAGGTTGAGCGAGGAGAGGTTGCAGGCCGAATCGTCGACGTGCATGTACTCGGAGCACGGGTTCGACGCGTTGATGCGGCCGGTGTTCGGCGACGTGTGCCACGCGTTGATCGTGGTGTCGTACTGGACTCCGGGGTCGGCGCACTCCCAGGCGGCGGCGGCGATGCCCTTGAGCAGCTCGCGCGCGTCGACCGACTCGACGACCGTGCCGTCGGTGCGGGCGGTGAGGCTCCACTCCGTGCCAGCGACGGCCGCCTGCATGAACGCGTCCGTGACGCGAACCGAGTTGTTCGCGTTCTGGTACTGGATCGACGCCCAGTCGGGGGAGTCGAGGGACATGTCGTACCCGGCGGCCTCGAGGACGCGGGCCTTTCGCTCCTCCTTGGCCTTGCACCAGATGAACTCCTCGACGTCCGGATGGTCGACGTCGAGCACGACCATCTTCGCCGCGCGTCGCGTCTTGCCGCCCGACTTGATCGTCCCGGCCGAGGCGTCCGCCCCGCGCATGAAGGAGACCGGACCCGAGGCGTGACCGCCCTTCGAGAGCTGCTCCTTGGAGGAGCGCAGCCGGGAGAGGTTGAGACCGGAGCCCGAGCCGCCACGGAAGATGACGCCCTCGCGGCGGATCCAGTCGAGGATCGACTCCATCGAGTCCTCGATCGAGAGGATGAAGCAGGCGGAGCACTGCGGCGTCTCCTCGAAGCCCACGTTGAACCACACCGGGGAGTTGAACGACGCGATCTGGTTGACGAGGATCGCCTTCAGCTCGGCGTGGAAGGCGTCGCCCTCCTCCTCGGTCGCGAAGTACCCGCCCTGCCGACCCCAACCGGTGATCGTGTCTGCGACCCGGCCGATCATCTCCTTGACGGAGCGCTCGCGCTCGGGGGAGGCCATGCGACCCCGGAAGTACTTCTGGGCGACGATGTTCGTCGCGGTCTGCGACCAGAACTTCGGGAACTCGACATCGCGCTGCTCGAACGCCGGGCCGTTGCGGCCCGGGATCAGAGCGTCGCGCAGCTCCCACTCGACCTCGTCGAACGGGTCACGCCCCGCGATCGTGAAGAGGCGCCGCGGAGCGACGCTCGCCTCCTCGTCGAGCACCGTGTTCACGAACTCCTCTGTGGTGGCCTCGACATCGGGGGTCGCCTGCTTCACGGTCGCCATGCTGTCCTCCATCGGCTGTAGGTGCGGAAAATGCTTTCGCCCGGTCGGTCGGACTGACCTGTGAGCGGACTCGGCATGCTAGGACGGCCGTCGGACGGACATGACGGGAGTGGAAAAACCCCGCAAAATGCGCAAAAACGGCGTGCCGTTCACGCAGTGATTCTACCCCGCCGGCGCGGCATCAGGCGTGCGCCGACGCGCGGTCGCAGTGGCTGTGACGGGCGGTCGCTCGGGCTAGACGGCTGGGTCGTCCGGGCCGTCGCCGCTTCGCGACTGCGCGCGGCGGCTCAGGTAGCCGGCTCCGCCCGCTGCGAGCAGGAGCAGCGCGAGTCCGCCGAGGACGAGGAGCGGAACCGGAACCGAGGACGGGCCGGACGTGTCGACGCCGCCACCGGCGAGCGTCTCGGAATCGGTCTCGGTATCGGTGGTCTCGTCCGGCGACGTCCCACCCGGAGTGAACGGCGTCGTCGGCGTCGCGCCGCCCCCCTTGCTGCCTCCGCCGCCGCTCGTGCCCGCGTCACCAGGATCGCTCTGGCCGCGCTTCGCGAACGAGAGCGCGCGGAGGATGTCCTCCTTCGCGTTCGAGTAGTCGAGCACGTCGACCGGGAGCGAACGGATCGCGTCGGTGTAGCAGTGGATGGGATAGATCTGGTCGACCCGCCCGTCGCCATACCAGTCGGCGACCACGGCATCCGCACAGCTCGCGTTCGACGAGGCTGCAGCCCTTCCCGGCGTCAGGAGCGCCAGCAGCAGCAACGCGCCACCGAGCAAGAGGAGGGCCGCCGTCGGTCGGCGGTGGAGAAAAGCGTGTGTCACGACAGTGAATCCAACGGGACGTCCTATCCGAGTGTCCCGCGAAGCGATGAGGTGAGGATCAAGGAAGGGTAAACGAAGTGTGGGACGTGCGTACGCTCGAAGGGCCGATGTCTCACGGATCGTTCGGCAGATCCGGCCGAAAGCCTTCCTCTTCCGAGGGCGTTTCGCCGAGCACCGTGCTAGCGTGGCCGCCGATGGAAGCGGCAGCGCGACCCGCTCTCGAGCCGGGCCGCGCGGGCCTCGTCCTCCTCGGCTCGTCCGGTGCGGTGCTCGGGCTCGCGCTGCTCTGGGGAGGAGGGTCGGGGACGATCCCGCTCCGGGTCGCGGTTCCGACCGTCCTCGTCGCCGCGGTCGCCGGCGGGCTCGCGCTGCGCGGTGTGCTCGCGGTGCCGGCCCTCGACCGCTCGGCACGGCTCTTCGTCTCGGGCGTGCTCGGGCTGACGCTCTGGGCGGGTCTGTCGATCGTCTGGTCACTGGCCGGCGACCTCTCCTGGGAGCAGCTCAACCGGGGGCTCGTCCTCCTCGCGTTCCTCGTGCTCGGGCTGCTGGTGGGCGCCCTCCCGGCCGGCGTGCGGCCTCTTGCGTTCGTCGTGTCCGGCCTCGTGGGCGTGACGATCGGCTGGGCGCTGCTCGGCGTGGCCGTCCCCTCGCTCTCGCCCGACGGGGATCGTGTCGCCCGGCTCCGTGAGCCGATCGGGTACTGGAACGCGCTCGCGCTCCTGGCGGACGTCGGCCTCGCGCTGGGCCTGTGGCTCGTCCTCGAGCGCCGCCGAGCCGTGCGCCTTGCAGGCGGCCTGCTCGTGTTCGGGGCCCTCGTCGTCCTCCTCCTCACCCAGTCGCGCGCCGGAGTCGTCGCCGCGGCCGTCGTCATCGCGTTCGTGCTCCACCGCAGCACTCGGCGGCTCGAGGCAGCCCTGCTCGGCCTCGTCGCGGGCGCTCCCGGTGCAGCCGTCGCAGCATGGGCCTTCACCCGGCCCGCGCTCGTCGAGGACGCCGCCGGTCGTGCCGCGCGAGTCGACGACGCCAGGCTGTTCGCCGTCGCGCTCGGTCTGGGTGCTGCGCTCGCGGCCGCCTTGGTGCTGTTCGTTCCCGTCGCGCGTCTCGTCGAGCAGCACGAACGCGTGCTCGCACGTCTGCTCGCCTCTGCCGCTCTCCTGATCGCGCTCATCGGGGTCGTCGCATTGATCGCCAGCGTCGGAAACCCGGCACGCTGGGGCGCGGACCAGATCGGCGGGGGGGAGTGCACGAACGACCCGGGAAGGCTCACAGAGCTCTGCGACAACAACCGGATCGCCTGGTGGGGGGATGCGCTGGAGATCGCCCGCGACCATCCCGTCCTCGGGACCGGCGCGGGAACCTACGCGATCGCGCGCCTCCGTATCCGCGACGACGCGACACCGGTCGCCGAGCCGCACAGCGTGCCCCTTCAGCTGCTCGCCGACCTCGGCGTCGTCGGCCTCGTCCTCGGAGTTCTGACGGCCGTAGGCGGGCTCTTCGGCATCCGCGCCGCGCTGCGGCGCCTCGACGGGACGAGCGGCCCGGAGGCCGTCGCACTGGCAACGCTGCCGCTCGCGTGGGGGGTGCACGCGCTCGTCGACTACGACCTCGACTTCGTCGCAGTCACCGGGCCGGCTCTTCTCGTGACGGGCGCGCTCCTCGCAGCGGGGCGGCCTCGACGTGGACTGTCCGGAGGGCTGCCGGGCCTGCTCGTCCTCGCCGCCGTCGCGGTCGCGGTGGTCGGCCTCGTCGCGCTCCCGCCGCTCGCCCAGCGGTCGGTCGACCGCGTCTATGCCGCTCCCGACCTCGCGTCAGCCGCTGCCGCCGCCTCCCGTGCCCGGTCGCTCGATCCGCTCTCGCTCGACCCTGTGATCGCCCAGGCATACGTCGCCGAGCTCGCCGGCGATCCCGGCCGCGCACAGGAGCTGCTCGAGGAGGCAACGCGGATGCAGCCCCGAAATCCCGAGCCGTGGCTCGAGCTGGCTCGGTTTCACTACGCGGCGGAGCCCCCGGACTACTGCGCCGCGTACGAGGCGTTCAACGCGGCCTACACGCTGGATCCGCGGAGCAGCCGCTGGGTGCCCGGCGGCCCGCTCGACCGCTCGCGCGACGAGGTCAACGCCGGAGCCTGCGAGGAGTGACCGCTCGGGGCCGGTCGTCGGCCGGCTCCCCGGCTCCGGAAGGACGACGATCGCCAGGAGGCTCGCCGGTTGCGCTCCGGGCTGCTCAGGTCCGCGTGGCATGGTCTGGACACCGCGCCGCCGAGCGTCGTCGAGTACGTGAGCGCGTCGCCCTCGCTGGTCAGGCCCTGCGGCTCGAGGAGAGGCTCAGCCGCCGAGGATCAGGACGGCGTGCGCCCCGTGGAGCTGCGACGGCCGCATCCCGTCGAGCGGCCCGACGACCCCGATACCGAGGTCGTGGGCGAGTCGCCGTCCCTCCGAGGCGAAGCCCGGCCGGTACATGACGATCGAGCTGGGGTAGTCCGCGCTCGGCGCGTTCGCGACGGCGCGGATGCGGTAGCCACGGCCCGAGGCCCGCGCGGCGATCGCGCCTGCGGCGCCCTGTCGCCCGTTGCCGTTGAGGACCACGATCCCCACCTTGCGTCGTGGGAGCGATGCGGAGGCCGCCGCGACCCGGGTCGGGGTGGGCCTCGTGGTCGACCTGGCCGCCGTCCGGGTCGAGGCGGGCTTGCGGACGGCGGTGCGGGACGTGCCGTCGGGCTTCGCGAGGAGCGCGCCCCCGGCCATCACGAGGAGGACGAGCTCGACGGCGGCGATCCCGGCAAGCGCGAGCACCGCTGTTCGCCATGGGCGGACGGCGATGTCGCTGCGATCGAGACGGAACGGATGATCCACGGCCCCGACGGGTTCGACCGCGGGCCGGCTACTCCTTCCGGATCCACTCCCACGTCGCGGCCAGCCCCTCCGCAAGGGTCGTCACCGGACGCCATCCGAGCCGGTCCGCCGCGAGGGACGCGTCGAGCACGCTGCGCTGGATCTCACCCAGGCGCGCCTCGGCCGGAACGGCCGCGAGGGGGGTTCCGACCGTCGCGCAACAGGCCTCCCACAGCTGTACGACGGACGTCTCCTCTCCCGTGCCGACGTTGAACACGCCGCCGTCGCCACCCAGCGCGGCGAGCGCGGCAGCGGCGACGTCACCTGCGTAGACGTAGTCGCGGGTCTGGAGCCCGTCGCCGTAGATCGTCGCGGGCAGGCCGTCGCGAAGGCGCTGGAGGAAGATGGCGACGACGCCCGCCTCCCCGTGCGGATCCTGTCGCGGCCCGTAGACGTTGCCGAGACGCAGGGCGACGTGGCGGGTGCCGTAGAGCCTGTTCCACGTGGCGAGGTACTCCTCGGCCGCCAGCTTCGAGGTCCCGTAGGGTGCCAGCGGCCGTCGCTCGCTGTCCTCCGCCGCCGGGCCGTCGCACTCGCCATAGATCGCCCCGCCGGTCGAGGAGAAGACGACGGGCGCGCCGTGCGGTCGCGCCCCTTCCAGCACGCGGATCGTCCCGACGACGTTCGAGAGCGCATCGCCGACCGGGTCGGCGACCGACACGCGCACGTCGATCTGGGCCGCGAGGTGGACGACCGCTTCGGGTCGGACCTCGCCGAACAGCGCCTCGAGCGGCTCCCGGACGTCGCCGACGTGGAGCGTCGCGGCGGCCGGGACGTTCTCCCTGCGGCCGCGCGAGAGGTCGTCGAGCACGTGCACCTCGTCGCCCCGCGCGACGAGTGCCTCGGCGACGTGCGAGCCGACGAAGCCGGCCCCACCGGTGACGACGACGCGCACGGCCGTATCCTAGTCGGCGATGTTCGTCTCGTTCGAGGGAATCGACGGCTCGGGGAAGTCGACGCAGGCGCGCCTGCTCGGAACGCGGTTGCAGGAGGCGGGGAGCGAGGTCGTCCTCACCCGGGAGCCGGGCGGGACGCCGCTCGGGGAGTCCGTGCGTGACCTCCTCCTGCACGCGGGGGACGTCGCACCCTGGGCAGAGGCGGCGCTGTTCGCCGCGTCCCGGGCGCAGCACGTCGAGGAGCTGATCCGGCCGGCGCTCGAACGCGGCGCCGTCGTCGTCTGCGACCGGTACGTCGACTCGTCGGTCGCCTACCAGGGCGGCGCTCGTGGTCTCGGGATCGACGCCGTGCTCGACCTGAACCTGGCCGCCGTCGGAGGCGTCATGCCCGACGTTACATTCCTGCTCCTGATCGACCCCGAGGCGGCGGCGAGCCGGGTCGGCTCGAAGCCCGATCGGATCGAGCGTGAGGACGCCTCGTTCCGGAGTCGCGTCGACAGCGCGTACCGGGTGCTCGCGGAGCGGTTCCCCGAGCGGATCGTCGTCCTCGACGGCCACCAACCGCCGGCCGAGCTCGCAGAGGAGGTGCGCCGTGCCCTTCACGAGCGTTCCTGAGCAGCCGGCCGCGATCCGGCTGCTCGAGGCGGCGCTCGCCGACGATCCGGCCCACGCGTTCCTGTTCCACGGCCCGGCGGGCGTCGGCAAGCGGGCCGCGGCGCTCGCGTTCGCGGCCGCGCTGCTCGGCGACGCCCGCCGGGTGGAGGGGCGCAGCCACCCGGATCTCCGCGTCCTCGAGGCGCTCGGCGACATGATCCGGATCGACGCGATCCGCGAGCTCCACCACGACCTCCACATGCGCCCGTTCGAGGCAGACCGTCGCGTCTATCTCCTGTTCGACGCCCAGCTGCTCAACTCCGAGGCGGCCGACGCGCTCCTGAAGGATCTCGAGGAGCCCCCTTCGTACGCGACCATCGTGCTCGTCGCCGACGAGCTCGGCCCGCTCCCGCATACGATCCGCTCCCGCTGCCAGCTCGTCCCGTTCCGCCGTCTGCCCGAGCGGGCAGTCCTGCGGTGGATCACCCAGAACGCTCCCGAGGTCGGCGAGGCCGAGGCGCTGGCGGTCGCGCGGGTCGCCTCCGGGCGGCTCGACCGGGCCGAGCGGCTCCTCGACCCGGCGGCACGCGTGCGCCGCGAGGCCCTGATCGCCGGAGCGCGGGCCGTGTACCTCGAGGACACATTCGACCCGGGGGCCGCGGCGAGGGCGGTGCTCGAGTCGATGTCCACGCGCGGCTCGGAGGCTGCGGAGCGAGAGAGCGAGCGCGTCGCAGAGCTCGACCTTCCGACACGAGAGGCCGAGCAGCGAATCAAGCGGGCGCAGCGCGGCGCGGAGCGGGAGGAGCTGCTGGCATCCCTCGAGGAGGTCGAGGCGTGGTTCCGCGACCTCGTCGTGGTGGCTGCGGGCGTCGAGAGCGCGGTGGCCCACGCGGACCGGCTCGACGACCTTCGAGGCGACGCCCCGCTCGTCGGCGAGGGAGCGGGCGACGCCGCGGAGGCCGTCCGGGCCGGGTGGCGCGTCGCCGAGGAGTTCAACGTCAACCCGGGTCTGTGGCTCGAGGCCGTGTTCGTCGATGCTCGCCGGGCTCTGGGTCGTCAGTGAGTCGCAGCGAGCTCAGCGGATGAGCGTCGCCGCGAAGTCCGGCACGTAGCGCATCGTCGAGCGGTCCGGTCGGACGTACCCCTCGTCGGGCTGCCGCGCGGGAAGCTCGATCATCTCCGGGGCCGTCACCTCGTACGGGATCGACGAGAGCAAGTGCGCGATGCAGTTGAGCCGGGCGTTGCGCTTCTCGTCCGCCTCGACCACCTGCCAGGGGGCGATGTCCGTGTCGGTGTGGACGAACATCTCGTCCTTGGCCCGGGAGAAGTCGACGAACCGCCGCCGTGACTCGAGGTCCATTCCGCTCAGCTTCCACCGCCGGGAGGGATCCTCGATCCGGGCGCGGAAGCGGCGCTCCTGCTCCTCGTCGCTCACGGAGAACCAGTACTTGAGGAGGACGATGCCGTCCTCGACGAGCATCCGCTCGAACTGGGGGCACTGGCGCAGGAAGCGCCGGTGCTCCTCGGGGGTGCAGAACCCCAGCACCTTCTCGACCCCCGCGCGGTTGTACCAGCTGCGGTCGAAGAGCACGATCTCGCCGGCCGCCGGCAGCTGCGCGATGTACCGCTGGAAGTACCACTGGCTCTTCTCGCGCTCGGTGGGTGCAGGGAGCGCGGCGATCCGGCAGTAGCGGGGGTTCAGCCGCTCCTGGATGCGCTTGATCGCACCGCCCTTGCCGGCCGCGTCACGGCCCTCGAAGAGCACGGCGACCCGCACCCCCCTGTCGCGCACCCAGTCGAGCATCAGCGCGAGCTCTATCTGCATGCGCTGGAGCTCCTGCTCGTACAGCGCCCGCGTGACGCGCACGGGCCGGGCTCTCTCTTCGGGATCGATAGCGATGCGAGGAGGCTAGCGCAGTGCGCGGATCGAGTCGATGTCGTGACGAAGCCGTGTCGGGATGGCCTCTGACGGGGCCTAAGGCCGACTCCGGGCGGGTGTCGGATCGGTCGATGACGGTGGTGCCCGCAGGAGGTGCGCGCGGCAGGTGGCCGTACTGCATCGCTGCAGCGGCGGTACACTTCGGCGCCTCGCCGACGTAGCTCAGCTGGTAGAGCACTTCACTCGTAATGAAGGGGTCCGCGGTTCGAGTCCGCGCGTCGGCTTCCAGGGAGAAGGGGGTCGCGTCGTCCCGCCACCTCGGATGACGCGCGCCGCGCGCCCTGCCTGTGGCCAATCAGGGGGCCGGTCCGGCCGACTCGACCGACGGCGCATCCGACCCGGGACACGGCGGTCGTCGTGCCGAGACGCGCGCCCGCCGTGCCGCGGAGGCGGCTACCGCGTCCCGGCTGCCCTTGTCGCGAGCAGCCGCGCGCGGACGCGATGCAGGTGCGGCATGAGGCCGTAGATGACGATCGGCACGGCGATCGTGGCGAGCACGAACGTGCGCAGGATGGGCGAGAGACCGCCCAGCCAGTCGCCGAGCACGAGGTTGAGGGCGGTAAGCGTCGGAAAGACGCAGAGCCAGATCATCAGGGCGAGCTGGTGCTTGCTCGGCGGCGGGACGCGTCTCGCCACGTCCGGTGCCGGCGTCGTGGTGGGGGATCTCGGCATGGTGTCCTTTCCGTTCGTCATGGGTCGGTTCTCATCTCTCCCGGGAGGTCCGCATCGCGATTCGGACGTCCTCTTCGACCAGGTCCGCGTTGATGGCGATCGCGGCCGCAGACCCCTCGCCTGCGGCGGTGATCACCTGGGCGCGAGGGTCGACGACGTTGCCGGCAGCCCAGACGCCGGGAACGCTCGTGAGCCCTGCGGCGTCGGTGGTCGCCCAGCCGTCGTCGTCGACCTCGCAGCCGAGACGGGCGAGCAGGGCGTCGTTCGGCACGAATCGCGGCGGCACGAAGAGAGCGTCGCACGGCACCGTCCGACCGTCGGTGAGCTCGACGCCCACCAGGCGGTCATCGCGCACGGTGACGCTCTGCGCGTCGCCCTCGACGATCGCGATCGCCCTGGCCGTCAGTCGCTCGCGCTCGGCGGCGTCCAGGCAGCCGGCCGGCGTGAGGTAGGTCAGGTCGTCGCTCCACTGCCGCACGATCAGCGCGTACCGGGCCGCCGCCGGCGAGCCACCGAGCACTGCGAGCCTCGCGCCTCTGACCTCGAAGCCGTGGCAGTACGGGCAGTGGAGGACGTCCCGGGCCCAGCGCTCCCGGAGCCCCGGGATCTCGGGGAGCACATCCCGAAGGCCGGTTGCGACGAGCAGCCGGCGCGCGCGGCGGACGCCGTCGTCGTCCAGGACGACAGTGAATCCCGACGCCCCCTGGTTCACGACGTCGGCGACCGCGCCCGGGAGGATCGTGGCGCCGTAGCGCTCGACCTCCTCTCGTCCGATCGCGAGGAGCTCCCCGGGAGGCAGCCCGTCGCGGGAGAGGAACCCGTGCATGTGCGCCGCGGGCTGGTTGCGGGGCGCTCCCGCGTCGATCACGAGGACGCCGCGGCCGGCACGTGCCAGGACGAGCGCCGCCGAGAGGCCTGCTGCGCCACCACCGATGACGATCACGTCGAGGTCGGTCATGGAGCGACCATGCCTGGCAGCTCCCTCCGGCGCCAACCCCTGTTGCTATTTCCGGGAACGACGTCGACAATCGCTCGATGGACGACATGACGAGGGTCGAGGCGGTGCTCGCCGACGTCGGCCCTCGGCTGAGGCGGCTCCGCGCCCAGCGGGGCCTCACCCTGACCGGCCTGGCCGCTGCGACAGGGATCTCGAAGAGCACGCTCTCACGCCTCGAGTCGGGCCAGCGCAAGCCGAGTCTGGAGCTGCTCTTGCCCATCGCCCAGGCCTATCGGGTGCCGCTCGACGAGCTCGTCGGGTCGACGGAGATCGGCGACCCGCGCATGCAGGTGAGGCCCCGGAGCCGTAACGGCCGCCTCGTCTTCCCGTTGACACAGCAGCCTGGCGGGCACGCCTGGAAGGTGGTCATCCCTCCCGAGCCGGGCGAGCCCACGCTGCGCACCCATCACGGCTACGAGTGGCTGTACGTCCTCTCCGGGCGGATGCGCCTGCTCCTGGCCGAGCACGACCTCACGCTGCGACCGGGCGAGGCGGCCGAGTTCGACACGCGACTCCCGCACTGGTTCGGGCCGGCCGACGACGAGCCCGTGGAGATCCTGAGCGTCCACGGCAGCCGGGGCAAGCGGATGCGGCTGAGGGTCTCACCCCGCGACGGGAGCGCGGAGAGCTGAGCCCTCCTGCGGGCGCGCCTTCGTGCGGGTGCGGGCGTGGCGCCCCGCGCCCCCTCCCTGCCATTCGGCTACTGTCGCTCATGGCGTTCGAGCAGCAGGCGGCTCCCCGCGGCCGACGATTCCCGGGAACGGCAACAGATCTTGTTGCCGGCGACGCGGGGGCCTCATGCTCGCCGCGTGCACCTCGAACGTCGATCTGACCGCCCAGCCGCGCCGGGCTCGCAGCCCCGCCTCACAGGCGTCGGCTCTCCGGTACCCGGACGAGGGACCACCGCTCGGGGTGAACAGTGCGTCGTCAAATGCGGCCCGGTGCTCCGGGCCTAGGGAGGGAGTGACCAATGACCGAAGACCAGAGGACTGCCCGAATCTTCGGCGTGCTGTTCATCGTCACGTTCATCACGTCGATCCCGGCTCTTGCCCTCTTCCAGCCGGTTCTCGACGACCCGGCCGGATACATCGCCGGAGCTGGGAAGGACGGCCAGATCCAGCTCGGAGTGCTGCTCGAGCTCCTGCTCATCATCGCGAACATCGGGACAGCCGTCGTCCTGTACCCGATCGTCAGGCGGCAGAACGAGGCTCTCGCCCTCGGCTACGTCACCGCTCGGCTGATGGAGTGCGTGTTCATCGCAGCCGGGATCGTCTGCGTGCTCGGGATCGTGAGCCTCGGGCAGGACGATCCCAACGCCTCCGCGCTCGCTGTCTCGCTCGCAGCGATCAAGGACTGGACGTTCCTGCTCGGCCCAGGCTTCGTCGTCGGCTGGGGGAACGGGCTGATCCTCGGCTACCTGATGTACAGCTCCCGGCTGGTGCCGCGCGGTATGGCTTGGCTCGGGCTCATCGGCGGGCCGCTGATCGTCCTCTCGGGGATCGGCGTTCTGTTCGATGTCCTGGACGCGGGCGGCACCGTCCAGGCCCTGGCGACGATCCCGGAGTTCCTCTGGGAGCTGTCGCTCGGCGTCTACTGCGCGGTGTGGGGGTTCCGGCGCGACGCCCCGATCCTCCTGCGGCCCGCACTCGCAGCGTAAGGGCGACGCACGCGCCCATGCTCCCGTCGGGGGCATGGGCGCTCCCTCGTCGCTCCTTCCTGTTCGTTCCTCCTGCGGCAGCGCGCCCGCGGCCGTCGCGCCGCCATGTCCGAAGGGCTCGTGCGTGGCTGCTTGACAAACATCGACATCCTTCGATACATTGATGGAAGTCGATACGAAAGGGCTGCCGTGGAAGGAAGATCGGACCTTGACGGCTGGCGGACGACCTCGATCGCCAGGGGAGCCGACCGGCCCGGGAACGCGCTCGCGCGGGGTCTGCGATGAGCACCGCCACGCAGTCTCTCGCCTGCTGTGCGCCGCTCGATGCCACCACGCTGAGCGACGAGGAGGCGTCCGCCACGGCGTCGCTTTTCAGGGCGCTTTCCGATCCGGCGCGGGTGCGGATCGTGAACCTCCTCGCCGTCTCGGATGGCGCACCTGTCTGCGTCTGCAACCTCGTGGACCCGCTCGGGCTGTCCCAACCGACGGTCTCGCATCACATGAAGAAGCTGCTCGACGCGGGTCTCGTCGCCCGCGAGCAGCACGGAAAGCTGGCGTACTTCTCCCTGCGACGGGAGGCCGTCGAGAAGCTCGCCACCGTCGCCGACCTGAAAGGGGCGTGCTGCTGATGACGACCACCGAGGATGCGCTGCGCGAGCAGGTGCGTCTGCGCTACGCCGAGGCCGCGAACGCGATGACCGAGTCCGCCGGGGGATGTGGGTGCGGAAGCGGCTCCTGCTGCGCCGACGAGGTCACCGACGCCAGAGCCTTCGGAAAGGCTCTGTACGACGCCGACCAGCAGCGGCAGCTGCCCGCGGCCGCGGCTCTCGCATCGCTCGGATGCGGCAATCCCACCGCCGTCGCCGACCTCGCTGAGGGCGAGACGGTGCTCGACCTCGGGTCGGGTGGCGGGATCGACGTGATCCTCTCGGCGCGACGCGTCGGCCCGACGGGCACGGCCTACGGCCTGGACATGACGGACGAGATGCTCGCGCTGGCACAACGGAACGCCCGTGACGCGGGCGTCGCCAACGTGCACTTCCTCAAGGGCGTGATCGAGCAGGTTCCGCTGCCCGCGGAGTCGGTCGACGTCGTGATCTCCAACTGCGTGATCAACCTGTCGGTCGACAAGCCGGCCGTGCTCGCCGAGATCGCCCGCGTGCTCCGACCGGGCGGGAGGATCGGGATCAGCGACGTCGTCGCCGAGGATCGCCTGGCTCCGGAGGAGCGGGCCGATCGAGGCAGCTACGTCGGCTGCATTGCCGGCGCGCTCTCCCGCGGCGAGTACGTCGCCGGGCTGGAGGCAGCGGGCTTCGAGGGCGTGAGCGTGACGTTCACCCACGAGGTCGCCGACGGGATGCACAGCGCCATCGTCCGCGGCGTGCTGTCGCCGACGCCTGCCCCACGGTCGCTGCCCGTGATCGAGCAGACCAGCCTGGGCTGCTGCTGACGATCACGGCTCGGTCCGCGGCGGACGGTCTCACCCTCGACGGCGACGGGGAAGCAGTGGCCCCTCGCTCCAGATAGGCGTGACGGCGTTGGTGACCGGGGGAGGCCGCCGTTTCGCTCCCTTGTCGTCAGACCTCCTCCCGCCAAGGCTAGTCCTGGGCGAAAACGTGTCGTCCGGGCGCGGGACCGTGGTCGATCCCGTCCGCCCGGGCGTCGATCAGCTCGCGGTCTCGGCGCCTCATCCGCATGTATCGCTTCTCGACGACGTGCCACGACAGCGCCCCCATCGCGATGCTGAGACCCACCTCGACAAGAGGTGGGAAGCGCGCGATCGCGAAGACGATCACCTGCTGCCACAGGTAGATGCCGTAGGAGATCGTCCCCAGGTAGACAAGGGGTCGGACGCTGAGCGCCCGGCTCAGCAGTGACGCGGGGTCGAGCACCACGCACACGACGAGGGCGGTCGACGCGACGCCGACAAGAGTGAGCGGCCCCAGGTACAGCCAACGATCGACGATCTCGACGCGCATGATCGTGATCCCGAGCGTCGCAACCGCGACGCCCGTGAGCAGGTTCCGAGGCACCGGTCGTCGGAGCACCTTCGGCAGGCTGTCCTCTGCGAAGGCGATCCCGGCGATGCAGCCGATGAAGACCACGTCGATGTTCGAGTCAGGCCCGAAGTACAACCGCGGGATCGGGGAGCCTCCCACGACGAGCCTGATCCGATTGATGATCACAAGCCCGATCACCACGGCACCGACGGCGATCAGCCGACGGGTCGTGGCGCCCCGACGGAGGAGGAGGAGGATCAGCGGTGGCCAGAAGACGTAGAACTGCTCGAGGGTGTCGAGGCTCCAGAGGTGGGTGAGGGCGGGTGGAACGTTGTCCCCGGTTGCCGCGGCGACGTTGACGGCGTGGAGAGACGCGAACATCGCCCCCCAGAGCGCCCGCCGGACGAGATCAGGCTGGGACGTCGAGCCGAACGTCGTGATGACCGCGACCCAGATCAGGTAGCCGACGAGCAGCGCGACGAGCGCGGGGTAGAGGCGGAGAACGCGTCGGAGATAGAAGTGCCCGAGGGAGATCGTGCCGTTGCGCGCCCACTCCTTCAGCAGCAGCGACGTGATGAGGAACCCGCTCAGCGCGAAGAACAGGACGACGCCGACGAATGCGCCCGGGACGTGCGCGATGTGACCAGAGAGCACGATCAGCACGGCGAGCGCCCGGAGCCCGTCGAGCTGCGGCATGTACGGCAGCCGCCGGCCGCGCTCCGGCGATGGCGATGTACCCGAGCGCGTCATCGAGCTCCCAGTGTGACGCCGGCGCGCTAGACCCGCCGGCGCAGCTGTCTTCGAGTCGACTCCCGGCGCCGTCCCGCGCCGGCGACCTGGAGACGGCGAGGTCAAGGAGCGGCCCGCTTCCCGCCCGCGGCGTGTGGATTCCTGCTGCACGCCCGGTCGGTCGCCTTCGGGCGTGGATCTCCGTGGCGTCCATCGTCGCCACCGAGCCAGAGGAAGGCAGGTTCGCTCTTGTCCAATCGTGAAGCGCGCACGAGGTCCCTGATCCACTCGTGAGCGGGTGAAGGGCTGATCGCAAGCGCTCGGTCGCGAGCTCAAACCCTGGCGTTGCGCGCCGCAGGCCCTGTCCCGCGTGCGGGGGCGCTGCCTTACCGGACAGCGGGCCTTGGCTTCCCGAGCCTGGCGACGATCGTGAAGCTGCTCTTGCCGAGCATGGAGCCGTACTTCACCGCGCGTCGGTCGCCGTAGCCCGGCCATACGAACCACGAGTAGGTACCGGGAGCCAGCGTTCGGCCGACGTTGTCATACACCCACTTCGTCGTGAGCTGCAGTCGCGCCGTGGCCGGCCAGGCTGAGAGCACCTTCGTCTTGCCCCGGAAGAGCTGGACGTTGAAGTACGAGGCATCCCGAACCGGCGCCCAACGGAGCAGAGGTGGCCTCGCGGTGCGCGTCCCGGGCCGCGGGAGGGCGAGGAGCGCAGCACGTGGTGTGCCCTGCACGACCACGCCGCGCGAGCGGTTCCCGGCCTTGTCGATCGCAACGATGAGGAATCGGTGCTGGACGTCGTTGCGCAGCCGCGCGATCACGGCTCGCGCGCCGAGTCCGCGGAACACGACGCGCTGACCGGGCTCGTTCGCCACGGACATCTGCACCTCGACCGCGGCGAGATCAGACGCTCGCGGCGCCGTCCACGTCAGCGTGACGACATGGTCGCCGGCTGCGGCCTTCAGCTGCCGGACGTCGCCGGGCGGGTCGAGATCGGGCGGCGGTGGCGCCTCCTTCCCGAGGGCGAGAACCGTCACGCGCACCGACCGGCTCACGGCGTTGCCGGCGCTGTCGACCGCGGTGACCCCGAGGGCCGTGACGCCGACCGGGAACAGGTCCGGCGCATCGGTCGTGACGATGACCGACGGTGAGACGAGGTCAGTGGCTCGCAGGCTGCGGAGGAACGCTGCCATCGCCGCGTCCGTCCTTCTGATGCCGGCCTCCGTAGTCGCCGCGACTGTCACGTCGGCCACCGTCAGCGTCGGCGGTTGGGTGTCGCGAACGACGATCGAGAAGGTCGCGGTGCCCTGATTGCCCAGAGCGTCGGCCGCCTGGCAGGTGACGGTCGTCGTCCCGAGAGCGAAGAGCGATCCGGACGCCGGGGTGCAGCTGACCGCGGCGGGGAGCAGCGGCACACCATCGTCGGCCGCCGTGACGTCGTACGTGACGCTCGACCCGGCCGGACCGTTCGCCTCCACGGTCAGCAACCCGGGTGTGGTGAAGGTCGGCGGGGACGTGTCGATCGTCCACTGACGTGTCACCGTCGTGGCGTTGCCCGCGCCGTCCGTCGCCTTGACCCGGAAGACGTGCGGCCCGTCCGTGAGCCCGGCGTAGCTCGCGGGCGAGGAGCAGGCCTGGAAGCCCCCGGCGTCGAGGGCGCACGTGAGCGTCCCGTCGCTGGCCGAGAACGCGAACGTGGCGGAGTCGCTGCCCACCGTTCCGGATGGGCCCGAGCCGATCGAGACCGTGGGGGCAGTCGTGTCCTGGACGGTGACGGTGAACGTTCCCGTCGTGTCGTTGCCGGCTGCGTCGGTGACGGTGCAGGACACCGTCGTCGTCCCCAGCGGGAACGACGAACCGGATGGCGGGGTGCACGTCGGCGTCAGCGCGGTCGCCCCGTCCAGACCGGAGACGGAGTACGTCACCGTCGCGGTTGCGGCACCGTTGATGCTCACGGTCTGGTTCGCGGGGAGCGTGAGGCTCGGTGCCGTGGTGTCGCGGACGGTGACGTCGAAGCCGGCCGAGCCCGTGTTCCCGGCGCCGTCGGTGGCGGAGCAGGTGACCGTGGTCGTGCCGAGCGGGAACGCGGAGCCCGACGCGGGAGTGCAGGTCGGGATCCCGTCCGACGACGTGGCAGAGAACGACACGGCCGCCGACGTCACGCCATTGACGCTCACGATGATGCTCGCGGGCGGCGTGACCACGGGCGGTGTCACGTCCTGCACCGTCACTCCGAAGGAGCCCGTCGCCGTGTTGCCGAGCCCGTCGGTCGCGGTGCATCCGACCGTCGTGGTGCCGAGCGGGAACACGGATCCCGAAGCGGGAGTGCAGGTCACGCTCACGGGGCCGTGTGGGTCGGTCGCGCCGACGCTGTAGGAGACCGGGGCGCTCGTCACCTTGTCGACGTTCTCGGTCACCGACGGAAGCGAGAGGGAAGGCCCGGTCGCGTCGACGATGAAGCTGCGGCTGTCCGTGCCAGTCTCCGCCCCGAGGCTGGTGGCGCGAACCGCGAACGTGTGGTCTCCGTCGGCGAGCCCCGAGTACGAGACGCCCGACGAGCAACCGGAGAACCCGCTGCCGTCGAGCTCGCACTCGACCGTGGCGTCCGGATCGTCGACGGAGAACGTGAAGGCCGCGGAGGTCGAGGTTACGAGGCCGCTGGGACCGGAGGTGATCGACACGGCAGGCGGATTGGCCGACGCAAGCGGGACGAGCCCGAGCGCGATGGCACTCCCGAGCGCGAGGATGCCGGTCACGAGGTGTCGGGCTCTCACTACCCGGTCCCCTGTGTCAGGAGCGGAACGACGAGCCCGAGCAGGATTCCGACAGCGATGACGGCGAGGTACACCCGAACCCCGACGAGCGTGCGCGCCACGGTTCCGCGCGCGGCCACTCGAGCAGGCACAAGGGAGAACGCGAGCAGTGCGCCGACGGCCGCGAGGAGCCCGACGAGGATCCACGAGGTTCGTGAACCTGCGCCGGCGGCGGGTGTGGCGGCGGCGACTACCCCCGTCGAGCTCGGCGGCGTGAACGGCGCGGCCGTCTGCGGGGCGTCGGCTGCCGGTCGGGGATTCGGTTTCGGCTCGGGCTTCGGCCGAGGCTTGGGCTTTGGCTTGGGCTTGGATCGTGGTTCGGGGGTCGGCTGCTTCGAGGGCTGCGCTCTGGATGTCGTCTGCGAGGAGCTCGCGCTCCCCGACGTCGACGAGCCCGCGCCTCCCGAGGTGGAAGAGGACGAGGATGGAGACGGCGAGGCCACGGAGCCACCTGCGCTGCCCGGGGAGGTCGACGACGTGCCACTCGCGCCGCCCGAGCTGCTGGTCGGCTTCGGAACGGGTGCCGGCTTCGGTGTCGGCTTCGGTGCGGGCGAGGGTGTCGTCGCGACCGGTGCAGGATCGGGCAACGGATCGTCGGCGCGTGCGGACGACGCCGCGACGAGCAGCAGTCCGACCATGCACGCGATCACCACGCGTCCGACGACTGACGGCGGGTGAGCTCCCCTGCTCACCATGCCTCGACCCTCCCCGACATCGCTCCCCGATCCGGTCGCAGTGTAGTCCGCAAGTCGTTCCTTCGCCTCCCCTGCCGACGAATTCGCCGAGCGCGTTTCCTCATCGGTTCACGAGGCGCGCGCCGGCGCGTCCGAGGCGTTCCACGCGTCGGATCGGCCGGTTGGCCGCCCGTCGGGGTACGGATTGCCGCACGGCCCGGCGAGTCGGTCGCTGCGAGGCTCGGAGTCGTTCCCCGTTGCCCTTCGAGAGGAAGAAACGACATGACCGAGATCGCCGATCCCACCTCCGCGACGACCGTCCCCGTCTCGCCGGAGATCATGATCTTCCCGGGAGATCATCGCTACGACGTGGCTCGCCGGGCGTGGAACCTCGCAATCGACCAACGTCCACCCGTGGTCGCGATGCCTCGCTCGACGGAGGAGGTGGAGGCGGTCGTGGACTACGCGCGCCGGCTCGACCTACGGCTCGCGATCCAGGGCACGGGCCACGGCGCCGCCGCCCGGCAGGACCTCACGGGGACGGTGCTCGTGAACATGGCCTGCATGACGGGTGTCGAGATCGACCCGGTCGCACGGATCGCTCGCGTGCAGGCGGGCACGATCTGGGCAGACGTCGTCGAGGCGGCCGCGGCGCATGGGCTTGCGGCGCTCCACGGGTCTGCATCGGACGTGGGGGTGGTCGGCTACTCGCTCGGCGGCGGCATCGGCTGGCTCGCGCGGCGATACGGGCTCTCGTCGTCGAGCGTTCTCGCCGCCGAGGTCGTGACTGCAGAGGGCGAGGTCGTCCGCGCCGACGCGCACGCGAACACCGATCTCTTCTGGGCGCTGCGCGGCGGCGGCGGGAGCTTCGGGATCGTCACGGAGATCGAGATCGAGCTCTATCCCGTCTCGGAGGCGTTCGCCGGTTGGTTGATCTGGCCGATCGACCGGGCACCCGACGCCCTGTGCGCGTGGGCGGAGTGGACCCGCACGGTGCCGGACGAGGTGACCTCCGTCGGGCGGATCCTGCAGATCCCGCCGATCGAGGAGATGCCCGAGCTGCTTCGCGGCCGTCAGGTCGTCGTCGTCGAAGCGGCCTTCCTCGGAGCCGAAGCAGAGGGTCGCGCTCTCCTGCGGCCGCTCCTCGAGCTCGAGCCCGAGGTCGACACGTTCGCCACGATCCCGGCGGCCGCGCTCGCCCATCTCCACCAGGACCCGCCGCATCCCGTGCCGGGCGTCGGCAACGGCTGGCTCCTCCAGTCGTTCGACCTGGAGGCCGCCGAGTCCCTGGTCGCCGCCGCGGGGATGGACGGGACGTCGCCGCTGCTCTCCGTCGAGGTCAGGCACCTCGACGGCGCCCTCGGTCGCCCCGACCCGAGGGGCGGAGCGCTCTCGCACCTGCGCGCGCCCTACGTCATCTACGCGGTCGGCGCCCCGATGGGGCCCGTGACGGTCGGCGCGATCGACGCGGCGATCGACGACCTCGCGTGGAGGCTTGCGCCGTGGTCGTCGGGAGCCTCCTTCCTGAACCTCACCGACCGGCCGACCGACGCCGGGTCGTTCTTCTCCGCAGACGTCCTCGAGCGGCTGGCGTCGGTTCGCGACGCAGTCGATCCCGAGCGTCGGCTCCGGCCGAACCACGTTCTCTGAGCACCGAAGGTGGGGCTCCGCGCTGCGCGGAGCCCCACCCTCGTGTCACGGAGACTCACGAGCCCGTCTGCACGGGCAGTCCGGCCGCCTCCCACGCGGCGATACCGCCCGCGACGTCGTTCACGTCCGTGAAGCCCTCCTGGGCCATGAGTGCCGTCGCCTCACCGCTGCGACGGCCGGTGTGGCAGTACACGACCCACGTCGCGCTCTTGTCGAGACCTGCAAGACCCGCAGCGAAACCCGGAGCGCTCCAGTCGAGCTGCTGCGCGCCGTCGATGTGACCGGCCGCGTACTCCTCCGGCGTCCGGACGTCGAGCAGCTTCACGCCAGGCTCCGCGATGAGGGTCGCTGCCTCGGTCGGGGACACCAGCTGGACGGATCCGGGCGCCATGCTGACCGTGACGGCCGGGGCGGTCGGCGGCTCCGCGTCCGGCGACGACCCTCCGCACGCCGGGAGCACGACCAGCGCCGCCACGACACACGTCGCACCGGCGATGCGTCGAAGGGTCAGAGGGGTCGTCGAGTCCGCCGTCATCTTCATCTCCTGTTCAGCCGGAAGGCCAGGTCAGCGGCTCCGCGAACGGGCGGCGCCAGATCGTGTGGAAGGCGGGACCCTCGGGGCCTGCGCCGAACGCGAGGGGGTCGACGCCGGGGAAGCCCGCGTACTGCGCCTCGCCCCAGCGACCCGCGAACTGCATCCACGGGGGACGCGTGGACGTCACCGTGACGATCGCGGGACGGACGCGTCGACCTGCCGCGGCGACGTCGCGGGGGACGACGCCGAAGGCTGTGAGGACGGCCTGCGCAGCCTCGGGCCAGCACACGAGTGCCTGGCGTGTCGTGCCCGCACGCAGCTCGTTCGCGTGCGATCCGAGCGCGACGAACACCACGGGGTGGGTTCCGCTTCGGGCGACCCGGGCCCAGGGACGGCGCACGCCGCCGCAGTGGCGGGAGAGCCCGAGCAGCACCGGCCGTTCTCGGGTGTCCAGGAGCACCGTCACCATCTCCCAGTCACCCTCGTGGGCGCGCCACACCTCGCCCTTCGCTCCCGTCTGCGCCCAGACGTCGTAGGGATAGAAGAGCCAGTACTGGAGGGCGATCCCCGTCCTGCCGCGGAACGCGGCCCCGTACGTCGTCGGGGGCGACGGGTGGGCTGACTGGGAGGCGGCGTAACAGCTCCGCGACGCGGGTCCGTCTGCTGCCCGGCACGACCGCTGGTCGAGGCGGAGCTCGGCCCCGCCTGCCGGTGGCGGGCCCGGCTGCGGCACCCAGGTGCCGTCCGGTGCCTGCGCGGTCACGTCGCTGTCGGCCAGGAATCCGTCGACCGGAACCGGGCCGAACGGGTCATCCGGATGCAGGACGAGCACCGGGGCGTGTCGGGCGAGGAGGCGGAGCGCGTCCGGGCGCTGCGCTGCAGGTGCGGGACCCGAGAGCAGCCCGACGATCAGCCCGACGCCGAGAGCGAGGACGACCACCCGCATCTCACGTCTCCCGCACCCGGCGGAACGCCGCGAGCGCCCGGTCGAGGTGCTCCGGCGCATGGGCGGCGGAGATCTGGACGCGGATCCGGGCCGTCCCTTCGGGAACCACGGGGAATCCGAAGCCCGTGACGAAGACCCCCTCGTCGAGCAGACGCTCGGAGAGGCGGATCGCCTCGGCCGTCTCGCCCACGATCACCGGGATGATCGCGGCCTCACCCGGGAGAGGAGACCAGCCGGCCGCCATGAGACCCGCTCGGAAGTGCGCGACGTTCGCTCGCTGACGCGCGAGCAGCGTCGGGTCGCCGAGCATGAGCGCGATCGCCGCGCGTGCGCTGCAGGCGACCGTCGGCGGCAGGGCGTTCGAGAAGAGCTGCGGTCGCGAGCGCTGCGCGAGCAGGTCGCACACAGCCCGGGAGGACGCCACGTATCCGCCGGCAGCCCCGCCGAGCGCCTTGCCGAGCGTGCCCGTCACCACGTCGATCTCGCCGAGCAGCCCGAAGTGCTCGGCCGTGCCCCGTCCGCTTGCCCCGAGCACGCCGACGGCATGGGAGTCGTCCACCACGACGATCGCATCGTGCGTGCGCGCCAGCTCGACGATGTCGGGAAGCGGCGCCACGTCGCCCTCCATCGAGAACACGCCGTCCGTGACGATCAGCTTCCGCGCGGTCGCGGGTGCGGCCAGGAGGCCCTCGCGAAGCGCGGCCATGTCGGCGTGCGGGTAGATCACCTTCGTCGCGGGACGCGAGAGCCGGATCGCGTCGACGATGCTCGCGTGGTTGAGCGCATCCGAGAGGATCACCGTCCGCTCGTCGGTGAGCGAGGGGATGAGCGCCTCGTTGGCGTTCCAGCAGGAGACGTACGTGAGCGCGGCCTCGGTTCCCGAGAGGTCGGCGAGTGCGTGCTCGAGCTCGTGGTGCGGCGCGAACGTGCCGCAGATGAACCGCACCGACGCCGTGCCCGCGCCGTAGCGTTCGAGCCCCTCGATCCCGGCCCGCACGACGTCCGGATGACCCGCCAGACCGAGGTAGTCGTTCGACGAGAGCACGACGACCTCACCGCGGCCCTCCATCTCGACGACGGGGCCCTGTGGAGAGAGCAGCGTGTTGAAGCGCTTCAGCGTCTTCGCCGTGCGGAGCGCCTCGAGCTCGGCGGCGGCGTCCTCGCGGAGACCCTCGTTCATGCCTCACCGTCCGGGCGGAGGACGATCTTGCACGCCTCGCCCGACTCCAGGAGCGCGAAGGCCTCGTCGAAGTCCTCGAGCGGGAGCTCGGTGGTCAGCAGCGGACGGAGGTCGATCACGCCGTGTTCGAGGAGCCAGCGGGTCGTGTACCAGGTCTCCCAGATCCGGCGCCCGTTGACGGCCGTGACGGTGAGGTTCTTGAAGATCAGCGAGCGCGCGATGTCGATCTCGACCGGCTCGGACGGGATCCCGAAGAGCACGACGTGACCGCCGTGCCGCACGATCTCGAACGCGTCGTGCACGGCGCCGAGCGCACCCGACATCTCGAGGACGACGTCGAGCCCCTCTCCCTCGTTCCGCTCGTGGAACCAGGCGGCCGTATCGTCGATCTCGTCGACGTTGGCGACGGCGTCTGCGCCGAGACGCTCGGCGAGGTCGATACGGAACGGGACGTGGTCGCTCGCGAGCAGCCGCCCCGCGCCGAACGCGCGGGCGATCGCGACCGTGAACAGCCCGACCGGCCCGCAGCCCAGCACGGCGACGGTGCGACCCGCGAGATCCTGCGTGCTCGTCGCGAACACGGCGTTGCCGAACGGCTCCTGCAGGCACGCGATCTCGGGCGGGAGCTTCGCGCGGTCGTTGAGCCACACGACGGATGCGGGGATCGCGACGTAGTCCGCGAACCCGCCGTCCCGGTCGACGCCGAGAATCCGTGTGCTCTCGCACATGTGCGCGTGCCCCGTCCGGCAGTGGAAGCAGCTTCCGCACGTGACGTGGCTCTCGGCCGACACGTACGCGCCCTCCTCGACGCCCGTCACGCCGCGTCCCAACGCGACGACGGTGCCGCAGAGCTCGTGCCCGAGCGTGAGCGGCGGCGTGACCCGCCCGGCCGCCCACGCGTCGTAGCGATGGATGTGCAGGTCGGTGCCGCAGACGCTCGCCGCCTCGACCCGCACCAGCACCTCGCCGTCCCCCGGAGCCGGGACGGGGATCTCGTCGAGGACGAGCCCCGGCTCCCGGTCGAGCTTGCGAACCGCGCGCATCGTCTCCACGCCCGGATGATGCGCGGCCGCCGACGCCTCCCGCATCGTGGCGCCACCCGAGCCGGCGTGCGGGCTTCCCGCACGTGGCGCACCGTTAAGGGTCGATGAGGCTCGGCGTGCGGCGCGCCGTGGCGTGGAGGCCCGTTGGTACCCTTCGGTTCATGAGCGGACTCGGTCTCTACTTCGTCTTCCTGATCCCGCCGATGGTTCTCGGCCTGTGGATCCAGCACCGGCTGAAGAAGACCGTCGCGCAGCAGATGGAGGTCGCTGCGGCGAGCGGGATGACGGGCGCGCAGGTCGCGCGCACGATCCTCGACCGGAACGGCCTCGACGGCGTGCCGGTCACGGTCGCTCCCGGCGGGCCACTGTCCGACCACTACGACCCCCGCAAGAGGTCCGTCCATCTCTCCGATCCCGTGTACGGCGGGAGCGCCGTCGCGTCGATCGCGATCGCGGCCCACGAGGTCGGCCACGCGATCCAGCACGAGAAGGGGTACAGCATGTTCAAGCTGCGCTCCGCGATGTACCCGGCGGTCGCGTTCGCCTCGAGCGCATGGCTCTTCATCCTCCTGATCGGCGCTTTCACGCAGGCGCTCGGGATGGTCCAGCTCGCGCTCGTGCTCTTCGCGGTCGTCGTGCTCTTCCAGCTCGTGACGCTGCCGGTCGAGTTCGACGCGTCGAAGCGTGCGATGGAGCAGCTGCGCGGCAGCGGTCTCGTGTCGTCGAGCGAGGCAGCGGGCGCGAAGAAGGTGCTCAGCGCTGCGGCGATGACCTACGTGGCGGCAGCGCTCGCGGCGCTCACGCAGCTCGCCTACTACGCGCTCATCTTCCTCGGCAACCGCAACTAAGAGCCGGCTGTCGTGAGGACCGTCGCGCTGATCGTGCGCGCGGGCGCCCTCGTGGCGCTCGCCGTCGTCGGGGTGGGGCTCGTGGTCGACGGCCCTCCGCGTCCCGCGGCGGCCCTGGCTGCTGCTGCCGCCCCCGGGAGCTCGCCTGCGGCCGACGCTCCGAAGAAGACGCGCGCCGTCGTCGTCCCGAAGCGGCAGGCGCCGACTGCGCTCGTCACCGTGGCGGCGACGGGCGACATCGTGATGGGCTCGACGCCGAACCTCCCGCCGGACGGCGGGCGCTCGTTCTTCTCCGACGTCCAGGCCGACCTCGCGGGTGACGTCGTGATCGGGAACCTGGAGGGGACGCTCTCGACCGGCGCAGGGTCGAAGTGCGGTCCGTCCAGCACCAACTGCTACGCGTTCCAGACGCCCCCGTCCTACGCGCGGTGGCTCTCCCGCGCCGGCTTCACCGTCATGAACATGGCGAACAACCATGCGAACGACTTCGGGCCGAGCGGGATGCGGCAGACGATCGCGGCGCTCGACCGCGTGGGATTGGCCCACACCGGGCGGCCGGGGCAGATCGCGCTCCAGAACGTGAGCGGCGTCAAGGTCGCCGTAGTCGGCTTCGCGCCCTACCCGTGGGCGGCCTCGCTCACCGACATCCCCGCCGCGAAGCGGCTCGTCGCGAAGGCCGCGAAGCTGGCCGACGTCGTGATCGTCACGGTGCACGCCGGTGCGGAAGGATCGGACCGGCAACACGTCCGGCCCGGCACCGAGGTCTACCTCGGTGAGAACCGCGGCGACGTCGTCCGCTTCTCGCGCGCGGTCGTCGATTCCGGTGCCGACCTCGTGGTCGGTCACGGCCCGCACGTGCTGCGCGGGATGGAGTGGTATCGCGGACGCCTGATCGCCTACTCGCTCGGCAACTTCGGCGGCTACCGCGTCTTCGCGCTCGGAGGCCCGCTCTCGATCAGCGGGATCCTGCGGGTGACGCTCCGCGGAGACGGGACGTTCGAGACCGGGACGCTCGTTCCGACGATCCTCGCAGGCGCAGGGGTTCCCGCGCTCGACCCGGCCGAGACGGCGCACGGCGTCGTGCGGACGCTGTCGAAGGAGGACTTCGGCAAGAAGCGGGCGGTGAAGGTCGACCCGAACGGGGTGCTCTCGAGGTAGCTGCCTTCGGGCGAAGACGACTGACGACCTGGGAGGCGGAGCAGTGGAGACGTTCGACGTGGTGGTGCTCGGTGCAGGCGCGGCGGGTGAGGTGGCTGCCGGACGCCTCGCGGAGCGCGACGTGTCGGTCGCGATCGTCGAGGAGCATCTCGTTGGTGGCTCGTGCTCGTTCTACGCCTGCATGCCGTCCAAGGCGCTGCTCCGTCCGGTCGAGCTCGCAGCCGAGGCGGCCCGCGTCCCCGGCGTCGCGACCGGGCCGCTCGACGTGGCCGCGGTCCTCGCCCGTCGTGACGAGGTGATCGCCGGGCTGGACGACGCCGGGCAGGTTCCGTGGCTCGAGCAGCGTGGCGTCGCCCTGGTGCGCGGTCGCGGAAGACTCGTCCGGGAGCGCGTCGTCGCCGTCGGGGAGAGGGAGCTCGAGGCGCGGATCGCGGTCGTGGTCGCGACGGGGAGCAGCCCTTCCATCCCGCCGATCCCCGGCCTGCGCGAGTCGCGGCCGTGGACGAACATCGAAGCGGCGACGGCGGCGGAGCCGCCGGGGCGGCTCCTCGTGCTGGGCGGAGGCGTCGTGGGCGTCGAGATGGCGCAGGCCTGGGCCGCGCTCGGGTCACAGGTGACGCTCGTGCACCGGGGCCCGCGGCTGCTCGAACGCGAGGAGCCGTTTGCCGGCGAGCAGGTGGCTGACTCGCTCCGCGAGGCGGGAGTCGACGTGATCCTCGACTCGAGCGTCAGCGCGGTCGCGCGCGGCACGATGGTCACGGTGACCCTCAGGGACGGGCGCCGGGTCGAGGGCGACGAGGTGCTCGCCGCGCTCGGGCGTACGCCCGGGACCAGCGACATCGGGCTCGAGAGCGTCGGGCTGGACGCCGCCGGGGGCCCACTCGAGGTGGGTGACGACCTCCGCGTCGCGGGTCACGATTGGCTCTACGCAGTCGGCGACGTGAACGGGCGCGCGCTGCTGACGCACATGGGCAAGTACCAGGGCCGGGTCTGCGCCGACCGGATCCTCGGGCACGACGTGCAACTGCTCGTGGACGGCGTCGCGTCTCCCCGGGTCGTCTTCACCGACCCTCAGGTCGGCGCCGTCGGTCTGACGCTCGCCGCCGCGGAGCAGCGTGGGCTCAGGGTGCGGGCGGTCGATGTCGCGACCGGCGGCAACGCCGGCGGCTCCTTCGTCGGCCGTGGCTCGGCAGGCACGGCTAGGATCGTCGTCGACGAGGACCGCGGCGTGCTCGTCGGCGCGACGATCACGGGCCCCGAGGTCGCGGAGGGGATCCACGCGGCGACCATCGCCGTTGCCGGAGAGGTTCCTCTCACGACGCTCTGGCACGCGGTTCCGTCCTTCCCGACCCGGTCGGAGCTCTGGCTCCGCCTGCTGGAGGCCTACGGGCTGTGAGCGGGCATCGGCTCGCGCAGGTCAACGTCTCCCGTCTGCTCGCCCCCCTCGACGACCCGCGGCTCGCCCCGTTCGTCGAGGCGCTGGAGCCTGTCAACGCGAGGGCGGACGCCGCGCCCGGGTTCGTCTGGCGGCTGCAGGGCGAAGGCGGCGACGCCACGTCGATCCGCGCGTTCCCGGACCCGAACGTGATCGTCAACCTGTCCGTCTGGGAGTCCGTCGACGCGCTCGAGGCCTTCACCTTCGGCGACCCGGCGCACCTTGCCGTGCTGCGCGGCAGGCGCGCCTGGTTCGAGCGTCACGCCGAGGCCGACACCGCGCTCTGGTGGATCGCCCGCGACACGCTGCCGAGCGTCGAGGACGCGGCCGAGCGGCTCGCGCATCTCCGCCGGCACGGGCCGACGGCGTTCGCCTTCACGTTCGGCAGCGCTTCGCGCCGGGCGCAGCTACCGCTTCGTGAACACCCAGTCGTTCGCCTTCGCCTGCATGTGGCAGCTCGAGCAGAGCGAGCCCTGGGCGAGCACGGCGTAGGTCGAGCCGTCGCGCTGGTACTCGATCCACTGCCACTTGCCGGCGACCTTCCGCATGGCGGCAACCTGGAACGGGAGGCCCTTCGCTCCGGGCTCCGCGATCGACTTCACGATCACCGTCCCGTTGGGGAAGCGCCGGTTCGTGCCTCGCGGCTTCGACGCGTAGACGTTCTTGATGCCGTTGTGGGCGCCGGGCGTGGTGATCGGCTTCGCGTTCAACCGCTTCCACTTCGTGTAGCCGTCGGTGTACCGGGGCAGACCGTTCGCGGCTGTCTGACCGACGGCGACGACGGCCGTGAGCCCGGCAAGGGCGACGTCAGCCGAGGACGGTCGCTCGTGCGCATCGCGTCATGTGCCACCCGGGTGACGGGAGGCAAGGGGAGGACATGAACATTTCGTTACCCTCGGGCAGTGCGCGTGGCGATCACCGGCGGCGCCGGCTTCCTCGGTCTCCACCTCGCCCGACGCCTGCTCGCCGACGGCGCGGAGGTGCGGACGCTCGACGTCGCGCCGCTCGACGACGCCGTGCTCGAGCGCGAGGTCGAGGAGCTCCATGGCGACGTCCGCGTGGAGAGCGACGTCGGGCGCCTCGTCGCGGACGTCGACGTCCTCGTCCACGCGGCCGCGGCGCTGCCGATCCAGGAGTCGCGGCGGGCGATCCGCTCGGTGAACGTCGAGGGCACCGCCGTGACGCTCGCTGCCGCGCTCGAGGCGGGCGTCCGACGCGTGGTGCTGATCTCGTCGACTGCCGTCTACGGCGTCCCGGAGCGACACCCGATCCACGAGGGCGATCCTCTCGTCGGCGTCGGCGCGTACGGCGAGTCGAAGATCGACGCGGAGCGGCTGTGCGCGGCCTTCGGCCGGCGTGGGCTCGAGACCGTCGTGATCCGCCCGAAGACGTTCGTCGGGCCCGAGCGCCTCGGGGTCTTCGAGATCCTCTTCGACTGGATCCGCGAGGGCCGTCGCATCCCGATCCTCGGGTCCGGCGCGAACCGCTACCAGCTCCTCGCAGTCGAGGACCTCGTCGACGCGGTCGTCAGGTCGTTCGAGGCGCCGGTGGCGGGGCAGGCGCTGAACGTCGGCGCAGGCGAGTTCGGCACCGTCCGAGACGACCTCCAGGCGCTGATCGACCACGCGGGCTCGGGCTCGCGGCTGCTGCCGGTGCCGGCGAGGCCGGCGGAGATCGCGCTGCGCGGTCTCGAGCTCGCCCATCTCTCCCCGCTCGCGGAGTGGCACTACCGGACGGCGCACAAGGACTCGTTCGTCTCGATCGAGCTCGCACGGGAGTCGCTCGGGTGGGAGCCGCGGCTCTCCAACGCCGAGACGCTCTGTGCGACGTACGACTGGTACCTCGCCCATCTCGCCGAGATGCGCTCGGCCGGGATCACCCACCGGGTGCCATGGGATCAGCAGGCGCTCGGGCTGCTCAAGCGGCTCAGCTGACCGGGCGTCGCGACCGCGCGGCCGTCACCGAGGCGGCGACCCACCGCGGCTCGCGTGCGTCGTACGCCCCGAACAGCCAGTCGCGCCCGAAGGCCGTCGCTGCGTCGAGCGTCGGGATCGGCGGGTTGTACGAGTGGGTGCGCTCCAGCCCCGCGGCAAGGCCCTCCTCCAGGTCCTCCTCGATCAGGCGGAGCGCGTACGTGGTACCCAGGGCCAGACCGACGACGACGCCGCTCGCCGGATCGGCCAGCGCAGGACAGCCGAGGACGACGCAGCGCGCGTCGGGGTTGAGCATCGCCCCGAGCTCGCCCCAGACGCGCTCGACGACGTCGGGATGGCTTCCGAGCTGGAGGTAGGGGTCGGCGATGGCGCCGGGCGGCACGACCAGCGCCCACGGGACCTCGCCCTGCGCGCGGAGATAGGCGAGCACGCGCTCGTTCTCCGGCCGGTCGGGATCGACGAAGGGCCTGCTCACGGCACGAGCACCAGGGCTCCACGGACGTCGCCCTAGCGCAGGCGCGCCAGCGCCTCGTTCGCCTGCTCGAGCGGGAGCGCCTCGACCTCGGTGCGCACGCCCACCCGCGGCGCGAGCGCCAGGAACTCCTCTCCGTCCCTGCGCGTCAGGTTGGCGACCGAGCGGACGACGCGCTCTCCCCACAGGAGCGCGTAGGGGAACGAGGGGATGTCGCTCATGTGGATCCCCGCGCAGACCACGACGCCGCCCTTTCGCACGAGCTCGAGCGAGCGGGGAATGAGCTCGCCGGCCGGCGCGAACACGATCGCGGCGTCGAGCTCCGGGATCTCCTCGTCGGTGCCGCCGGCCCACGACGCGCCCAGCGTTCGCGCGAACTCCTGGGCAGCCGTGTCCCCCGGCCGCGTCAAGGCGACGACCTCGCGACCCTCGTGCACCGCGACCTGGCAGACGATGTGCGCGGCGGCGCCGAACCCGACGAGCCCGAGCCGTCGCGCATCGCCGGTCATCCGGAGCGCCCGGTACCCGATCAGCCCCGCGCAGAGAAGCGGCGCAGCCTGGAGATCGGGGTAGCCGTCGGGGATCGGGAAGCAGAAGCGCTCGTCCGCCACGCACAGCTCGGCATAGCCGCCGTCGAGGTCGTAGCCGGTGAACCTCGCAGCGTCGCACAGGTTCTCGGCCCCGCCCGTGCAGAAGCCGCAGGTGCCGCAGGTCGACCCGAGCCACGGCACTCCGACCCGGGCGCCCGGTACGAAGCGTCCGGCGGAGCTCAGCACCTCGCCCACCACCTGGTGCCCGGGGACGAGCGGGAGCTTCGGGTGCTCGAGCTCGCCGTCGACGACGTGGAGATCCGTCCGACACACGCCGCACGCAAGCACCCGGAGCAGCGCCTGGCCCGTCGCCGGGATGGGTTCGGGCAGGTCGCTGGCGCGCAGTCGGGCGCCCTGGCGCGTCGAGGACCATCGCCCTCATGGCGCCGCCCTTTCGCTGTGCTCGATCCTCGTTCGCGTCGCTCTCACCTGTCCAGGTGGGCCCTTGTCCTCTCCGCCGTCCGATCATGCCTCATCCGGACGTGCCCGATCGGTCGGGGCGACGCGCGGCGCATCGCTCGTTTGCAGCGAGAACGGGTCGGTGCCCACCGGCGCACGTCGGCAGTCGGTGTCAGACACCGCATGCTCGCGCCCATGTCCGCTTCGGCGGTCGCTGTTATCGTCGAGTGATGGCGCGACCGCTTCGGTCGAGGATCGGCTCGAGTGGACGCGGAGCTCGGTCGTGACCGACGACATCGCGGAGCTCAGGGCCGCGATCGACGAGGACGACGTCGACCGGGTGTGCCTGCTCATGCAGCGGAACCCGGCTCTGCATGAGGCGCCGCTCGGCTACGCGGGTGACGGCCCGCTGACGTGGGCGGCGGAGTGTCGCGTGCCCCGCCGCGCACCGACCGCCGCCCGGCTCGAGCTCGTGGAGTGGATGATCGCGAACGGATCCGACGTCCACCAGGGTGGCGACGCACCGCTCATGCGCGCCGCCCTCGACGACGAGCGCGTCCCGATGCTGGAGCTCCTGGTCGAGCGCGGCGCCGATGTCAACGCGGCGTGGCACAGCGAGTATCCGATCGTGTTCGCCCCATGCGAGACCCTCGCCGTCGAGGCGCTGCGCCGACTGCTCGACCACGGCGCCGATCCGAACTGCGGTGACGAGGCGGGCTGGACGGCACTCGGGCGCCCACACCCGGGCACGGCCCTCGACTTCCTCGACGGCGTGGAGCTGGACGACCCGGTCAGGCGGCAGGCCTGCGTCGAGGCGCTGCTCCGGGCGGGAGGGGCGAGGCTGAGGCCACGGCCGTGAGGCCACGAGCGGGAGGGGGCCGTGGCTTCGGCGTCGCCTCATCGCCACGCCGGCGCTCACCTGAACCGGCACGAGTACGCTGCCCGGATGCGCGACCTCCTCGACTACCGCTCCGAGTTCCCGATCCTCGAGCACACGACCTACCTGATCAACCACTCGCTCGCGGCGATGCCGCGCAGGGCCGAGGAGCGGCTCGCCGAGTACGCCCGGATGTGGCGGGAGCGCGGGATCCGCTCGTGGGGCGAGGGCTGGTGGGAGACGCCGATGCTCGTCGGCGACCAGGTCGGCCGGATCGTCGGCGCGCCGGCCGGGTCGACCGTGATGCACCAGAACGTCGCCGTCGCGGAGGCGGTCGTCCTCAGCGCTTCTTCCCGATCGACCCGGCGCGCAACCGCGTCGTGTACGAGCGCGGGAACTTCCCGTCGGTGCGCTACCTGTACCAGGCCCAGCCCGGGCTCGAGGTGGTCGTGTGCGAGGACGAGCAGTCGATCGTCGACGCGATCGACGAGCGCACGCTGCTCGTCCCGATCAGCCACGTGCTCTTCAAGACGGCCGAGATCCAGGACGTCGAGCCGATCGTCCGGCGCGCCCACGAGGTCGGCGCCCACGTGATCCTCGACTGCTACCAGTCGGCCGGGATCGTGCCGGTGGACGTGACCGCCCTCGACGTCGACTTCGCGGTCGGCGGCTCGGTCAAGTGGCTCTGCGGCGGGCCGGGGAACGGGTGGCTCTACGTCCGCCCCGACCTGGCCGAACGGCTCCAGCCGACGTTCACGGGGTGGCAGGCCCACGAGCTGCCGTTCGGCTTCGAGGAGGAGATGCGCTACGCCCACGGCGCGGCACGGTTCCTCACCGGCACGCCCGAACGTCCCCGCGCACTTCGCGGCGACTGCAGGCTACGACCTGATCGAGGAGATCGGCGTCGACCGGATCAGGGAGAACTCCCTCCGGCAGACCCAGCTGCTGATCGACCTCGCCGACGCTGCCGGCTTCGAGATCCGCAGCCCGCGTGATCCGGCGCGCCGCGGTGGCACCGTGACCGTCTACGTGCCCGACTTCCCGGCGGTCCATCGCGAGCTGGCGGAGCGCGAGATCCTCTGCGACTTCCGTCCCGACGCCGGGATCCGCCTCGGCCCGCACTACTTCACGACCGACGACGAGCTGCGGTTCGCCATCTCCCAGATCGGCGAGATCCTCGAGACGGGCGCGCACGAGCGGCACCGCGGCGTCCTCGCCAGCCACTGAGCACCACGGCTGAGACGGGCGCGGCCCGGGGCGATCAGGGCGTCCTCGGGTTCCTGCTCGGCGCGTTCGGGATGTTCGCCGCGATGTACTCGACGCAGGCGATCCTGCCCGAGCTCTCGCACAGCTTCGACGTGAGCCCGGCGCGGGCGGGGCTCAGCGTCTCGGCCCTCGTCCTCGCGCTCGCACTGGCGGCGTGGCTGTGGGGGCCTCTCTCCGATCGCATCGGGCGGCCGCGGTCGATGCGCCTTGCGAGCCTGCTCCTCGTCGGGCCGACGCTGCTCGTCGCGCTCGCGCCGACCTTCGAGGTGCTCCTGGCCGCACGGATCCTGCAGGGGCTCTGCATGCCGGGCTTGCTCGTCGTCGGTGCGCCGTACGTCGTCGAGACGCTGGTGCCGCGGATCGGAGCCAGGGCGATGGGGTGGTACGTCGGGACGCTCGTGCTCGGCGGGCTGGTCGGTCGGGTCGGCGTGGCGCTCGCGACCGGCGCGGTCGGCTGGCGGGCCGCGTGCGCCATGCTCACGGCGCTCCCGCTCGCGGCGACGTTCGCGATGCGTGGTCTCCCCGACGGCGCTCGACCGGCCCGCAGCACCCGGCCGCTGCGCCAGGTCGTGACCCTTCCCCTCGTCGCCGTGACGGCCGTCGGCGGGGCGCTGTTCTTCGTCTACGTCGGGACGTTCACGTACGTGCCCTACCGGCTCGAGGCGGAGCCCTTCGACCTCTCCGGTCTCGACCGCCGGTCTCGTCTTCCTGCTGCTGGCGGTCGGGTTCCTCGGCCCTGTCTTCGGACGGGCGGCGGAGCGCGTCGGGTGGCGGAGGCTCGCGGCCGGCTCGGTCGCGCTGTCCGCGCTCGGCGTCGTCGTCACCCGAGCCCGACCATCTCCCCGTTCTCGTCGTCGGGCTCGGGTGCGTCGCAGGCGCGATGTTCGCGGGCTACACGGCGGCCCAGCTCGGCGTGGGTGACGTCGCGCGCACGGATCGCGGCGCGGCGAGCGCGTTCTACTTCAGCGCCTACTACGCGACCGGCGCGCTCGGCGCGTACCTGCCCGGCCTCGCCTGGGAGCGGTGGGGGTGGGGTGGGATCCTCGGCACCGACGCGCTCGCACTGGGGGTCGCGGCCGTCGCGCTCGCCTCCCTCGGCGCGCTTGCGGCACCGCGCGGTGGACGCGGGCGCGTAGGCGTCCTACGCTCTGCGGCGATGCCCAGCCGGAATCGCGAAGACCACGTCCTCTCGCGGATCATCTCGACGGTCGGCTCGTCGCTCGAGCTCGACGACGTGCTGGCCGCCGTGGTCGAGCTGCTCTCGGACGCCAGCGCCGTCCGCGCGTGCTTCGTCTACCTCGTGGACGAGAGCGGCGACCGGCTCGTCCTGCGCGCCGCGGGCGAGCCGTACGGCCACCTCGTCGGCTCCGTCGCGTTCGCGCGCGGAGAGAGCCTCGCCTGGTGGTCGCTCGAGCACCGTGAGCCGGCGTTCATCCGCGAAGGCGCGCTCGCCGACCCGCGGACGAAGGAGGTGCCCGAGTTCGAGGAGGACCGCTTCCAGTCGCTCGTGGCCGTGCCCGTCCTCTCGCGGGCCGGCGCGGAGATCGGGGCGATCACGGCGCACACCGAGGCCCCGCGCGAGTTCACGGACGATGAGGTCGCCTTCCTCGTCACGGTCGCACGGCTCGTGGCAGGGGCGATCGAGAACGCTCGGCTCTACGAGGAGACGCGGCGCAGGGTGGGCGAGCTCGAGCGCCTCACGGCGCTCGCAGAGGAGATCGCCCAGGCGCCCACTCGCTCGAGACGCTCCTCCCGGTCGTCGCTCGTCGCGCTCGCGAGCTCCTCGGGGCGAGCGCGTGTCATCTGTACCTGCTCGAAGGAGGCACCGAGGAGCTCGAGCTGCAGGCCTCGGACCCGCTCGGCGAGCCGAGACGCGCGCGACGCTCGGTCTTGCCGAGCTCGGCCCCGAGCTCGCCCGCGGCGGGCGGGCGACGAGGCTCGCGGTACCGCTCGTCGCGGGTGACGAGCTCGTCGGGCTCCTCGTCGCCCGTGACACGGCCGCGATCGACCTCGCCCGGGCGGTCGCGAGCCAGACGGCAGTCGGGGTGCGCAAGCTCCAGCTGATCGAGCGACTCACCGAGCGCAACCTCATCAAGGAGTTCTTCGAGGAGCTCGCCGGCGGGCGGGTGCGGGGCGACCTCACGGGCCGGGCAACGCGTCTCGGCTGCGATCTCGACCGGCCCCACGTCGTCCTCGCCGCAGCGCCCGCGAACGACGAGTCTCGAGCAGGCGCTGACGGCGGCGTTCCCCGTCCGCGCTGCTCGACCGGAAGGAGGACGTGCTGCGCGGCCTCCTCCAGGTCCCGCCGGGTGGCGCCGAGCGACTCACGGCCGCGGTCAGGGCCGTCCACTCGGCCCTCGCAGAGCCCGTCGCGATCGGGCTCTCGGGCGCGTGCGCAGGGGCGGGATCATTCGCGGAGGGCTTCGAGCAGGCCCGCCAGGCTCGTCTCGGATCGGCCGTGCTGCATCGCGCTCCGGCCGTCGTCCCGTTCGACGAGCTCGGCGCCTACAAGTACCTCCTCGGGATCGCGATCGACCGCGACTCCGGCGATCCGACGATGGTGGCGGTCGAGCAGCTCGTCCGGTACGACGAACAGCGATCGGCTGCGCTGCTCCTCACGCTCGAGGAGTTCCTCCGGCGCCACGGCTCGATCAGCGCCACCGCCGAGGCGCTGCACGTCCACCAGAACACCCTTCGGCAGCGGCTCCGACGCATCCAGGAGGTCTCGGGTCTCGACCTGCGTCGGGACGACTGGCTGATGGTCGAGATCGCGGTTCGGCTCGTGCATCTGCGCCAGGCGCTCGGCACGGCGACACCTGACACCTCCCGAGCCGTAGACGCTGGAGGATCCCTCCATCGCACGCGAGGGCGCGGGATGATATGACCGTGCCCTTCCACCGACGAGGAGGAGTCATGGGATCGGACGCAGCACAGCTCGACGCGATCCGCAAGGAGATCGCGGATCGAGGGATCGAGTTCATCTTCGCCCAGTTCGTCGACATGTACGGCAGGCCGAGCGCCAAGCTCATCCCGGCCGGCGAGCTCGACGGGCTCGTCGAGGACGGTGCGGGCTTCGCGGGCTTCGCGGCCGGCGAGATCGGCCAGCGCCCGAGCGACCCGGACATCGCCGCCATGCCGGACCTGGACAGCTTCACGCCGGTTCCGTGGCAGCCGAACCTCGCCCGCTTCGCCTGCGACGTGACGGTGGAGGGCGAGGCCTGGCCGTACTGCCCGCGCACGATCCTCCGCAACGTGATCGCGAAGGCGGCCGAGCAGGGCTACACGTACAAGATCGGCGTCGAGCTCGAGTACTTCCTCGTGCACCTGAACGCCGACGGCTCGATCGAGATCGCCGACAAGTACGACACGCTCGAGAAGCCGTGTTACGACATCGCCGGCCTGACGCGGCAGTACGACTTCCTGACGCGGGTCTCGAAGTACTGCAACGAGCTCGGCTGGGGCAACTACGCGAACGACCACGAGGACGCGAACGGCCAGTTCGAGCAGAACTTCCACTACGACGAGGCGCTCGCGACGTGCGACCGCGCGATCTTCTTCCGCTACATGGTGCACACCCTCGCGGAGCAGCACGGCAACATCGCGACCTTCATGCCGAAGCCGTTCACGAACCTCACGGGCAACGGCTGCCACTTCCACATGTCCCTCTGGAAGGGCGACACGAACGTCTTCCTCGACGAGGCCGACCCGCGCGGGCTCGGCCTCTCGGCCGACGCCTACCACTTCGTCGGCGGTCTCAAGGCGCACGCCCGCGCCTACAGCGCCCTCTCCGCGCCGACGGTCAACTCGTACAAGCGGCTCAAGGCCGGGACGACCTCGAGCGGCGCGACCTGGTCGCCGGTCTGGATCTCCTACGGCTACAACAACCGCACGCAGATGCTCCGCATCCCCGGGCCCGGCCGCATCGAGGACCGCACCGTGGACGGCTCGTGCAACCCCTACCTGGCTGCGGCGGCGATCCTCGCCTCCGGCCTGGACGGGATGGCGAAGGGGCTCGACGCGGGGGAGCCGAACTCCGAGAACCTCTACGACTACACGTACGAGGAGCTCACCGCCCGCGGCCTGCGCGCGCTGCCGGCGAACCTCCTCGACGCTGTCGGCGAGCTCGAGGCGGACGACGTGCTCCGCACGGCGCTCGGCCGGACGCGCGAGGACGAGGACTACGTCGACTACTACGTGGGCGTCAAGCGCAACGAGTGGTTCCGCTTCCACGAGCAGGTGACACCCTGGGAGCTGCGGGAATACCTCACTCGGTTCTAGACCCAGCGTGGGCATGCTGTGGAGGAAACCTCCACAACGTGCCAGGGAAAAGCGGGAAGATCTGCCGATTCCGCGGTCTTCTCCTGGCACTATCCTCCATCGCAGGTGGGGGATAGTGCCCACGCCGACCTCGGACGAAAGGGCGGTAACGAGCTTTGTGTGGGATCGTGGGGCTGTTCGCGAAGACGCCGGAGATCGAGGAGCGCCTGGGCGTGCACCTCTCGGCGATGCTCGTGCAGATGTCCGACCGCGGGCCCGACAGCGCGGGTGTCGCGGTCTATCGCGACCCGGCGCCCGACGGGTGGTCGAAGCTCACGCTCTACTCGCCCGACCGGCACGAGCACTGGGGTGAGCTGACCGACGAGCTGCGCGACGCGTTCGGGGCGTGCGACGAGCCGCAGATCCGCGCAAGCCATGCCGTCGTGCAGGTGAGCACCGAGGCCGGCGAGGCCGAGGCGTGGATCCGCGCTCATCACCCCGATGTCCGTGTGATGAGCGCCGGCAGGGTGATCGAGATCTACAAGGAGGTCGGCCTGCCCACCGCGTTCGCGGAGGAGTTCCACCTCACCGACTTCCACGGCACCCACGCCCTCGGACACACCAGGATGGCGACGGAGAGCCGTGTGACGACCGAGGGCTCTCATCCGTTCTCGACCGGGCTCGACCTCTGCGTCGTGCACAACGGGTCGCTCTCGAACCACAACCGCCTCCGCCAGAGCCTGCGGCGGGAGGGGATCGAGTTCCGGACGGAGAACGACACCGAGGTCGCCGCCGGGTACCTCGCCTGGCGGATCCGCGAGGGCGCGTCGCTGCAGGAGGCGCTCGAGGGCTGCCTCGACGACCTCGACGGCTTCTACACGTTCCTCTGCGGCACGGCGGACGGCTTCGCCGTGCTGCGCGATCCGATCGCGTGCAAGCCGGCCGTGCTCGCCGAGTGCGACGAGTGGGTCGCGATGGCCTCCGAGTGGCGCGCGATCGCCGTGCTCCCGGGCGCTTCCGACGCGCGGATGTGGGAGCCCGAGCCGGGCGTCGTCTACGCGTGGGAGAAGGAGGCCGTCGCGTGAGCGTGGACACCGCCTCGTCGGTCGAGGTCGTCGATCTCGCCGAGACGCCGCTGCGGGAGCTCAACCAGCGGCTGCACGATCTCGCCGGCGGCGCCGACGGCCCGCGTCACTGGCGCGTCCTCAACCCGAACGGTGCGCATGCGATCGCCTGCGGTCTCGACGCCGACCTCGAGGTCGAGATCGAGGGTCACGCCGGCTACTACTGCGCCGGGATGAACAAGCACGCGACCGTGCGGGTGCACGGCAACGCAGGCACCGGGCTCGCGGAGAACATGATGTCGGGCACGGTCGTGGTGGAGGGGAGCGCGAGCCAGTCGGCGGGCGCCACCGGTCGCGGCGGGCTCCTCGTCGTCCACGGAGACGCCTCGGCGCGCTGCGGGATCTCGATGAAGGGCATCGACATCGTCGTCCGCGGCTCTGTCGGCCATCTCAGCGCGTTCATGGCGCAGACCGGCTGCCTCGTGGTCTGCGGTGACGCGGGCGACGCGCTCGGCGACTCGATCTACGAGGCGCGGGTGTACGTCGCCGGAACGGTTCACGGGCTCGGCGCCGACTGCATCGAGAAGGAGATGCGGGCCGAGCACGTCGAGCAGGTGCGCGGACTGCTCGAGCGGGCCGGCATCACCGACGTCGACCCGGCCTCTTTCAGGCGCTACGGATCGGCGCGGCAGCTCTACACGTTCACGATCGACAACGCGAGCGCGTACTGATGAGCGACGAAGGAGCACCCATGCAGGCGCAGTGGCAGCCCGGGCTGCGGGAGTCGTACCTCTACGACCGCAACGTGATCGCGGAGATCCACCGCGCCGCCCGCGAGGGCATCTACGACATCCGTGGCTTCGGCGCCAAGCGCCGCCTGCCGCACTTCGACGACCTGCTGTTCCTCGGGGCGAGCGTCTCGCGCTACCCGCTCGAGGGCTACCGCGAGCGCTGCGCGACGGACGTGATGCTCGGCACCAGGTTCGCGCGCAAGCCGCTGCACCTGAAGATCCCCATCGCGATCGCCGGGATGAGCTTCGGCGCGCTCTCGGCGCCTGCCAAGGAGGCGCTCGGCCGTGGGGCGACCGAGATGGGCACCTCGACGACGACCGGCGACGGCGGGATGACGCCGGAGGAGCGCGGCCACTCGGAGATGCTCGTGTACCAGCTGCTGCCGTCGCGCTACGGGATGAACCCCGACGACCTGCGCAAGGCGGACGCGATCGAGGTCGTCGTCGGGCAGGGCGCGAAGCCCGGCGGGGGCGGGATGCTTCTCGGCCACAAGATCTCCGACCGCGTCGCCGCGATGCGCGACCTGCCCAAGGGCATCGACCAGCGCAGCGCCTGCCGTCACCCGGACTGGACGGGCCCGGACGACCTCGAGATCAAGATCGGCGAGCTGCGTGAGATCACCGACTGGGAGAAGCCCATCTTCGTGAAGGTCGGCGCGACGCGGACCTACTACGACGTCCAGCTCGCCGTGAAGGCCGGCGCGGACGTGATCGTGCTCGATGGGATGCAGGGTGGTACCGCGGCGACCCAGGACGTGTTCATCGAGCATGTGGGGATCCCGACGCTGGCTGCGATCCCGCTCGCCGTCCAGGCGCTGCAGGAGCTCGGGATGCACCGTGAGGTGCAGCTGATCGTCTCGGGTGGGATCCGCACAGGTGCCGACGTCGCCAAGGCGCTCGCGCTCGGCGCCGACGCCGTCGCGATAGGCACGGCCATGCTCATCGCGATGGGCGACAACAGCCCGGAGTACGAGGAGGCCTACCGCAGCATCGGCAGCTCGGCGGGGTTCTACGACGACTGGCAGGCCGGACTCGACCCGGTCGGGATCTCGACGCAGGACGAGGCGCTCTCCGCCCGGTTCGACCCGGTGCTCGGCGGTCGGAAGGTGGCGAACTACCTCCGCGTGCTGACGCTCGAGACGCAGACGCTGGCCCGGGCCTGCGGGAAGTCCCACGTTCACAACCTCGAGCCGGAGGACCTCGTCTCGCTCACGATCGAGGCCTCGCTGATGACGGGCGTCCCGCTCGCCGGGATGCAGCGCGGTCTGCTCGACGAGGTCGCGGAGCGCGTGGCGCAGCGCCTTCGTCCGTAGCGGCGTTGGGTGCTGAAGGGGCGGGCCGGGTTGCGGGCCGGTCAGGCCCGGCCCCTACGGGTTGTTCGGCCGTGCGGTGCGTTGCGAGGTGTGACGTGCGCCCCGACGGCCGCCTGGCGGCAGGGTGCGTCGCGCGCCGTGGCGTTCGCTGGTAGTGCGGGCTTGCCCCGCCCGCTCGGCCGGCAGCGCCCCGTGCCGGGCCCGGCACGGGGAGTGACGCCCGGCGTCAGCCGTCCCAGCCGAGCGCGGTCGAGATCGCACGCGTGCGCTCGAGCAGCGGGCCTACCGCGGCCCGCACCTCTGCCCGCCCGAACCGGACGGACGGTCCCTGGAGCGCGACGATCGCGGCGACCGCTCCGGCGTTCGACCAGACCGGCGCCGCCACGGCGTTGAGCCCAGGCTCGCGCTCCTCGAACGCCTCGGCGTAGCCCTGCCGGCGGACGCGCTCGATCTCCGCGTGGAGCCCCGGGCGGCTCGTGAGCGTCCGCGGCGTGAACGCCCGGAGCGGGCCGGCCGGGATCTGCCGATCGGTGAACGCGAGCATCACCTTGCCGGCGGAGGTCGCATGGGCGATCGACGGACGTCCGAGCTGGGTGACGTGCTGGACGTAGTGGGCGCTCGGGACGAAGTCGACGGTCACGGCGTCCTCCTCGCCCGGGACGTGCAGCGTGGCGGTCTCACCGGTGACCCGTACGAGCTCCTCTAGGTGCGGGCGGGCGACGCGGCGCACGTCGAGCCGTGCGAGCACCGCGTTCGCCAGCCGGACGATCCTGATCCCCAGCCGGTAGCGGCCGGATTCGGGATCGTGCTCGACCAGGCCGGTCGAGGCGAGGGTGCCGAGCTGACGCGAGACCGTGCTCGGGGGGAGGCCGGTGCGACGCGCGATCTCGTTCGTCCCGAGCTCGCCCCCGTCTGCGAGGGCGTCGAGCACCACGACAGCGCGCTGTGCGGCCTCGATCCGGCGCTGGGACGGTTGACGGCGGGCTGTCACGGTTGTAGTCTGCGCGTCGCGGTAGTGGAGACGCTATTGCGCCTGACGCAACGGACACTATCACCGATGTCGCTCCTCGTCACCTGCCCCAACTGCGGCCCTCGTGAGATCCACGAGCTGCGCTGTGCGGGCGAGTCGACCTCGCGGCCGAAGGAGACGCCGACCGTGCGCGAGCTGAACGAGTACGTCTACTTCCGCCAGGGAGAGTGGGGCGTGCAGAAGGAGTGGTGGTTCTGCCGGTCGTGCGAGGACTGGTTCCTCGCCGAGCGCCACACGTACACCAACGTGGTCGAGCGGACGTGGCGTCCGGAGCCCCCAGGGGCGCTTCCGGCTGTGCCGAGCGCACCAGAGGAGCCGGTGGGATGAGGCTCGACGCCCGTCCCGGCGAGCGGATCGACCGCTCCCAGCCGATCACGTTCACCTTCCAGGGCAAGCAGATCCCCGCCTTCGCCGGCGACACGATCGGCTCTGCGCTCTACGCCGCGGGTCAGCGCGTCTTCTCGCGCTCGTTCAAGTACCACCGCCCGCGCGGGCTGCAGTGCTGCGTCGGCCATTGCGCCAACTGCCAGATGACGGTGGACGGCATTCCGAACGTGCGTGTCTGCACGACCCCCGCCACGGCCGGCGCAGTCGTCGCCGGGCAGAACTTCCGCGGCTCGCTCGAGCGAGACCTGATGCAGGTCACCGACAAGCTCGGCGGCCCGTTCACGCCGCCCGGCTTCTACTACAAGACCTTCATCCGCCCGCGCAAGGCGTGGCCGCTCTACGAGAAGTTCCTCCGCTCCGCGGCCGGGCTCGGGCCGCTCGACCCGAAGGGCGAGCGCGACTACCGCGTCGACGTCGAGAACCGCCACGTCGACGTCCTCGTGATCGGCGGCGGCCAGGCGGGTCTTGCGGCGGCGATCGAGCACGCGAGCCAGGGCAAGCACGTGACCGTGGTGGACGAGGGGCCCGAGGCCGGCGGCTCGTCGCTCGCCGATCCCGGCGCCTCGGCCGTCGTCGCGGAGCTCCGCGAGCGCGCCGCTGCTGCCGGAGTCGAGGTGATCGCCCCTGCGATCGCGATCGGGCTGTTCGAGTACAACTTCGTCCCGGTCGCCGTCGGCAACCTCCTGCTCAAGTTCCGCGCGACCACCGTCGTGGTTGCGAGTGGGGTCGTCGAGCAGCCGCTCGTCTTCCCCGGGAACGACCTGATCGGCGTCGTCCTCCCCGAGGCGGCGCGACGGCTCGTGAACTACTGGTCGATCAAGCCGGCCGAGCGCGCCGTCGTGATCACCGCCGACGATCGTGGGCTCGCTGCGGCGGAGGATCTCCGCGCAGCGGGCGTCGAGGTGCCGCTCGTGCTCGACCTGCGCGACGGGCAGCCGCCGAACATCGAGGCGCACGGGCACAAGGGCCGGGTCGGAGACGTCTCCGTCAACGGCACGGTGACCAAGTGCGACATGCTCGTGATGAGCGGCAGCCCGCAGCCGAACTACAAGCTCCTCGCCCAGGCCGGCGCGCGCGTCGAGTACGACCCCGCGCGCGGGATCTTCGTTCCCGTCAGCCTCCCCGCGAACGTCGAGGCCGTGGGCGCGGTCGCCGGCGACGTCGGCGAGCCGGCCGTCCCGCTGCCCATCCTCGGGCACCACGGCGACAAGTGCTTCGTCTGCTTCTGCGAGGACCAGACGACGAAGGACCTCAAGTACGCGATCGACGAGGGCTTCGACTCGATCGAGCTCTCGAAGAGATACACCACCGTCACGATGGGCCCGTGCCAGGGGCGGCTGTGCTCGACGAACTCGATCCGCGTCTACGCGAAGACGAAAGGCGTCGACGAGAACACGATCGGGACGACCACCTCGCGCCCGCCGTACACCCCCGTGCCGATGGGGCTCGTCGCCGGCTATCCGCAGGAGCCGGGCAAGCGCACCTCGCTGCACCACCGCCACAAGGATCTCGGCGGGAAGATGATGTGGACCGGCGCCTGGCGTCGCCCGCACTCGTACACCGCGGACGCCGGGGACGAGGCGCAGAACGTCCACGAGAACGTGGGCCTGATCGACGTCTCCACCCTCGGCAAGATCCTCGTCACTGGCCCCGACGCGGGCGCGTTCCTCGACCGCGTCTACCCGAACCGGTTCTCCGACCTGAAGGTCGGCCGCGTTCGGTACGGCGTGCTCACCGGCGACGCGGGGCGGATCATGGACGACGGCACTGTCGGCCGGCTCGACGACGAGACCTTCTACGTGACGACGAGCTCCACCGGAGCGGACGGCGTCTACCAGTGGTTCACGTGGTGGAACGCGGTGTGGTTCATGGACGTCCAGTTCGCGCAGCTGACCGGCGCGGTCGCCGCGATCAACGTGGCGGGGCCGAAGGCCCGGGAGCTGATGCAGCGCCTCTCCGACGACGACTTCTCGAACGAGGGCCTGTCCTACCTCGACGCGAAGCAGGTCACGGTCGCCGGCGTGCCGACGCTCGCGCTGCGCATCGGCTTCGTCGGCGAGCTGGGCTACGAGCTCCACCTGCCGAGCTCGCTCGCCGAGCACGTCTGGGACGCGCTCCTCGAGCACGGCGAGGACCTCGGCGTCGCCCCCTTCGGGCTCGAGCCCCAGCGCATCCTCCGCCTCGAGAAGGGGCACGTGATCGTCAGCCAGGACACCGACTCGGAATCGAACCTGCACGAGGCGGCGATGCCCTGGCTCGTGAAGAACGACAAGGACTTCGAGTGGGTCGGCAAGTGGGCGACCCAGCAGGTCGCCGACCGAGGCCTCAGGTGGATGCTCGTCGGCTTCGTCAGCCCGAGCGGCGAGATCCCGGTCGAGGGCGGCCAGGTCGTCGTCGACGGGCGCTCGGCCGGTCGCATCACGAGCGTGCGCCACTCCAAGGAGCTCGACAAGGTCATCGGCCTCGCGATCGTGCCGCACGAGCTCGCTGTCGAGGGCGGACAGTTCGACGTCCGGATCGACGGGCGCAACGTGCGGATGGACGTCCACATGGGCGCGTTCTTCGACCCCGCGGGCGAGAGGCTGAAGGCGTGAGCGCCCTCCGCTTCGTCTCCCCGGCCGGCGCTGCCGACGCCAAGGGGTTCCACCCGGTCAACCGCTCGTCGATGGATCGACGTCAGCGAGAGGCAGGTGCGACGTTCGAGGAGCGCGACGGCTGGCTCGTCCCCGTCGCGATCCCCGGCGAGGCCGACCGCGTCGCGATCGCGGGTGTTGCCGACCTCTCACATGTCCGCGTCACCGAGGTGCGCCCGTCCGATCCCGTCCTGCAGGGCGAGGGGATCGTGTGGTACCGCATCTCCGACCGGCGCTCGCTCGTGTTCAGCGACGCCGCCGGTGCTGCTGCAGTCCAGGCGGACGCCGGCGATCGCTTCACCCTCGACCTCTCGGGCGCGCTCGGGATCATCGCCGTTTGCGGCGAGGAGGCCGACACGATCGTCCGGCGGCTGACCCACCTGCATCACTTCCCCGCGAGCGGGGAGGTCGCGCATATCAACGCGCACGTCCTCAAGCCGGGCGACGCGTACTGGATCGTGTTCGCGCAGGAGTTCGGCCACTACCTCTGGGACGTCGTCGTCGACCGCGCAGCCGCTCTCGGCGGCGGCCCGATCGGCGTCGACGCGCTGCCGAAGGGGGCGCTCGCGTGAAGGAGATCTTCTTCCCGAAGCCGATCATCACCCGGCCGGGGCCGCTCAAGAAGCACTACGACGTCGTGATCATCGGAGGCGGCTCGCACGGCCTGGCGACGGCCTACTACCTCGCGAAGCACCACGGGATCAAGGACATCGCGATCATCGAGAAGAGCTACATCGGCTCGGGCGCCGCGGGTCGCAACACGACGATCATCCGCGCGAACTACCGGACGCCCGAGGGCGCGGCGTTCTACAAGGAGAGCGTCAAGCTCTACGAGCACCTCTCGCAGGATCTCAACTTCAACCTGATGTTCTCGCAGCACGGGCACTTCACGCTCGCCCACTCCGACCGCTCGCTCGTCGTGCAGAACGAGCGCGCCGAGGTGAACAAGCTGCTCGGGATCAACAGCCGCGTGATCGACCGCGACGAGGTCAAGCAGCTCTGCCCGCAGATCCACGTCGGCGACGACGTGACGTGGCCGATCCAGGGGGCGCTCTACCACCCGCCGGGCGGGATCATCCGCCACGACGCTGTCGTGTGGGGCTACGCGAAGCAGGTCTGCCGGGCCGGCATCGAGATCCACCAGGGCGTCGAGGTCACGGGCTTCGACGTGCGCGGCGGCCGCTGCCACGGAGTGAAGACCACGCACGGCGACGTCTCGGCGGGGGTCGTGCTCAGCGCGACGGCGGGCTGGTCGAGCCCGGTCGCGAAGCTGGCAGGCGTGCCGCTCCCGCTCACCACGAGCATCCTGCAGGCCTTCGTGACCGAGCCGGTGAAGCCGTTCCTCGACAAGATCATCGTCTCCGCGCAGATGCACATCTACTGCTCCCAGACCGACCGCGGCGAGTTCCTGATCGGCGCGGAGGTGGAGCCGTACCCGACGTACTCGAGCAAGGGCACGTTCCCGTTCATCGAGTACGCGACCCGCCACGTGCTCGAGCTGTTCCCGCAGCTGCACGCGACGCGGATCCTCCGACACTGGACGGGGCTCTGCGACATGAGCCCCGACTACAGCCCGATCATGGGTCTCACCGAGCTCGACGGCTTCCTCGTCGACTGCGGCTGGGGCACGTACGGGTTCAAGGCGGCCCCGATCACCGGCGTCACGCTCGCCGAGCTGATCGCCACCGGCAAGACCCCGGAGCTGATCGAGCCCTTCAAGCTCGACCGCTTCTACACCGACACGCTCGTCTCCGAGCTCGCGGCCGCCGCCGTGAGCCACTGACCTGACGAAAGGGTTGACCATGCTTTCGAGCCTGGAGATCGCGCAGGCTGCGACCCTGCGCCCAATCGCCGAGATCGCCGAGGAGGTGGGGATCCTTCCCGAGGAGCTCGAGCTCCACGGCCGGTACAAGGCCAAGGTCGACCTCTCGATCCTCGACCGCCTCGCAGACCGCCCCGACGCGAAGCTCATCAACGTCACCGCGATCACCCCGACCCCGGCCGGTGAGGGCAAGACGACCACGTCCGTCGCGCTGACCCAGGGCCTCGCGAGGATCGGCCGCCGCCCGATGCTGGCGCTGCGCGAGCCGTCGCTCGGCCCCGTGTTCGGCGTGAAGGGCGGGGCGGCCGGCGGCGGCTACGCCCAGGTCGTGCCGATGGAGGACATCAACCTCCACTTCACCGGCGACATCCACGCGATCACCGCCGCGAACAACCTGCTCTCGGCGCTCGTGGACGCGCACATCTTCCACGGGCACGAGCCGGCGATCGAGACCGTCACGTGGCGCCGTGCGATCGACGTCACCGACCGCTCGCTGCGGAACATCGTCACCGGGCTCGGCGGCCGGAAGAACGGCGTCCCGGCCGAGTCGGGCTTCGACATCACGGCCGCGAGCGAGGTGATGGCGATCCTCGCGCTCGCGACCGACGTGAAGGACCTGCGCCGGCGCCTCGGCGCGATCACCGTCGGGTACACCTCGAGCGGCGAGCCCGTCACCGCGGAGCAGGTGCAGGCGGCGGGCGCGATGGCCGTCCTCCTCAAGGAGGCGATCAAGCCGAACCTCGTGCAGACGCTCGAGGGGCAGCTGTGCCTGATGCACGCAGGGCCGTTCGCGAACATCGCGCACGGCAACAACTCGATCATCGCCGACCGCGTCGGGCTCAAGCTCGGCGAGTACCTCATCACCGAGTCGGGCTTCGCCGCCGACCTCGGGATGGAGAAGTTCATGGACATCGTCTGTCGCGTCGGCGGCCTGAAGCCGCACGTCGTGGTCGTCGTCGCGACCGTCCGCGCGCTGCGCCATCACGGCGGCGGTGACTACAAGACGAAGGCCGACATGGCGCAGATGCGCGCCGAGGTCGAGACCGGGATGGCGAACCTCGCGAAGCACATCGAGAACGTCCGCGCCTTCGGGATCCAGCCGGTCGTGGCGATCAACACCCGCCCCGACGACGAGCCGGAGCTCCTCGAGCTGATCAAGGAGCGCTCGCTCGAGGCCGGTGCGTTCGGCGCGGCGATCCACGACGGGTTCGGCGAGGGTGGGGAGGGCACGACCGAGCTCGCCGAGGTCGTCGTCGCGGCCGCAGACGCTCCGTCCGACTTCGCGATGCTCTACGCCGACGACGAGCCCATCGCCACGAAGATCGAGAAGATCGCGACGACGGTGTACGGCGCGGACGGGATCGATCTCGCCCCCGCGGCGCGCGACTCGATCGCCCGCTACGAGAGGCAGGGGCTCGCCCACCTGCCGATCTGCATGGCGAAGACGCACCTCTCGCTGTCGCACGACCCGACGCAGCGCAACCGTCCGTCCGGGTTCACCGTCCCGATCCGCGACATCCGCGTCTACTCGGGGGCCGGGATGCTCGTGCCGCTCTGCGGCGACATGCTGCAGATGCCCGGCTTCGGCGCCCAGCCGGCCGCGTTCGCGATCGACCTCGGCGACGACGGGGAGACCGTCGGGCTCTTCTAGCTTGCGAGGTCGGGTCTCCGCGTTCGCGGATCCCACGACCGCAGGTATCCCCCGGGCCCCGCTGCGCGGGACGCGGGGGCAGATCCCTGAAGTGGCCTGCTGCCTGCGGCAGCGGCCAGGGCGCCGAGGCGGTGTGCGGGGTCTCCGACTGGTGTCCCTCGGGATCCGCGCCGAGCTCGGCAGAGTCCGCTGCCGCACGCGCGGGACCCCGTCAGTCGCGAAGGATCCAGAACGCGAGCGCTTCGCGGTCCGAGAGGTTCCGCCAGCCCTCGACGCCGCTCGCCTCCGCGACGAGCGTCTCGCCCTGGCGTAGGACGGGCCGGCCGGTCGCCAGGACGACCTGGACGAGCCCCTGGGCGACGGCGACGACCTCGACCCCTTTGTGCGCGAACCCGGGCGTCGCGGATGCGCCGGGTCGCAGCCGCAGCACGTACGCGCGCAGCCCGAGGTGGGGATCGTCGAGCAGCGGCACGGGGGCGTCGATGACGTCCCGGCGCGGGTCGTCCCGGCGTGAGATCCGGTAGCCGGGGCCGATCTCGCTGCCGCGCAGGAGGTCGTCGAGGGTGATCCCGAGCCTGCCGCTCAGCCTGAGCAGCGTCTCCAGCGAGAGCCCGCGCTCGGAGCGCTCCGCCTGCGAGATCGCGCTCGGCGACACGCCCGCGAGCCGCGCGACGTCCGCCTGGCTGAGGTGTCGGTCGCGGCGGAGCCCGCGCAGCCCCGAGCCGAGCGCGCGGCCGCCGGCGCCTCCTCCAGCACGCGGCACGCCGTTGTCGATCCGGTAGCGGAACACCGACCCCTCGACGCCAGCGCGGCGCCCCTCCGCCTTCTCGATGCGCAGCACGCCGTCCCCGACCGTGAGGATGCACTGGGTCACCTCCGCGATCCGCCGGCGCAGCACGCCTCGGGCCTGCCGGCCGGGAGCTGCCACACGGCGACCGCCCCGAGCCCGAGCATCATCGGACAGGCCTGGACGAAGAAGCGGGCCGTCTCGGGCGGCCCCGAGGCGCTCGACGAGTATCCGAGCGAGTCGAGCACGACGAGCTGGCGGGCGCTCCGCCCGCACGCCTCTCGCAGCCGTTCGACGAGGATCTCGGGCGCGGCCGCGTCGCCACCGGGGTGGCGTCGATCACCTCGTCGAGACCGGGCGGGACGGAGACGTCGATCCCGAACGCGACCCAGATGGCCCCGTCGTAGTCGCCGTGGCAGAGCCGCCGCCGCGGCGACGAAAGGCGCGGCGGCGTCCGCACCGGCGCTCTCCCAGACGACGTTGTCCCCCCAGAAGATGCCGTCGAGCACCCGGTCGAGCATCTCGATGCCGGTCGACGCGACGTGGGTCATCCTGAAGCATTGCTGTTGTTATCTACGCGCCTGCAAGCATCGTCGCTACATGCGGCCTCGCACGGCGACTTCGCGGCGCACGTGCAGGATCGCGGCCGATCGGGCGCCGATTCCCGATGTCCAAAGGCGATGCGGCGTCTCCGTCCCGGGTTTGCCCATCCCCCTTGACTCCGTCCGCCCGGTGGTTTTCGATACTCCGCATTCCATCAACCGGTGGAGAGAGGAGACAGCGTGGATTTCGACAGTCGGCTCGTGGACGTGGAGGCTCCCAAGTCGGGTCTCGCCCGGGAGACGAACTGGTGGGGCGCGTTCGTCATCGGACTCGCCGGCACGGTTCTGATCATCGGGCTCATCGGATATGCCCTCGTGGCGCTCGGCGGGTTCGCAATCGTGCTCTTCGGCGTCCTCACCGCGATCGGGGTGTTCCTCTGCTTCTGCCTGGCGGAGATGGCAGCGACCTGGCCCGAGCGTGCGGGCGGCCTGCCGTCCTACGCGTTCGAGACCTTCAAGCCGCTCGGTGACCGTGTCGCCAACCATGTCGGCGGGCTCTCATCCTGGGCGTACTGGCTCGGCTGGTTCACCGTCGCGCCGATCAACGCCTACCTCGCCGCGCTGTACATCGTCGACCTGTTCGGCATCGACTTCGGAGGCTCGTTCGGGCCGCTCAGCTCCAAGTTCGGAGCCGAGGTCGCGGTCGACGTCCTCGTGGTCGGGATCATCCTGCTGCTGGTCATGTTCATCCCGTGCTGGATGGGGATCCGCCTCGGCGCCGGCTTCGCGACGTTCCTCGGAATCGGCACGATCATCCCGCTCGTCCTCCTGATCGTGCTCCCGTTCTTCAAGCCGAGCTCGCTGGACGGGTTCAGCAACCTCAACCTGTCGCTCCCCGAGGGCGTCACCGGCAGCTGGCAGCTCGATCCTCGGCTGGGCGTTCATCTTCACCTGGACGGTGCTCGCGATGGAGGCGGCTGCGTGCTACATCGGCGAGTGCCGTGAGCCCGCCCGCGACGCGAAGATCGCGATCACGGCCGAGGGCCTCTTCGGGTTCTTCGTCTACATGACGCTCCCGATCATGGTGTTCACCGTGCTCGGGGCGACCGGGCTGGCGAACCTTGCCACGGAGAACCCGGGCTGGATCGGCGATGCCAACATCCTCTTCCAGGGCTACGTCGACCAGATCTTCGGCGTCAACGAGTTCTGGACATGGCTGATCGGTCTCGCGTTGATCGCCGCGCTGTGCCTTTCGGTGCTCAACGCGATCATGGGTGCATCACGCGGCCTCTACCAGAACGCGCACGACGGGATCCTCCCGCGGGCGTTCGGCTGGACGAACAAGCACCACGCCCCGTCGTTCTCGATGCTGCTCAGCCTCGTCTGCTCGATCGCGGTGCTCTTCGTCGGCTCACCGCTGCAGATCTACATCTTCTCGAACATGGGCTACCTGTTCGCGCTGATGGTCGCTCTGCTCGGCTACGGGATCTTCCGGTCGATGAGGGACGACACCCCACGGGAGCTCCGGATGCCACGGGCGTTCGGACCGCTCGGCTTCGTGATCGGGATCCTCGGCCTGATCCTCTGGGCCGTCGGGGGGTACTACGCCACGGACTACGCCGTGGGCACCGGGTACCACTGGCTCTACTTCATCGGGCTGATCCTGCTCGTCCTCTACTTCCCCCTCAACTGGTGGCGCAAGCTCGAGGACAGGACGGTGGCGCAGAGCGCGAACGCGGTCGCTGGAGGCTCGAGCTAGGCGGTGCCGTTCCATCGCCGCACCCTCGACGCGCAGCCGACGCATCCCTGCGACGTGCTGCTCGCCTCGGACGGGCGCCAGGACTTCTCCTCGAGGGCGGTCGCACGTGCGGCCGCCCTCGGTGGCGAAGGACGCCACGTCGGGGTCGTCACGATCGCGAAGATCTACGGATCGTCGTTCGGCATCCCTCATCCCGGGCTGCTCCCCACGAAGGACGAGCTCACCGAGCGGCAGCGCTGGGTCGCCGGCGCGATCCACACCATCAAGCGCAAGGGCGCCGAGGCCGACGGACAGGTGGCCGCGACTCGGCGGGCGTCCAAGAAGCTGGCGGCGGTGGCGCTCGCGCGCGGAGCGAAGGTCGTAGTGATCGACGAGACGCCGACGAGGGGGCCTCGGCGGATCGTCGAGGGCGATGTCGGCTCGGAGCTCCGGCGGCGTCTCCGCAAGCATGACGTCGCGGTCGAGGTCATTCCCGCCGGGGCTCCGTCGGGGAAGTGAGCCGGGCCGTCCTCAAGTCGGACGACCCGGCCCGAACTCCTGTCGGCTAGTGGACGATCAGGACGTCGCAGTGGGCGTGCCGCGACACGGCGCCGCTCACGCTCTGGCCGAGCATCCGTTGCATGAACCCGAGCTCGCGGGTGCCGACGACGATCAGGTCGGCCGACCGCTGCTCGGCGAGCGTGACGATCGCCTCTGCCGGATCGCCGACGGCGGCCACCGTCTCGACGGCCACGCCTTCGGCAGCAAGGGCGTCCGCGGCGTGCTGGAGCTCGGCGACGTGCTCCTCGGGGGGATCGACCGGATCGACCGCTCCTCCTCCGCCCCGTGGTCCCGATGCGCCGACGGGCGCGACGCTCGTGACCACGACGGTCGAGCCGAAGGCCTTGGCGAGCATGGCCGCGCGCGCGAGCGCCCGCTTCGCCGGCTCGCTCTCGTCGTATCCGACGACGATGGTGCTGGATCCTGCTTCAGTGGCTATGACCGTTCCTCCTCCGCATCGTGTGGGTCACTCTGCCGCGCCGGCGCGCTCTCCGCACCGTCCTCGTACGGGGATCGTCTCGCACTCGTCGGCTGGAGGCAAGTCCTCCTCGGGGCGCCGTTGCAGGCGCCCCGAGGAGAACGGTACGACTACGACCAGGGATACGGTGAGTTCGAGACGGGATGCAGGTCGCCCGTCGCGAAGCGCTCGAACCGGAACGGGTAGAGCAGGCTGGAGTGGTCGCCGCAGAGGACGCTCGCGACCTCCTTGCCGACGCCGAGCATCTTGTAGCCGTGGTTCGAGTCGAGGATGCAGTAGACGTTCGGCCTGATGTGGTCGAACACCGGGAAGTTGTCCACGGTGAACGCGCCCATCCCGCCCGACCGCGCCTGCTTGTAGCTCGCCCTGCAGCCCGCGAACCGGCTCATCGCGTGTGAGAGCGCGGCGCACCACATGTCCGGGAAATCGGGGTCGACGTCGGTCGTCTGCGGGTACGGGTCGATCGACGCGTCAGGCCCGACCTTCGTCGGCGATGCGCCGCCCTGGACGCCGTTGCGGTCCTGCTTGTAGTAGATGCCCCACAGCTCGTCGGTGACGAGCTTCCCCTCGTCCGTGTAGAGCGGCGCGTCGGTGTCGAGGTGGATGACGGGCGGCATCGAGCCGTCGGGCAGCGAGAAGAGCGACGGGTCGACCTTGATCTCGCCCTCCTGCAGGTTCCAGTACGTCCACATCGGCTGGTCCTTCGCGACGTCGCCCGACGGGGTGTGGACGTCGATCGTGTCGGGCATGCCGAGCATCGACCAGAACGTCTTGGCCCAGGGGCCGGGTGCGACGACGACCTGCTCGCCGACCTCGATCGTGCCCTGGTTGGTCTCGACCGCGCTCACCGACTGGTCGTCGCGGAACGTGAAGCCCGTGACCTCGACGCCGGAGAGGACGCGCACCCACTTCGACTCGCACTTCGCGACGAGCCCGTTGATCGAGTCGACGTTGAACGCGAACCCGCCCTTGTGCTCGTGCAGACAGACCGTGACGCCCTTCGCGCGCCAGTCGGGGAACATCGCCTTCATGTGCGCGTCGACCTCGGCCTCGCCGAGGATCAGCTCGGACGCGTACCCGATGCGCTGCTGGCGCTCGAAGACTTCCGTGAGGTCCGACTCCTGCACCTGCGCGCCGAGCGCGATGTAACCGACGGAGTTGTAGGCGTAGGCGACCGGGTCGGACTCCCACACCTCGACGTTCGCGGCCATCAGCTCGCTCATCGCGGGCTGGAAGTAGTTGTTGCGCACCACGCCGCAGGCGATGCCGGACGCACCGGCGCCGGGGGAGTGCTTGTCGAGGACGACGATGTCCGAGCCCGCGCCGAGACCGCGGGCCTCGAGCTCGAGCGCGAGGTGGTACGCGGTGGAGAGGCCGTGGATGCCGGCTCCGATGACGACGTAGGCGGATGAGGACGGGAGCGTCATGTGTCTTGCCTCCTGGGCAATACCGTTGCAAACAGAGTAGGATCGAGCGTACCATGACTGGCAGCGAGGGCAAGAGTCGCGAGGGAGCACGTCGTATCGGCGCCGTCGAGCGCGCGCTCCTCGTGCTCGACGCGCTGGGCGACGCCGGCGGTGAGATCGGCACCAACGAGCTCGCACGGCGGACGGGCATCAACGCGTCGTCCGTCTCGCGTCTGCTCGCCACGCTCGTCGACGCCGGGTACGCCGAGCCGACGCCGTCGGGGCGCTACCGCCTCGGCGTCCGCCTCCTGCAGCTCGGCAGCAGGGCGCTCGACGGTCTCGACCTGCGGGCGCTCGCCCGCCCCGCGCTCGAGGCCCTCGCTGCGGAGACGGGGGAGACGGCCACGCTGTCGGTCTCCGGGGGGCGCGATGCGGTGACGCTCGACTTCGCCCACAGCCCTCAGGCGGTGCAGAGCGTCGCGCAGCTCGGCCGGCCCAGCGTCGCGCATGCCACCGCGACCGGGAAGGTGCTCCTCGCCTTCGGCGGCGTCGCTCGTCCCGCGGGGCGTCTGACCCGCTACACCGACCTGACCATCACGGACCCGGACGCGCTGGCCCGCGACGTGGCCCGATGCCGTGAGCTCGGCTGGGCGGCCGCGGTCGGTGAGCGCGAGCCCGACCTCGCTGCTCTCGCGGCACCGGTGTTCGGGTCGCGCGGCGAGCTCGTGGCGATCCTCGGTGTCCAAGGGCCGGCGGGCCGCTTCGACGCAGCAGCCCGTAAGGCGGGCCGTCATCGCGCTGACCCGTGCGGCCGGCGACCTCTCCGCGCGGCTCGGCTGGTCGCACGGCGCGTGAGCCGAGGCTCACGGCCACACGAGGCACGTCGTCCGCTCGCGTGCCGCCCGCAGCGCCTTCTCGTGCTGACGCCGTCGCATCCGATCGGGATCTGCCCCGAGAACGACCAGTCCGGGCGCCTGCTCGCCGACCAGCTCGACGAACGCCTCGACCGGTCGCGGCGTGAGGACGCGGATGCGCTCAGCTCGAACGCCGAGCGAGGCGGCGAGCTGCGTCGGAGCGCGGAGCGACGCCTCGACGTCCTCCCGGACGATCGCCTCGGGGAACGGCATCCCGGGCATCGGGTAGTAGCGCCCGCCGATGACGTTGGCGACGACGAGGGGCTGGCCGTTCTCGACAGCGGCGTCCACGGCGATCTCTGCTGCCTCCTCGAGGAGCGGGACGTCGAACGTGACGAGCAGGACGGGCCGGGCTCCAGGCCCTGGCGCCCGGAGGGAGGAGAGCGGGCGGTCCGTACCGGCGCGCGAGCCCATCCAGCTAGCCGTCCCGTCTCCGATCGGCCGTCACTCGGCCTCGAGCTTCCAGCGGGCGCTGATCTCGGTCACGCGACGGCTGGCGCGTTCCCGGATCTTCGGGAGCACGAGGAGCCCGTAGGCCATCACGGCGACGAACAACAGGAAGGCGTACCGCACGTCGCCGATGACCGCCGCAGGCACGAGGATCGCCGCCAGGAGGAGCGGGGGGCCGATCGTGAGCCACTTGTAGCGGCGGACGCCGGAGAGCAGCGCGCCGTACTCGTCGGCCGGGATCTTCGAGGTGTCATAGGTCTTCCCGCACGTGGGGCATGTCCAGCGCTCGCCGGTAGGCGATCGAGATCCGCGTCCCGCAGTCGCACGTGATCGTGATGGGAGGCGCCGGCACGGGCGGATTCTACGGCTCAGAACCGTTGCCCGTGGTGCAACAGGGATTGTGTCCTGACCGACTTCCCTGTTAGGTTCGCGCCACGGCCGACGGCAGGCCGGCGCCCCGCACACACGGAGGATTCCCTTGGCAGTTGCAGAGGTCGAGGAACGACAGCTCCTCAAGACACTACGGTGGTACGACGGCTTCGTGATCGCGCTCGCGAACCCGGGCTTCCTGTTGGCGTCGCTCGGCTACTCGGTCGGCGATCTCGGCGGGTGGGGTGCTGCGATCCTCTGGGGGATCTCGGCGATCGTCGCGGTGTTCATCAACACGATCTACTCCGAGCTCGCGACGATGTTCCCGGACAAGTCCGGAGGGCTCGCGCTCTATGCCCATGAGGCGTGGCGCAAGTACACGACGCTGATCGGCCCCATCGCGACGTTCGGGTACTGGATCGGCTGGTCGGTCGTGCTCTCGGTCAACGGCCTCTTCATCGGCTCGATCATCCAAGGCGCCTGGTTCCCCGGTGAGCCGGGCGGCAGCTACCTCGCCGCGGACGGGTACTTCTCCGTGTTCGGGCTCACGCAGTTCGGCCTCCCGGCCGCGATCGCGATCGTCCTGATCCTGGCGGTGTGGCTGTTCAACGTCTACGGGGCCCGGGTCGGCGTCACGTTCGGATACGCGGCGGGCGTCCTGCTGATGGTGCCGCTGTTCGTGATGATGATCCTGCCGTTCCTCAACGGCAGCTTCGACAGCGCGAACCTCCAGAACAACCTCAACAACGATGGCCTCGCCTGGGGCGGGATGCAGCTGGCGCTCGTGTGGCTGTGGTTGATGTGCTGGTCGGCGTGGGGGGTCGACGTCTGCGCGACGTTCGCTCCCGAGTACAAGGACACCGTCCGCGACACGAAGCTCGCGCTGCGGTCGGCCGCGCTCTTCTCGATGGTCGTCTACATCGTGCTCCCGATTGCCTTCGTGGGCGGTGCGGGCGCGGAGGCCGTCTCGAGCTACGACTACGTCGGCGGGATGCTGTCGATCATCGGAACCGACTCGGAGGTGCTGAAGGACTTCCTCGTCGTCTGTCTCGTCGTCAGCTTCGTGATCACCATGAACACGGCCACCGCCGACGGCGGCCGAGCCCTCTACGGGATCTCGAAGGACGGGATGACCGTCAAGCAGCTCTCGACGCTGAACAAGTACAACGTGCCGGGGAACGCGATGACAGTGGATATGGTCATCAACATCCTCTTCGTGCTCCTCGTCGGCAACATCTTCGGGGTGCTTGCCGCGAGCAACCTCGGCTACGTGCTGGCGCACATGTTCGCGCTCTCGGGGTTCGTGCTCCTGCGCAAGGACAGGCCGAACTGGCCCCGGCCGATCAAGCTGTCGGGGATCTGGGTGCCCATCGCCGGACTCCTCGCCGTCTGGTGCCTGATCCTCACGGTCGTCGGCTTCGGTTGGTTCCAGACCGCCGCGGGTGGCTACGGCGGGACGAAGGAGAAGGTGATCGGGCTGGGCGTGCTCCTGATCGGCCTGCTGCTCTTCTTCTTCCGGCGCCTCGTGCAGGACAAGGAGCGGATCCACTGGCGCGAGGAGACGCCAACGATGCCGTAGGCGCTCCTCCTTCCGTCGCGATCGCCCGAGAGGCGGCCCTGCGGCCGCCTCTCGGCGTTCTCGGGCCGGTGCCGAAGTCGTGATGATTCCGTGAGCACCAACCGCAGACGCGGTCTGCACTGGCACACTGGGAGTGGCTGGTGATCCGGCACGTCGCCCTCGAAGGCGCGTGGAGCGGGTCGCCGCCATCCGCGGGCGACGTTGCCCTGCCGTCAGGGCAGGTCGACGAAGCCTGCCGATCCAGACGAACGACCGAGGAGCGACCCGATGATCAGCACGAGAGACGACTACACGCTGCGCTTGCTCATCGAGCGCCTTCAGCGCGAGGAAGCGTCGGAGCGCACGATCGAGCGGGCGATCCAGGAGGCCCTCCGCCCGGAGGTCCGCCGCGAGCGGCCGAGAAGGGCCGTGCGGCTTCTGCGGCCGGCGCGGCACGCGGCCTGACGCGACCGGCACGACCGAGACGTGCCCGAGTGGGCAAGACGACGAGGGGGCGGCTCACGCCGCCCCCTCCGGTTTGCAGGCCTCGTGCGCGTTGCGGGGGTCAGGACTCGCCTTGCGGCGCCCCCGACCCCCGCTGCGATGCGGCGTGTGGGGCACTGAGCGGGGCCTGCCCCGCTCAGTGCCCCACGGGGCGCTCCCAGCCCTCGAGGACGGGTGGCGCCCAGTCGGTGCCGACCGTCCGCGAGTCCTCGACCCAGGGGCCGAGCTCGGGCTGGGGGAACTTGCAGTGGATCTCCTTCAGCTGGATCCCGTAGGAGCTGCCGGACTGCAGGTGCTTCATCAGCACCTTGCGCGCGACGTCGTCTTCCTGCCCCTCCGGGATCGGGAAGTAGATCTTGATGAACGAGTTCGAGTACCGGTCGAAGACCGCCGGCACGCCGTCCTCCTCGAGCAGATGGATGTCCTCGAGCCAGTTGATGTCCTCGCCCGGGGTCGACGCCAGCAGGTCGACGTCGGCGATCAGGGAGGGATCCTCCTGGTACGGGGCCCGGTGCCCGGAGAGGAACTCCGAGTCGATCGACTTGATCTTCTCGGGCTCCGCATACGCGAGCTCGTGGCTGTGGGGCTGCTCTGCCATCTCTACCTCTCCACCGTGCGCAGGTGCTCGACGTTCTCGTGGTGGTGCGTCCCGAGATCGTCCTCGGCGTTGTGCGCGAGGAGTCGACGGACGTCGGCGAGGATCTCGTTCTCGGTCACGCCCACCGTGTAGTTCGTGCCGGCGAGCGGCACCTTCGCCATCGCCGAGGCGGCCGGCGTGAGCGCGGCGAGGTCCTCGGGCTCCAGCGAGTGGACGTTGGTCTTGCCGCAGGCCCGGGCGAGCATCTGCAGCTCCATGGTCATCGTCGTCAGGAAGTTGTAGACGCGCAGCGACGCATCCTCGACGACGAGCCGCTTGCGGAGCTCCGGATCCTGCGTCGCCACCCCGACGGGGCAGCGGCCGGTGTGGCAGTGATAGCACTTGCCGGCCTTGACGCCGATCGTCCCCTCGTAGTCGGTGACGCCCTCGATCTCCTTGTTGCAGTTGAGGGCCATCAGGGCCGAGTGGCCGATCGCGACCGCGTCCGCGCCGAGCGCGATCGCCTTCGCGACGTCCGCGCCGTTGCGGATCCCGCCTGCGACGACGAGGTCGATCTCGTCGGCGAGCCCGACGTCCTCCAGCGCGCGCCGCGCCTCGGGGATCGCGGACATCAGCGGGATGCCCGTCTCCTCGGTGGCGATGTGCGGGCCTGCGCCCGTGCCACCCTCGGCGCCGTCCAGGTAGATGATGTCCGGGCCGCACTTCGCGGCCATGCGGACGTCGTCGTACACCCGTGAGGCGCCGAGCTTCAGCTGGATCGGGATCTGGTAGTCGGTCGCCTCGCGGATCTCCTGCACCTTCAGCGAGAGATCGTCCGGGCCGAGCCAGTCCGGATGCCGTGCAGGGGAGCGCTGGTCGATGCCGGCCGGGAGGGAGCGCATCTCTGCGACCTGCTCGGTCACCTTCTGGCCCATCAGGTGACCGCCCAGGCCCACCTTGCAGCCCTGCCCGATGAAGAACTCGACCGCATCCGCGAGCATCAGATGGTGCGGGTTGAACCCGTACCGGCTCTGGATGCACTGGTAATACCACTTGGTCGAGTAGTCCCGTTCCGGTGGGATCATCCCGCCCTCGCCCGAGCACGTCGCCGTGCCCGCCATCGAGGCGCCCTTGGCCAGGGCCATCTTCGCCTCGAGCGAGAGAGCGCCGAACGACATCCCGGTGATGTAGATCGGGATGTCCAGCTCGATCGGCTTCTTCGCGAACCGCGCGCCGAGCACGGTCTTCGTCTCGCACTTCTCGCGGTAGCCCTCGATCACGAAGCGCGTGAGCGTGCCCGGCAGGAACACGAGCTCGTCCCAGTGCGGGATCGGCTTGAAGATCGAGAAGCCCCGCATCCGGTAGCGCCCGAGCTCGGCCTTCATGTGGATGTCGTTGATGACCTCCGGCGTGAAGATCTTGCTCGAGCCGAGGATGGTCTTCTCGCTGGGTGCTGTCTCATCGGCCATCAGATCACCAGCTTTCGTTCGGCGGGCTCGAGGCTGTCGTAGTTGTAGAGCTGCTTGCCGCAGACGTACTTCTGGAACTCGGGCGGCGAGCCGAGGCCGTGGATGCGGAACTTCCGCTCGATCAGCTCGGTGTCCGCGTCGGTCCACTCGCCGGGGACGCAGTCGATGCCGAGTGACTTGACCTTGCCGGCGACGTAGATGTCCCCGTCGTACATCGAGTCGCCGAGCCCCGGGCCGACGTTGCCGCAGATGATCTGGCGGCCGCGTTGCATCATGAAGCCGTTCATCGAGCCCGCGTCGCCGAGCACGATGATCGTCCCGCCCTTCTGGTCGATGCCCGTGCGGGCTCCGACCCTGCCCTTGACCACCAGATCGCCGCCGCGGAATGCCGCACCCGTGAGCGAGCCGGCGTTGCCGTTGACGGTGACGACGCCGCTCATCATGTTCTCGCACGCCGACCAGCCGACGCGGCCGTTGATCGTGATCTCGGGCCCGTCGATGATCCCGCAGGCGAAGTAGCCGAGGCTCCCCTCGAACGTGATCTTGCACCGCGTCAGGATCCCGACGCCGAGCGAGTGCCGCCCGGCGGGGTTCTGGATGACGACCTCCTTGATGCCCTCCTCGTAGACGAGGCGGCGGAGCTCGAGGTTGATCGTTCTTGTGGTCAGATCCTTCGCGTCGAAGGTCGCCACGCCGTCCTCGACGACCGCTGTGCGCGGCGCCTCTGCGATCGGCTCGGCCAGACCCCGGGCGTCGTAGTTGATCTGACGCTCGCCTACCGCTGCCACACCAGCACCTCCCGCTCGAACGGATCGTAGGTCTCGATCTCATGGTCGACGATCTGACGGATCGCGATCTCCTCGGAGGCGAGCGCGACCAGGTTGTCGGATTCGTAGAGCACGAGCGGCTTCGCTGCGAGCTCGTCCTTCGCGACCCCGAGCTCGTCCTTGGTCACCGCGATGTACGTGAACACGCCGTCGAGCTCGTCGAGCGACTTGTCCATCGCGTCCTTCAGGGACAGGCCTTCGCTCATCTCCTGCGCGAGGTAGACCGCGATCACCTCGGAGTCGCAGTGCGACATGAACCGGCGACCCTCGCGCTCGAGTCGTCGCCGCCACATGAAGTAGTTCGTGAGCTGCCCGTTGTGGACGACCGCGACGTCCGAGTAGGGATACGCCCAGTACGGGTGCGCGCCGGCGATGTCGACCTCGGACTCCGTCGCCATGCGGACGTGCCCGATGGCGTGCGTCCCGTCGAAGGAGTCGAGCCCGTACGTGTCGTGCACCGACGCGGCGTCGCCGAGGTCCTTGATGATCTCGAGCGACGAGCCGAGCGAGAGCACCTCGGCGTCCGGGATGTCCTCGACCAGGTCGGCCAGGAGCTTCAGGTCGCCGTCGTAGTCGAACGAGACGCGGAACGCGTAGTTCGTCTCCTCGTCGACCTCGTGCACCTTCGCTCCGAGCGCGGCAAGCCGCGACTCGACCTCGAAGCGGTGCCTGCGCAGCCTGTCCTCGAACTCGAAGTCACGCGGCGTGTTCGCGTCCGCGAGCTTGTAGCGCATCACCAGGTTGCCCTTCGTCGGCGTGCCGTAGAGGGCGTACCCGGTGGAGTCGGGCCCGCGGTGCTTCATGGACTGGAGCATCCGCGTCATCTCCTCGCCGATCGGGTGGGTCGCACCGTCCCGGTAGATGATTCCTGCGATTCCGCACATCCGATTTGGTCTCCTACTGTCCGTTTCCCTGCGCCCTGGAGCGGCCGCTCCGGGCGATTCCCCGCCTCGACGGGATCCTACGCGGCGCCGGGCCGGCCGCTGCGGCAGACCCGGCGCGCTCGTGCTGTCCTACGGGAGGACGTCGAGGTACTCGCTCACGTCCCAGTCGGTGACGGTCGCGCAGTACCGCTCCCACTCGTCCCGCTTGTAGTGCGTGAAGACGCGGTACATGTCGCCGGGCATCGCGCTCTTGACGACCTCGTCGCGCTCGAGCGCATCGAGGGCGTCTCCGAACGTCATCGGGATCTTCTTGACCTCCTTGCCCTCCGACATCGCGTCGTAGATGTTCCGCTCCTCGGGCTCACCCGGATCGAGCTTGCGGGTGATGCCGTCCTGCATCGCGGCGATCAGCACGGCCAGCGACAGGTATGGGTTGACGGCCGAGTCGACCGACCGGTACTCGAAGCGGCCCGGCGCCGACACGCGCAGCGCGGTCGTCCGGTTCTGGAAGCCCCAGTCGGCGAAGACCGGGGCCCAGAAGCCCGTGTCCCACAGCCGGCGGTAGGAGTTCACGGTCGACGCGGTCACGGCGGTGAGCGCGCCGATGTGCTCGAGGATGCCGCCGATCGCGTAGAGGCCGATCTTGCTCGGCATCTGGAGGTCCTTGCCCTCCGGCATGAACACGTTCGTGTTGCCCTTCCACAGCGAGATGTTGTGATGGCAGCCGTTGGCCGAGACGCCCATGAACGGCTTGGGCATGAAGCACGGGAACGCGCCCATCTCGCGCCCGACCTGCTTGCAGATCTGCCGGTACGTCGAGAGGTTGTCCGCCGTCTTCTCCGCGCGGTCGAAGTTGAAGTTCAGCTCCAGCTGGCCCGGCGCGTCCTCGTGGTCGCCCTGGATCATGTCGAGGCCGAGGCCCTCCGCGTACTCCATCACCTTGTGGATCAGCGGCTGGAACTCGCTGAACTGGTCGATGTGGTAGCAGTACGGCTTGGACATGCCCTCGACCGAGGGCGTGCCGTCCGGGTTCTGCTTGAGCCACATCATCTCGGGCTCGGTGCCGGCACGCAGGTGCAGACCCGTCTCCGCCTCGAAGGCCGCCTGGATGCGATGGAGGTTGCCGCGGCAGTCCGAGGTGAGGAAGGCGCCGGGATCCTCTCGCTCCTCGCGGTTGCGGAAGAGCGTGCACCATACCCGCGCGACCTTCGGGTCCCACGGGAGCTGGGCGAACGTCTCGGGCTCAGGGATGCCGACGAGCTCTGGGGCCTCGGGGCCGTAGCCGATGTACTCGCCGTGACGGTCCGTGAAGAGGTTCGCGGTCGCGCCGTAGACGAGCTGGAAGCCCTTCTGTGCGATCGACTCCCAGTGCTTCGCCGGGACGCCCTTGCCCATGATGCGGCCGGTCACCGAGGGGAACTGGTAGTAGATGTACTCGACGCCGGACGCGTTGATCTGCTTGCGGACGTCGCGGACCTTCGCGGCACGTCCGGCCGCTGCGACGAAGTTCTCGAGATCGGTCTTCTTCGTCGCACGCGTCCGCGGGGCGGCCTTGGCGGCGGCGCGGGACCGGGTGGTTCTCTCAGCCACGGAAGTCCTCCTGGAGGGTATGGGCGTGCACAGCCGTCGAAGGCGCGTGCGAGCGCTGGCTGGCGTGTGTCATCCGAGCACGTGCATCGGGAGCCCCACGGTTCTACGTCTGCCGTGAAGAGGTGTCAAGCGATCGTTGCGTTCCTGGCAATGGCTTCGCGCTGTGCGGTCCACCTCGAGATCGTGGCGGCCGCGTCCCGCACCGGAATCGCTAGCCTCCCGCCATGAGCGAGACACGATCGGACGTCCTCACCGCCGAGCAGAAGGCTGCCCTCGATGCGGAGCTCGCCGAGCTCGAAGGGCCGCGTCGCGCGGCCGCCATCGAGGCGATCGCCACCGCACGGGCCTTCGGCGATCTCTCGGAGAACTTCGAGTATCACGCCGCCAAGAACGAGCAGGGCCTGCTCGAGGCCCGCATCGCGAAGCTCCGCGAGCGGCTCCGGACGGCGATCGTCGTCGAGCACGACACCGACGACCACGTCGGACCGGGCTCGGTTGTCGAGATCGAGGACGGAGACGGCGAGGTGATGGAGGTCACGATCTCCGCTGTCGGCGGCGTCTCGACCGACTCCCCTCTCGGGCGCGCGCTGATGGGGAAGGCGGTCGGCGACGTCGTCTCCGTCGAGGCCCCGCGCGGCGCCTGGAGCGCGACCGTGCGCTCGATCCGTCGCGCCTAGCCCTTCTCCGTCAGGGGGTGTCCCGGGTTCATCGTGCCTGCCCAGCCGCGGGAGTTCGTTGTGAGTGGGGGCAGGCTTCAGGGGTGCGCCGGACGCCAGACCCCAGGGGATCCTGACGTGGTCTCGTCGCCCGTCGTCTCGTAGGATCGTTCCATGCGGGGCGCGATCGTCACGGGTGCGGGAACCGGCATCGGCGCGGCGTGCACGCGGCGGCTCGCGGAGGACGGGTTCGGCGTCGTCCTGTCGGGGCGTCGCGAGGAGCCGTTGCGCGCGGTCGCGGCCGGGCTGGGCGCCGCCGCGGTCGTCGGTTCCGGGTGACGTCGGCGACCCGGCACACGCCGACCGCCTCGCAACGACCGCTCAGGAGGCGTTCGGCGGAATCGACGCGGTCATCCTCAACGCGGGGATCGGCGAGTCGCGCCCCGTGGGCGACGAGACGCTGGAGGGCTGGGAGGCCGTTCTGCGCACGAACCTCACCGGCGCCTTCCTGGTCGCCCGCGCCGCGCTTCCCTCTCTCGTCGAACGGGGCGGCGCGCTCGTCGCGGTCGCGTCGGTCAACGCCTGGCGTGCCGGTCCGGGCTGGGCGTCCTACTGCACGTCGAAGGCCGGTCTCGTCATGCTCGTCCAGTCGATCGCGCGCGACTACGGCCCGAAGGGCGTCCGTGCGAACGCCGTGCTCCCCGGCTGGGTGCGCACACCGATGGGCGACGAGGACATGGACGCCCTCGCCTGCCCGGCACGGGCTCGATCGCGACGCGGCGTACGCCCGGACGCACGAGCACGTCCCTGCCCGACGGCCGGCGGAGCCCGACGAGATCGCCGACGTCGTGGCGTTCCTCGTCTCGGACGCCGCCGGCTACGTCAGCGGAGCCGCGATCCCCGTCGACGGCGGCGCATCGGTCGTCGACGTCTCCTCCACCGCCTGGGACGCACCGTGAACGCTCACGAGAGGCTCCCCGCCTTGATGCGGCGGGAGGAGGAGCGCTTCGTCGCCTCGCATCCGCGCTCGGGCGAGCTCGCGGCGCGCGCCCACGAGCACCTGCTCGCCGGCGTTCCGATGCACTGGATGCGGAAGTGGGCGGGCGGCTTTCCGCTCTTCGTCGCGGAGGCGACGGGCAGCCGCTTCGTCGACGTGGACGGGCACGAGTACGTCGACCTCTGCCTCGGCGACACCGGCGCGATGAGCGGCCATGCTCCGGCGCCGACGCTTCGCGCGATCGAGGCGCAGGCCGCGCGAGGGATCACCACGATGCTGCCGACCGAGGACGCGCTGTGGGTCGGCGCCGAGCTTGCGCGGCGCTTCGGGCTGCCGCGCTGGCAGTTCGCGCTCACCGCGACCGACGCGAACCGCTTCGTGATCCGGCTCGCGCGACACGTCACCGGACGCCCGAAGGTGCTCGTGTTCAACTGGTGCTACCACGGGACGGTCGACGAGACGTTCGCCACGCTCGCCGACGGCGTGGTCGGGCCGCGACGCGGCAACCTCGGGCCGCCGGTCGACCCGGCGCTCACGACGCGCGTCGTCGAGTTCAACGACGTCCAGGCGCTCGAGGCCGCGCTTGCGCCCCGTGACGTCGCCGTCGTCCTCGCCGAGCCCGCGTTGACGAACATCGGCATCGTCCACGCCGATCCCGGGTTCCACGACGCCCTGCGCGCGCTCACGCGCGAGACTGGCACGCTCCTCGCGATCGACGAGACCCACACGATCTGCTGCGGCCCCGGCGGGTACACCGCCGTGCACGGTCTGTCGCCCGACATCCTGACGATCGGCAAGCCGATCGCCGGCGGTGTCCCCGCCTCCGCCTACGGGTTCAGCGCCGAGCTCGCCGACCGTGTCGCCGCCTCGATCGAGCTCGAGGACGTGGACGTCGGCGGCGTCGGGGGCACGCTCGCCGCGAACGCGCTCTCCCTCGCCGCCATGCGCGCGACGCTCGGCGAGGTGCTGACCGACGAGGCCTTCGTGCGGATGGAGGCGCCTCGCGGTGCGCTGGACGGAGGGGGTCGAGGCGGGGATCGCCGAGAGCGGCCTCCCGTGGCACGTCACGCGCCTCGGCTGTCGTGCGGAGTACCTCTTCGGCCCGGATCGGCCCCGCAACGGCACGGAGGCGCACGACGCGGGCGACTTCGCGCTCGAGCGCTACATGCACCTGCACGCGCTGAACCGGGGGATCCTGCTGACCCCGTTCCACAACATGGCGCTGATGTCCCCGGCGACGACCGCACGACGACGTCGACCTGCACACGCGGGTCTTTCGCGAGGCCGTGCTCGAGCTCGCGGGAAAGGACGCCTGAGCGCCCGCCCGGGCGTCGTCTTCTACGCGAAGGACCTCGCCGCGGTCGCGGTCTTCTACGAGGAACCCTCCCGCTCGCCGGCCCGGCACCTGCCGGCTAGCTCAGCCGTCGGTCGAGGCTGCGGCTCCGAGCCGTCGATTCACCGTGAGCGCGGCGTGGGGCGCGTGCGGCTCGTCGCCGTGGCGGAAGTACGCGAACGTCTCGACGCCGCGCGCCGCCAGCGCCCGCAGGCGTCCCGCGATCGCGTCGAGCTCCTGGTCGTCGTAGGCGAGCTCGCGGAAGCGAAGGTACGCCCAGCCCGCGATCACCGCTCTCGTCGTCGACGCGGACGGCGCCGCTCGGCGAGAGTCGTGGCTCGACCCCGTCCCAGGACGGATCCCGCAGGTCGAGCGCGAGGCGCAGCGAGGGATTGGCGGAGCGCAGGAGGAGCTCGAAGAGTCCCTCGTCGCGTGGTGTCTCGACGACGACGCGCACGCAGCCGAGGCGGTCGCCGAGCGCGTTCACGCGCTGCTCGAACGCGTCGAGGCGCGCCTCGACGCGCGGAGGCGCCTTCACCGCGAAGCGGAACCCCTCCGGAACCTGGTTTGCCCAGCTGCGGAACTGCTCCTCCGCCGGGAGACGGTACTTCGTCGCGTTCAGCTCGACGGTGGGAAGCACGCCCGCGTAGTGGCGCAGGAACTCGCCGCGGCGCGAAGCCTCCGGGGTAGAAGGCCGGCCGCCACGTCGCGTACGACCAGCCGCTCGTCCCGACGAGGGTCGCGCTCACGCGGGGCGGCGACGATACGTCGCGAACGAGTACGGCGTGCCGTCGTCTGTGACGCGCTCGACGCGCTCGACTTCCTCGAAGTCGGCGCGATCCCAGGCCGGGAAGCGCACGTCGCCCTCGACGTCGACGTCGAGCTCCGTCAGCTCGAGCACGTCCGCGAGCGGAAGCGCCGCCGCGTAGAGCTCCGCCCCGCCGATCACCGCGACCTCCTCGTCACCGGCGAGCGCCAGCGCATCCTCGAGCGACGCGGCGCGCTCGGCGCCCTCTGCGGCCCAGCTCTCCTGCCGCGTCACCACGACGTTGCGACGGCCGGGCAGCGGCCGAAACCGGTCGGGCAGCGAGTCCCAGGTGCGTCGGCCCATCACCACGGTCCGCCCGAGCGTCAGCACGCGAAACCGGGCCATGTCCTCCGGAAGGTGCCACGGGATCCCTCCGTCACGGCCGATCACGCCATTCCGCGCGACGGCGGCGACGAGCGTCGGCCCGCGCCCGCTCACACCGCGACCGGCGCGCGGATCGCCGGGTGGTGCCGGTAGTCGCTGACCTCGAAGTCCTCGAACGCGTAGTCGAAGATCGAGTCGGGCCGCCGGCGCAGCGCGAGCGTGGGGTAGGGGAACGGCGAGCGCGAGAGCTGCTCGGCCACCTGCTCGCGATGGTTGTCGTAGACGTGGCAGTCACCACCCGTCCAGATCAGCTCGCCGACCTCGAGGTCGGACTGCTGGGCCAGCATGTGGGTGAGCAGCGCGTAGCTCGCGATGTTGAACGGGACGCCGAGGAACACGTCGGCGCTGCGCTGGTAGATCTGGCAGCTCAGCCTGCCGCTCCGCGACATGGAGCTGGAAGAACGCGTGGCACGGCATGAGCGCCATCTCGGGCAGGTCGGCGACGTTCCAGGCGCTCACGACGATGCGGCGCGACTCCGGCTCCTCGCGGAGAAGGCGCACGACCTCGGCGATCTGGTCGACGTGACCGCCGTCCGGGGTCGGCCAGCTCCGCCACTGCACGCCGTAGACGGGGCCGAGGTCGCCGTCCGGTGATGCCCACTCGTCCCAGATCGTGACCCCGTGCTCCTGGAGCCAACGCACGTTCCCGTCGCCGCGGAGGAACCAGAGCAGCTCGTAGGCGATCGACGGGAAGTGCACCTTCTTGGTGGTCACGAGCGGGAACCCGTCGCGGAGGTCGAACCGCATCTGGTACCCGAACACGCTGACGGTGCCGGTGCCGGTGCGATCGCCCTTTGGGCACGCCGTGGGAGATCACGTGGCGGGCGAAGTCCTCGTACTGGTGAGGAGCGGCGCTCGGGGCGGTCGACTCGGGCACGGAGACCGACGATAGCGCGCCGCTCGGCGGCCGTCGGCCTACGCCGTGCCTGTGCTGAGGGCGACCGTTCCGTCGGGTCGGATCACGACCCAGCCCGAGAAGTCGCCGAGTCGGTAGGGCGCGTTGAGGCGGACGACGGTCTCCGACCCGCCGGTCACGAACGAGCCGCAGGACTCCGTGCGCACGCCGCCCCGGGTGAGCCAGAGCTCGTACGTCTTCCCGCCGGGGAGCGCGGGAAGACGCGTCGTGGTGAGCTCCATCGGCCAGTTGCCGGCGGCGTCCTGCTCGAAGACCGCGAGCGTCGCGGAGGCCCCGTCCGTCCCCTTCATCGAGACCTTCTGGACGGGTGCCTTCCGGCCGTCGCCGCCGGCGATGACGTATCCCGCACCGAAGAGGCAGAGCGCAAGCGCCACGGCCGCTGCGACGGCGGTGTAGCGGTATCGCCGCGGGAGCGGCACGACGGAGGCCCGCGGCGGTGCGGGTGGCTGCAGCAGCGCGGGCGGCAGCTCCGGTGGCGCGCCCGCGGCGAGCAGCCGCTCGTGCGCGAGGCGCAGCCCGTCGCGCTCCGCGTCGTCCGCTCCCTCGAGGAGCTCGTCGAGTCGTGGGTTCGGTCACTGGAGCTCCTTCTCGAGCGCGTGCGCGAGCCGTCCCAGGGCCGCGCGCGTCCGCGTCTTCACCGTTCCGAGAGGGAGGCCGAGATAGGCGGCGATCTCGCTCTGCGAGAGGCCACCCCAGTAGGCGAGCTCGACGAGGGGTCGCTCGGTGTCGGAGAGGCCCTCGACGGCGCGATGCACCTGCCAGGCCTCCCAGTCCGCCTCCACGCGCTGATCCGGCCCGGCCTCGGCGCTGGCCTCCTCGCGCACGACGTCGACCGCCACCTCGGGTGTCCTGCGCAGGACGTCGGTCACGTGCGTTGCGCGCGACGACGAAGAGCCACGGCGCTCCCGCGCCGCGCGCGGGGTCGTACTTGGCGGCAGAGCGCCACAGCGCGGCGAACGTCTCCTGGGTCGCGTCCTCCGCCCTCCCGCGGTCGCGGATCCGGCGCAGCGCGAGGCCGAAGACCGCCCGTGCGTAGCGCCGATGGAGCTCGGCGAACGCCGTGCGGTCGCCTTCCGCGACGCGGGCGATCAGATCGGCGTCGCTCGGGGTGGGTGCGCCCCGGGGGTTCGGCAGCTGGGTGGACATGGGATGCGTCCCGATTGGCCCGAGGGCGATGGCTGCCGCGTTGCCCACCCTCTGAACTACGGGCTTCGGGCTGCAGCGGATTGGCCGGGAGACGTCCTCCTGCGACGTCCCCCGGCCGATCCACTACCCGCGCGCAGCGGCCAGCTTCGCGCCCACGGCCTCCCAGCTGACGACGTTCCACCAGGCGGCGAGATAGTCCGGACGCCGGTTCTGGTAGTTGAGGTAGTACGCGTGCTCCCACACGTCGATGCCGAGGATCGGCGTGCGGCCCTCCATCAGCGGCGAGTCCTGGTTCGGCGTCGACTCGACGGCGAGCCCGCTCCCGTTCCAGACGAGCCAGCTCCACCCGGAGCCGAACCGCTTGACGCCGGCGTCGTTGACGGCGGCCTTGAGCGCGTCGACCGATCCGAACGCCTCGTCGATCGCCGCCGCCAGGTCGCCCTCGGGAGCGCCGCCGCCCGGGCCCATGATCTCCCAGAACAGCGTGTGGTTCGCGTGACCTCCGCCGTTGTTGCGGACCGCCGTCCGCTTGTCCTCTGGCACCTGGCCGAGGTCGGCGATCAGCTGCTCGATCGGCTGGCCGTCGAGCCCCGTCCCCTCGAGGGCGGCGTTGAGGTTGGTCACGTACGCGGCGTGATGCTTGTCGTGGTGGATCTCCATCGTGCGCGCGTCGATGTGCGGTTCGAGCGCATCGAACCCGTAGGTCAGATCCGGCACGGAATACGCCATTCCTCGCTCCTCTCGTCGATCGTTTCGTCTCTCGTCACAAGGATATGCTCATACCCCATCCGTCCCGCGTCGATCCAGGAGCACCGATGACCGACCTCGTCGAGATCGCACCTCGCCCGCTCGATCCACGACTGCTCACGCTCCGCGGGATCTCGCGGACGTCGATCGAAGCGCACCACAGGCTGTACCAGGGCTACGTCGCGAAGCGCAACGAGATCCTCCGGCTGCTGGCGACGGCCGATCGCGGGTCCGCCAACCAGGTCTCGTCGGAGCTGCGGGCGCTGAAGGTCGAGCTCTCGTTCGCGCTGGGCGGGATCAAGAACCACGAGGTCTACTTCGCCCACCTCGGTGGAGAGGGTGGCGACCCGACCGGTGCGTTCCGGACGCTCGTGAACCGCGACTTCGGCTCGATCGCCGCCTGGCGCGATGACCTGCGCGCGACCGCGCTCGCGGCCCGGGGCTGGGCGTGGACGGCCTACGACTGGGACGAGGGCCGTCTGTTCACGTTCATCGGCGACGCCCAGAACACGTACCCCGTGTGGAGCTCGACGCCGCTGATCGCGCTCGACGTGTACGAGCACGCGTACTTCCTCGACTACCAGACCGATCGAGCGGCCTACGTCGACGCGTTCCTCGACAACCTCGACTGGGACGTCGTCAACGGCTGGATCGCCGCCTACGCGATCCCCACCCAGAGCGCGTGAACGCCCGGCGCGGCTGACGGTCGGCCGTCGTGAGGCGTAGTCTCAGCGCGTGCCGACCGACGCCCTGATCGTCGCCGCCGCGTATCTGCTGGGGTCGATCCCGTTCGGCTACCTCGTGCCCAGGCTCGTGCGCGGCGAGGACATCCGCAAGCAGGGAAGCGGGAACGTCGGCGCGAGCAACGTCTTCCGCGCTGTACGGGAAGTGGCTCGCCATCCCGGTGGCGGTGCTCGACGTCGCGAAGGGCTTCGTCCCCGCGCTGGTCGGCGTGAAGGTCGGGGGCGAGTGGGTCGGGGTGCTCGCCGGCGCGGCAGCGATGCTCGGCCATGCCCGGCCGGTGTGGCTCGGCTTCTCGAAGGGGGGCAAGATGGTCGCGACCGGAGGAGGGGTGACGCTCGCCCTTGCGCCTCTCGCGGCGCTCGTCTGCCTCGGGATCTTCGTCGTCACGTTCGCCCTCACGCGCTACGCGTCGGTCGCCTCGCTCGTCACGGCGATCACGCTGCCGTTCGCCTGCGTCGTCCTCGGCGAGGGCTGGCCGGTGGTCGCGTTCGCTGCCGTCGCGGCGCTCGCCGTCGTCTTCCTTCACCGACAGAACCTCGCTCGCCTGCGGGCCGGCACCGAGCCGCGCTTCCGCCGTCGACCGAGACCAGCGTCCGACGGCGCCTGACCGGCGCGGAGATCGGCGCTGGGAGCGCGTGACGCGGGGGTGCGCGGGCCGGTCGCGGCGGCGGGGCCGAGCGGCTACAGCGTCAGCCAGGCCTCGAGCGTCGTCTGACGCTCGACCGGTGCTCCGCCTGCGAGCTCGCTTCGCAGCTCGCCGACGGTGCCCCACCGCTCTGCGACCACGTCGTGGTCGTGGATCGTCTCGAGGTTGACCTGGCGCGAGAGCACGAAGTCGCCGTCCTCGAGGGCGGGCGTGCCCTCGATGATCTCCTTCAGCGCCACGCGGACCGAGTCCTCGACGAAGCGTGGCTGCAGGTGCGCGTGCTCGACCACGAAGAGCTCGTCGGGGCGCTTGAGCAGCTCGAACACCGGAGCGCTCATCGAGCGCTCGACCACGGCGACGAGGTTCTCCGCGTCGAGCTCGACCTTCGAGCCGACGAGGAGCGTCCCCCGGCCGCGCTGGTTGTGCGTCGCGATCGGCACGAGATCGAGGATCCGCTCCACCTCGTCCTCGGGATAGCCCGCATCGGCGAGGCGCTCGGCGGCCCGGTCGCGCACGAGGCCCTGCGCGCACGGGCACGCGTTGATCCCCGTCGCCTCGACGCCCACGACGCGGCGAGAGCCGGCCTCGGTCGCGGCGGCGATCCCGATCAACGAGACCATCTCCTGGGTCGCGAGGTCGGTCACGGGCGTGCGACGGCGCATCGGCCAGCGTGCGCTGATGTGCACCTCGGCGCGTAGCGCGCGTTGCCGCTCGACGATCTCGCGGGCGATCCGCTCGGCGAGCGCCTCCACGAGCTCGCCTTCGCCGAGGACGACGTCCTCGATCGACTCGTCGAAGAGCTCCGGGAACCGCGACATGTGGACGCCCTTCTGGCTCCGATCGAGATCGACCGTGCAGTCGATCGTCGCGGCCATCAGCATCTCCTGGTCGCCGCGTCGGATGCGGATCGCCTTCTGGACGCTCGTGACGCCTGCGCGCGAGAGCGCGATCCCGACCGGAGGCGCGGAGGCCTGCATGTCGTCGATACGCGGCCTGAGGTCGCTCACCAGGCCACGCTAGCACGCTGCCGCGAGCCTCCACGGCCCGAGACGGGGCATCCCGGCGGCCGGGAAGACCGGTCGGGCGGCAGGTTGACCGACCGGTCAGGGTGCGCCAGGATCGGGGAATGGCCGACGCCGCTTCGGAGACCTCGGGCGCTTCCTCGGGCCCCGCCACGCCCGTCCGCCGCGGCCGTGCCGCGCGCTCCGCCGGGTCCGGGAGCCCCTACCTCCCGGCACCAGCCCCGGGGTACACGGGCGGCGCCTTCCGCCCGCTGTCCACGCGGGAGATCGAGCGGATCTACGGCACGGCGCTCGACGTGCTGGAGCGGATCGGGATCGGTGAGCCGATCCCCGAGATCCTCGACGTGGCGCTCCCACGGGGATGCTCGCTCGACGACCGCGGTCGCCTGCTGTTCCCCCGCGGCCTCGTCGAGGACGTCGTCGAGCACGCCTGTCGGAGCTACGTGCGCTACGGCGTCGACCCTGCGCTCGACCAGGAGATCGCCGGGGAGCGCGTGTACTTCGCGACCTCGGGCGAGGCGGTGACGATCCTCGACTACGCGACCCAGACCTTCCGGCCCTCGACGCTGGTCGACCTCTACGACGCCGCTCGGCTCGTCGACCGTCTCGACAACGTCCACGGCTACGGGCAGCCCTTCGTGGCGACCGAGCACAGCGGCGAGCTGCTCGTGCACGATCTCAACGTCGCGTATGCCGCGCTCGCGGGGACCCGCAAGCCGTTCGCCCTGAGCACGGCGAACGTCGACCACGTCGAGCCGCTCATCTCGCTGTTCGACATGGTCGCCGGGGGTGACGGCGCGTTCCTCGAGCGCCCGTTCGCGAGCATCGGCGGCTGCCCGATCGTGTCGCCGCTCCGCTTCGGCCGCGAGAACGCCGAGGTGCTCGTGAAGGTGGCGAGCCTCGGTCTCGTCGCGGACATCGCGATCGCGCCGCAGGCCGGCGCCACGGCCCCCGCTGCGCTGGCCGGAGCCCTCGTCCAGTGCCTGGCCGAGACGCTCGCCTGCCTCTGCGTCGTCAACCTCGTGCGGCCCGGGTCGCCGTTCGACTTCGGCATGTGGCCGTTCGTCTCCGACCTCCGCACGGGCGCCTTCACGGGCGGTGGCGGAGAGGAGGCGCTGCTGATGGCGGCGAGCGCCCAGATCGCGAACCACCTCGGCCTGACGTCGAGCGTCGCCGCGGGCATGACCGACGCGAAGACGATCGACGCCCAGGCCGGGTACGAGAAGGGAGTGACGGTCACGGCGGCCGCGCTGGCGGGCGCGAACCTCGTCTCCGCCTACCCCGGCATCGTCGGCAGCCTCATGGGGCAGTCGTTCGAGGGGCTCGTGATCGACAACGACCTGCTCGGCTCGGTGCAGCGCCTCGTGCGCGGCATCGAGGTCTCCGACGAGACGCTCTCGTTCGACGTGATCGCCCAGGCGGTGGCGGGGATCGGGCACTTCCTCGGCAGCGACCAGACGGTCGAGCTGATGCGCTCGGAGTTCGTCTACCCGGAGATCGCGGACCGCAGCTCCCCCGGCGCGTGGGAGGAGGAGGGAAGCCGGAACGTCTACGAGCGGGCGCACGAGCGGGTGCGCGAGATCCTGGGGACGCATTACCCCTCCTACCTCGAGCCGGCCCTCGACGCGCGGATCCGCGACCGCTTCCCCATCCGGCTCGACCCGGCAGACATGCGGCCGGACAGCGGTCGCTGGTAGAGGGTCAGTCGACCCGCTCCGGCGGCTCGTCCAGCCCTCGCAGGGAGCGGGCGAACGGCGCCGCGAGCGCGACGGCGACGAGCACGAGCGCGAGCGCGACGAACGTCGGGCGCAGTCCGATCAGCTGGATCAGCGGCCCGACGACGAGGAACCCCAGCGGGCCGGCGGCGAACGCGAGCGAGGTCAGGATGCCGATCGCGCGCCCTCGCAGCCGGGTCGGGGCGCGCTCCTGGAGCGCGATGTTCGCGATCGGGTTGATCGGCCCGAAGCAGAGCCCCGTGAGCACGCCGAGCACGATGAGCGCCCGGTACGGCGGCAGCAGCGCCATGCCGAAGGCGGCGAGCGACGTGCCGACGAGACCGAGGACGGCGACGCTGCGTCGGCTCCAGCGGTGTCCCCAGGCGCCGTAGGCGAGCGCGCCGACGCTCCGCCGCCGCTCATCGCCATCAGCAGCCCACCGAGGCGCTCCGGGGCGTCCTGCGCCTCGAAGTAGACGGGGAGCACGACGCCCTCGATCGGGACCCAGGCGCCGACGAGCACGGTGAAGAGGATCGTGATCGCGCGGAGGGTCGGATCGTCCCAGACGAATCGCAGCCCTTCGACGCTCTCCCGCCAGAACGACGCGCGCTCGCCGTGGTCGGTCGGGCGGCCCGCCCCGGGCACGTGGACGAGGAGGAGGACGAGTGCCGAGATGGCGAACGCGACGGCCGTCACCCAGAGCGTCGCCTTCGCCCCGACCAGGGCGATCAGGAGTCCACCGAGCCCCGGCCCTACGAGGTAGGCGATGCCGAACACCGCCTCGTGCACCCCGTTGACGCGCTCGAGGCGGAGCCGTGCTGCCGCGGCCGCCTCGGGCAGCATCGTCTCCCGGGCAGTCGCACCGGCCGGGTCGAACACCGCTCCGGTCGCCGCGAGCAGCGCGAGCACCGGGAGTGAGAGCAGGTCGAAGGCCGCGACGACCGGCACCGCGGCCACGCTCAGCGCGCTGAGCACGTCCGAGACGACCGACGTGCGCCGTCGGCCGACACGGTCGACGAGGGTGCCGGAGACGAAGGCGGAGAGCGCGAGCGGGAGCGCGGCCGCGGCCGCGACGAGGCCGACCCCGGCGGCGCTCCCGGTGAGCTCGAGCACGATCCACGGGAAGGTGACGAGCGCGATGCCGTTGCCCGCGGCAGAGAGCAGCGTGGCTGTCTCCAGGGCGACGAGCGGCGCCCAGTGGCGGTCGGGAGCGCCGGCGACGTGCATGGCGTCCTGTTCCTATCGCAGCAGGCGGGACAGGCGCCTGTCCTTCAGCACGCGCCCGCCGGTCTGGCAGGTCGCGCAGTAGGTGATGGTGTGCTCCTCGAAGTCGACCCGGCGGAGGACGTCGCCGCACCGGGGGCACGGCGTGCCGAAGCGACCGTGCACGAGGTACACGGCAGCATCGCCCTTGCCCGCGATCCGCAGGTCGAGCGCGCGGGTGAGGTCCTCGTCGATCGCCGTGGCGAGGGTCTCGATCTCCGCCTCGTCGAGATCCGTCGACATCCGGAACGGGGAGAGCCGCGCACGCCAGAGGATCTCGTTGGCGTGCGCGCGGCCGATCCCCGTGAGCGCGCGCTGATCGCGCAGCAGCGGGTGCAGCTGGCGCCGCGCCGCCTGGAGGACGGGACGCAGGGCGGCGGCGTCGAGCCCGAGCGCGTCGGGGCCGAGGTGGCCGAGCTCGGCCTCGAGCGCGTCCGGCCGCAGCAGCCACACCCCCGCGCGCCGGTGCTTGCCGGCCTCCGTCAGGACCAGCTGGCCGCCGTCGGCGAAGCGCACGCGGAACATCGAGGTCTTCGGTGGCTTGCCTCCGGGCGCGTGGTAGCGCAGGCGGCCGGAGCTCATCAGATGGACTCGCAGCGTCAGGTCACCGGTGTCCGTCGGGAGGAGCAGGTTCTTGCCGCGGCGGTGGGCACCGCCGAGCAGGCGCCCCGCGAGAGCCGAGGGTGGAGGGTCGAACGACTTGAGCGTGGCGATGTGCTCCGCGCGGGCGCTCTCCACGGGGGCCAGCCCGACGAGAGGGTCGAGCTCGCGCACCCACGCCTCGACCTCGGGCAGCTCGGGCATGGCGCAAGCCTAGATCGACCATCCAGGTGACGTGACGACCCGGCGGCCCTGGCGCTACCCTCGGGCCGTGGAGCCGATCGTCGTCGAGGTCGTGCGGGCCGGCGTCGTCGAGGCCGCGCACCGCGTCCACGCGGTCGCGGTGCGCGACGGGGTCGACGAGCTCGTCGCCGGCGATCCCGACCGGGTCGCCTTCCTGCGCTCGTCGGCGAAGCCGATCCAGGCGCTCCCGGTCGCCCGCTCGTGCCCCGACCTCGACGACGAGCAGATCGTCCTGTGCTGCGCATCGCATCTTGCGAGCCCGGAGCAGATCGCGATCGTCGAGCGGACGCTCGTCGGCGTCGGCCTCGGTCCCGAGGACCTCGAGTGCGGTGAGGAGCCGACCAGGCTCTGCCACAACTGCTCGGGCAAGCACGCGGGGTTCCTCGCGCTGTGCGTGGCCCGAGGCTGGGACGTGCGCGGGTATCGGCTGGCGGGCCATCCGTGCCAGGAGGCGATGCGGCGAGAGGTCGCCGCAGCGACGGGGATCGCTGCGGCAGCGCTGCCGGTCGGGGTCGACGGCTGCGGTGTGCTCACCTATGCCGTCCCCCTGCGGGTCGCGGCCGGGACGTTCGTTCGCCTGCGTGACCTCGACGGCGCCGACCGCGTGGTCGCGGCGATGCAGCGTCGCCCGGCCCTCCTCCGTGGCCCGGTCGCGGCTGATGCGGTGCTGATGACCCACCTCGACGGCTGGGTCGCCAAGGGCGGAGCCGAGGGCTGCTCTGCGCGAGCTCCGCCGACGGGCTCGGCGTCGCGCTCAAGGTCGAGGACGGCGCCTACCGAGCGATCCGCCCCGCGTTCGCTTCGGTCGCGAGGCTGCTCGGCATTCCGGCGGAGGGGATCGCCGACCCGGTCCTGCGCAACAGCAGGGGTGAGGAGGTGGGGGAGATCCGGGTGCGGGGCACGGCGAGCTGACCCTCCGTGGGTGATCTCCGCAACCGACCCTTCCCAAATGCCGAAGCCGTCTATACGATGCGCCGCCTGATGGGTCTGGGGCCGGGGCCGGGGAGGCTCGGTTCCTCGCAGTTCGGTGGTTCATTCCGTCAACCGCGAAGGAGAAAGAGAGGTCCATGCTCTCCGTTGACATCGCCCTTCCGGACGTCGAGGAGCTGCACAAGCTCGTCGAGCAAGGGCAGGAGAAGGGATTTCTGACCTACGACGAGATCGCGACCTCGCTCGAGGACGTCGATCTCACGAAGGAGCAGATCGAGGACTTCACGGCCTACCTCGTCGACCAGTCGATCGAGCTGGTCGAGGGGGAGCAGCACAAGGCTCTGCACTTCGAACAGACCGCCGCGGCTCCCACCGAGGAGGAGGCCAAGGCGGCGGCGGCCCCCAAGCTCGACCTGTCGGTCGAGCCGTCGCTCGACTCGCTCAGGCTCTATCTGCGCGAGATCGGGAAGGTGCCGCTGCTCACCGCCGACCAGGAGGTCGCGCTCGCGAAGCGCATCGAGCGTGGCGACATGGCGGCGAAGCAGCATATGACCGAGGCGAACCTGCGTCTCGTCGTGTCCATCGCGAAGGGGTATCTGGGTCGAGGGCTGTCGTTCCTCGATCTCATCCAGGAGGGGTCGTTGGGGTTGATCCGGGCAGTCGAGAAGTTCGACTACCGGAGGGGCTACAAGTTCTCGACGTACGCCACGTGGTGGATCCGTCAGGCCGTGACGCGCGCGATCGCGGACAAGGCCCGGACGATCCGGATCCCGGTGCACATGGTCGAGAAGCTCAACAAGGTCGTCCACATCGAGCGTCAGCTGATCCAGCGTCTGGGGCGCGAGCCCCGGCCGGAGGAGATCGCCGAGGAGCTGGACATGAGCATCGAGGAGGTGCGCGACATCCTCCGGATGGCCCAGCTCCCGATCTCGCTCGAGAAGCCGATCGGCGAGGAGGACGACTCCTCGCTGGGCGACTTCGTCCAGGACGACCGGGCCGAGTCGCCGTTCGACACGACGTCGGTCTCGCTCCGCCGCGAGGACATCGAGCTCGCGCTCGCCTCGCTCCCGGAGCGCGACCGCATGGTGATCGAGCTGCGCTACGGCCTGAACGGCGATCCGCCGCGCACGCTGGAGGAGGTCGGCCGGGCCTTCGGCGTCACCCGCGAGCGGATCCGCCAGATCGAGAACAACACGCTCAAGCGGCTGGAGTCTCTGCCCGAGGCCCAGTCGCTGCGCGACTGCGTGTAGCCGACGCGCACGTCGGGGTGGCGGGCCCGTCCGGGCCGCCACCCCGACCGCCCGGCTGTGCTGCGCTACTCGCCCGTGCCGCGTGCGCCTGCATCGCTCGCCGCGCGCGTCCCGGCTCGGCCCGGCGACGGGCCGTCGCTCCGACGAGCTTCGTCGCGCAGTCGAGTGATCCAGTCGGGCACCGCCACGCGTATCTTGGACATAAGTTCGACAACAACGAACCTGTCCACGCTCGGAAGGAGCACGCACGATGCGCAAGATCATCCTCACCCTCGCAGTCGCCGCCCTCGCGGTCGCCGCGATCGTCGCCCCCGCGACGGCCAAGCCCACGAAGAAGTCCGACCAGATGGGCAACATCGTCCAGGTCGCCGTCGGCGCCGGCTCGTTCAAGACGCTGACCGCGCTCGTCAAGCAGGCCGGCCTCGCGGGTGCCCTCTCGAAGCCCGGTGCGAACCTGACCGTGTTCGCCCCGACCGATGCGGCGTTCGCGAAGGTGCCGAAGGCCACGCTGGCCGCGCTCGGCAAGGACAAGAAGGCCCTCCAGGGCGTCCTGCTCTACCACGTCGTCAAGGGCAAGGTGCCGGCCTCGACCGTCGTCACCCTCAACGGCAAGAGCGTCAAGACCCTGAACGGCGCGCCGGTCAAGATCTCCGTCCGCGGCGGCTCGGTCTTCATCAACGGCTCGACCAAGGTCGTGAAGACCGACGTGATGGCCTCGAACGGCATCATCCACGTCGTCAACAAGGTGCTGCTCCCGCCCGCCAAGTAGGCGGACGAGCTCCACGAGCGTGCGACGGAGGGCCGCCCCGAGGGCGGCCCTCCGTCGTTCAGATCTCGAGGCGAGATGGTTGATCCGTGATTCGGGGGTCCTCACGGATGACCTTGCGCAGCGTGCGGGCACCCTCTCGGGGGCACCGGAATTTCCGATCAACCATCTAGGGGAGCAGTCCCGCCTCGCGGAGCGTGCCGAGCCCCGTCGTGCGCAGCATGCTCTCGATCCCGGCGACGTCCGCATCGAGCGGTGTGTAGGCGGTCACCGTGAGCACCGTCGTCGAGCCGGACACATCGCTGACGAGCACCCGCGGAGCGTCGATCGTCCCGGGCACGCTCCGCGCGCCTGCCTCGAGCAGCGCGACGGCCTCCTCGAGTGGCGCGTCCACCCGCACGGGAAGCGTGACCGACGCAACGCGACGAGGATCGCGAATCGTCCGATTGACGATCGGACCGGCGGTGAGCTGGCTGTTGGGCACGAACACCCGCCGGTCGTCGTCGGTGCGGAGCGTCGTGAACAGCAGCGACATCTCCTCGACGTAGCCTGTCTGCTGGGCGATCGTCACCCGGTCACCGAGTCGCAGAGGCTGGCTGAACGCCACGAGCAGGCCGGAGCCGAGATTCGAGAGCGGCGTGCTGAGCGCGAGGCCCGCGAGCAGCGCGAGCACTGCACTCGAGGCCAGCATCGCCCTGGCGAGCTCCGTGGTGGCGGGATAGATCGAGAGGACGTTCCAGGCGCCGAGGAGCGCGATGAGGGCGACGACGAGCCGCTGCAGCAGGCTGAACATCGTGCGCCGGCGGGCGATCTGGTCGGGCGACCTGTCGACGATCCGGGCTTCGTAGTGGTCGTAGGCCCGGCGGAGCGCCCAGCGCACGATCACGACGACGAGCAGCCAGACGAGCCCGATCACGAGCGCCTTCGCGGTGCGATGATCCATGGCTGCCTTGTTCGGCGGCGTCCCGCCGGTGCCTTCCGCGAGCAGTCCGCCGCTCGACTACGGTTCCGCCGTGTCCGCGGCCCGCGATCTCGCCGTCAGCGCCCGTCTCTACGCGCGCAGTGCCGCCCGCGTCGCGGGCCGTCGCCGCCGCCTCGGGCGGGAGGAGCGACTCGTCTTCGTCGTTGGCTCCCCGCGCTCGGGGACGACGTTCACGGGCTCCGCCCTGGGTTCGCTCCCGGGCTTCGTCGACCTCGACGAGGTGCAGCCGTGGAAGGCGGCGATCCCGTCGCTCGTAGGGCTACCGGACGACGAGGCCGCCCTCAGGCTGCGCTCGATCCTCGAACGCGTGCGGACGCTCGGGCTCGCTCGAGGGCTCCGCGGCGTCGAGCAGACGCCGGAGACCAGCTTCGTGCTCGGGGCGGCGCTTCGCGCGTACCCGCAGGCCGTCGCCGTCCACGTCGTCCGCGACGGACGAGATGTCGTGACGTCGCTGCTGGAGCGCGGCTGGCTCAGCGCCGGTCGTGAGGGTGGAGACGATGCGCGGCTCGCCTTCGGCCCGCACGCCCGGTTCTGGGTCGAGCCCGGCCGCGAGGACGAGTTCCGCACCGTGAGCGACGCGACCCGCTGCGCCTGGGCGTGGCGCCGCTACGTCACCGCCGCCCGCGAGGTCCCGGAGCGCACGGTGGAGCTGCGCTACGAGGATCTCGTCGCCGACCCGGCCGCGGTCGCCGTTCCGGTCGCGGAGCGCCTCGGCGTTTCCGCGGTCGACGTGGTCGCGGTGCTCGCTGCGGTGCACGACCGCTCGGCAGGGCGCTGGCGGCGCGACCTCACGGAGGAGCAGGTCGCCGACGTGGAGCGCGAGGCCGGAGAGCAGCTCGTCGCGCTCGGGTACGAGCTCGTCACGCGCTGAGCAGGAGCAACGCGGCTGAAGCCACGTCATGGCCTCGGCGGTCGCGAGCGGCGAGGCCAGGGCGTGTTCGACGGTGAGCCCGCTCGGGGCGTGGCTTCAACCTCGCCCTCGGTCGGGCCTGCGCGTCCGTCTCAGCTGCCGCGCGCGGCGAGGCCGCGTCGAACGAGCTCGTCGAGGACGAGGGCGACGCTGGCCTGCGGCTCCTGCCCGACGGTGTCCACGATCACCTCGGCGTCGTCGGGCGGCTCGTACGGGTCGTCGACCCCCGTGAACTGGGTGATCTCCCCTGCGAACGCCTTGGCGTAGAGGCCCTTCACGTCCCGGCGGACGCACTCCTCGAGCGGCGTCCGCACCCACACCTCGACGAACGGCCCATGCTCCTCCACCGTCGCGCGAACGAGCTTCCGGGTGCTGTCGTACGGCGAGATCGCCGCGACGATCACCGCCGCTCCGTGCCGTGTCAGGCGAGAGGCGACCCATCCGATCCGCTCGATGTTCGTGTCGCGATCCTCGCGCGAGAACCCGAGCCCTTTGGAGAGGTGGGCACGGACGATGTCGCCGTCGAGCACCTCGACCGCCCGGCCGCGCAGCTCCAGCTCCTCGGCGAGACCGTGCCCGATCGTGCTCTTCCCGGCCCCGGAGAGGCCGGTGAGCCAGACGGTGAAGCCGGTGTCGGTGCTCGCGGTCACGGGGGGAAGTGGTAGCAGACGTCCGGCGAGGCGGTGTCGCCAATGCGGCCGGCCGCGGGCGCCGGACATGACATTGGCCCGCAGGCCGAGAATCCCCGAGTGGGGATTCCCGATCGCGACGATCCCTGGAGCTGGGAACCTACGGTTCCCCGGGGAACCCTCCCTCCGCAACCAGGCCCGCCGCCACACCGAGACGGATCCAGCATGGTTCACGCCCACCTTGCCCCTGGCGCCTGGCGCCTTAGGTCGACGTCTTGCCCGGGACGACGGCGGGCGTCGCGAGCGGCAGCGCGAACCGGATAGGCGCGGGACGGGCGGCCCTCGACACGTCGTGGACCTTGCCGCCTGACCAGAACCCTCCCTCTGCGTAGTCAAGCATCACCGGCTGAAGAGGTCGTTCCCGCGCGAGGAGCATCGCCATCGTCGAGCCATCGTCGTTGGCGAGCTGGGTGTGGAAGGTCCCCGTGAGCACGAGCAGGGGATGTCGCGGATCCCACTCCCGGACGAGACGCTCCGCCATCTCGCGATCACGAACGCGCCAGTCGGTGGGCGGATCCGGGGGCGGCTCGGGGTCGAGCTGGTCGAACGCGATCACCTGATCGAGCAGCCCTTCCTCACGCAGCTGCAGGAGCGCCGCGAAGTGCCCCGCGGTGATCCGCCCGTCGCCGCAGAAGAGCTCGGCCGTGGGAGGCAGCTCCCAGAGCCGGTCGAAGTCGACCTCTCCTTGGTGGAGCAGCTCGTTCAGCGGCGCGTCCATCTCCTCGTACGACCACTCGAAGGCGATCGCCCTCGCCCCGAGGCCCCGGGCGAGGTGGTAGAGGACGGTGGACGTCTCGCGGACGCCGTGCGGCTCACCGATCACGAGCAGACCCGCCTCATCCAGGGACGCCCGCGCAGCCATCAGCGCGGCCTCCTCGATCTCGACCGGATCGAGCGTGTGGGACTCGACGGCGGCCCGGAAGGCCGCTGCTGACGGCGCGATCATGGATGGAGCGTAGTGTTCGACCACCCCGGTCGACCCGCCGCGCGGACTTCGTGCGCGGCCCGCTCGAGTGATTCTCGTACCATCACGGTATGGCCACCGACCGAGCTCTCCGAACCTCGGCGCCGAACGAGCACGCGTGACCCACGTCGGTTCTACGCAACAGGGCACCGTGACGGAGGACGACGCTGAGCACGACGTCGGCCCGGGCCGGGCGCTCGACCGCGTCCTTCTCGGCGCGGGCCGCGCGACGGAGGAGCTCGGAGCAGCTGCCGGCAGCCTTGTCGACCAGGCGCTCGACCGCGTGCTCCTGACGGGCGAGCGGGTCACCTCGGCGGCGGAAGGACGCAGGCTGCTCGAGGGCGCGGCCGACGTCGAGGAGCTCACCGACACGATCCAGAAGGTCGTCGTGCTCGCCGTTCCCGTCGTCCGCACGCTGGCACGCGGGGCGAGGTTCACGCGCGTCCCGTGGGTGATGGTCACCTCGACCGTGGTGTCCCTCGGCGTCGCGGTGCGGACGGGCGTCCGCGAGCTGCAGGTGATCGCCGCCCTCGTTGGCTACCGGCTCGAGCAGCAGACCAGTGCGCCGGCCGACCCGGCCCTCGTCAAGCGCCTCGCCGTCGACCTCTACCTCGACGCGCGCAAGCAGCCCGATCCCGCCGTGAGCGCAGGGCGGATGGGACGCGTCGCCCGGCGGTGGGTGATCAGCGGCGCGTTCGGGCGCGACACGAGCGGCAGGGCGCGGAAGGCGCTGAGCGCGGCAGAGACCCTCGATGTCGCGGCAGCGCTCGGGCGCTGGGACGGTCGGTCGTCCGCCTGAGAGCGAGATCCCGGGTTTGCGGGCCGATGGAGCCGGGTGGCGTGAACCATGCTGGATCCGTCTCGGTGTGGCGGCGGGCCTGGTTGCGGAGGGAGGGTTCCCCGGGGAACCGTTGGTACCCAGCTCCAGGGATCGTCGCGATCGGGAATCCCCACTCGGGGATTCCCGATCTGCGGATAGACAGTGGGTAGGTTCCGAAACGGGCCGAAACTGCCTGGAAATCGGTCACGATTGACTCGTCCCAGGACTGCCAACGGCTCTCCTGGCGGGTACCGATCGCGTCCCGTCGCTCGGGACACGATCCGTTGCCCGGCGTTCAGTCACCTGCTGTCAGCTGCACGTGACCCCTTCGACGCGGCTCCCATCGACGCGTAGCCCGGAACGCCCTGTCGGCTCTATGAACACATCCGTCCCGCTGCGCACGAAGCCGTGGGCTAGGACGCGGCGCGGCCCGCTCGCCGTGACGACACGCGAGCAATAGACGCCTGGCGCAAGCCGGGCGGGCCGCGATACGGACTGCGCGTGGACACCGCTCGCGATGCGTCGCCACTCCGGATCGCGACGCACACCGACGTTCAAGCGCGCGACCTCGACCGCGATGGCTGGCGCCTGCGGGGCCACGTTCCACACCTGCACGAACCCGGGCGGGGAGCTCGGCCGCACGATGAACCGCGCCATTCGCGCGCGCGCCGAACCCACCAGCACGACGACCAGGTGATCCCCCTTGTCAACCCTGTAGCTTGTCCGCGCAAACGACCGCGAGCGCGGGGTTCCAACCGGGGCCGCCGCAAGCCAGTAGCGACCCGGATACGGCGTCCAGCCGAAATCCCCGCCCAGGCGATGGACGCCCAAGTCCCTCCAACCACGATCAGGCACGAACGACGACTCGGCCCGCTCATAGATCTGCACCGGCTGCTCGGTGAAGTTGTACGAGGACACAGCGTTGTACTCGCCGGGAGGGATCACAGGCGAGCACTCCCGGATATGTGTGCATGCGATCTTGCCGGGGGGATTGGATTCCGATGAAGCCGTCGCTCTGCCCCCCGACGCGAGACCAGTAAGAGCCGCGCCCACGGCGGCGAGGAGGACGGCGAGTCGTCGCACGACGCGTCGGCGTCGAGGTGCCAACGCAAGCGCCGACGGGGCCTGACGGGGATCGCTTTCGCGCACGGGGAGGACTATGACGGATGCGCTAGACAATGGGTAAACCCACCCGCGGCGCCAGCGCACCATGTCCGGCAACGTCCCCGAGCGACACGCGACCCTCGCTGGACGAACCGACCGCGGTCGTCAGCCCGCTTCGAACCGCTAGCCCGACGTGGGGATCCCTGTCTGCGCCAGCTCTCACAGTCACACGAAGGCAGGTGTCATGGCGTGACGGCGTTGTTCAGTGGCGGGGTCACGCCCGGTTCGAATGCCCAGATCCTAATGATCTTCCCGTCCTTGAGTTGGAACGTGACGACGACCGGCTTGTTGGAGCCGAACCGAATGAACGTCGTTGCAAAGTCGCCGTCCACAACAACGGGCGCGGCGCGCTCAGACCGCGCGTTCACCGGATCCGCAGCCGCGCGGCCGATCGCCTCTGCCCCGACAATGGTCTCGCCCACGACGGCCGTGCGCATAACCGCGTCGCTCGTGAAGAGCGCAGCGGCCGCGTTCGCATCGTGGGCGTTCCCGGCTGCATTGAACTCGTCGATCAGTGTCGCCGCATCATGCGTAACGCTGCCGCCGCCGCTGAAGCGGTCGACAAGCACCCACGATCCCAACGCGATCAGCCCTGCCGCAAGCCCGACGACGGCAACGAGCCAGACGTTGATGTGCGGCCGATGTACATGAACCGGTGGCGTCTCCGTAATCGACACACCGACCTCCTCGTTCCAACTCAATTCTCCGCTCGACCCGCTGGTGCCGCCATCGGGGAGTTCCACGACGGGAGCTGCGCGTCAGGTCAGGCGCAGCACGGTCAGCGGCCCTGGGGTTGTCACGGGGCCGCTGTTTGGAAGTTCGTTTGGAAGTTCGTTTGGAACCTTCCATGGAGCGTGCCGGGATCGAACCGGCGACCTCCGCCTTGCAAAGGCGGCGCTCTCCCAGCTGAGCTAACGCCCCGTACGCGCCGAAGTGTAGAGGCTGTCCGAGGTCACTACGCGATCAGGCCGGGCCCTGGTGATCGCGTGGCCGCTCGGACGCGGGCATCCTGCTTGCGCGCGATCACCAGCGCGTCGGCGGCGGACAGGCGACCGGCGACCCCGGCCACGGCGACGTTGGAGAGGGTGCCTGCAGTGCGCCAGACGACGGTGAAGAGCACGACGGTGATCCCGTCCTGGACGAACCGGGTCTCCCACAGCTGCGCCGCGTCCCCCAGCCGCGCGGGAAGCGCGCGGGAGACATAGCGCGGCGATCTCGTCCGCGCGATCCTCTCGACCGAGGCGCGATAGGCACGCGCGAGGCCCTTCGCCGTGCGGTACGTGCTCGCCGCGGCGCTGACCGTGGCGGCTCCGTGCGGCGGGGAGGCGGGATCGACCGACCGGTCGTACTCGGCCTGGAACCCGTCGATCCGGCCCCAGTCGATCAGCGTCGCCAGGGGCACCCCGGTCTCCTTCGCAACCGTCGCGTTGGGTCGGGCTCGGCGGCTCGTGGCTGCGAACCCCGGCGGCAGGTCACCCAACTGGACGACCAGCCGGGAAGGATCCTTCTGGCTCGGAGCAGCGCTTGCCGCCTGTGTCGCGCCGCCGAACGTCAGAACGGCCAACGCGATCGCGGTGAGGCGCGTCACGACGCTCTCCCGCGCGTCCCCTCCTGCTCCAGCCGTCGGAAGCCCCCGCTGAACCCCTGCTGCCCGGCTGCGGGCGCGGTGCGCTGCGCCTCCAGTCGGCGAAGGCGGGCCTCGAGCTCGCTGACGTCCCCGCCGGCCGGAAGCGCCGTCGATTCGTGGAGCTCCCGCTCGCGCTCCGCGACGAGCCGCTCGCGCGCGGTGACCGCCTCGGCGCGGGCCGCGAGCTCCTCGCGGGTGCGCATGAACGCCTTCTCCGCCGCGCGCAGCTCCTCGAGCCGTGCGTCGAGATCCGCGCCGGGGGCGGCCGGTAGCGCCGTGGCGGCCCGTACCCTGAGCTCCGCCTCGCGCCGGTCGAGCTCGGCTGACCGTTGATCGAGAGCCGCGCTGCGATGCTCCAGCTCCTCGGTGTTCCCCGCCAGCGGATCGTCGGCGGCCGCCGAGCGTCGTGCGAGCTCCGCCTCCCGCACCGCGAGCGTCGCGGCGAGCTCGTCCAGCGAGCGCTGACGGGCATCGAGCTCCCGGGCTCTTGCGTCGTCCCTCACCGGAGCGGGGGCGGGAGGGAGCGTCACGTCGATGTCCGCTGTGCCTCCGCCCCGCACGGTCGCGAGCGCCGCTCGGAGCTCAGCCTCGCGCTCCTGCACCGCGACGACCCGCTCGGAGAGCTGCTCCTTCAACAGCTCGAGCGCACGGCGCTGCTCGAAGAGCGCCTGGCGCTCCTCGTCCACCGACCCCGGGACGTCGTCTCGCTTGCGTCGCACGTCGAGAGTGTACGGCGGGGACGTGGCAAGCCCTGCCACGTCCCCGAAATGCGTCTGTCAGGCTGCGCGCTCGAGCCGCTCTTCCTGCCGGGCGCGGCGGACGATCTCCTGCCGCTCGCCGAACCGGATCCGGGCGCGTTCCGCGCGAATTGCCTGCCACAGCGACTCGAGCTTCGCGTCGAGCGCCTTGATCTCCGCCATCACGGCCGGGTCACGGCCGTCCGAGAGCGAGTTCCACAGGTGCACGCGACGCTCGCTCAGCTGGTCGATCTCCTCGTGGATGCTCAGAATGATGTTCATGCCCGCTCCAACGCAGGACGGAGGCTGGACATTCCCGTGACAAAGTTCGCCATTCGCTCGACGGCCGGATGGGAGGTCGGTCAGTCGCGTCGTCCGAAGAAGAACACGAGCAGGACGACGATTCCGACGGCCAGCGCGCACCAGGTGACGATCTGCAACGCGGTGTCGCTCACCCGTATCCGAGCTCCTCGAGGCGGTCCTCGTCGAGCCCGATCGCATGGCCCAGCTCGTGGAGCACCGTGATGCGGATCTCCTCGCGCAGCTCGTCAGGGTCGGTGAAGTCCTCGGTCAGCGGGCGGCGGTACACGGCGATCCGGTTCGGGAGATCGCCCGGCTGCGGGCCGCCCTCGATCAGGGGGATGCCCTCGAACAGCCCGTAGATGTCCGGGTCGTCCGGGTTCTCCTCCTCGACGACGAGCGCCACGTTCTCGAGCGCCCCCGCGAACGCGGGGGGCAGCTCGTCGAGCGCGGAGCGGACGACGTCCTCGAAGGTCACGATCCAAGGATACGGAGGGCGCTGTCGCCCACCGCCCGGTGGGGACGCGCGGCGGTCAGAGCGCGTCGGGCGCGCTCTCGCCAACCGGGACGCAGGAGGCGCCGACCAGCTTCGGGGTCGGGACCCGCATGAGGCGCCGGCAGAGATCCAGCAGGATGCCGTAGGGTCGGCCGGAGACGAGGATCAGCGCCGTCGCTGCCACCGAGGACACGGCGATCTGCCGGAGGCTCGCACCGGCGAGGGCGAGGATCGTCCAGTAGATCGGCAGCTGAAACGAGAGGAACGCGAGCGTGTCGGCAGCGGTGCGCCTCAGGCGGGTGGCGGCATCGCCGGCTCGCAGACCGCGCATCAGCCGGTCGCGGTAGAGGCCGTAGGGGCGCGCCGTGGCGAGGATCACCGGGATCGCCGTCAGGCGGGCGTGCGCCGACTGGCCCGGCGAGAGGCCCGCGATCACGATCTCGGTGAAGAGGGCACCGACCGTCGAGAAGACCAGGAGTGCGAGGGTGTCCGCCGTGTAGCGCCGCATCACACCAGTCTCTCAGGGGAAGGCGCTGGACGGAGGCTTCGGCGCTCCGCTGCCTACTGCACGACGAGCGCCAGCACGGCCTTCTGTGTGTGCAGCCGGTTCTCGGCCTGGTCGAAGACGAGCGACCGAGGCCCGTACAGGACCTCCTCCGTGATCTCCTCGCCGACGTGCGCGGGCAGGCAGTGGAGGACGATCGCCTCGGGGTCGGCGAGCCCGACGAGGGCGTCGTCGATGCGATACGGGTCGAGATCGCGCAGGCGACGATCGCGCTCGTCGTCCTGGCCCATGCTCGTCCAGACGTCCGTGTAGAGGACGTGCGCGCCGGACGCGGCGGCAAGGGGGTCCGCGGTGAGCGTGACGCTTCCGCCGAGTTCCTCCGCATCGCGTCTGGCGGCTGCGACAGCGTCGTCGGGTGGCTCGTAGCCGGGAGGCGTGGCGACGACGGCGTGCATGCCGAATCGGCCGGCAATGCGCAGCAGCGATGCGCACACGTTGTTGCCGTCGCCGACGTAGGCCAGGCGCACGCCCTCGAGCTCTCCGAAGCGCTCCCGGATCGTCATCGCGTCGGCCAGGGCCTGCATCGGGTGGGCCTCGTCGGTCAGCCCGTTCACGATCGGGATGGTCGCGTGCTCTGCGAGCTCGTCGACCTCGGCCTGGGCGTACGTCCGGATCAGGATCGCGCTCAGGAAGCGCGACAGGACCAGCGCCGTGTCGCGCGTCGACTCCCCGCGCGAGAGCTGCAGGTCGGCAGCCGGCACGTACAGCGCCGTGCCGCCGAGCTCGACGATCCCGACCTCGGAGCTGATCCGGGTTCGGGTCGAGGGCTTGCGGAAGATGAGGCCGACCGTCCTGCCGGGAAGCACGCGCAGCTCCTTGCGCCGCATCCGCTCGACCTTGAGCTCGTCCGCCAGGTCGAGGGCGAGGGCGAGCTCCTCGCGCGACCAGTCGCCGACCCGCGTGAAGTCGCGTCCCTTCAGCGTCGTCGGGATTCCGGCCATGATCCAACCCTAGCGTCTCCGTGACTTGACACTGATCGGACTAAGGTTTCATACTTTCATTGATAGTAGAACAACCCGCAAGGAGGATGACGATGACGACACTCGTCCGCTGGGATCCGCTGCGCGACCTCGCGACGTTCCAGAGCGAGATGAGCCGGATGATGAACGGCCTCTTCGACGGGCCGGGCCGGGCCACCCAGACCTGGGTTCCCCCGCTCGACGTGTGGGAGACCGAGAGCGAGCTCGTCTACGCGATCGACCTCCCGGGGATCCCGGAGAAGGACATCGCGATCGAGGTGCAGGACGACACGCTGACCGTGACCGCCACGCGTGAGCGCCAGGCGGAGGAGGCCGGCGAGCGCTTCTATCGGTTCGAGCGCCGCAGCGGCACCTTCAGCCGCGCGGTTGGCCTTCCGTCCGGCGTCGACGAGAGCCGCATCCGCGCGACGTACGCCGACGGCGTGCTCGAGGTGCGCGTCCCGAAGCCGGTCGAGGCGCAGCCTCGCCGGATCGAGCTCGCCACGTCTCCACCCGATCTCGAGGCGTAACGCGGAACACCGCTCGGCGACGGGGGCCCGTGTCGCGGGCCCCCTGCCGCGGTCCAGGGTGGGACGCCGCAGTAGGATGGGGTCATGTCCCGGTTCACGAACGCCCTCAACGAGCAGATCGCCTACGAGTTCGCGGCCTCTCAGCAGTACGTCGCGATCGCCGTCCACTACGACGCCCAGACCCTTCCCCAGCTCGCCGCGCACTTCTACCGCCAGTCGGTCGAGGAGCGCAACCACGCGATGATGATGGTGCAGTACCTCCTCGACGCCGACGGAGACGTGATCGTCCCGCCGGTCGCCGGGCCTCAGACCAGCTTCCCCGACCTGGTCTCGCCGGTGGCGCTCGCGCTCGAGCAGGAGCGCCGGGTCACCGCCCAGATCGCCGACCTCGCCCGCGTCGCTCGCGACGAGGGCGACCTCGTCGCGGAGCAGTTCATGCACTGGTTCCTCCAGGAGCAGCGCGAGGAGGTCTCGTCGATGTCGGCGCTCCTCACGGTCGTCGAGCGCTCGAAGGACAACATCATGCTCGTCGAGGACTTCCTCGCACGCGAGTCCGGCGGCGAGAACGCGCTCGAGCAGGGTGCCCCGCCCGCAGCCGGCGGCGCGCTCTAGCCCGATGCGCACCTTCGTGCTGCGGACGGAGCGGCAGAGCCAGCTCGTCGACATCAGCGCTCAGGTACGCGCCGTCGTCGAGGGGCAGCGCGGCTCCGCCGTCCTCGTCTACGTCCCGCACACGACGGCCGGGGTCACGATCAACGAGCACGCCGACCCGATGGTCGCCCGGGACTTCGAGATGGCGCTCGAGCGGATCGTTCCCGGGGACTGGGGCTGGCAGCACGTCGAGGAAGGGGAGGAGAACGCTCCGACCCACATCCGGGCCGCCTTCATGGGGCCGTCGGTGCTCGTCCCGCTGACCGAGGACGGGGCGCTCGCGCTCGGCACGTGGCAGGGCATCTTCTTCTGCGAGTTCGACGGGCCGCGCGAGCGGTCCGTGCACGTCAGCGTGCTGGCGTAGCCGCGGCGCGCGCCGCTCAGGCCGAGACGTCTCTGCGCTCGAAGAGCATCACCCCGACCGCCGTCGCGGCAACCGCGATCGCGACGAGGAAGAGCATGTGCCAGGGCGCGAGCCCGTGCCGCAAGAGGTCGCTCGTCGCGTAGTGGTAGAAGGGCGAGGCCTTCTGGAACGGGCCGAGGGCGTCCACGAGCGCTGCGAGCGAGTTCACCAGGTACCCGGCGACCGCCGCGGCGATCGACACGCCGATCGCGAGCCCCTTCCGTCCCGTCGCTGCGCCGAGCATGAAGGCGATCGCGCCGTATGCGATCGCGAGCAGCGCAGCGCCCGTCGTCGCGGACGCGAGGTGCCAGCCCGAGATCTCCATCGAGAAGGCCAGCGCGCCGAGCCAGAGCGCGAGCCAGAGCACCACGCCGAGAGCTGCGACCTCGAGCACCATCGCAGCGAGCTTCTCGAGCGCGACCCTCCGGCGTGGAAGCGGCATCGCGAGCAGCAGGTCGAGCGTGCCGCGGTCCTCCTCACCCGCGATCGACGAGGCGCCGTTCCCGACTGCGGCGACGAGGAACAGGAGCGGGATCATGAACGAAAACAGCTCGCCGCCGAGGTACCCCGCGGCCGAGGTGAAGTCGAACTGTCCGCCGAACGCGAAGAACGCCTTCAAAGCCTCCGGGTACTGGTCGATCAGCTGCTTCATCTCGTCGTTGTCGCGGACGGTCGGGTAGACAGCGGCGATCATCGCGACGTAGGCGACCAACCCGAGCGCCCACCACACGAAGCCGCGCCGGAGGTCGCCGAGGCTCTTGCGCAGGACGCTACCCGCCATCGTTCTTCCCCCGGTAGAGCTCGAGGAAGGCGTCCTCGAGATCGGCCTCGTGGATGTCGAGCGCATGCACGTCGAACCGCGCGAGCGTCTTGACGAGGGGGTCGACGCTCCCCTCGAGGGTCAGGCGCACGGTCGGCCCGTGCCGGTCGAGCTCGCGCACGCCCACGAGGCCCGTGAAGGCATCGGCGGGCGGCGGCGACGCGAAGGTGACCTCGATCCGTGAGCGCGCTCGCGACCGGAGGCCCTCGATCGTCTCGGTGAGCTCGAGGCGGCCCTCTCGGATCAGCCCGACCCGATCTGCGATGTGCTGGACCTCCGAGAGCACGTGCGAGGAGACGAACACGGTCCGTCCGTCGTCGGTCGCCTCGCGCACGATCGCGTAGACGACCTGCTGGACGAGCGGGTCGAGCCCGGAGGTCGGCTCGTCGAGGACGAGCAGCGGCGGGCGGTGCATCAGGGCGAGAACGAGCCCGACCTTCTGCCGGTTCCCCTTGGAGAGAGCCCGCACGGGCCGGTCGAGCTCGAGCTCGAGTCGTTCGGCGACCGCCTCGCCTTCCCCGGGGCCGTCGAGCCCGCGGAGCGCTGCGACGTAGCGCAGGTGCTCCCGTGCGGTGAGCCGTTCGTAGAGGCGAAGGTCACCCGGGAGGTAGCCGATGCGGGCGCGCACGTCGGGGCCGGCGCGATGCGCGTCGAGACCGAAGAGCTCGAGCTGCCCGGCGGTCGGTCGGATCAGATCGAGCATCAGCCGGATCGTGGTCGTCTTGCCCGCGCCGTTCGAGCCGAGGAACCCGAACACCTCGCCCTGGCCCACCGTGAACGTCAGGTCGACGACCCCGCGCGCCTTCCCGTAACTCTTCGTCAGCTGGTGAGCGGCGACGACCGGCGTGTCCATGTCCACCTTCAGGGTACGCCCGACCGGCGGCCGCGGCGACGGGTGCTCCCGGCATCGCTCGTCGCCGGAGGGGACCACGGCTACGCTCCTCCGGTGGCCGCCCCCGTTCGCAAGGGTGAGGAGGTCGAGGTCAGGATCGACTCCCTCGCCTACGGCGGCAACGGGGTCGGACGCCTCGACGGCTTCGTCGTGTTCGTCCGCGGCGGGCTTCCGGGCGACCTCGTCCGGGCGCGAGCGACCAAGGTGAAGCGCGGCTTCGCCGAGGCGACGCGCACGGCGCTGCTGGAGTCGGGCCCGGATCGCGTCGAGCCGGTCTGCGCGCACTTCGGCGTATGCGGAGGCTGTCGGTTCCAGGACCTCGCCTACGAGCAGCAGGTCGCGGCGAAGCACGCCCAGGTGCGGGACTCGCTCGTCCGGATCGGTGGCTTCGTCGATCCGCCGCTCGAGCCAATCGTTCCCGCCCGCTCGCAGTACGGGTACCGCAACAAGCTCGAGTACTCCTTCGCGGCCGGCGAGAGCGGCGAGCTCGTGCTCGGGTTCCATCGCGCGGGGCGCTGGGACGAGATCGTCGACGTCGAGACCTGCCACCTCACGACGCCCACCGGCAACGCGATCCGCGATGCGGTGCGCGCGTGGGCGCGTGAGGAGAAGCTCGCGCCGTACGACCAGGAGACGCAGAAGGGCTACCTCCGCCACCTCGTCGTGCGCGAGGGCCGCAACACCGGTCAGGCCCTGGTGATGCTCGTCACCGCGCCGGGCGAGCACTTCGACGCCGACTACCTCGTCGAGACGCTTCGTCGCATCCCGGAGGTCGCCTCGATCCACTGGGCGATCAACGACCGGCCCGCGGAGGTGACGAGCCTTCCGACGAAGCTCCTCTGGGGCAACGCCTGGATCGAGGAGGAGCTGCTCGGGCTGCGCTATCGCGTCCGCCCGACCGCGTTCCTCCAGACGAACACCGAGATGGCCGAGACGCTCTACGAGCTCGCCCGTGAGGCCGCAGGGCTGACGGGCACCGAGACGGTCTACGACCTGTACTGCGGGACCGGCACGATCGGGCTCGCGCTCGCCTCCGGCGCCGGAAGCGTGTGGGGCGTCGAGATCTCGGAGGAGGCTGTCGCCTGCGCGATCGAGAACGCCGAGGCGAACGGCATCACGAACACCTCGTTCTTCGCCGGCAACGTCGGTCAGTCGATCGAGGAGCTGCGTGAGCGCTCCGGTGCGCCCGACGTCGTGGTCGTCGACCCACCGAGGGCAGGGCTCGCCGGCAAGGCGCTGAGGCGGACGGGGGCGCTCGAGGCGCACCGGATCGTGTACGTCTCCTGCAACCCGACGACGCTCGCCTCCGACCTCGCGGTGCTCCGAGACGAGTACGGCTACAGCCTTCTGCGCTGCACCCCCGTCGACATGTTCCCGCACACGCCCGCACATCGAGTCGGTCTCGTTGCTGGAGCGCCAGCCCGGTCGCCCGACTCTCGGCGTAGGATCGGCAGCGGAGGCGGGCCATTCGGCGTTGCCGACGGTCGAGCCGCCCGAGAGGAGGGAGTCGACGTGATCGCGAGGAGGGCAGCAGTCGCCACGCTCGCAGCACTTGCGCTCGCCGCGGCCGGCTGCGGCGGCAGCGACGGCAACGACGCCGCGGGCGAGGATGCGTCGACGGTGACATCCACCGTCGAGGAGTCGGCGACACAGGATACGAGCACGCTCGGGGGCACCGGTGATACCTCGACGGTCGGGCTCGGCAACCTCTCGAAGGAGTGCCTGTCGCTCGCCTGGTGGGGGCGAAGTACGCCGCCGCGATCCAGGCCGCGACCGGCGGCACGGGCGATCCTGCAGCTGCATCACAGTACTTCGACGAGCTCGTCAAAGCGGCGCCCGATGCGATCAAGGCCGACCTCGAGACGCTCTCGACGAGCGATCGCGAAGTATGCCGAGGCGCTCCAGGGGCTCGACCTCTCGAGCGGGGCGGTTCCGGACGCCAAGACCACTGCTGAAGCTCCAGGAGCTCTCGCAGACGCTATCCGACCCGAAGTACCAGCAGGCCTCGAAGGACATCGAGTCCTGGGCGCAGGAGAACTGCACCACGAAGTGAGCGTGGCGCGAGGGGGCGGTCGGTGGTCGGCCGCCCCCTCGCCGCTTGCGTCTCAGTCCTCTTGTCGATCCTGGCCGCTGCGGCGCCTCGCTCCTCCGGCCGATCAGGGCCCGCCAGATCAGGTCGGCGTTCGGCACGAGGAAGCCGAGCGCGATCGCCGGCAGCGCGGGGAGCCCGCCCAGATCGAAGACGTACGTCGCGACGAGCGTGAGCGCGAGCGCCGAGGTCATCGCGACCCACGTCCAGCCGACGCGGAGCCCGAAGCGCCTGGTGCTCGCCAGGAACAGCGCGAAGAACAGCACGTCCGGCGGCCCGAGCCGGGCGCCGGAGTCCTCCCCCGGGAGCCGGAACCCGATCGAGATCTGCTCGAAGAGGCCGGGCTTCTGCTCGACGACGACCTTGGTCGGGACCCCGGTAGACGGAGAGCACGTCCACCCACGGGATCACGCAGGCGACGAGCACGATCCAGCTCAGCGCCTCGAAGAGCGACAGGAACCAGAACCCGGCGAGCGTCAGCGCGCACAGCTTTGCGACGTTGAAGAGCGCACCCGCCCCCACGAGCCAGGCGCCGAGCGCGAGGAGCCCGAGCACGAGGGCGAGCGGCCCTGCGGCCCTCGTGGCGGCCAGTGGGAGGAGGAGCCAGACGACGGCGAACGTCGCCGGGATCAGGACGATCGCAGTGAGACCGACGTCCCAGTCGTCGGAGAGCGCGGGGAGCGCCCCCGCGCCGGCATCCCAGGCGACCAGGGTCGTGAGCAGCACGGCGAGCGCGACGAGCCGCCGGGTGCTCAGAACGGTGGCAGCTTCCCCCACCACGCGCCCAGCTGCCGGAACGCCTCCCAGAAGCGGTTCTTGGCGTCGGTCTCGTCGAGCGACGCGTCGATATCCGGGGTGACGAGCGCCTCGATCGTCGGTGTGAAGCGCTGGATCTCGCCCTGGCGCTCGCCGTCCAGCGGCTGTGCGAGCGGGAACGCGAGGTCGTTCGAGGAACGCGACCGAATCGCTGCCCATCACGACGACGAGCCGCGGCTGCGTGATCTGGAGCTCCCGTGTCAACCAGGACGCCGCGAGCTCCGGCTCCTCCGTGCCGAACTTGAAGCAGTTCGTCCCGTAGACCGCCGTGGGGTCGACGCCGAGGCGCTCCATCGACTTGATCAGCGCGTGGCCGGCGCGGCCGAAGAACGCGACGCCTTCTGTGATCTCCGTCGGCACCGGCTTGTGCTTGAGGAGGAACACGTCGGCGAGCGGATGGCCCGACCCCAGGACGGGGATGTGGGTCTCGTCCGCGAGCGCCGTCAGCTCGCGCTGGAGGTCGTTGATCTCGCGGATGGCCCGCTGGAGGTAGCGCTCATAGAGATCGTCGTCGGACACGGTCGCAGGGGCCATAAAGCCCTGAAGACTTCGTCTCTAGCGGACCTTCTCCTTGACCTGGGCGACCCACTTGAGCGACTGGAGGTACGCCAGCGACTTCGGCCGGCGCAGCACCTCCGCGGTGCGCAGCGAGAGCAGGAACTCCTCGGGGCCGTCGAACCGCCGCATCCGCACGGCCCCCGTCCCGACTCCCTGGAGCACGTGCGCGTCCGACCCGGCGCCCGCGAGCAGGCCGTACTTCCGGGCGAACCGCACGGCCTCGTCGTTGAACGACTCGAACAGAAGCCGCGCGTTGTAGACCTCGAACACGTCGATGTCGGGAAGGTGACGGTGGAGCGTCTCCGGCGACGGGATCGCGTGAAGCCGGTCGAACGGGTGCGGGACGTAGACGATCCCGTCCTGCTCCCGGATCGCCGCGATGGTGTCCGCGAACGACATCCCTCGCGGGATCTCCTCGCGCAGGAAGAGGCCGATCACCTCGCCCTGCCCGTCGGTCTTGACCTCCTCGCCCGGGATCACGATCAGGCGCCGGCGCCGGGCGAGCTCGACGGCCTCACGGGCGCCGTCGAACACGTTGTGGTCGGTGACGGCGATCGCGCCGAGCCCTTCGCCTTCGGCGTGGTCGAGCAGGTCGGGGACCTCGGTCGAGCAGTCGTGCGAGTGGCTCGTGTGCATGTGCAGGTCGACGACGATCCAGTCCCGATCGGCGAGCGGATCCCCGTCACGGCGCGGAGTTGCGCGCCTCCGTCCACTCGCCTCGACGTAGCCCTGTTCGAGGATCTCGGCGACCTCGTCGAAGGTCGCCGGCATCGCGTCCCGGCGGACGCTCGACGACGTCGCTCTCGGCGAGTCGGAGCACCGCGGCCGCCGCCAGCTCGGGCTGGTCTGCGAGCCCCGGAGGATCGGCGAGCGCGCACCCGACCGCCTGAGCCTCGAGGCGCAGGCGAGCGGATCCTCCGGGTGCCGGGACGAGGATCGCCGCGCCCTCGAGTGCCGCCCGCTGTGTGGCTGCGCTCGCCGCCGTGCGGACGCGCACCCGTCCCCGCAGGGCCGCGGGGATCACGGGCCGGGCGGCCATCGGCGAGGTTCGCAGGACGAGAGCCTCCCAGTCCGGGAGCTCGCGCAGCGCCCGGAGCACCGATCGAGCGCTCCCGCGTCCGGCGGCGGACGTCTCCACGACCACCAGTCGGCGCCTCGCCGTGCCACGATCGGGCGCCGGGTCGACCCCGAGCGGGACGACCGAGTAGGCGCCCGGGAATCGCCGTGCCGCGGCCGTCGCGACCGCGTCGCTCGACGCCACGAGCACGTCGACGCGAGCCAGGAGCCGATCGCGATGCTGCTTGCGCGGCGGATAGGAGAGCCGTTCCGCGTCGAGGAACGACGCCACCGTCGTCGACTCCGCCTCGAGCAGGGCGAGGTGGGCGAGGCCCTGAATCCCCGGCTCGAAGGCGTGCACGACGTCGAACCGGCCGCGCTCGAGAGCCGTGCGCAGGCTCGCCCTCACGCCGACGGGGAGCTCGACGCTCGCGCTCGGCGAGACGGTGACGGCGGGCGACAGCGCGACGACGGCGTCGTCGAGCCGTCCGCTCTGCAATGCGCGCCGACCGGCGACGAGGTCGCCTGCCCGTGTCGAGGGCGCGAGCACCGTCACCATGTGACCGCGGCGTCGGAGCGCCGCCGCGATGCCGTCGACGTGGTCGTTGACCTCGTGAGGCTTCGACCAGGGGAACGGCGTGACGAGACAGATGCGCATGCCCAAACCGGCCACGGAGTCTACGGGCAGCCCGGCCGGCGCAGCGGCCGGTAGAGTCGTCGTGATGAGCGACGTCACGATCCAGGTGCGCGAGAACGGGCCGCTGAAGGTCACAGGCCCCGTGACGCTCACCGACGCCGAGGGCGTGGCCTTCGAGCTTCCCGCGGGCAGCTCGATCGTCGCTCTGCCGCTGCGGCCACTCGAAGAACAAGCCGTTCTGCGACATCCACGCCCGCGAGGTCGGGTTCGTCGCGGACGACACTGCACCCGCGCGTCACGACCTGAGGATCTCCGGCCAGTTCCGGCCGAGGCCCCGAGAACGCGATGCGGCCGCCCGGAGGCGGCCGCACGATGCGAGCACGTCGGAGGGATGCCGGTCAGGCCTTTGGGGCCTTCTCCTTCTTCTCCGTGCCCCGCGCGTTCTTCGTGATGAACCTCTCCACGAGCTCGCGCGACTCGTCGTCGCGGATCTGCACCGGTGGCGACTTCATCAGGTAGCTGGACGGCGCCTCGAGCGAGCCCGAGATCCCGTTGTTCAGTGCCAGCTTCGCCAGGCGGACGGCGTCGATCACGATGCCGGCCGAGTTCGGCGAGTCCCATACCTCGAGCTTGAGCTCGCAGTTGAGCGGCACGTCGCCGAACGCTGTCCCCTCGAGGCGGATGTACGCCCACTTGCGGTCGGTCAGCCACGGGACGTAGTCCGACGGGCCGACGTGGACGTTCTTCTCGCCGATCTCGTAGTCGAGCATCGAGGTGACGGCGTTCGTCTTCGAGATCTTCTTCGACTCGAGGCGCTCGCGCTCGAGCATGTTGAGGAAGTCCGAGTTGCCACCGACGTTCAGCTGCATCGTGCGGTCGAGGTGCACGCCGCGATCGCCGAACAGCGTCGTCAGGACCCGATGCGTGATCGTCGCGCCGACCTGCGACTTGATGTCGTCGCCGATGATCGGCACGCCTGCCTGCTCGAAGCGCTTGTTCCAGTAGTGCTCGCGGGCGATGAAGACGGGCATGCAGTTGACCATCGCGCAGCCGGCCTCGAGGATCTGCTCGGCGTACCACTTGGCGGCTGCCTCGGAGCCCACGGGCAGGTAGTTGACGACGACGTCGGCGCCGGTCTCCTTGAGGATCCCGACGATGTCGTCGGTCTCGCCGGGTGCCTTCTCGACGACCTGCGAGAGGTACTTGCCGATCCCGTCGTGGGTCATCCCGCGGGAGACCGTGACGCCGGTCTTCGGGACGTCGGAGAACTTGATCGTGTCGTTCGGGTGCGCCCAGATCGCCTCGGAGAGGTCGACGCCGACCTTGCCCTTGACGACGTCGAAGGCCGCGACGAACTCGATGTCCGAGATGTGGTAGCCGCCGAGATCGACGTGCATGAGGCCGGGCACCGTGTCCTCCGGCTTCGCGTCCTTGTAGTACTCGACGCCCTGAAGCAGAGAGTTGGCGCAGTTGCCGACGCCGATGATGGCGACGCGCACCTTGTCCTTCTGGCGGGTGCCGCCGTTCTTCGAGCCGTTGGTCTCGGCCATGGGTGTGGTGTCCTTTCCGCGGGCGTCCCTCGTTCGGGACGACCGCCGGTGTGATGAGTCTCGGGGGACGCCGAGCCCGTCTGCGAGCGCAGACACGACGACGTCGTTGATGGGACGGCCGCTGCGCGATGCCTCGGCCTCGAGCTCGTGCTTCAGCTCCTCCGGCACGCGGAGCAGCACCACCGGGCTCGTGCCCGGCAGCGGGCTGCGACGCCCGGTCGGGGTGTAGGAGACTGCGAGATCGTCGGCGACGATCCCGCAGGCGACGTCGTTGAGGCTGACGCCACGCCGGGCGGTCTCGCGCACGAGCGCGGCCTTGACGTGTGTCGGCATCCGAACGAGGACGCTCTTGCGTGAAGTGCTAGCAGTCAAACTGCTATCAGCATATCGGACGCGCGCGGCGAAGTCATCCCGCCCGCGAGCAGCCGAGCGTCGTCCGGTCGAGTCGCCTGGCGCCTACGCCGTTGGCGTGGACGCCTGCTCGGCGATCTCGCGGAGCTGGCGGCGGACGAACAGCATCCGCTGCACGACCGTGATCCACGCCATCGCGGCGAGGAGGTAGATGGGCCACTGCAGCAGCCCCCACGGCGCGAGCCCGAGCCCGACCGAGACGATCACGACGCGCTCGAGCCGTGACCCGAAGCCGACGTCGCCGCGCAGCCCGAGCATCTCCGCCTTCGCGCGCGTGTAGCTGACGAGCAGCGAGCCGATCACCGCGAGGAAGGTCGCGACGAGCGCGACCTCGTTGCCGTCGCGCATGAACACGAGGCCGATCGCCGTCAGCATCGCGGCCTCGCCGAGCCGGTCGAAGGTCGAGTCGAGGAAGGCGCCGAAGACCGTTCCCTTCCCGGCCGCACGCGCGAGCGCCCCGTCGAGGATGTCGGCGATCGAGCCGGCGATGAAGAGGATGCCGCCGAGCCAGAAGAAGAGGTACTCGTTGCGCTCCTCGAACCCGACCAGGACGGCGCCGAGGACGCAGAGCGCGAGGCCCGGCGATCGAGAGCATGTCGGGCGTGAGCTTCGTCTTCGCGACGCCCTGCATCGAGCGGCGGAGGATCTCGCGCGCAGCGGCGGTGTACTCCGCCTTGACCCTGTCGAGCTGGCTGACCTTCGGGCCGTCGGTCACGTGCCTACCGTCGCGGCGCGCACGGTCGAGCGGAAGCGGCTGCGCAGCAGGACGGCGCCGGTGACGAGCGCGATCGTCATCCCGACCGCGCAGTCGAGCCAGAAGTGGTTGCCGGTACCCATCACCGCGAAGCAGACCCAGACCGGCCAGAGCAGCCAGAGGAGGCGCGTCAGGGGCCTGCGCATCAGCGACGCCATGACGAGGGCGACGATGAGGGCGTCCATCGCGTGGAGGCTCGGCATCGCCGCGAACGGGTTGGCGGCGAACGCGACGGTCGACTGGCTGACGGCCGAGTGCTGCTCGAGCGTGTCGGTGAAGCCCCACTCGGGGAACATCCGGGGCGGCGCGGTCGGCATCAGGACGTAGCCGACCAGACCGACGAGGTTCGCTGCGATCAGCCAGTTCCGGTAGTCGGCGAAGCGCTCGTGGTGGCGGAAGTAGACCCAGAGCAAGCGTGAGGCCGACGATCGCGAACTGCGAGAGCCAGTACGTGACCGACGTCGCCGTGATCAGGATGCTCGAGCTCTCGACGAACCGCTGCAGGGAGGGCTCGAACAGGAGGCCGAGCCTGTTCTGCGCCTCGATCACGAGCGTCCCGTTCCAGAACGCAGTGGCGACGCTCCCGCGGTCGGCAGCGCCTCGCGCCGCCTGGTAGGCGACGTAGAACCCCATCCAGATCGCGAACTGGAGCGCGAGATGGCCCCAACCGCGCGGCAGCAGACGCTGCTCGGATCGCTCCGCGTAGCCCGTCACACTTCCAAGTCTAGTCTTCCGGCCCGTCGTCCACGGGCATGGCCGCTCAGACGCGCTGGCGGGCGCTGTACGTCGTCAGCGCCCGCATGTACTGGGCGCGCTCGAAGGCGGCCGGATCGGGGCACGAAGCCTGGCTCAAGCTCCCGCGCGCCTGGTCGACCGAGGTGTACTCGTGCTCGTCGAGCCACGCCGCGAGGCCGCCGACGACCGAGGTGAGATGGGCCGGCCCGTGTCGCAGCAGCGAGGACGCGAGCATCACCGTGTCTGCGCCGGCGAGGATCAGCTTGATCGCGTCCTCGGCCGATGGACGCCGCCCGTGCCCGCGAGATCGACGGCGACGCGGCCGCGGAGGATGGCGATCCAGCGCAACGGCAGCCGGAGCTCGTCGGGCGTCGAGAGGCGCACGCCAGCCTGCACGGCGAGCGTCTCGAGGTCGATGTCCGGGCCGAGGAATCGGTTGAAGCAGACGATCCCGTCGGCGCCGGCCTCTCCCGAGCCGTCGCGCGACGTTGGCGAACGCCGAGTAGAACGGCCCGACCTTCACGGCGAGCGGGATCGAGACCGCCGCCCGCACCTGCCCGACGAGCTCGAGCAGGTCGTGCTCGACGTGGTGCCCTTCCTTGGCGGGGTCGGCCTCGACCGCGTACGTGTTGAGCTCGATCGCGTCGGCTCCGGCCTCCTCGGCCAGGCGCGCGTACCGCACCCAGCCGCCCGCCGAGTAGCCGTTGAGGCTTGCGATCACCGGGATGCGGAGCGCCTCCTTCGCGGCGGCGAGGTGCTCGAGGTAGGTCGTCGGGCCGGTTGCGATGTCGTCGAGGTCGGGAAGGTAGGTGAGCGCCTCGCCGAAGCTGTGCGCTCCCTGCTCGAGTGCCTCGTGCAGCTCGAGCTCCTCGTGCTCGATCTGCTCCTCGAAGAGCGACGGGAGCACGACGGCGCCTGCGCCCGCGGCCTCGAGCGCGCGGAGCGTGTCGAGGTCGCCGGTGAGCGGGGAGGCAGGACGCGACGACAGGGTTCCGGAGCTCGAGTCCGAGGTAGACGGTGGAGAGATCAGGCGCCATCGGAAGCCTCCTCGGACGTGGTGGCGGTCTCGGTCTCGTGCTCGTGCTCGACCTCCGCCAGCTGCTCGTACACCAGCCGGCGCTCCTCGACGTCGTGCCTCGAGAGCGCGGCGAGGCGCTCTGCCTCCTGGGGCCGCGACCGGGCGAGCACGGCGAACCGGGTCTCGCGGTCGGTGAAGTCCGAGAGGGGGATCTTCGGGGCCTTGGCGTCGAGGTGGAACGGATGCTCGCCCGGGCCGGCGTTCCGCGGGTCGTAGCGCCACAGGGGCCAGTAGCCGCTGTCGACGGCGCGCTTCTGCTGGTCCATCCCCTTCGCCATGTCGATCCCGTGCGCGATGCAGTGGCTGTAGGCGATCACGAGCGACGGCCCGTGCCAGGCCTCGGCCTCCGCGAGCGCCTTCACGGTCTGGACGTTGTCGGCGCCGAGCGCGATCTGCGCGACGTAGACGTGGCCGTACGCGGACGCGATCTGCCCGAGGTCCTTCTTCCGGGTCTGCTTGCCGCCCGCCGCGAACTTCGCGACGGCTCCGCGCGGAGTCGCCTTGGAGGCCTGGCCGCCGGTGTTCGAGTAGACCTCGGTGTCGAGCACGAGGACGTTCACGTCGGCTCCCGAGGCGAGCACGTGGTCGAGCCCGCCGAAGCCGATGTCGTAGGCCCAGCCGTCGCCCCCGACGATCCAGACGCTCGTGCGGACGAGCGTCCGGGCAAGCGCCTCGAGCCGTCGCGCCTCCGGGGAGTCGATCCCGGCGACCCGCTCGAGCAGGGCCTCGACGCGCTCGCGCTGCTCGGCGATCGACGCCTCGGTCGACTGGTCGGCGCCGACGAGCCCGGCTGCGAGATCGGGGGCGAGCGCGACGGTCAGCGCCTCCGCCTGCTCCCGCTGCGCGTCGAGCGCGAGCCGCATGCCCAGCCCGAACTCGGCGTTGTCCTCGAAGAGCGAGTTCGACCACGCCGGCCCACGGCCGCGCGCGTCGGTCGTCCACGGCGTGGTCGGGAGGTTGCCGCCGTAGATCGACGAGCATCCGGTCGCGTTGGCGACCAGCATGCGGTCGCCGAACAGCTGGGTGAGGATCTTGAGGTACGGCGTCTCGCCGCAGCCCTCGCACGCGCCGGAGTACTCGAAGAGCGGCTGGAGAGCCTGCGAGCCCTTGACGGTGGCCGGGTCGACGCTCGTGCGCGGCAGCTCGGGGAGCTCGAGGAAGAAGCGGTAGTGGTCGCGCTCGGCCTCGAGGTGCTCCAGCTTCGGCTCGAGGTTGATCGAGCGGTGCTTGACCTCCTCCTTGCTGTGCGCCGGGCAGGTCTCGACGCAGATCCCGCAGCCGGTGCAGTCGTCGGGCGCGACCTGGATCGTCATGCGCATGCCGGGGAGGTGGCGGTCGCGCCACTCCTTCGACTGGAAGCCCTCGGGCGCGCCGTCGAGGGCCTCGGGCGCGAACACCTTCATCCTGATCGCCGCGTGGGGGCACACGATCGCGCACTTCGCGCAGTCGATGCAGATCGACGGATCCCAGCACCGGGATCTCCTCGGCGATCGAGCGCTTCTCGACGCGACTGGTGCCGCTCGGGAACGTGCCGTCGGCGGGCAGAGCGCTCACGGAGAGCGTGTCGCCGCGCCCGGCGAGCATCACGGCGGTGACGTCGTGGACGAACGCGGACTCGCCCTCGAGCGCGAGCCCCGAGCCGACTCCCGCCACGGCGGGCGCATCCGTCGCGGCCGGGATCGAGACCTCGTGCATCCTCTCGATCGCGTGGTCGATCGCGGCCAGGTTCCGCGCGATCACCGCCTCGCCGCGCTTGCCGTAGGTCGTGCGGGTCGCCTCCTTCACGGCGTCGATCGCCTCGTCCAGCGGGAGCACGCCGGAGAGCGCGAAGAAGCACGTCTGCAGGACGGTGTTCACCCGTCGGCCGAGCCCGGCCTCGCGGGCGACCAGGGAGGCGTCGACGACGAAGAGGCGCAGGCCCTTGTCCTGGATCTGCTGCTGCACGAGCACCGGAAGGTGCTCCCACACCTCGTCAGGCCCGTACGGCGCGTTGAGGAGCACGGTCGCGCCGGGCTCGGCGACGGAGAGCACGTCGAGCTTCTCGAGGAGCCCGAACTGGTGGCAGGCGACGAAGCCGGCGCGCTCGATGAGGTACGTGGAGCGGATCGGGCGTGGCCCGAACCGGAGATGGGAGACGGTCGTCGATCCCGACTTCTTGGAGTCGTAGACGAAGTAGCCCTGGGCGTGCAGCCCCGTGCGCTCGCCGATGATCGAGATGGAGCTGCGGTTCGCGCTCACGGTCCCGTCGGCGCCGAGCCCGAAGAAGACGGCCCGGACGACGTCGTCCGGCTCGGTCGAGAAGTCCGGGTCGACGTCGAGGGACAGGTGCGTGACGTCGTCGTCGATCCCGACCGTGAACCGCGGACGCGGAGAGGCAACCTGAAGCTCGTCGAGCGCGGCGCGCGCCATCGCAGGGGTGAACTCCTTCGAGGCCAGCCCGTAGCGACCACCGATGATCTTCGGCATGGGCTCGTCCCGCTCGGCGAGGGCTGTGACGACGTCCTGGAAGAGCGGCTCACCGAGGGCTCCCGGCTCCTTCGTGCGGTCGAGGACCGCGATCGCCTTGACCGTCGAGGGGAGTGCCGCGACGAAGGCGTCGGCCGAGAAGGGCCGGAAGAGCCGGACGATGGCGACGCCGACGCGCTCGCCGCGCGCGCACAGAGCATCGCATGCCTCGATCGCCGCCTGCGCGCCCGAGCCCATCATCACGAGCACGCGGTCGGCGTCGGGGTCGCCGTGGTAGTCGAAGAGCCGGTAGCTGCGGCCCGTCCGCTCCGCGAGCGCTGCCATGTGGCGCTGCACGGCGGCGGGCACGGCGTCGTGGAACGGGTTCGACGGCCTCTCGCATCTGGAAGAACACGTCCGGGTTCTGCGCCGTGCCGCGCACGACCGGCGCGTCGGGGTGAAGCGCGCGTGCTCGGTGCGAGCGCACGAGCGCCTCGTCGAGCAGCTCGCGGACGTCGTCCTCCGACAAGGCGGTCGATCGACGAGAGCTCGTGCGAGGTCCGGAAGCCGTCGAAGAAGTGGAGGAAGGGGATCCGGGTCTCGAGCGTCGCGGCGTGCGCGACGAGCGCGAGGTCCTGCGCCTCCTGTACCGACGAGGCGCAGAGCTGCGCCCAGCCGGTGGTGCGTGCTGCCATCACGTCGGAGTGGTCACCGAAGATCGAGAGGCCGTGCGTCGCGATCGCTCGTGCGGCGACGTGGATCACGGCCGGCGTCAGCTCGCCCGCGATCTTGAACATGTTCGGGAGCATCAGCAGCAGCCCCTGGGACGAGGTGAACGTCGTCGCCAGCGACCCGGCCTGCAGCGCCCCGTGGACGGCCCCGGCGGCACCGCCCTCGCTCTGCATCTCGACGATCCGCGGAACTGCGCCCCAGGCGTTTCGCACGCCGTGCGCCGACCAGGTGTCGGAGAGCTCTCCCATCGGGGAGGCTGGGGTGATCGGGTAGATCGCGATCACCTCGCTGGCGCGATATGCGACCCATGCTGCGGCCTCGTTTCCGTCTATCACTGCGCGGTCTGCCATGGTGCCACCCTCGCCGAGGACCTCCGGCCCAGCATCGGGGGTGCCGCCGAACTCGCGTACGGGCTTCCCGCAGACGGCCGTACCATGACCCCGATGTCGCGCGTCGTCCGTCTGCTGCTCGCCGTCCCGTGTTCTGCCGGCGCGTTCGCGCTCGCGGGATGCGCTGACCGTGAGGACGACGTGGCCGGAGGGATCGGGCTCTCTGTCGGACGAGGCGGCCTGGGTCGGGAGGTTCTCGGCCTGGTCGGACGACCTCGCCGAGGCGGCGCAGGAGGAGGCCCGCGTGCGGCTCGCCGTGCCGGCGATGCCGGACCGCGTACCCGGCCGCGACGCGGTGGCTGAGGGAATGCCGGTCACACCTCGAGGACGACGTCGGCCGCGGGCCGACCGCCAGGACCGACGCGATCGCCGCCCGGCTTCGGAGCCTCTGCAGCTCGCTCGAGCGAACGGTCGCACGCGTCGGCGACGCCTACGCCTCGGGTGACGACCCGGTGGGCGCGATCGTCGCGGGGGGGCGTCGCTGGAGCAGGTGGGCGGCGAGCTCGTCGAGATCCGCGAGGCGCTCGAGGGGTTCTCGCTCGCCCGTCGTCCGCTCCCCTCCCTCCGCTGGCCGGCCGAGATGAAGCCACCGCGATCGTCTCCTCGAGACCGCCGCCGAGCGTGACATCGAGGGCTTCGACACCGAGGTGCGCTGTTGGAGCGACGCGAGTGGCCCGAGATGATCGACGAGGAGAGGGCGCTCTCGAACGGCGAGATCACCGTCGACTCCACCGGCGCCTTCGCGAACACGACCACGCTCCAGATCAACATGCAGCAGGCCGACTGCGCGCAGCTCGGCCGCGCTCACGCGGAGGGTCGGTGGTGGCCCCCGTCGCGCGTGGAGCGTCTCGACCTGGCCTGGGCGCTCGCGGTGCTCGCCCACGAGGCCCAGCACATCGCCGGAGCGCTTCGACGAGGCCGAGACGGAGTGCCGGGGCCAGCAACGGGTCGCGGACGTCGCCGTCGCGCTCGGCGCGCCCGTCGACCGTGCCCGCGGCTCGCAGAGCTGGGCTGGGAGGAGCAGTACCCCGAGCTCGATCCGGCGTACGTCACCGCGCTGTGCCGTGACGGCGGCCCGTACGACCTCCGCCCCGGCACCGCAGGTCGCTGGCCCTGGGGCTAGCTTTGCTTGCGAGATCGGGATCCGCAGAAGCGGATCCCGATCCGCAGGTATCCCCGGGTCCGCCTGCGGCGGACGCGGGGCAGATCCCTGAAGTGGCCTGCTGCCTGCGGCAGCGGCCAGGGCGTTGTTGCGTGCGTTGGCGCGTGGGGTCTGGCGCCGGCGGAGCCGGAGCCTGACCCCCGATCGTCCGTGGACCGTGGCGCCGGCCGCCGGCTGGCGGCCGCTTCCCGCGGTCGGGGATCCGCTGCTGCGGATTCTCGACCTGCGGGGTGGTGCAGCGCGGATTCCCAACCTGCGGGGCGCGCAGACCTCAGCCGCCGATGTAGGACATCTCGATGCGGCGCATGCCCTCGGTCGCCGCGCTGCGCAGCTCCGAGTAGCGGTCGTCCCGGGCCGACCACACCGCTCCGACCGCATCCGCGAGCTCGGCGTCGTCCGCGCCGGAGCGCAGCAGGCACGCAGGTCGGTGCCGCGCGTCGCGAAGAGGCACGTGAACAGCTTGCCCTCGGCCGAGATCCGGGCCCGGGTGCAGTCGCCGCAGAACGGCTGGGTGACCGACGCGATCACGCCGATCTCGCCCTCGCCGTCGGCGTAGCGCCACCGCCGGGCGACCTCGCCGCGGTAGGCGGCCTCGACCGGCTCGAGCGGGAAGACCGCGGAGACACGCTGGACGATCTCCGCGGCGGGCACGACGTCGTCGAGGCGCCAGCCGTTCGTGGCGCCCACGTCCATGTACTCGATGAACCGCAGGACGTGCGGCGTCCCGCGGAAGTGCCGGGCCATCTCCACGATCCCGTCGTCGTTGACGCCGCGCTTCACGACGGCGTTCACCTTCACCGGGATCCCGACTGCGTTCGCGGCGGCGATCCCCTCCAGGACGCGCGTGACGGGGAAGTCGACGTCGTTCATGCGCCTGAACGTCTCGTCGTCGAGGCTGTCGAGGCTGACGTTGATGCGGCGGAGTCCCGCCTCGGCGAGCGCGCGCGCCTTCCGCTCGAGCAGCGACGCGTTGGTGGTGAGCGTGAGGTCCACGCCCGGGAGCGCCGCGAGGCGCTCGACGAGGCTCTCCAGGTCGCGGCGGAGCAGAGGCTCCCCGCCGGTGATGCGGATCTTCTCGACCCCGTTGCGCACGAACGCCTGCGCGACCCGCTCGAGCTCCTCGAACGTGAGGAGCTCCTTGCGATCCATGAAGCGGTAGTCGTGGCCGAAGACCGACCGGGGCATGCAGTACTGGCAGCGGAAGTTGCAGCGGTCGGTGACCGAGATCCGGAGATCCCGGACCGGGCGGCCGAGGGTGTCGAGCGGGGCCATTCGGTGAGGGTACCCCGTCGCGGGCGGCCATCCGAGTAGCCTGCGCGGATGCGTCGGAGCGGAAGCCTTCCGGTACTCGCGCTCGTCGGCGTCACGGCGATCTGGGGCTACACGTTCGTGCCGGTCCAGAACGCCGTGGCGGTGTTCCCGCTGTTCGGCTTCCTGGCGACCTGAGATTCGCCGTGTCCGCCGCGGTGCTCGCACCGTTCGCGCTCGGGGCCCTGCGCCGGACGCCGCGTGCCGGCGCGGTCGCGGGGATCGTCGCCGGCGCGCTGCTGGCTGATCGCCTACGCGCTGCAGACGGCGGGGCTGGAGCTGACGACCGTCTCGAGCACGGGGTTCATCACGGGCCTGTACGTGGTCCTCACACCCCTTCTTGCCCTGGCGCTGTTCCGCACTCCGGTGCCCGCGGCGCTGTGGGCGGGGGTCGTGCTCTCCCTCTTCGGGCTGCTCCTGCTGAGCGGGATCCCGGGCGGCTCCGTCGCGGGGAACGTGCTCGTGCTCGGCAACGCGGTCGCGCAGGCGTTCCAGATCACGCTGATGGAGCGGTTCGCGCCGCGCTACGACGCCCGGGTGCTGACGTTCCTCCAGATGTCGGTCGCGTGCGTCGGCTTCACCGCGGTGGCGCTTGCGCTCGGCGACCTCTCGCTGCCGACGAGCGGGACGGTCTGGTACGGGGTGATCGCAAGCGGCGTGTTCGCCGGTGCGCTCGGCTACCTCGTCGCGACGTGGGTGCAGTCACGCACGACGGCAGCCCGCGCGGCGCTCGTGTTCACGCTCGAGGCGCCGTTCGCGGCGCTCTTCGGGATCGCGCTCGCCTCCGAGCGGCTCGGGCTCGTCGGCTGGATCGGGTGCGCGGTGATGCTCGCCGGGATCATCCTCGCCGAGCCGACGGCCGCCTCGACGTTGCGACGGCTCGCGGTGCCGCGGGCGGCCGGCTGATGGATGCCGTCATCCTCGCGCTGTGCTCGGCGTTCCTGTTCGGCGCGATGACGGTTGCGCTGCGCGGGCCTACCGCCCGCGGAGGCGACCCGCTCGTCGGTGCCCTGCTCACCGTCCTCCCGGCGCTCGCGGTCTCGCTCGCCGCGGCCGCCGTTCGCGGAGACTGGGAGATCGCAGGGCTCTGGCCGTTCGTCCTGGCGGGCGTGCTCGCCCCCGGGATCTCGCAGACGCTCTTCACCTTCGCGGTGCGTGACGCCGGCCCGTCGCGCACCTCTGCGACCGTCGGGATGGCGCCGCTCGCGGCGGTGACGTTCGCCGTCGTCCTGCTCGGCGAGTCGGCCAGCGGAGGGGTGATCCTGGGCGCGATCCTCGTCGTCGCCGGCGGCGTGCTCCTCGCGAGCGAGCGCACGCGCCCTGCCCACGTCAAGCGCGTCGGGCTCGCGCTCGCGTTTCTCGCGATGGTCGTGTTCGCGTTGCGCGACACGTTCGTCCGCTGGCTCTCGGTCGACACAGACGTCGCGCCCGAGCTCGCCGCCGTGACGACGCTTGCCGCAGGGGCCGTCACGATCCTCGTCACGATCCTCGTGCTGCGGCGGCCGCTGTCGCTGCGCACGGCGAAGTGGTTCGTCCCCCCGGGGCTCCTGTTCGGCCTGTCCTACGTCTGCCTGTTCGAGGCGCTGTATCGGGGCAAGCTCAGCGTGGTCGCTCCGCTCATCGCCACGGAGTCGCTGTGGGGTGTGCTCCTGTCGGCGCTGCTCCTTCGCCGGCACGAGCAGGTCGGGATGCGACTTGCGACGGGGGCGGCGTTCGTCGTCCTCGGCGGCGTGCTCATCGGCGTCTTCCGGTAGCCGTCAGATCCTCGACGGACGGGCGGCGACGCCGTCCTCGAGCCCTCCGGCGTCGAGCGTTGCTGCCGCCGAGCCTCGCTGTGAATGATTTGATAAGATCCGACTTAGATTTCTCATGTAGTTCGACTCAACAGGGAGACAGACCAGCACATGGCCAAGACCATCGGCATCGACCTCGGAACCACGAACAGCTGCATGGCGGTTCTCGAGGGTGGCGAGCCCACCGTGATCCCGAACGCCGAGGGCGGGCGCACGACGCCCTCCGTCGTCGCGTTCACGAAGGACGGGCAGCGCCTCGTCGGCGCTCCGGCTCGCCGGCAGCAGGTGACCAACCCCGAGAACACGATCTTCTCGATCAAGCGCTTCGTCGGCCGCAAGTGGGACGAGGTCTCCGAGGAGATGACGATCGTCCCGTACGCCGTCGACAAGGGCGAGAACGGCGACGCACGTGTCACGGCGGACGGCAAGCAGTACGCCCCGCCGGAGATCAGCGCGATGATCCTGCAGAAGCTGAAGGCAGACGCCGAGGCCTTCCTCGGCGAGCCCGTCGCGGACGCCGTGATCACGGTGCCCGCCTACTTCAACAACGCCCAGCGCGAGGCGACCAAGGACGCCGGCAAGATCGCCGGCCTCAACGTCCTGCGGATCGTGAACGAGCCGACCGCTGCGGCGCTCGCGTACGGGCTCGACAAGGAGGGCGAGGATCAGACCATCCTCGTCTTCGACCTCGGCGGCGGCACCTTCGACGTCTCCGTCCTCGAGATCGCGGACGGCGTCTTCGAGGTGAAGTCGACGAACGGCGACAACCACCTCGGCGGCGACAACTTCGACAAGGCGATCGTCGACTGGATGGTCGCCGAGTTCAAGAAGGACCAGGGCATCGACCTTGGCGCCGACAAGATGGCGCTGCAGCGGCTCTACGAGGCCGCGGAGAAGGCGAAGATCGAGCTGTCGTCGACGATGACGACGCAGATCAACCTGCCCTTCGTGACCGCGACGCCGGAAGGGCCGAAGCACCTCGACCTCCAGCTGACGCGCGCGAAGCTCCAGGAGCTGACGCACGCGCTGCTGGAGCGGACGGTCGGCCCGACGAAGCAGGCGCTGACCGACGCCGGTCTCCAGTCCTCCGCGATCGACCATGTCGTGCTCGTCGGCGGGATGACCCGCATGCCGGCGGTCGTCGAGAAGGTCAAGGAGCTGATCGGCAAGGATCCGCACAAGGGCGTCAACCCCGACGAGGTCGTCGCCGTGGGCGCCGCGATCCAGGCGGGCGTGCTCAAGGGCGAGGTCAAGGACGTGCTCCTGCTCGACGTGACGCCCCTCTCGCTCGGGATCGAGACGAAGGGCGGCGTCTTCACGAAGCTCATCGAGCGGAACACCACCATCCCGACCCGCAAGGCGGAGACGTTCTCCACCGCCGACGACAACCAGCCGTCGGTCGAGATCCACGTCCTGCAAGGCGAGTCCGAGATGGCGTCGTTCAACAAGACGCTCGGCAAGTTCCAGCTCGTGGGCATCCCGCCGGCACCGCGCGGCATGCCCCAGATCGAGGTGTCGTTCGACATCGACGCCAACGGGATCATCCACGTCGCCGCGAAGGATCACGGGACGGGCAACGAGCAGCAGATCAAGATCGAGGGCGGCTCGGGCCTCTCCGAGGACGAGGTGCAGCGGATGATCAAGGACGCCGAGGCGCACGCCGGGGAGGCACATCGCCTCCGCGAGCTGGCCGACGCGAAGAACCTCGCTGAGACGCTCGCCTATCAGACGGAGAAGAGCCTCGCGGAGCATCGCGACAAGCTCGACGAGGCGGCTGCCGCCACGATCGAGGGTCGCGTGATGGAGCTCCGGCAGGCGCTCGACGGAAGCGACGTCGGCGACATCCGCGCCCGCACCGAGGCGCTCAGCCAAGCGGCCCAGCCGCTGGCCGAGGCGCTCTACGCGCAGGCGCAGACCGCACCGCCCTCGGGTGACGGCGGAGCCGTCGACGACGAGATCGTCGAGGACGCCGACTACGAGGTGATCGACGAGGACGAGGCGGCGAAGACGTCGTGAGCGACGAGCCGCGGATCGAGGAGGGGGCTCCGGCCCCCTCCGAGCTCGCTCCCTCGGACATCGCGGCCGAGGCGGTGGAGCACGACCTCGCCGACGCGCGCCATGACGTCGAGGAGCTGCTCGCGCGGCTGCAGGACGCCGAGGCCGGGCGCGAGGAGCTGCTCGGCGACCTCCGGCGCGTGGCCGCCGACTTCGACAACTACCGGAAGCGAACCGCGCGGGAGCACGAGCGCCTCGTCCAGCGGGCAGGCGAGCGCATCGTCGCGCGCCTGCTGCCGGTGCTCGACGACCTCGGCCGTGCGCTCGAGGCCGCCGAGCACCACGAGGAGGCCAGGGTGCTCGAGGGCGTCCGGATGACCCGCGACCAGCTCGCCGCGCTGCTCGCCTCGGAGGGGGTGGAGGAGATCGAGACGGACGGCCCCTTCGATCCCCACGTCCACGAGGCGCTTGCGTCCCAGCCGGGCGGCGAAGGCGTCGAGAGCGGCTCGGTGCTCCAGGTCGTCCAGCGGGGCTACCGGATGGGCGACACGGTCGTCCGCCCTGCCCGCGTGGTCGTGGCCGAGTAGCGAGCGATGCCCGCGCGCAACCCGTACGAGGTGCTCGGCGTCCAGAAGACCGCCTCGGACGACGAGATCAAGAAGGCCTACAGGAAGCTCGCCCGCGAGCTGCACCCCGACCGCAACCCCGACGATCCATCCTCGGAGGAGCGGTTCAAGGACGTCCAGGCGGCCTACGACATCCTCTCGGACACCGAGAAGCGTGCCGCCTACGACCGGTTCGGCGAGGCCGGCGCCGGCGGGTTCCCCGGGGGGCAGGGGCGCTGGGAGACGGTCGACCTCGGCGATCTGTCGGACATCCTCGGCAGCTTCGGCTCGATCTTCGGCGCGCGGCGGCGGCAGACGTCGCGCCCGGCCGCAGCCGGAGCGCGGTGCCGACGTGGAGGCGCGCGTCCGCGTCTCCTTCGACGATGCGCTCGCGGGCGCGCAGGTGCGCGTGCCCGTCGAGCTCGAGACCGCCTGCAGTGCCTGCGGCGGCACGGGAGCCGAGCCGGGGACGAGCCCGATGACCTGCCCGGACTGCCAGGGCGCCGGCGTGACCTCGGACAGTCACGGCCTCTTTGCGCTCTCCCAGCCGTGCCGGCGCTGTCGCGGGAACGGCTCGATCATCGAGAAGCCGTGCCGTACGTGTCTCGGCTCCGGTCGGGAGCGCGTCACCCGCCGGTACTCCGTCAAGGTGCCGGCCGGCGCGAAGGACGGGACCCGCATCCGGCTCAAGGGCAAGGGTGGCCCCGGGCGGTCGGGTGGCCCGAGCGGTGATCTGTTCGTGCGGGTCGACGTGGAGCCCTCGGAGATCTACGAGCGTCGCGGCGCGGACCTCGTGCTCGAGGTGCCGGTCACGTTCCCCGAGGCGGCGCTCGGCGCGACCGTCGAGATCCCCACCCCCGACGGGCCGGTCGGGCTGAAGGTCCCGGCCGGGACGCAGGCAGGCAGGCTGCTCCGCGTCAAGGGGCGGGGCGCACCGCGCCTCGGGAGCGCCGGCGAGCGAGGCGACCTGCTCGCGCGCGTGCGCGTGACGGTTCCCGGCTCGCTCACGAAGGCCGAGCGCGACGCGCTCGAGGCGTACGGCAAGGTCTCGCGCGAGCAGCCGCGCGACGCGTTCGCGAGGAGCAAGCCGTGAACGACCGTCCGGTCTACATGATCTCCGTCGCGGCCGAGCTCGCAGGGCTCCATCCGCAGACGCTGCGGATGTACGAGGCCCGAGGGCTCGTCCGTCCGGCGCGCACTCCGGGCGGCACCCGCGTGTACTCGGAGGCCGACGTCGAGCGGCTCCGCCTGATCCAGCGCCTCACGACCGAGCTCGGACTCAACCTCGCCGGCGTCGAGCACGTGCTCCGGCTCGAGGACGAGCTGCGACGGCTGCGGCTGCGGATGGAGCATCTCGAGCGGGAGCTCCGCGAGGAGATCCGGACGACGCACCGCCAGTACCGGCGCGACGTCGTGCTCTACCGCGCGGCGCAGCCTCCGGCACCCAGGAACCCCTAGGGCTTTCCGTAGAGCAAGTAGAGGAAGAGGAACGACATGGACTTCAACAAGCTGACCGTGAAGAGCGGCGAGGCGGTTGCCGGGGCCCAGGAGCTCGCTCGTCGCCTCGGCAACCCGGAGGTGACCCCGGATCACCTCGTGCTCGCGCTCCTCGACCAGGAGCTCCCGCGCACGCTGCTGGAGCGCGCCGGCGGACAGGCCGACACCACGCGCGCAGAGGCTGAGGCCCGCCTGCGACAGCAGCCGGCCGTCTCGGGCGCCACCGGTCTGCCGCAGGCCGGATCGCGGCTGCGGCAGGTGCTCGATCGCGCCTTCCAGGAGGCCGGCTCGCTCGGGGACGAGTTCGTCTCGGTGGAGCACCTGCTGCTCGCGCTCGACCTGCTGCCGCGCGACGCACTCCTCGCGGCGCTCCAGCAGGTGCGCGGCGGGCAGCGCGTCACGACACAGGATCCCGAGGGCAGCTACCAGGCGCTCGAGAAGTACGGGCGCGACCTCACCTCGCTCGCCGAGCAGGGCAAGCTCGACCCCGTGATCGGACGCGACGAGGAGATCCGCCGGACGATCCAGGTGCTCTCGCGACGCACCAAGAACAACCCCGTGCTGATCGGCGAGCCGGGCGTCGGCAAGACCGCGATCGCCGAGGGGCTCGCCCAGCGCATCGTCGCCGGCGACGTGCCGTCGGGGCTCGAGGGGAAGCGCGTCTGGGCGCTCGACGTCGGCTCGCTGATCGCGGGCGCGAAGTATCGCGGCGAGTTCGAGGAGCGGCTGAAGGCGGTGCTCCAGGAGATCACCGCCGCCGAGGGCGAGATCATCCTCTTCATCGACGAGCTGCACACGATCGTCGGCGCGGGTGCCGCCGAGGGCGCCGTCTCGGCGGGCAACCTGCTCAAGCCGATGCTCGCGCGCGGCGAGCTCCGTGCGGTCGGTGCGACGACGCTCGACGAGTACCGCTCGCATATCGAGAAGGACGCGGCGCTCGAACGTCGCTTCCAGCCGGTGCTGGTCGGCGAGCCGTCCGTCGCCGACACGATCGGGATCCTGCGCGGTCTGAAGGAGCGCTACGAGGCGCACCACGGCGTGCGGATCCGCGATGCGGCGCTCGTCTCCGCGGCTGTGCTCTCCGATCGCTACATCGCCGACCGCTTCCTTCCCGACAAGGCGATCGACCTGGTCGACGAGGCGGCGTCGCGACTGCGGATGGAGATCGACAGCTCGCCGGTCGAGCTCGACGAGGCCGAGCGCCGCGTGCGCCAGCTCGAGATCGAGCTGGCCGCGCTCGCGAAGGAGACGCCGGAGCGGCGCGAGCCGATCGAGCGCGACCTCGCGGAGGCGAAGGCGCGGCGCGACGAGCTCGCGGCGCGCTGGGCCGGCGAGAAGGACGTGCTCGACCGGATCAAGGAGATCACGCGGCTGATCGACGAGCTGCGGATGGAGGCAGAGCGGTCCGAGCGGCAGGGCGACCTCCAGCGGGTCGCGGAGATCCGCTACGGAGAGCTGCCAGCGCTCGAGTCAGAGCTGGCCGAGCGCGGCGAGGTGGCCGAGGCGACCCCGCGGATGGTGAAGGAGGAGGTCGACGAGGACGACGTCGCCGGAGTGGTCGCGCAGTGGACCGGGATCCCGGTCGACCGGCTGCTCGAGGGCGAGGTCGAGAAGCTCGTTCATATGGAGGAGCGCCTGCACGAGCGGGTCATCGGCCAGGACGCCGCGATCGAGGCGGTCTCGAACGCGCTCCGACGGGCTCGCTCGGGCCTGCAGGACCCGAACCGGCCGATCGGGTCGTTCGTGTTCCTCGGTCCCACGGGGGTGGGGAAGACCGAGCTCGCGAAGGCGCTCGCCGCGTTCATGTTCGACGACGAGCGCGCGATAGTGCGACTCGACATGTCGGAGTACCAGGAGAAGCACACGGTCTCGCGCCTGGTGGGCGCACCCCCCGGCTACGTCGGCTACGAGGAGGGAGGGCAGCTGACCGAGGCGGTGCGACGGCGTCCGTACTCGGTGCTCCTGCTCGACGAGATCGAGAAGGCCCACGCCGAGGTCTTCGACGTGCTCCTGCAGCTGCTCGACGACGGACGGCTCACCGACGGCCACGGCCGCACCGTCGACTTCCGCAACACCGTCGTGATCATGACGTCGAACATCCGCTCCGAGGAGCAGCTGACGGAGCGGTTCCGCCCCGAGTTCCTCAACCGGATCGACGAGATCGTGGTGTTCGACGCGCTCACGCGCGACCAGCTCGGTGCGATCGTGCAGCTGCAGCTCGAGCGTCTCAACGAGCGGCTCGCGGAGCGGGGGATCACCCTCGAGCTGACCGACGGCGCACGGGAGCTGATCACGGAGGCGGGCTGGGATCCCGCCTACGGCGCGAGGCCGTTGAAGCGGGCGATCCAGCGGCTGCTCGAGAACCCGCTCGCGCTGCAGCTGCTCGAGGGGAAGTTCGGGGAGGGCGAGCCGTGCGGGCCTACGCGGAGCTCGGCGAGATCCGGTTCGCGCGGTCGAGCGCGAGCCTGCGGGGGCTACAGGCTGAGTACTGCGGCCTGAGTCCGGGCGCGGGGCTCCGCTCCGATCGCACGTCCGGAGAAGGAAGGGAAGAGCCGTACCCCAGCCGCGTACGCCGCCCGGCGCACCTCAGCTGCAGGGGTAGTCGGGATTGCTGCAGACGAAGAACGGAGCTTGGCTCGCCGGGCAGCACTGGCCACCAACGCTCATGCAGTTGAGGCACTCGTCGGACGCGGCCGGCGGGATCCCGGGCGGGATGCCAGGCGGAGGCGGCACCACGGGTGCGCGCGGCGGGGGAGGATCCATCCCCCGGCAGGCGGGCTCGCTCAGGTTGCTCGGCGACCGGTCGCCCGCGTCCGGACACGTCTCCCGGCACGCGTCCTCGCAGCGCTCCATGCCGTTCTCCATCCGCCGGATGGCGGCCCTCTCACACGCCTCCCACATCGCGGCCTTGGCGGTGTCCCCGACGACGGACCAGCCGCCCCGCTTGAGGAGCGCGCGCCATCTCGCCCACGCCCCCCCGGTCGTGTTGTAGACGCTCTTCGGGTCGTCGAAGACGTCGTCGCACACTCTGATAGCTCTGGCCGCCGCATCGATGTGTCTCTGGAAGCAATCCTGGAGGCAATCGCCCCGCGAGGCACCGAGCGCGGGGGGGATGCGGACCGAGCCGAGTGCGAGCGACGCGAAACCCGCAATTGCCACTTTCGTCATGGTCGCTCGCGAGAAGCGTGCGCCCTCCGTGCCGGGCTGAAGAAGCGGAGCCGTCGCGTGATTGGAGGACGGGCGGACGCCCGCGATCCGCAGGGCGAGGGACTCCAGCCGGTCGCGCCGTTCGACGCTCACGGCTTGCCCGCGATCAGTCGAGCGGATGTCGTGATCGAGTCGAGCCCGCGTCGTTGCAGCTTGTCACCCGCTGCGAATAGTGCGTCGCGCTTCAACTGCGACGCCAGCACGGCTCGTCTCCGCACTTTCGCCGACTCGGCGAGCAGGGAGAGTCCGCGCAGGGACGCCGCCTTGACGTTCTGCGCGCGCAGCGACGTCGCGGCGAGCGCCTCAAGCCTTGTGCGCAGGCCGAGGAGCACCTTCCGTTCGGCGTCGAGGGCCTTCGCGGCTGGGACGGCTGCCAATCGTGCCCGGCGGGCGCGGGTGGGCGAGCCGCCCTCGAAGATCAGCGCTTTCCGGACGGCATCAGACGATCGCCGCATCGCCTTGGCGAGCGAGGGCGACGCCGCCTCGATGGTCTTGCGAAAGGCCTCGACCTCCGGGTCGTCAGCGGTCGCGTGCCGTCGCGGCGCTGCGGTCGCCTGAGCGACCGAGGTCGCTGTCATGGCCGCTCCGGCAGCGGCGGCGACCGCTGTGCGCGTTCGGCGCGTTGCAGACCCTCGGGCGCCACCATGCGTCGAGCGCTCTGTCCGGGACTCGACGAGTTCTCTGATCGCAACTTCGCCGTAGACCACCGGGGCCGCGAGTGTCCCGTCCGTGCCCACGAGGACTGCTCTCGGCGTCGCACGGAGTCCGTACAACTCGTCCGGCTGGCCTTCCTCCTGGGTCAGCACCGACGTGAGCGCGTGGCTCTCCGTGAGCGCGCGGGTCTCGTCGGCTCCCCCCGTGCTGACGATCGCCACCGTCAGGCGCGAGGCGTGAGCTCGCTGCCAGGAGCGAACGTCCGGCAGCAGGGAACGGCACGGGCTCACACGTCGGAGCAACGAACACGAGGAGCACCGGCAGTCCCACGGCTCAGCAGGTCGCGCAGCCCTACCTGCTCTCCGTCGCGGTTCTGGAGGCCGAGCTCCGGAGCCAGCAGCGCCGACGGTCAATCCGCCCTGATCGGTGTCCGAGAGGAGCTCATCGATCCGGCGCAGCGCGTGCCCGTGGCGGCGCAAGAGCGCGAACCAGAGGAGTGCTTGCACGGCGACCATCGCGATCACCCCCGCGGCGACGACGTCTCCCGGGGCGAGAGGGGTCGCCGGGTGTGAGCGCGATCCAGGTCGCGAGCAGCCCCAGAGCGAGCGCGCGCGCTGCGGACACCCGGCCGACCGGGGACGAGTGGAGGCGCCCGAAGCAGCCACAGTCCGCTCGCTTCCCGCGCAGGGCGGCCACCGAGATGACGGCGGCGAACGCAGCGAACAGACCGGCTGCGACGACCGCCGACCCGCGCGCGGTCGCGCCCACGAGGAGGCCTGCGGCGAGCGCGAGCTCGACCGGTGGCAGGACGATCGCGACCGGCCAGGCCAGCCTCGGCGGGACATCCGAGCCCTCGGACGGTTCTCTCGCTACCGCGCAGATCCCCCAGCTTCCCGACGGCTGCGACGATGAGGATCCCCGCGAGGAGGAGACGCGTCGACTGCGCCGGCAGGGTCGACGTAGCTCATCGGCCGCTCCCGATCCGGCGTGCCTGCTTCGCGGCGTAGCCCTTCAGCTGGGCCAGGACCTGCGCCTTCGTGGCGCGCCACTGCGCCGGGGCGCTCGCGACCCTCAGCTGCCACGCGACGTTCTGCTTGCGCACGATCAGGGATCCCTGAGCGCCCTGAGCCGTCACCCAGACGAACGCGACCTGCTCGTCGCCATAAGAAGGCAGCTTGACCTTCGCGCTCACCGGAGCTCCCTGGGGGCCGCCTCCGGAGCTGTCGAGCCCAAAGATCCTCTTTGCCCCGCTCGCATTGGGGCTCACGAGGACGTCTGCCTCGACGCGCCACGTCTTAGGGAAGTCTCCGACGGACGTCTTGACCGAGCCGCCCGCCGGGAAGGTGACCCAGGTATTCGCGCCTTTGAGCCCCTTGATCCCGTAGGCGGAGAGTCCGGCGGCCTCGCTCCTCGTGGGATCCACGGCGACGCCGGCAGGGAAGTCCGCCTTCTGCAGCACGATCCTGAGCGGATCAGTTGCTACCGGCGCGGAGAGCCCCGTCGAGGCAAGCAATGCAGCGGCGAGGGCGGTCAGTGCAAACGAGGCGAAGCGCATCGGTTGTCCTCCTTCTCGTGGTCGGGCCTCACCAGACGCCTGCCCTGGCGGCCGATGAGGCGATGTGGTCGTTCTCTGCCGGTCGATCGTCCTTCGCTTCGCCAGCGACCACGAAGCCGCCGGTGAGGAGATGCGGCTCGATCTCTCGTACGGCCATCTCAGCCGCCGCTCCGCGTCTGGCCCTTGCCCGTGCGCGGCTTCGCGAATTGGAGGTCACGCGCGCAGATCACGTACAGGGTGAACTCGGCCGGTCGGCGCGCGAAACCCAGTGGGTCGAGACGAACGAGATGCGATGGTTCGAAGTACTTGTGACTGTGCGACTTGCCGTAGCTGCCGATCGTCTGCTCCGGAGACGTGTTCAATCGCTGCCCCCCCACCATCGTCGAGCGCAGGAGCTCAAAGGGACGGAACACCCAGCCCACCGACCGACGGTCTTCCACGAGGGGGTAGCTGCTGAAGGGCACGATGCCCCTGCCGTCCTTGGGCAGTTGGGCTCCGCCCCCCATTGCTGTCGAGCCCTTCGGGCAGCGAACGCGGGCGTCTTCATCCTTGGTGAGCACTACCTCTCGGGTCGCAACGCTGAAAAGCAGCCGCTGGCTGGTCGCTCCGCCGGAAGCGCCACGCGGGCCCGCAGGTCCGGTCGCCCCCTGCGGGCCCGGAGGGCCCTGCGGCCCGGGAGGTCCGGCCGCGGCAGCCGACGCCTGGGCCGGCCAGGTGACCCGGATGTAGCTGGCGGGGCACTTCTCTCCGGCGCTCTGCCAGAAGCACGATCCGGCTCAGGAGATCGGCCGAGGTCTGGTAGCAGGCCGTAAAGCGACCGTCGGAGGGAATCGCGCCGACCGCAGCAATCGCCGTGCCTCCGATCGCGACGACAAGGGCGGCGGTCGCCACGACAAGCGAGGCAGACGGGTGGCGGTGGCGAGTTCTCACGACGTGCGCTCCTTTCGATACGACACGGCTAGCCGGCGCCGACGCGGGTCTTCTGCTTCGCCGCAAAGCGCTTCACCTCGGCGAGGATCTCGGCGTTCGACGGCCTCGGGCGCCGTTCGAGCGTGACGTGGAGCCACCACACCACCGATCGCTTCCGGACGTACAGATCTGCGCTGGCGATCCCTTCGTTGCCGGCTGGATGGAGAACGGCGATCTGCTGGTCGCCGAACGCCGGAAGCGAGACCGCGACGTTCGGCAGCTGATCTCCCGGCACGCCTGCGATGAACGCGTCCTGGGCCTTCCGTGTCGTCTGGAGCGCCTTCCGCGCCTGCGCCGAGGACGGCAGCGCGAGCACGACGCCTTGGATCTGGAGAAACCCCTTCTGCTTCGAGAACGTCGACATCAGGTAGTTGGCGGCGGTCGCTGACAGCCCAGCCTTGTCCAGAGCGCTGTCGATGTAGTCCACGACGCCCTCGTCTGCCTCGTAGCTCGCCCCCGGGATGTCGGTCTGGCGGAGGACCAGCGTGTTCGGATCGCGCGATCCGGCCGCGGCGAGCGCGGTGGCGCTCAGCACCACCGCGACGCAGAGGAAGAGGCCGAGCGTGCGAATCCTCTCGTTCAGGGCGTCGCTCCCTTCCCGTCGCCGGCGGTGTGCCCGTGCGGGCGTCGCGTTGGTACGGCCTGTCGTCATCGAGTTCGCGCCTCGGCTCCGAAGACCACGCTGCTCGGTCGCAACGTCCGGCGGACGGGTGGGGCGAGCGTGTCGAGCGCGTCGAGTGAGGCCTGTCGCGCGAAGCGGGCGCAGGCCTCCTCGCTTTCCCAGACCTCGATGATCCGGAAGCCCTCCTCGGTCGGCCCGGCGACGTGGAGGATGAGGCCGTTTGGGGGGTCGACCAGCTCCTTGCGGATCGCCTCATAGCGCTCCCAGCTGGCCGCGACGTCCTGGACGACTGCGTAGGACATGCCGGGAGGCTGCGGGATGGCGGTATAGCGTCGGTAGAGCCTTGCCTTCCACGCGCGGTCGCGGACAATGACCTGAATGGACGAGCTTCGCGTTCTCGGGCCGGTTGAGCTCATCGTCGAGGACGAGCCGGTGGCCCTTGCGACGATGCACCGCCGTCTGCTCGCGGTCATCGCCGTTGCGGACGGGCGCGTCTGTGAAGTGGATGCGCTCGTCGATGCTCTCTGGGAGGAGCGGCCGCCCTCCTCGGCGCGCAAGCTCCTCCAGCTCTACGTGTCACAGCTTCGGAAGGCGCTACCACCGAGGCTGACCATCGTGACGCGCCCCGGCGGGTACGCGCTCGAGATCGATCCCCGCAACCTCGACGCCGCACGATTCGAGCGGCTACTCGCGGACGCGGCTGAGGCGAGACGCGACGCGAACCCCGCGCTGGCGCTCTCGCTCATCCAGCGGGCTCTCGCGCTTTGGCGGGGACGCGCTTTTGGCGAGCTGGCGTTCGACGAGGCTCTGCGCGGGGAGGCCGAACGACTCGAGGACCTGCGTCTCATGGCGCTGGAGGACCGGATCGACGCCGAGCTCGCCCTCGACCGTCACTCGGAGGTCGTCGCCGAGGTGCTCTCGCTCGCTCACGACAACCCGCTCCGCGAGCGGATGCACGAGCTCGCGATGCTCGCCCTCTATCGGTCTGGTCGCCAGTCCGACGCGCTCGAGCAGTACTCCGCCGCGCGCGCACGACTCGACGAGATCGGACTGGAGCCCGGGCCTCGGCTACGGACGTTGCAGCGAAGCATCCTCACCCAGGATCCGGAGCTCCAGGTGCCGGTCGAGACCTCGTCCCGCCCGGCGCCCCGTCTTCCCGTTCCGCCGACGCCGCTCGTCGGTCGCGAGCAGGAGCTGGATGCGCTGGCGCGCCTGCTGCATGACCGTGAGGCTCGTCTCGTGGTGCTCACCGGAGCAGGAGGCAGCGGGAAGACCCGACTTGCGGTCGAGGCCGCTCGCCGGCTCGAGGCGTCGTACGCGAATGGCGCGGTGCTCGTGGAGCTCGCGCCGCTGCGAGATCCCGACCTCGTGCTACCGACCATCGCCCGAGGGCTCGGAGTGACCGAGGAGCAGGACGAACCGCTGCTCGACACGCTCGGCAAGGCGGTACAGACCCGCGAGCTGCTGCTCGTGGTGGACAACGCGGAGCATGTCCGCGAGTCCCTGTCGTCGCTGGTCGAGCTGCTCGCACGTGCGCCGCGGATGACCGCGCTCGTGACCAGCCGCTTCGTGCTGCACGTCTCCGGCGAGCACGTGCTCCCGGTGCTTCCGCTCTCGGACGAAGACGCAGCAGACCTCTTCGTGCAGCGAGCGCACGCGCTCGACGCGGAGCTCCGGCTGGACGACGACACCGGTCAGACCGTCCGCGAGATCTGTCGCCGGGTAGACGGGCTGCCGCTTGCGATCGAGCTCGCGGCCGCTCGACTTCTCGCGCTCACGCCGGCCATGCTTCTCGATCGCCTGTCCGAGCGGCTCGGCGTCCTGACTGGCGGTCACCGAGATCTGCCGGCCCGCCAGCAGACTCTCCGCGCGACTCTCGACTGGAGCGTCGAGCTTCTCGGCGAGCGCGAGCGAGACGTCCTGGCACGGCTCGCACTGTTCCCCTCGGGCGCGACGCTCGCCGCTGCCGAGGCGGTCTGCGGAGCCGATCTCGACACGCTGGGTGCGCTCATCGCGGGCAGCCTCGTGCGGCGCTCGGTGGTGAACGGCGAGCCGAGGTACGGGATGCTCGAAACCGTCCGCGAGTACGCGCTGGAGCTGCTCGGCGACGACGTGTGGGAAGCCGAGGAGGCGCTGCTCGAATACCTGTCGACCTACGCCGAGCAAGCGGACTTCGACGGGCCGGTGCAGTCCGTCTGGATCGCGCGGCTCGACGCCGAGCTCGACAACCTCCGGGTCGCGTTGGACATCGCCGCTCAGCACGGCGACCCAGACGCGGAGCTCAAGCTGGCGGGCAAGCTCTGGCCTTACTGGTGGGTGCGAGGCGACCTCGACGAGGGGGTCGACCGGCTCGAGAGCGCCCTCGAACGCGGAGTCCACGTTGTCTCGGGCGACAAGGCCCGGGCGCTCGCAGGGATCGCCGGCCTCGACTGGAGCCGCGGGAACCTCGAACGGGCCGAGCAGCACGCAGCCCTTGCGATCGAGGTCGCGAGAGCCACCGGGGCGCTCGCGGAGGAGGCGTCTGCCCACACGACGCTCGGTGTCATCGCCAACCAGCGCAAGGAGTTCGCGACGGCGCGTCGCCACTACGAGCTCGGCATCGAGCTTGCCCGCGAGGTCGGCGTCGAGTCGGCCGCGGCGATGCTGAACCTCGCGATCGTGGAGATCGATTCGGGTCGGCCCGAGGCCGCGATCGCCCCGCTCGAGGAGCTGCTCGACTACCACCGCCGGAACGAGATCGTCCAGGGCATCGGCTTCGCGAGCCTCAATCTCGGGCTTGCTCGACATCGAATGGGAGAGTCTGCTCTCGCAAGGAAGCACTTCGAAGACGCTCGGGCGGCCTTCGCCCAGATCGGCTTCCGCGTCCACGTCGCGAGCGCTCTTCAGGGCCTCGCCGCATGCGCTGTAGAAGGTGCCCGGTTCGCCGAGGCGGCGCGTCTGCTCGGCGCCGCCGACGCCGAGCTCGGAGACATCTCCTACGGTGAGGAGGAGTTCCGCGTGCTCGCCGCAGCGGCCCGCGACGCGGCCCGCGCTGCGCTTGGTGGCGAAGCGTTCGAAGCTGAACACGCCGCTGCCCGGCCGGTCCGCTGAGAACGAGAGCAGTCGGGCGCTGTGAGGTTCGTCTCTGCGGACACGCGGTCGAGACGTTCTGGGCGATCCGTAGGATTGCTTCGTGCCAACCGTCCTCCTCGTGGCCGCAACGGCGGTCGAGCTCTGCGGGCACGAGGGCCTCGTGTGCGGGGTCGGCCCCGTCGAGGCAGCGGCGACGACCGCGCGGGCTCTGGCGCTAAGGCCGGTCGACGCCGTGCTCCACATCGGCATCGCCGGCGCGCGCAGGGACAGCGGGATCCCGGTGGGCGCGATCGTGGTCGGCTCCGAGGCCGTCTACGAGGATCGACCGGCGACCTTCCGGCTCGGGCCGCGCTCGGTCGGCGCCGATCCCGCGCTCCTCGGAGCCGTCGCAGGACATCTTGGCGCGGAGCCGATCGTGATCGGGACGGCGGCGGCGGTCGGCGGGACGAGAGAGTGCGCGGTCGAGGCGATGGAGGGGTTCGCGGTGCTGCGGGCGAGCGAGCTGGCGGGCGTTCCGGCGATCGAGGTCCGCGCCATCTCGAACCACGTCGAGGACGCCCGCGACGGCTGGCGGATCGACGACGCGTTGGCGGCGCTCGCGGCGGCGCTCCCAGGTCTCGTCGCAGCGGTCGAGTCTGTCGCCGCACGCGGGTCCTGACCCGGTCCCGGCCGTCCATGGCGGGTTCGATGACGGCGGCCCTGGTGCTCGCACCGTCCTGAGCATCGCCTGACCGCGGGTAGCGTTCTGCCATGGCCCGCACTCGCTACCCGAAGCACACCGGCCCGCCGCCACCGGCGCTGCCGCCCGTCGCACGGACGGTCGGCCAGGTCATCGCCGAGGCGCTGAAGCTGTACGGATCGCGGTTCTGGTCATGTCTCGTGCTGGGCATTCCGATCGCGATCGCTGACCCGCTCGCGTTCGACCGGCCGCTCGCCGAGCGAACCGCGGTGCTGATCGCGCTCTCGCCGCTGTTCTCTCTCGCCTACGCCGAGGCGTGCACGATCGAGGGAGAGAGCAGACCGCCACGGCGCGCGTGGTTCGCCGCGGTTGTGCTCGGGACGCTCGTGTTCGTTCCGGCCGCCGCGACCCTCGGCTGGTTCGTGCTGCTCGGGATCGCCTGGCTCGGGCTGATCGGCTGGGTCGTGCCCGTCGCGATGCACGAGCAGCTCGGCTTCGGTGCCTGCCTACGGCGCGCCGTGCAGCTCTCGCGTGCCGATCTCGTCCATGCGATCGGCAGCATCGCCGCGCTCGTCCTCGTGTTCGGGCTGACGCGGAACGCCCTTGCGTGGGTGCTGCGCGAGCAGGCCGAAAACACGGTCAAGGTCTCCGTCTTCCTCGCCGACGTCGTGATCTCGCCGGTGATCTTCCTCGGGTCCGCCATCGTGTACCGCGACCTCGTCGCTCGGGTCGGCACGAGCAGGTCCGACCGGCTGCGCGCGCGTGCGGAGGCGATCGCCACGCGCGCCGAGTAGAGTCGACCCGAACCGTCCCCCGGAGGAGACCGATGCCGACCTACCTGATGCTCACGACCCTCACCGAGAAGGGCACCCAGACCCTCAACTCCAACCCCGCGCGGCTGCGCGAGGTGAACGCGGACGTCGAGGAGCTCGGCGCCCACATCCTCCATCAGTGGGCCTGCCTCGGCGAGTACGACTTCGTCTCGATCGTCGAGGTGCCCGACGACGTCTCGATGGCGCGTCTCTCGGTGAAGCTCGGGGCACGGGGCAGCGTGAAGTTCGAGACGCTCCCGCTCGTCTCGGTCGACGCGCTGCTCGACGCGCTCGCCTGAGGGCGTTCTGCGGGCCGCGCTCAGGCCGGTCGCTAAGCCCGTCGGCCGGGCGGCCACGTGCATCGGGCTCGTCGGCAGCCCCGCGGTCGGCTCGGTGGCGTTGAAGCCGGTGGGGGCGACGTCGTTCGGCGTCTCGGGATGGAACAGCGCGGCGAGGAGCTGGATCTGCCCTCGGCCGACGCCGAGCTCGAACTGACCTCCGCCGTATGCAGAGATCCCGCGCGCCGCGCAGTGGTCGTAGGCGGCAAAGAGCCTGCTCCACGCTTCCGAAGCGGGACGGCTTCACGTTGACCGTGCGCGGCGGCCAGCGCAGGGCCTCGATGTCGGCGACGCTGTGGATCGGCGCGTCCCACGTGACGCGGTCTGCGCACCGGGTCGAGGACGGCCTCCGTCTCGGGCGTCAGCGCCGGATCCTCGAGCCACACGTCGGGCAGGCCGCCGATCACCCGTTCGTAGAGCGAGACGTCGGGAACCGTGTCGACCGAGGTTCCGTGGTACTGCCCCTTGAAGTCCACGGAGTCGACGCAGCCGAGCGTCGCGAGCTCGGCCACCAGCTCGTCGGTCCAGTCGGGCGTCGCATCGAGCTTGAACCGGAGCCCCGGGTAGAGCTCGAGCCAGGCTGCGACGCGCTCCGTCGTCGGCTCCTCCCCGAGGCGCGTGGAGACGACGAAGTGGAGCGGCGCCACGGGACGGTCGACGACGTCGGCGAGCGAGCGTCCTGCCTGGCGCAGCGCCAGGTCGAGCGCGGCGCTCTCGTAGGCCCAGCGCCGGTAGTCGAGGTAGGCGTGCTGCTCGGGCTCGTGATCGAAGAGCGGCAGCGTGGCGAGGTGCTGCGAGAAGCCGTCCAGCGTCCAGGTGCCCGCGAGCGGGAGGTCTGCCCCTCGGTCAGCCGTCCGGTCATGCTCGGCGCCGTCGTACGTCACGTCCTCGCCGACGCCCTCCTCGCCGCCGCCGCGGAGGGTGACGATCGTCGTCTGGCGGAGGAAGCCGCTCGAGACGTCGGCCGACAGCCCTGCGAGGTCGTAGCCCTCGACGGAGAGGGGGAGATCCCGAACCCTGTCGTAGAGGCTCATCGGGCGATCCTCGCATATGCGACCGCGATCTCGGCGGCGAGGCCCGCGTTGGCGACGATCAGGTCTCGGTTGACACGGCGCGTCTCGCCGTCCGAGCGCTCGTGCAGCGCGCCGAGGACGTAGGGCGTCACCGCCTGGCCCGTCACCCCGAGGGCCTGCGCCTCGGCGACGACCTCCTCGATGAGCTCGGCCACCTCGAGGCTCTCGTCGGGGGGACGGCCGACGACGATGCCTCCACCGCCGCAGACGCCAGTGCCTGTCGGCGATGTCGGCGATCTCGTCGACCGTCTCGGCCCGCGCGCTCACGGGCGGGCCGCCGGAGGCCTGGTAGAAGAGCGGGACCGTGTCGACGCGGTAGCCGATCACCGGCACGCCGAGCGTCTCGAGGAGCTCCATCGTGGCCGGGACGTCCAGGAGCGACTTGACGCCCGAGGAGGCGATCACCACCGGTAGCCGCGCGCACGCTCCCAGGTCGGCCGAGACGTCGGGCGGATCGGGGAAGCCGCGGTGGACGCCGCCGAGACCGCCGGTGCCCATGAAGCGGATGCCGAGGGCTGCCGCAGCGACGAGCGTGCCACCGACCGTCGTGGCGCCCACCGCTCCCTGCGCCACGCACGCCGCAAGGTCGCGAGGGCCGAGCTTGCGGGCCTCGGGCGTGAACCGCTCGAGCTGATCGGCCTCGAGCCCGACGACGATGCGACCGTCGAGGACGCCGATCGTCGCGGGAACGGCGCCGGCTGCGCGGACGGAGTCCTCACTCGCCAGCCCGACCTCGACGCCGACCGGCGCCGGGAAGCCGTGCGCGACGAGTGTCGTCTCCAGCGCGACGACGGCGGTTCCCTCGGCGAGCGCGGTGGCGACCTCCTCGCCGATCAGGAGCAGCGAGTCCATCCTGCGAGCCTACCCGCCCGGCCTGCCCGGTTCGGGCGCTGTCGGCGCCGGGGCCGGCAGCTGCTTGGCCACCGGACCGCTCTGGCGCCCGGCCGGTCGCACGCTCACCTCGTCGGCCGGTGAGGCTCGAGGAGCATGTGCTGCAGCGAGGACGAGAGCGTCATCATGCGGTCGACCCCACCGCCTCGCGCGAGCATCGCGAAGCTCACACCGAGGTCGGGCAGCCGCACCAGCTTCGCGGTCGACTCGTCCCAGCTTCCCCCGTGGCTCTCGATCCGGATCCCGCTCTCGTGTGAGACGCGCACCCCCCAGGCGTACTCGAGCGGGGTTCCGTCGTCGAGGGCACCCGTCGAGTGGAGGGTCGCCGCGATCCCGAGCGTGTCTACGAGCATTGCGTCGTTCCAGCGAAGCAGGTCGCCGACCGTCGTCCAGAGGCCCCCGTCTCCTGTCGAGAGGGGCGCCGGCGCACGTGGAGGCGGCGCGAGCCGCGCCCCCGGTGGGGCGACCGAAGGGCCCGACCAGAAGGACGTCGCGCGCATCCCGAGCGGGTCGAAGAGGAGGCGCCGTGCGATGCTGTCCAGGGCCTCGTCGAGCAGCCGCTCGCCGATCCGCGCCAGGCAGATGTAGCCGACGTTCGAGTAGGCGAACGCGCTGCCCGGACGCCGGTCGAGGGCCGGGATCGTCGAGAGGGCGGCGAGCGCGCCGTCCGACGTCCAGTTCGCCTCTCCCTGGCGCGCCATCCGCTCCCAGACGGCCTCGGTGGTGGGCAGTCCCGCGGTGTGATGGATCAGGTGGCGAACCCGTACCTCTGCCGCCCAGGGGGGAAGGTCTGGCAGAAGCTCCGCGACCGGGCCGTCGACGTCGAGCGTTCCGTCTCGGACGAGAAGCGCGGCGCACGCGGCGGTGACCTGCTTGGCGAGCGAGCCTGCGTAGCCGATCGCGTGATCGCCGAGCTCTCCGTCGTCGTGGCTCCCGTGTGAGACGACGATCGTCTTCGAGCTCATGCGCACCCCCACGACCACCGCGGTTGCTGCGTCGTAGCCCGCGGAGACGAGCGCACGCTCGATGGTCGGCTCGTCGAGCGCCACGGACGCAGCGTAGAGCGCCGGGCGGCGGAGAGCGGGCAGCGGAGCAGCGGCCTGCGCAGGGCCGTCGTTCGCTCGGGCACGAGAGGCGTGAGGAGCATCGGAGACACGTCAGGGTGCGGCGCTGCGCGCTGCGGGTCGTGTCCGCGGCCAGCCTCCCCGACGCAGAACTGTCTCCGCGCACGCTCCCACTGCGCATCGACGCTCGAGGGCAAGGCAAAGGACGCCGGAACGCGCGCAGCAGCTCTCCGTCCGTTCGAGCACCTGCCCCCAGGGGCACCCCCGGTGCCCCTGGAGCCACGGTAGCGGCGGAAGGTGAACAGATGACCGGTTCGTGGCAGCTTCGCGCCGGGCGTGGCGCGGGTCGGTGCTCCGGTCTGACGGCACCCGCGTGGGAGTCGTCGACGACCGACGGTCAGGGCATCGCGCCGGCGCGGGCGACGCAGCGCGCCGCAGCCCGGAGCGCCAGCTCGGGGCCTCCGAGGAGCCAGCCCGCGGCGAGCGCGTCGCCGGCTCCCGTCGTGTCCACCACGTCGACCGGGAGGGCGTCCCGCACGTCTCCGTCGAACACGCACCCCGCTGCCCCTCGCTTCACGATCCAGGCGGGCCCCTCCCAGGGCCCGCCGACGATGTCGAGCTCCTCCTCGTTCGCGAAGACCGTGTCCGCGTCGAGCGAGACGGCGATCTCCCGGAAGCGCTCGGGCCCCGCGTCGCGAATCCCGCTCCACGAGGACAGATCGACGCTCACGCCGGCGCCTTCGGCACGTGCGAGGTGCGCGGCCTCGATCGCGGTCTCGCGGAGCGGAGATGCGAGGAGTGCGTATCCGGAGACGTGGAGGTGGTCGCACGCCAGCCAGCACGGGTCGAGCTCCACCGGTGCGAACGTGACTGACGCACCGCGATCGGGACACATCGACCGCTCCCCGTCCGGCTCGACGAGCGACACGATCACTCCGGTTCCCACCGTTTCGACAGGGCCCGTGAGCTCGACCCCGAGCCGCGTCAGCGTCGTCGACGCCAGGCGCCCTGCATCGTCGTCGCCGCGCTTGCCCAGCCATCGGGCCGTGCCGCCGAGGGCCGCGACCCAGGCCGCGACGTTCGCCGCCTGGCCCCCGGTCGAGAGGGTCACCGACGACGTTGCGTCGGCACCGCGGGCGAGCGGCTGCTGGAGCCGGACGACGACGTCGAGCACCAGGTCTCCGAGGCAGACGACGATCATCGCGTACGATCGTCGCATGTCCGGGGTGCGTCGGTGACGGAGCGAGGCGAAGGGAGCCGCCGTCGCGCGCGCTCCTTCGTGCTCGGCGGGATCGTCGGCGCCTCGGCGGTCGCAGCGGGGATGCGGCGCCGCCGACGCAGGTCCCGGTCAGCGGCCGCAGGGGCTCGCTGCCTTCGAGGACGCGCCCTGCTACCGGGAGTCGGGCGACTCGGATCGACGCGACGCCCCGTAGCCCCGCTCGACCCGGGCGGCGCGCTCGACCGTTCCCATGTTGACGTCGACGTCCCCGATCCCGAGCGAGCGGCCGACGATCATCGCCCGGGCGGCGTGGTAGAGGTACGACCGCGAGCTGACCATCGGCTTGCGGGTGCGGACGACGAGGAACGGCCCGAACGCCCGAGCCTCGAACGCCGCCGTCGGCGTCGGGAGGCGCTGCTCGATCTCGAGCCTTGCCTTGACGTTGTTCCGCTCGCTCGCGTCGAACACCCACACACCTCGACCGAGCGGGACGCTGCGTTCCAGGGTGCGCAGGGCGAGCGTGGCGTCCGCGCGTGGGACGACGGTCGTTGGGAAGTCCCGATTGCGCTCCCACGCACCCAGGTAGAGAGGCTCGTAGCCAAACAGGACGTCGCTCGGGCGGCTGGTCGCGGCGAGCCAGGCCTCGGCCTCGGCGCGGGCCGCCTGGCGCTTGTCGGGCTCCCATTCGAACAGCGGGCTCGTGCGATGCCAGGCCCAGGACACCTCGGCGACGAGCAGCAGTGCGACCGCCACGACTGCGAGCGCTGGAGCACGACGCGTCGCAGCCTCGATGCCACGCGCGGTCGCGAGGGAGAGCAGCGGCGCGACGAAGATCAGGTGCCGCGACTCGGGCGCTGCCGCGCCTCCCATGCGCGCGAGCAGGAACGCCGCGACGGGTGCGGCGACCATCGCGACGACGAGGAGCCGGGGCTCGCTCTCCATCCGGATCAACCCGAATGCGGCGAGGGCGAGCACGATCATCGTGACGGGCCACCATCCGGCGCTGGCGTCTCCGGCGGCAGCCCACAGGTAGAGGCCGACCGATCCCGGGCCGCCCAGCTTGGCGCCGCCGCCGCCGACCCCGACCTCGAATCGGCTCGCGAGGACGACATCGGTGATCCAGAACGGGATGCCGAGCACGAGAACGGCACCGAGCGACCAGGCAGCCTCGCCCAGCCGATCTCGGCGCGCCAGCAGCACGAACAGCATGTGGCCGCCGAGCAGGAGGATCCCGTAGGGGTGTGTCGCGACGGTGGCGAGCGTTGCGGCGACCCACAGTCCCCAGGCGCGACGACCACCTCGGGCGACGGCGCCGAGCAGCGCCAGCGTGGTCAGGAGCGAGAGCAGCAGGAACACGCCGTACATCCGCGCGTAGATGCCGTGGAAGAGGAAGAGCCACGACCCTGCGAGCAGCGCCGTGCCGAGCAGCGCCGCCCGGCGCCCGACGAGTCGCTCGCCGAGCGCGGCTGCGAGCGGGAGCGACGCCACGGCGGCTGCCGCCGATACGAGGCGGAGTCCGCCCAACCCGAAGCCGAGATGGGCGACGGCCCAGGAGAGCACGAAGTGGAGCGGGGCGCCGCCCCGGTCTCGCGTCACGTGGGTGATCACGCCGGGGAGCGAATCGCGGCCGACGAACAGCGCGAGGGTCTCGTCCTCGTGTGGCGGCCAGGCCATCAGCTGGTGTGCGAGGAACGCAGCAGCGGTTCCCGTGATCGCTCCGACACCCAGCCAGAACCGGTGGGCGCTCAACCATGAACGCACGCCGAAGCCGGTGCCGTCGGCGCGCTCGAGACCTCGGTTCACGGTTGGGGTCGGCTCCATCGTCCCTGCTAGATTGGCCCGCGATGCCGATCTACGAGTACCGTTGTCCGAACGGGCATACCTTCGAGATGTTCCAACGGATGGCGGACGCGCCCGCGGAGACCTGCGAGACCTGCGGCGCGGCGCCGGTGGAGAAGATCCTGTTCCCGGTGGCTGTGCATTTCAAGGGCTCCGGCTTCTACAGCACGGACTACGGCCGTGGCTCCCGCAAGGCAGCCAAGGACGGTGGCGACTCCGGCTCCCCCGACAAGAAGGAGAGCTCGGGTGGGGAGTCCTCGGGCTCGAGCTCGAGCCCGACCGACACGACGTCGTCGTCCTCGTCGTCGACCTCGACCGACTGAACCCTCATCCGGACGACCCCACCCTGCACCCCGGGGCGTAGGGGAGACCCTTCGGCGGGGGTAGCGGTGCGGCCCGGCCCGTGAACATCGCGACGGCCTCCACGTTGTCCTCCGACGGCAGGATCACCGACTGGCCGTCGACGGTCGCGGGGTCGCCGCCGAGCCGGCAGTGCACGGCAGCGCCCGTGTCCGCGCGGAACGACACCCAGCCGAGCTGGAGGAGCTCCCACGTCGAGAGGTCGGTCGCGAGTGGCGTGACCAGCTCGTCCCCCGCGAACGGCAGTCGGAGCGCGGTCCTCACCCCGGTGGCCTTGTCCAGGGTGGCCTGGACGACCTGCTGCTGACGTCGCGTGCGGTCGAAGTCCGTCTCGGACGGGTCGAGCTCGTTCACGCGGATGCGCGAGTAGATCAGCGCCCGTCGCCCGTCCATCTTCTGCGGGCCCTTCGCGAACTTCCAACCGGTCCACTTGACGCATTTCGCTGCCGAGTAGGGACAGTCGAACGGCTTCGACCGGATCGGCGCGGGAACGTCCACCTCGATGCCGCCGAGCGCGTCGATCACCTCCTTGAACCTGTCGAAGTCGACGATCACCACGTGGTCGATCGGCAACCCGGTGACGTCCTTCACCGTCCGGAGCGCGAGTGCAGGGCCGCCGACCTGTGAGGCGGCGTTGATCTTCGCGACACCGTAGTCCGGGATCGCGACCTGGAGGTCGCGGGGGATCGAGAGATACGACACTCGCTTGCGGGCGGGATCGGTGCGCACCAGCATGATCGAGTCGGACCGCGAAGCTCCGGGACGGCGAGTCCCTCCGTCCGTGCCGAGGACGAGCAGCGTGGTCGGGTTGGACACCAGGAGACCGTTGCCCTTGGCGAGCTGCGCGGAGACGCCACCGGGCACCCTCGCGTTGGCCTCGCGGACACCGCGCGAGACGGCGAGCACCGAGAGAGCTCCCCAGGCAGCGACGAGGACGCCGAACGTCGCGAGCCCGAGCAGGATCCACCTGCGCGTCCGCCTCGGGCGATGCTCGGCGGGCGTGAGGGTAGAGCCTCCGGGCGTCCCGGGCTCTGCGCCCGGCTGCCCTGGAGCGGCAGGACGCTGCAGCGGGACACGGCCCTTCGACCGCCCGCCCTTGTACACGCGGTACGGCTTGCCGTCGGTGGCCATGAGGCCGGGTATGGTAGCCGCCTGATGGCGACGGACACTGCGATCGGCGTCGACCTGGGAGGGACCAAGATCCTCGCGGGGGTCGTCGCGCGCGACGGCAGGATCGGTCGCACGATCGAGGTGGCGACGCCGGACGGTCCGGGGGAGGGGATCCTCGCGGAGATCGACAGGCTCGTCGCCGACCTGCTCCAGGATGGCGCGATTTCCGTCGGTGTCGGCGTGCCGATGAACCTCGACCCGGTCACGGGAGTCGCGTTCCGGGCGACGAACCTTCCGCTCGACAACGTCGACATCGCAGGTCGCGTCCGCGACCGGTACTCCGTCCCGGTCGGGATCGAGAACGACGCCAACGCGGCCGCGCTCGCGGAGTGGAAGCTCGGCGCCGGAGTGGGCACGCGTTCGCTCGTCGCCTTCACCCTCGGAACCGGGGTGGGCGGAGGGATCGTCCTCGACGGCCACCTGTACCGCGGCTGGGCCGAGCTCGGGCACATCGTCGTCGACGCGGACGGCGCCCCCTGCCAGGGGAGCTGCCACGGCCGCGGACACCTCGAGGCTGTCGCGTCCGGCCTTGCGGCCGATCGCGCCGCGCGGGAGCTGTACGGGGCCGACGCCGACGCCCACCTGCTCGTCCGGCGCGCGCATGCGGGCGAGCCGGAGGCGGTCGAGGCGGTCGAGCGCATCGGTCACTTCCTCGGGATCGGGGTCGGCTCGCTCGCGAACATCTTCGATCCCGAGGTCTTCGTTGTCGGTGGCGGCTTCGGGGCGGCCGCGGGCGAGATCCTGCTCCGCTCAGCCCGCGAGACCGCTCGTCGGGAGGCGATCTCCCCTGCCGACGAGCGCCTGCGGATCGTGCCTGCCGCGCTCGGTGAGGACGCGGGCCTCGTCGGCGCTGCGCTCGTCGGGTTCGAGGCGCTCGACGGGGAGCGGTGACCTCGTGCCCCTCGGGGTGTGCGCGACGCCGATCGGCAACCTCGAGGACGTGACCCTGCGGGTGCTCGAGGAGCTCCGCGAGGCGGACCTCGTCCTCTGCGAGGACACTCGGCACACCCGGATCCTGCTCGAGCGCCACGGCATCCGGCCGCGCTCGCTCCTCAGCTATCACCAGCACAACGAGGCGCAGCGCGTCGACGAGATCGTCCCTCGGCTGGTGGCGGGGGAGCGCGTCGCCCTGGTCTCCGATGCGGGGCTGCCAGGCGTCAACGATCCAGGGGGCCGCATCGTCTCCGCGGCCCTCGACGCGGGTGTCGCGGTGACGGTGCTCCCCGGGGCCTCTGCCGTCGAGACCGCACTCGTCGCGAGCGGGCTCGCGGGCGAGCAGTACCGCTTCCTCGGGTACCTGCCACGGCGGGACACGGAACGGGCCGCTCTCTGGGCCGAGCTCGAGGGCTGGCGGCATCCGGCGGTCGCGTTCGAGTCTCCGCGTCGGCTGCCTTCGTCGCTCGCGAGCCTCGCCGCAGCGCTGCCGGGGCGTCGGGTCGCCGTCTGCCGGGAACTGACCAAGCGCTTCGAGGAGGTCGTCCGTGGCAGCTCGACGGAGGTAGCGGAGAGGTTCACGGAGCCCCCGAAGGGAGAGATCACGCTGGTGATCGGCCCGGCAAGCGACGATGCGGATCCTCGGCGCGGCCTCGCGGAGGCTCTGGAGGCGGTCGTCGAGCTCCGTGACGCCGGCTCGTCGCGGCGCACCGCTGTGGACGTCGTCGCCCGTCTCTCAGGCGTGTCGCGAAGCGAGCTCTATGACGCGTCGCTCTGAGCTCCGTTGTCTTCGTTGACGACGTCCGGAGCGCTCGCTATCGTGTCTCTGCCGCGTTGCCCGCGCAGTGAACGAAGGAGGTGTCGCAGATGCGTCGCCTTGTTGGGTGCTTCGCAACCGCGCTCGTGGCAGCGCTCGCGGTCGCAGGTCCGGCGGGTGCCTGGTCGTGGCCGCTGCACGGAGAGGTGCTCCGTCCCTTCTCGCTCGGAGCCGACGCGTACGCTCCGGGCCAGCATCGAGGGATCGACGTCGGCGGCTCCGCGAACGAGGACGTCCTCGCGCCCGTCGACGGGACGGTGACGTTCGTCGGAGTCGTGCCGACCCATGGGCGTGTGGTCGCGCTCCAGACGGCGGAAGGGCTCTCGGTGACCATGGCCCACCTCGGCTCGGCGCTCGTCGCCCGTGGCACGACGGTGGTCGAGGGTGACGTCGTCGGCAGCGCAGGCTCGAGCGGTGAGAGCGAGCACGCGGTTCCGTACGTGCATCTGGGCGTGCGTCGAGCCGGTGTCGCAGAGGGGTATCTCGATCCTCTGCGGTTCCTTCCGCCGCGAGTCGTCGACGGCTTCGATCCTCCTCCGGCGCAGCCGGTGGTCGCCCCTGGCGTCGCTCCCGCCGCGGGCACGGAGGAGGTGCCCCCTGCGGCGTCGGCGACACCTGAGCCGACCGTCGTGTCGCCGTCGATCCCGTCCGGCCGGCCGGCGTCGACGCCGGACCGGGTCGGCACCACGCTCGGGGCCACGGTCGGCCCCGAGGGCTCGACCCGGTCGGTCGCACCCGTCGTCCCGTCGCATCGCTCGGCGCCGGCGGCCAACGGAGCGACGCACGCCGCCACGGCGAGCGCGACCGCACCGCCACTCGTCGGCTCTATCGAGCAGGACAGAGGCCCAGTCATGGTGTCCGTGGAATCCGTCGACTCGCCGGGCGTCGACGCGGTGCGCCACGCGCATCGGCCGATGCGCACCCTGGCCACCCCGACCGCGGATGCCGCTCCCCGTATCGAGCGTCTCGGCCGGCCGGCGCAGGGGCCGTGCGGCAGCATGGAGGCGCACCGGGTGCTCGACTCGACCATGCCGCTCGAGCCCGTTCGAACGGATTCGGGCCGACACGACGTACCGGAGCCGGCCATCGTCGCCGCCCGAGCCGGCCTCGACATCCGGGCCGGCTGGCCGCTGCTCCTGGCCGGTGCTGCGTGCGCTCTGCTCCTGACGGTGGCTGCCGGGAGGGCAGCCACCGTCAGGCTTGGAGGGGCGACGGGCACGCGTACACTGGGGCGCCATGGAGCGCAGGAAGATCCTCGTCGCCGTCGCCTGGCCGTACGCCAACGGCCCGCGCCACATCGGCCACGTCGCCGGGTTCGGCGTGCCCTCCGACGTCTTCAGCCCGCTACATGCGGATGGCCGGCCACGACGTGCTGATGGTCAGCGGGACCGACGAGCACGGCACGCCGATCCTGGTGCCGGCCGACCAGCGAGGGCGTCTCGCCGCGTGAGCTCGCCGACCGCTACAACCGCGTCATCCGTCGAGGACCTCAGACGGCCTCGGTCTCTCCTACGACCTCTTCACCCGCACGACGACGCGAACCACCACGCGGTCGTGCAGGAGCTGTTCCGCACGCTGTGCGAGCAACGGCTACATCGTCGAGGAGACCACGCTGGGCGCGATCTCGCCGTCGACCGGCCGCACGCTGCCCGACCGCTACATCGAGGGCACCTGCCCCATCTGCGGGTACGACGGACGCGCGCGGCGACCAGTGCGACAACTGCGGCAACCAGCTCGACCCCGTCGACCTGATCGAACCTCGCTCGAAGATCAACGGCGAGACGCCGCGTGTTCGTCGAGACCGCAGCACTTCTTCCTCGACCTGCCGGCGTTCGCGGAGCGCCTCGCCGAGTGGCTCGGCGGCGCAGCAGCGACTGGCGGCCCAACGTCATGCAGCTTCTCGCTCGAACCTGCTCGACGACCTCCGGCCGCGGGCGATGACCCGCGACCTCGACTGGGGCGTGCCGCATCCCGCTCCCCGGCTGGCGAGGAGCGGGACGGACAAGCGGATCTACGTGTGGTTCGACGCGGTCATCGGCTACCTCTCGGCCTCGGTCGAGTGGGCCGCGAACCGCGGCGACGCCCGACGCCTGGCGCGAGTGGTGGCACGACCCCGAGGCGCGCCGCTACTACTTCATGGGCAAGGACAACATCGCCTTCCACTGCGTGATCTGGCCGGCCGAGCTGCTCGGCTACGACGGCGGGTGGCGACGGCGGCGGCGAGCCGGGCGTCGCTCGGCGAGCTCAACCTGCCGACCGAGGTCGTCTCGCAGCGAGTTCCTGACGATGGAGGGCAAGCAGTTCTCGTCGTCGCGCGGCGTGGTCATCTACGTCGCGCGACTTCCTCGACCGGTACTCCGCCGACGCGCTGCGGTACTTCATCGCCGCGGCCGGCCCCGAGACCCAGGACAGCCGACTTCACCTGGACGGAGTTCGTGCGGCGCAACAACGACGAGCTCGTCGCCGGCTGGGGCAACCTCGTCAACCGCGTCCTCACGAGCGCGTACAAGAACTTCGGTGCGGTGCCGCCGCAGGGAGCGCTCACCGACGGCGACCGCGACGTGCTCGCCGCCGTCGAGGGAGGCTTCGACACCGTCGGGAACCTGATCGAGCAGGCGCGCTTCAAGGCAGCGCTCGCAGAGACGATGCACCTCGCCTCGCGCGTGAACCAGTACGTCAGCGACGAGGCACCCTGGGCAGTGATCAAGGTCGACCGCGACCGCGCCGGCACGATCCTGCACGTCGCGCTGCGCTGCATCGACGATCTCAAGGTGCTGTTCACGCCCTTCTTGCCGTTCTCGTCTCAGCGGCTCCACGAGCTGCTCGGGCACGACGGGCTGCTCGCCGGGCCGCTCGAGATCGTCGAGGCCGCCGAGACCGACGGCTCGACCCACGAGGTGCTCACAGGCGACTACGCCTCGTGGATCGGTCGCTGGGAACCGTCGCGACTCGAGGCGGGGCAGGCTCTTCGAGAGCCGGTGGCGCTGTTCGCGAAGCTCGACCCGGAGACGGTCGTCGCCGACGAGCTCGCGCGCATGGAGGCGCGCGCCTCCACGGCGTGATCGACACGCACGCGCACCTCGACGCGTGTGACGAGCCGGTCGAGGGCGTCGTCGCCCGTGCCCGAGCGGCCGGTGTCACCCGTATCGTCACCATCGGAACCGGCATCGCCTCGTGCCGCGCCGCCCTCGGGATCGCCGAGCGCAACACCGGGGTCTTCGCGGCGCTCGGGATCGACCCACACCAGGCTGCCTCTCCCGAGGCCGGTCGGATCGACGAGCTGCGCGGCCTGCTCGACCATCCGCAGGCCGTTGCCGTGGGGGAGACCGGCCTCGACGGGTTCCACACGTTCGCCACGCTCGGCGAGCAGCGACGGCTCTTCGACGCCCAGCTGGCGCTCGCCGAGGAGGTCGACCTACCGGTCGTGATCCACAGCCGGGAGGCGGAGGAGGAGACCGTCGCGGCCCTCTCCTCGTTCCCGGGCACGGTCATCCTCCACTGCTTCTCGTCCCCGAGGCTGCTCGAGTCGGCCGTCGAGCGCGGGTACTACGTCTCGTTCGCGGGGAACGTCACGTTCCCGAAGGCGGCCGAGCTCCGGCTCTGCGTCCCGCTCGTCCCACGTGACAGGCTCCTCGTCGAGACCGACAGCCCCTACCTGGCGCCTCAGCCGGTCCGCGGCCGCCGGAACGAGCCGGCGAACGTCCGCCATACGCTCCAGGTGCTCGCCGAGGTGAGGGGCGAGGACACCGCTGATCTCGCGGACGCCATCGACGACAACGCGACGAAGGCGTTCGGGCTCCCGTGAGCGCTCACGCGCCGAAGAAGGCGCTCGGGCAGCACTTCCTCGCGGATCGGAACATCCTCGACGTGATCGGTCGCCTCGCGTCGCTCGACCCCGACGACGTCGTGCTGGAGGTCGGCCCCGGACTGGGGGTGCTCACCGCCTACCTCGCCGAGCGGGTCGCGCTGGTACACGCGGTGGAGCTCGACCGCGCCCTCGAGACCCCGCTCGCCCGCGCCCTCGCCGGGACGGAGAACGTCCGTCTCGTCTTCGGCGACGCGCTCCGGATCGACCTTTCCGGACTCGAGCCGGCGCCGTCGAAGCTCGTCGCGAATCTCCCGTACAACGTCGCCACGCCGATCGTCGCGGAGACGCTCATGGGCCTGCCGGGAATCGAAGCGTGGTGTGTGATGGTGCAGCGAGAGGTCGCCGAGCGGTTCTTCGCGCAGCCCTCGACCAAGGCGTACGGCGCCGTGTCCGTCCTGGTGCAGCTGCTGGCTCGCCGGACGGGATTCCATCCCGTGGCACGGACGGTGTTCAGGCCGCCACCCAACGTCGACTCGGCCCTCGTCGCCTTCGAGCGCATCGAGGCGCCTCCCGACATCGCAGGCATCCGACGGGTCGTCGAGGGCGCCTTCGGACATCGTCGCAAGACGCTCCCGAACGCCCTCGCCCTTGCCGGCGTTGCGACGCGCGAGGAGGCCGTGGCTGCTCTCGAGCGCATCGGCATCCCGCCCGGGATCAGGGCGGAGGCGCTCGAGCCGTCGACGTTCGTCGCGCTGTGGGAGGCGCTCGGTTGAGCCGGCGGGCGACCATGACCGGCACGGCCCCTGCGAAGGTCAACCTCGCGCTCGTCGTCGGGCCGCCACGCGACGACGGCAAGCACGAGGTCGTGACGATCATGCAGCGGCTCGAGCTCGCCGACACGATCACGCTGCACCCCTCCGACACCGTCCTCGTCGAAGGGTTTGCGGACGACACGCTCGTCCGCCGAGCGCTCGAGGCCGTCAGGGGGCGAACGGGTGTGTCCTTCGCCGCGACGATTGGCAAGGCGATCCCGGTCGCCTCGGGGCTCGGTGGGGGCAGCTCGGATGCCGCCACGACGCTCCGGCTCGCGAGCGGGCTCCTCGAGCGGCCGCTGGCGCCGGCAGATCTCCAAGCGATCGCCGCCGGGCTGGGGAGCGATGTTCCGTTCTTCCTCGAGGACGGCGCGCAGCTCGCAGTGGCGGACGGTTCGGTGCTGACGCCGCAGCCCCTGCCCCAGGACTACGTCGTGCTCCTCGCGCTCCCGCACGGTGCGGTGAAGGCGTCGACGGCGGAGGTGTACGCGTCCTTCGACGAACGGAAGGGCTGGGAGGGCTTCGACGAGCGCCGTGAGTCGCTCCGCTCGTCTCTCGCCTCGGTCCGTGCCTGCGCGGACCTGGCGCTGCTCCCTCGCAACGACCTGGCCGCCTCGCCGCTTGCCGATCGACTCGAGCAGCTCGGTGCCTTCCGTGCCGATGTGTCCGGCGCAGGCCCCGTGGTGTACGCCCTCTTCACCTCGCCGGCAGCCGCGAGGGAGGCCGAGGGCGCGGTCGCCGCCGTCGCGCGCACCTGGGTCACCGCTCCACGTTGGTACCGTTGAGCGCATGAGCTCCAACGTCGTCCTCGAGCACCGCTCGACGCCCACGGGACGTCGTCTCGCCCGCAACCGAATGCGTGTCGCCCTCGCTGTCGCGGCGGTCGAGGGGGCGCTCGTGCTCGTTGGGGCCGTGAGCTGGTGGCTCGTGGCGTTGCTCGCTCTGGGGGCCGTCTCGTTCTACTGGGTCGTCGGTCGCGACCACGCTCGCGCCGATGTGCGGACGGTCGCCTGGATCGGCGCCGTGTCACAGCTGACCGTGGTACTCGTGCCGATCGCCGCGGCCACGGCCGTCGTCGTGGCCGGGCTGCTCGTGGTGCTTCTCGCCGTCGGAGCGCTCGTCGTCCTCCTTCTCGACCGGCGCTGACGACGGTGGCCGCCCGTGCCTGCCGATCGGTCGACTACACTCGGCGTCCCGCTTTGATGGGGCGTGGCCAAGCGGTAAGGCAACGGGTTTTGGTCCCGTGATCCCAGGTTCGAATCCTGGCGCCCCAGCCAAGTAGAGCCGTGACACCGACGACACTCGCAGCAGTGGTGATGGCAGGAGGGCGCGGCACGCGCATGCGCTCCGCCGTGGCCAAGCACCTCCATCCCCTGCTCGGCCGCCGCATGGTCGACTGGGTGGTTGAGGCGGCGCGACCGCTCGAGCCGACGCGGCTCGTCGTGGTCGCCTCGCCCGACACGGCAGACGCCTTCTCGGGCCTGGAGGTCGCAGTGCAGGAGCGGGCGCTCGGCACGGGTGACGCCGTGCGCAGCGCTCGGGAGGCGGTCGGAGAGGCCGACGAGGTGCTCGTCCTCTCCGGTGACACGCCACTGCTGACCACCGAGCTGCTCGAGGCGCTCGTCGCTGAGCACCGGCACAAGCTGGCAGGCGCCACCGTGCTCTCCTTCTTTCCGGCGGACATCCGGAGCTACGGTCGCATCGTCCGCGACGCCGACGGCGACCTCGCTGCCATCGTCGAGGCTGCCGACGCCTCCCCCGAGGAGCTCGCCGTCGGCGAGGCGAACTCCTCGATCTACGTGTTCCGAGCCGACCTCCTCTGGCCCGCGCTGGAGCGGCTGACGCCGGCGAACGCTCAGGGCGAGCTGTATCTGACCGACGCTGTGCGCGATCTCGTGGACGCGGGACACAGGGTCGCCGTTCACGTCGCGCCCGATCCGGACGAGACCGAGGGCGTGAACACCCGGGTGGAGCTTGCGACGGCTGCGGCAGCGCTCCGCGACAGGATCGCCCGCGCTCACATGCTCGCGGGCGTGACGATCGTCGATCCCGCCACCACGTGGATCGAGCCCGGCGTCGAGCTGGCGGAGGATGTCGTGGTGGAGCCGTTCACCATGCTCCGTGGTACCACCCGGGTCTCTGCCGGCGCCCGGATCGGCCCGCACGCGGTGGTTGTCGACGCCGAGGTCGGCGAGGGCGCGCTGGTGGGGCCGTTCTGCTACCTGCGCCCCGGAACCGTGCTGGGAGCATCCGCCAAGGCAGGCACGTTCGTCGAGCTGAAGAACACACACCTCGACGACGGTGCGAAGGTGCCGCACCTCTCGTACGTCGGTGACGCCGAGATCGGCGAGCGGACGAATGTCGGGGCCGGGACGATCACCGCGAACCTCGGTCATCGCCGTGGTGTGCCCAAGGGCCGGACCGTCGTCGGCAAGGACACCAGGATCGGTGTCGACACGATGCTTGTCGCGCCCGTCACGCTGGGAGATGATGTGTGGACCGCTGCGGGTACGGTGGTGACGGAGGACGTCCCTGACAACGCGCTCGTGGGCTTTCCGCCGCGGCAGACGATCAAGGAGGGTCGAGGTGGAAAGCGGGACGGTTGAGCAGACGCTTCCGGGACTCGGACATCACGCGCCGCCGTCGAGCCTTCCCGTCGGACGGGTGATCGGCCTGACCCCGGAGAAGCGGCTGACCCTGGTCTCCGGGCCGCTCGAACCCGGAGCTCGCGGCCCTGATCGCCGGGCAGCTCGGCTGCGAGCTCGGGACGGTGACCCTCAAGACGTTCGCGAACGGCGAGACGTACTGTCGCTACGAGGATTCGATCCGGGGCGCGGACGTGTTCATCGTGCAGACTGCGGCGCTGCCCGTCGACCAGTACCTGATGGAGCTGCTGATCATGGTCAACGCGGCGAAGCTCGCGTCCGCCAAGCGGATCACGGCCGTCGTGCCCTGGTACTTCTACGTCCGTCAGGACAAGAAGTCACGACCGCGCGAGCCGATAACGGCCAAGCTCGTGGCCGACCTGCTCCAGACCGCCGGTGTCGACCGCGTCCTGACGATGGACCTCCATGCGGGCCAGGTGCAGGGCTTCTTCGAGATCCCGGTCGATCACATGACGGCCGTGCCGATGTTCGCGCAGTACGTCCGTGACCTCAACCTCGACGCACCGCTTGCGGCAGTCTCGCCCGATACCGGTCGCGCGAAGCTCGCGGGCAAGTTCGCCGAGATGATCGGCGGCGATCTCGTGATCCTCAACAAGGTCCGCCCGGGTCACAACGAGGCGAAGGTCACGACCGTGATCGGCGACGTCGAGGGCAAGATCGCCGTGATGAGCGACGACGTCGTCGACACCGCGGGCACCCTCGCCGCGGGCGCGCAGGCGCTCAAGGAGGCAGGCGCGATCAAGGTGTACGCCTGCGCGACGCACGGCCTGTTCAACGGCCCGGCGCTCGAGCGCATCGCCGCGAGTGAGATCGACAAGCTCGTCGTGACCGACACCGTTCCGGTCGATCCCCTCACGAAGCCTGACAACGTCGAGGTGCTGTCGGTCGCCGGGATCCTCGCCGAGACGATCCAGAACGTCTTCTCCGACGACTCGGTCTCGGCGATCTTCGCGGGCGAGAACCAGCTCTTCTAGCCGGGCCGTCCACGCTTTCGGCGTGACGCGCTACCCCTTCGCGCGCCTGGCGTGCGCGAAGACCGCGATCGCAGCCAGGGCGATCGGGACGAGCATCTGGGCGTTCATCTTCCGAGGGTTCGTCGTGATGACGGAGAACTCCTCCGCCGGGGCTTGACAGTCGCTCGTCAGCGGATCCGCGGATGTCCGTTGACTCGCTCCGCGAGATGCTGTGGCTGGAAGCGTCGTACGGGAGCGAGTGTGACGTGTCTATCGTTGCGAGCCCCTTGACCGCTCCACCGAATCCGGATGGATCGCTTCGTCGCGTGCGCCGTGTCGGCCTCGGTGTGTTCTTCGTGTCGCTCGGCGTCAACGCGCTGCTCGGCATCGTGGCCATCCTCGCGCCGCACTTCGGAGAGACGGCCAAGCACACCCTCGTCACGTCGCTCATGGTCACGGCCTTTCTCGTCGCCTGCCTCGCCGTGGCCCCGGCGTGGGAGCGCCACCTGCTGTGGCCCGTTCCGCCGCTCACCGTCCTTCTCGCCGCGATCGCGCTCGTCGGCGGGATCGTCGATGTCTGGGAGCACGTGACATCGGGGTTCGGCGAGCGGCTCCTGCCGTCGGTGACGATCGTCGCGACCGCGGGCGTGATCGCCTCCCTGCTTGCGCTCGCTCGGCTGCGTCCCCCGTTCGGCCCGTTGCTGTACGTCGACCTCGTGCTGCTCGGGATCGCCACGGCGATGCTCGTGCGGATGGTCTGGACGGACGGGGCCGGCTCCGCCTTCACTCGCGTGTTCGGGGTCGTGATGGTGCTGCTCGCGGCGGCCGTCGTCGCGACGCCCGTCCTGCACTGGATCAGCCGGCCGGCCCTCGATGCGATAGAGGCGCAGCGCGTGGACGAGGCGCGCTTCTGTCCGTTCTGCGGTGGGCGTGTGACCGCCTCCGTCGGCGCCCCTGCGGCCTGTCGTCGCTGTGGAAGCGCGTACACGGTCGCGGCCTCCCCGCCGGCTGAGCGCTAGCACGGGGCCCTGCAGGCGTGTTCGCGCGGGCCTCTCTAGGCTATGGCATGGCACCGGAACGCGTGGACCCGCCGTACGCCATCCGCACCGAGCGACTGCTCCTTCGGTGCTGGGAGCCCGGTGACCACCGCGCGCTCGAGGAGGCCGTCCTCGGGAGCCTCGACCACCTTCGGCCGTGGATGCCGTGGGCGCACGCCGAGCCGATCTCTCGGGAGGAGAGGATCGCGCTCCTCCGTGGCTTCCGCGGCGCGTTCGACCTCGGACAGGACTTCGTGTACGGCATCTTCGACCGTGGACGGAGGTCGCGTGCTCGGAGGAACGGGCCTCCACACCCGCAGCGGCCCGGACAGCTTCGAGATCGGCTACTGGATCCGCGCGGACAGCGTCGGACGAGGTCTCGCGACCGAGGCGACCGCAGCCCTGACCCGGGTCGCCTTCGAGATCTGCGGTGTGGCGAGGGTCGACATCCTCGTCGACCCGGAGAACGGGGCGAGCCTCTCGGTTCCGCGCCGCCTCGGCTTCGTCGAGGAAGGGGTGCTCCGACGCAGGCTCGAGTCCCCCGCAGGCGCCCCGCGTCGCGATGCGACGGTGTTCAGCCTGCTGGCGGAGGAGCTTCCCCGGTCGCCGGCGGTCGAGGTCGGGGTCGAGGCCTTTGACGCCACGGGCGCCCGGCTCATCGAATCGAGCGGCTAGCGCGCCGACCGGCCTCGCTCGACGAGGTCTGCGACGTACTCGGAGACGCGGCCGACGATGAGGGAGAGGTGACCGTCATCCGGGAGGAGGCGGGGCACCGCGCCCGGCACGTGGGCTGCGAGCCAGGTGCCGTGGGCGGGCGGCACCATCAGGTCATGGTCGCCCTGCCACACGACCGTGGGGCAGAGGATCGCCTCGAGCGAGAAGCCCCACCCGCGCACGAAGGCGAGGTCGTCGTCGATCCAGCCTCCCGCTCCGTTCGCCAGGGCCTGCCGGGAGCGCCTGGCCGTGATCTCCGCGAAGGCATCCGTCAGGCTCGCGCGATCGACCTCCGAGACGAGGCCCCCGAAGGCGTCTGCGATCTCGTCCGCTGTCACGGCCGCGAACGCGGCGACGAGCGGTGTGAGCGCCTCGACGAGCGCGGCCTCCCCACGTAGCGTCGCCCCGAACTCCTCCACGTTCTCCTGCGCCATGCCGGCGAGCCAGTCGAGCCCCTCGGCACCCCACGGTGCGACGCCGCCGACGGTCGCCGCGGAGGCGACGAGATCGGGGAGGAGTGCGGCGCAGGCGAGAGCGTGAGGGCCTCCCCCGGAAGCTCCGACGACGAACAGGGTCTCGATGTCGAGGGCTCGCGCGATCGTCTGGACGTCCGCGGCCGCGTCGGCGACCGACCTGCCGCGGTGCCGGGTCGACGCGCCGTAGCCCGGCCTCGAGTACGTCACGTAGCCGACGCCCGCTGCGACCGCCGCGGCGTGCTCGACCTCCCACGGCAGGCCCGAGGACGGCGTGCCGTGGATCATCATGAGCGCGCTCCGATCCTGCCCGGGAGCCGCCCACACCTCCAGCGTGCGTCCGTCCCGCGTCGCCACCTCATGGAGTCGCGCGTGCATCGGCTCGATGGTACGGACGAGGCGCCGCCGTCCGCTACAATCCCCCGCCGATGTCCACCGACCGCGTAACCCTCGAGGTCTCCACCCGCGCCGCCGATCAGCTGGGCTCGCGCAACGTCCGGCGCCTGCGCTCGCAGGGGCTCATCCCGGGCGTGCTGTACGGCAAGCAGAGCGGCTCGTTCGCCTTCGTCGTCGCAGAGCGGGATCTCCGCACGGCCCTCGGGGGCGCCTCTGGCGTCCATACCGTGGTCGACGTGGTGCTCGACGGAACCTCCCGCAGCGCCGTCGTCAAGGACTTCCAGCGGCATCCGGTTCGCGGAACCCTGACGCACATCGACTTCCACGAGGTTCGCCTCGACGTCGCGATCCAGGTCACCGTGCAGGTCGTCCTCGTCGGCGAGTCTCCGGGGGCGCGTCAGGGTGGGCTGGTGCAGCCGCTCGTCCGCGAGGTCCGGGTCGAGGCGCTCCCGACAGCCATCCCCGAGCACATCGAGGTCAGCATCGAGACCCTCGAGCTTGGTGGGATCGTCCGTCTCGCCGATGCCACGGTCCTGCCCGGCGTCACGATCCTCGACGATCCCGAGACGGCCGTCGCCTCGTGTGCCGTGCCTCGTGGTGTCGAGGAGACCGAGGGCGAAGAGCTGGGCGAGGGCGAGGGCGAAGCGGCTGGCGACGGCGGCGACGCTGCCGACGACGACTCCTCCTCCGAGGAGTGAGTCGTGCGCCTCTTCCGCAGGGAAGAGGCGGGTGATCCGATGGACTACCTGGTCGCAGGCCTCGGTAACCCCGGAGCCGAGTACGCCCGTGATCGCCACAACGTGGGGTGGATGGTCGTCGACGAGCTCGCGCGTCGACACGGGGCCTCGTTCAAGTCGAAGTTCAAGGGAAAGCTCGCCGAGGTGCAGGTCGACGGCGCAAGGCTCGGCCTGCTGAAGCCCGAGACGTACATGAACGAGTCGGGCTCAGCGATCCAGGCCGCCGCTGCGTTCTACAAGGTCGACCCGGAACGTCTGGTCGTCGTGCACGACGACGTCGATCTGCCGACAGCGCGGCTCCAGGCGAGGTTGGGAGGCGGGCTCGCCGGGCACAACGGGCTCCGCTCGATCGCCCAGCGGCTCGGCACGCAGGACTTCCTGCGTCTGCGGATCGGCGTCGGCCGGCCCGAGCGAGGCGACCCCCGTCCTGTGGCCGACTACGTCCTCTCGGCCTTCGACCCGGCGGACGACGTCGAGGCGATCGTCTCCCGCTCGGCAGACGCCGTCGAGGTGGTCGCAACCCTCGGGCTCGACGAGGCGCAGCGGCGCTTCCACTGACGCGCCCGGCAGGCGCTGGCCCCGGTCGCCGCATGCGCTGCCGCATCACCGTCGACTCCTCTCGGCTCCGCGATGCATGTCGGCACCAAGACGGCACGTTCGTGAGGGAGAAGCACGGGTAGCCTGAGATCAGGGGGGCGTCCAAGCCCCCCTGGGGGCCGTACCGTCGCCCGGCCTCCCGCGCACGCCAGATCGCTCAGGCCCGCGCTTGCGTGGTCGCTCCGCCGAGAGCGCGGAAGCACACCCTGAAGCGGATCGCGCCGAGGCGGCCCTTGGGCGGGGCGCCAGCGCGTCTACCATGACCCCCGCGGGGCGGGAGTCCCGCCCGACGTATGGACCAGCCGGCCGACCCGACCACGACGCTCCACTCCCTCGTCGAGGCGTTGCGCGCGAGCGACCGCTTCACTGCGTTCGCGCGGGCGTTCCCGGTGCGGGCGCGTGTGTCGGAGCCCGCTCTCCCTTTGCTGCTCGCAGCGCTGCATGTCGAGCTCGGGCGGGCGCTGCTCGTCGCGCTCCCCGAGGACAACGACGCGCGTGACGCGGCGGAGGGGGCATCGTGGTTCCTTCCCGAGGCCGGCGTCGCCTTTCTCCCGAGCCGCGGCGTCGCCCCCGGTTCCGGGCTCGAGCCCCCACCGCACCTGGTCGGGGAGCGGTTCCGCGCGCTCGACGTGCTCGCGCGGGGCGGGCTCGTCTGCGCCTCGGCCGTCGCGCTCGCCGAGGGGATGCCACCGTTGGCCGAGAGACCGCGGCCGCTCTCCCTGCGTGTCGGTGACGAGCCCGGCGTCGACGGGATCGCGGCGGCGCTCGCCCGCTCCGGCTACGAGCGCGTCGATCGCGTCGATGAGCGTGGCCAGTTCGCCGTGCGGGGTGGAATCGTCGACGTGTTTCCGACAACCGGGCGCGAGCCGCTCCGGGTGGAGCTCTTCGGGGACGAGATCGAGCAGGTTCGGGCCTTCTCGCCGTTCACACAGCGCGCGCTGCACCCCCTGGACAGCGCGCTCGTGCAGCCTGCGATCGAGCGCGTGCGAGACGAGGTGCCGCAGCTGGCGCGCGACGCGTGGGACGAGCCGGTCGCCTCTGTGGTCACCACGGTGCCCGTCTGGGAGCGGACACCCGATCTCGTCTGGCAGCCCGACGATGTGCGCCGGGTGTGGGACGAAGAGGGGCTCGCAGCGGTCTCGCTGGCCGATGCGGCCGAGCTCGATCCCTTTCCCCACGGGCAGGCGCATCAGTTCGAGGCCCAGCGCCCGGCGCTCGCGGCGCGCGGCCTTGCCGAGGCCGAGAACGAGCTCGCGGGCTTCGTGCGCGCCGGCAACCGCGTCGTCGTGGCGTTCGCGCATCGCGGCGAGGCGATGCGGCAGAGCTCCCTCCTGCGCAAGGTCACGCCGGTCGCGCTCGAGCCCGGGGAAGCCCTCGCCGATGAGCCGGAGCTTCGCTTCGCCGTCGCGCCGGTCAGACGCGGATTCGTCTGGCGCGAGCTCGGCGTCGTCCTGCTGCCGGAGACCCAGATCTTCAGGAAGCGTCCGGCCCGTGCCGACACGCGCCTCGGGCGCGCGCTCGCGAGCTTCGCCGACCTGCGCGTCGGCGACTATGTCGTGCACGAGGATCAGGGCGTCGGAAAGCTGCTCGGCTTCGAGACGAAGGAGGTCGCAGGTGTCACGCGCGATTACCTGCACCTGGCCTTCAAGGGCGAGGACCGGCTGTTCGTCCCACACGAGCAGCTCGGGAAGCTCTCGAAGTACATCGGCGCGGACGCCCGCTCGCCGGTGCTCTCGAAGCTCGGCGGCAAGGCCTGGCAGAACCTCAAGGCACGCGCCCGCGAGTCGGTGCGCGAGCTCGCAGGCGAGCTCTTGCTCCTCTACGCCCAGCGCCAGCGATCGGAGGGGACGGCCTACGACCTCTCCTCCGACTGGATCGAGCGCCTGGAGGAGACGTTCCCGTTCCGCGAGACCGACGACCAGCGGCGTGCGATCGACGCCGTCACCGACGACCTCGCGTCCAGTAGGCCGATGGACAGGCTCGTCTGCGGTGACGTGGGCTTCGGGAAGACGGAGGTCGCCGTCCGTGCGGCGTTCGCCGTCGCGGTGAACGGGCGTCAGGTGCTCGTGCTGTGCCCTACGACCATCCTCGCCGAGCAGCACTGGAACACGTTCCGGGAGCGGTACCGCGACTTCCCGGTCCGCGTCGAGATGGTCTCCCGTTTCCGCCGCCCCGCCGAGGTGAAGGCGGTGCTCGAGGAGTTCCGGCAAGGGAAGGTCGAGGTGCTGGTCGGCACGCACCGGATCCTCTCGCGCGACGTGATCCCGAAGCAGCTCGGTCTCGTCGTGGTCGACGAGGAGCAGCGCTTCGGCGTGGCGCAGAAGGAGCTCCTTCGCGCGCTCCGCCTCGAGGTCGACGTGCTCGCGATGTCGGCGACGCCGATTCCACGCACCCTGCACATGTCGCTCTCCGGACTACGCGACATCTCGATCATCGAGACGCCGCCCGAGGGCCGGCGGCCGATCCGGACGACCGTCGGCGAGTACGACGAAGAGCTCGTCAAGGGCGCGCTCGAGCGGGAGAAGCTGCGCGACGGGCAGGCGTTCTACCTCCACAACCGCGTGGAGACGATCGAGGAGACGGGCGAGAAGCTCCGCCAGCTCTGCCCGGGCCTCCGCTTCATCGTCGCCCACGGGCAGATGTCCGAGCGAGAGCTCGAGGAGCGGATGCACGCCTTCCTCCGAGGGGACGCCGACGTGCTCGTCTCCACCACGATCATCGAGTCGGGGATCGACATCCCGCAGGCGAACACCCTGATCATCGAGCGTGCCGACACTCTCGGGCTCGCGCAGCTCTACCAGATCCGCGGCCGGGTCGGCCGCTCGGACGTGACGGCTCACGCGTTCCTGCTCTACCCCGATGCGAGCGAGCTCACGGCCGAGGCGCGCGCGCGGCTCTCGACCCTCGCCGACCACACCGAGCTCGGTGCAGGCTTCCAGATCGCGATGCGTGACCTCGAGATCCGTGGGGCGGGCGACCTCCTCGGAGCGGAGCAATCCGGCCACGTCGCCGCACTCGGCTTCGAGCTGTACGTCGAGATGCTCAACGAGGCTGTCGCCGAGCTCTCGGGCCAGGCACGCGTCGCCGTCCGCCCGGTTCGGATCGACGCGCGGGTCGATGCGTTCATCCCGGCTGCGTACATCCAGTCGGAGGCCCTCAAGATCGACCTGCACCGACGGCTCGCTCTGGTGGAGCACGACGACGAGCTGCGCGAGCTCCGCGCAGCGACCGAAGATCGCTACGGACCGCTGCCCGAGCCCGTCGAGAGCCTGTTCCGCATCCAGGAGGCACGCCTGCGGGTCGCCTTGCTCGGCGCCGACTACCTGATCTTCCGCCAGGGCCGTGCGACGATCGGCCCGATCGGGCTCACGGGCGACGAGCTGCGGGCCTTCCGGGCGATCGCTGACACCGCCGTCTACACGTCCTCCCGCCGGGAGATCACAGCGCGTTGCGAAGGGCTCGAGGGAGCGCTCGCCCTGACCGATGCTATCGTTGCCGCTCGCCGGGCCGCCTGAGCGAGGCCCTGTGGCGCGCGCGCGCCGAACCTTTCCCGAACACTCCGTAACCTGGGCGCAACCGCCGCTCGTCTACAAAAAGGGCGTCATGAAGATCTCACGCATCCTCCCCTCACTCGCCGTCGCGCTCGTCGCGCTCACGGCCCTCGTCGCCGCCGGGTGCGGCGGCAAGGACGACGTCCCTGCCGACGCGGTCGCGGTCGTCGACGGCACAGTCATCACCAAGGCACGGCTAGACAGCACCATGGCGCTTGCGAAGCGGCAGTGGGCCGCCACGAAGCGAGCGTTCCCGAAGACCGGCACTTCCGAGTACTCGTCCCTCCAGGCCCAGGCTGTCGCCTCCCTCGTGCAGCGCGAGCAGCTCGCCCAGGGTGCGGCGGAGCTCGGCATCGAGGTGACGCCCGCCGAGATCGACGCGCGCCTCGTCGAGATCGCGAAGCAGTACTACGGCGGCGACCTGAAGCAGGTGACCTCCCAGGCGAAGAAGCAGGGCTACAGCGAGAAGGACGTGCGCGACGCAGTCGAGGTTGAGCTCCTGCAGCAGGGGGTTTCCGACAAGCTCACGAAGTCGGTGTCCGTCTCGGACGCAGACGTCAAGAAGTACTACGACGAGAACAAGGCGCAATACACCGTCGCCGAGTCGCGGGACGTGCGCCACATCCTCGTGAAGACGAAGGCCGAGGCCGATGCGGTCGAGCGCCGTCTCGCCTCCGGCGAGGACTTCGCTGCGCTCGCGAAGGAGCTCTCGCAGGATCCAGGGTCGGCGTCGAACGGCGGGAAGCTGACGATCCAGAAGGGACAGACCGTCGCCCCGTTCGAGAAGTCGTCCTTCACGCTGAAGGTCGACCAGATCTCGCAGCCGATCAAGACCCAGTTCGGCTACCACGTGATCCAGGCGCTCGGCCCGGTGAAGGCGGCCTCCACCACTCCGCTTGCCTCGGCCGAGGCCCAGATCAGGGCGGAGGTTCTCAAGTCCAAGCGGGACAAAGCGGTCCAGGACTGGTTCGCTGCGCTCCAGAAGAGCTTCAAGGACAAGGTCACGTACAAGACGGGCTACGCTCCTCCGGCAGCGGCGACGGACACGGGCACCAACGGCTGACGATCCCCGGCACGACGCCCTCGGGCGAGCGCTCCTCGAGCTCCAGGAGCTGACCCGTCGCCTGCGGGCGGAGTGCCCCTGGGATCGCGAGCAGACGGCACGCACGATCGTCCCCCACACGGTCGAGGAGGCCTACGAGGTCGCCGAGGCGGCGCTCGCAGACGATCCGGCAAAGCTCGTCGACGAGCTCGGCGACCTGCTCTTCCAGACGTACTTCCTGGCCCTGCTCCTCGAGGAGCAGGGCCAGGGGGATCTCGAGGCCGTCGCCCGTGGCGTCCACGCGAAGCTCGTGCGGCGACATCCGCACGTCTTCGGAGACGCCGAGGCTGCGACCGCAGGGCGCGTGCGTGAGCGCTGGGAGGCGATCAAGACCGAGCAAGAGGGACGTCGGGGCGTCTTCCACGATGTTCCCGCCTCGTTGCCCGGGCTCTTGCACGCCAGGAAGGTGCAGCGCCGGGCCGCAGCTGCCGGGTACGACTGGCCCGGGCTCGACGGGCCGATCGCGAAGGTTCGCGAGGAGCTCGACGAGCTGCTCGCCGAGATTGGGCGTGCCGGGCGGCCCGCACCCGAGACCGAGCCCGATCCCGCTGTCGCGGCGGAGGTCGGAGACCTCCTCTTCACGGTCGTCAACGTCGCCCGGTTCGTGAACGTCGATCCGGAGCTGGCCCTGCGTTCGACCTCTGCCCGCTTCGTGGCGCGCGTCGAGCGCGCCGAGCAGCTCGCCGACGAGGCGGGCGAGGTGTGGACTGCGCTCGATCTGGAGGCCCAGGAGCGCTGGTACCAGACGGCGAAGGACGATCTCGGCCGGCCGGGCGACGGTACCGCCTAGGCTGCCCTGAGCCCCTCGATAGTCTTCGCCTCGTCGAAGAGGAGGAGAGTGTCGTGGGAACGATCGTTCACGTGCATGGCCGCCAGGTCGTCGACTCGCGGGGCAACCCGACGGTCGAGGTCGAGGTCGGCCTGGAGTCCGGTGCGCTCGGCATGGCGCTCGTGCCGTCCGGCGCCTCCACCGGGGAGCACGAGGCGGTCGAGCTCCGCGACGGCGGCGACGCCTGGCTCGGGAAGGGTGTCATGCAGGCGGTCGGCCACGTCGACGGCGAGATCGCCGACGCGCTGATCGGCCTCGACGCGGACGACCAGCGCGGGATCGACCGACTCCTCCTCGAGCTCGACGGCACGCCCACGAAGTCCCGCCTCGGCGCGAACGCGATCCTCGGCGCCTCGTTGGCCGTCGCGAAGGCGGCAGCGGGCGAGTCCGGCGTTCCGCTCTACCGGTGGGTCGGCGGGACGAACGCGCACGTGTTGCCGGTACCGCTGATGAACGTGATCAACGGCGGGGCGCACGCGCAGAACGCCCTCGACTTCCAGGAGTTCATGCTCGTCCCGGCAGGCGCCGAGACGTTCTCCGAGGCGCTGCGGATCGGCGCCGAGACGTATCACCACCTGAAGGGCCTCCTCAAGGAGCGCGGTCTCGGCACGGGAGTCGGCGACGAGGGCGGGTTCGCGCCGGACATCGGTGGCGCCGCCGATGCGTGCGAAGCGATCCTCGAGGCCGCGGAACGGGCCGGGCACCGCGACAAGGTCGCGCTTGCGCTCGACCCGGCGACGAGCGAGCTCCACCGCGATGGGGTCTACCGGCTCGCCCGGCAGGGCGGCGAGCTCGACACGGCCGGCATGATCGACCTGTGGGCAGACCTCTGCGAGCGTTTCCCGATCGTCTCGATCGAGGACGGGCTCGGCGAGGAGGACTGGAGCGGCTGGGCGACGCTCACCGAGCGCCTCGGTGACCGGTGCCAGCTCGTCGGGGACGACCTCTTCGTCACCAACACGTCGTTCCTCCGTCGTGGGATCGACGAGGGCGTGGCGAACGCGATCCTCGTGAAGGTGAACCAGATCGGCACGCTCACGGAGACGCTCGACGCGGTCGAGCTCGCGCACCGCAACGGCTATCGCGCGGTCATGTCGCATCGCTCGGGGGAGACCGAGGACACGACGATCGCCGACCTCGCCGTCGCGACGAACTGCGGGCAGATCAAGACCGGCGCGCCGCACCGCTCCGACCGCGTGGCGAAGTACAACCAGCTCCTGCGGATCGAGGAGGAGCTGGGCGACGACGCCGTCTACCCGGGCTGGAGCGCCTTCCCCCGCGCCGCGCGCTGAGTTCGGGGGTCAGGGCTCGCTTCACGACCCAGGGCCCCGGGCGGGCTGAGGCGCCCGCGGCGCCGTCGAGAGCGATCTACGCTCCCCGCCGACCGGTGAGCTGTCCGTTCAGGCCGAAGGCCGGCTTGGCCGGCCGGGAGGCTGACGGGCGAGGGCTCCGTGTGTGGCCGTGATGGAGGGGGCTCGTGGGGGAACCATGGGTTCCCCCACGTCGAGGAGGCCCGCTTGGCCGGCCGGGAGGCTGACGGGCGAGGGCTCCGTGTGTGGCCGTGATGGAGGGGGCTCGTGGGGGAACCCATGTGGTTCCCCCCACGCACAAGCCATGGTTTCCCCCAGGGCGCTACGCGATGTCGACGCGGATGACGTTCGTCGAGCCGGGGATGTTCACGGCGGTTCCGGCGGTGATCACGACGCGGTCACCGCTGCTCACGACGCCCGCCTCGCGTGCCGCCGCGACCGAACGGTCCCAGAGGTCGGCGACGTCGTCGGTCTCGGGGATGTCGAGCGGGATCACGCCCCACTCGAGTGCCATGTGGCGGAGCGAGTCGATCTTGTGCGTGAGTGCGACGATCGGGCGGCGGGGGCGCAGCCGGGCGACACCCGACGCGGTGCGGCCCGTGAAGGTGGGGACGAGGATCGCCTTGGCGGAGAGCGCCTCGGCGATGTCGCAGGCCGCGTTCGACATCGCCTGGCCGATGGTCGGCTGGTCGCTCGCCACGGGGATCTCGTGGCGGTAGTCGAGGCTCGGCTCCACGGCGGCTGCGATGCGCGCCATCACCTGGATCGCCTCGACCGGGTACTCACCGACCGCGGTCTCGCCCGAGAGCATCACGGCCGACGTGCCGTCGAGGATCGCGTTCGCCACGTCCGAGGCCTCGGCCCGGGTCGGGCCCGGCGAGTGGATCATCGACTCGAGCATCTGCGTCGCGGTGATCACAGGCTTCCCGCGCTCCAGGGCGCGGGTGATGATCCGCTTCTGGAGGAGCGGAACCTCGGCCGCGCCGATCTCGACGCCGAGGTCGCCTCGGGCGACCATCACGGCGTGGGTCTCGGCGAGGATCTCGTCGAGCGCGGCGATCGCCTCGGCCTTCTCGATCTTCGCGATCACGTGGGCGTGCGAGCCGCGCGCCTCGATGAGCGTGCGGAGGGCCTGGACGTCGGAGGCAGAGCGGACGAACGAGAGCGCGACGAAGTCCACGCCGAGGTCCAGCGCGAAGTCGAGGTCGGCGAGGTCCTTCCGCGTGAGCGACGGGATCGGGAGCGGGACGCCGGGGAGATTGACACCCTTGTGGGAGGAGATCTCACCGCCGATCACGACGAGGCACTCCGCCCGTCCGCGCTCGACCCGCTCGACGTGCAGGCGGACGTTGCCGTCGTCGATCAGGACGTCGTGCCCGCGCTGCAGGACGAGACCGAGCACGGAGGGGCTCACGGGGATGTCGTCTCCCTGGGCGGCGTCCTCGCCCGCGATCACGACATGCGACCCGCGCTCGAGCGTGATCGGAGCGGGAAGCGTGCAGACCCGCAGCTTCGGCCCCTGGAGATCCGCGATCAGGGCGATCGGGCGGCCACTCGCCGTCTCTGCCTCGCGCACGACCTTCGCACGGCTTGCGTGATCGTCCTGCGTCCCGTGCGACATGTTCAGGCGCGCGCCATCCATCCCGGCCTCGATCAGGGCCCGCACGGCGTCCACGGAGGACGAGGCAGGCCCGATGGTGGCGACGATCTTCGTTCGGCGGATGTGCGTCACGCAGGGCAGACTAGCGGGCACCAACGAGTTTGTTCGTCTTCCGTCCGAACTCCGATCGGGCATGCACGCTCGGCGCGGAGCCGACCACGGGAAGGACACCCGGCGGCTCGCGGCGAAGCGAGCGTCGTGAGCCCTTCCTCCTCGCGATCCCGCGCCCGTCGTCAGGCACCCGCGAAGGAGCGCGCGACGCGCCGGCGTCGCTTCCTGCCCTCACGTCCCGGTCTCGTTCTCGGCGTGCTCGTGCTCGGTGTCGTCGCGTTCCTCTACGCCCGCCCGATCGCGTCGTACACGCAGACTCGGGACGAGCTCGCCGCGCGTCGCGCCGAGGTCTATGTGCTCCGGACGGAGAAGGCACGTGTCGCGGCGCGGCTCCAGCAGTCGTCCAGCGTCGAGGTGCTCGCGCGCGATGCACGGAGGATCGGGCAGGTGCGGCCGGGCGAGCAGCTCTTCATCGTGAAGGGCCTCGACGCCTGGCGTCGGCAGCACGCTTCAGACGCCCGGTGACGTACCGTCCCGGCGTGGACGATCGCGAGACTGTCACCCGCCAGCTCGGTCGCCCCCCTCGGGCGTTTCGTCGCGTCGCTGCGCGGTGCCCGTTCGGGATGCCGGCGGTGACGGAGCAGGAGCCCTACCTCCCCGACGGCGAGCCGTTCCCGACGACCTACTACCTCACGTGCCGTCATCTCGTCGCCGCCGTCTCGCGCATCGAGGCGGCGGGCGGCGTCGAGCGCTGGAGCGCGGCGGTCGCTGCCGAGCCCGAGCTGCGAGCGGACCTCGAACGGGCAACCGCGCAGCAGGCGCGCATCCGCACGGAGCTCGCGGCAGGCCGTATCGGGAGCGACGGGGGCGCGTCGCTCGACACCGGGATCGGGGGGTCGCGGAGCCCGCTGCAGCTCAAGTGCCTGCACGCGCACGTCGCCTATGCGCTCGCCTGTCCGGGGCATGCTCTCGGAGAGCGGATCATCGACGAGCTCCCGGAGCGGTGGCCGGCCCACTGCTGCAGCCTCCTCGACGACGCGAGCGGCTGAGCGGTCGGGCGGTCGGGCGGTCGCGCCCGCGATCTACCATCGTCCGGATGACCACCGTCGAGAGCGCGCGCAGGGACTGGGAAGAGGGCCATCGACGCTTCGTCGTCGAGGCGCGCGATCCGTCTCGGGCCGAGATGCTGCACCATCAGCTCGAGGTGCTGACCGAGGAGATCAGGCGCCGGGTGGGGCAGACCTTCGCGCTGCGCGACCTCGCCCGCGCGTACGCGGAGAGCGAAGCATGGGCGAGGGAGGCGATCGGCGAGCGCGCTCCGACGCCACGGTGGGTCCTCACGCTCACGCTCTCGATCGACGAGGCCTTCCACCGCTACAGCCGCGGCGCCGTGGACTACACGCCGTGAGCAGTCCGCTGGATCCACCTCGCCCCCGCCCGATGCCACGACGGAGACGAGCCTGGCCACGCGTGCTGGGAGCAATCGTCGCGGCCGTCGTGCTGCTGCTCGTCGGGGTCGCGCTGGGCAAGGCGCTGGCCGATCGACCGAGCCCGGGCGGCCAGCAGACCATCGTCCGCACGCTCGAGCCGCTGCCCCAACAGGCTCCGTGAGCCTCACGGCGGCTGCCGGTACGAGCGCCGCCGACCGGAGCTGACACGAACGCGTCCGACTCGAGGGTCGGCGACGCCGCACCCCCGGGCGCGGCCTCCGCCTACAGCTCCTCGGAAGCCTGGAGCAGGCCGGCCACGAGCACGCCGATGGCCGAGGCGAGTGCGATCCAGAGGCCGATGCCGCGGCTCGCGAAGAAGAAGTCGTCCGGGATCGAGATCACGCGAATGAGCACGAAGATCGTGGCGAGCGCTCCGAGCACGATCAGGATCAGGCTCTCGGGAACGGCGGCCGGGGGTCTGACCCCGAGCTCCCGGAGCACGAGCACGAGCACGACCGCAAGGCCGACGAACAGCACGAGCTTGCCGAGCGTGCCGGTGTTCCAGCCGAGGACCGAGATCGTCACGCCGTCGCCCTCGCCGGTGTACCACCCGGTGAACGACGACACGGCGAGAACCAGCCCGGAGACGATCCCGAGCCGTTCGCCGAGTCCCGTCGCCGCGAACACCCCTCTGTCCTGGAAGACCATGCTTGCGAGAGAATACTCCGCGACGCGCGTCCAGGCCACGGTCGTATGCTTCCGGGCGTGGCCGAGCGGCAGTCCACCACGACGACCCCGGATGCGCCCCCGGTCGACCCGGACGCGGTCCGCCGTGAGTATCGCCGCCACCGTGCGCGGCGGAAGGCGCGTGTCGAGCGGCAGAAGCGGGCGAAGCGCGCCGGCGCCCGCTTCTGGATCGTCCTGATCGTGCTCCTGGCGGTTGCAGCGATGCTGGTGCTCTCGACGTGGCGTCAGATCGGCCAGCTGTTCGGGCTCTGACGGGCACGGCCCCTCTTGTCCGTGCGCTGTGCGTCGTCGCCGCGGTCGCGGTCGCCGTCGTGACGCCAGGGATCTTGATCGTCAACGGGCTCCGGGTGAGCGCCCACGACTGGATCGTCACCGTCGAGTACGGGCGTGAGGGGTTTCCTGCCGATCGGTACGGCCTTGCGCGGGACGACCGCACGGCTCTCGCGCTGACGGGCCTCGCAGCGATCCGGCCGGGAACCGAGGGCGTCGAGCTGCTGCGCCGCGCGACGCTGCCGGACGGCTCGCCCGCCTTCACCGAGCGCGAGGTCGCGCACATGGACGACGTCCGCTCCGTGTTCGCGCGACTCCTCCGCGCTCAGCTCGTCGCCGTCGTTCTCGTGCTGGCTCTCACCGCCGGCCTCTGGCGGAGCCGGGGTCGGTGGGTCGTGCCGGCCGGCCTGCTGGCGGGCTCGCTGGTGACGCTCGCGATCGCGGCGCTCGCGATCCCCGTCGTCCTGCTCGGCTTCGACGGGTTCTTCGAGCGCCTCCACGGCGTCTTCTTCGAGGGGGACTCGTGGCGGTTCCCGACCAGTGACACGCTCATCCGCCTGTACCCCGACCGCTTCTGGGAGGACGTCTCGCAGATCGTCGCCGCCCTGACGCTCCTCCAGGCCGTGGTGCTCGCGCCGCTTGCCTGGCTGTGGCTCCGCCGTTCCCGCGCGAGGGGGGAGGACGCGTGATCGACCTCCGCCGCCCCGACGGGCGGGGCCCGATCCGGATCGGGCATCGCGGAGCGGCCCACCTCGCGCCCGAGAACACGCTGCGTGGGTTCCGGGAGGCGGTTCGCCACGGGTGCGAGCTCATCGAGTTCGACGTGCTCGACCTGCTCCGAGGGCCGCTCGTGCTCGCCCACTCCGATCACCTCGACGAGGTCAGCCACGGACGTGCCGACGGGTCCGTGCGGGATCGTGCGCTCGACGAGCTGCGCGAGGTCGCACCCGAGCTGCCCACCCTCGACGAGGCCCTCGCGTTCTTCGTCGACGAGGCGCCGGACGTGGGTCTGCATGTCGATCTCAAGCTCCGCACCCGGCTCGACGAGCTGGTGGCGGCGCTCGCCCGTCACGGGCTCGAACGCCGCACCGTCGTCTCGGGCGTGCACGTCCCGAGCCTGCACGCGGTGGCCCGGCGCACGCGGGACGTCCGGATCGGTCTGACGTACCCGGACGACCGGCTCGGCATCTCCCGGCGTCCGGCGCTCTGGCCGGTGGTCTCGCTCGGGCTCTCGAGCATGCGGGCCTCCGTTCCCTTCCGCATCCGACGGATGACCGAGCGAGCCGGAGCCGACGCGCTCATGCTCCAGCACCGGCTCGTGACCGAGCGCGCCGTGGCGCGAGCGCATGCGCTCGGGCTGGCCGTGGTCGCATGGACGGTCGACGACCGGGAGGAGCTCGTTCGACTGACCGCATGCGGTGTCGACGCGGTCGTGTCGAACGATCCGCGCATGTTCGCCGAGTCGTCGTAACACGCACTTCACCGACGGCATGGAGAGCGTCCCGAGGGCCATGGCTACACTGGCCGCGTGGTCAGGATGGCGCGCGTCAGCCTGCTCGGTCTGGCCTGCGTTGCAGGGGTTCTCGCCGCGGTCCTGTTGAGCGCGCCGATCGCCGGCGCGGACGACGGGACGACGACCTTACCGACCGACACGACGCCGACGGTCACGACGCCGACCGACACGACGCCCACGACCCCGACGGCGCCCGAGCCTCGCACGATCGCGCCCGGCGTGACGATCGCGGGACAGGACGTCGGTGGTCTCACTGCCGCCGAGGCGCGCGCCCGAGTCGAGAAGCGGTTCGCTCGCTCGTTCCCGCTCGTCATCTCCAAGGGCTGGTCGAAGCGCGTGACGCCCGCCCAGCTCGGCGCTCGCGCGCGTGTCGGCAAGGCGGTCGAGACCGCGCTCCGCGCGCGCAGGCCCGTGGCCGTTCCACTCAGCGTCGACGTCGACGACGGTGTTCTGCGTCGGTTCCTGGCGAAGCTCGGGCGCGACACCCTGCGCGAGCCCGTGGACCCCACGCTGAGGCTGGTTCACCTCGCTCCCGTCTGGACGTCGTCGACCCCGGGGCGCCGGCTGCGGGAGGTCGTCGCGTTCTACGATCTCCGACTCGCGCTGCGCAAGCACCTGCGCGAGCCGTTCACCGTGCCGTTCCAGGCGACCCAGCCGGTTGCGACCGAGGAGACCGTGGGCAAGGTGATCGTGATCCGCCGCGGCTCGAACGAGCTGCGGCTCTATGTGGGCACGAAGCTCAAGCGCGTGTTCCGGGTCGCGACGGGTCGCTCGGGCTATCCGACGCCGCTCGGCCGCTACGAGATCGTCAACAAGCAGCGAAACCCGTGGTGGTATCCGCCGCAGACGTCCGCGTGGGCGCAGGGCGAGGAGCCCGTTCCGCCGGGACCGGGCAACCCGCTCGGCACCCGCTGGATGGGCCTCTCGGCGCCGCTCGTCGGCATCCACGGCACGCCTGACGCCGCCTCGATCGGGTACTCCGCGTCGCACGGCTGCATCCGGATGCTGATCCCGCAGGTCGAGTGGCTCTTCGAACGGGTCGAGATCGGTACCCCGGTCTTCATCGTCGCCGGATGAGCGGGCGCTTCCAGCGGGTCGCGCAGGCGATCGCGCTCGTCGGGGTCGCGGCCCTGCTCGGTCTGCTCGTGTGGAAGGTCGCGGCCGGCGACAAGGGCGGCGCGGCGGGCGAGCTCGCGCAGGGCAAGACGGTTGCAGCCCCCGACTTCACGCTCGACCGGCTCGATGAGGACGGGCAGACGCTGACGCTCTCCGAGCTCCGCGGCAAGCCGCTCGTCGTCAACTTCTGGGCGTCCTGGTGCATCCCGTGCAAGGACGAGGCCCCCGTCCTGCAGAAGACGTGGGAGCGATACCGGAAGCAGGGGCTCGTCGTCGTGGGCGTGGACTCTCAGGACTTCCGCAAGGACGCCCGCCGGTTCATGCGCCGGTTCGGCGTCACGTACCCCGTCGTGTACGACGGGAAGGGCTCAACGCTCGGGAAGTGGGGTGTCACGGGCTTCCCCGAGACGTTCTTCGTCGATCGCTCCGGCAACCTCGTCGGCGAGCGGATCACTGGCGCGGTCGACATCGAGCGGAACCGGGACGCGTACGAGCGGGGCATCGCGCTCGCGCTCGGCTCGCGGTGAGACGCGCGCTCCTGCTGGCCGTCGCGATCTGCGCGATGGCCGTTGGCCCCGCTGCGCTCGCCGGCGGGCCGACCGCCGCGGATCTCGAGGCGGAGCTGGTCTGCCCGACCTGCAAGACGACGCTCGACCAATCCGACGCGCCGATCGCCAGCGGATGAAGGCGATCATCCGGGAGCGGCTCGCTGCCGGCGTCAGCGCCGACGCGATCAAGGCCGAGCTCGTCGACCAGTTTGGCCCGGCCGTTCTCGCAGAGCCGCCGAAGCGGGGCTTCGACCTGCTCGCCTGGCTGCTGCCGCTCGTCGGCATCGCGTTGGGGGTGGTGTTCGTGGGGATCGTCGCGGTGGCCTGGAGCCGTCAGCGCCGCAGCGGGGCACCGGAGGACGAGCCGCCTCTCGACCCCGATCTCGATCGGCGCGTCGACGACGAGCTCGCACGGTACGACGAGTGACCGTCAGCCAGCTCGTCACCGCGCTGCTCGCAGGCTTCGTCTCGTTCCTTGCGCCCTGCGTGCTCCCCCTGGTGCCGGGCTACCTCTCGGCGGTCTCCGCGGTGTCGGCCGACCGGCTCGGCGAGCCGGGTGTCGCGCGACGGGTCGTCACGTCGAGCATCCCGTTCGTCCTCGGCTTCAGCGCGTTCTTCGTGGCGCTCGGCGTGGGTGCCGCCCTGCTCGGCGGCAGCCTGCTCCGAGACCAGTTCCTGCTCGAGAAGATCGCCGGGTTCGTCCTCGTCGTGTTCGGCCTCGCGTTCATGGGGCTGCTCCCGTGGCCGCAGCGGCTCGTCGGGGCCGGGCTGGTGCAGGGAGCGCGGGGGAGCGGATCCCGGTTCCTGCTCGGCGGTGCGTTCGCCGTCTGCGCCGCCCCGTGCATCGGGCCCGTCCTCGCCGCGATCCTCGTCCTTGCAGGATCCTCGGGGACGGCGCTGCAGGGCGCCGTGCTGCTCGGCGTCTACTCGCTCGGCCTCGCGATCCCGTTCGTCCTGGTCGGCGCGGCCTTCACGCGGATGATGGGCGCGTTCCGCTGGCTGCGTGACCACTACCTCGCGCTGCAGTTCGCGGGCGGTCTCGTGATGGTGCTGCTCGGACTCCTGCTCTTCTTCGAGCGGTTCTACGTGCTGCGGGTCTACCTGAACCGCTTCCTGGAGTGGCTCGGGCTCGAGCCGTCGTTCTGAGCCTCCCGCCGCGCGCTCAGGGCGTGATCGGTCGTGAGCGAAGCCGCTCGACCGTCTCGGCGTCGGCCACCTGCATGCGTGACGGGCAGCGTCCGGCCAGGATCGACTCGAGATCGTCGGCGACCATCTCCCCGATCGTCTCCCAGATCTCGGGGACGTTGCCCGCGCGATGCGCAGAGAGGATCGTGTTCGGGATGTGTCGTGCGCGCTCGTCCGGAGGGATCGGCTCCTCCGGGAACACGTCGATCGCGGCGCGGATCCGACCGGACGCCGCGGCGTCGAGCAGCGCGTCCCAGTCGACGACCGGCGACCGTGACACGAGCACGACGATGGCTCCGCGCGACATCGCCGCCAGCTGGTGTGCCCCGATCATCCCAGCGTTCTCTGTCGTGGGTGGGGCGAGCACGAACACGACGCGCGAGCGTCCGAAGAGGTCGTCGAGCCCGACGGGTACGACTCCGTGGCTGCCGACAACCTCTGCTGTGAGCCACGGGTCGTAGGCGAGGATCGTTCCGCCGAACGGCCGGAGCAGAGGGAGGAGCGAGCGACCGAGGTTCCCGAGTCCGACCAAGCCGATCGTCTTGCCAGTGAGGAGGAACGCGCGCTCGTTGCCTCCGCCGAAGAGCACCTCCCTGCCGGCCCGGACGTCGGCGTCCGCCTCGGGGATGCCGCGGGCCGCCGCGAGTGCCAGCCCCAGCGCGAGCTCTGCGACGGGCTGACCGAAGACAGGAGCCGCGCAGAGCACCGGCACGCCCCGCTCGGCACAGGCCCGGTAGTCGACGTTCGGCAGGAAGTTGCCCTCGACGTTGAGCACCGCTCGCAGCCCTGGGGCCCGGGCGAGGCGCTCGCGCGGGAGCGCCGTCTGCCCGATCACGGCGATCGCCGTGGGCAGGACCATCTCGACGGCGGCGTCGGCGAGCGGCGGGCCGTCGTGCCAGAGAACCTCGCCCAGCGCCTCGAGCCGCGTCCTGATGGCCGGCGTGAAGATCTGCGCGAGCGTGCGCGGATACGGGTCGACGAGGATCGTTGCGGGGCCGCCCATCAGATGCGCACCGGAAGCAGGTCGAGGAGACCGATCTCGACCCGAGCCCTCGCGGCGATGACCTGGCCCACCACACGCTCGACCTCGACGCCTCGGTGCGATGGGCGGAACTGACCGAGGCGGCGGGCAGCCTTCTCCAGCTGGCCTGCCGTGCCCCTCGCGTTCCCCCGTGATGCGTGATGCCACGCGACCGTGACGTGGACGAGCCCCTGCAGGAAGTCACGTTCGCCTGCCGGCGCGATGCGCCACTCCTCCTCCAGCGCCTCGTGCGCGTCGAACCAGCGACCGGCGCGCATCAGCTCGAGTCCCTCGTCAAGTCCCACCGCCGAAGTATCGCGGTGTCGGGCCACCGTGCTATACCCAGCCGATGGCAACGATCCTGCTGGTCGGGGTCGACCTCATGTTCCGCTCGCGGCTCGAGGGTCTGCTCGCCGACCACCGCCTCGTGACGCGTGACAGCGTCGCCGCGCCCGATCTCGTGATCTGCGACATCGCCCGCGTCGACACGATGGATGTGGCGGACGCGTGGCCCGACGTCCCGATCGTCGGGTTCACGAACCACACGGACACGCTCGGCCTCCAGCGTGCCCACACGGCCGGGTTCGACCAGGTGATCGTCAAGTCGGCGCTCGTCGAGCGCGCGCCGACGGTGATCGCCGAGCTGCTCCGGAACGCCGGCTGAGCGCCTTCCGCGGGGCCGTCGCGTCGTGCCCGGGGAACCGTTCGGCCCGTCGGGAGCCGCTGCTAGGCTCGACGTCCTATGACGTACATCATCAGCGAGCCCTGCATCGACATCAAGGACAAGTCGTGCGTCGACGTCTGCCCGGTCGACTGCATCCACGAGTTCGACCGGATGCTGATCATCGACCCGGACGAGTGCATCGACTGCGGCGCCTGCGAGCCCGAGTGCCCCGTGGAGGCGATCTTCCCGGAGGACGCGCTGCCCGACAAGTGGGAGCCGTTCGTGAAGATCAACTACGCCTATCCCGAAGGCCCCGGCGTGGTCAACCCTCTCGTCGAGCAGTACGCAACCGAGAACAACGTCCAGAACACCCCGCTCGACGAGCGCTGAGCCGTCGATCGGCCCGGATCGGGCCTGGAGGCAGGGAACGATGACCGCGTGCTAGAGCGCGGCGGCGGTCGGGGGAACGGCGATGCGGATCACAGTCCGCTCCCCTTCACGGCTGACGGTGAACACAGCATTCAGCTCGGCGGCGCGCTCTGCCAGGCCGTCCAGAACCGCCTGGCGGCGCTCGGGCGCTCCGTCGTCCTCGATCGTGAGGACGATGCCGCCCGTCTGCCCGGTGGCGAGTGCGATCCGGACACGGTCTGGCGGTCCGCGTCTGACGGCCTGGTCGAGCGCTTCGCGCGCGACCTGGAACAGCCCGGAGGCGGCTGCCGCGCCGACGTCTGGAGCGTCGGCGACGTCGAGCTCGAGCTGGGCGCCGCGCCGGACGACCGTTCGGTGAGCGAGCTCGCGCAGCGCGCCGGCGAGACCGAGCTCGTCGAGGCTGACGGGCTCGAGCCCTGCCACCACCTCGCGGAGCTCCGCGGCCGCGTCGCGTGCGACCTCGAGCGCACGACGGGCGATCGGCAGGGCGCCCACGGAGTCGTCGGCGTCGAGCGCCTGCACCACGGCTTCCACCATCTGCGTGAGGGCGGCGACGTGCTGGACAGGGCCGTCGTGGATCGCCTCGGCGATGCGCCTGCGCTCGTCGCGCTCGGCCAGAAGCCGCTCTCGCAGGGCGTCGTCGCCGGTCAATCGATCATCGACTCACGGAGCGCGATCGCGACGGCCTGGGTGCGGGTCTCGGCCTCGAGCTTCGTGAGGATGTGGCGAACGTGGCTCTTGACGGTCTCCTGGGAGATGACGAGCTGCTGCGCCACGTCGGCGTTGGACATCCCCTCCGCCAGCAGCTGCAGGATCTCGCGCTCACGCTGGGTCAGGATGTCCTGCCCGTTGCGGTCGGTCGCGAGCGACGGGATCAGCGCGGGATCGACGAACGTGTCCCCGGCGGCGACGCGCTCGATCGCCCGGAGCAGCGTCTCGTGCGCGGCCTCCTTGAGGACGTAGCCCTTCGCGCCGGACTCGAGCCCGCGCTGGAGCAGGGCTCGCTCGCCGTACGCCGTGAAGATCAGCACCTTGGCGTCGGGCACGACGCGCAGCAGCTCCTCCGTCGCCTCGATCCCGTCCATCTTGGGCATACGTAGGTCCATGACGACGACGTCGGGCCGCCGCCGCTCCGCAAGGGCGACCGCCGTCTCGCCGTCGGACGCCTCGCCGACCACGCGGATGTGCGACGAGCGCAGCAGCGCGAGCCGTAGTCCCTCGCGGACGACCTCGTGATCGTCTGCGAGGAGGACGGTGATCTCGGGCGTCTCCGTCATCGAGCGGGATCATACGGACGCAGCGCGACGACACGAGGTCGCGCCCCGCGTCGGCCCGCCGGGAGGGCAGGTCCGTCGTCTACATTCCGGTGATGGACGGGGCCGACGCGACTTCAGCTGCGACTGCGACGACGACTGCGACCACCACGATCCCGGAGGTCACAACGCGGGCCGCATCGCGGTTCGTCGCCCGCGTCTTCCTCTGGATGGGGGCCGGTCTCGTCGTCAGCGCGGCGACCGCGGCGTACGTCGGCACGAACGACCGCCTCTACGAGCAGCTGTGGCTGAACGGAGGCGCGCTGCGCTGGGCGGTGCTGTTCGCCCCCATCGCGATCATCCTCCTGCTCGGGTTCATGATGCAGCGGCTCAGCCTCGTCTCGATGGCTGCGCTCTACCTCGCGTTCACGTTCACGCAGGGGCTCTCGCTCGCGTTCATCTTCCAGGCGTACTCCGACGCTGCGATCGCGCAGGCCTTCGGGGCAGCGAGCGCTGCGTTCATCGGCGCAGGCGCGATCGGGTTCGTCACCAAGCGCGACCTCTCGCGGCTGCGGATGGTGCTGCTCGTCGGCCTGATCGGGCTGCTGGCGGCCTCGCTCGTCAACCTCTTCTGGGCGAGCTCGACGCTGTACTGGCTCGTCACCTACGGTGGCGTGCTGCTGTTCACGGCGCTCACGGCGTACGACGTCTGGTGGGCGAAGAAGATCGGGGAAGGGGTCGAGGAGGGCGAGACGAAGCAGAAGCTCGCGCTGTGGGGAGCGATCTCGCTCTACCTCGACTTCGTCAACCTGATGCTGTTCTTCCTCCGGATCTTCGGAGGCAGGGGCTAGCTCGACGGACGGCCTGCGCAGCGCCGCGCTGCGTCTTAGGCCTCGGCGGAGACGACCATGCAGGCCGCGACCGTGTCGTTCGTGGCCTCGTCGGTGAGGATGAACGCGCCGGTGAAGCGGTTCTCCTCGTAGCTGTCGACCATGAGTGGCGTCGCGAGGCGCAGCCGCACGGTTGCGATGTCGTTGAGCTCGATGCGGTCGGTCGGCACCTGTGCGAGCGACTCGACGTCGAGCTTCGACTCGATCCCGTCGAGGATCGCGCGCGACCAGCGGGTCGTGTGCTTGACGCCGAAGCGCGCACCGGCCTGCGTGGGGCGCTCGCTCATCCAGCAGACAGTCGCCGTGACGGTGCGTGCGCAGACGGGTTGGTCGTCGGGGGCGACCAGCATCTCGCCGCGAGGCACGTCGAGCTCGTCCTCCAGGCGGATGATGACCGACATGCCCTGCACGCCCACGTCGACAGGGCCGTCATGGGTCTCGACCGCGGCGACGCGCGTCCGGAGGCCGGAGGGCAGCACGACGACCTCGTCGCCGGCGCGCCACTCGCCGCCTGCGATCTCGCCGGCGTAGCCGCGGTAGTCGTGGTGCTCGTCGGACATCGGCCGGATGATCCACTGCACCGGGAAGCGACGGTGCGCGACGTCGCGGTCGGCGTCCGTCTCGATCGACTCCAGGTGCGCCAACAGCGCGCCACGCGTCCACCAGGGCATCGCCACGGTCGGCTCGACGACGTTGTCGCCGGGCAGGGCGGCGACCGGGAACGCGACCGCGTCGCGGACGCCGACGAGCTCGACGAGCGACTGCAGCTCGACCTCGATCTCCCGGAAGCGCGCCTCCGAGTAGTCGACCAGGTCCATCTTGTTGACCGCGAAGACAACATGAGGCACCCCGAGGAGCTTCACGATCGACGTGTGGCGCCGTGTCTGCTCGATCACGCCCTTGCGGGCGTCGAGCAGGACGACGGCGACGTCGGCCGTCGAGGCGCCGGTCACCATGTTCCGCGTGTACTGCACGTGGCCGGGAGCGTCCGCCAGCTGGAAGCGGCGCCGCTCGGTCACGAACGAGCGGTACGCGACGTCGATCGTGATCCCTTGCTCGCGCTCCGCGCGCAGGCCGTCGGTGAGGAGCGCGAGGTTCACGTAGCCGTCGCCACGGCGCTCCGAGGTCTCCTCGACGTGCTCCATCTGGTCGACGAACACCTGCTTCGTGTCGAAGAGCAGCCGGCCGATGAGAGTCGACTTGCCGTCGTCCACGGAGCCGCACGTGACGATGCGGAGCAGGTCCGCCTCGGCGGCCTCCCCGGTCAGCAGCGCTGCCAGGTCGGTCTTGGCGCTCTCGCCCGCGGCGAACGAGCCGGAGGAGCTCTCAGAAGTACCCGACACGCTTGCGGTCCTCCATCGCGGCTTCACTGACCTTGTCGTCGGCGCGGGTCTCGCCGCGCTCGGTGATGCGCGTCGCGGCGATCTCAGCGACGACCTCGGGGATCGTCGCGGCGTGCGAGCGGACGCCTCCGGTGCACGTCATGTCGCCCACGGTGCGGAAGCGCACCCAGTCGGTGAACGGCTCCTCGTGGTCGTAGCGCTCGACGAACTCCGAGGCGGCGTAGAGCATCCCGTCGCGCTCGAAGACCTCGCGCTCGTGTGCGAAGTAGATCACCGGCAGCTCGAGGCGCTCGCGTGCGACGTACTGCCACACGTCGAGCTCCGTCCAGTTGGAGATCGGGAACACGCGCACCTGCTCGCCCTTGCGGATGCGGCCGTTGTAGAGGTTCCAGAGCTCGGGGCGCTGCGCGCGCGGGTCCCACTGCCCGAAGTCGTCGCGGAAGCTGAAGATGCGCTCCTTGGCGCGCGAGCGCTCCTCGTCCCGGCGCGCTCCTCCGATGGCGGCGTCGAAGCCGTGCTCGGTCATCGCATCGAGCAGCGTCGTGGTCTGGAGCTGGTTCCGCGAGGCGCGCGGTCCTGTCTGGTCGACCACGCGACCGCGGTCGATGGAGTCCTGCACGGAGGCGACGATGAGGCGCTCTCCGAGCTCGGCGACGCGGCGGTCGCGATAGTCGATTGCCTCGGGGAAGTTGTGGCCGGTGTCGACGTGCATCAGCGGGAACGGGAACCGGCCCGGGCGGAAGGCCTTCTCGGCGAGGCGGAGGAGCACGATCGAGTCCTTGCCGCCCGAGAAGAGGAGCACGGGACGCTCGAGCTCTGCGGCGACCTCCCGCATGATGTGGATCGCCTCGGCCTCGAGGGCGTCGAGGTGGGAGAACCGCCTGCTCATACGTGCAGTCCGCACTCCGTCTTGTCGTTCCCGACCCAGCGGCCCTCGCGTCCGTCGCCGGGCGTCGTGCAGTGCGTGCAGCCGATCGACGCGTAGCCACGGTCGTGGAGGGGGTTCACGGGGAGGTCGCGCTCCCGGATGTATGCCCAGACGTCCTCGTCGCTCCAGGCCGCGAGCGGGTTCGCCTTCCACAGCTCGTGGCGCTCGTCCCAGCCGAGCTTCGGCGCGTCCGCGCGGGTCGGGGACTGGTCGCGGCGCATTCCCGTGATCCACCCGTCGAGACCGGAGAGGGCCTCGGAGAGCGGTGCGACCTTCCGGATCGAGCAGCAGAGCGTCGGGTTGCTCTCCCACAGCGCGTCGCCGTGCGTCGCGGCCTGGCGTCCGAGCGACGGGCCTTGGAACACCTCGACCTTGATGCCGTAGCGCTGCTCGACCGCGCGCCAGACGGCATAGGTCTCGGGGAAGAGGACGTGGGTGTCGAGCGCGAACACCCTGGCCTGCGGCTCGCGCGTCAGGAGCATCTCGAGGAGGACGCTCTCCTCCTTCTGGAACGAGCAGGCGAGGGCGACGTTGGGGTGGAGGCGCTCGAGCACGGCCTCGACGACCTGCTCGGCACTCATCCCCTCGACGTCGGCGTCGCCGACCAGCTCGTCCACCGCGTGCTCCACGGGGAGAACGGTATCACTCATGAAAGATTCTTATTCGTCGAATTAGAAGGAGTCGAACAAAGGGGCGGCTAGGGTGGCATCGTGGACGAGCTGCCCGCAGGCATCCGGCGCGTGACGCTGCCGTTGCCCACCCGCCCGGGCCACGTTCATGCCTACCTCGTCCCCGGCTCGGAGGGGTGGACGATCGTCGACACGGGCCTCGGGCTGCCCGACGCCCGGGAGCGCTGGAGCGCCGAGCTGCACGACGTCGCGCCCGTCGCACGGATCTTCGTGACCCACTTCCACCCCGATCACGTCGGTGCGGCCGCCGACCTGCGCGACCTCACGGGAGCGCCGGTGCTCCAGGGAGGGCTCGACCTCGAGCAGTGCCGGCTCGTGTGGGGACCGGATGCCTCGACCGAGCGCCTCGTCGGGTGGTTCGCCCGTGCGGGCGTCCCCTCGGAGGTGACGCGCGAGCTCGTCGAGCAAGGGGCCTGGTGGACGCCGTTCATCCGTTTCGCCGACGATGCGACCCCCGTCGCCGCGGGCGATCGGCTTGACGGCTGGGAGCTGGTCGCCGCCCCCGGGCACGCGGACGGCCAGCTGATGCTGCTGCGGGACGACGTCCTGATCGGCGGCGACCACGTGCTCGACCCCATCACGCCGGCCGTTGGGCTCTGGCCGGACTCCAGCGAGGACCCGCTCGGCGACTACCTCCATGCGCTGGAGACGGTCGTCGAGCTCGCGCCGCGGATCGTGCTCCCGGGGCACGGCGACCCGATCGTCGAGCCCGCGCGTCGCGCAGCGGCGATCGTCGCCCACCACCGGGCGCGGATCGAGGAGACGGCGGGCGCGCTCGCGGAGGGGCCGAGGACGGGGTACGAGGTGTCGCTTGCGCTCTTCGGCAGGGAGCTCGCTCCGGCTGCCCGGCGCTTCGCCGTCGCGGAGACGCTCTCCCACCTCGAGCGCCTCGTCCTGGAGGGAGGCGCCGAGCGCGCAGAAGACGTCGGGCGCGTCACCTATACTGCTCACTGAGTTGGACGGCGAGCTACCGCCCAGTACCCGCGCCCCGCACTGCGGGGCGCCCCTTCCTCAGCAGCCTGACGTCCGATGAGCGACGTCGGTCGGATCGCGGCCCTCATCGCGCTCGTGCTCGGCAACGCGGTCTTCGTGGCTGCGGAGTACGCGCTCGTCACCGCCCGCCGCTCGCGCCTCGAAGAGCGCGAGGAGAGCGGCAGTCGCGCGGCGCGGACCGCGCTGAAGCTGATGGACGAGCCCGTCCGGTTCATCTCGACAGCGCAGGTCGGGATCACGGTGTTCGGGATCGCCCTCGGTGCGATCGGCGAGCCGCTCCTCTCGCACTACCTCGACTTCCTACCGCGCGGCGTCGCGTTCGCGATCGCCTTCGCGGTGCTGACCTACCTGAGCGTCGTGGTCGGTGAGCTCGTCCCGAAGGCGATCGCGCTGCAGAAGGCGGAGCAGCTCGCGCTCGTGCTCGCGCTCCCGCTCGACGTCCTCTCCCGGATCCTGCACCCGCTGGTGTGGCTGCTCCAGGTCTCGTCCGAGGGCGTCCTGCGGCTGATCGGGGTGAAGCCCGCCCCGGCCGGAATGATCGCCTTCACCCGCGAGGACATCCGCCAGTCGGTCGCCGCAGCCGAGGACTCGGGCGAGATCCAGACCTCCGAGGAGGAGATGCTCTACAAGGTCTTCGACTTCGCGGAGAAGGAGGCGGCCGACGTGATGGTCGCGCGGCCCGAGGTGATCGGGCTCTCGATCGCGCTTCCACCCGAGGAGGCGCTCAAGCGCGTCCTCGAGTCGCCGTACACCCGGTATCCGGTCTACCGCGAGACGCTCGACGACATCGTCGGCGTCCTGCACGTGCGCGATCTGGTCGCAGCGCTCAACGACTCCGGCATCGCTGACGTCGAGCTCGCCGGGCTCCTGCGCACCGCGTACGTGGTCCCGGAGACGAAGGATCTCGGCGCGCTGCTCGGGGAGTTCCGGCGCACGAACCAGCACATGGCGATCGTGGTGGACGAGTACGGCGCGACGATGGGGATCGTCACCCTCGAGGACGTGCTCGAGGAGATCGTGGGCGACATCGAGGACGAGTTCGATCTCCCGGACGAGTCCGTCGAGCGGGTCGACGAGCGGACGATCCGCATCGACGGCACGTTCACGATCGACGACTTCAACGAGCAGTTCGGCACGACGCTCGACGACGAGGACTTCCACACCGTCGCCGGAATCGTGTTCGGGCACCTTGGCCGCGCCGCGGCGCCCGGCGACGAGATGTCGACGGACGAGCTCCGCTTCACCGTGCTCGAGACGAGCGGCTCCCGCATCCAGCGGCTCGAGGTGGAGTTCCTCGAGAAGGCGTCGGACGCCGACGCGGACGCGGACGGCACGGACGCCTGACCGGCGCGTGACGCCTCTCCGCCAGCGCGACTTCCGACGCTTCTGGGTCTCCGTCCTCTGTCTGAGCCTCGCCGCGCAGATGGCTGCGGTGGCGATCGGGTGGCAGGTCTACGAGATCAGCGGCGACGCCCTCGATCTTGGCCTCGTCGGTCTGATGGAGTTCCTCCCGCTGCCGCTCCTCGCCCTCCCTGCGGGGCAGCTGGCCGACCGCTTCTCGCGTCGCAAGCTGTACGCGCTGAGCACGTCGCTCTACGTGCTCGTGCTGATCGCGCTCCTGCTCGTCACGCTCCGCGACGTCCAGCAGACGTGGCCGTACTTCGCGCTCGCGTTCGTGACCGGCGTCGCCTGGGCGGTGGGCTCGCCCGCGTCCCGCTCGCTCTCGCCCACGCTTGTCCCGGCCGAGCTGATCCCGCAGGCGATGGCGCAGTACTCCGCGGCGTGGCAGACGGCGTCGGTGGCCGGCCCGGCGATCGGCGGGATCCTCTTCGCGCTCGAGCCCGCGTTGACCTACGCCGTGGCGGCGGCGCTCGCAGTGACGACGCTCGGCTGCGTGCTCTCCCTGCGCGAGCGCGGCCCCGCCCAGGACGTCACCGGCACGCCCTCGCTGCGCGAGGTGTTCGCCGGCGTCGCGCTCATCCGCCGCACGCCGGTCCTGCTCGGCGCGATCTCGCTCGACCTGTTCGCCGTGCTCCTCGGCGGTGCGGCCGCGCTGATGCCGATCTTCGCGAAGGACATCCTCGAGGTCGGGCCCGTTGGGCTCGGCGCCCTCCGCAGCGCTCCGGCGGTCGGCGCGCTGGTCGCGGCCGTCGTGCTCGCGCGCCGGCCACTCCGGGAACGGGTGGGCAGGACGCTCCTGCTCGCCGTCGGGTCGTTCGGCGTGTCGATGATCGTGTTCGGCCTCTCCCGTTCGTTCGCGCTCTCGATGGTCGCTCTCGCCGTCGGAGGGGCGGTGGACATGGTCAGCGTCGTCCTGCGCTCGACGATCCTGCCGCTGGTGACGCCCGACGAGCTCCGCGGCCGCGTGAACGCCGTCGAGATGGTCTTCATCAGCGCGTCGAACGAGCTCGGGGCGTTCGAGTCCGGGGTCGCGGCGGCGCTGATCGGGGCGGTCCCCGCGGTCGTCGTGGGCGGGGTGGCGACCGTCGTCGTCGCGTTGCTGTGGGCGCGGTTCTTCCCCGGGCTCGCCCGGGTCGACCGGCTCTCCGAGCTCAGGCCGGTCGAGGCCGCGGGCTGAGCTGCACGTCGCCGACGCGCGGCGGCGCGTCGCAGCTCGTCAGCGCCCCACACGATCACCGGGAACGTCGCGAGCACCGCGAGCTCCTCCCAGCCGAGCGCTGCCGTGCCGAAGACCGACTGGAGGAACGGGACGTAGACGATCGCGGCCGTGAACACGAGCTCGAACGCGATGCCCCAGAGCAGCAGCCGGTTCGTGAAGAAGCCGACGTCGCGGAGCGAGGCGTGGTCGGTGCGCGAGGCGATCGCGGTTCCGACCTGGCAGGCGACGATCCCTGCGAAGGTCATCGTCGTCGCGGCGAGGTACGGGTCGTGGAGAGGCGAGCCAGACCCGACGTCGTCGCCGGGTGCCCAGCCCGCCCGGAGCAGGACCCAGAAGAACCCCGCGAGCACGAGCGCCGCCTCGATCAGCCCGAGGAAGACCCACGCGCGCACGAGCATCGCCTTCTGGATCACGCCCTCGTGCGGGGGTCGCGGCGGCCGGTCCATCAGGCCCGGCTCGGCGGGCTCGCGGCCGAGCGCGAGAGCGGGGAGGATCTCCGTGCCGAGGTCGATCGCGAGGATCTGGAGCACGGTCAACGGCAGGGGGATCGCGCCGCCGGAGAGCGCGAAGACGAGGAACGGGACGACCTCGGGCGTAGCGTGCGCGAAGATGTAGACGATGAACTTGCGGACGTTGTCGTAGACCTGGCGGCCCGCCTCGACGGCCTTCACGATGGTTGCGAAGTTGTCGTCGGTGAGCAGCATGGTCGCCGCCTCGCGCGCCACGTCGGTCCCAGTCATGCCCATCGCGACGCCGATGTCCGCCCGACGCAGGGCCGGCGCGTCGTTGACGCCGTCGCCGGTCATCGCGACGACCGCTCCGTCCGCCCGGAGGGCGTCGGCGATGCGCAGCTTCGCCTCGGGCGAGCTCCGCGCGAAGACCAGCGAGGTGTCGTCGGCGAGCAGGAGGTCGAGGTCGTGCTCGCTCATCCGCTGGAGCTCGTCGCCCGTGACGACCGTGCACCGGTCGTCGTCGACGATGCCGACGCGTCGGGCGATCTCGACGGCGGTCGGGCCGTAGTCACCCGTGACCACGATCACCCGGATCCCCGCTGCGCGACACGCTGCCACCGCCTCGGCCACCTCGGGCCGGGGCGGGTCGAACAGGGCGACCAGGCCGAGGAAGGAGAGCCGGTGCTCTGCGTCCTCGCGGCGCCTCGGAACGGGCTCGCCCGGGTCGAGCGACCGCCGTGCGACGGCGAGCACGCGCAGGCCCCGGCGTGCGTAGGCGTCGACGGTCGCCTCGATCGCGGGCTGCGAGTCGGACAGCGGTCGTTCCGACCCGTCGGCGAGCACGATGGTGTCGCAGCGGGCGAGCACCTCCTCGGGCGCGCCCTTCGTGTCGAGGGTGACCGCGCCGTCGTTCTTGTCCACGGTCGTCATCAGCCGGAGCGCGGGATCGAAGCGGAAGACCGCGCGGCGATGCCGCTCGCGTCGCGCGACGCTCACGTCGGCACCCAGCCGCTCTGCCGCCGTCAGCATCCCCACCTCCGTCGCCTCCCCGCGCGACTTCCCGGCGCGGGCGCGGTCGACGTCGGCGCTGCTGCACGCCGCCACGCTGTACGAGAGGAGCTCCAGGGCCCGGTCGCCCGCGACGGCGCCCGGTGAGGTCGTCGGCCTGCTCGAGATCGATCTCGTCGTCCGCCGTCCACACGCGCACAGCGCGCATGCGGTTCTCGGTGAGCGTCCCGGTCTTGTCGGTGCAGATGACGGCGGTCGAGCCAAGCGTCTCGACCGCGCTCAGGCGCTTGACCAGGGCACCGCGGCGCGCGAGGGCGGCGACGCCGACGGCGAGCGAGAGCGTGATCGTCGGCAGGAGGCCTTCGGGCACGTTGGCGACGATCAGCCCGATCGCGAACGTCAGCGCGTCGCCGAGCGGTAGACCCGCGACGAGCCAGCCGATGGGGAAGAAGACGAGGCCGGCGACGACGGCGACGAGGGCGATCAGCCAGGCGACCCGTCGGACCTGCCGCTCGAGCGGGCTCGGGTCCTGCTCGACGCGCTCGGAGAGCGCGGCGATGCGACCGAGCTCGGTCTGCATCCCGGTTGCGAACACGAGCGCCTTCGCGTCGCCTCCGACGCAGCTCGTGCCGCTGAAGACGACGTCCCGCGCCTCGACGAGCGGCCCGGCCTTGTCGGCGAACTCCGCCGACCGATACACGGGCTGGGACTCCCCGGTCAGGGTGGACAGGTCGAGCTCGACGCCGCCGCTCAGCAGGCGCGCGTCGGCCGAGACGCGGTCGCCCTCCTCGATCACGATCACGTCGCCGGGAACGAGCTGCACTGCCTCCACCACGGAGCGACGCCCGTCGCGGATCACCGAGACCTGCTGCGGGAGGTATCCCTGCAGCGCCTCGACCGCGCGCTCGGCCTGGCGCTCCTGCACGAAGGCGAACACCGCGTTGACGACGACGACCGCGACGATCGCGATCCCGAGCGGCGGCATTCCGGCTGCGAAGGCGAGCGCGGCGGCGACCCAGAGGAGCAGCGCCAGGGGGTGCGTGATCTGCTGGACGAGCTGGTGCGGCCACGTCCGCCCGCCCCGTCGCTGCAGGACGTTCGGCCCGAACGCGACGAGCCTGCGCTCGGCCTCCCGGGTCGACAGCCCGCCGGGGTGCGCACGCTCGTCGCGCAGCAAGCGTCCGATCCGCTCTCGCGGGTCGCGTGTCTCGCCGACCGTCGAGGTGGTCGCCGACATGTGCCCTCCTCCCACAGGGTCGCACCCGTATCGGCGCCCGCGCGTCGGCGCATGCGCGCATTCCGACAGCGGTCGAGTACGGACGGCGTTCGCGAGGGCTGAGGGTCTAGCCGAGGTCGCGCAGGAGCCCCGCGTCCACCGCTGCGACGAGCCCGGCCACGACGCCGCAGCGCGTGGCGAACGTCCCGGTCTCGACGTACTCGTCCGGCCCGTGGTCGAGCCCACCGACGGGTCCGAGGCCGTCGAGGGTGGGGATCCCGGCGTGCGCAGTCCAGGATCCGTCCGAGACGCCGCCGGTGAGCGCCTCGCCGAACGTGTGGCCGAGCTCGGAGCCGAGGGCGATCGCGGTCGCGGCGAGCGCCGCAACGGCGGGCGTCCGCTCGAGCGGCGGCGGGCCGCCGAGATCCTCGAACGAGAGCGTGACGCCGTTGTGTTCACCGAATGCGAGCACCTGCTCCCGTCCCCACGCCAGGTCGCTCTCGCTGATCGCGCGCATGTCGCCGGTCAGGATGGCGCTGCTCGGCACGGTGTTGAGACCCTCGCCGCCCTCGATCCCGGTGAGCTGCAACGTCAGCCCCGGGTCGCGCGTGGTGCAGCGCTCCGAGCCGCGCCGCCTCGTGCGACGATCGCGTGCACGGCGTTGCGGCCCGTGTCAGGCTCGACCCCCGCGTGGGCGGGATGCCCGGTCGCCCGGATGCGGAACCATCCGGCGCCCTTCCGGGCCGAGACGACCTCGCCGTCGGGTCTGCCGCACTCGAGGCAAAGCACGGCGTCGAAGTCGCGCAGCCGTTCGAGCGTCGCCGGACGCGGTCGGGCGCGACTCCTCGTCGGGGCAAGAGACGATCTCGAGCCGCGCGAACGGCCGCGGCCCGTGTGCGAGCAGGCGCTGCGGCATGGGCCGCGACGGCGAGACCGCCCTTCATGTCGGCGACCCCGGGCCCGTAGCAGCGGGCTGCGTCGCGGTGGAAGGGCCTGGGGCCGTCGTGCCCGCCGGGAAGACGGTGTCGTGGTGCCCGATGAGCGCGACCCTGGCGGCGCCCGTGCCTTCGAGCGTCGCGTGGACGTACAGCCCCCGCTCGCCCGCCGGGACGAGCTCCGGATGGAGCCCGAGCTCCTCGAGCCGGTGGGCGATCAGCGCGGCCATCCGGTCGACGGCGCTGACGTCGCCTCCCGGCGAGTCCGTGTTCACCCAGGCTTCGAGGTCGGCGAGGATCGTGTCCAGGTCGCCCTCGGCGGCGTCCCTGACCCTCTCGCGCCTCGGCTACTGCCAACGGGGAAGTTGCGTCATGGATCGAGCCTAACGGCATCTCGACTCCTGCCTCGCCATTCCAGAGGTCGACCCAGTGCCTGGGAGCGCCTTGCCCGGAGGTCTCAGCGTCGGGCACCGCGAAGCAGCGTCGCCGCGTCGACGCCTCGGATCGAGGCGTCGAGCACCTCGACGGGGTGGAGCGCGGCCAGCGTCGTGCCCCGGCCGTCGCGGGCGAGGGCCTTCGCGACCTGGACGAGGCAGCCGGGGTTGGCGCTCGCGAGCACGTCCGCACCCGTCGCGCGGACGTGCGCCGCCTTGCGGTCGCCGAGCGCGCGCGCTGCCGCCGGGCTGCGTGACGTTGTAGGTGCCGGCGGATCCGCAGCAGATGTCCTGCTCGGCGGGCTCGACGACATGGAGCCCGGGGATCCGCTCGAGGAGCGATCGCCACGCGCCCGGAAGACGCTGCGCGTGGCGCATGTGGCACGAGTCCTGGTAGGCGACCGTGAGCTCGAGCGGGTGGAGCGTCGGGAGCTCGGCGTCGGCGAGCGCCTCGGTCACGTCGAGCGCGGGAAGGCCTTTCTCCTTGAGGTGCGAGCCGCAACCGGACGAGTTCACGACGATCGTGTCGAGGTCGGCGAAGGCCCCTCGCAACGCCTCGGTGAAGTGCGCCGCCTCGTCGGTGCGGCCGGCGTGGGCCGACAGCGCACCGCAGCAGCCCTGCCGGGGAGCGACCACCTCGTAGCCGGCCGCCGCGAGCACCCTCGCGGTGGCGGCGTTGACGTCGCCGAACATCACCTGCTGGACGCAGCCGGTGAGCAGGCCGACGCTCCCTCGGCTCGTTCCCGCGGACGGGGTGTGGGCCGGCGCCTGCGCGTGGGAGCGCCACCCGACCGCGAGGTCGAGCATCGGCTCCGCCCACCGCGGCGAGGGCAGCAGTCGTCCGAGCGGAGCGAGGCGCAGCGCGGCCCGCATCCGCCGCGGGTGGGGGAGGGTCGCGAAGAGGATCCGGCGCTGCAGCCGCTCGCCGCGGGAGCGGGGATGCTCCCGCTCGACGCGGGCGCGCGTCTCCTCGATCAGGAGGTCGTAGCGGACACCCGACGGGCAGGACGAGACGCAGGCGAGGCAGCCGAGGCAGCGGTCGAAGTGCTCGACCACCGTCGGGGTCAGCGTGAGCGTGCCGTCGAGCTGCTTCTCCATCAGCTGGATCCGGCCGCGCGGCGAGTCCATCTCCTCCTGCCAGAGGACGTAGGTCGGGCAGGTCGGCAGGCAGAAGCCGCAGTGGACGCAGTCCCTGGTCAGCTCAGGGATCACGCGAGCACCCCTGCCGGGTCGAAGCGCTCCTGCAGCGCGCGTCGCAGGCGCTCGACGCCGGAATCGACCTCCGGCTCGACGACGTGCGGGACGTAGGCGACGCCGGCGGACGGCCGGACGACCGCCTCGGGCTCGACGCCGAGCGCGTCTCCCGAGGTCACGAGGTGCGAACGCTGAGCAAGCCCTCGGCCGTCGCTTGCCGTCGACGGCTCTCCTCCCAGACCATCGGGTCCGCCTCCTCGCCGCCGACGCGCTCGCAGCGCCGCCGTGAGCTGCGCGTCGACCGCCGCAGCTGACCCTTCGAACAGGACTGCGACGCGTCCGGGGTGGAGGACGTCGAGCGCGCTCGGCTGCAGGTGCGAGCGCCTCGCAGCGTCGCGACGACCTGCGCCGGCGTCGTCGGTCTCGACCACGAGCGTCGCCGAGGACGCGGGAACGGGGTGGAGGCGGAGCGCGACCCGACCGATCAGGCCGAGCGCCCCTCTCGACCCGCAGACCAGCTTGCCGAGGTCGTAGCCCGCTACGTTCTTCACGACCGTCCCGCCGCTCGACGCGATCGCGCCGTCGCCGAGGACGAGGGTGACGCCGAGCACGAGGTCGCGCGGCGCGCCGAAGCGATGTCGGAGCGGCCCGGAGAGGTTCGCGGCCACGCAGGCGCCGATCGTCGGATCGCCCGGCGGGTCGAGCGAGAGCCGCTGCCCGTGGGCCTCGACCGCCGCGTGGAGCTCAGAGAGCCGGACGCCCGCCTCGACCGTGCAGGTGAGGTCGCCCGGCGCGTGGTGGAGGATGCGCGCCATCCGGTCGAGGCGGAGGGCTTCGCCGATCCGCAGCGTGCGTCCCTCGGCCGCGGCCTCCGCGATCAGCGCCGACGCTTCCTCGAGGGACGCCGGGAGGAACGGCTCAGAAGCGGTCTGCGACACCGGCGCGCTCCAGGGGGTGGATGCGGTACGGACCAGGCACCTCGCCGCAGAGGCGCGGCGTCGGGATCACCTTTCCGGGGTTCGCCAGACCGTGCGGGTCGAACGCCAGTCGCAGGCGCTCGAACGCCTCGAGGTCGCGTTCGGAGAACATCTGCGGCATCGAGCACGCCTTGTCCACGCCGACCCCGTGCTCGCCGGTCAGCGAGCCGCCGGCGTCGACGCAGGCGCTGAGGATCTGCTCGGCGAGCTGCTTCGCCCGCTCCGCCTCGCCCGGCGTCGAGCCGTCGTACAGCACGAGCGGGTGGAGGTTCCCGTCACCGGCGTGGAAGACGTTGCCCACGCGCAGCCCGGCCTCGTCGGCCAGCGCCTCGATCCGGCGGAGCACCTCGCCGAGTCGTGTGCGTGGCACGACGCCGTCCTGGACGTAGTAGTCGGGCGAGATGCGGCCCATCGCCGGGAAGGCGCCCTTGCGGCCCTTCCAGAGCACGGCCCGCTCGGCGTCGTCGTGCGCGATCCGCACCTCGAAGGCGCCGGCCGCGCGGCAGAGCCGGTCGACCTCGACCCGGTCCTCCGTCGACCTGGGCGCCGACGCCGTCGAGCTCGACGAGGAGCACCGAGGCTGCGCCCTCCGGATAGCCGGGATGGAACGCGGCCTCTGCGGCCTCGATCGTCAGCCTGTCCATCATCTCGATCGCCGCCGGGACGATCCCCGCGGCGATCACCGCCGCCACCGCCTCGCCACCCGCCTCGAGGGTGCGGAAGGCGGCGAGCATCGTCGTGACGACCTCGGGCACGCGCTGGACGCGGAGCGTCACCTCCACGGCGATCCCCAGCGTCCCCTCGGATCCGACGAACACCCCGAGCAGGTCGGCGCCGTCCTGATCGAGGCTCTTCCCGCCGAGCTCGACGAGCTCCCCGTCGGGAAGCACGACCTTCGCGCCCGTGACGTGGTTGACCGTGAAGCCGTTCTTGAGGCAGTGCGCCCCGCCGGAGTTCTCGGCGACGTTCCCGCCGATCGTGCAGACCTGCTGGCTCGACGGGTCGGGTGCGTAGAAGAGGCCGTACGGCGCGACCGCGCGGGTGACGTCGAGGTTCGCGACGCCCGGCTCGACGACGACGCGCCGGCTCTCGACGTCGATCTCGACGATCCGGTTCATCCGCGTGAGCGCGATCACCACCCCGTCGGCGACGGGGAGGCTTCCGCCCGGAGAGCCCCGTCCCGGCACCTCGGGCCACGAACGGGACGCCCGCCCCGGCGCAGGAGCGGACGACCTCCTGCACCTCGTCGGCGCTGCCGGGGAGGACGACCGCCGCGGGGGTCGCCCGCCAGCCGGTCAGCCCGTCGCAGTCGTACGTCGCCAGCTCCTCGGGCGCCGTCAGCACGTGCTCCGCTCCGACGGCCCGGCGCAGACCGTCGAGGAACCCCGCGGGCAGAGCCATCGTCCGAGTGTATCCCGCCATCGATCATCGATCACCCTGGCACCGCTGTTAGGGTCTACGCATGATCCCGATCCCGCGTCCCGGCAAGATCGTCTGCGTCGGGCTCAACTACAAGGACCACGCGGAGGAGCAGGGCGTCGAGCTGCCTGCCGCGCCGCTCTTCTTCGCCAAGTTCACGACGTCGCTGATCGGTCCCGGCGACCCCATCGTCATCCCGTCGGTCGTCCAGAAGTGCGACTACGAGGCGGAGCTCGGCGTCGTCATGGGGCGACCGTCTCCCGCATCGGCCGTGAGAGCGCGATGGAGGCGATCGCCGGCTACGTCGTCGCGAACGACGTCTCGGCCCGTGACCTGCAGTTCGCCGACGGTCAGTGGACCCGTGGCAAGTCGCCGGACACGTTCTGCCCGGTCGGCCCGCTCGTGCCGGCCTCGGAGGTGCCCGACCCGCATGCGCTCGGCATCCGCGCGCGGCTGAACGGCGAGACGGTGCAGGACTCGACGACGGCGAACCTGATCTTCCCGATCGACGAGGTGATCAGCTACCTCTCGCAGACCTCGACGCTCGAGGCCGGCGATCTGATCCTCACCGGGACGCCGGCCGGCGTCGGCGTCTTCAGGACGCCGCAGCTGCTCCTGCAGCCGGGCGACGAGATCACGATCGAGATCGACGGGCTCGGCTCGCTCACGAACCCGGTCGTCGCGGCGTAGGGCGCGCTCTGCACACGATGCACGATCCCGGGAGGCGACAGAGCGGTGAGCTCGATCTCGAGAACCGTGCTCCGGGAGCAGGTGAAGGACGTCCTCCTGCATCGGATCGTCACGGGCGAGATCCGTCCCGGCGAGCGGCTCGTCGAGACGCGGATCGCCCAGGAGCTCGGGACGAGCCAGGCGCCGGTGCGGGAGGCGCTGCGCGATCTCGAGCTGCTGCGGCTCGTCGAGTCGGAGCCGTTCAAGGGCACGCGCGTGCGCGAGTTCGGCGACCAGGAGATGGTCGAGGTCTATCCGGTGCGCGCCGCGCTCGAGGAGGTCGCCGCCCGCGCTGCGACGAAGAACCTTGCGGGCGACGTGTCCGCGCTCGAGGCCGAGGTCGAGGCGATGCGCGCGGCCGCCCGCCGCGGCGACATCCAGGGGCTCGCGGAGCACGACATCGCCTTCCACCGGCTGCTCGTCGAGGCCGCCGGACATGGACGTCCTCGACCCAGTGCTGGAAGCTGCTCGGAGTCGAGGGGCGGATCACGCTCACGCTCTACCAGACCTTCGTCGAGCCCGAGGACGCGGCCGAGCTCCACTGCCCGATCGTCGAGGCGGTGCGATCCCAGAAGCCCGCGAAGGCAGGTCGAGAGGCGAGGAAGCACGTCGAGTACTTCGCCCGACTGGTGGGCGGTCGCCGCCGACCCGTCCCGCTGAGGCGGCGATCGGTGGACGACCTGCGGGCGATCGGCGAACCACGGTGAGGCAGCCACGCCATGCCGCTCTCATCGGTCTCTTCCTCGCAGCGTTGGCGCTCCGCCCGCAGATCGTCGGGGTCGGTCCGCTCTTCCCGGCGATCGAGGACGACCTCGACGCGCCACACGTCGTCGTGGGGATGCTCGGCACGATCCCGGTGCTGTGCATGGGGCTCTTCGCACCGGTCGCGGCGTACCTGGCCGCACGGATCGGCACGCGCCGCGCAATGACGCTCGGCCTCTTGCTGATCGGCACGTTCGGCGTCCTCCGGGCGCTCGCGCCGGGAGCCTGGGTGATCGTGCTGCTCACGTGGGGGGTGGGGATCGGGATGGGGCTCGGCAACGCGCTCGCGCCGATCGCGGTGCGCGAGGTCGTGCCCGAGCGGCCGGCGAGCGGCACCGGCGTGTACACGGGCGGCATCCAGATCGGGTCGACCGCCTCCGCGGCCCTCGCCGTCCCGCTCGCTGCCGCCCTCGGAGGCTGGCGCGCCGCGCTCGTCGCGATCTCCGCTCGTCGCCCTGGTGCTCGCGCTCGCGTGGAGCGTGCTCAGCCGTGGCGCCGCGCCCCACGTCCGCCCGCACGTCCTCATGCCGCGGCTGCCGCTCCGCTCGCCCGTGGCCTGGCTGCTCGTCGCGATCTTCGGCTCGATGGCGTGCGCCTACTACGGCCTCAACGCGTGGCTTCCCGATGCGTATGGCGAGCGCGGCTGGAGCGAGCAGTCCGCGGGCGCCCTCCTCGCGGCGATGAACCTGACGGCGATCGCCGCGTCGTTCGCGATCCCCTGGCTGTCGGAGCGCTACGGCGGGCGACCACCGTGGCTGCTCGGGCTGAGCCTGGTCTTCGTGACCGCGGCCGTCGGGCTGGTCGCGCTGCCCGCGCTCGGGTTCGGGTGGGCGCTGCTCGCGGGGGTCGCGCAGGGCGGGATGTTCGCGCTCGTGATGATCCTCCCGCTCGACCTCGAGGCCCGGCCCGAGCGCGTCCGGGCCCTGGTCGCGATGATGCTCGGGTTCGGCTACACGATCGGCGCGATGGCGCCGTTCGCGCTCGGCGCGATCCGTGACGCGACAGGCTCCTTCGACGCTGTCCTCTGGACGTGCGCGGCCTTCCTTTGCGGGCTCGTCGTCGCGGTCGTCGCGTTGACCCGCGTCACGGCCAGAGCGGCGTCGCCCGCCTGAGCAGCCCGGGGCTCAGCGTCGAGGGTAGACGGTCGCGGCGTAGTCCTCGACCATCCGTGCCGCCGAGAAGCGCGGGCCGTTCGTCTTCAACGACGCCTTCATCCGCTCGAGCCACCGGTGCGGGATCCCGTCCTCGCCGCGGTCGTAGAAGAGCGGGATCACCTCGTGCTCGAGCAGGTCGTACAGCGCCTGCGCGTGACGGTCGTCCTGCTCCGCCTCGCCCTCGCCGGCGTGCCCGCCGTCGATCGCCCAGCCGTTCGAGCCGTCGTAGCCCTCGGCCCACCAGCCGTCCAGGACCGAGAGGTTGAGGCCGCCGTTCGCCGCCGACTTCATGCCGCTCGTCCCCGACGCCTCCATCGGGGGGCGAGGGACGTTGAGCCACACGTCGCAGCCGCCGACGATCGGAGCGGCGACGGACAGGTCGTAGTTCTCGAGGAACGTGATCCGCGCGGCAAGGCCTGCCGCCTTCCTCAGCCCGAACACGTCCTGCAGCATCCGCTTGGCGTTGTCGTCGAGGGGGTGGGCCTTGCCGGCGATCACCATCTGCACGGGCGGGCCGTCGCCGCCGAAGATGCGCTGCACCCGGTCGGGGTCGCGCGTGAGCAGAAACAGCCGCTTGTAGGTCGCGATCCGGCGCGCGAACCCGAGCGTGAGCACGTTCGGGTCGAACGCCTCGGCCGCGAGCTTGACGTAGGACGGGTCCTCGCCCCGCAGCAGGCGATCCTGGACGGTCTTGGTGCGGACGAACTCGATCAGCCCCTCGCGCGTCGCCCGGCGGGCCGCCCAGAGCTCGGCGTTCGGGATGTCGTCGACCGGCTCCCACGTCGCCGGGTCGGCGGCGCGCACGAGCCAGCCCTCGCCGAGGTAGCGGTCGAGCAGCTCGCGCATCGGCGTGGCGAGGAAGGTGGGGAGGTGCACGCCGTTCGTGACGTGCCCGATCGGCACGTCCTCCGCCGGCACGTCGTTGAAGAGCGGCCGCCACATCTCCCGGGCGACCTCGCCGTGGAGGCGGCTCACGCCGTTCGCATGGCGCGACAGGCGCAGCGCGAGCGGCGTCATGCCGGGCCACTCGTCCGTGCCGGGGCGGGACCTGCAGAGATCGAGGAAGCGCGACTCGTCGAGACCCGCGCGCTCGGCGAGGTCGGCGAACCCGCCCAGGACGAGCTCCGGCTCGTACGCCTCGTTGCCTGCGGGCACCGGGGTGTGCGTCGTGAACACGCAGCGCTGACCGCGCCGCCGCGAGCGCCCTCTCGAGCGGGACGCCCGCCGCGACCGCGTCCGCAGTCAGCTCGAGCGCAGCGAGCGCGGGGTGTCCCTCGTTGAAGTGGTAGACCCCGGGCTCGATCCCGAGCGCGCGCAACGCCCGCACCGTCCCCATCCCGAGCAGTCCGTACTGGCCGAGACGGGTGAGCGGGTTCCCCTCGTAGAGACGCGACGTGATCCAGCGGTCGAAGGGGTCGTTCTCGTCGAGCTCGGTGTCGAGGAGGTACAGCGGGATGCGGCCGATCGACGCGCGCCACACGTGGAACGCGACCTCGCGCCGACCGAGCGGGAACGTGAGGCGCAGCGGCTCGCCGTCCTCGCCGAGGACCTGCACGGTCGGCAGATGCTCGGGGACGCTCTGCGTCCAGTACTCGTGCTGGAGGCCCGTGCGGTCGACGCGCTGCTGGAAGTAGCCCTTGCGGTAGAGCAGCCCCACGCCGACCATCGGCAGCGCGAGGTCGCTTGCCTGCTTGAGGATGTCGCCTGCCAGCGCGCCGAGTCCGCCGGAGTAGATCGGGAGCGACGAGTGGATCCCGAACTCGGCGCAGACGAAGGCGACCGGCGCCTCGAGCGTCTCGATCGGCGTCTCCGGACGCGCGAGGTCGACGTCGAGCTTCCGGCCGAGGACGTCGATCGCCTCGATCACCGCCGGGTCGGCGGCGGCGGCCAGCCGAGGCGTGCGGTGCGAGATCCTCCAGCTGGCGCACGGGGTTCCGTCCGTTCAGCTCCCACGCATGCGGGTCGAGCGAGCGGAACAGCTCGGGGCCGCCCGGCTCCCACGACCAACGGTAGTTCAGCGCGATCCGTGCGAGCGGCGCCAGCTCCGGCGGGAGCCGCCAGGCGAGGCGCTCGGCCCGTTCGCGCTCCTCGGCGGCACCGGGAAGCGCGTTGATGTCGACCATGCGTGTCTCGTTCACGGGCGCGAAACCTAGCGGACACGACCGGACGTCCGGCGCAGGCGACTCAACCGGCCGTGAGCCAGGCGTCGAGGCGCTCGACCGCCTCCCGGGTGGTCGCGCGCCCGAAGCCGACACGGACATGGCTCGGCTCGCCGTAGACGTCGCCCGGCAGGAGCAGCACGCCGCACTCGGCCACCGCGCGCTCGCAGAGCGGGCGGGTCTCCGTCGTCTGGGACCAGCGGGGGAACCCGATCGGGCCGGCATCGGGCCGCCTCCAGCCGAGGATGTCTGAGTGGCGCTCGAGGAGCCCGTCGACGTGAGGAAGGCCGCGTGCGACGACTGCGCGGCACTCCTCGATCAGCGTCGCGTGGTGGCGCACGGCAACGGCCACGAGGAGCTCGCTGGGCGCGCTCGAGCAGATCGTGGTGTAGAGCTTCAGCGCGCGGATCGCGTCGCGGAGCTCCGCGTCTCGCGTGGCGAGCCAGCCCAGCCGCAGTCCGGGAAGGCCGTAGGCCTTGGAGACGGTGCCGAGAGAGATCCCCCTCCGCAGCACGTCGCAGGCGGCGGGGAGACGGGACGCCGGGTCGTGCTCGAGCCCGCGATAGACCTCGTCCGAGAAGAGGACGACCTCCCGCTCGGCGCAGAGCTCGACGACCCGTGCGAAGGCCGCCGGAGGCATCGCGATCCCCGTCGGGTTGTGCGGCGAGTTGACGTAGAGCGCGCGCGACCCCGGCCTGCGAGCGCCCGCTCGAGCGCGTCGAGGTCGTGCGCCCACCCGTCCGCCGCACGCCGCTGCCAGGCGATCACCTCCGCGCCGGTGCTCCGGGCGAGCTCGAGCGCCGAGCCGTAGCACGGCGTCTCCACGACCACGCGCGGTCGCCTGGCCGCAGCAGTGCGTGCCAGGCCAGGAAGATCCCCTCCTCGGCGGCGGCGACGACGAGGACGTCGTCGGGCCCGACCGTGTCGTAGGTCGCGGCGATCGCCTCGCGCAGCTCGGGCGATCCGGGCACCTCGGTGTAGCCGAGCCGCAGCGACGTGAGCCGCTCGAGCGCGTCCGGCTCGAGTGCGAGCAGGTCGGCGACGGCCCGGGTCTCGCAGTCGCTCGAGGAGAGCGTCAGCTCCGCCGTGAACTCGTACCGCTCGTACCACTCCTCGATCTCGAACGGCTCGACGTGCACGCGCTCTCAGCCCTGGCGGCGGAAGTGCGCGATCGTCGCCGCGACGCCGTCGGAGAGCGCCGTCCGCGGGAACGGCCCGATCTCCCGCTCGAACCCGACGGACTCGAGCTCGGCCGGGAACGGGAGCGAACCGCCGACCGCCGTCACCTCGGCGTCCGGCACGACCGCTCGGATCGCGTCGATCACGTCGTCGACGGAGGCGAGCGCGCCCGGGACGTTGAACACGCGTGCGCCGTCGAGCGGCGTCGAGGCAGCGGTCACGAAGGCGCGGGCGACGTCGGGCGCGAAGTCGTACTGGGCGCTGCCCGTGAAGGCGATCTCGTACGGCTCGCCGCGCACGGCCGCGAGCATCGCGGCGGTCGGGCCCGAGGTCATCCCCTGGTCGCGTCCCGGCCCGTAGACGACGTACGGGCGAAGGCCCACCGACGGCAGACCGGCATCGGCCGCGTAGATCCGCGCCATCCCCTCGTCGGCGAGCTTGGAGACGCCGTAGAGCGTCCCGGGTGCGACGCCGCCGCGCTCGGGTGCGGGGGACGGATCGTCCGGGTTGTAGACCGCGGTCGACGACGCGTACGCGAGACAGGGGATCCGGTCGAGCCGGCGGGAGACGGCCTCGAGCACGTTGACCGTCCCGGCGACGTTCACGCGCATGCCGAGCGGCGGGTTGGCCCGCACGAACGGCACCTGGAGGGCGGCGAGGTGCACGACCCGGGTGATTCGCGGTCGTCGAGCGTCGCCTCGAGCTGGTCGAGATCGGTGATGTCGCCGCGGACGAGCTCGACGCGTGAAGCGTCCTCGCCCAGCACGAGCCTCAGGCGAGCGTCGTCCGTCCCGAGGTCGTAGCCGACGACCTCATGGCCGTCGTCGAGCGCCGCCCTTGCGCGACCCACGCGCCGAGGCACCCGAGCACCCCCGTGACGAGGAGGCGCTCGCTCACGACTGGCGCGGGATGGGGTCGACGGCCGCACACGCGCGACCCTAGTCGATCGCCTTGGCGAGGCGTGCGGAAGCGTGCACGCTGCCGGCGCCGGAGCGAGTACGTTCTCGATTGTCCGCCCCGCGTCCTCGGAGGAGAGCCATGGCCCGTCCCGTCACCCTGTTCACCGGCCAGTGGGCCGACCTGCCGCTCGCGGATCTCGCCGAGCGGTGTGGCGCCTGGGGCTTCGACGGGCTGGAGCTCGCCTGCTGGGGCGACCACTTCGAGGTCGATCGCGCGCTCGCGGACGAGTCGTACTGTCGCGAGAAGCGCAGCCTCCTCGAGCAGCACGGCCTCGGCTGCTGGGCGCTCGGCGCGCATCTCGTCGGCCAGGCGGTCTGCGACCGCATCGACGCCCGCCATCGGGGGATCCTCCCGCCCGAGGTCTGGGGCGACGGGGAGCCGGACGGCGTGCGGGCGCGTGCGGCCGAGCGGATGAAGGACACGGCGCGCGCCGCGGCACGGCTCGGCGTCACGCAGGTGAACGGGTTCACCGGATCGTCGATCTGGCACCTGCTCTACTCGTTCCCGCCGAACGACTTCGCCGAGATCGAGCACGGCGTACGAGGCAGTTCGCCGAGGCGCTGGGGCCCGATCATGGACGTCTTCGACGCCGGAGGGCGTGCGCTTCGGGCTCGAGGTGCACCCGACCGAGATCGCGTACGACTTCGTGACGACGCGCAAGGCGCTCGACGCGATCGGGAACCGCGAGGCGTTCGGGATCAACCTCGATCCGAGCCACTTCGCGCACCAGTTCCTCGACACCGCGCAGTTCGCGCTCGAGTTCGCGGACCGGATCTACCACGTCCACGTCAAGGACTCGAAGCGGCGTCTCGACGGGCGTCGCTCGATCCTCTCCTCGCACCTCAACTTCGGCGAGGAGGCCCGCGGCTGGGACTTCGTGTCGCCGGGGCACGGGGACGTCGACTTCGAGGACTTCTTCCGGGCGCTGAACAGGATCGGCTACCAGGGGCCGCTCTCGATCGAGTGGGAGGACAGCGGGATGGATCGCGACTGGGGAGCGCCTGACGCGCTCGCGTTCGTGCGGTCGACCGACTTCGCCCCCTCCGACGTGGCCTTCGACGCCGCGATGCAAAGGAGCGAGTGATGAGCGAGAAGCAGACGGGAATCGGTGCAGCGCCCGAGGTGGCGGAGGCCGGGGACGTCCCGGAGATCGGCGTCGGGATGCTCGGCTACGCGTTCATGGGCAAGGCCCACTCGAACGCCTTCCGCAAGCTGCCCTACATGGCCTGGCCGCCCCCGATGGTGCCGCGGCTCGTCGCGATCGCAGGGCGCAACGAGGCGGCGGTCAGGGGAGCCGCGCAGCGGTACGGGTACGAGCGCTGGACGACGGACTGGCGCGACATCGTCTCCGACCCGGCGATCGGCCTCTTCGACAACGGCGGCCCGAACTCGCTCCACGCCGAGCCGACGATCGCCGCGGCGCGAGGCGGGCAAGCACGTCCTCTGCGAGAAGCCTCTGGGCCGTGACGCGGACGAGAGCTACGAGATCTGGCAGCGGGTCGCCGCGACCGGCGTCAAGCATCTCTGCGCGTTCAACTACCGCTTCGTGCCCGCCGTCCGGCTCGCCCGGGAGCTGATCCAGGCCGGCGAGCTCGGCGAGATCCGCCACTTCCGCGGCCGCTACCTGCAGGACTGGGGCGACGACCCGACGCTCGACACCTGGCGCTTCCACGCGGACGAGGCAGGCTCGGGGGCGCTCGGCGATCTCGGCACGCACGTGATCGACCTCGCCCGCTTCCTCACCGGGGAGATCGCCAGCGTCTCGGCGCTCGTCAGGACGTTCGTCCCCGGCCGCCAGGTCGACGACGCGATCGAGGCCGCGGTCGCGTTCGAGAACGGCGCCGTCGGCACGATCGAGGCGACCCGTCTCGCCCTCGGCCGCCGGAACGCCTTCCAGTGGGAGATCAACGGCTCGAAGGGCTCGCTCGCGTTCGACATGGAGCGCCTCAACGAGCTCCAGCTCTTCCGCGCCGACGGCGACCGGGCCCGCGGCTGGAAGACGGTGCTCGTCTCCGAGGCCGACCATCCGTTCTGGGACTTCTGGTGGCCGCCCGGGCACATCATCGGCTGGGGCGAGACCTTCGTGCACGAGATCCACCACCTGCTGCGCGCGATCGTGGAGGACGGCGAGGTCGCGCCCTACGGCGCGACGTTCGAGGACGGCTACCGCGCCTCCGAGGTGGCCGACGCGATCGTCCGCTCCTCGCAGAGCCGTGCGCAGGAGGACGTCACCTACCGCTGAGCGCCCTCGCTCGGCCGGGCCGCGCGCGTGTCGGCCCGGCCGAGCGGTGTGCGTGTCCGCCGGCGCGGCGAGCACCGGCTCAGGCGAGCGGGGCGTCCTGGTAGACGGTGACCGTCTCGGTGTAGAACTCCATCGCCGCTCGTCCCTGCTCGTGCGGTCCCCACGCGCTTCCCTTGAGACCCCCGAACGGCACGTGGACGTCGGCGCCGGCGGTCTGCGAGTTCACGTGGAGGATCCCCGCCTGGAGCTCGTTCGAGAAGCGCTGCACCGCGTGGAGGTCGCGCGTGTAGATCGCAGCGGAGAGGCCGAACTCGACGGCGTTCGCCCGCTCCAGGGCCTCGTCGAGCGTCTCGAAGGAGAACAGACTGGTGACCGGCCCGAACACCTCGTTGCACGTCAGGTACGACCCGTCGGGAACGCCTTCGAGCAGCGTGGGCGCGATCAGGTAGCCCTCGTCGTCCGCCCGCACGCCGCCCGTGAGGACGGTGCCGCCGTCCGACACGCCACGCGCGACTGCAGCGAGGATCTCGTCGAGCGAGCCCTCGTTGACCACCGGGCCGACCTCGGTCTCGGGATCGGCCGGGTCGCCGACCTTCGCGGCGGCGATGCGCGCGAGCAGCCTCTCGCGAAAGGCGTCCAGCACCGAGGCGTGGACGTAGACGCGTCGCGTGGCGGTGCACTTCTGCCCGGCCGACCAGAACGCCCCCGCGAACGTGCCCTCCACCGCACGGTCGAGCTCGGCGTCGGCAGTCACGATCAGCGGGTTGTGACCGCCGAGCTCGAGCTGCACCCTGCAGCTCCGGGCGGTCGCCTCGTTGCGGACGGCGTGTCCGACCTCGACGGAGCCGGTGAACGAGATCGCGCGGACGCCCGGGCTCGAGACGAGCTCCGCGCCGACCTTCGAGCCGGCGCCGGTGAGGACGTTGAGCACGCCGGCCGGAAGCCCGGCCTCGACGAAGCACTCGGCGATGTGCAAGCCCGTGCGGGGCGCCTCGTAGCCGACCTTCAGCACGACCGTGTTCCCGTAGATCAGCGCGGGAGCGAGCTTCCAGACGGGGATCGCGACCGGGAAGTTCCACGGCGTGATCAGCCCCACGACCCCGATGGGACGGCGTCGCGTGTACAGCGTCTGCCCGCCGACCGACGGCTCGAACACCTCGCCCGCCGGCCGGAAGGCCTCTCCGGCCGAGTAGCGCAGGATCGCCGCGGCCCGCGCCGCCTCCATGCGCGCCTCGCGGAGCGGCTTCCCCATCTCGGCGGTCATGTCCTGGGCGATCTGCTCGACCCGTCGCTCGACGGCGTCGGCGGCCTTGAAGAAGAAGGCCGCGCGCGCCGGAGCCGGGAGCCCGGCCCAGCCGGGAAGCGCCGCCGCGGCCGCGTCGATCGCCTCGCGCGCGTCCTCGGCGGCCGAGGCCTGGAAGCTCCCGGTCACCGAGGAAGGGCGCCAGGGGCTGCGCTTCTCGTAGATCTCGCCCGTGTGCGACGCACGCCACACGCCGCCGACGAGGTTCTCCGCAGGGGCTCCGGGCATCGCGAAGGGCTCCTCTCTCGCTCTAGACGAGCAGGGTCGAGGCCGGGACCACGGGGTTCGAGAGCGTCCCGATCTCCGGGACGTGGATCTCGACGACGTGACCGGCACGAAGGGTGAAGTCGTCGGGCGGCACGAGGCCCGTTCCCGTCAGCAGGACGCTCCCGGCAGGCACGGGGTTGTCGCGGACGAGCCACCCCGCGAGCTCCTCGAACGACCTGACCATCTGCTCGGTCGAGGTGGCGTCCGCGTAGACCTCCGTCCCGTCCTCGAGCACGCGAAGCCGGATCTCGAAGGGGCCGTGGACGCCGTCGGCCTCGAGCACCGCCGGTCCGATCGCGCACGCCCCCGCGTACACCTTCGCCTGCGCGAGGTAGAGCGGGTTCGCGCCCTCGATGTCCCGCGAGGAGACGTCGTTGCCGATCGTGTAGCCCACGATCGTCCCGTGCTCGCCGAGCACGAGCCCGATCTCGGGCTCCGGGACGTTCCAGTGCGAGTCCTCGCGGATGCCGATCGGGTCGCCGGGCCCGACCGTCCGTCGGCACGCGGCGTCCTTGAGGAAGAGCTCCGGACGCTCGGCGTCGTACACGAGCGCGTAGACGTCCTTGACCGTGCTCTCCTCCATGCGCGCGTCACGGCTGCGCGCGTACGTCACGCCGGAGCACCACACCTCCGGGGGGTCGACGGGGCGGACGAGGACGGCACCGTCCGGGATGGCCGCCTCGAGGGCCGCTCCGTCCGGGACGAGCGCCTCGTCGATCGCGCCGTCGCGCGTGCGAATGCGGATCCTTCGCATCAGTACACCGCCCTGCCGCCGGAGATGTCGTAGGTCGCACCGGTCGAGAACGAGCACTCCTCGCTCGCGAGCCAGCACGCGAGCGCCGCCACCTCGTCGGCCCTCCCCATCCGGCCCATGGGGACGCGCTCGACCATGTAGTCGATGTGCTCCTGCGACATGCCGGCCAGGATCGGGGTCTCGATCACGGCGGGGGCGATGCAGTTGACGAGCACGCCGGCGCGGGCGACGTCCTTCCCGATCGCCTTCGTCAGCGCGATCACGGCGGCCTTGGAGGAAGAGTAGGCCGCGGCCATCGGATTCCCCTCCTTCCCGGCGATCGAGGCGACGTTGACGATCCGTCCGTAGCCACGCTCGACCATGCCCGGCAGCACCGCCCGGTTGCACCAGAACACGCCGTCCGTGTTGATCGAGAGCACCCTGCGCCACTCCTCGTCGCTCACGTCCACGGTCCTCAGCGAGCGGCCGGGGATCCCGGCCGAGCAGACGAGGATGTCGATCGGCCCGAGCTCCGCCTCGACCCGCGCGACGACGTCGTTCACCTGCTGCGAGTCGGTCACGTCGGCGGCGCAGGCGAGGACCCCGTCGGGTGCGGTGGCCTGGAGGTCGAGCGACGCGACGCGTGCTCCCTCGGCCAGAAGGCGGCCGGCGACGGCCGCGCCGATCCCGCTGGAGGCCCCTGTCACCAGCGCGATCCGGTTGGAGAATCGATGATCGTTTGTCACGGCCGCAACCCTATCCCGTACAGTCCTGACGTGGGCTTCGACCCGGTCACCGACTACCCGCTCGGGACGCGTCGACCCGACCTCGTCGCGACGCCCGGCGGCGTCCCGCTCGCGGAGGTCACGCTGGAATCCGCTCGGAGCGGCCGGCTTCGCGCCGACGACACGCGCGCCACGCCCGAGACGCTGCTGCGGCAGTCGGAGGTCGCGCGGGCCGCGGGACGGGCCCAGCTCGCGGACAACCTCGCGCGCGCGGCCGAGCTGACCGCCGTGCCCGACGACGAGCTCCTCGAGATCTACACGGCGCTCCGCCCGGGCCGCTCGACGGGTGACGCGCTGGAGGCGCACGCCACCCGCCTCGACGCGCTCGGAGCCACGCGCACCGCGGCCTTCGTCCGCGAGGCGGCGCAGGTCTACGCCGAGCGAGGGCTGCTCGCGTGACCACGGGTCGGTCTGGCCGGTTCGTGTCGCGTGAGCAGAAGGAGCTCCGCAAGGAGCTCCTCGTGGAGCCGTGGGCCGAGCTCGGGCTCGTCGCCTCGGACGGGCCCGCCGACCCACCGGCGGAGCTCGTCGTCGAGGGTGGGAAGGTCGTGCGGATGGACGGCCGCTCCGCTGAAGACTTCGACGTGATCGACCGGTTCCTGGTCGCCCACGGCCTGGATCTCGAGGTCGCCCTCGAGGTGATGCCGCTCCCGGAGCTGGAGCTCGCGCGGATGCTCGTCGACGTGGACGTCCCGCGCAGCGAGCTCGTGCGCATCGCGCGAGGGCTGACGCCGGCCAAGCTCGCCCGGGTGATCGCGCTGCTCGACCCGGTCGAGCTGATGTTCGCGATGCGCAAGCTGCGGGCACGGCGCGACCCCGGCAACCAGGCGCACGTGACGAACCTGAAGGAGAACCCCGCGCTGCTCGCGGCAGACGCCGCGGAGGCCGCGCGACGCGGCTTCGACGAGATGGAGACGACCGTCGGCGTGGCGCGCTACGCGCCGCTCAACGCGCTCGCGCTGCTCGTCGGCTCGCAGGCCGGGCGGCCGGGCGTGATGACGCAGTGCGCGGTGGAGGAGCGCAGGAACCTCGAGCTCGCGATCCGCGGCCTCGTCACGTACGCGGAGACGCTCTCCGTCTACGGGACGGAGCCGGTCTTCGTCGACGGCGACGACACGCCGTGGTCGAAGTCCTTCCTCGGCGCTGCGTACGCGTCGCGCGGCGTCAAGGTGCGGTTCACCTCGGGGACCGGCTCCGAGGCTCTCATGGGCCACGCGCAGGGGATGTCGATGCTGTATCTCGAGGCGCGCTGCGTGTCGGTCGTGCGCGCGGCGGGGTCGCAGGGCGTCCAGAACGGCTCGATCTCGTGCGTCGCGCTCGCGCTCTCGGTGCCGGGCGGCACCCGGGCGATCCTCGCCGAGAACGTCCTCGCCGCCTGGCTCGACCTCGAGGTCGCGTCGGGGAACGACGCGATCGCGTCGCACTCCGCGATCCGCAAGACCGCGAAGCTCATGGGCCAGCTCCTCCCCGGCACCGATTTCGTCACGTCCGGCTACTCGGTGATGCCGCGTCACGACAACACGTTCGGGGGAGGGAACTTCGATGCGGACGACATCGACGAGTGGCTGACGCTGCAGCGCGACTGGCAGGTCGACGGCGGGATCGAGCCGGTCGCCGAGGACGAGGTGCTGCGCGTGCGCGAGCGAGGCGCCCGCGCGGTGCAGGCCGTCTTCGAGGAGCTCGGGCTCCCCGCCGTCACCGCCGAGGAGATCGCCTCGGCGACGTCGGGCTACGACTCGGACGACCTCCCGGATCGCGACCGCGCGGCCGACGTCGAGGCCGCAGACGACCTCCTCGCCCGGCGCGTCTCGGCCCTCGACGTGGCGCTCGCGCTCGACCGGCGAGGCTTCGCGGCCGAGGCCGAAGGCGTCGTCGGGATGCTGCGCCAGCGCGTCGCGGGCGACTACCTGCAGACCTCGGCGGTGATCGAGCCGGACGGGCTCGTGCGCTCGGCGGTCAACGACCCGAACACCTACCTCGGGCCGGGTACGGGCTACAGGCTCGAGGGCGAGCGCTGGCAGCTCCTGCAGTCGCTGCCGCACGTCGTCGATCCCCGCACGCTCGGCGTCGCTCCCTCCGACGGCACCCCGGTGGTCTCCGAGGCGGGCCTGGCGCGACGCGGCGACGACCCGGCCGAGGTCGTCATCGCCGTGGGGCCGGCGTTCGCGGACGAGATCCGGGAGACCATCGGCGGGCTCCCGCACGGCGACGTGCTCGCGGCGCTCGTCGTCGGCGTCCGCGAGGCGGGCGGCGCACCCCGGATCATCCGCGTCCGGCGCGTGGCGGACGTCGCCTTCATCGCCCACGACGGCGCCCGGCTCTCCGGGTCGGGGATCGCGCTCGGGATCCAGTCGAAGGGCACCGCAGTGATCCATCGCGCCGACCTCCAGCCGCTCGACAACCTCGAGCTGTTCGGGATGAGCCCGCTCTACGGGCTCGAGAGCTACCGCGCGATGGGCCGCAACGCCGCCGGGTACGCGCTCGGCGAACGAGTCGGCCCCGTGCCGACCAGGCTCGACAACTTCGCCCGCGCGAAGCTGATCGTCCGCACCACGCTGCTGCACGCCAGGGAGACGCGAGCCGTGCAGCCCGACGCTGCACCCGTGGAGCTCCTGCTCGTCTCTGACCAGCCAGGGCGTCCGGCGCAGCCGTCCGCCCTAGCCGGTCGCGACGCCGAAGAGCAGCCCCACGCCGTAGGTGACGCCCGCGGCGGCCAGGCCGAAGCCGAGCTGGCGCAGCCCTGACCGCAGCACGCTGCGCCCCGTGAGCAGCGTGATCGCCGCCCCGATCAGGAAGAGGCCGACGACCGCCGCGACGAGCGCCGTGACGATGGCGGCAGTGCCCTCGAGGAAGATGAACGGGATCACCGGCACGATCGCGCCGACGACGAAGAGCGCGAACGACGTGCCTGCTGCGACCCAGGGCGATCCCCCGAGCTCGTCGGGGTCGATGCCCAGCTCCTCGCGGGCATGCGTGTCGAGCGCCGTCTCCGGGTCGGCCATCAACGTGGCGGCGACGTCCTTCGCCTGCTCGGGGTGCAGTCCCTTCTGCTCGTAGACGAGCGCGAGCTCCGCCTGCTCGGCGGACGGCTCGGTCGCGATGTGGCCCCGCTCGACCGAGAGCTCGCGCTCGTGCAGCTCGCGCGAGCTCTGCACCGAGATCCACTCGCCCATCGCCATCGAGCACGCCCCCGCGATCAGGCCGGCCACGCCGGTGATGAGGATGTCGCTCGACGCGACACCCGCGCCCGCGACGCCCATCACGAGCGAGAGGTTCGAGACGAGCCCGTCGTTGACGCCGAGCACGGCCGCACGGAGCGCGTTCCCGCCGTCGCCGCGGCCGCGCTGGAGACGCGCGAGCGCTCGCCCGATCGGCTCGCCGCGCGTCTCGCCCACGAGAGACGCGAGCAGCTGCGCGTGCTTCTGCTCGTCCGCGGACAGCTCCGGCGCATCTCCCTCGGCCGCGTACGCCTCCGTGGACTGACGTTCGCGGTCGCGCATGATCGGGAGGACGACGGTGTCGCCGAACTGCGGCGCGAGCCGGCAGAGGAGCCGCGCCCGCTGCCCGGGCTGGAGGTCGCCGGGGTCGGCGCCGGCCTCGCGCAGGCGGGCGCTCCAGTAGGCGACGTGGCGCTCCTCGTCGTCGGCGAGCGCCGAGAGCACACCCCGCCGCGACGGGTCGTCCGCGGCCTCCGCGAGCGCCCTGTAGATCGCCACGGCGTCCACCTCGCCCGCGAGCGCCAGGCGCCAGCGGTCGAGCGTCTCGGCGTCGCGTGGTGTCACGCCGTCAGACTACGTTCCGGCCTCCGGCCCGGGCGGCATCGCCTCGACCGGCCACGGCTTCCCGCCGACGCCCCAGTTCCTCGGGTCGTGGCCCTCGACGATCACCCAGGTGTGGTCGCGCAGGCCGGGATGGACTGCCTCGCAGAGCGCGTCCGTCATCTTCTCGATCAGCGCTGCGCTGACCTCGGGCGTGACGCGGTAGTCGAACAGCTCGACACGGACGAGCGGCATGATGGCTCCTCTCTCGTTCTCGGACGGGGAGCCGATCGTACGACGATCTCAGCGTGCGGAGAAGCCGCCGTCGACCGGCAGCACGACTCCCGTGACGTACCGCGCGTCGTCGGAGAGGAGGAAGGCGATCACGTCCGCGACGTCCTCGGGCACGCCCCACCGGCCCGCTGGAATCCGCTCGTCGATCTGTCGCCGCCGCCAGTCCTCGAGGCTGTCGGTCATCTCGGTCGCGATGTAGCCCGGCGCGACTGCGTTCACCCTGACCCCCGCGCCTGCGAGCTCGTTGGAGAGCGCCTTCGCGAGCTGCGCGACGCCGCCCTTCGCTGCGGCATAGGCCGACACGTTCATCCCGCCCGTGAGCGACATCATCGAGCCGAGCAGCACGATCGACGCCGCCTCCCTGCTCGACCATGCGCGCTGCCGCCGCCTGGGCCAGCACGAACACCGACCGCAGGTTGAGGCCGACCACCCGGTCGAAGTCGTCGAGCGAGTGCTCGCCCACGCTCTTGCGCACGATCGTCCCGGCGTTCGCCACGAGCGCGTCGATCCGGTCGAGGCGCTCGACCGCCGCTCGCGCGACGTCGGCGTCGAGGAGGTCGACGCCGGTCGCGCGCTCGGCCGTCACGACCTGCCACCCGTCGCGGCGCAGGCGCTCCGCGGTCGCGAGCCCGATCCCACGCGAGGCGCCGGTCACCAGCGCCACGCGGGTCGAGGTCATCCTCGGCTACCGCTCGACGTGGAGCGAGCCGTCGAGGTCGCCGAGCACGAGGTCCCTCTCCCGATCGCCGATGTGGTCGAGCGGCACCGGGCCGAGCGCCTCGATGAAGGTGACCCCACCGGCGGAGTGGAGCTCGTGCTCGACCCCGCGGTTGACGACGCAGACGTCGCCGGGGCCGAGCGTGCGCGAGGCGTCGCCGATCGTCATCTCCACCGCCCCGTCGAGGACGAGCATCACCTGCTCGGTGTGCTCGTGGCTGTGCCGGGCGACCGTCGTCCCCGGCTCGTAGGTGACCCGGCCGAGGAAGACCTGGTCGCCGGCGATCGCGTGGAGCCCCACCCCCGGGAAGATGGGGAAGGGCTCCACGTCGTTGAAGGTGCGAAACGGGCCGCTCACGCCGCGTTGAACGCGATCGCGCCATCCGAGACGGCGTTCACGGAGAGCTCGCTGTCGAACACGACCACCTTGCCGTCGCGCTTCGGCTCGCCGGTCCCGGCCGCCTTCGCCTCGAGCGCGCGGAGGACGCGCTCCGGAGTGATCGGGAGCTCCGTCACCCACACGCCGACCGCGTCGTACACGGCCGCCGCGATCGCGGGTGGCTGGCTGTTGTTCGCCATCTCGCCGATCCCCTTCGCCCCGTACGGCCCGTCGGCCGAGGGGTTCTCGATCAGGATCGTGTCGATCTTCGGCATGTCCTCCATCCCGGGGACGAGATAGGAGCCGAACTGCGGGCCCCGGTGCTCGACCGACGGGTAGTACGGGTAGCAGTCCTCGAGCACGCCCAGCCCGAGCCCCTGGATCGCGCCGCCCTCGATCTGGCCCTCGACGAGCGTCGGGTTGATCGCCAGGCCGACGTCGTACACCTGCACGAGCCGCGTGACGGTGACGTTCCCCGTCTCGTCGTCGACCTCGACCTCTGCTGCGCAGGCGGCGTACGAGATCGCGGAGTGCGGTGGCAGGTCGACCTCGCCCGTGGACGGGTCGACGATCGCCGCGTACGGCTTCAGCTGGGCACCGGTGCCGGTGATCAGCTCGCCGTGCCCCCAGGTCGCCGCGGCGGCGACGTCGGGAACGGAGATCTTCGTCTGGGGGGCGCCCTTCGCGATCACCTCGCCGTCGACGATCTCCAGGTCGGCCGGGTCGATCTCGAGCTCCTTGCCGGCGATCTCGAGGATCTTCTCGCGCACCTTCACCGCGGCCTTCTCGGCCGCCTTGCCCGCGACGAACGTCGCGCGCGAGGCGAACGTCCCCGTGCAGACGGGGGACGAGTCGGTGTTCGAGTTGTCGTAGGTGACCCAGTCGTACGGCACGCCGATCGTCTCGGCGACGATCTGCGACTGGATCGTCTTCGACCCGTTCCCGATGTCCGACGTCCCGGCGAAGACGTCGACGCGTCCGTCCGGCTTGACCTTGATCCAGGCCTGCGACGGGTCGCCGTTCTGGTTCATGCCCGTCGGGTACTCGATCGCCGCGATCCCGCGGCCCGTGTGCTTCCCCATGATCAGTGATCCTCCGGGTTTCCGAGCTGGCCGACGAGATGCTCGGGGAGCAGGTCGCCCGAGCGCTGGTCGCGGGTCATGGCGGCGTACTCCGGCGCGAGCGTCACGTCCATCCCGCCCGCGAGCGCCTTCACGACGGGCACGGTGGACGGGTCGGTGTAGACCACGCGGTTCGGCGAGGTGTCGCCGATCCGGTTCGCGTTCTTGAGCCGCACCTCGTACGGGTCGAGCCCGAGCTCGTGCGCGATCCGGCTCAGGTGCGTCTCGGTCGCGAACGAGATCGAGGTCACGCCGAACCCGCGCATCGCGGTCGTCGGCGTGCGGTTCGTGAACACCACGTAGCCGTCGAACTCGAGGTTCGGGATCGTGTACGCGCCGGTGTGGTGGAACGAGTGCTTGGTGAGGCCGTACGGGGAGAAGCGCGCGTACGCCCCCGAGTCGTGGAGGGTGAGCATCTTCCGGCCCAGGATCCAGCCGTCCTTCGTGACGGCGTCGGCGATCTCCATGTGCCACGGCGCCCGCGTCGAGGAGCAGAGGAACTCCTCCTCGCGGGTCCAGCGCCACTTCACCGGCCGCCCCGACTTCTGTGCGAGGAGCGAGCACATCGTCTCGGTCGCCGTGTCGACCTTGCCCCCGAAGCCGCCGCCGACGGTGCCTCCGACGACCTTGAGCTTGTTCAGCGGGACCTGCAGGTGCGCGGCGACGACGCCCAGCGAGAAGTACAGCGCCTGGGTGCACGAGTAGATCGTCAGCCGTCCGTTCGCCTCGGGGACGACCAGGCACACCTGCGTCTCGATCGGTGCGTGCTCGATCGCTGCGGGGCGGTAGACGCCCTGGACGATCAGGTCCGCAGCGTCGAACGCGGCGTCGATGTCGCCCTTGCGGATCTGGCGTCGGTCCATCTCGCCCTCGAAGTGCGGGTACCAGTTGCCCCACTGGTGGATCCGCGGCGCGTCCGCATCGAACGCCTTGCGGACGTCGAAGAGGGCGGGGCGCTCCTCGAAGGACACCTCGATCGCGTCGACCGCGGCCAGCGCGGTGTCCTCGTCGACCGCGGCGACGACCGCGATCGGCTGGCCCTCGTACCTGACCTCGTCCTTCGCGAGCAGAGGCTCGTCCGCAGGGATGCCGAGCGCGGAGAGGTGCCCGTACTCGAGCAGCGGGACGTCCTTCCAGGTCACGACGGCGTGGACGCCCGGCATCGCCTCGGCCTTCGACGTGTCCAGGCCGGTGATCGCCGCGTGGACGACCGGCGAACGGAGGGCCTTCACCGTCAGCGTGCCGGGAACCCTCACGTCGTCGACGAACACGGTGCGACCCGTGACGTGCTCGATCCCGTCGTAGCGCGGGACGCGTGCTCCTACGGCCTTCACTGCACACCTCCCAGGTTCGTCATGCCGGCGCTCGCGGCGGTCACGGTGATGTCGAACGCGTCACCACGGGCCGTCGCCGCGACGGCGTCGATGATCTTCACGTAGCCGGTGCACCGGCAGACGTGCCCGGCGAGCGCCTCCTGGATCGCCTCCGGGTCGTCGGTCCCGCCCGCGTCGACGTACGCCTGCGCCGCCATCATCATCCCGGAGGTGCAGAACCCGCACTGGGCTGCGTAGTGGTGCGTGAACGCCTGCTGGATCGGCGCGAGGTCGTCGGCGGCGCCGAGTCCTTCCACCGTCGTGACCTCCGACCCCTCGACCATCGCGACGGGGAGGAGGCACGAGCGCCTGGCCTCGCCGTCGACGACGACCGTGCACGCGCCGCAGCCGCCCTGCTCGCAGCCGGCCTTCGGGCTGGTGATCCCGAGCTCCTCGCGAAGGACGTCGAGCAGTGACGTCAGCGGGGCGCTCGCGATGGTGTGCGAGGTGCCGTTGACCGTGAGGTTCATGCGGACTCCTTCAGCTCGGTGAGGCAGTGACGCACGAGCACCGGAAGGGTCTTCCCGCGGTACCACGCGGAGGCCAGCGCGTCGTCGTGGAGGGTCACGTCGGCGAGCGCCGCCTCGCCCGCGGCGGCGGGGTCGTCGGCTGCCGACTCGGCCGACGGCAGGCGGACGCCGTGCCACCCGGCTCCGGTGGCGGCGACCCGGATCGAGCCGTCGGCCGCGCGTGCGGCGGAGACCGCCAGCGCGGTGTAGTCGTGGGTGTGCGGCCTGTCGAGCGCGACGAACGCGCCGGCGGCAGGCTCGTCGTACGAGACGTCGAGGATCAGGCGCTCGCGCCGCTTCGGCAGGAACGCCTCGAGCGGCTCCTCGGTGATGCCACCCGCTCCGGCAGATCGCACAGTGGCGTCGACCGCGAGCAGGGCGCCCTGGAGGTCGCCCCGCGGCGCGTCGGGGCCTTCGCCCGCGCAGAGGTTGCCTCCGACCGTGCCCTGTCCACGGATCTCCCCGTCGGCGACGTTCGCTGCGCACGGGCCCACGGGAGCGCCGAGCGAGACGAGCTCCGAGACAGGGGTCGTCGCCCCGATCGTGATCCTGCCTCCCTCGCGCGAGATCCCCGCGAGCCCGGCCCGACCCAGCATCAGCGTCCTGGTGGGCGTCCTGCGCCCTGCGGTGATGTCGGGCACGACGATCGTGCCGCCCCCGATCACCGTGACTCCGTCCCCGTCTCCGAACAGCGCGACGGCCTCGTCGGCCGAGCCGGGGATGAGGACCTCGGTGGCTTGTGTCATCGACCTTCCTTCACTCGGAGGTGCGCCAACCCCGCGAGTCTACTTCGGCGCTCGCGGAGAATCGATTATCGGTCATCCTGGTCGGTGCGTGTTTCGCTTGCGCGGGCCGCGGGACCGGCGGTCAGGACTGCTGCTGCCCCGCGATGCCCCAGTGCTTCGGATCGACGCCCGTGATCACGACCTGGATGTGCTCCTTCGCGGCCCCGCTCGACTCGGCGAGCGCGTCCGTCAGTGCGCTGATCATCTTCGGCACGGACTCCTCGGTGACACGGCGGTCGTACAGCTTGACCTCGATGAGCGGCATCGCTCGTCCTCCTTGGCTCGGGTCCCCGGAGTGTTACATATGCGTAACAGGAGCGCTATCGTCCCAGCCGATGAACGACGAGGCGTTCGAGATCAAGGTCGTCCAGGGAGCCCGGGGAGCCGTCGAGCGCTACGGGTGGCAACGGACGACCCTCGAGCGGATCGCCCGCGAGGCTGGCGTCTCACGCATGACGCTCCACCGGCACGGCCTCGGCCGCGAGGAGATCTTCGCCCTCCTCGGGGACGCCTACGAGGCGGACATGCGGGCGACCGTCGCTCGCGCGTGCGACGTCGAGCTCCCGGCTCCCGAGCGGCTCCGCCGTGGACTCGCCGCGGTCTGTGCCGCGACCGAGCGGCACCTCGCCTTTCTCCACGGGCTCGACGAGGACGCCGACACGCGGCTCTTCCACGTCGCCGGGCGCTCGCGGGCGGGCTACGTCTCGCCGATCGAGGACGTGCTCCGCTCCGGCGTCGACGACGGGTCGTTCCGGCGGGTGCCCGTCGCCGAGACGGCGACGCTCCTCGTCAACGCTGCGGACAGGACGTATCGCCACCTTCGCGGCGCGCACGGCTGGACGCCACGGCGCGCGCGTGGAGCGATCGACCTGCTCGTGCGCGGACTCGCCGCGGAGAAGGCAGGCCCGGTCGCAGGCGAGGCGGCTCGCTGATCACAGCCGGGAGACGCCAGACTTCTCGCATCGTGGAACGTCTCATTCCGGACATGGCGATCGACCGGCAGCACGACGAGCGGATGACTCCGGCGAAGATGCGGAACCGGCAGGAGCGCGAGCTCTCTGCGCAGCACCGGCTCGCCGTCGCCGAGCACGCGCTGGTGACGGAGGCCTGTGTCGTCGGGCGCGCGTTCGCCGAGGTCGGCATCGCGTTCGACCCGGTCACGTTCGTGGCGCTCCGGGTGCTCGAGGGGAGCGTCGGCATCGCCGATCCCGTCGAGAGCCTCGACGCGTTCGCGCAGATCGGGCTCGTGGCCCGGTCGGCAGAGCGTGCGCGCCTGCTGCTGGAGGACGCGGCCTAGACAGGCGCACGGCCGGACGATCGTCGGGCGAGCGGTCGGAGCCCCACGGTCGGTCTGTACGCTCACGGCGTGACGTTCGGCTCGATCGACGCTCTCGAGGACGCGCTCCGCGGTGCGGACTACCTGCCCGACCGGGGGCTCTCGACCGCGCTCTATCTCTCGCTCGCGCTCGAGAAGCCGCTGCTGCTCGAGGGCGAGGCCGGCGTCGGCAAGACCGAGGCCGCCAAGTCGCTCGCGCTCGCGACCGGTGCGCGGCTGATCCGCCTCCAGTGCTACGAGGGGCTCGACGTCGCCCATGCCGTCTACGAGTGGAACTACCCCCGGCAGCTGCTGCACATCCGGGCCGCCCAGGAGGGCACGGTCTCCGAGGACGAGCTGTTCGGGCCGGAGTTCCTGATCCGCCGACCGCTGCTCGAGGCGATCGAGAGCGAGGAGCCCGTCGTGCTCCTGATCGACGAGATCGACCGCGCTGACGAGGAGTTCGAGGCCTTCCTCCTGGAGGTGCTCTCCGACTTCCAGATCACGGTTCCCGAGCTCGGGACGATCAAGGCCGCCCGGCGTCCGGCGGTGATCCTCACGTCGAACCGCACGCGAGAGCTCCACGACGCGCTCAAGCGACGCGCCCTCTTCCACTGGATCGGGCATCCCGCCATCGAACGCGAGATCGAGATCGTGCGGATCCGTGTTCCCGGCGTGCCGGAGCGCCTTGCAGCGGAGGCCGCCGCGTTCGTCCGCGAGCTCCGCGGGCTCGACCTTGCGAAGCCGCCGGGCGTCGCAGAGACGATCGACTGGGCGATGGCGCTGAACGCGCTCGGGCGGCAGGAGATCGACGCCGAGGTCGTCCAGCAGACGCTGGGCTCCGTGCTGAAGTACCGCGAGGACATCGAGGCGGTCCAGGACGAGACGCTCTCACGGTTGGTCGAGAGCGCGCGCGCCCAGGCGTCGCGCTGAGGCGGGAATGGCGACCGGAGACGCCCTCGTCGGGCACGTCGTCACCTTCGGGCGGGTCCTGCGCGAGGCGGGCCTCGAGATCGGCCCCGGCAGGGTGATCGACGCGCTCCGCGCCCTCGACGCGGTGGATCTGACGCGGCAGGAGGACGTCTACTTCTCGCTGCGCCAGACGTTCGTGTCCCGCCACGACGAGCTCGAGCTGTTCGACCGGGCGTTCAGCGCCTGGTTCCTGCGCGCACCCGTGCTCCCGCCGGTGCGCAACCGGCCCGCGGCGCCGCCCGTGACCCGTGCCGTCGAGGCCGCGCTCGAGCGACCCCGTGCAAGCGACGTCGAGGAGGAGGCTGCGGGGGCTCCGATCGAGCTGGGCGCGTCCGCCCACGAGCTGCTGCGCGACAAGGACTTCGCCGAGATGACCGGCGACGAGATGCGGCGCGTCAGGGAGCTGATCCGGCGCATCGCGCGCCAGCGCCCGCGGCGATCCTCCCGCCGCCTTGCGGCGGATCCCCGCGGTGACACGCTGGACATGCGCCGGCTGATCCGCAGGTCGCTGCGCACCGGCGGCGATCCGGTCGACCGGCCGTACCGCGCCCGCAAGGACGTCCCCCGGAAGCTCGTCGTCCTCGTCGACGTCTCGGGCTCGATGGACAGCTACGCGCGGGCGCTGCTCCTGTTCCTCCACGCGGTCGTCGGCAGCGGGCGCGGCGTGGAGGCGTTCGCGTTCGGCACCCGCCTCTCGCGGCTCACCCCCGACCTGGCGACGCGCGACCCGGAGGCCGCGCTCGCACGCTGCACCGAGGCGGTGCTCGACTGGGGCAGCGGCACCCGGATCGGGGCTTCGCTGCGCGAGTTCAACGACGTCTACGGGCGGCGCGCGCTCTCGCGCGGCGCGGTCGTCGTGATCGTCTCGGACGGGTGGGAGCGCTCCGATCCAGAGCTCGTGGGCCACGAGATGGCCCGGCTCGCCCGTGCCGCCTACGCCGTGGTGTGGGTCAACCCGCTGAAGGGGAACCCCGAGTATCAGCCGCTCGCCGGTGGGATGCGCGCGGCGCTCCCCTTCGTCGACCGGTTCGTCCCTGGCCATAATCTGAGGAGTCTCGAGGAGCTGGCGACCGTGCTCGCCGGCATCGAAAGGAGGCACGCCGCATGAAGGAGATCCTGGAGGAGATCGAGCGCTGGCGATCCGACGGCGAGCGCGTGGTCGTCGCGACGGTGGTCGCGACGCGTCGCTCGGCGCCGCGCCCCGTCGGCACGAGCCTCGCGGTGTCGGAGTCGGGGAAGATCTGCGGCTCGGTCTCGGGGGGCTGCGTCGAGAGCGACGTGTTCGAGAACGCGATGGAGGTGCTGGCCTCGGGCGAGCCGAAGCTCTTGTCCTACGGGATCACGGACGACATGGCCTGGTCCGTCGGACTGCCCTGCGGCGGAGAGATCGACGTGTTCGTGGAGCCCGTCGAGTGAGGCTCCTCGAGCGCCTGGCCGAGCTCCGCAGCGGCGACGGCCGGGGGGTGCTCTTCACGGTCGTCGAGGGTGAGGGCGCCGGGGCGAAGGCGCTCGTCGTCGAGGGCGCCGACCCGATCGGGGACGGCGTCCCGGTCTGGGCGCTCGAGCAGTTCGACGAGCTCGTGCGCAGGGGCCGTAACCGCCTGCTCGAGTCCGATGGGGTCAAGGTCTTCGCCGAGTGGTACGGGCCGCCGCCGCGGCTCGTCGTGTACGGCGCAGTGGACACCGCCGAGTCGCTCTGCAGGGGGGCGAAGCTTCTCGGGTGGACGGCGATCGTGGCGGACGCGCGCGGGATGTTCCTGACGCCCGAGCGGATGCCCTCCGCCGACCGTCTGATCGCGGCCTGGCCCAAGGAGGCGCTCGCGGAGATCGCACCCGACCACCAGACCGCGGTCGTGGTGCTGACCCACGACGACAAGTTCGACGAGCCTGCGCTGATGGCCGCGCTCGAGAGCGAGGCGTTCTACGTCGGCGCGCTCGGCTCGCGTCGGACGACTGCACGTCGCCGCGAGCGCCTGCTCGAGGCGGGTGTCGACGAGTCCGCTCTCGATCGGATCATGGGGCCGTGCGGGCTCGACATCGGCGCGGACACGCAGGAGGAGACCGCGCTCTCGATCCTCGCGGAGATCCTCGCCGTCCGCGCGGGCCGGTCGGGCGGGCCGCTCCGCGATTCGAAGCACCGCATCCACGTCGAGACGTCGTGAGGCTGGGGCGGGGGAGCGGTCTCCCTCGCCCCAGCCTTCGCCGACTCGACGGAGGACGTGGCCCGAGCGGGTCTTGCCCAGGGTCACGTGCCTGGGCCCTTGGCTCGGTCCGCCGGCGCGGGTCCACCCCGCGTCGCCACGCCGGCAGGAGGGCTGGGCTCGCGAAGCGAGCCCAGCCCAGGGCGAATCGATGATCGATGAGCGCGGCACGGACGTGTTAGCGTCGAGCCGACATCACCGTCAGGAAAGGGGAATCGCAGTGTCGGGTATCGACGCCAAGTCTGACGCGATCTACGAGCTCGTCGAGGAAGGCTCGGCCGTCGAGCAGCTCGCGACGGGCTTCACCTTCACCGAGGGGCCGATCTGGCACCCCGGCGAGCAGGTTCTCTACTTCTCGGACATGCCGGGCGACGTCCGGCGCAAGGTCACGCTCGACGGAACGGTCACCGAGGTGCGACGGCCGTCGTTCAAGTGCAACGGGATGACGCTCGACGCCGATCTCAACCTGCTCGTCTGCGAGCACGTGACGAGCTCGCTCGTGCGCGAGCGCACCGACGGCGTCCGGGAGACGCTCGCCTTCCACTTCGAGGGGCAGTACCTGAACAGCCCGAACGACGTGACCGTGCGCTCCGACGGGACGATCTACTTCTCCGATCCCTGGTACGGGCGGTTCCCCGGCTTCGGGATCGAGCGGGCCCGCGAGCTCGGCTGGCAGGGCGTGTTCCGCATCCCCCCGGGAGGAGGCCAGGACGAGCTCGACCTCGCCGTCGCGAAGGACGAGTTCGAGATGCCGAACGGCCTGTGCTTCTCGCCGGACGAGTCGCTCCTCTACATCAACGACACGCCGGGCGCGTACATCAAGGTCTTCGACGTGAACGCCGACGGGACGCTCTCGAACGGCCGCATGTTCTTCGACGGCGTCGGCACCGGCGTGATCGAGGAGGGCATCCCGGACGGGATGAAGTGCGACGAGCGCGGCAACATCTGGGTGACCGGGCCCGGAGGCGTGTGGGTGATCTCGTCGGAGGGCGAGCACCTCGGCACGGTCCTCGTCCCCGAGAACGTGGGCAACCACGCCTGGGGCGGGCCCGACTGGCACACGCTGTTCATCCCCTCGACGTCGTCCGTCTACACCATCCGCACGCTCGTCGGGCCACGCCGCGAGCCGTACATGCGCTAGGAGGAGCCGATGCCCGACTACACGCTCGAAGCAGGGCGCTGCGCCCTGATCATCCAGGATCTCCAGAACGACGTGATCATGGACGGCGGCGCGTTCGCCGAGTCCGGCTCGCCGCAGCACGCGAAGGATCAGGACGTCGTCGAGCACGTCAAGGACCTCGCCGCGTTCTGCCGGGCGAAGGGGATCCCCGTGATCCACGTCTGGTACGTCGTCGAGGAGGGTGCGCCCGGGCTGAAGCTCAACGCGCCGCTCTTCAACGGCGTCAAGGACACGGGCGCGCTCGTCCGCGGCACCTGGGGTGCCGCTCCCGTGGACGGCCTCGAGGCCCAGCCCGGCGACTTCGTGGTGGAGAAGACGCGGATGTCCGGCTGGCAGGGGACGAAGCTCGAGAACATCCTCGCCGGCACGGGGCGCGACACGATCATCGTCACCGGCGCCTGGACCAACATGTCGATCGAGCACACCTCGCGGACGGGGGCCGACAAGGGCTTCTACGTCGTCGTGCCCGAGGACGGGTGCTCGACGATGAACGCGGAGTGGCACCACGCCTCGATCGACTTCGCGCTCCAGAACGTCTCCACGGTCACCACCTGCGCCGACGTCAAGGCTGCCCTCGGCGGCTGAGCGAGAGCGGGGTCTGCTCCCCGTTCGGGAGCAGACCCCGTCCTGTCGATGAAGACCACAGCCGCCCTCTTCCACGCCGTCGGCCGGCCGCTCGAGGTGGTCGAGATCGACCTCGCCGAGCCGGGGTCGCACGACGTTCTCGTCCGGATGCACGCCGTCGGGATCTGCGGAACCGACCTGCACCAGATCAAGGGCGAGTTCCGCCGACCGACGCCGATGGTGCTGGGGCACGAAGGCGCCGGGATCGTGGAGGAGGTCGGCGACGCCGTCACGTCCGTCCGTCCTGGCGACGCCGTCGTGCTCTCGTGGGCGCCGGGGTGCGGGGAGTGCGTCGGCTGCCGTCGGGGGCGCCCCGCGACCTGCCGCGTGCTCAACGCCGCCATCCCGAACGGAACCCTGCCCGACGGCACGACGGGGATGAGCTACCGGGGCGAGACGGTCTACCGCGGCACCGCGACGGGGTGCCTCGCCGAGCGGGTCGTCGTGTCCGATCGGGCCGTGCTGCCCCTGCGGGAGGGGATCCCGCTCGACCAGGCGGCGCTGCTCGGGTGCGCGGCTCTTACCGGTGTCGGCGCGGTCCTCTTCGCTGCCGAGGTCGATGCCGGAGCGACGGTCCTGGTGCTGGGCGCGGGCGGGGTCGGCCAGTTCGTCGTCCAGGGAGCGCGCATCGCCAGGGCGTCCGCGATCGTCGTCGCAGACCCGGTCGAGGGGCGCCGGGCGCAGGCGCTCCGGCTGGGCGCGACCCACGCCTTCGACCCGGAGGAGCTCGCACCGCGTCTGGACGAGGTGCTGCCCGACGGCGCCGACGTCGCGTTCGACGCGGTCGGCGACCCGGCGACCACTGCCACCGCGCTGCGGCACACGCGGGACGGGGGCACGACCGTGATCGTCGGGCTCCCCGCCGCTGGGCTCCGGCTCGACCTCGACCCCTTCGAGCTGATCCGCCGCGAGAAGCGGCTGACGGGGACGCTCTACGGCTCCGCCGACCCCGCGGTCGCCCTTCCCGCCCTGCTCGACCACGTCGCCGCGGGAACCCTCGAGCTCGCGTCGCTGCTCGGCCCCTCGTTCCCGCTCTCCGACGTGCAGGCCGCGGTCGACGCCAGCCTCGCGGGCTCCGCGGGCCGCGTCCTCGTCGTGCCCTGAGATATCAGCGTTCGTTCGGATCGGTGCCGGTCGCCGGCTCGCTCCAGCGAGCCAGGTAGTCCTCCCGCACCGGCTGGAACACGTCGATCACGGTCGCCCCTTCGGGCCCGCAGTAGGCGGAGTGCTCGACTCCGCCCGGGAGGACGTAGCCCTCCATCGGCCCGAGCTCCCGCGCGACGCCGTCCACGACGAGCGCCTGCATCCCCCGCAGCACGATCCCGAGCTGCTCGTGGGGGTGGCTGTGGAGCGGCACCGTCGCGCCCGGGCGCGAACTCGATCAGGTTCAGCATCGCGCCGGCGCCGAACAGCGGGGTGCCGGAGACGCCGGGGGCGAGCTCGAAGGCCGGTGTCTCGTCGAAGCGGATGAACTGCGGCGGCACCCGTTGGACAATAGCGCCGCAACTCGCCATGATCGATGATCGATCAAGCACGTCGTCCGTGAGCGAGCCCAGTGGCCCGACCAGAGAGGAGCACGAACCCCGGTGATCGTCGAACAGCGTGACTACCACGTGCACACGGGCAGGCTCCCGGAGCTCGTCCGCCTCTACGAGACGGAGGGCATCGCGATCCAGCAGGAGGTCCTCGGGGGCTTCGTGGGGGCGTTCACGACCGACGTGGGGGCGCTCTCGACCTACACCTCGCTGTGGGGCTACCCGGACTACGCGGCACGCGAGGAGCGACGGGCCGCGCTGCAGGCGCGCGACGACTGGAAGGCGTTCCTCGTCTCGATCCAACCGCTGATCCACACCCAGCAGAACCGGATCCTCGTCCCCACGGCGTTCTCGCCGATCCGCTGAGGAGGCATCAGATGGGCCAGCTCGATGGAAAGGTCGCCCTCGTCACCGGTGCGGCGCAGGGGATCGGCAAGGCGATCACCGACGGCCTCGCGGCCGAGGGTGCACGGATCGTGGTCGCGGACCTCCGCGGAGCCGAGGAGGCGGCTGCGGCCTACCCCGACGGGGTCGGGCTCGACGGCCGACGTCGCGGACGAGGCGGCCGTGCAGCGGATGGTCGACGAGACGGTCGAGCGGTGCGGCTCGCTCGACGTGCTCGTCAACAACGCGGGCCTGTACGCGTCGCTTGCGATGCGGCCGTTCACGGAGATCCCGCTCGACGAGTGGCGCCGGGTGATGGACGTGAACGTGGCGTCGATGTTCCTCACCTGTCGCGCCGCCGTCCCGGTGATGCGCGCGCAGGGCGGCGGCACGATCGTGAACATCTCCTCGGGCACCCCGTTCCGGGGCGTGCCGTTCCTGCTGCACTACGTCACGAGCAAGGGGGCGATCGTGGCCTTCACCCGGGCGCTCGCCAAGGAGCTCGGGAAGGATGGCGTCCGCGTCAACTGCGTCGCCCCGGGCTTCACGATGTCACAGGGCGTCCTCGACAACCCCGAGGTCGTCGAGAAGCTCCGCGACGTCTCGGTCTCGGCTCGCACGATCCAGCGCGACCAGGAGCCCGAGGACGTCGTCGGCGCCGTCGTCTACCTCGCGGGGCCGGGCTCGAGCTTCGTCACGGGCCAGACGATCGTGATAGACGGGGGACAGTACTTCCATTGAGGCTCTCCCTGTACGAGTTCCACGAGGGCGTGGAGACGATCGGCGGGAACCGGGTCGTCTACGACCTCGCCGGGGGTGCGGCCTTCTTCGGCGCGGCCACGGTTCCGGGACGAGCTCTCGTCTGGCAGCTCGACCACGACGAGCACGACGCCGAGGGCGCGCTCCTCTCTGCCCGGGTGCAGCTCGACCCCTTCGCGCCGTGGATCGTGCGGTGCGACCGGATCGACTTCCCGCTCGGCGGCATCGCCTACCGGCACACGCATCCCGGGCCGGGGATCCGCTACCTGCTCGAGGGCGAGCTCGAGGTCGAGACCGAGGGGCACAGCAGGCACTACGGACCGGGCGGGGCCTGGTTCGAGAGCGGCCCGGACCCCGTGGTGGCACGAGCGTCGCTCCACCATGAGACGGCGTTCGTCCGCGTGCTCCTGCTGCCGGCGGAGTGGGAGGGGAAGCGGACGATCCGCTACGTCGACCCTGCCGACGACGACCTGCCGCGGCTGCAGCGCGCGACCGTCTTCTTCGACCATCCCATCGCCCTGACGCCCTGATGGCACGCTCCGGGGGCAAGATCCTCGTCGACCAGCTCGCGCTCCACGGCGCGGATCTCGCGTTCGGGGTCCCGGGCGAGAGCTACCTCGCCGTGCTCGACGCGCTCGTCGACAGCCCCGTCCGCTTCGTGACGTGTCGCCACGAGGGCGGCGCGGCGAACATGGCGGATGCGTACGGCAAGCTCACGGGTCGACCCGGGATCTGCATGGTCACACGTGGCCCCGGCGCCACGCAGGCCTCCGTCGGCGTCCACACGGCCTTCCAGGACTCGACCCCGCTGATCCTCCTGATCGGCCAGGTGGCGAGGGAGCAGCTCGAGCGCGAGGCGTTCCAGGAGATCGACTACCGGCAGATGTTCGGGCCTCTCGCCAAGTGGGTCGCCCAGATCGACCACGCCGAGCGGATCCCCGAGCTGGTCGCCCGAGCCTTCCGGACGGCGACGTCCGGGCGTCCGGGGCCTGTCGTGCTCGCGCTGCCGGAGGACATGCTCGTCGAGAAGGTCGAGGTGCCCGACGCCCGGCCCTACGTCCCGGCTCAGGCAGGCCCGAGCGAGTCGGAGATCGAGGAGCTGCGCGAGCTGCTCGCTCGTGCGCGGCGCCCTCTCGTGGTCGTCGGAGGGATGCCGTGGACGGCGGAGGCCCACGACGCACTCGGCGCATGGTGCTCGACGAGCGCCGTGCCCGTCGCCGCCGCCTGGCGCTGTCAGGACTACGTCGACAACGATTCGCCCTGCTACGCGGGGCACCTCGGGCTCGGCCCCGATCCGGCGCTCGTCGCGCGTCTCCGCGACGCCGACGTCCTCGTCGTGCTGGGCTCGCGCCTCGGCGACATCGAGACGGGCGGCTACACGGTGATCGAGCCGCCCGGGGTCGGGCGGACGCTCGTGCATGCCCACCCTTCGCCCGAGGAGATCGGCCGCGTCTACGAGCCGACGCTCGGGATCGTGAGCTCCGGTCCGCGCCTCGTCGAGGCGCTGACAGCGACTCCACCGCTCGACGCGGGGCCCCGTCGCGCGGAGCTCGCAAGCGCCCACGACGCGTTTCTCGCGAACCTCCTCGGCCGGCAGCTGCCGGGGAGCGTCGACGCGACCGCGACGATCAAGCTCCTCTCGGAGAGGCTCGACGACGACGCGATCGTGACGAACGGCGCGGGCAACTTCACCGTCTGGGTGCACCGTTTCCACGCGTTCCGTCGCTACCGCACCCAGCTCGCGCCGACGAGCGGCGCGATGGGGTACGGCATCCCCGCCGCGGTCGCGGCGAAGCTCGTGCATCCGGAGCGCCAGGTCGTCTGCGTGGCGGGCGACGGCGACTTCCTGATGTCGGCGAACGAGCTCGCCACCGCGGTGCAGTTCGGGGCACCGGTCGTGGTGCTCGTGCTCGACAACGGCATGTACGGGACGATCCGCATGCACCAGGAGCGCCACTACCCGGAACGCGTGAGCGGCACCGAGCTCAGGAACCCGGACTTCGCCGCGCTCGCGGAGGCGTTCGGCTGCCGCGGCGAGGCCGTGGCGCGCACCGAGGACGTCCCGGCCGCGCTCGACCGTGCGCTCGCCGCCGACGTGCCGACCGTGCTGCACCTGCGCGTCGACCCCGAGGCGATCACGCCACGCGCGACGATCTCCGAGATCCGCGCGGCGACGCAGCGAAGCGGAGCCGGGTGACCGGCATGGCACCTGTGCGCTTCCGGCCCGTCCGCATGGCTGGCTCGGGCCACCGATCGAACCACCCCAACCCACAGGAGGAGAGATGGCACGCTCGTATGCCAGCACGGTGATCGGAGCTCCGGCAGGTGACGTCTGGGCTCGGATCAGGGACTTCAACGGCCTCGCCACGTGGCACTCGGGGCTCGTCTCGGCGAGCGAGATCGAGGAGGGCAAGGCGGGCGACCAGGTCGGCGGCGTCAGGAGCTTCACGCTGACCGACGGCACCCACATCCGGGAGCGGCTGCTGGCTCACTCCGACCTCGAGCGCTCCTACACCTACAACTTCGAGAAGACCCCCTTCGACGTCGACAATTACTGCGCGACCATCCGTGTCACGCCGGTGACCGATGGGGGAGGAAGCTTCGTCGAGTGGTGGACGGACTTCGACTGCAACCGCGACGAGCAGGCGCACTGGACCGACTTCTTCGCGAGCCAGGTCTTCCAGGGCGGCTTCGACGCGCTCAAGGAGCACTTCTCGGCGTGAGCCTGCGACGTGAGATCCGGGTCGCCGGCCAGGCCGAGCCCATCTCCCACTTCACGGATGCGGTGATCGCCGGAGACCTGCTGTTCGTGAGCGGCATCGTCCCCGTCGACGAGCGACGCGAGCTCGTCGGCGGGGACGACGTCGTCGCGCAGGCGCGCCAGGTGTTCGCCAACATGCGCGACGTCCTCGCGGCAGGAGGCTGCACGTTCGCGGACGTGGTCAAGGTCACCGTCTACCTCACCGACGTCGCCGACCGGCCGAAGGATCAACCCCGTGCGTGAGGAGGTGTTCGGCGAGTGGCGGCCGGCGTCGACTCTCGTCGAGATCTCCGCCCTCGTGATCCCGGGAGCGCGCATCGAGGTCGAGTGCGTGGCGCTGATCCCGTGACCGACCCGTACAACGCTGCAATCACCTGGCTCGACGAGCCGTTGCGCGGGGCCGCCGCGGGGCCGCTCGCGGGACGCACCGTGCTCGTCAAGGATCTGATCGACACCGCTGGAATCCGCACCACGTACGGCTCGCGCATCTACGGCGAGCACGTGCCCGAGACCCATGCGACCGTCGTGCAGCGGATCCTCGATGCGGGCGCGACCGTCGTCGGCAAGGCGAACCTGCCGGAGTTCGCCTGGGGTGTGCTCGGCGCCAACCCCTGGTACGGGACGGTGCACAACCCGCTTCGCCCCGGCAAGACGACCGGCGGCTCGTCGCGCGGGCAACGCTGCTGCGCTGGCGGCCGGCCTCGTCGATCTCGGGATCGGCACAGACACGGGCTGCTCGATCCGGCTTCCCTCGGCTGCCTGTGGGACGGTTGGGTTGAAGTCGCGCTGGGGCCGGCTTCCGCTCGACGGCGTCTTCCCGCTCTGCCCTTCCCTCGACACCGTCGGCCCCATGGGCAGGACCGTCGAGGACGTGGCTTTGCTCTGGTCAGTGCTCGCCGGCCGCGCGATCCCGGAGCCCAGACTCGACGGACTCACCGTCGGCGTGCTGAGGCGAGCGCCCGATCTCTGCGACGGTCGCGAGACCGAGACGAGCGACGGGGCGGAGGCCTGGGTCGCGGACCTCGAACGTCGCGGCGCACGGGTCGTCGAAACGTCGATCCCGGGCGCCAGGGCTGACATGTGGCCCCTCTTCCTCCACGAGGCGGCGCACAGCCACAGGGTGACCTTCCCCTCCCGCGCGGACGAGTACGCCGACACGATCCGGCCGAAGCTCGAAGCGGCGCAGCACGTCGCCGCCGGGGACGTGGCAGCAGCCTACGGTGCGCTCGAGGTGTGGCGAGCCTACGAGCCCGACGTCGACCTCTATGTGAGCCCGTGCTTCGCCGTCGAGCTGCCCTCCGAGGATGCGGACGAGCTCGACGTGAGGCTTCCCCTCTCGTCGTTCCTGCGCTGGGTCAACCTGATCGGCTGGGCCGGTCTCGCGATCGGGAACATGCAGCTCGTCGCTCCGCACGACGAGACCGTGCTCGCCGCGGGGCTCGCGCTGGCGCGCGGCTAGACGACGGATTCCGGGTGGGCTCGACGTCCGAGGATGCTTCCGACAGGCCGCCCGGCAACGCATCGGGGACGTCATCCGGTTCGCGACCGTTCGGAATCGGTCATCTACACTGGCGCGCCATGCGATCCGGTCTCGCATTCGGTCTGCTCGTCGCGCTGCTCGCCGTCGCCGGTTGTGGTGGGGGCGACGACCGTACCCCGGCCGTGGAGCAGCTCGCAGCGCTCTGCGACGAGGCACGGGCCGACGTCGAGGCGCTCGGCCTCCCCTCCGAGGGAGGGCCGAAGGTGATCGGCCAGTGGGCGCAGCGCGGCCGACGGCTCGCATCGGACGTCGGGAAGCTCGAGGGGGCAACGCCCGAGGAGCGGGGTCTGCTCACCGCGCTTGGCTCCTCCCTGAACGAGTACTACTCGGGGCTGCGCCTCGGGTACATCATCTACAAGCAGACCTCGGACTCCGAGGCGTACGCGCTGACTCTCGACAAGGCGAAGGTGTTCCGCGCGCAGGCGGACAAGCTCGCGGCGGAGATCGGCGCCCCGGAGTGCGCGAAGGCCCCGTTCGCCGACGCCGAGCCTGGCTAGCAGCTGGCCCGCGTCGCTACTCGCCGGTGAACTCCGGGCGCCGCTTCTCGACGAAGGCCTCGACGCCCTCGCGGAAATCGTGTGTCTGCTGCATGAGCCCGTACGCGAGGCCCTCGAGCTCGAGCCCGACGTGGAGCGGTCCGTCGTAGACCGTGTTGAGCACCCGCTTCGACATGGCGAGCGAGAGCGGCGCATGCCGTGAGAGCTCGTCGACCAGCGACGCGACGGTGTCGTCCAGCCGGTCGGCCCCGACGACCTCGGTCACGAGGCCGATCGCGAGCGCCTCCTCCGCTCCGACCCGTCGGCCGCGCATGATGATGTCCTTCGCCCTGCCGACCCCGATCAGCCGGGCCAGACGCTGCGTGCCTCCCGAGCCGGGGATCATCCCGATCGTCGCCTCCGGAAGCGCCAGCTGCACGTCGTCGGCCGCGATCCGGAAGTCACACGCGAGCGCGAGCTCGAGCCCGACGCCGAAGACGTACCCCTGGAGCCTCGCGATCACCGGCTTCGAGCAGCGCTCCGGTGCCGCGACGTTCTTCGCGAGCTGGGAGACGACCCAGGGCGACTTCGTGAGGAAGCCGGCGATGTCGCCACCGGCCGTGAACTGGCCACCGGCGCCCGTGAGGACGACGAACCGTACGGACTCGTCATGGTCGAGCTCGGCGAAGACCGACGAGAGCTGGTCACGCGCGAGCATCGAGACCCGGTTGAACTTGCCGGGGACGTCGAGCGTGATCGTCGCGAGGGCGCGCCCCTCGTCGTGCTCGACCCTGAACCCGTCGTATCCGCTCATCGCTCCTCCATGCCGGTCGCCGGACCGGTGCTCGCCGGCGGCGCCGAGCGCTGGTCGGGGGTGTCGTCTCTCAGCATCCTGCGCAGGATCTTGCCCGACGCGCTCTTCGGAAGCGTCTCGACCCGTCGGTACTCGCGCGGGCGCTTGAACCGGGCGAGGGACGACGCGAGGCAGTGCACGTCGAGCTCCTCGGGCGTCGCCTCGCCGACGACGATCGCGACGACCCGCTGGCCCCACCGCTCGTCGGGCAGACCGATCACGGCAACCTCCCGCACCCCAGGATGAGCCGCGAGGACGTCCTCGACCTCGAGCGGATGGATGTTCTCCCCGCCGGAGATGATCATGTCGTCGACGCGACCGTCGATCCACAGGTCGCCCTCCTCGTCGATGCGACCGGTGTCGCCGGTGCGGTACCAGCCGTCCTCGATCGCGCGCGCGTCGGCGTCGGGGCGGTTCCAGTAGCCCGCGAAGGCCTCATCGCTCGAGAGGTGGACGCAGATCTCGCCGGACTCCGAAAGCCGGAGGCGCGTGTTCACGGCCGGGCGTCCCGCACAGCCCGGCTTGCGGCTCTGGTCGCGTCCGATCGAGAACGTGTAGATCTCGGTCGAGCCGTAGTGGTTGACGAAGACGTCGGGGGCGAACACCTCGACACAGCGCTGCACCATCGTCGAGGTCATCGCGGCACCGGCGTAGCCGAGCGCCCGCACCGAGGACGTGTCGTGGCGCTCGAGCTCGGGGTGGGTGACGAGGTCGTAGAAGAGCGTGGGCGCGAGGTAGAGAGAGGTGACCCGCTCGGTCTCGATCAGCCGGAGCGCCTCCAGGGGATCCCAGCGCGGGAGCGGCACGAAGCACCCGCCGACGAGGTGCATCGCGAGCAGCGAGTGGATCCCCATCGTGTGGTAGAGGGGCATCACGCCGAGCGTGCGATCGCCCCAGCCGTAGCCGTGCTGCAACGCCTGCGACCACCCGCCGGCCCGATCTGCGCGGTGAGAGCGGGGGACTCCCTTCGGTCGCCCGGTCGTCCCCGAGGTGTAGAGCAGCAGCGATGTCTCACCCTCGTCGCGGTCGAGCCGGCCGGGGTGCTCCGGGCCGTCGGGCAGGTCGTCGCCGTCGCGCAGCACGATCGCCGCTCCACTGTCGGTGACGCAGTAGTCCAGCTCCTCCTCCCCGAGTCGCCACGAGAGCGGCACCGCGACGAGCCCTGCCCACTGGCAGGCCCAGTAGAGGAGGAACGTCTCGGGCCTGTTGTCGAGAACGATCGCGACCCGATCGCCGGGGCTTGCGTCGAGGCCACCGGCGATCCGTGCGCACGCGCGGCAGGAGCTCGCCGTAGCGGAGCCCGGGAAGCGCCTCCGCCTCGGGGTGCCGCTCGCACGCACCGAGCAGCGAGGTCGCGAGATTCATCCGCTCTCCCGACGGGTTGCCCAGGCCCTGCAGAGCCGGATTCGGGAAGCCGAGCTGCCGCGTCGAGGATCGCATCGACGATCGGCGCGTAGCCGGTGCACCGGCACAGGTGCCCCGAGAGGAGGTCCTCGACCTCCGCCCGGTCGGGCGCGGAGCTCCGCTCGAGGAGCTCGGTCGCCGCCATCAGGATCCCGGGGGTGCAGAACCCGCACTGGAGCGCGTGGTGGGTGGAGAACGACTCGCTGCAGCGTCGACAGTGCGCCGTCCGTGGCCAGCGACTCCACCGTCTCGACCGCGCGCCCGTCTGCCTGCACTGCGAGCATGCAGCAGCCTCTGACTGCGGCGCCGTCCACGCGGACGGTGCACGCGCCGCAGACCCCGTGCTCGCAACCCACGTGCGTCCCCGTGAGCCCGAGCCGGTGGCGCAGGAAGTCCGTGAGGAGGAGCCTCGGCTCGACGGTCTCGCGCACTGCCCGACCGTTGACGGTGAGCTCGATCTCGATCATGACGTCCTCCGGATCGCGCGCTCTGCGAGCACGCGTGTGAGCCTGCTGACGTAGCGGGCGGAGGCATGGAAGGAGTCGTGCGGTTCGACGAGCCGCTCCGCGAGGGCGCCGGCGTCGGCCGCAGCCTCCGCTCCCGTGCTGCCGACGAGCAGCGTCTCGACCTCGGAGAGGCGTGTCGGTCGATCGACGACCGCGCCGACGGCGACGCGCGCTCGCTCGATCACTCCGGTCGGGGAGCGCGTGACGACGACCGCGACCATCGAGAGGCCGTAGTCTCCGGCGCGCAGCGCGAGCTCCTCGAACGCGGAGTGCTCACCCGGCCGGGCGAGCGGCCAGACGACGTCCGTGACGATCTCGCCTGTCGCGAGCGTCGTCGTGTAGTGCGTCACGAAGAGGTCGTCGGCGGCGACCGTCCGGACGCCCGACGGGCCGGCGATCTCGACGGCTCCCTCGAGAGCGCAGAGGCAGAGCGGCAGCTCTGCCGCGCCGTCGGCATGCGCGATCGAGCCGCCCACGGTGCCACGGTTGCGCGTGCCGACGTGCCCGACGAAGGGGAGCGCCTGGAGGACGAGCGGATGTGCGTCGCCATGTCGGCCGAGCGCAGCCTGGCGCACGGTGGCGCCGACCCTCAGGCAGCCGTTGACGGTCACCTGGTCGAGCCCGGCGCGCTCGAGGTCGACGAGGAGCGTCGGCCGCACGATCCGCAGGTTGAGCGCCGGAACCAGCGATTGGCCGCCTGCGAGTGGCTTTGCGTCGTCGCCTCCCGCGGCCAGCGCCGCCAGCGCCTCCTCGACCGAGTGGGCCGCGACGTAGTCGAACGGGACGGGCTTCACCGCTCGCCCTCGCCCCCGCGCTCGCGCTCGTTGAGCAGCTCCCAGACCCGCGGAGCGGTCAACGGAAGCTCCACGTCGTCACGTCCGATCGCGTCGGCGACCGCGTTCGCGATCGCGCACGGCGCGCTCATCGTGCTCCCCTCGCCGATCCCCTTCGCGCCGAGCGCGGTGAACGGCGACGGTGACGCGCGGTGGCCCACGCGGATGCGCGGCACGTCGGGCGCTGTCGGCGCCAGGTAGTCGACGAACGACGCCGTCTGTGGGTTGCCCCACTCGTCCCATCCGTGCCGCTCGTGCAGAGCGACGGCGGCGCCGTGCGCGAACCCGCCGACCACCTGGCCGTCGGCGAGCAGCGGGTTGAGGATCACGCCGGCATCGTGGACGGTGACGTAGTCGAGCACCTCGACCGCACCGGTCTCCCGGTCGACCTCGACGACGCAGACGTCCACCACGACGCCGTGGGCGGCCGAGGACGCGACCCGGTCGTCGCGGTCGGGCGGGTCGAGGTTGGGCGCCGACCAGTACGCCACGGCGGCGAGACCGGGCTCCATCCCCTCGGGGAGCGACTCCGGGTTCCAGTGCGCGGCGCCCGCCACGCGACGGAGCGGCAGCTCGGGATCGCCGAGGTGCGCGCGGATCGCATCGACCTTCGCGCGAAGCTGCAGCGCCGCCTTGTGCACGGCGCCGACGGTCACCCCGGAGAACCGGGAGGAGTAGGAGCCGCGACGCGACGGTCCACGGCATCGAGGCGGTGTCCATCGCGGCGATCACCTCGACTGCCGCCGGATCGCAGCCGAGCGCGTCCGCGACCACCTGGGCGCACACCGTGCGGTGGCCCTGCCCCTGCGGCGCAGTTCCGACGTGGACGTGGATCCCGCCTGCCGGGTCGATCGTGATCGACGCGCCCTCGGCGTTGCCGGACTTCGGGGAGCCCGCCTCGCGCTCGTCGGGCGTCTGCGCGAGGGTGATGTAGCCCATGTTCGAGATCGACGGCTCGACCACGCACGTGAGGCCGACGCCGACGAGACGGCCCTCGGCCCGTGCCTGCTCCGCCTCGGCCCGACGCTCGTCGTAGCGGGCGAGCTCGAGCGCCTGGTCGAGGCATGCCTCGTAGTCGCCCGAGTCGTAGAGCCCACCGGATGGGGTCTCGTACGGCATCGCCGCAACCGGGACGAGGTTCCTGCGCGCGAGCTCGGCCGGGTCGAGACCGAGCCGGCGCGCGGCGATCGCCATCGTTCGCTCGAGCCCGAAGTAGAGCTGCGGCCCGCCGAAGCCGCGGTTGAGTCCCGACGGCAGCGTGTTCGTGAGCACGACCCGGTTGCGCACGGCGACGTTCCGCACGCGGTAGGCGCCGGAGAGCGAGCCGTGCATCCGGTAGAGCGTCGCAGGCTCCGGCGCCCGCACGTAGGCGCCGACGTCCTCGACCGCGTCGTAGCGCAGCGCGATCAGCTCCCCGTCCGCCGTGAAGCCTGCTTCGACATCAGTCACTCGGCCCGTCGCCGCAGCGCTCCCGGTCAGATGCTCGATCCGGTCCTCCGTCCAGCGGACGGGCACGCCGAGCTTCCGGGCGGCGAGCCCGAGCAGCACGACGTACGCGAAGACCGACGACTTGATCCCGAACGAGCCGCCGGAGTCGGCGGGCGTGATCAGGCGGAGCTGGTTCCCGCGCAGCCCGAGCGCGGCTGCGGCGACGCCGTGGAGCGTGAACGGGCCCTGGAAGTTCGACCAGGCCGTGAGCTGCGCGAGCGACGGATCCCAGTCCGCGACGACGGCATAGCACTCGACTGGCGTGCACGAGAAGCGGGGGAAGCGGAACCGCTCGCGCACCACGAGATCGGCCGCGGCCAGCGCTGCGTCGACGTCGCCGTAGTGGAACGAGCGGTCGTGGACGCACGCGGCCAGACCCTCCAGCGGATCGACGACCGGGTCGAGCGGGTCGTAGTCGACCTCCACGAGCTCCGCTGCGTCCTCCGCCACGTAGCGGTCCCGGGCGACGACCACCGCGAGCGGCTCGCCGACGTAGCGGGCGACGTCCACCGCCGCCGCGTACTGCGGCACGCCCGTGTCGATCCCGGCAGGGAAGGGCCGCGAGAGCTCCTTCACGTCGGCGCCGGTGAGGACGCCGATCACGCCAGGGTGCGCGAGCGCGGCGCTCGGATCGAGCGCGATCCGCGCGTGCGGCCAGCTGCGAGCGGACGATCGCCGCGTGGCAGGCGCCCGGGACGGGCGAGAGGTCGTCGAGGAACCGGCCCTGGCCCCTGAGCAGTGCTCCGTCCTCGACCCGCTGCATCGGTCGGCCGACCCATCCCTGCGTCCCGGCCGGCGTCACGCTCCGCGTCCGTCCCGGCGCTCATCGGCCGCATGCTACGCCCGCCGTGCCCACGCGTCGGGGCGACGCTCTGCGGCGCGCTGGACGGTCTCGTCGTCGGGAAAGCCCTCGCGGAGCGCGCGAAACGCGTCGAGGACTGCACGGGGATCGCGTCGATGTCGTCGCGCGGCGAGGGTCAGCGGCTCGCGCACCGCGCCGCCGCAGTGTGCGCACGGGAAGTGGATCGCGGACATCAGCCTGGCGGCCCGCCCGTCGGGGAACATCCGCAGGATCTCGAGGATCGTCGTCGCGCCACGGATCTCGGCCTGTGGGACGTCGCCGGGCGACGTCCCACAGGCTACGAGGCCGGGGATCGACCGCGGATCCGCGGTCGGTGGCATCTCACCGTCCCGCGTGCTCGAAGACGTACGCCTCCGACCCGTCCATCCGCACGGCGTTGCGCGGCAGCTGGTAGCGGGCGAACGGGAGGACGGCGACCTTCGCGTCGGCTCCGTGTCGCTCGAACGCCGCCGCGAGCGCGCCGTCGAGCGACGTCGTCGCTTCGAGGCCGATGTCCGCAGCCATCGCGAGATTCTCCTCGAGGGTCACGATCGTCAGCTGCTTGCGCGTCATCACCTCGTAGATCGGAACCCAGATGCAACCCGCCCACATCTGGATCGCGCGGGCGTGGATGTCGCGCAGCACCCGCTGATAGTTCTCGGGCGTCGGCGGCATGTACGGCTGCATCAGGTCCATCAGCGCAAGCCCGGGGAAGTCCCCGATCGCGGTGGAGACGCCCGGAGAGGGAGAGCAGTAGATCAGCGTGCCGCCGTCCTTGACCACGAGGTCGGCGGACATGCAGCCCCAGCCCGTGTGGAAGAACAGGTGGTCGGTCGGGGCGAAGACGCCGCAGATCGCGATGTCGGCCTGTCCGTGCTCCGGCACGAACGAGTCATACGCGTAGATCGCGTTGAAGCGACGGATCGCCTCGCGGTGGGCCTCCGGGTGCGAGCCGAAGATCACATCGACCACGCGCCCGTGCGTGTCGAGCAGCACGTTCATCGTGCAGTCGAGCCCGCACATCGTCGCGACCTCGTCGATGTCCGAGCGCATCGGGCCGCAGTACGCGCCGTAGTGGGTCTGCGGGGACGTCACGAAGGCGCAGTGGTTCGACTCGATCGTCTCGTCGGAGACGACGCCAGGAAGGATCAGCTTCCCACCGCCCCCGGCGCCCCAGTGGTTCGCCTGCGCCTGGCCGATCGTGATCTTCAGCTCGGCCGAGGCGACCTCGTTGAGGAGCCAGACGGGCGTGCCGCCGGAGGAGACGCCGACGAACGTGTAGGCGTCGGAGTTCTGGGGATCGTTCTGGCTGAACGACCACCCGTTGCGCTCCATGCGGGCGAGGTTCTCCGTGCCGACCTTCTGCTCGGTGTCGGACTCCGACATCGGGAAGACCTTCCCGTTGGCGCAGCACACCCGGACGTCGCCGACTCCCGCGGCCTCGATCGCGTCGAACACCGCAGGCAGCAGCTTCGACGAGGGGGTCGGCCTGAACTGGTTGTCGATCACGACCGCGACGCTTGTCTTCCCGGCGAGCAGCTCCGCGAACGTGGGGCCGTCGACGGGCGAGGCCAGCGCCTCACGCGCCGCGCTGGCGGTGTCTTCCACCGGCGACGGCTCGCTCGGACGGACGTCGGCGATCAGGTTCGCGGTGGGGATCTCCACCTCCAGCGTGTCGCGGTGCTTCTTCGACTCGTCGTCGGTCGCGCCGATCGCAAGCGGATCCATCGACTCGTACGGGATCACCACGCGGGTCGTTGTCATGGCTGCTCCTTGGGTTCGAGGGCCTCGCCGCCGAGGCTAGACGATCCGGGCGCAGACCGCGGCCAGTTCGTCCGATTCCGCACTCGGGCAAAGAATCGATTATCGAAGGTTTGGGATTGAATCCGACCTTCCGGGTTGGTAGGTTCGCGTCCCAGTGAGTGAACGTCTCTCCAACCTGGACTTCCGTCGGCTCGTCCCGCGGCTGGTCGTAGGTCTGCTCGTCGGCGGCCGCCATGCTGTACGTCATCGTGCTCGCCGAGCCGAGCCCCGAGTTCGGCGGCAACTGGCGGACGACGACCTTCGGCTCGGCGATCGACGACTGGCAGAGCTTCACGCGGACGCTCCTGAACGGGCTCACCTTCGCCGGTCTGCTGTTCATCGTCGCGAGCGGGTTCTCGCTGATCTTCGGCCTCATGCGCGTCGTCAACATGGCGCACGGGTCGTTCTACCTCCTCGGCGGGTACATCGCGTACGAGGTGCAGCAGAAGATGACCGGTGCCGGGTTCACCATCGCGGGCACCGAGGTCAACACCTGGGAGTGGGTCTTCCCGGCGCTCGTCGCGGTGTCGGTGATCGGCGTCGTCGGTCTGATCGTCCAGCAGGTGTTCCTCCGCTGGAACCAGGGCCAGGAGCTGCGGCAGGCGCTGATCACGATCGCGATCTCCGTGATCATCGCCGACCAGGTGCTCGCGCACTTCAACGACGGCCTCGCTTCGAGCGTCACGTGGCCCGGCTGGACGAACCGGCTGGTCGAGCTGCCGCTGCTCGGGATCGACTACTCCGCTCGCGCGTCTCCTCGTGCTCCTCATGGGGCTGGCGGTCGGGCTGGGCCTCTGGCTCTGGCTCTACCGGACGCGCACGGGAATGGTGATCCGCGCCGGCGTCGACGACCGCCAGATGACCTCTGCGCTCGGCGTCAACATCCAGCTCACCTTCGCGATCGCGTTCGTCGTCGGCTCGTCGTTGGCGGCCTTCGGCGGCGTGGTCGGAGCGTCGCAGGGCGCGGTCGCTCCCGGGCAGGACGGGCAGTGGCTCCTCAACTCCCTGGTCGTCGTGATCATCGGCGGCCTGGGCTCGCTGCTCGGCGCCGCGGCCGGCTCGCTGCTCTACGGGCTCGTCTTCTCGTTCTCCGCCGTCTACCTCCCGACCGCCGGCAACAACTGCTGCACCCAGTACTCGATCGTCTTCACCTTCGTGCTGCTCGCGCTCGTGCTCGCGTTCCGCCCCCAGGGGCTCTTCGGGAGATTCTCGTGACCGTGACCCCCAAGACCATCATCGAACGGGCGATCGGGGTCGGGGCCCTGATCCTCGTCGATCGCTCGGCCCGGCTGATGTTCAACGCCTACTGGGTCGACGTGATCCTCACCCAGGTGCTCATCGTGGGCATCGCTGCCGCCAGCCTGATCTTCCTCGCCGCCTATGGCGGCATGATCTCCCTCGCGCAGACGGCGCTGATGGGCACGGCCGGCTTCATGATCGGCAACATGGTCACCACGAAAGTGCCGGTGGGGAGTCCAAAGGGCTCACGCTCGGCTGGGACCCGACCCTCTCGCTCTTCCTCGCGATCGCTCGGCACGACCCTGCTCGGCCTCTTCTTCGGTGCGCTCGCCGCGCGGAGCATCGGGCATCTACTTCCTGATGATCACGCTCACCTACTCGGTGATCGGTTACTACTTCGTGGGCCAGGTCACGGTCGTCTCGGGCTTCTCCGGCATCGCGGGGATCAACCAGTACACCCCGCGCGTTCGTCGGCGACATCGTCAACGACCGCAACCGGCTGTACTACATCGCGCTGGTGTCGCGATCGTGGTTACCTCGCCGATCCGCTTCCTGGTGCGCACGCCTTTCGGCTCTCGCTCCAGGGGCTCCGCGACGAGCACGTCCGCATGAGCTCGCTCGGCTACCCCGTGCCCGTGCATCGCATGCTCGCGTTCGGGTTCTCTGCGTTCCTCGCCGCGCTGGCGGGTGTCCTGCTCGTGTGGTGGCAGGGCCAGATCGCGCCCGGCGACATCGGCCTCGAGCGACCATCGACCTGCTGATCGTCGCGGTCATCGGCGGGCTCGCCCGCGTCGAAGGCGCGTGGGTGGGCGCGCTCGCGTTCATCCTGATCAACAACTACGTCCGCGACAGCTGGCTCACCGACCTGCTCGACACCGTCGCATCGGAGGCAGCTTCAACACCATCATCGGCGCTCATCTTCCTGCTCATCGTCATCGTCTCGCCCGACGGCCTGATGGGCCCTGGGATCAGCGCTTGGGGTCTTCGCGCGCCGGTCTCCGGACGGCCCGACGCACCGGTTCCGGCGAGCCCGGCGGCCAGCAGGCCTGTAGCGAAAGGAGGAGCGCTTGCACCGTGCCGTCAAAGCATCGTCACCGTGAGGTTCCGCCAACCAAGGAGGGCAAAGGCATGAGCCGTTTGACGCGCCATGGAAGCTCGCTCTTCCCCGTCGGCGTGCTCGTGATCTCCGCTTCCGTTGTCGTCTCGACGTCGTTCGCGGCGTCGAGGCGAAGCAGGTCGGGTCGCGATCATGACCGACTGCAAGGGAGGCTTCGGCTTCGGCTACGAGCCCGACATCGGCGGCGCCCAGGCTGCGTTCGCGCAGTATGCAGGCGGGAAGGTCAAAACCCGAAGAAGCCGTCCGCAGGCATGACCAAGATCTAGGTCGCCGGAAACGAGCGTCAAGATCGTCGGCTACGGCTGCGGCGACGACACCGTCCCGACGCGGTCAAGGAGACGCGTCGTCTGATGGAGCAGCTCAAGGCCGACGTCATGGTCGGCCCGCTGTCGGGTGACGAGGCGGTCTACGCCGCGAACTACGCGAAGACGCACCCGACGAAGACGTTCATCATCGGCACCGCCGGCTCCCAGGATCCGACGCTGCAGATCGCACAGAAGAACGTGTTCCGCTACCACGGCGACGGCGCCCAGTGGAACGCCGGCACCGGTGAGATCGCATACAAGACGCTGGCTGGCGCAAGGCCGCGATCATCATGGACGACTACAGCTTCGGCTGGACCTCCGCCGCGGGCTCATCGCCGACTTCTGCGCGATCGGCGGCAAGATCACGAAGCGGGTGTACCCGCCGCTGAACACGACGGACTACTCCTCCTACGTCCAGCAGCTGCCCGCGCCCGACACGGTCGACGGCACTTCTGGGTCGTCGGCGGAACCGGCACGGCAGCGAGCCTGACCGCCTTCGAGCAGACCTACGGGCAGCTCGACCCGAGCCAGACACATCGGCAACCTGTTCTTCGCGTTCCTGGGGCCGACAAGGTCGTCGCACCGAAGGTCGTCGGCTCGTACGTCGGCGGCTTCGGCACCGGCCCGGGCTGAAGACGAAGCAGGCCAAGGGCATACGAGGCAGTCGTCGCCAAGCACTACCCCGGCCTGAACGGCGGCAACTACGCCGACGGCTTCGTCTACAACTACTACAACGCTGCGTGGGGCTTGTCCAGGGCCTCCAGAAGTCCAAGGGCCTCATCGGAGCGGCGCTGCAGAAGGCGATGCCACGCTCGATCAAGCCGGGCTACCAGGTCACCGGGAGCGGCGTCCTGAAGCTCGACTCGAACCGGCAGGCGATCCAGGACCAGTACCCGCTGCAGCTCGCAAGGACACGAACGGCACGTCGGCACGGCGTCGTCGGCTTCGCGCCGAACGTCGACCAGTCGTTCGGCGGCCTGTTCAAGAAGACAGCCCGCCGCCCGGCCGCACGCAGCCGCCCTGCGTGAAGAAGTGCACTGCCCTGGCAGGGCAAGATCAAGGTCGTCAAGAACGGCGTCATCACCAACCAGGTCGTCAAGTAGCTCGGTGACCGCAGCACTGCCACCGGCGTCGGGGCGGGCGGCCGCCCGCCCCCGACGCTCCTCGACTGCCGTGCCGATCCTCCGCTTGCGGGGGGTCGGCCGGCGCTTCGGCGGCGTTCAGGCCGTGCGTGACGTCGATCTCGACGTCCGCACGGCGAGCGCCGTGCGATCCTCGGCCCGAACGGAGCCGGCAAGACCACGCTCTTCAACCTCGTCGCCGGCGACTTCCCGCCCTGCACCGGGACGATCGAGGTCATGGGACCGACGTCACGCATCTTCCGGCCCGCGTCCGCCCGAAGCTCGGGCTCGCCCGGAGTATCAGAAGTCGAGCTCTTTCCCGGGATCTCGGTCGCGGACAACATCTACCTCTCGATCGCGGGCACGCGGCGGTCGCTCCGCGCCTTCCGAAACAAGCAGACCGGCTCACGCGCGAGCGAGCCCGGGCCGCCGCCGAACAGGTGCGCTCGGGGACAGCATCGAGACCCTGGTCCGCGATCTGCTCTCCCACGGTGAGCAGCGACAGCTCGAGGTCGGGATGGCGAGGCCACCGAACCGCAGGCTGATGCTCCTCGACGAGCCTGCATCCGGACTCTCGATAGGCGAGCGCGAGCGGCTCACCGAGCTCCTTCTCGGATCCCCCGAGGACGTGACCCTGATCCTGATCGAGCACGACATGGACGTCGCGCTCAACGTTGCCGACTACGTGACGATGATGCACGACGGCACAAGATCGTCGAGGGCACACCGGCGGAGATTCGCGGCAACCAGATGGTGCACGACATCTATCTCGGAGTCGCTTCCACGAAGGGGCAGACGAGCACGAGGAGGAGCCCGCGTGAGCGAGGTGCTCCTCGAGATCGAGGGTCTGGACGCGATGTACGGGTAGGCGCAGGCCCTCGAGGGGTCTCGTTCTCGATGGGCCACGAAGCCGTCTCGGTGATCGGTCGCAACGGGATGGGCAAGACCACGCTCTGCAACTCGATCATGGGGATCGAGCCGCCGAACGCACGTGGATCGGTGAGGTTTCGCGGTGTCGAGCTGCTCGGTCGCCCGTCGTACAAGATCGCTGGCACCGGCATCGCCTACGTGCCGCAGGGTCGTCGGCTGTTCCAGTCGCTGACGACGGACGAGCACCTGAAGATGATCCGGACGCCTCGCTCGGGGCGGTGGACGTCCGCCGCGGTCTACGAGCTCTTCCCGCGTCTCGCCGAGCGAAAGAAGGTGAGCGCGACCCAGCTCTCCGGCGGTGAGCAGCAGATGCTCGCGATCGGCCGCGCTCTTCTCACGAATCCGGAGCTGCTGGTCATGGACGAGCCCTCCGAAGGGCTCGCTCCGACGATCGTCGAGCAGGTGATCGTGACCTGCCAGACGCTCGTTGCCGAAGGAATGGCGATCCTGCTCGTCGAGCAGAACCTTGGCGTCGCGACCGTCGTCGCCGAGCGGCAGCTGGTCATGATCGCCGGGCGGATCGCCGCCGAGACGACCGCCGCGGCGCTCACGTCGGATTCCGACGCCCAGCGCCGCTACCTCGGCGTCGAGCCTCTCGCCGCATCGGCGTAGGCTCTCGAATGGACCCGTCCGGGCACCCGCCTGGGCTGGGCGAAACCGTGGAAGGAGGCAGCAGGTGCCCACCGTCGTTCTCGTCGGCACGCTCGACACGAAGGGGCGGGAGTACGCCTATCTCGCCGACCGGATCCGCGAGCACGGCGTCGACGTCGTGCTCGTCGACGCAGGCGTCGTCGGCGAGCCGCTCGTTGCGCCCGACGTCTCGCGGGAGGAGGTCGCTGCCGCGGCCGGCGCCGACGTCGCCGCCCTCGCGTCCGCCGGCGACCGCGGTGCGGCGGTGGAGGCGATGTCCCGCGGCGCCGCCGAGATCGTCAAGCGCCTGCATGCCGAGGGAAGGCTCGACGCGATCGGCGGCCTCGGCGGCTCCGGCGGCTCGTCGCTCGCGACCTACGCGATGCGCGCAGCTGCCGATCGGCATCCCCAAGCTGATGGTCTCGACCGTCGCCTCCGGCGACACGAGCCCGTACGTCGGCTCGGTCGACGTGACGATGATGTACTCGGTCGTCGACATCGCCGGCGTCAACCGGATCTCGGCGCAGATCATGACGAACGCGGCCGCCGCGCTGGCCGGCATGGCGAAGGCGAGGTGCCGCCGCTCGGCGAGGAGAAGCCACTGATCACGGCCTCGATGTTCGGCGTCACGACGGCAGCGGTCACGACCGCACGGGAGCGGCTCGAGGAGCTCGGCTACGAGGTCCTCGTCTTCCATCAGACCGGTGCGGGTGGCGGCTCGATGGAGGAGCTGATCAAGGCCGGGTTCATCACCGGCTCGCTCGACGTCACGACGACCGAGTTCTGCGACCTCGTCGCGGGCGGCGTGCTCGTCGCCGTGCCCGATCGGCTCGAGTCGGCGGGAAGGAGCGGCGTCCCGCAGGTCGTCTCGCTCGGAGCGCTCGACATGGTGAACTTCGGGCCGATGGAGACGGTTCCGGAGAGGTATCGCGACCGGAACCTCTACGTCCACAACCCCACCATCACGCTGATGCGGACGACACCGGAGGAGTGCCGGCAGATCGGGCGGATCATCGCGGGGAAGCTGAACGCGGCGGAGGGGCCGACGGTGCTGTTCGTCCCGCTGCGCGGTGTGTCGGCGATCGCGACCGAGGGCCAGGTGTTCTACGACCGCGAGGCCGATGCAGCGCTCTTCGACACGCTCCGCGAGCTGATCGACACGTCGAAGGTCGAGGTGCATGAGCTCGAGACGGACGTGAACGATCCCGCCGTTCGCGCTGGCGATGGCGAACCGGCTGCACGAGCTGATCGAGGAGGCATCATGACCAGATCGGAGGCGCTCGCGAAGCTCCGCGCCCAGGTCGCTGCCGGGAGCGCCGCTCATCGGGGCGGGCGCGGGCACCGGGCTCTCGGCGAAGTGCGCCGAGGCAGGTGGCACCGACCTGATCATCATCTACAACTCGGGCCGCTACCGGATGGCGGGTCGCGGGTCGCTCTCGGGGCTGCTGCCCTACGGCGACGCCAACGCGATCGTGGTCGACATGGCGCGCGAGGTCCTGCCGATCGTGAAGCACACCCCCGTGCTCGCGGGCGTGTGCGGCACCGATCCGTTCCGGCTGATGGACGTCTTCCTCGACGAGCTGCAGCGCATCGGCTTCAGCGGCGTGCAGAACTTCCCGACCGTCGGGCTCTTCGACGGCACGATCCGCACCAACCTCGAGGAGACCGGGATGGGCTACGGGCTCGAGGTGGACATGATCCGCACCGCCCACGAGAAGAACCTGCTCACGTGTCCGTACGTGTTCACGGCGGACGAGGCGAAGGCGATGGCCGAGGCGGGGGCGGACGTCCTCGTTCCGCACATGGGTCTGACGACCGGCGGCTCGATCGGGGCCGACACGGCGAAGACCCTCGCGGACTGCGTTCCGTTGATCCAGGAGATGCACGACGTCGCGAAGCGGGTGAACCCGGAGATCCTCGTCCTCTGCCACGGAGGCCCGATCGCGGAGCCCGACGATGCCGCCTACGTGATCGCGAACACCGAGGGGATCGTCGGCTTCTTCGGCGCCTCGTCGATGGAGCGGCTGCCGACGGAGATCGCGATGACGGAGAACATGAAGCGGTTCAAGTCGATCGAGATGGGAGCAGCATGAACGGGTTCAGACCGGCCGAGGCGATCGAGCGCGTCCAGCACGACTGGGGCGTCTTCGCGCAGATGAGCGGGCCCCGCGACGGGCTGCACGGGATCGTCACGATCGAGGCGACCTTCCTCCCGGGCAAGTGTCATGCGTTCCATTACCACCCCGGGCAGGAGGAGGTCATCTACGTGCTCGAGGGGGCCGTCGAGCAGTGGGTCGAGGGTGAGAAGGCGATGCTCCGCCCGGGTGACGCGGTCGTGATCGGCGCCGACGTCGTGCACGCGACGTTCAACGACACCGCCGAGCCCGCACGGATCCTGGCGATCCTCTCGCCGGCGGTCGAGGGGGACGGCTATGCGGCCGTCGACGTCTCGACCGAGGAGCCCTGGGCCTCGCTGCGCTGACCCCAGCTCCCGTCGCTCGATCCCGGATCCCGGCCCGGTGGCCGGCGGTTCCGGCTCCGTCGTCCGAAGGCCTAGGCCCGCGATGGGCGAGCCGTCACCGGCTCGTCGACCGCGGCCGCGCGTTCGCCCTGCGCACCGGTGGGCGCGGCGCCAGTCGGCTCGAGCCAGAGCTGGCCAGACTGGTCGAAGGAGGCTCTGTCACCGGTGAGCGTCCACCACTCGCCTCCCGCAGCCGGCCCGGCGGGCACCTCTCCCTCCCAGTAGCCGAGACAGAGCGAGGCCGGGCGGCCGTAGAGAGCGAGATCGCCGACCACCCCGTCGGGGGAGACGTATCCCTCCGTGTCGATCGGCGAGACGATGACGCCCTCTGCCGGGGCGCCGACGGCGCCGGCGGGCGCCTTCGACGCGTCAGTCTGGAAGACGAGCGTCCCGGTCTCGGTCGTCCCCCATCCGTTCAGCAGGCTCACCCCTGTTGCCTCGGCGAGCCGTCTCCCGAGGCTCTCGTCGAGGGGATCGTCGGTCGAGCCGGCGGAGCGCAGGCGCTCGAGCCGGACGCCAGTCCGGTCACGCAGCTCGAGCAGCGCCTCGATCCGTGAGGGCGAATGGATGATCACCGACGGCGCGAACCGCTCGATCGCCCTCGCCTTCTCGTGATCGGGGACGGCCGGGTCCACGAGGAGCACGGTCGCGCCGAGCTGCCACGGCCCGAAGAGACCTGCCCAGAGCGCCGTCGCCGACCCTCCTGGCACGGCGCACCAGACCACGTCGCCGGACTCGACGCCGAGCCACTCGCGAACGACCCGCGCTGCGGCGAACGCAGCCGCATGGGCGTGGAGCACGGGCCGCGGGGCGCCGGTCGACCTGCCGCGGGTGAACACGATCACGGCAGCCTCATCGGCCGCGGTATCACGTGGAGGGGTGGGCGACCCGGGTCGCACCAGGCTGCTCTGCGTCTCGTCGACGGCGATCACACGCATGTCGGCCGGTAGCCGCTCCGTGCCCTCGTCACTGGTCTCGGCCCCGCGGCGGGCGACGACGAGCAGCGAGGGCTCGACGAGCCTCGCGCGGGTCGCAAGCCCGTCGAGATCGTGGTCGGCGCCGATCGGCGCCGGGATCGCACCGATCCGCATCGAGCCGAGGATCACGGCCGCCCAGCTCGCGCCCGGCTCGAGAGCGACGAGCACCCGGTCTCCCGGCCCGACGGCGTTGGCGAGGAGGAGACGTGACCAGCGGGTGGAGTCGCGGACGACGTCGAGGAAGGTCGAGACCGTTATGGTGCCGTCTGCCGAGACGTGTGCCAGCGCGATCCGCGTCGGATCCCTGGCGCCCGCGTCGACGATGTCGTGCACAGCGTTGAACCGCGGGGGCACGCCCCACACCGCGTCGTACGGAGCCGACGCGTCTTCCGCTGGCTCCTGCACCTGCTGTGCCTTGCGACGGAGTGCCACGACTTGGCTCCTCGGCTCAGGTGAGGGTGTCCGCCGGTCTGCCCGGAGCCACGCGCCGTGACGCTCTTCGCTTCGTTCGCGGCGTCATGGGCGTCGATCCGCGCCTCACCGGGAATCCCCTGTTTGGTCGCGTCCGTGATCGGGTGATCTGGACCTGAGTGTAACGGGTCTCGTCCCCGCCGCCAGTCGGGCGATGCCACTTCGGAGTTGCTCAGTGCTTGCGGAGGCCGGCGGCCCGCTGCTGCTCGGCCAGGCGCTCTTCCGCCTCAGCCTCCTCACGGAAGAGGCGCAGCAGCAGCCACACGATCGCGACGCCGAACACGAGGGCCTGTTCGGTCGACATCAGAATGCCGCCGAGGTTCTGATCCTGCGCGGCAGAGATCCCCCAGAGCCGGCGTGGCAGGCTCTCGTAGGCGTCGTAGACCGGCGGCGCGAACGTCAGGGCCAGCCCGAGGAACGCCGAGAGGACGAAGGCGGCGAACACGTAGGCGAGCCGTCCGACGGTGGAGACGGAGCGAGGCACGTCGACGAGCACGGGCCACCAGAACACGAGCCCGATCGCGATCAGGAAGGCGTGCTCCAGCGCGAGGAGCACCGGGTTGCGCACCGCTGCGTCGTAGACCGCCCCGAGGTGGACGGCGTACCAGCCCACGACCCATACGGGGAGCGCCACCTGCGGGAGCACGAGCCGCGCGAGCACGCGTCCACCGTGTCCGACGAGCGCCTCGCGCATCGCCACGGTGAGGCCGATGAGCAGGAGCGGCGGCGCCCAGTCGCTGATCATCACGTTCTGGAGCAGGTGGAAGAGAACGAGGTACTCGATCGCGATCGTCCCCAGCGGGGAGTTGAGCGCGACGACGACCAGCGCGACCCCGGCCCCGAAGCACCACGGCCGCCATCGCTCGCCGGGCGCCCCTCGCCAGGCTCGTGCGTAGAGCACGACCGCGATCGCCGCGAGCGCCAGGAACGCGGGTTCGAAGCTCGGCTTCCACGGCGAGGGCATCGGGCTACGCGTCCTTGTCCCGGACAGGCCCAGGCACCTCGGAGCTCTCCCGTCGCGCCAGTCCCACGAGGAGCGCGAACGCGATCCCGAGCGCGAGCGCCTGCTCGAGCATCATCACCACGCCGGCGAGCTTCTGATCCGTCACCGCCGACAGCCCGAACAGCCGTCGTGGCGCGTCGACGTAGGTCTCGTAGAACGGGCTCGCGCTGAACACCATCACGTAGGCGAGCAGCTGCCCTGCCCAGAAGAGCAGGGCGACGACGCCGATCCTCTCGCTGACCGTGAGCCGGCCGTGGCGGGCGGGATCGACGATCAGCGTCCAGACGAGCAGTCCCACCAGGACGAACGAGAGGTGCTCGACGCGGTGGACGAGGGGGTTGCGGAGCGCTGCCTCGTACGCGGCCGGGATGTGCCAGACCAGGAGCACGACGAGCCACAAGGGGATGGCGATCCGCGGTCGCAGCAGGAACGCGAGCAGCCGACGGAGCCGGTGCATCCGGGCGAGCGGGACCAGCAGGTCGCGCGGCAGGAAGAAGAAGGCGAGCGGCCCACGCACGGCCACCAGGGTGAGCGCGATCCCTGCGTCGGCCACGAGCACGTGCTGGAGCATGTGGGCGGACTGCAGGTACTCCTCCGCGATCGCGTCGAGAGGGGAGAGCAGACCGATCAAAACGAGCGCGACGCCGCCGAGAAAGAGGGGGATCCGCGTGACCGGCGCGAGGTCGGGGCGTCGCCGGTGGAGACGCCGCCACCCGTGCAGGAAGAACGCGACCGCGACGACGGCACCGGTCAGCGCGATGGGGTCGGGCGACCAAGCGGTCCAGAGATCGTCGGGGGCGGTCGCGGCGAAGATGCTGCCCATCGGAGCACCGTAGCGCCCTGGTGTCGCCTACCCCTGGAGGATCGCGCGGGCCGCGTCCTTCCCCGAGCGGATCGCTCCTTCCATGTGCATGTTCCCGACGCCGGCGATGTCCGTGCAGGCCCAGTGGAGGTTGCCGATCGGGGCGCGGAGGTCGGGACCGAAGCGGGAGAGCCCTCCGACGCCGAACGTGGCGGAGTAGGCTCCGCGCGTCCACTCCTCGGCCGACCAGTCGAGCTCGATCACGTCGACGACGTCCCGTGCCTTCGGCCCGAGGAACGCGACGAACCCGGACACCACCGCGTCTCGTCGCTCGCTCGCGGTCCAGCGGCCGGCCATGTCGGCGTTCTCACCCGCGAGGAAGGTGACCAGGACGCCCGGCGTCCCGGACGGCGGAGAGTTGTCGTAGATCTCCCGCACCAGCTGGTACGGCGTGAAACCCTGGCCCGAGAGCCCCTCGGCGCGCCAGAACGGCTCCTCGTAGACGGCCAGAACCTTGATCACGTGACCCTGCGAGACGCCCTCCTCGAGCCGCAGCCGCCAGGACGGGAGAGCGGGCGCGAACCGAATCGCTCCCGTGAGGTTGGGTGGGATCGCGACGACTGCGTGTCGCGCCGTCACCGTCGTGCCTTCGCTGCTGATGGCGACGCCGTCCGGGCCGTGGCGGACGTCGCGCACCGGGTGCCCCAGGAGCACGCGCTCGCCGAGGCTCTCCGCCAGCCGCTCCGAGATCTCCTGCGAGCCGCCCACGACCCGGTAGGCCAGGCACTGCTCGGGCTCGAACAGCTCGTACGTGCCACCTGCCCCGGCGAGCACCCAGAGCGCCCCGAGCAGGGAGAACGTCGTCGCGGGCTTCGTCATGAATCCCCCTGCCATCCACGACCGCAGCAAGTCACGCGCGAGATCGTCGTCGACCTCGGCCCGCAGCCAGGTCTCGAAGGGGATCGCGTCGAGCTCCGCTGCGCGCGGGTGGGCCCACGGCGCTTCCGGGTCGAGCATCTTCGCGAGGGCGTCGAGCTTCGCGTCCGCCGCCGCGTAGGCGTCTTCCGCGGCCGACCCGAGTGGCGCGTCGTGGCCGACGTACAGCCGGCGCTCGCCCGCGGCGTCGAGGTAGACGTGACTGCCTTCCCTGTAGCTCGGGAAGAGGTCGATCCCGAGTCGCGTGAGAAGCGCGTGGGCCTCGGTCTGGTACGGGGCGATCCACTGGCCGCCCAGCTCGTTGGGCTGACCGCCGATCGTGGTGTTGAACGTCCGGCCCCCGACCCGCTCACGGGCCTCCAACACCATCACCTCGAACCCCGCGTCCCGGAGCTCCGTGGCCGCCGTCAGCCCGGCAAGTCCTGCGCCGACGACGACCACGTCGGTATCGCGCTCTCCCATCCTTCTCCTCCTGACTGGTCGGTCAGGATCCTCGCAGACACAGCGGCGTTGGGGAAGGCCGGTCGTGCGGTCGCACGATGGAGAGGGGCGCGGCGGTCGTCGGAAGCACGGTGTGACGGCGCGGCAGCCAGACGGAAAAGCAGGTCGTGCACGGGTGAGGCGACTGCGTCGACGTGCGAGGATCCGGCGAATGAGACACCTCATCGATCCCCGTCGCCAGGGCGAGCGTGCCCGTCACGCCGTCTACGACCTCGTCGTCTTGCTCTCGGTGCTCGTCGCGCTCCAGACAGGACCGACCCCCACGTATCGGGTCGGGCTCTATCTCGTGCTCACGCTGCTGGGCCTCGCGCTCGCCGAGCTGTACGCGGCCTTCATCGGGGCGACGCTCACGCTCCGGCGAACGCCGTCTCGCGAGGAGCGGATGACGATCGTGGGCGAGGTGCTCGGTGGGCTCGTGCTGTCCTCGCTCCCGCTCGCCTGGATCGCGCTCGCGGCGGCCGGAGTCCTCTCCCGCGACGACGCGGTGGACGCCGCCATGTGGACTGGCGTGGCATTGCTCGGGATCTACGCGGTCTTCGGCGCCCGGGCGGCGCACCTCTCGATCACTCGCAGCCTCGTCTGGGGGTTGACGGTGGGGATCGGAGGACTCGTCCTCGTGACGCTCAAGTCGATGCTGCACTGAGGCTTCAGGTTGATCTAGCCTCGGCGATCGGCCGCTGCCAGCTGCACGACGAGGAGAGGCCACACGACGAGCTCGCGAGCGGTGCCGCGGACTGAGCGTCCTCGGGGCGAGCTCGAGAGCACGCGGACGCCGCGCCCGCGCAGCAACCAGCGGAATGCCGACCGCGCCCGTGGCGCGTGCCACGACGACGTGACCACGACGATCTCGGTCGCTCCAGTCCGGATGACGTCGTTGACGGCGTTCCGGGCGTTGTCCACCGTGGTGCGAGCGTCCGGGTCGACCACCACCTCGCGGGCCGTGCCACGCCATGCGGCGCGCATCAGCTCCGCCTCCGATCGCCTCCGCCCGCGGCGCGCCCACCCCGAGAGGACGACGACGTCGCCGGGGAGGGAGATGTGGGCCGCATGGTCGAGCCTCGCGGCGCAGATGGGGTGCAGGCCCCTGGTCGAGCCGTCCGAGTACCCGAGGACGACGAGGACTCGCGTCACGCGTGCGGGGCGCGCCGGTGCCTGAGCACGCGGTAGGTCAGGAGGAGCCCTGTCACCGTGAGGACGAGCGTGAGCGCCTTGCGGCCGCGGAGCTTCGACTCGCCGCTCGCGCGCTCGCGCATGTCCACCGGAACCTCCTCGACCCGGAGTCCGGCGTCATGGAGGCGGAGCAGCGCCTCGACCTCCGGGGCACCCGCCTCGTACGGCTCTGCGAGCGCGGGCAGCGCGGCCCTGTTCGCGGCGGTCATGCCGCTGGTCGCGTCACCGAACGGGCGTCCGAGCGCCGCGCCCATCGCCCGCCGGAGCACGGCGGTTCCGAGCCGTCGCGCGCCGCTCGGCGCGTACCGGTACGGCGCATAGCCCTCGCCCGAGACGAATCGCGAACCGATCGCCACGTCACACCCACCTGAGCGGACTCGCTCGAGGAGCCGCTCGAGCTCGGCTGCCGGGTGCTGTCCGTCGGCGTCGACGCGCCCGCAGAACGCGTACCCGCCCTCGAGCGCGGCTCGGTAGCCGGCGGCGATGCCCTCGCGCAGTCCCCGGTTCTCGCCGAACGAGAGCACCTCGGCGCCGTGCTCCCGGGCGACCGCAGCGGTCCGATCGGTCGAGCCGTCGTCGACCACGAGGATCGTCACCTCCGGCAGCGTCGCCCTGAGCTCGTCGATCACGGCAGGCAGGTTCGCCTCCTCGTTCCAGGCGGGGATGAACACGACCGTGTCGGGCGAGGGCATGGGAGGATCCTGCCTGAGGATCTCCGACGGCACGATCTAGCGCCCCTGGTCTCCGAGCGTCGCGGCGAGGGCCTGGACGACCTCCTCCTGGAGCCACGAGAGCCAGTGGTAGAGCGCGAGCCGCGGTGCCTCCGGGTCGGTCGGATCGAAACGCGTGTAGGTCTCGTCCGAGACGTCGAGCTGCGTCCCGAGCACGAGGCGGAGGCTCTCGATCGCGCCGAGCCAGCACTCCAGCTCCGGCTCCGACAGGTGCTCCGCGTGCGCCGTGCGCTCGAGCTCGCGGAGCGACTCGAGCTTGCCGTCGAGGAGGCTCTCGCCCACGAGCTGGTGGTACTCGAGGTTCGCCGCGGGGTCGTCCTGGAAGGCCGGGGGGAACAACCGGTAGACCGACGGCTCGTCCTCCGCGAGCGCGTCCCGCAGCTGGCCGGGCAGCGCGGCGAGCACGTCTCGCTCCTCACGCGGCAGGCGGACGCGGAACCCGCCGCTGCGCGCAGGTCGGATACCTCGCCTCATCCTCGGGCCGCCCCGGTCCGATCATGCCCAGAACGCTACGGCACGCAACAATGCTCTCGTGAGCACGCATTCGACGGAGGCGCCGCTCGGCGTCGAGGAGATCGAGGACGAGGTCGTCGAGCAGGACGATCGTCCCTGGGTGGTGATCGTCTGGAACGACCCGATCAACCTGATGTCGTACGTGACGCTCGTCCTCCAGAAGCTCTTCGGGTACTCGCGGGCCCGCGCGACCCGGCTGATGCTGCAGGTTCACAACGACGGCAAGGCGGTCGTGTCCTCCGGCACCCGTGAGAAGGCCGAGCTCGACGTCTCGCGGCTCCATGCCCACGGGCTGTGGGCCACGATGCAGCAGGATTGACGACCCGTCAGGCGTCGTCGTCCGTCTCGCCCGTCTGGGCCGCTGCCGGCGGCTCGTCCGCGGGAGGCGGTGACGCCTTCCGCATAGATCCGGATGCGCTCTGCGAGCCCCGGAATCGGCTCGTCCGGGCCGGACTCGTCTTCCCACTCGTCGGCGGGGATGCTCCGTTGCGTCGCGACGCGCTGGGTCTTCTCCGCTCGCTTGCGTTCCTCTTCGGCGCGGCGGGCTGCGTCGCGGGCTTCGCGTTCGGCGCGGGCGGCTGCTTCGCGTTGCGCCTTTTCGGCTTGCTTGCGTTCTTCTTCGGCGCGGCGGGCGGCGTCGCGGGCTTCGCGTTCGGCGCGGGCGGCTGCTTCGCGTTGCGCCTTTCTCGGCCTGCTTGCGTTCTTCTTCGGCGCGGCGGGCGGCGTCGCGGGCTTCGCGTTCGGCGCGGGCGGCTGCTTCGCGTTGCGCCTTTTCGGCCTGCTTGCGTTCTTCTTCGGCGCGGCGGGCGGCGTCGCGGGCTTCGCGTTCGGCGCGGGCGGCTGCTTCGCGTTGCGCTTTTTCGGCCTGCTTGCGTTCTTCTTCGGCGCGGCGGGCTGCGTCGCGCGCCTCGCGGTCGTCGCTCGCCGCGGCCTCGGCCGCTGCCGCGCGCTCGGCCTCGAGCCGCTCCGCCTCGAGCCGCGCCTCCTCCGCGCGACGCTCCTCCGCCTCGCGCCGGGCCGCTTCCTGTCGCACTGAGCGTTCCCGTCCTCCGCTTCGCGGGCCTGCCGGACGCGAAGCTCCTCCGCCTCACGAAGGTTCTGCCGGTGCTCGGCCTCCGACCGGATGCGATCGGCCTCGCGCTCCGCTCGATGACGCTCCTCCTGGGCTGCGAGCTGGGCGGCGTGCTCGGAGCGCCTCCGCCTCTGCCGCCGCCTCTGCCTGCGCCGCGAGCTCCGCGACGACGGCGGCGTGTCGATCCTCCTCGAGCCGGCGAAGCTCGGCGCGGCGCACCTTCCCGGTCGCCGTGCGCGGCAGATCCGTCGATCACCTCCACGCGGCTCGGGACGAGATGGGGCGATGCGACCGCCGCGACGTGCGCTGCGATCGATGTCGCGAGCTTCGAGGTGTCCGTCTCGGCCCGGGAGATGACGAACGCCTTGACGACCGATCCACGCTCCGGATCGGGGCTCGCGACCACGGCGACGCTCGATCACGCTCGGATGGGTCGCGACGGCCGTCTCCACCTCGGCAGGGCTGATCCGCCGTCCGGCGCTCACGATCACGTCGTCGGCTCGCTCGACGTATCGGAGCGCGCCGTCCGCCTCTCGGACGCACATGTCGCCCGTGCGGTACCACCCGTCCGGCGCGACCTCGGCCCCGGGCGCGTCGAGGTAGCCGGCGAAGAGCGAGGGAGGGCGGCCGCGCACCGCGAGCTCGCCGGGCTCTCCCGGCGGTGCGGCCCCGCCCGCCTCGTCGATGACCTCGATGTCGACGCCGGGGACGGCGACGCCGAGCACGCCGGGGCGGACGGGTGCGCCCGGAAGCGTCGCCGCGAGGAGCCCGCACTCGGCCTGGATCAGCCCGTCGCGAAGGTGGATCCCGCCCTCCTCCCAGTACAGCTCGACGAGCCCTGCCTCCAGAGGCTCACCGGTCGAGACCGCGTGCCGAACGCGAGGGAGCGCCCCGGGGATCGCGGCGCCTGCTTCGACGAGTGCCCGGTACTCGGTCGGCGACTGGCACACGACCGTCGCCGCGAGACGTTGGAGGAGGTCGAGGCGCTCCTCCGGCGTCGAAGACGCCGTCGTGGACGACGATCTCGGCTCCCGTCGACCACGGGCCGAACAGTCCGTGCCAGACCCACGCGGGCCAGCCCGCGGGCGCCGTCGTCCACACCAGGTCGCCGTCCCCGGCGGCCAGCCACTGCTCCGCGGCGAAACGGGACGCCCAGAGCGCGGCGTGGGTGTGCACGACGGCCCGTGGCTCGGCACCGGTCCCGGCCGTGTAGAGGAGCAGCGCCCGGTCATCCGTCCGGGTGTCCTCGGTCGGAGCCTGCCGCGCGTAGCGCCGTAGCTCGGATGCCGCCTCGTCGAGGTACAGCACGTCGGGCGCGGTGTCGAGGGCCTCGCGCATCTCCTCGATCTCCCCCTCGGCCGAGCGGTCTGCGACGACGAGGCGAGCGCGTGAGTGACGCGCCCTGAAGGCGAGCTCTCCGGCGCGGAGATCCCGCGGGCAGGGCACGACGACGAGCCCGCCCTTGAGCGCGCCCAGCGTCGCGAGGTACGCCTCCGGAACGGTGCCCGTGACGACCATCACCGACTCGCCGGGGTGCGGGATCCGCGCGCGCAGCGCGTGGGCCCAGCGCGCCGCGTCGTGTGCGACCTCGGCGAACGTGCGGCGGTCGACGATGCCCTGGGGATCGACGTGGCTGAGCGCGCGGCTCGACGGCGAGCGCCCGTGAACCTCGATCACGTCGCGCGTGAAGTTGAACCGCCCGGGCACCTCCCATCCGGGCGCCCAGATCGTCGTCGGGCGATCGTCCTCCCGCTGGCGACGTCTACGCAGCATCGGGCCCCCGGCCATCACGTGTTGGCTCCCGCGGGCAGGCTGCCGCGTCGAGCGGATCGGAATCCCCTCAGCATGCTCTGACTGTACTCAGGGAGCGCAGGTCGGGCGAGGGGCGAGCCCTCGGCGCGTCGTGGGTATACGTGCGCACCGTGAGATCAACCGGCAGCCGACCTTCTGCGAACGCGCGCCTTCGTCGGCGGGCGCTGGATCGAGGCCGACTCCGGCGCGACCTTCCCTGTCCTGAACCCTGCGACGGGGGAGGTGGTGGCGGAGGTACCGCGGCTCGGCGCGGCGGAGACCCGCCGGGCGATCGACGCGGCGGCGGAGGCGCTGCCCGCCTGGAAGACGCGGCCGGCGAAGGAGCGCGCGGCGATCCTCGGTCGTCTCGCCACCCTGATGGACGAGCGGCGCGACGATCTCGCAACGCTGATGGTCGTCGAACAGGGCAAGCCGTTGGCGGAGGCGCTCGTCGAGGTGGAGTACGCGCGGTCGTTCTACGTCTGGTTCGCCGAGGAGGCGAAGCGGCTCGACGGGCGTCTGATCCAGTCGCCCACGGCGGACAAGCGGATCATGGTCACGCGCGAGGCGATCGGCGTGACCGCCGGGATCACGCCCTGGAACTTCCCGGCTGCGATGCCGACGCGCAAGTCCGCGCCAGCGCTCGCCGTCGGCTGCACGATGGTGCTGAAGCCGGCCGAGCAGACGCCACTCACCGCGCTCGCGATCGCCGCGCTCGCCGAGGAGGCAGGCATCCCGCCGGGCGTGTTCTCGGTCGTGACGGGCGACGGCGAGGACGCGCCGGTGATCGGTGGCGAGCTCACCGGCAATCCCATCGTGCGGAAGCTCGGGTTCACGGGCTCCACAGAGGTGGGGAAGATCCTCATGCGCCAGTGCGCCGAGCACGTGAAGAAGGTGTCGCTCGAGCTCGGCGGGAACGCCCCGCTGATCGTCTTCGACGACGCCGATCTGGATGTCGCCGTCTCCTCCGCGATCATCTGCAAGTTCCGCAACTCCGGGCAGACCTGCATCTCGGCGAACCGGATGCTCGTCCAGGACGGCATCTACGACGCGTTCGTCGACCGGTTCGCCGAGGCCGTGGCGGCGCTGAAGGTGGCGGACGGGTTCACCGAGGGCGTCCAGGTCGGACCGCTCATCGACATGCCTGCCGTCGAGAAGGTGGAGCGGCATGTCGCCGACGCGATCGAGGGCGGGGCCGAGGTGCTCGTCGGCGGCTCGCGGATCGAGGGTCAGTTCTTCCGACCGTCCGTGCTCACGGGCGTCACGGCGGAGATGGCGATGAGCTGCGAGGAGACGTTCGGCCCGGTCGCCGCGATTGCGCGGTTCACGGACGAGGACGAGGCCGTGCGCATCGCCAATGCGACGCCGTACGGCCTGTCGGCCTACTACTTCTCCCGTGATCTCGCACGGGTCTGGCGGGTCGGTGAGGCGCTGGAGTACGGGATCCTCGGAGTCAACACCGGCCTGATCTCGACAGAGGTCGCCCCGTTCGGGGGGATGAAGGAGTCGGGGATCGGACGTGAGGGATCGTCCTTCGGCGTCGACGACTGGGTCGAGCTGAAGTACTGGTCGCTCGGCGGTATCGCCTAGCCGCGCCCGCCGCTCTCATGTCGATCGGTCGTCATGCCGATCAAGACCGTGATGTGGCGTGTTCGTAAGGATCCTGTGACGGTCTTCCAATCCGGACCGTCGTGCCCTACCATGAGCGATGGATTCATGCGTAGAAAATTCCTGCTCAGCGTGATGTTCTCGATCGCCCTCCTCGCCGCCTCGGCGTCGCTCGCGCTTGCCGGTGAGCTGACGGTCGTGAAGGCCGGCGGTGTGCAGCTCGACGTGCCGGACGGCTGGGCGAAGGTCGACCGGGTGAACGAGCCGGTCGGCTCCGACCCGAGGACGCTGCTCGTCGTCGGGACGAAGGGCGCACGACCGATCTCGACGCGCTGTCAGGTCGCCTCCTACCGCGTGCCGGACGACGGCGCGGTCGTCGTCGTGATCGGGTGGAGCGACGCCTATCTCGACAAGCCGAAGCTCGAGCTCACGAAGCTCCGCAAGCCGACGTTCGCGTGCTTCGACGGTCGTGGCGCCATGGGGCAGGTAACGCGCAAGGGCCGTGACTACCAGGTCAGCGTGATGGTCGGCGACGACGCCTCGGCGCAGACGATCCGCGAGGCGCTTGCCGTCGCGAGGTCGTTCGACCTCGTCGCCCGCTGATCTGCGCTCCTCGCGGCGAGCCGTCGCGCGAGCCGGGTGACGGAAGCCTGCTGCGCGCGATACGGTCTCGTTGATGCAGGCGGTTCGCGTTCACGACGGGGGAGTGCTGCGGTACGAGCAGGCGCCCGATCCGCGCCCGGCGGCAGGAGATGTCGTCGTGGAGCTGCGATGTGCCGCGGTCAACCGCCGCGACCTGCTCGTGCGGAAGGGCGTGTACCCGTTCCCGCTCCCGCTCGTGCCCGGGTCGGACGGAGCCGGTGTCCGCCGAGACACCGGCGAGGAGGTGATCATCCTCCCGTCGCTTCGCTGGGGGACGGGTGAGGCAGCCCCCGGGCCGGGGTTCGAGATCCTCGGCGGGCCGACCGACGGAACCTACGCCGAGCTCGTCGTGGTGCCCCGCGAGAACGTGCTTCCTCGGCCGGCCCGGCTCTCGTGGGACGAAGCCGCGGCTCTGCCGCTGGCCGGGTTGACGGCGTACCGCGCGCTGTTCTCCCGAGGCGCACTTCGCGCCGGCGAGACGGTGCTCGTGCTGGGAGCGGGGTCGGGAGTCTCGACCTTCGCGATCCAGCTCGCCGCGCAGGCGGGCGCGCGCGTGCTCGTGACGACGTCCTCGCAGGAGAAGCTCGACCGCGCCGTCGAGCTGGGGGCCGAGACGGGCATCCTGTATCCGGGCACCGACTGGGCGGCCGCCACCCGGGAGCTGACGGACGGTCGTGGGGTCGATCTCGTGCTCGACTCGACCGGGTCGACCTGGCCCGAATCCATCAGCGCCGTATGCCCAGGGGGACGCGTGGTCGTGTTCGGCGCGACGCTCGGCGACCAGGCGACGCTGGCAGTCCGGCCGGTGTACCTCGGGCAGATCTCGCTGCTCGGCACGACGATGGGGAGCCCGCGCGACTTCGGCGGTCTGCTCGCCATGCTCGAAGAGGGCACCTGGGCCCCGGTCGTCGACACGGTGCTGCCGTTGTCGGAGGCCGAGACCGCGCACGAGCGGATGCTCTCGGGCATGCAGTTCGGGAAGGTCGTCCTCCAGTGCAGCTGAACGCGGCCCTCTTCGGGCCCGAGAGCGGTCGGCCTGTCGTCGCGCTCCACGGGCTGACGGGGCACGGGGAGCGCTACCGTCGGTTGGCAGATGTGGCGCTCCCGGACTGCCGTGTCGTCGCACCCGACCTCCGCGGCCACGGCCGGTCGAGCTGGCTGCCACCGTGGGGCGTGACCCAGCACGTCGACGATCTGATCGAGACGGTCACCGCTCTCGGCATCGCCGGGGCGTCGTGGATCGGGCACAGCTTCGGCGGGAGGCTCGTCGCCGAGCTGGCTGCTGTTCGTCCCGATCTCGTGGAGCGCGCAGTGCTGCTCGATCCTGCGATGCAGCTCGCCGTCGCAGTCGCGGACGAGCGGGCTGCCCTGACGATGTCCGACGTGTCGTTCGCCGCGCCGGGGGATGCCGTCGAGGCCCGCCTGCTGGACGGTTCGCTCTTCTCCACTCCCCGCGAGGTCCTCGAGCGCGAGGCGCAGGAGCATCTCGTGCAGGGGTCGGATGGTCGCTGGCGGTGGCGCTACAGGCCGGAGGCCGCTGTTGTCGCGTGGAGCGAGATGGCCTCGCCGGCGCCTGCGTGGCCGCTCTGTCCGACGTTGGTCGTTGCTCGGGGAGCGGTCGTGGATCCCTGTCGACGTGCCCGACGGAGCCGCGCTCGAGGTCGTGCGGGTGCCCGGTGGGCATAGCGTGCTCTGGGACGACTTCGACGCGACCGCGTCGGCCGTCGCCGGATTCCTCGCTCGCGAGCGCTGAGGCTCAGCAGGGCCCGTCGACGACCCCGCCCCCGGGACCGACCACATGTGCGACGGGCCCCTGGCCGACGAGCTGGATGCAGTAGGCCGAAGCGTCTGCGCGGACGACCGAGATCCCGTCGGGCATCGGAGCACCCTCGTAGCTGCCCGTCGCGCGTCGCTGCGCCTCGAGGTTGGTCGCGGCCACGGTGAAGCGCGCCCTGTCACCCTGGGCGACGAGCGACGTCACGCCTGTTGCGAGGCCCGTCTGGGCTGCCTCCGTCGGCTTCGCGGCCATGCGCCACGCACCGAAGGCGAGCGCCGCTGCAACGGCGATCAGGAGCAGTCTCCCCGGGGTCAGCGTCATCTCCCCGTGATCGGCCGGCGCACCGACGGGCACGATCCCCCGAAAGGACAGCGTCGTCGTCCCGGGCTACGAGGTCTCGCGCAGCAACAGCCTGTCGTAGGCCGGGACCGTGAGGAACTCGACGTACGCGTGGCGGGTCGCGACCTCGTCGAAGAGCGCGCGCGCCTCGTCGAAGCCCGGCCCGAGGTGGTCGGACCTCCTCCGCGATCACCCGCTGGACCTCCTCGAGCGTGACCTTGCCGTGGTGGAGCCACTGCCAGATCTGGCTGCGGCTGATCTCGGCGGTCGCGGCGTCCTCCATGAGGTTGTCGATCGCGACGGCGCCGGCGCCTTCGAGCCACGCGTGCGAGGTAGCGGATCCCGACCGACGACGTTGTTCCGCAGCCCTTCGTCGGTGATCTCGCCGGGCGTCGCGTCGACGGCGAGCAGGTCGGCCGCGGTCACGTGCACGTCGTCGCGCAGACGGTCGATCTGGTTCGGCCGCTCGCCGAGCACGGCGTCGAAGCACTCCTGTGCGACGGGGACGAGGTCGGGGTGGGCGACCCAGGTCCCGTCGAAGCCCTGCGAGGCCTCGCGCTGCTTGTCCTCCCTCACCTTCGCCAGTGCGACCGCGTTGACCTCGGGGTCGCGGCGCGACGGGATGAACGCCGCCATGCCGCCCATCGCGAAGGTGCCGCGCCGGTGGCAGGTCTGCACGAGCAGCTCGCAGTAGGAGCGCATGAACGGCACGGCCATCGTCACGGCCGCCCGGTCGGGCAGCACGAACTCGGGCCGGTGCCCGAGCTTCTTGATCACGCTGAAGATGTAGTCCCAGCGGCCGGCGTTGAGGCCGGCCGAGTGGTCGCGCAGCTCGTACAGGATCTCGTCCATCTCGAACGCGGCGAGGATCGTCTCGATCAGGACGGTCGCCCGGAAGAAGCCGCGGTCGAGCTCGAGGCGATCCTCCGCCCAGGTGAGGACGTCGTTCCAGAGCCGCGCCTCGAGGTGGCTCTCGAGCTTCGGGAGGTAGAGGTACCTGCCCCCGCGCGCGTGGTTGCGCAGCGCGTACAGCCCGAAGTCGAAGAGGCTCGCCGACATCGGTCGACCGTCGACCTCGTGGTGCCGCTCCGCCAGGTGCCAGCCGCGCGGCCGGACGAACAGCACCGCCGGATCCTCGCTCGAGCCGGTACGTCCGATCGGGCGTCACGAGCTCGATCGTCCGGTCGAGCGCGTCGGACAGGTTCCGCTGGCCCTGGATCACGTTCTCCCAGGTGGGCGAGTTCGCATCCTCGAAGTCGGCCATGAAGACCCGGGCGCCGGAGTTGAGGGCGTTGATCACCATCTTCCGGTCGACAGGCCCCGTGATCTCCACGCGCCGGTCGGCGATCTGCTCCGGCGGCGGCGCGACGACCCAGTCGCCCTCGCGGACGCTCGAGCGTCTCCTCCAGGAAGGCCGGGAGCTCGCCCTCGCGCAGCCGCTCCGCGCGCTCGGCGCGACGCACGAGAAGCGCGTCGCGCTCGGCCCCGAAGCGCCCCTCGAGCTCCGCGAGGAACGCAAGCGCCTCGGTCGTGAGGACGTCGTCCGTCCTCACGCGACGGTCTCCTCGAACTGCTGCTCCTCGGTCGACCCGCTGAGGGCAAGCGTCGAGGCCTCGCCGCCGGAGACGACCTGCATCACCTCGTCGAAGTAGCCCGCGCCGACCTCGCGCTGGTGGCGCGTCGCGGTGTACCCCTCCTCCTCGAGGCCGAACTCGCGCTCCTGCAGCGCGACGTACGCGGTCATCGCGTCCTCGCGGTAGCCGCGGGCGAGCTCGTACATGGAGAGGTTGAGGGCGTGGAACCCGGCGAGCGTGATGAACTGGAAGCGGTAGCCCATCGAGGCGAGATCGCGCTGGAATCCCGCGATCTGCGCGTCGGTCAGGTTCCGCCGCCAGTTGAACGACGGCGAGCAGTTGTAGGCGAGCAGCCGGTCGGGGTGCCGCTCGCGGATCGCCTCGGCGAACTCGCGCCGCCTCGGCCAGGTCCGGGGTCGACGTCTCGCACCAGATCAGGTCGGCGTAAGGCGCGTACGCCAGACCGCGCGCGATCGCCGCGTCGATCCCGTCGCGCACCCGGAAGAAGCCCTCGCTCGTCCGCTCGCCGGTGCAGAACTCCAGGTCGGCCTCGTCGACGTCGCTCGTGAGAAGGGACGCGGAGAGCGCGTCGGTGCGGGCGACGAGCACCGTCGGCACGCCCGACACGTCGGCGGCCAGGCGGGCCGCGACGAGCGTCCGGATGAACTGGCTGGTCGGGACGAGCACCTTGCCGCCGAGGTGCCCGCACTTCTTCTCGGACGAGAGCTGGTCCTCGAAGTGGACCGCCGCAGCGCCGGCCTCGATGTAGCCTCTGGTGATCTCGAACGCGTTCAGCGGGCCGCCGAAGCCGGCCTCGGCGTCCGCGACGATCGGCGCGAGCCAGTGGATCGATGCGTCGCCCTCCGCGTGCGCGATCTGGTCGGCGCGGAGCAGCGCCGAGTTGATGCGCCGTGCGAGCGCCGGGGCCCGAGTTCGCCGGGTAGAGGCTCTGGTCGGGATAGGTCCCGGCAGCGAGGTTCGCGTCTGCGGCGACCTGCCAGCCCGAGAGGTAGATCGACTCGAGGCCGGCCCGGACCATCTGCACTGCCTGGCCCCCCGTGAGTGCGCCGAGCGCGGGCACCCAGTCGCGCTCGTCCAGCAGCGTCCGGAGGCGCTCGGCCCCGAGCCTCGCAAGCGTGTGCTCGACGTGGACGGATCCGCGGAGGCGGTCGACGTCGGCGGAGTCGTACGGTCGGGCAACGGCGGGCGCGTAGGCCATGATGGCCGTCCTTTCGGATCCGGAGTTCGTTTTCATGGATCCTAGATGAGACTCTTCTCCGGCGCAAACGGCATATTCCGCTCATTTCGGATCCGAAAGAGGCAGTTTTGGATGCAAGAAGCGGTTCCGCGCTCTACACTGCCGGCATGGACGCGACGATCTCCACGAAGGCCGACGATCTCGCCCGTGTCCTCGAGGACGAGATCGTCGCGGGTGTGATCGCGCCGGGGACCGTTCTCCGGCAGGAGCAGCTCTCCGAGCGGTTCGCCGTGAGTCGCACGCCCGTTCGCGAGGCGCTCCGGCGCCTCGCCGCGCTCGGGCTCGTGTCGTTCGAGCCGAACCGTGGCGTTCGCGTGCGGGCGATCTCCCGGGCCGAGCTCCGGGAGGCGTTCCTCGTCCGCGCGGAGCTCGAAGGGCTTGCGACGGAGGTCGCGACCGGCAAGATGACGGCCCACGATCTCGCCGAGCTCGACGCCGTCGAGCGACGGTTCTCCGCCCTCACGCTCGAGCTCCGGGCTCACGCGCGGGAGGGGGAGAGCGAGACGAAGGGCTGTTCGCCGAGTGGATGCAGTCCAACTACTCGTTTCACGACGTCATCTACCGGGTCGCCGACATGCCCCTCGTCGAGCGGCTCGCGAAGGGCGCCCGACGCACCTTCATCGGTGATCGCGTCTGGCAGGCGCGTGCCGAGCTCGACGAGCTCTACGCGCGCAACGCGCTCCAGCATCGCGCGATCCGGGACGCGATCGCGGCGGCCAGCCCGGAGCAGCCCGACTGCTCGCCCACGACCACGTCCTCTCGTCGTTCGCGCTCACCGAGGTCGCGCTGGAGTCGCTCGGAGCGGCCGAACGCGCGTAGCGGTCGCGCGCCCCGTCAGAACGTCCCGAAGCGCTCGAACGCCTCGAGCGGCGTCAGGCCGTCCCGGACTGCCGCCCGGATCGCGCTCTCCGTCCTCGCCTTCTCCTCGGCCTCGGCGAGCACCTCAGCCGCGATCCCTCGTGGCACGACCACGACACCGTCGTCGTCGCCCACGACCCAGTCGCCGGGCTCGATCCTGACGGTTCCGACGACGATCGGCACCTGCGTCTCGGTCACGCTCCACCGCCAGGTGCAGTCCTCCGGCGTCACGTGGCGGGCGAAGACGGGAAAGCCCTCGTCGAGGATGAAGCGGGTGTCCCTGCACCCACCGTCGATCACGCAGCCGGCGACGCCACGGGCGAGCAGCGACGTCGCCGAGAGCTCCCCGAAGTGCGCCGACCTCGCGTGGTGGCACTGGTAGACGGCGACGTGGCCTTCCGGGACGGAGCCGAGCATCGCGAGCGTCCGGCGGAGCGAGGCCTCCCAGTCGCCGTGGTCGCCGGGGCGTCCCTCGACGGTGAACGCCTGTCCTGCGAGGCGCGTGCCCGGTGCCAGGGGCCGGATCTCCGGCGGAAGCGTCTGGTCGCGCAGCCCGTGCCCGTCCAGGATGTCGGCGAGTGCCGCCGTGTAGATCGCGCTGAAGCGCTCGCGCATGACGCGACCCTACAGCGCATCAGATCGCGTCGTCGAGGGCGGCCTCGGCGGCCACAGGCGACGGCGCGCGTGCGCCGGGAGAGCGCGCGAGCACCGCCAGCCCCAGGAGCACCAGCGCCGCACCGGCGCCTGCGACGGCTCCGAGGCGCTCGTCGAGCACGAGCACGCCGAGGACGGTCGCCGTGAGGGGCTCCACCAGCACGATCGTGGTCACCTCGGAGGCCGCGATGCGATCGAGCCCTCGGGCGAAGAGGACGTACGCAACCGCGGTCGGCAGCAGCCCGAGGTAGAGGGCGAGCGCCATCCCGCCCGGCTCTGCGAGCCACGCCGTGTCCCCCACGAGGAGCACGGGTAGCACGAGCACGGCCGCGATCCCGCAGGATGCGCCCATCACGCCGATCGGCTCGTGCCCGGCCCGGAGGAGCCGCTTCGCGACCACCGTGTAGCCGGCGTACGACGAGCCCGCGAGACTACGCCCAGAACGCGTCGAACGCTGCGGGATCGGACGGCAGCGCCAGGGCCTCTTGGATGCGCCCGTTCACGATGCGGAACAGGAGCAGCTGCTCGAGGTCCAGCGCGCGCCCGCGGCGGCTGCCTGTCGCCCGGTACAGCGCGGCAGCCCGGTCGTCCGATGCGAGAACGTCGATCAGGGTCGACCGGTACGTCCCGTCGGTCTCCTTGGGCAGGCGGCCGAGGAAGCGGAAGATCTCCTCGCGCCCCTCGAACACCCCTGCCATCGCTCCCGCACCGGGCACGCGCCAGACCGCATCGGGCGCGAAGACCTCGCGAAGGGCCATTCCCTCCCGTCGGGCGAACGCGTCGAAGATGCCCCGCACCAACGCGGCGTTCGACTCAGCCGGCGTCACGCTCTGCCTCCCAGCGGTCGATCAGCCCTGCGACGTGCCGCCGCTGGTCGTCGGAGAACGGCATGCGTTCCAGCAGGCGGCGCGCCTCGCCGGGATCGTCATTCGCGACCGCCGCCTCGAGGCGCTCGCGCTCCGGGGTCGGTTGGCGCAGCTGCCGGCGAAGCCAGCGTAGGAGGCTGACCGTCGCCTGGTCGCCGGAGGATCCCATGCCCGAAGGCTAGAGGCACGCCTCGGCGCGCGCGTCCGTCGGGCGGAGAGCGCCGAGCAGGTCGCGACGATCGCGCCCCCGAGATCGTCTGACGTAGGCTTCCGCCCGTGGACACGTTCCTTGCGATCGCGAGCCGGCGCGACGAGCGTCGGACGCTCGCGGCTCCGCTCCCCGAGGAGGTTGTCGAGCGCATCCTCGACGCGGGCAGGCTCACCGGCTCGTCGCGCAACGGCCAGCCGTGGACGTTCGTCGTCCCGATGACGCGCATGCGCGTCGAGGCGCTCGCAGCGGCGGTGTACGTCCCCTCCAACGTCCTCGACGCGGGGCTCGTCGTGGCCGTCCTGGTCGAGGGGCGCGGCCCGACCCGGTTCGACGCGGGACGTGCGTCCCAGTCGATGCTGCTGGCGGCGTGGAACGAGGGGGTGGCTTCGTGCCCGAACGGCGTGGCCGATCAGGCTGCGGCGCAGGCGGCGACGTCGGCCGGCCCTGACGAGGAGGTCGCGATCGTCCTCTCCTTCGGCATGCCCGAGCGCCCACGTGACCCAGATGGCCGCTCGGCCGCCGAGTGGAGTGCCCGGGCGAACCGCAAGCGCCTCGACGAGGTCGTGCGGAGGCTCGCGTGAGCGTCGCCGCGTCAGGGCCTCGGGTCCGGGCCGGGATCGATCTCGGGGGGACGAAGATCCAGGCCGTCGTCACGGGCCGCGCTGCCCGCGTGCTCGGTGCGGCGCGGCGCAACACACCGGCGCGCGGAGGCCCGGAGGCAGTCGTCGCCGAGCTCGCGGAGACGGTGCGCGACGCGCTGGAGGCGGGTGGGCTCGACGAGTCGAACCTGCGTGGCGTCGGCGTCGGCGCGCCCGGGAGCATCGATCCGTCGGCCGGGATCGTCTTCGAGGCCGTCAACATCGAGGGCTGGGACGGGCCGTTCCCGCTCGCTCCCGCGCTCTCGGAGGAGCTCGGGGTCCCGGTCGCGCTCGGCAACGACGTCAACGTCGCGGTGGAGGCGGAGCGGCGCTACGGCGCGGGTCGTGGCGTGCGTAGCTTCCTCGGCGTCTTCTGGGGAACCGGCGTCGGCGGCGGGCTCGTGGTCGACGGGCGACTCCTGCTCGGCCGCGGATCGGCCGGCGAGATCGGCCACGTCTGCGCCAAGCCGGGCGGACGCAAGTGCAACTGCGGGCTGCGGGGCTGCGTCGAGGCCTACGCGGGCCGGGGGGCGCTCGAGCAGCGCGCGCGCCGTGAGGCGCGGAAGCGGAAGACGGCGCTGTTCGAGCTCCAGCGCAAGCGCGGTCGCGACAAGCTCACGAGCGGCGTCTGGCTGCGCGCGCTCGATGCAGGTGACGTCGTCGCGCACGACCTCCTCGGGGAGGCGGTGGAGGCGCTCGGCGTGGGCATCGGGTCGGCGGTGACGTTGCTCGACGTCGACCTCGTCGTGATCGGCGGAGGGCTCGGCGAGCGCCTGGGACCGGAGTGGCTCTCGCGGATCGAGAAGGCGGCGCGCCGGCACACGTTCTTCCGCGAGGCGCCTGCCTATCGCCTTGCCGAGCTCGGGGACATGGGCGGCGCGATCGGCGCCAGCCTGCTCGTCCGGTGAGAGCCGTGCTCGTCACGGGAGCCGGGCGCGGGCTCGGCTCGGTCGTTGCACACCACCTCGCGGGGGAGGGCTACGCCGTCGTCCTCGGCGACGTCGACGTCCAGGCGGTGGAGGCGCTCGCCGCGGACGTACCCGGCGCGTCCGCGCTCCGGCTCGACGTCCGGCACCGCCGGCGACTGGGCACGCGCGGTCGACGAGCTCCGTCGCGTCGGCACTCCGTGGGCGCTCGTCTCCTGCGCAGCGCGCACGGTCGTGCGCAACCTCTTCGAGATCCCACCCGAGGAGTGGGACGACGTGCTCGCCGTGAACCTTCGTGGGCCGTTCCTCGGGATCCAGGCGCTCGGCCCGGTGCTCCGCTCGGAGGGCGGCGGGAGGATCGTGACGATCTCGTCGGACTCCGCGTACAAGGGACGAGGGGTCACGGGTGCGCACTACGCCTCGTCGAAGGCTGGGCTCGTCACCCTCACCCGGCGCACCGCCGCGGAGCTCGCTCCGTCCGGCGTCACCGCCAACGCCCTCGTCCCGGGAACGATCGACGGCGAGTCGGTGCGCGAGCTCTCCGACCCCGTCGTCGAGGCTGCGGCGATGCCGATGGGCAGGCTCGTGTCGCCCGGGGGCCTCGCCTCGCTCGTCTCCTGGCTCCTCTCCGACGCTGCGGCCGACGTGACGGGCTCCGTGCTCCGGGTCGACGGCGGCGCGTCGCTTTGACCGGTCCCCTCGCGAACACCCGCCCGATGTGATGAGGTAGTCCACCGATGGCGGAGGGAACGCTCAGCACAGTCGGCGCGCAGCTACGCGAGTCACGTGACGCCGTCAGAGGCGTCTTCGTCAACCCGGGGCTGCGGAAGCTCGAGCTCGCATGGGCGGCGTCGATCGTCGGCGACTGGGCCAACGCCGTCGCCGCCGCCGTCTACGTCTACACGCAGGCCGGAGCGGCCGGGGTCGGGGCGCTCGCCGTCGTCAGGTACGTCCTCGTCGCGCTGACGGCGCCGTTCGCGGCGACCCTTGCCGACCGCTACCCGCGGCTTCGCGTGATGATCGGCACCGATCTCGTGCGCTTCGTCCTCGTCGCAACGGCGGCCGGAGTGATCCAGACCGGTGGCTCGGAATGGATCGTGTACGCCCTGGCGGTGCTCGTCTCGGTCGCCGGGACGCCGTTCCGCCCGGCGCAGGCGGCGAGCCTCCCCGTCCTCGCCCGCGACCCCGGCGAGCTGACGGCCTCGAACGTCGTCTCGAGCACGATCGAGAGCGTCGGCTTCTTCGCTGGCCCCGCGCTCGGCGGCCTCCTCCTCGCGGTCACGGACATCCCCGTCGTCTACGTGTTCAACTCGATCACGTTCCTCGTCTCTGCGGCGCTCGTCGTCGCGGATCCGGATGCCCGGCGTCGAGCGCGCGAGCGATGGGGCCGTCGGCCGACGGACGAGCGAGGAGGGCTTCCTCCAGGAGGTGAGCGCAGGGTTCCGTGCGATCGGGGCCGACCGCGGCGTGCTCCTCATCGTCGGCGTCTACGCGGCCCAGACGATCGTGGCGGGAGCGTCGGGCGTCTTCGTCGTCGTGCTTGCCCTCGAGACCCTCGACCTCGGCCAGTCCGGCGTCGGGGTCCTCGACGCGGTCTTCGGGATCGGCGCGCTGGTCGGCGGCTTCGTCGCGCTCGTGCTCGCGCAGCGGGGGCGCCTTGCGCTCGACTTCGGAGGGGGTGTCGTCCTGTGGGCGCTTCCGCTCCTGCTCGTGGCCGCCTGGCCGACGCTCCCTGTGGCCGTCGTGGCGTTCCTGCTCGTCGGGCTCGGCAACTCGGTCGTCGACATCAACGCGTACACGATCCTCCAGCGCGTGGTGCCGGAGGAGGTGATGGGGCGCGTCTTCGGCGCGATGGAGAGCATCCTGATCGCGACGATGGCCTTCGGCGCACTCGCGATGCCGGCGATGATCAGCCTGTTCGGGATCCGGGCGTCTCTCGCGATCCTGGGTGGTGCGATCGGCGTGCTGGCCGTGTTCTCCCTTCCGGGGCTGCGGCGGGTCGACCTGACCTCGCTCGCGCCCGTCGGGCTCCCGCTCGTCCGGGGCGTGCCGTTCCTCGCACCGCTCCCCGAGCGGATCCTGGAGCGATTGGCGCGGTCGCTGATCCAGGTCGAGGTACCGGCCGGCGAGGTCGTCTTCAGCGAGGGCGACCACGGCGACCGCTTCTACATCCTCGAGAGCGGCGAAGTCGAGATCCTCGGCAAGCGGTTCGGCCCGGGTGAGTCGTTCGGTGAGATCGCGCTGCTCCGCGACGTGCCGCGGACGGCGACGGTCACGGCGATCACCGCGCTCGTCCTCCAGGCCATCGAGCGCGACGTCTTCATCCCGGCGGTCACGGGTCACGGCGAAGCCGAGGAGAGCGTCGAGAACGTGATCGCGACGCGGCTCTCGCTGCGCTAGGTGAGCGAGGCACGGACGTCGCGCATCGTGATCGCTTCGACTGCGAGCATCGCAAGGACGATGCCGACGCAGGCGGCGAGCGTGACGACGGCGTCGGCCTCGCGCAGCACGACGAGGGCGATCACGACCGCGAGGATCGCCCCCACGCGCTCCCAGCCGACGGTGCGCACGACCCGGAAGCGCATGAGCACGAAGCCGAGCAGGTAGAGACCGAGCCCGAGGCCGAGCGCCCAGCGCCCGGCACGGCTGAGCGGCTTCTCGGGGTCGGCCAGCACCTTCTTCGAGGCGACGGCGAAGAACACGATCCCGAGCACGATGGGGTAGTGGAGGATCGTGAAGACGTCCCGTGCGAGAGGCCCGCGTCGGGACTCGCTCACCTTGCGCAGCGCACGCTCGGCTGCGGTCGAGACGTAGCCGAAGTACGCCGACCACAGGGCGGCGACGCCGGCGAACGCGACGAGCACGGACGTGGCGAAGACGACGTCGCGCTCGAGATCGGCAGCGCCTACTCCGATCGCCACGATCGACTCGCCGAGCGCGATGATCACGATCAGCGCGTACCGCTCCGCGAAGTGACCGGGTGAGACCCGCCACTCGTTCTCGGATCCCGCGGCGAGCACTCCTACGACGTCAACGACCAGCGAGAGCGCCCAGAGGCCCGTCCTCCAGCCACCGTCGAGCAGGCCACCGACGAGAACGAGGGTGGGGGCAAGGAGGAAGAACGGTGCGAGGCGCAGGAGAGCACCGAGCTCCGTCGGGCGCTCCCGCAGTCCCCAGGCGTACAGGAGAAGGTTGAGAACCCGGATCGCGAAGTAGGCGGCCGCGAACCACATCCCCTCGTCGCCGTAGGCGTGTGGCACGGCGAGCGCCGCGAAGAACGCACCGGCCATGCCCGCGAGGAAGAGCGTGCGGGTGACCGCGCTGCCGATGTCGACCGCGTTCGTCATCCAGGTGAACCCGCTCCAGGCCCACCAGACGAGAGCGAGGACGAGCGCCGACCGGGCGAACCCGGCGGCGCTCGTGTCCCCGAGCAGGAGCGTCGCGACCTGGGTGATCGCGAACACGAACACGAGGTCGAAGAAGAGCTCGAGGTAGCTCGTCCTGCGCTCCTGCTCCTCCGCGGACTGGGCAGCGGTCGGAGCATCGAGGATGGCGGCCGCCGCCTGCCTCATGGGCCTTCGAACCGATACGTGAACGGGCCGCGGCCCTGTCGGAACGCGATCCCGATCACCAGCTTTGCGAACGCCTCGACGTGCGGGGTCACGTCGCTTCCGCCGGCGTCCACGGGCTCGAACCCGATGTCGCGCACGAGCCCGGAGACGAGCGCCTTCGCGTCGGGGTCGTCCCCGCTCAGCACGAGCGACGCGGGCGGGCTCGGTGGATCGGCGAAGAACGGCGAGAAGACGGTGTTGAAGGCCTTGACTACGTGGGCTGTCGGAGCGAGGGCGGCGATCGCCGCCCCGTCGGGGCCGCCTGAGAGGTTGTTGGTCGCGTCGACGAGCACGATGCCCTCCAGTGGGCCGGCGGCCGCGAGCACGTCGGCCGCTGCGGTGCAGGGGACGGCGAGCAGCACGACGTCCGCGCCGGACACCGTCTCGCTGATCGTGTCGCGTGTGGAGATCGTGACGTCGTGACCTGCGGCACGCCATCGCTCCGCGAGCGCTCCGCCGACCCGACCTCCTCCGAGAATGCCGATCTTCATCTTCCTGTCTCCTTCGATTCGTGGTGCAGTTGGGGGTGCCGCCTGACGGCGACGTCGATGCGACGTTTCAGACGCCGAGGGCCTCGATCACGAGCCGTGCGGCGGCAGCGCCCGAGTACTGCTGCTGCCCCGTGATCAGGTTGCCGTCCCGGACGGCGAACGGCTTGAACATCGAGCTGACGACGAAGTTCGTCCCCTCGAGCATGCGAGCCTCGTCCTCGATCCAGAACGGCTGGATGCGCTGCCCGACGTAGTCGTCGGCGTAGCGCTCCTCGGAGGTCGCGAACCCCGTCCAGGTCTTGCCCTCGACGACGAGCGCGCCGGCGGACGTGCGCGCCTTCAGCAGGACGCACGTCGCGTGGCAGACGACGGCGGTCGCCTTGCCGGCCTCGAAGAACGCCGCGACGAGCGCGTGAACGCGCTCGTCGTCGAAGAACGTCACCATCGGCGCCTGGCCTCCGACGAGGAACACGGCGGCGAACTCGTCGACGGTGACGTCGGCGAGCGGCATCGTGCTCTCGAGCAGCGCAGCGTGCGCCGGGCTCTTCTTGAAGCCCAGGCTGATCAGGTCGTGCGCCGAGTAGCCCGAGGCGTCCTCCGGGTCGCTGAACCCGTCGGGGACGATCAGCCCTCCGTCGGGGCTGGCGATCGTGACCTCGTAGCCGCGCTCGACGAACTCCCAGTAGGGATGGGTGAGCTCTGCCCACCAGAACCCGATTGGCCAGCCGGTGGTCGGCGAAGTCGAAGGGTTCGACGCGACGATGAGGACGCGCTTCGGGTGCTCGGGGTGGAGGACGTCGATGGCTGGCGGCACGTGAGGGCTCCCCTCGGTCGGGTTCGGCGGTATCCGCTTCTATATAACGATACAGAACTGAATGGTATTTAATATACGGTATGCTCGACCCGTGAGCGAGCGAGGGCCCGGCCGGCCGCGAGACACCGACATCGACCTCCGTGTGCTCGAGGTCGCCCGCCGTCACCTCGCGCAGCACGGCTACGAGTCGATGTCGGTCGCGGCCGTCGCGCACGAGGCCGGGACGACGCGGCAGGCGCTCTACCGGCGCTGGGCGACGAAGGCCGATCTCGCGACCGCAGCGATCGCCGGCATGTCCCGCGCCGAGGAGCGTCCTCCGACGGACGACCCGTACGCCGACCTCGTTCGCGAGCTGGAGGCGTTCCGACGTGGGATCAGCCGACCGGACGGCGTCTCGATGGTCGGGACGATGCTCCTCCGCTCGACCGACCCCGACCTGATCTCGCGCTATCGCGAGCGGCTCGTCGCGCCTCGCAGGGCCCGCTTGCGGTCGATCCTCGAGCGCGCCCGCGATCAGGGGCTGCTCGCTGCCGATGCGGACGTCGAGACGGGAGTCGCGGCGCTCACCGGGACCTGGTACGCGAGAGCGCTCGCAGGGGACGCGGAGCCGCGAAGCTGGGCGACTCGCGTCGCGGCCCTCGTGTGGCGAGGGCTCGGCGGGGTGTCGCCGTCAGACTCCGGCTAGACGGTTGATCGGTGATCCCGGGGCAACGCCGTCCGCAGGAAGCGGAGGAGGTTCCGCGAGGCGACGGCGTCGATGTCGTCGCTCGCCCACCCTCGGCGGTCGAGCGACGCGAGCAGGTTCGGGTAGCCGTCGGACGAGGTGATCCCCTCGATGCCGGCGCCGGGTCGCAGGCCAGGCGGCATGAGCCCGTCCCGCGGCTCGGGCGGGGGCGGGATGACCTCCCACAGCCGGCGGGTGAAGTCGCCGCCGAGGCAGAGCCGGTCGACGCCGATCAGCCCGGCTGCGTGCTCCAGGTGATCGACGACCCGGTCGAGGCTCCGCTCGACCGGGTCGATCGCGAGCGGATGCAGCATCAGTCCGAAGAGCCCTCCGGCGTCGGCGAGCGCCCGCAGCTGGTCGTCGCCCAGGTTCCGCGGCGTGTCGAGGACGGCGCGGCAGCCTCCGTGCGAGCAGAGGAGGGGTGCACCGGCCGCCCGCGCGATCACGTCCGAGAACGTCCCGCCCGAGGCATGTGCGAGGTCGAGGATCACACCCAGGCCGACGAGACGGTCGACGAGCTCCCGTCCGAGCCGGGAGAGACCGCCGCCCTCCTCGGCCGCGCCGTCGGCGTAGGCGTTGCGCCGGTTCCACGTCAGCCCTGCCATCCGGACGCCGAGCTCGTGAAAGAGGTCGGCCGGCCACAGCTCGACGCCGAACTGCTCCACGCCCTCGAGGGAGAGCATCAGACCGACCCGCTCTCCGCGCTCCACGCGATCAAGGTCGGCCGCCTGGCGGACCTGCACGATCCGCTCGTGGTTCTCCCGCACGGCGCGATGGAACGACGTGACCTGCCGCAGCGACTCGCGCAGCGAGCCCTCCGGCTGGAGCTCGTGTCCGACGTACACCGGGCACACCTGCAGGCCGACTCCCCCCGCCTCGAGCTCGGGGAGCCACGTCCGCGCGAAGACGTCCGACTCGCCGAGGGCATGCTCCCGGTAGGAGAGCTCCAGCAGGAGGTCGACGTGGGCGTCGGCGATCATCGAGGAGACGCTACAGCCTGATGAGAGGCGGTTGACAGGCGCACCCCGCTTTAGTTTGATCGGGACGCCATACAAACCCGAGGACGGGTCTGTTCCCCTCGATGACGACCAGCGCGCGCCACTCACCCTCCGGCCAGCCACCCGCCCCACCGGCGCGCGCCGACCAGACGACGGTCAGGCACGCCGAACCTCGGCGTCGTCTTCCGTCACGTCGCCGAGCACGGGCCGTGCTCGCGGGCTGCGGTGGCCACGGGGACGGGGCTCACTCGCGGAACGGTCTCGAGCCTGGTCGCGGAGCTGATCGAGCTCGAGCTCGTGCGTGAGGCCGACGGGCCGGTCGGGCCACCCCGCATCGGGCGTCCCGGTGTCGCGATCGAGCTCGCCGGGTCGGTGGCCGCGATCGGGCTCGAGGTGAACGTCGACTACCTCGCGGTGTGCGTCGAGGACTCAGAGGTGCCGTGCGCTACGAGCGGCGGATCTCTCGTGACAACCGCGGGTCGGCGCCCGGGCCGATCCTCGACCTCGTCGCCGGGATGGCGGCCGACGCCCTGGCCGCGGCCGACGACGAAGGGCTTCGCGTCGTCGGCATCGCCGTGGCAGTCCCGGGCCTCGTCCGCGTCGCGACGGGCACGCTCCTCCGGGCACCCAACCTCGGCTGGCACGACCTCGCCCTCGCGGACGAGCTGCGGAGGAGGCTCGGCACCGAGCTCCCGATCCACCTCGAGAACGAGGCGAACCTCGCCGCGATCGCCGAGCACTGGCGCGGGGCCGCGCGGGGGCTGCGCAGCTTCCTGCTCGTCTTCGGCGAGGTCGGTGTCGGGGGCGGCATCTTCGTCGACGGCGAGCTCTTCCGAGGGGCCCACGGCTACGGCGGCGAGATCGGTCACATCGCCGTCGATCCGCTGGGTGCCCGGTGCGGCTGCGGCAGCCGTGGCTGCCTCGAGACGCTCGTCGGGCAGGAGGCGATCGCGGCCCGCGCCGGGATCGACCTCGGCCCCGAGCGCGGGACGCGGTCGATCACGTGCGAGATCGTGCGGCGGGCGACCGAGGGTGACGCACGCACCCTTGCGGCGCTCGAGGAAGCCGGGGCGACGCTCGGCACCGCGCTCGCCTCCATCGTCAACCTCCTCGACCTCGAGGGCGTGGTGCTCGGCGGCGCCTACGGCCCGCTCGCGCCGTGGCTCACCGGCGCGGTCGAGGCCGCGCTGAGTGAGCGCGTGCTCGCGGAGCGCTGGTCGTCGTGCGAGCTCCGGGTGTCGACGCTCGCCGAAGGATCCGCCGTGCGCGGCGCAGCGGCGTTGACGCTCCGCTCCGTGCTGGCCACGCCCTGGGTGGTCGCGCACGACCACGGCAGCATTGGGGTCGCGGCATCGTGAGACCCGCCTCGTCCGAGTGGAAGGAGGAGCTCACCAGGACACACGTGTGAGGTATCGGTTGTACGACGGCCGCGCGAGAGGTACGGTTGCGCGGCACGGGATACGTCAACTCGCCAGGAGGAACTCGTGAAGAAAACGTTGATCGCGCTGCTCATGGGCGTGCTCGCACTGGCCGTCATGGCCGGTGGGGCGCTCGCCAAGAGCGGCAAGTCAAGCGCGGGGACGCAGGTGTGCGTCCTGCTGCCGGATACGACGTCGTCCGCTCGGTGGCAGCAGTTCGACAAGCCTGCGTTCGTGAACGCGTTCAAGAAAGCGGGCCTGAAGGCCACCGTCGTGAACGCCCTCGGCTCGCAGCAGAAGCAGCTCGCCCAGGCCGAGCAATGCATCAGTGACGGGGCGAAAATCGGCATCATCACCTCCCTCGACACGGGAACGTCGATCGCAATTCAGAAGAAGTTCACCGAAGCCGGCGGGAAGACCATCGACTACGACCGGCAGATCGTCGGTGGCACGGGCTCCGTGTACGTCTCGTTCGACGGCAACCAGGTCGGGCGAATCCAGGCGCGCGGTGTCATCTCCGGCATGGTCGCCAAGAAGACCTACGGCCCGAGCGGCGTCATCGCCCAGCTCTGGGGCGGCCAGACGGACGCGAACGCGTTCTGGTTCAAGAGCGGCAACGATGACGTTCTCAACCCGCTGTTCAAGGTCAAGAAGGTCAAGAAGGGCCCAGCCAAGTTCGTGCCCGGCTGGGACTCGAAGAACGCCCAGACGATCTTCGAGCAGATGCTCGTTCAGACGAACAACAACATCCAGGGCGTGGTCGCCGCTAACGACAACATCGCCGGCGCCGTCGTCGCGACCCTGAAGGCGAAGGGTCTCGACCCGCTACCGCTGACGGGCCAGGATGCGACCGTCCAGGGCGTTCAGAACATCATCTCCGGCTGGCAGACGAACACCGTCTACAAGTACGTGCCGGACGAGGCGAACGCCGCCGCCGCGGCCGCCGTGGCTCTGTTCAAGGGCAAGAAGCCGCCGTCGAACTCGACGCGGCCGAACGGCTCGAAGAAGCAGCTCGACGTATGTGATCCCGGTGGTCTCGATCACCAAGGCGAACTACACACGCCTCTTCAAGGACAAGTTCCTCAAGCGGAGCGATGTGTGTTCCGGGGAGTACAAGCAATACTGCAAGTAGTGATTGGCGAGGTGAGAGGGTGGGGGCGCGCCGCGCCCCCACCCCGCGCCATCAGGAAGGATCCGTGACAGTGAGCGACACACCACTTCTTCATATCCAGGGCCTGTCGAAGTCGTTCGGCTCGGTACAGGCGCTGACGGACGTTGACTTCGAGGTCCGCTCGGGTGAGGTGATGGCCCTCGTCGGCGACAACGGCGCGGGCAAGTCGACCCTGATCAAGTGCATCGCAGGGATCCACGGCTACGACCACGGGCAGATCACGTTCGAGGGGAAGCCTGTGTCGATCCACGGGCCGAAGGACGCTGCCGGGCTCGGGATCGAGGTCGTCTATCAGGACCTCGCGCTCTGCGACAACCTCGACGTCGTCCAGAACATGTACCTCGGCCGCGAGCTGCGCGACCGGTTCTTCCGCCTCAACGAGGCGGCGATGGAGCAGCGCACTGCGGAGAACCTCAAGTCGCTCTCGGTCACGACGATCCGTTCGATCCGGCAGCCGGTCGCCTCGCTCTCGGGCGGCCAGCGCCAGTCGGTCGCGGTCGCGAAGGCAGTCCAGTGGAACTCGAAGCTCGTGATCCTCGACGAGCCGACGGCCGCGCTCGGCGTCGCGCAGACGCGTCAGGTGCTCGACCTGGTCAAGCGCCTCGCCGAAAGAGGGCTCGCGGTCGTGCTCATCTCGCACAACCTCCACGACATCTTCGAGGTCGCCGATCGCATCACCGTCCTGCGCCTCGGGCGCGACATCGGCGTCTACGAGCGCGAGCAGACGACGCAGCAGGAGGTCGTCCAGGCGATCACCGCCGGCATCCCGACCAAGGTCGCAGGAATCGTCGAGCCTGGCGCGGAGGTGAGTGCATGAGCGCGCCGACGCCGACGCCGTCGGAACAGGCTCGGGCGACGTGCAAGACCCGGAGAACGGGCTCTGGCAGAGGGCCGTCGGGAACGTTCGCTCGGGGAATCTCGGTGTCCTGCCCGTCGTCATCGGCGAGATCCTGATCGTCACGTACTTCGCCTTCACGGCTACGAACTTCTTCACCTCCCAGAACTTCATAAACATCGTTCTCCAGATGGCCGGGGTGACGATGATCGCCTTCGGCGTCGTGTTCGTCCTGCTCCTCGGTGAGATCGACCTGTCCGTGGCGTACGTCAGCGGGATCGCCGCCGTTGCGGTCGCAGAGTTCCAGCTGCCGGGCATCGTCCCACGACTTCGGAGGGCCGATCGCGATCGTGCTCGCGCTCGTGATCGTCGCCGTGATCGGCCTCGCGCAAGGCACGGTCGTGGCGAGAGTGGGGGTGCCGTCCTTCGTCGTGACACTCGCCGGTCTGCTCGATCTGGCAGGGCGTGATCCTGAAGGTGCTCCAGTCGCGGGACACGATCATCATCGAGGAGAACTGGATCAACTACACGGCGACCTACTACTTCTCCTCGACAGTGAGCTGGCTGATCGCGGCTGGGATCACGCTGCTCTACGGCGTTGTGGTTCTTGGCGGCGTGATGGGGAAGCGACGCGCCGGGATTCCTATCTGGCGCCGGCCAGGCGGTCGGCAAGTTCGCGGGCGTTGGCATCGCAGCCTTCGGAACGGTGGCGATCTGCAACCATGCCCAGCGTCCGACCGCGTGCCCCGAGGGCACGCCGCTGACCGAGACCTGCTACCGGTCGCTCGGCCTTCCCCTCGCCGCTCTGCTGATGGTGATATTCCTCGTCGGGCTGACGTACCTGGCGAAGCGAACATCGTTCGGGCGGCACGTGTACGCGGTCGGCGGCAACGCCGAGGCCGCTCGCCGCGCGGGCATCAGCGTCGTGCGCGTGCGCACGATCGTGTTCGTGATCTCGTCCGTGATGGCGGGCGTCGGCGGGATCGTCCTCGCCGCACGCCTGCAATCCGTGAACCTCAATCAAGGCGGGGGCACGCTCCTGCTCGACTCGATCTCGGCCGCCGTGATCGGCGGTGTCAGCCTCTTCGGCGGGCGCGGCGAGGTGCGCGGCGCGCTCCTCGGCGCCCTCGTGATCGCGACGATCGCCAACGGCCTCAACATCGGTGGGTACTGAACGGGCGATCTACATCGTCACTGGCGTGATCCTGCTCTTCGCGGTCACGCTCGACACCATCGCCACCCGGCTCCAGGCGAAGTCGGGCAAGTGAGCCTCCGAACGTCGCTCGGGATCTGGGCTCTGGGCCCGATGGTGACGCGCTTCGTGCCGCTCGGGTACCAGCCCGAGCACACGAACGAGTCGACGGTCGTCAAGGTCCGCCGTGCCGTCGACGGGCTCGGCGACCTGATGGACGACTACGAGTTCCACTACCCGGGCGAGCTCAACCCGGACAACCTCGACGAGGTCCGCGACGCGCTCGACGGGCACGGGATCGCGACGGTCTGCACGGGGCTGCACACGGATCCGCGCTTCGGGCGTGGCGGGCTGACGTCGCCCGACGCCGCCGTCCGCGCGGAGGCGCGGCGGCTGACGCGCGAGACGGCCGAGCTCGCCGGTGCGGTGGGGGCGAACATGATCTGCTGGCCCGGGATCGAGGGCTACAACTACCCGTTCCAGACCTCGTACGCGCAGGCGTGGGCGTGGTTCATCGAGGGGATGGCCGAGGCGGCGGAGATCTGCGAGAAGCACGGCGTCAAGCTCTTCCTCGAGCACAAGAACTCCGAGCCGGCGATGAAGATCTTCATGCGCAACATCGGGATGACCCTGCACGTGATCCACACGCTGCGCGCGCAGGGGATCACCAACGTGCAGGTGAACATGGACTGGCAGCACCTGATCATGAACGGCGAGTCGCTCGGCGAGTACGCGGCGATGCTCGCCGCCGAAGGGCTGCTCGGCCACCAGCACGCGAACTCGGGCTGGGGCACGTTCGACGACGACAACATGGTCGGCGCGACCGCGTTCATGGAGACGCTCGAGCTCGCGCTCGAGCTGCGGCGCGCGCGGGTACGGCGAGAACGGCGAGCGGCTCGGGTTCGACCTCTACCCGTACACCGAGGACGCCGTCGCCGCCGTCGAGCGCTCGGTGCTGCAGTGGCGGTTCATCGACGGGATCGCCGCGAAGATCGACGACGTGGCGCTCCGCGAGGCCCAGTCGCGCAAGGACGCCGTCCGCGCCTACGAGCTCGTCTACGCCGCGCTCGGTGCGTGACGCCCGCGGCGAGCCCGGTGCGCTGCACGGGGCCGCTCGTCCGCGACCTGCCTGGTCGAGCCTCGTGCCGTTGACCCGATCCGGCGCGGCTGCTCCATCCCAGGAGATCGCCACCGACTCGTCCGGCATGGCGTGGCCTGTTGCGGTCTGGACGCGAGCTCCGGGTGCGCTGCCGCATGACGATCGCGATCGGACTCGACATCGGCACGACGGGCGTGAAGGCGCTCGCCGTCGGCCCGACGGGCGAGGTGGTCGCGCGCGCGGAGCACGGGTATCCGCTCTCGACGCCGCAGACCCGGCTGGTCGGAGCAGGATCCGGACGACTGGTGGGCGGCCCGGTGCGCGCTCTCGCGGAGGTCGCGGAGGGCCTCGAGGTCGCCGGGATCGGGCTTCTCCGGGCAGATGCACGGGCTCGTGTGCCTCGACGCCGCGGGCGAGGTGATCCGCCCCGCGATCCTCTGGAACGACCAGCGCACGGCCGCCGAGTGCGCCGAGATCGAGGAGCGCGTCGGGCTCGACCGGCTGATCGCCCTGACCGGGAACCGTGCGCTCACGGGGTTCACCGCGCCGAAGCTCCTCTGGCTCCGGCGGCACGAGCCCGAGGCGTACGCGCGCATCGCGCGCATCGTGCTCCCCAAGGACTACGTCCGGCTGCGGCTCACCGGGGAGTGGGCGATCGACGTCGGCCGACGCCTCGGGCACGCTGCTCCTCGACGTCGCCGGCCGCCGCTGGTCGGACGAGGTGCTCGAGGCGCTGGAGATCCCTGCCGCCTGGCTGCCGCCCGTCCTCGAGTCGCCCACCACGGCCGGCCACGTCGGCGGGGCGAGCGGTGGAGCAAGGAACGCCGTGTCTGCTCGACGGGTTGCGCGGCGTGCCGGTGGCGGTCGGGGCGGGTGACTGCGCCGCTGCGGCGGTCGGCGTCGGCGTCGATCGCACCCGGACACGTTGTCGATCGTCCTCGGCACCTCGGGTGTCGTGTTCGCGACGCTGCCGGCCTACGCGGCGCGACCCGGAGGCTCGCGTCCACGCGTTCTGCCACGCCGTGCCGGGAGCGTGGCACGCGATGGGCGTGATGCTGTCGGCGGCGGGCTCGCTGCAGTGGCTCCGCGACCGGCTCGCACCCGGCGTTCCGTTCGACGGCCTCGTCGACGAGGCCGCGCGCGTGGGGCCCCGGGCGTCGACGGGCTCCTCTTCGCCCCGTACCTCGCCGGCGAGCGCACGCCGCACGCCGACCCGAACGCCCGCGGCGCGTTCACCGGGCTCGAGCTCCGGCACGACCGCGGCGCCCTCGTCCGCGCGGTGCTGGAAGGGGTCGCCTTCGGCCTTCGCGACTCGCTCGACCTCCTGCGCGAGCTCGGCGTCGAGGCCGACCGCGCGCGCATCTCGGGCGGCGGAGCGCGCGGAGACCTCTGGCGCAGCATCGTCGCCTCCGTGCTCGACGTGCCGCTCGAGACGACCGCCGCCGACGAGGGCTCCGCGTTCGGGGCGGCGCTGCTCGGCGGCGTCGCCGGCGGGCTGCTTCACCGACGTCAACGACGCCGTCGCGCGCCGCGTGCACGTGCGCGACGTGATCGCGCCCGACCCGGCGTGGAGTCGACGTCTATGCGGCCACGCTTCCGCGCTTCCGCCTCATCTATCCCGCACTCGACCAGCTGAAGGAGAGCCGACCATGAACGACTTCGAAGGGAAGGTGGCCGTCGTCACCGGCGCGAGCCGGGGGATCGGCGCGGCCGTGGCCCACGCGCTCCACGAACGCGGGGCGAGCCTCGGGCTCGCGTCGCGCTCGGGCGACGATCTCGGGCTCGAGCGCTCGGTCGCGCTGCCGACCGACGTCCGCGACCGCGCGCAGGTGCAGGCGCTCGTCGACGCGACGGTGGAGCGGTTCGGCGGGATCGACCTCGTCGTCGCGAACGCCGGCGTCGGCGCCTACGGGCCGCTGGTCGAGCTTCGGCCCGACCACCTCGACGAGATGATCGACACGAACGTCAAGGGCGTGCTCTACGTCGCGGCCGCTGCGGTCCCGCACCTGATCGCGCGGGGCGGAGGCGACTTCGTCTCGGTCGCGTCCGAGGCGGGGCGGCGCGGGCTCCCGAACGAGGCCGTCTACTGCGCGTCGAAGTTCGCGCAGGTGGGGTTCACGCGGGCGCTCGACCACGAGCTCCGACCGCACGGGATCCGCTGCACGAACGTCTGCCCGGGCGGCGTGCACACCGACTTCGCGATCGGTGACGACCGGGGCCGTACCGAGGGGATGGAGGCGCTCGCCGGGATGATGAGCGCCGAAGACGTCGCCGAGGCTGTGCTGTTCGTCGCCTCCAGGCCACGAAACCACCGCATCCTGGAGATCGCGTTCCGCCCCGTGACCGAAGAGAGCTGGGGGTAGAGATGGCCGTGCGTTGGGGCATCCTGTCGACGGCGGACATCAACCGGAAGCTCCTTGCGGGGGCTGCGGAGTCCGACGAGATCGAGGTGGTCGCGGTCGGGAGCCGCGACCTCGAGCGCGCGCAGGCGTTCGCGCAGACGTGGGGGATCGAGCGGGCCTACGGGACATACGAGGAGCTGCTCGCCGACCCCGACGTCGAGGCGATCTACAACCCGCTCCCGAACACGATGCACGTGGACTGGTCGATCCGCGCCCTCGAGGCAGGGAAGCACGTGCTCTGCGAGAAGCCGCTGAGTCGGCACCCGGCCGACGTCGAGAGAGCGTTCGACGCCGCCGAGCGCACGGGCCTGCTGCTCTCCGAAGCGTTCATGTGGCGTCACAACCCGCAGACGCGTCGGCTCGCCGAGCTGGTCGCAGAGGGCGCGATCGGGGAGCTCCGGCTGATCCGCTCGGCCTTCAGCTACGCGCTCTTCGACCACGACAACATCCGTCTGCGCACCGACGTCGAGGGAGGCGCGCTGATGGACGTCGGCTGCTACTGCGTGAGCGGCTCTCGCCTCCTCGGAGGCGAGCCCGTCGAGGTCTCGGGACACCAGTACACGGGGCCGTCGGGCACCGACTGGGTGTTCTCCGGCGTGCTTCGGTTCCCCGGCGACGTCCTGGCGAGCTTCGACTGCGCGACGTCCATGACGCCCCGTGACGAGCTCGAGGCGATCGGCACCGAGGGGTCACTGTTCCTCGACGATCCCTGGCACTGCCGGACGCCCGGCATCGAGCTGCGTCGCGGCGGACGGGGTCGAGCGGATCGAGCTCGAGCCGCAGGACTCATATCGCCTCGAGCTCGAGGATCTGAGCGCCGCGGTCCGCGGCGGAGGCACTCCGCTGCTCGGCCGCGAGGACGCGCTCGGGCAGGCCCGGACGATCGACGCGCTCTTCCGCTCGGCACAGGAAGGCCGCGTGCTGGCACTCTGAAGGAGCTCTCTCGATCCGCCGTCACCCGATCCGAAGGAGATCCATGACCCGCGTTGCCCTGTTCGTCGTGATCGCCGCGCTCTTCGTCGCGTTGCCCGCCACCGCCGCCACGCCCGTCGTCAAGGGCACGGTCGGCCCCGGGTTCACGATCACGGGTCCGAAGAAGACCCTCAAGGCAGGCAAGACGACCTTCGTCATCGCCGACAAGTCGGACGCCCACAACTTCCACCTGACTGGCCCCGGCGTCAACGTGTCGACGTCGATCCTCGAGGTGGGCGTGAAGAAGTTCACGGTCACGCTGAAGAAGGGGACGTACCGCTTCGTCTGCGATCCGCACCTCACGAGCATGAAGGGCTCGTTCAAGGTCTCGTAGCGCCGTTCGGGCCGGGCGGTCCGCGCGTTGCGGGGCCGCCCGGCCGTATCTCAGCGCGACTGCGCCGCGCAGAGGCGCTCGATGCGGATTCGGGCCTCCGTCGGGACGCGGTGACGCCGTGTCAGCCGGCCCGGATCCTCGCGGAGAACGGTCGCGACGAGGTCCGTCGCCTCGCGCTCGGACAGCCCGCGGCGCTCGACGAGCGACCGGACCAGCTCGGAGACGGTACAGACGTGCACGTGCGCTGGTTCGGCGCCGGGCCGACCGCTCCTTCGCCTCGCTCGTCGGCGACGGGGCCGCTACGTGCGCGGCATCTGCCAGACAGACACGTGGCTGCGACTGTCGCGCGTGACGGGCTCACGTCGTCCAGCCGCCCCACCGGTGGCGGAGCGTCATCCCTGCGAGCCGGGCCATCAGGTCGAGCTCGGCAGGCCACACGTAGCGGAACGGGACCGAGAGGCGCTCGGGCCGCCCGTCGACGAACCGGACGTGGTGGGAGACGAGCCGCTGCGTGGTGACGTCGTACTCGTCCAGACCCCAGCGCTCATCGCTGACGTGGAAGGGGTGCACGGTCTCGCCGGGTGGCAGCCGTTGGAGGTCGGGGATCATCACCTCGACCGCGAAGCAGCCCCCCGGCTCGAGCTGCGCGGCCGCGTTGCGGAAGCATGCGACCTGCGCGTCCTGGGTCGTCAGGTTCATGATCGTGTTGAACACGAGGTATGCGACGGCGAACGTCCCGCCGGCTCTCGTCGTCGCGATGTCCCCGATCGTCACGCCGATGCTCTCGCCCCCCGGCTTCGCTCGCAGCCGCTCGACCATCGCACGCGAGAGGTCGATGCCGTGCACCTCGACGCCACGCGCTGCGAGCGGGAGGGCGATCCGTCCGGTGCCGACCGCGAGCTCGAGCGCGCGCCCACCCCGGGCGAGCTCCACCAGCACTTCGACCACCGGGTCGATCGCCGCCGCGGAGAACATCTCGTCGTCGGCGTCGTCGTAGGTCGCCGCGACCCGCTCGTCGAAGACGCCGTCGCCGTGCATGGGGCGGGATGGTAGCCAGCCTCGGCCGGCCCGGCGGGCGGCCGATCGACCGGGGCTACGACGGGTGACGGAGCGGGATCGGCTCGATCGAACGGTCGACGATGCGCCAGGCGGCGAGCTCGTCGGTGCGCAGCGTGTAGATCACGTAGGGCTGACCGGCCCAGAGCCCGATGTGCTCGACGTCCGTGCGGGACGGCCGCGGCGGGGAGGAGAGGTGCGAATGGAACACCGCCTGCACGACGTCGCGGTCGTTGATGTCGGCCCACGTGAGCGGGTCGATGCGGAGCTCGAAGTGGTACGGGGACGGCGACACGTTCTCGCCGGGGACGTACTCGACGGCGACGTCGTCCTCGAACAGGAGCAGTCCGCAGGCCTCGTTCGGCAGCTCGGCGTTGGCGTGCGCCACGAGCGCGGCGCGGACGTCGGCGGGAATCGCCAACGGCGCCCCTCCCCCGAGCGGGCCTACCACCAGACGGTGCGCTCCATGGACTGCTCCAGGTCGCGCTCTGGCGCGTCCCAGAAGTCCGCGGAGATGTACTTCCAGCCACCGTCGGCGAGGACGACGACGATCACGCCCTCGTCGAGCTCCTCGGCGAGCTTCCGCGCGACGTGCACTGCTGCGCCGCACGAGACGCCGGCGAAGATGCCCTCCTGCCGGAGCAGCGCCCGCACGGCGTGCACGGACTCCTCGTTCGAGACGAGGATCTTCCGGTCGAGCTTCGTGACGTCGAGGATCGGCGGGACGTACCCGTCGTCGAGCGAGCGCAGCCCCATCACGGGGTCGCCCGGCAGCGGCTCGGCGGCCGCGACCACGACGTCGGGGAACGCCTCGCGAAGACGCTCGCCCGTGCCCATCAGCGTGCCGCCCGTGCCGAGCCCTGCGACCAGCACGTCGACCCGGTCGAGCGCCTCGACGATCTCGGCGCCCGTGCCCTCGTAGTGGGCCCGCGGGTTGGCGGGGTTCGCGTACTGGAACGGCATGAACCAGCGGGGATCGCTCTCGGCCAGCTCGAGCGCGAGCCGGACGGCGCCGTTCGATCCCTCCGCGGCGGGGCTCAGGACGATCTCGGCGCCGTAGAGGCGCAGGAGGCGCTTGCGCTCCTCCGTCGAGTTCTCCGGCATCACGCAGGTGAGCGGATACCCCTTGATCGCGGCGATCATCGCCAGCGAGATCCCGGTGTTCCCCGAGGTCGGCTCGAGCAGCGCCCGGCCCGGCTCGAGCTCTCCGGACGCCTCGGCGGCCTCGATCATCGCCTTCGCGACCCGGTCCTTGATCGAGCCGGTCGGGTTCTGGCCCTCGAGCTTCGCGTAGATCTTGACCTCCGGCTTCGGCGAGATCCGGGCGAGCTCGACGAGCGGGGTCGAGCCCACGAGGTCGAGCATGCTCGCTGCCACCTGGAGAGAGCCGTGGCGCGGGGACCCGCCTGCCATCGCGGGCAGCAGGATCACGGTCGCGCCCGCGGCGACAGGCGTCTCGAGGCCGTCGAGCGTGCGGACGTCCTCGCCTCCGAGGTACACGTTGACGAACGGAGCGATGCCGCCGTCGACGAGGATCTGCGAGGCAAGCGCGGGGTGTCGCTCGACGAGGTCGTCGAGCACCTCGCGCACGGTGTCTCCCGACGCCTCGACCTGGCGCGCGCCGCCGACCTCGTTGCGGAGCGTCGGCGGGATGCGGACGGTGACGCTCACGCGTGCACCGGTGCCGCGCAGAACTCGACGTAGTCGATGTACTCGGTGATCGTCGGATGGTCGCCGCACACCGGGCAGTCGGGGTTGCGCTGGATCGACACCTCGTCGAAGGTCGTGTAGAGCGCATCGAAGAGCAGCAGACGACCGGCGAGCGTCTCGCCGATGCCGAGCACGACCTTGAGCGCCTCGCTCGCCTGGAGCGATCCGATGATCCCTGGCAGCACGCCGAGCACGCCGCCCTCCGCGCAGCTCGGAGCGAGCTCCGGCGGTGGCGGTGTCGGGTAGAGGCACCGGTAGCACGGACCGTTGCCCGGATGGAAGACCGTCGCCTGGCCCTCGAACCGGTAGATCGAGCCGTGGACGACCGGGATCCCGTGCCAGACCGAGGCGTCGTTGACGAGGTAGCGGGTGGGGAAGTTGTCGGTCCCGTCGACGATGACGTCCCAGCGGTCGGCGAGGATCCGCTCGACGTTGTCGGAGCTGAGCCGCTCCTCGTAGGCCTCGACCTGCACGTCCGGGTTGAGCGCCTGGAGCGTTCGCTTGGCCGAGACGACCTTCGGCTCGCCGAGCCGGTCGGTCGAGTGGACGATCTGGCGCTGCAGGTTGGAGTCGTCGACCACGTCGGCGTCGACGATCCCGAGCGTGCCCACCCCCGCTGCTGCGAGGTAGAGCGACGCCGGTGAGCCGAGGCCGCCTGCGCCGATCAGGAGGACGCGGGCGTCGAGCAGCTTCTGCTGCCCGTCGACGCCGACCTCGGGGATCAGCAGGTGACGTGCGTAGCGCGACCGCTGCGCGGGCGTGAGCAGCCGCGGCGTCGCGTACGGGAATCCGTTGCGCTTCCAGTCGGCGAACCCGCCGGCCATCGAGCGGAGGTTCGTGTAGCCGAGATCCTCGAGCGACTTCACCGCGAACGCGGAGCGAGCCCCGGCTGCGCAGTAGACGACGATGTCCTCGGCCTTGTCCGGGACGAGCGCCTCGATCCGGGACTCGAGGTTGCCGCGCGGGACGTGGAGCGCTCCGGGCAGATGACCCTCCTGCCACTCGTCGTGCTCGCGGACGTCGAGGAACACGGGGAGGTCCGCGCCTCCGAGAAGCGCGTTGGTGTCGGCGGTGGAGATCTCCTCGATCTCCTCCTTGACCTGGGCCAGGATCTCTCTGTAGGTCGGCATTACTATCCAGAGTATAGCGGTATGGCTTCCATTGTTGAAGCGACCTCGTGCGCGGAGACACGCGGCCCTCTCCATAACGCCGCCCGCCGGGAATCCTTCCCGGCTACCGTGAAGCGGATGAGCGCGCGGACGAGGATCGTCGCCCTGACCGCCGTCGCGGCGACGCTCGCCGCGGCCGGCGCGATCGCCGTCGGGCTCCTCCAGGGGGATCGCCCGGGCGACGTCGTCGCGGCGAGCACGGCGCCTGCCCGCGAGGGGGCGCCTCCACTGGGGCTCGACCTCGGGGTGCGCGACGATCGGGAGGCGCGTGACCTCCGCCGGGCGGAGACGCTGTACCGCAAGGGAGACCTCACGGCCGCCAAGGCCCTCTTCGACCGGCACACGTCGCTCGAGGCGCGCGTCGGGAGCGCGTTCGCGTCGTGGCCCGATGGCACGCGCGATCGCCTCGAGCAGCTCGCGGGGCTGCATCCGTCGAGCGCCGTGGTGCTCCTCCACCTCGGGATCGCGCGCGCGTGGTCGGGGACGGGAAGGGAGCGCGAGGCCTGGCAGGCTGCCGCCGATGCGGAGCCCGACACGGCCTACCGGGTCACCGCCGACAACCTGCTGTATCCGGCCTTCGCCCGTGGGCTGCCGATCTTCGTCGGCACCGCAACCCTGCCGGGAGGCTTCGACCGTCTCACCCCGCCCCAGCAGCTGGTCGCGCTCGAGCGCCAGGCACGGAGGTCCGTGGAGGGCAAGCTCCTGTACGGATCGGCGCTGCAGCGCCTGGGCCGGCAGCTCTCCGCAGAGCGCGTGTTCGCGGCTGCCGCCCGGCAGCGTCCCGGCGACGCGGAGGCCAACGTGGCTGCCGCGGTCGGCCGGTTCTCGAAGTCCCGCCCGGTCGACGCGTTCTCCCGGCTGGGGCCGCTCACGCGCACGTTCCCGCGCAACGCTTCGGTGCGCTTCCACCTCGGGTTGCTGCTGCTCTGGTCGGGCCAGGTGAAGGAGGCGAAGCGACAGCTCACCCTCGCCGTGGCTGCGGAGCCCGGGTCACCGCTCGCCCGCGAGGCGAGGCGGTACCTCGCCGAGCTCCGCAAGGCCGGCATCTGACCTTCCGCGTCACCCACGGTGACCTTTGACGCCGCCCCCGGGCGTGGCTACGGTTCGACTGCACGCGACGAAAGGGGCTGTCCTGGCACCACGGAGGGATCGTGCACCGACGGCCGCGGCGCCGGAAGGCGTCCTGGACTCGGACGAGGCACGGGCGCTCCTGGAGTCCGGTCGTGTGGCCGGGTCGCTCGACGCACACGAGCTCGCATTGGCGCTGGACGAGCTCGACCTCGACACCGGACAGCTCGACGCGTTCTACTCGGCTCTCGACGAGGAGCAGATCGAGCTCGTCGGGACGGAGGAGGTGCTGGAGACCGCAGCACCCATACGCGAGTGGGATGCCGAGGCCGAGATCTCGACCGACACGCTGCAGCTCTTCCTGAAGGACATCGGCCGGGTTCCGCTCCTGACCGCGGCGCAGGAGGTCGAGCTCGCGAAGCGGATCGAGCGCGGCGACCACGCCGCCAAGCAGGCCATGGTCGAGGCGAACCTGCGCCTCGTCGTCTCGATCGCCAAGCGGTACCGCAACCAGGGTCTCCCGTTCCTCGACCTGATCCAGGAGGGCACGCTCGGTCTGGTGCGGGCGGCGGAGAAGTTCGACTGGCGCAAGGGCTACAAGTTCTCGACGTACGCGACCTGGTGGATCCGGCAGGCGGTCGCCCGGGCCATCGCCGACAAGGGGCGAACGATCCGCATGCCGGTGCACGTCGTGGAGAAGCTCAACAAGATCAACCGCTCGGAGCGGAAGCTACGCGGCGAGCTCGGACGGGAGCCGACCGGCGAGGAGATCGCCCGTGATCTCGATCTCGCCCTCGAGGAGGTCGAGCAGATCCGCCGGAGCGCCCAGACCCCCGTCTCGCTCGAGAAGCCCGTCGGCGACGAGGACGAGTCGGAGTTCGGTCACTTCCTGACGGACGAGACGGCGCCTCTGCCCGACGAGGCGGCGGAGGTGGCGCTGCGCCGTGAGGCGCTCCGGGCGATCCTCGACGAGCTCTCACCCAGGGAGCGCGCAGTCCTGGAGCTTCGCTACGGGCTCGACGGCAAGCAGCCGCGCACGCTCGACGAGGTCGGTCGGACGTTCAACGTGACCCGCGAGCGGATCCGGCAGATCGAGCATCAGAGCCTGAAGAAGCTCCGCACGCTCGCCGAGCGCGACGGCCACCGAGACGTCGCGTAGGCAGCGGGGCTCGCGGTATCGGTAGGGCGGGCTTGCCTGCCCGCGGGTGCGCCGTCATTGCGCCTGTAGGCGACCTCGGTCCACTGCCGGTGCGACTTCGCTGCCGCTCGCATGCGACCCGGCCCACCACCGGTGCGCGAACCCTCGCGTGGCAACGGCCGCCTTCGCGCGGCCTGACCGCGCCCACGCCGACTCCGGCGGGTATCCTCGGCGAGCCGTGAGTCCGCCTCCAGACCTGCTCGCCGAGCTCGCCGAGCTCATCGCCATCCCGTCCGTCAGCGCTGACCCGGCGCACAGCGACGACGTGGTCGCGGCTGCTGCGTGGGTCCGCGACCGGATCCTCGCGATGGGCGGTAGCGCGGAGCTCGTCCCGATGGGCGAGCGGCCGCTCGTGATCGGCGAGGTTCCCGCGTCGATCGGCCCGGAGCGTGCTCCCACCGTCCTTCTCTACGGGCACTTCGACGTCCAGCCCCCCGACCCGCTCGAAGGGTGGGACAGCCCGCCGTTCGAGCTGCACGAGCGGGACGGGTGGCTCTACGCGCGCGGCATCGCAGACGACAAGGGCCAGCTGTTCATGCTGCTGAAGGGCGTCGAGCGGCTGGCCGCTTCCGGAACGCTGCCCGTCAACGTGCGGTTCGCCTGCGACGGTGAGGAGGAGGTCGGCGGTCACTCGATCGTCGACTGGCTCGCCGGGCAGGACGGAGCGATCGACGCGGCGCTCGTCTTCGACGGGGGCATGGTCGAGCGGGATGTGCCGGCGTTCAACGTCGCGGTTCGTGGCCTCGTCTACTTCCACGTGACGGTGCGCACCGGCGAGCGCGACCTCCATTCGGGCATCTACGGTGGCGCGTCGTTGAACGCGATGCACGCGCTCATCCGAGCGCTCGAAGGTGTGACGCCCCGCGACGGGCGCGTCCCCGAGGCGCTGCGCGAGGGCATCGTCGGCCCCACCGCCGAGGAGCTCGAGGGCTGGGCGTCGCTTCCCGAGGGCGCCGCGGAGCTCGCCGACGCCGGTTCGACACCCTCCGACGATCGTGCAGCGCGCGAGTTCTACCTCAGGACCTGGGGCGAGCCCTCGGTCGACGTGCACGGGATCGAGGGCGGCTCGCCCGTCCTGCAGAAGACGGTGATCCCCGTCGAGGCCCGTGCCAACGTCTCGATCAGGCTCGTCGGGAACCAGGACCCCGAGGTGATCGCCGAGGCCTTCGAGCGGCTCCTGCGCGAGGCCGCCCCGCCGGGAGCCGAGGTCTCGGTGGAGCGGTGGTCGTCCGCGCCGCCCGGGCTCATCCCTCCCGATGCGCGTGCGCTCGTGCTCGCGCAGGATGCGTTCGAGCACGTTCTCGGCGTGCGTCCTCTGCTCGTGCGCACCGGCGGCGCGATCCCTCTGGTCTCCGCTCTCGCCGCGCAAGGCGTCCCGACGATCCTCTCCGGCTTCGCGCTCAACGACTCGAACGTCCACTCCCCGAACGAGCGGCTCGTGGCCGACTATCTCGCTCCGGGCATCGAGACCGTCTGCGAGATCCTTCGGCGCCTCGGCACGCTCGCGTGACTCGCATCCCGCCCACGTTCGTCTGCCCCCTTGCGGAGCAGCTCGCGGAGGACGTCCTCGCGCGGTTCCTGCGCTACGTCGTGATCGACACGCAGTCCGACCACACGGCGACGACCTCACCGAGCCGGCCGGAGCAGATCGACCTGTCGCGGCTTCTGGTCGAGGAGCTCCGCGAGATCGGACTCGACGACGTGGAGCTGACCGAGCACGGGTACGTCTTCGCGACGCTCCCGGGCACGGTCGCGGACGCACCGGTCGTCGGGCTGATCGCACACGTCGACACGAGCCCCGAGGCTCCCGGCGCCGGGGTCACTCCGATCGTCCACGCCGCCTGGGACGGCACCACCATCGTGCTGCCCGGGGATCCCTCGCAGGTGCTCGACCCGTCCGAGTCCGACGAGCTGGCGCGGCGCGTCGGGCACGACCTGGTGACGAGCGACGGGACGACGCTTCTCGGAGCCGACGACAAGGCCGGGATCGCCGAGATCATGGCGGCCGTCGCGTACCTCGCGCGGAACGGCGGCCCGCACGCGCCGATCCGACTGGCGTTCACCGTCGACGAGGAGGTCGCACGCGGCACGGAGCACTTCGATCTCGAGCACTTCGGCGCGCGCTTCGCGTACACACTCGACGGATCGGGGCTCGGGGAGCTCGAGGTCGAGACGTTCTCCGCGCTGCAGGTGAGGCTCACCGTGCGGGGCGTCTCGGTGCATCCCGGGTCGGCCAAGGGCCGCCTCGTGAACGCCGTCAAGCTGCTCGCCGACGTGATCGCCGCGCTGCCGCGAGACGCCCTGTCGCCCGAGACGACCGAGGGCCGCGAGGGGTTCATCCATCCGAGCAGGCTCGCCGGAGGCTCGACCGAGGCGTCGCTGTGGTCGATCGTCCGCGATCATGACGACGCCCTGCTCGACGAGCATGTCGCCCAGCTGAGAGCACTCGCAGAGCGTGTCGTCGGGGCCGAGCCTCGAGCGTCCTTCGAGATCGAGATCGAGGAGCAGTACCGGAACATGCGCGGCGTCCTCGACCGGCACCCGGACGTCGTCCGGGCCGCCGAGACCGCGATCAGGCGGATCGGCGTGGAGCCCGTGCGGACGCTCATCCGCGGGGGCACAGACGGCGCCCGCCTCACCGCACGTGGCCTGCCGACCCCGAACATCTTCACGGGCGGACAGGACTACCACTCGGTGCGCGAGTGGGCCTCGGTGCAGGACATGGCCGCGGCGGCAGCGACGGCCGTCGAGCTCGCCCGCGTCTGGGCTGAGCAGCCGGACGCTCGCTGACGCAACGCGCTCAGCGGCGCTGCAGCCGGTTCATCTCGCGCTCGACGGCCTCGTCGGTCAGCGGCTCGTGCAGGCTCCTCGGCCAGCGGGAGAGCGTCCTCCAGGCGTCGACGAAGAGGACGAACCCCCAGATCAGCGTGACCCAGGCGGGCCAGGGCAGTCCACCGTCGACGGAGTGGTCGCTCAGCGCCCAGATCAGCCACAGGACGCCGTTGACCGTGACGTACGCGATCGCGTCCTCTGCGAGCTTCCGTCTGCGCTTCAGGCTCTCGATGGCCGCTGCGCGCACCTCGTCGTCGGATCGGCTCTCGGCTGGCTCGACCTGACCGGTGCTCTGGGGTGGGAGCGTCGTCGTGCTCATCGCACATCCCTCCGATCGTCTCTGTGCTCACCTCGATCATCGCCGAGGACGCGGCGCGGCGCATCGGGGCCGACACGGAGCCTGCGGCGGTGGGATCGGTTCAGCGGGCGAGCGGCTCGACTACGCGGGAGCCGTGTGCTCGTGCACAGGGCAGCCGAGCCAGGTGTGACCGAAGTCGCGCATCGCGTCGATGATCGGCTTCAGCGCGTAGCCCTTCTCGGTCAGCTCGTACTCGACGCGCGGCGGAGACTCCGCGTAGCTGTGGCGGACGACGATGCCCTCGGCCTCGAGCCAGCGCAGACGCTCGGCGAGCGTGCGCGGGCTGATCCCCTCGCAGGCGTGCTCGAGCTCCGTGAACCGGCGCGGCCCTTCGGTGAGGTCGTGGACGATCACGACGGTCCACTTCGAGCCGACGATCTCGCCGGTGGCAGCGACCGAGCACTGCCCGGCCACGTGCACCGGCAGCATCGTCCGCTCGTGCTCGGCATTCGTGGCCACGCTCGAAGCATACGGGTCGTCTTCGCGCACGGCGACCCCCGTTCCCTTCACGGCGCCGAGCGTGCGAACGGTGTCGGACACGCGGCGATGCGGGGGATCGAGAACCGCGCGATCCTGCCGAAGCCCTCCGCCGGTCGACACGCCTGGGTGACCCCGACGTCGCACGCGACCGAGAGGAAGATGAACGCATCCTCGATCGTGAACCCGTGCTCGCGGACGAGGAGCATCGCCGCCTCCTCCGAGACGCGCTGCAGAGCCTCGTCCGTGTCGAAGGCCGTCGCGTGCGGGAGCCAGCGATCGGCGAGCTCGGTCACGGGCCACGTCGCCTGCTTCCCCTTGAGGACGCCGAAGCGGACGTCCACCTCGCCCGCGATCTCGACCCCGGTGAAGCAGATCTCCCCGTCGCCCATCGAGGCGTGCATGTCGCCGACGGCGAACATCCCGCCGGGCCGGCGGACGGGGAGGTAGACGGTCGCACCGCGCCCGTGGTGGTGATCGTCGAGGTTGCCGCCATGGCGGCCCGCGAGCCCGTTCGAGATCTCCTCGCCGTCGGTGGCGACGCCGATCACCCCGACCATCGGACGGGCGGGGAAGCTGACGCGCTCGTTCATCCGCACGATCCCCTCCTCGACCGCGAACAGCCGGGTGAGCGGCCCGTCGACGAGATGGTCGAGCTGGCCGAACCCGGGGATCAGCGTTGCGACGCCCCACTCGACAGGCCTGACGTCGAGGATCTCGGCGACAAGCGAGTCGCCCGGCTCGGCTCCGCGAACGCTCACGGGGCCGGTGGCGGCGTTGAGGCGCGTGATGTCGGTGTCGGTGACGAGGTCGGCCTCGCTCGTGATCTGGCCGTCGAAGCAGTCGCGAGTCTCGAAGGTGACGACGTCGCCGGGCTCGATCTCGAGCACGGCCGTCATCTCGGGGCCGAAGCCCCAGACGACCTGATCGCGTCCGATGCGGTGATGCGTCATGCGTTCACTCCCAGGGCGGCGGGTTGTGGGCCCAGCGTCCGCCGACCATCGTCGCGACGATCTCGACGCTCTCGAGCTCGCCCGGCGGGCAGGTGACCGGATCCCGGGTCAGGACGACGAGGTCGGCCAGACAGCCCGGCATCAGACGACCCCGACGGCGCTCGTCGCCCGACAACCAGGCCGGGGCGACGGTCGAGGAGCGCAGCGCCTCCTCGATCGTGAGTGCGTCCTGCGGGCGCCACGCCTCGCGCCCGTCGATGGTGCGCAGGACGCCGGCGCGGATCCCCGCGAGCGGGTCGAGCTCCTCGACCGGGGCGTCGGAGCCGTTCGCGACGAGCGCGCCGGAGCGGAGGAGCGAGCCGAACGCGTACGTGCCGTCGAGGCGGTCGCCCCAGAAGCGCTCGGCGAGGTCGCGGTCGGACGGTGCGTGACTGAGCTGGACGGAGCACGCCACGCCCAGGGCCGCGAAGCGAGGCAGGTCGGCCGGGTCGAGGCACTGGGCGTGCTCGATGCGCTGGCGGAGCCCGAGCGGCGCCCAGACGTCCCGCGTCTGCTCGAACGCGTCGAGAGCGGCCCGGTTCGCCTGGTCGCCGATCGCGTGCACCGCGACGGGCCACCCGGCGAGCGCGGCCTCGCGCACGATCTCCGCGAGCTCCTCGCCCGACGTGATCACCACGCCGCTGCCGTCGAGCATCCAGGCCGTCTGCGAGCCGAGCGTTCCGTCCATGAACGTCTTGAGGTAGCCGAGACGGAGGAAGTCGTCCCCGAGGCGGGAGCGGAGGCCGAGCTCCCGGAGGTGGGGGAGGCTGTCCGCGGGGAGCGACTGCCAGACGCGCAGGCTGAGCCCGTCGCGGTCGTGGATCCGCTGGAAGATCGACGCCGCGCCGAGCCACCCGTCCTTGTCGTGCACGGCCGCGACCCCCCGCTCGTTCGCCACGCGGATCCCCTCCCGGGTGGCGTCGACGAACTCGTCCTCGGTGACGGTGACGAAGCGGTCGCGGAAGCGCCAGGCGGACTCCTCCCGGAGGATCCCGGTGGGTGCGCCCGCCTCGTCACGCTCGACGACGCCCCCGTCGTGCTCGAGCTCCCCTGCCGCGAGCGCGAGCGCGGCGCTGTTGACCCAGAGCGAGTGGTAGTCCTTCGACCACAGGGCCGCCGGCGTGGCCCCGGTGAGCGCGTCCAGCGCGCGCGCCGTCGGCTTCTCCGTCCACTCCGCGTCGCGCCAGCCGGTGCCGCGGATCCACTCCCCCGCCCGGGGCTGTCTCGAGACGCGGTCGAGGGCCTCGACGAGCGAGCTGACGCCGTCGAGCTGGACGTCGCGTCGTGACAGCGCCCACGTCGGGAAGTGCACGTGCGCGTCCGTGAAGGCGGGGATCACGCAACGGCCGCGGAGGTCGACCCGGTCGGGGGTCGGCAGGGCGGACTCGTGCGTCCCCACGCCGCCGACGACCGTGTCCCCGGCGATCGCGAGCGCCCCCGCCGTCGGCAGCGACGGGTCGAGCGTCCGGATCACGCCGTTCGAGAGGATCACGTCGGCAAGCCTACTCCGCCACCACGGAGCGGATAGCGCCGTCGGCGTCGTCGTGGTCGGGAATCCCGGCCGGCCCGCGTCCGCCCGCGGCGGCGGCTACCCTCGCTCGTGTGACCCAGGTCGCAGAGCCCGACCCGACCCTGCCGCGGAGCCCGCTGCTCGCGCGGATCCAGGAGTCCGTGATCGGCGACGATCAAGTGATGCCGGGGCCGTATGGCCCTCGCCGCATCACGTACGCCGACTACACCGCCTCGGGTCGCGCGCTCGGCTTCGTCGAGGACTTCATCCGCGAGGAGGTGCTCCCGCGCTACGCCAACACGCACACGGAGTCGAGCGGCACGGGCCTCCAGACGACCCGGCTGCGGGAGGATGCCCGTCGCATCGTCCACGACGCGGTCAACGGCGACGACGACACGCTCGTGATCTTCTGCGGCTCCGGCAGCACGGGTGCGATCGACAAGCTCGTCGGGATCCTGGGCCTGCGGCTGCCCGCGGAGCTCGACGCGAGATACGGCCTCGCTGAGCGGATCCCGGCCGAGGAGCGACCCGTCGTGTTCATCGGCCCGTTCGAGCACCACTCCAACGAGCTGCCCTGGCGGGAGTCGGTCGCCGACGTGGTCGTCATCCCGGAAGATCGCGACGGGCACATCGACGTCACCCGCCTCGAGGATGAGCTGGAGCGGCACGCGTCGCGCCCGCTGCGGATCGGGTCGTTCTCCGCGGCCTCGAACGTGACCGGGATCGTCACCGACCACCACGCGATCTCCGACCTGCTCCATCGTCACGGCGCGCTCGCATTCTGGGACTTCGCTGCGGCGGCGCCGTACGTCGACATCGAGTTCACGCCGCGCTGTACCAAGCACCCCGGTGCCTACAAGGACGCCGTCTTCCTCTCCCCGCACAAGTTCATCGGGGGCCCGAGCACGCCCGGGATCCTCGTCGTCCGTCGCGAGCTCGTCAGGAACGCCGTCCCGGACGTCGTCGGCGGCGGGACGGTCGCCTACGTCAACCCCCAGGAGCACGTGTACCTCCACGACCCGATCGCACGTGAGGAGGGCGGGACGCCGGCGATCGTCGAGTCGATCCGGGCCGGTCTGGTCTTCCTCGTCAAGGAAGCGGTGGGGGTGGAGGTCATCCGCGCGTACGAGGAGGACTTCCTGCGGCGGGCGATCGCGGCGTGGAGCGGTCACCCGAACATCGAGGTGCTGGGCAACACCGAGGCGGAGCGCCTCTCGATCGTGTCGTTCGTCGTGCGCCGGCCCGGTGGTCGGTACCTCCACCACAACCTCGTCGTCGCGCTGCTCAACGACCTGTTCGGGATCCAGGCCCGGGGCGGGTGCTCGTGCGCCGGCCCGTACGGGCACCGGCTCCTCGGCATCGATCTCGAGCGCTCCCACGAGTTCGAGCGGGAGATCCGACACGGCTGCGAGGGGATCAAGCCCGGCTGGGTGAGGGTCAACTTCAACTACTTCATCAGCGAGACGGTCTTCGAGTACGTCGTCGACGCCGTCGCGCTCGTCGCCGACCTCGGCTGGGCGCTGATCGACGACTACCGCTTCGACCCGGTGACGGGGCTCTGGCGGCACCGCGACGGGGCGGTGGAGCCGCCTCTGCGTCTGACCGACCTCGGGTTCGACGAGGACGGACGGCTGAGCTACCCCCACACCCGGGTGAGCGCTCCGGAGTCGGACCTGGCGGGCTACCTCCAGAGCGCCAGGAACCTGCTGGAGCAGCGCGCGACGAATCCCTGGGTCACCGGGGATCCGACGACCAGCATCTCCGAGGACTTCGAGACGCTCCGCTGGTTCGAGCTCCCCGAGGCTTGCCTGGCTCGATCCTGACCGCCGTCGTCAGGCGTTTGCCGCAAGACCTCGGAGACCGCCCCTGCCACGGGGCGGGAGGATCACCGGCTCGGTGGGGAACGCCTGCGTGCCGGGGCTGAGGTCGAATCGTGATCCTGCGACGCACTCGGACGTGCGATACGCGTCGCCCTGGAAGGGGAGGAGGGCGGCCATCGCCGAGGCCGCGGCGCGGGCCTCGCTCTCGTCGGCGCCGAGCGCAGTCGCCGCGTAGGCGAGCGCCTGGGTCGCGTAGCAGTTGGTCGTGGACTCGTTCATCACGCCTGCCGTGTGATAGGCCTCGTGCGCGAGGGTGAGCACGGCATAGAGGGTGCCCGAGGCCCTGTCGTAGCACGGGTCCTGGAACGGAACGCCCTCGCGTCGCGCCCACGCCGCGCTCTCCAGGCAGTCGAGCTCGACGTGCCGGGCATGCCCCGCGAAGCGCGCGAGGCGCTTGCACGTGTCGTGGGTCAGGAAGATCCGCGGCTCGGGGATCCCGTTGCGGTCGAAGAGGACCTCCCCGTGGCGGGGGAGCGCGTCGATCATGGCTCCCCAGACCGTCTGGCAGTCGATCGCCACCTCTCGTCCTGCGATCGCCGAGGCGACGGGCGCGAGCGTCCGCTCGGTGGACGTATCGGACCACCACTGCCACGCGAGGACGATCGCGGGCACCGCGAGGATCGCAGCCAGGAGCTTCACCGAAGGGATATCGGCACCGGAGCGGCCGACGTAGAGTCATCCGACAGCGTCCGCTCAAGGCAGAGAAGGAGGAGTCATGAGCATCGACCACGTCTCGATCCGCGTCGCGGACTTCGACGCGAGCCGCCGGTTCTACGACGCCGTGCTCGCACCGCTTGGCCTCGAGGCGCTGGTCGTCGACGATCCCCCGTTCGCGGAGTGGGGTGACTTCTCGATCTTCGCGGACGGTGCTCCCCTGTCTGCCAACGTCCACGTCGCGTTCGGCGCTGTGAGCCGCGAGCAGGTCGAGGCTTTCCACGCGGCCGGCGCCGCGGCTACCAGGCGCGGCGGTACTGGTCGGGCGGGATGAGTTCAGCGCTGAGTGCGTGTGCGGCGCGGCGGGGGAAGTAGGGGTCGCGTAGCATTTCACGGGCGAGGAGAACGACGTCTGCCTGTTCGGACGCGATGATCGCTTCGGCTTGGTCGGGCTGGGTGATGAGTCCGACTGCTCCGGTCGCGATGCCTGCTTCACGGCGGATCCGCTCGGCGAATGGCACCTGGTAGCCGGGGCCGACGGTTACCTGTTGGTGGCGGACGAGACCGCCTGAGGAGACGTCGATCAGGTCAACGTCGACCGTCGCGAGTCGTCGGGCGAGCTCGACGCTCGCGTCGATGTCCCAGCCGCCCTCGGCCCAGTCGGTCGCGGAGATCCGCGCCCAGAGTGGCAGCTCTTCGGGCCACACGGTGCGAACCGCTTCGGCGACCTCCAGCAGAAGACGCACTCTGTTGTCGAAGCTGCCGCCGTACTCGTCGGTGCGCTCGTTCGCGAGCGGTGAGAGGAACTCGTGGAGCAGGTATCCGTGCGCGGCGTGTATCTCGACAAGGTGGAAACCCGCGTCCGCCGCCCGCTGCGCCGCGTCGCGGAACCCGTTGACAACGGCGCGAATCCCGGTCGCGTCAGAGCGGTCGGGAGTGGCCCCGCAGGGTCGTGCGAGATCGCACTCGGCGCCACCGGCTGCCAGCCGCCCTCTGCCACGTCGAGGCGGGCGCCGCCACGCCAAGGAACGTCGACGCTCGCCTTGCGGCCGGCAACGGTTCTTCCTGCTCGACCCGGACGGGAACAACGTCGAGGCCGTCTTCCACGACCGCTGACGCTCAGCGCCCGCGGAGCGCCGTCCCGTCCACGACCTCCCAGGCCGACCCGGGTACCCGCTGGAGCGTGTGCAGGTCGTCGTTCGACCACCGGGGGTCGGGCACGCCCGACACGAACCAGTCCGAGCCGTTGTCGGCGACGATCGCGCCGTACTCCTGCAGCGCGCGCAGGACGATCCGCGCCTGCCGCGGGAAAGGGGACACGTCGAACGAGCGGCGCAGCCGGAGGCGCGTCCCCATGGCGGGCAGCGCCGGGTCCGTGAGATCGCTCGCCGCGTGGCGCGCCGGCCAGACGTACGCGTTGCGCGTGCGCGAGACCGTGATCCGCAGCGCATGCCGGATCCGACCGGACGCGACCTCGTCGTAGCGCGCGAGCCCGGGGAGGATGGGAAGCCCTGCTGCGTCGGCGGACGTCCAGCCGGCCGGGCGGAGCCTGCTCGACCGCAGGTCCCACGTCGCTCCCGAACCGGCGCTCCAGCGTCCGTCTGCGCCGCGCCGCAGCGCGTACAGCTCGTAGAGCCGGCAGGCGTCGCGGTCGACGAGGATCGCATGCCGGTCCCCAGACGCGGCGCTCCCGCCTTCGATCCGCACGTTCGCCGGGATCGGGTACCTCACCCGGTCGGACTCGCTCGCATAGGTGAACGAGACGGTCGAGCGCGGAGTGCTCGCGTCGACGACGGTGACCGGGATCCCGATCGGGCCCCCGTTCCACAGCCCCGAGCCGAAGTCTGCGTGGAGCGGCTTCCTCGAGCCCGATCGACGCGACGGTCGCCGCGGATCCGGTCGCGACCGGAAGCCGGTCGATGCGCCGGTTCCACGGGCTCGTCCCAGGGAACACGGACACCCGGCGAGACGCGGGCCGCGGGGAGGGCGGAGAGCGCGAGCGCGCTCGACGTCGCGGTCAGAGCGACGCACGCCGCGGCGATGGTCAGGCGTCGCACGAGCTCGTCTCTCGGCCGGGAGGCGTCGAGGCTCGATCGCTCGGCCGGGGGCGTTCAGCGCTCGACGGGCGGCGTCGCCCGGGGGTAGGTCGCCCGCACCTCGTCGATGTACGTCCGCGAGCAGGTCGGCGATCGCGGCGTCGCGGATCTCCACCACGTTCTCGGCGTTCCGCTCGCCCGAGCGCGAGAGGTTGAACGACCCGACGAAGGACGTGTCGTCCGTGACGACGACCTTCGCATGCATGTAGTCGTGAACCGAGCCTGGTGCCCAGCGCGTCGACTCCTTGCCCGAGAAGTCCCCCCGCGTCAGCACCGTGTGCAGGAGCGGCACCTTCCAGGCGCTGACCCCGTTCGCGAGCCACTGGTGGAAGACCTGGTCGACCTGCGTGTCGTCGACGACGCCGGCGACGTCGCAGCGGCGCTCGTTCACGACCTCGACGAGCGTGGCGAGGATCGGCCCGGAGGTGATCACCGGCGAGGCGATGCGGACGCGACGGCGGGCCTTGCCGATGTGCTTCGCGATCCGGTGCGCGAGCTCCTCGCCGTACCCGGGGCAGAACCACGGACGCACGGTCGCACCGCCGACGTCGACCGGGCGCGGCTGCACCCGGCCCGTCGACTCCACCGTCTCCGCCCTCCAGAGCTCCTCGAAGTTGAGCCGGTACGCGTGCGCGAGCTGCTCGGACTCGAGCAGCACGACCACGTTCTCCTGGCGGCGCCACGACTCCTCGGTCCAGTTCATCGACCCGGTGAGAACCGTGCGCGCGTCCCGGACGACGTACTTGTGATGCATGAGGCCGTCGCGCGTCGAGACCGCGTGCGTCGGGAAGCGCTCGGCCGCGAGCTCCTCGGGCTCGGTGCGCGGCGGCGCGGGGAGCGGGTCGCGCCCCTCGTCCTCCTGCTCGATCACGACCCGGATCTCGACGCCGCGCTCGGCGGCCGCCCGGAGGGCGTCGCGGCCGCGTGCCTCGATCTCCGCCGAGAGGTGGATGTCGTAGATCGCGGCGAGCAGCGACTCCCGCGCGCCGTCGAAGAAGCGGATCAGCGCGTCCGCGACCTCGGCAGGATCCTGGCCGCCGTCGCGGAGCGTGCGCACCTCGATCATCGCCTCCAGCCTACGCGAGCGCCCGGGGCGACCCGGGCGCTCGCGGGCCGGAGCGGGTGGCTAGTCCTCGGCGAGGATCGCGTCGATCTGGCCGACCGCCGCCGTGATCCCGGGCTCCATCCCCATCTCGAGCAGCTGCTCCATCGCCGCGAGCGACCCGAAGCGGGCCTCGATCGTCATCTCCGTGCCGCCGTCCGCGAGCGGCGTGAGCCGGACCGTGCTCGTCGTCTGGGGCAGGCCGTCGTTCGGTGTACCGCTCTCGTCGGCGAACCCGTCGCGGAAGGAGAAGCCGTGCGGGGCATCGACCTCGAGCACGTCCCAGTAGCCGGCGTGGCGGTCGCCCTCGGGGCCGGTCATGAAGTAGCGCACCCGTCCCCCCACGCTGAGGTCGTGGTCGGTCACCGTGGCGGGGTAGGTGGGCGGGCCCCACCAGCGCTCCAGCCGACGGGGGTCGGCCCACACCTGCCAGACGCGCTCGACGGCCGCGTCGAACCTCGCGGTGATCGACATGGTCAGGGCCTCGGTGTCCTTCGTGACGCTGGTGACGCTCATCGGCGCGCTCCTCGGTGGTCGGATGGTGGTGTGTCGTTCGGGTGCGGCTCGGCGAGCAGGTCGCCGATCCGGTCGATGCGGTCGCGCCAGAGCACCTCGAGGCGATCGAGCAGGTGGTGCGCGCCGCGGAGCGAGGCGATCTCTGCGTGGACGAGCTGCTCGCGACCGTTGCGCCTTCGCGTGACGAGCCCTGCTCGCTCGAGGACCGCGACGTGCTTCTGCACGGCGGTGACGCTCATCGGGTAGCGGCGGGCGAGCGCCGAGACGCTGTGCTCCTCGTGGAGCGTGAGGGCGACGATGTCTCGCCGGGTCGCGTCGGCAAGAGCGTGGAACACCCTGTCGGCCTGCTCGCGCTGCAGCTGATCTACAACCATAAGGTTGCAAATATAGCACGTCGCGTGATCGCCCTCCTCGACGCGTGATCGGGCGGCTCCTCCTCTCCGGCGTCCGGCCCTGCAGCCGTCCGCTGCGCTCGCTCGGCGTCGGCCGTCGCGGTCGGAGGTGCGCACCGACGGCGAGCCGTCAGCCTGAGCCGCCGTCCGCCGGGCCATCGTCGAGAAGCCGCTCGAGGCCGTCGAGGATCAGGTCGAGGCCGAACTCGAACTCGGTGCGACCGTCGTCCTCGGAGGGGGCGAGGTGCTCGTGCGCGTGCTCGACGACGTAGGGGTAGCGGTCGGCGGGGATCCACTGGAGGAACTCCTCCGCGAGGTCGACGAGCTCCTCGTGGGTCTCGAACGGCATGCTGACCTGCCAGAGCGTGAAGCCCGTGATGTGGCTGTCGACGGCGTGGTAGGCGTGGTGCGTCTGGTTCGCGGTGAACCCCGCCTCGCGGAAGGTGCGCAGGACGTCCTCCATCCACTGCATCCGCCGGCGTGCTGACGCCGGAGACGCGCATCGCGAGCCCGCACGCCCAGCGGTGGCGCATGAACGCCTGGTAGGAGGAGACCGCGGTCCGCCGCATCGCCTCCTTCCAGGCCGCGTCGGCCGGCGGATGCTCGATCTCCGCGAACACGAGCTCGACCATCCCGGCGAGCACGTCCTCCTTGTTGGCGACGTGGTTGTACAGCGACATCGCCTCGACGCCGACCCGCTGGCCGAGCCGGCGCATGCTGAGCGCGTCGAGGCCCTGCTCGTCGGCGAGCGCGACGGCGGCGTGCAGCACGCGCTCGCGCGTGAGCGGCTCGCGGGGTGTCCGGGGGGTTGCTCTCGGCATCGCTTCGGTGGAGGGAGGGTTGACGTACTTACGGTGTATGTATAGTCTCTCTTCCAGGAACTTACACTGTCAGTCGCACAGGCGGGATCTCCTCCGCCGAGATGCGCGGCGACGCGAAGGAGGAGCGACCGTGACGACATCTCTCTCCCATCCCTCCGACCGGTCGGCCGAGACCGCGGCGCCACCGTCGCCGACGCTCCCTCTGAGCACGCCGGCTCTCGTCCACGAGCGGTACGGCGAGTCGGGCGCCCTCCGGCTCGGGGAGGTCGAGCTGGCTCCGCTCGAGCCCGACCAGGTGCTGGTCGAGGTGCGCGCGACCTCCGTCAACCCTGCCGACTGGTACGGCGTCACGGGCTTCCTGCCGGCGCGGCTCGGCAACGGGCTGCGCACGCCGCAGAGCCCGTTCGCAGGCACCGACCTGGCGGGTCGCGTGATCGCGCGTCGGCGACGTCGGTGTCGAGCATCGCGGTCGGCGATGACGTGTTCGGCACGGGCGCCGGGGCGTGGGCGCACCACGCGGTCGCGCGGGAGTCGAAGCTCGCGCGCAAGCCGTCGGGCGTCCCGTTCGAGGCGGCCGCGGCCGCGCCGGTCGCGGCGCTGACGGCGCTCCAGGCGGTGCGCGACAGGGGGAAGGTCGCCGAGGGCACCCGCGTGCTCGTGAACGGTGCCTCGGGCGGGGTCGGCACCTTCGCCGTGCAGCTCGCCCGCTGGCTCGGCGCCGAGGTGACCGCCGTGTGCAGCAGCGGCAACGTCGAGCGCGCCCGCTCGCTCGGGGCAGGCCGGGTCGTCGACTACACGACGGAGGACTTCACGCGTCTCGACGAGCGGTACGACGTGCTCGTCGACATCGCGGGCAGCCGCCCGCTGCGCCACCTGCGTCGCGTCCTCACCCCCGAGGCGACCGTCGTGCTGGTCGGGGCCCCGAATGTCGTACCGCGGGCTCGGCCCTCTGCCGCACCTGGTCGGGACGAAGCTCTCCGGCGTCTTCCGCTCCCAGACGGTGACCTTCTTCGTCGCGCAGATCAACAGCGCCGACCTCGAGCTGGTCGGCGGGCTGCTCGCGGACGGGACGATCCGGTCGGTGATCGACGGCACCTTCGACGGCCTCGAGGGCGTCGAGGAGGCGCTGCGCGTGCTCGGCGAGGGCCACGCCCGCGGCAAGCTCGTGGTCACGTTGTAGGCCGGAGCGGTCGGTGCGACGGCGGGCGTACGCGCGAGTCGACTCCGCTCGACGTGTCGCACGCTTCGCGCCTCGGCACGCCGCGCGATGCCATGCGTCGTCGCACGACTGGAGGAGCCAGGCGAGACGGAGCCCCGGTTCCGCCATGCCGTCGGCCTCGTAGGGTTGGCGCCTAGTACGGTTCGTGTTCGACGGGCTCGCCTGGTTCGGTCGTCGAGATGAGGCGCCAGGAGTCCCAGGTGATCTTGAGGATCACGAGTGTGATCGCGAGGCCGACGAGCGGGTCGGCGCGGTCGAAGCCGAGCCCGACGAGGAGGGCGCTCGCGATCACCCCGAGCGAGACGTAGCCGTCGGTGCGGGCGTGGTTGCCGTCGGCGATCAGGGCGGGGCTGTGCAGCCGCCTGCCGCCGCGGAGCCGCACCTGCGCGGCGATCTCGTTGCCCGCGAACCCGACCAGGCCGGCAGCCGCGAGGGCCCAGAGGTGGGTGAGGGGTTGCGGGTGGATCAGCCGCTGGATCGTCTCGTAGAGCGCAACGCACGCCGACACGAAGATCGTGAGGACGACGAAGCCACCCGCGATCTTCTCGGCCCGGAAGGAGCGGACGTAGAAGGCGATTCCGAGCGGCACCGCGGTGAGCGCGTCGCCGAAGTTGTGGATCAGGTCGGCGAGCAGCGCGACCGAGTCGGACGCGACGAAGACGAGCGTCTGCGCCGCCGCTGTCGCTCCCAGCACGAGCAGGCTGATCGCGACCGTTCGCACGCCGTCCCGCGAGCGGACGATCGAGCGGTCGACGAGGCCGTGCGAGTGACCGTGACCGTGGTCGTGGCTGTGGTCGTGGTGCGCGTGGATCGCGGTATCGCCATCCCGCGCGCCTGCGGGTCGAGACCGCCACGGGAGCAACAGGTGTCTGTGGGGGCCGCCGCTCGGATGTCGGTGTACGAACGCACCGTGGTGATGCAGCGTCCCGGTCTGGGAACCTGGCACGACTAGAGGATATTCGCCGTTGGGTGCACGACGGCCGGAACCGTCCGCGCAACGCACCGCGGATCTCCATAGTCGGGCGCCCGAGTCGGTGATCCGCCGCGCTGCGGCGGACTGCGCTCAGGACGAGGTGGCTTCGGCCCGAGCGGCGGCCTTCTTGGCGCGCTTCGCGGCCTGGTAGGCCTCGAGGGCCTCGGGCGAGTCGACGGCACCGAGGCAGGGATGATCCGGGACGAGCGGCTGCGCGACCTTCACGCCGAGGCGCAGCGCGAGCGTCGAGCCGAGGCCGACGACCTTCATGTCGCCGAAGCCCGGCAGCTCACGGATGCGACGCTCGAGGTCTGCCGTGTCGGAGGCCTCGGTCCAGAGCCGCGAGGCGTCGCCGTCGTACTCCTCCGCGACGAGCGCGCACAGCTCGCGGACTCGCTTGGCCATGTTCCCCGGGAAGCGGTGGACGGCAGGCGTCTCGCGGAAGACGGCCTCGAGCGCGTCGGGATCCATCGCCGCGATGCGCGCCGCGTCGAGATGGCCGAGCCGCTGCTGCAGCTTGAGCGGGCCAGAGAAGGCCTGCTGCACGGTGATCTGCTGGTCGAGCGCGAACCCGATCAACAGCGCCAGCGGCTCGCGGGCGAGCAGCGCGTCGGCCTCGGGGTCGCCGGTGAAGTGGATCGCCTTCGGCTGCGCCATGTGCCGATCGTAGCCCGGCGGCCCCCTCGTGCGCCGCGGCGAGCTCGGGGCCCGCCCGGTGGGAGGTACCACGAGTGTTGCTTGCCACGTTCGGCCGGGCGTGTCGCCGGCGGTGCGGAGGTCGCGGCGTTACGTCGTGCGCTCGACGCGGGAGCCGCCGACGATGTCGTCGCGGCCGTCCGGCCAGCGCACCCACGCCTTGTGGCCGCCGTCGTAGTCGTCGCCCCAGAGCACGAGGGTGGCGGGCTCGCCGAGCGCGGTGCACGGTTCCGCGCCCTCCTCGTCGAGGCCTCGCCAGAGCCGGACGAACGGGTTCGTCTCCCACTCGACGCCGATCGTCGAGTGCCCGACGTGGCCGGGCTCGATCACGACGCCGGGGTCGAGGCCCATCAGCACGTCCATCACCGAGCGGCGCAGGTCGGCGAACGAGGTCGACCCGGGAGCGCGCACGCCACCGACCGAGCCGGCGAACAGCGTGTCGCCGGTGAAGCACTCGACCCGTTGACGAGGAAGGCGAGCATCCCGTCGGTGTGGCCCGGGGTGTGGAGGCACTCGATCTGCAGGTCGCCCGACTCGACGACGTCGCCGTGGACGAGGCCGCCCTCGACGTCCTGCAGGCGCTCGGCCTCGAGCGGGTGCGCCAGCACGGGCACCGAGAACCGGTCGAGGTAGTGCTCGAGCTGCGCGACGTGGTCGCCGTGGTGGTGGGTGAGGAGGACGTGGGTCACCGTGAGTCGGAAGCGGTCGATCGCCTCGAGGATCGGCTCGACCGGGCCGCCCGCGTCGATCAGCACGGCGTGCCCGCCCGCCCGGTCGCCGACCACGTAGCTGTTCGAGAGCCAGCCGGGGGCCATCGAGCGCTCGACGATCACGTGATCTCCAGGATCGTGCGGATCCCGTCCTGCGCTTCCATCAGCTCGAAGGCGTGGTTGACGTCGTCGAGCCCCATGCGGTGCGAGAGCAGGTCGTCGACGTCGATCTCGCCCGCCAGCCAGCGGTCGACGAGCACCGGCACGCCGCTGCGCCCCTTGACGCCGCCGAACGACGACCCGGTCACGCGCCGCCCGGTGATCAAGCAGCCGCGGGACGATCTCGAGCAGCTCGCCCTTGCCCGGCGACCCCGCACATCGTCGCGAGGCCCCAGGCCTCGCGCGCCGCCTCGACCGCCTGGCGCATGACCGCGACGTTGCCCGTCGCCTCGAAGGTGTAGTCGTAGCCGAACCCGCCGGTCTGCTCCCTGAGCGTCGGCGACCGTGTCCGGGCCGCCGACGAGCGTGTCGGTCGCGCCGTGGTGGCGCGCGTGGGCGAGCCGGCCTTCGGAGAGGTCGATCGCGGTGATCCGCTCGGCGCCCGCGAGCCGCGCGCCGATCACCGCGCCGAGCCCGACGAGGCCGCAGCCGAACACCGCCACCGTCGATCCGGGCTGCACCTTCGCGGTGAAGAGCGCCGCGCCGATCCCCGTCGAGAGGCCGCAGGCGAACACCGCCGCGCCCGCGAACGACGCGTCCGGGCTCACCTTCGCCAGCGCGATCTCGGGCATCACCGTCGCCTCGGCGAAGGTCGACGTGCCCATGAAGTGGCGGAGCGGCTCTTCGCCGCGGCGCAGCCGCGTCGTGCCGTCCGGCAGGTAGCCCTCGCCCTGGCGGTCGCGGATCGCGATGCAGCGGTTCGTGCGCGGGTCGACGCAGTGGAGGCACTGCCGCACTCGGGCGCGAACAGCGTCACGACGTGGTCGCCGGGCCGGAGCGAGGTGACGCCCTCGCCGACCGCCTCGACCACGCCGGCGCCCTCGTGGCCGAGCACGCACGGGGCGTAGCCGGTCGGGTCGGCGCCGGAGGCGGTGTAGAGGTCGGTGTGGCACACGCCGCAGGCGTGCACGCGGACGAGCACCTCGCCCGCCCTGGGGCCGTCGAGCTCGACGTCCTGGACGACGAGCGGCCGGCCGAACTCCTCGAGGACTGCTGCGCGGATCTTCATGGGCGGGACGCTATCGCGTCCGGGCATGGCGTCGTCTGACGCAATCGAAGCACCTGCCATGTGAGATCGACTTCGGGGACGACTCCTGACCTCCCTTCTCGACACCAACGTCCTCTCGGAGCTGGGGAGTCCGCGGGCGGGTCGTGGAGTCGTCACATGGTTCACCGAGGTCGCGTCTGGAAGCCACAGCAGGGCGGCGCGCCGAAGACGTGCTTTGGAGCGCTACGCTCAGCGGATGGATCCGCTCGACGTGCTGACACCGGCGACGCGGGCCTGGTTCGAGCGCGCGTTCGCGGCGCCGACGCCCGCGCAGCAGCTGGCCTGGCCCGCGATCGCGTCCGGCGAGCACGTCCTCGTGCAGGCGCCGACCGGCTCGGGCAAGACGCTCGCGGCGTTCCTCGTCGGGATCGACCGGCTGGTGGCCACCCCCGGCGCGGGCCTCCGCCTGCTCTACGTGTCGCCGCTGAAGGCGCTCAACTACGACGTCGAGCGCAACCTCCGCGGGCCCCTCGCCGGTCTCGGCTCCACGCTCGCGGTCGGGGTGCGCACCGGTGACACCACCCAGCGCGAGCGCCGGCAGATGCTGCGCACGCCTGCCCGACATCCTGATCACGACCCCCGAGTCGCTCTACCTGCTGCTCACCTCGCAAGGCAGGTCGATGCTCCGGACGGTCGAGACGCTCATCCTCGACGAGGTGCACGCCGTCGCCGCGACCAAGCGCGGCGCGCACCTCGCGCTCTCGCTCGAGCGCCTCGAGGAGATCGTCGAGCGGCCCGCGCAGCGGATCGGGCTCTCGGCGACGCAGCGCCCGCTCGAGGAGATCGGCCGCTTCGTGGCCGGGACGGGACGGCCGATCCGGCTCGTCGACGCGGGGCGCAGCAAGGAGCTCGACCTCGAGGTCGTGATCCCCGTCGAGGACATGCGCGAGCTCGGCGCGAACCGCGACCTCGCCCAGCCGGTCATGCCCGACGGCGTGGAGATGGCCTCGGGGTACGAGCCGACCGCTCGCTCGATCTGGCCGTCGATCTACCCGGCGATCCTCGAGCTCGTCCGCGCGCACCGCTCGACGATCGTGTTCGTCAACAACCGGCGGCTGGCGGAGCGGCTCGCGATCCGGATCAACGAGCTGGCGCACCTCGACGCCGAGGACGGCGCGGCCGAGGGCCGGCGGGAGATCGCCCGCGCGCACCACGGCTCGCTCGCCCGCGAGCAGCGCGTCCTGATCGAGGAGGATCTCAAGGCGGGGCGGATCCCCTGCCTCGTCGCCACCTCGAGCCTCGAGCTCGGGATCGACATGGGCGCCGTCGACCTCGTGATCCAGGTCGAGAGCCCGAAGTCGGTCGCACGCGGCCTCCAGCGTGTCGGCCGAGCAGGGCACGAGCTGGACGCGATCTCGAAGGGACGGATCTTCCCGAAGTTCCGCTCCGACCTGCTCGAGTGCGCGGTGGTCGCGAAGGCGATGCGCGAGGGCGCGATCGAGGAGACCCGCATCCCGCGCAACCCGCTCGACGTCCTCGCGCAGCAGGTCGTCGCGATCGCGGCCGACGCGGAGATCTCCGTCGCCGACCTCCACGCGCTCGTCACCCGCGCCTACCCGTTCGCGGAGCTCTCGCTCGCGCAGCTCGAGAACGTGCTCGACATGCTCTCCGGCCGCTACCCCTCCGACGAGTTCGCCGAGCTCCGTCCGCGGATCGTGTGGGACCGCACCGCGGGGGTCGTCCGCGGCCGCACGGGCGCGCAGCGGCTGGCGGTGACGAACGCTGGCACGATCCCCGACCGGGGGCTGTACGGGGTGTTCCAGGTCGGCGGCGGCGGGCGCGTCGGCGAGCTGGACGAGGAGATGGTCTACGAGGCGCGCGAGGGCCAGACCTTCATGCTCGGCGCCTCGACCTGGCGGATCGAGGAGATCACGCGCGACCGCGTGCTCGTGAGCCCGGCGCCCGGGGTGCCGGGTGCCGTCCCGTTCTGGAAGGGCGAGGGCGTCGGCCGCCCGTACGAGCTCGGCGCGCGAATCGGCGCGGCGTCCCGTGAGCTGTCTGCGCTCTCCGACGCGAAGGCGCTGGCGAGGCTCGGCTCCGACTACCACCTCGACCAGCTCGCCTCGCGGAATCTCCTCGCGTTCCTGCGGGAGCAGGCCGCGGCGACAGGAGCGGTTCCGACCGACCGCACGATCGTAGTCGAGCGCTTCCGCGACGAGATCGGCGACTGGCGCGTGTGCATCCTCACTCCGTTCGGCGGACGGGTGCACGCGCCGTGGTCGCATGGCGCTCGCCGCGCGCATCCGGGACGCGCTCGGGCTGGAGGTGCAGTCGCTCTGGTCCGACGACGGGATCGCGCTGCACCTGCCCGAGGCCGAGGTGCCGCCGACGATCGCCGACCTGCTGATCGACCCCGACGAGCTGGAGGAGATCGTCGTGCAGGAGGTCGGCCAGTCCGCCCTCTTCGGCGCGCGATTTCGCGAGAACGCCGGGCGGGCGCTGCTCATCCCTCGTCGGCGGCCCGGGCAGCGCACGCCGCTCTGGCAGCAGCGGCTGAAGGCCCAGAGCCTCCTCCAGGTCGCCCGCAAGTACGGGTCGTTCCCGATCGTGCTGGAGACGTACCGCGAGTGCCTCCAGGACGTCTTCGACCTGCCCGCGCTCCGCTCGATCCTCCAGGGCATCCGCACACGGACGCTCGACGTCGTGGAGGTCGAGACGCCGTCCGCCTCGCCGATGGCGGCCTCGCTGATGTTCGACTACGTCGCCACCTACATGTACGAGGACGACACGCCGGCTGCCGAGCGGCGGGCGCAGGCGCTCTCGCTCGACCGCGAGCTGTTGCGGGAGCTGCTCGGGCAGGACGAGCTGCGCGACCTCCTCGACCCGGGCGCCCTCACCGACGTCGAGGCTTCGCTGCGGCCGCAGCCGCGCAACGCGGACGAGCTGCACGACCTGCTGCGCCGGGCCGGCGACCTGCGCGAGGGCGAGCTCGACGCGGGGTTCTGCGAGACCCTCCTGCGGGAGCGTCGTGCGCTTCGGTTGCGGTTCGCGGGCGGAGAGCTGGTGATCGCGGCCGAGGACGCGGGTCTCTACCGCGACGCCCTCGGCGTGATGCCGCCCGGAGGCCTGCCCGAGGCGTTCCTCGCGGCCGTCCCGGATGCGCTGGAGCGCCTCGCGCTCCGCTTCGCCCGCTCACACGGGCCGTTCACCACGGCGGAGCTCGCGGAGCGGTACGTGCTCGACCGCGCGGTCGTCGAGGCGCTCCTCGTCGACCTCGAGCAGCGCGACCTGCTCGTGCGCGGGGAGCTTCGACCGGGCGGGACGGAGCGCGAGTGGTGCGATCCCGACGTGCTCCGGAGGATCCGTCGCGCGTCGCTTGCGGCCCTGCGGCGGGAGGTCGAGCCCGCCGAACAGCTGGCGCTGGGGCGCTTCCTGCCCGCCTGGCACGGGATCGACCGTCGCGCAACGCTCCGGGAAGCGCTCGTGCCGCTCCAGGGTATCGCGCTCCCGGTGTCGCTCTGGGAGAGCGAGGTGCTGCCGCGTCGCGTGCCCGGGTACCAGCCCTCCTGGCTCGACGGGCTGTGCGCGTCGGGTGAGGTCGTGTGGGTTGGGGCTGGGCTCGATCGCGTCGCGCTCCTCTATCGCGACGACGCCTCCGTGCTTGGGCCTCCCGCGACCTCCGAGCCCCCGGAGGGAGACGCGGTGGTCGCGATCCGGGCAGCGCTCGGACGGAGTGCGGAGTTCTGGCTCGACCTGCTCGATGCGGCCGGGCTCGAGGCCGCCGACGCGCTGCCCGCGCTCTGGGAGCTGGTCTGGGCCGGTGAGGTCACGAACGACGCGTGGGCGCCGCTCCGCGCGGTGCGCCGCTACGGCGTCCCGCAGGCCGCGACCCGGCCCCGACGGTTCTCCCGATCGCGAGCGTCCGCGCAGACGGCGACGGCCGGACGCTGGTCGCTGACGGCGCGCATCTTCGGGGAGGCCGGACGCGTCCCCGACCGGCGTGCACTCGCGGAGCTCCTGCTCGAGCGGCAGGGGATCGTGACGCGTGACGGCGTCCGAGCGGAGGGCATCCCCGGCGGCTACGGCGCGGTCTACGGCGAGCTGAAGGCGCTCGAGATCGTCGGCGCGTGTCGGCGCGGCTACTTCGTCGAGGGCCTCGGGGGTGCGCAGTTCGCGCTCGCCGGGGCGGTCGAGCGACTGCGGGAGCTCCGGCGGCTCGACGAACCCGGCGCGCTCGTGCTCGCGGCCGCCGATCCTGCGCAGCCCTACGGCGGCGTGCTGCCCTGGCCCCGGCGTGCGGGGTCGCGCGCGGCGCGGGTGGCGGGCGCGCAGGTCGTGCTGCTCGGCGGCGAAGCAGCGCTGTTCGTCGAGCGGGGTGGCCGCTCGCTCGTACCGCTGCGCGAGCCCGATCCCGAGTGGCTTCGCCCCGCCCTCGCCGGGCTCGTCGACTGGGTGCGTGCCGACCGGGGCCGACGGCTCGCGGTCGAGCGGTTCGACGGCGAGCCCGTCGTCGGCACGGAGGTGCTCACGCTGCTCGTCGAGGCCGGCTTCCTCGCCGGCCCGAAGCGTGCCGTGCTCCGGCCGTGAGACGAGCCCACCGCCCCGGCCCCGCCGTCGCGGGCGACCTGGGGTGGCTCTCTCTAGAGCAGGAGCAGCACGCCGAGCACGATGCCGAAGAGCAGGTGGCGGAACGTCGCCTGCGCGAACGCGCGGCCGGAGTGCGCCATCGGCGGCAGCTCGGGAGCTCCGCGCGCCGGGTGGTAGCGGTCGGTCAGGAGCGTGAGCGGATACGTGACGACGTGCTCGACCATGGCGAACGCGACTGCTCCCCAGAACACCGGGCCGCCGAGCCAGAGGTGCAGGGCCCAGAACACGAGTCCCGCCACGGCGCCGTTCGCGAGGTGCATGGCGATCCCGACACGTCGCCAGTCCGGGCCGCGCGTGACGAGCTTGCCCAGGATCGCGACGTCGGAGTAGCCGAACCGAAACCAGCGCTGGTCGAGCGGCTCGACGAGCGCCCAGGCCCCTGCGGCGCCGGCGCCGGCGAGCGCCGCCTGTAGCCAGGGGCTCACGCGGCGGCTGTGCGGAGCTGTGCGACGGCGGCCGTGAGGTCGTCCTCCGAGCGCAGGACGTCGAGCCCCCGCGTGTCCTGCTGCGCCACGCCCGGTCCTCCGACGAAGAGCGTCAGGCCGTCGTGGGCGTCGAGGGCGCCGATTCCCTCGCGAAGTGCCGCCATCGTGTCCTTCCGGCTCGCCGAGAAGCACACCGCACTCGCCTCGATCTCCGACGCGAACCGCACCGCGGTGTCGACCGGCGTGTTCGCACCGAGGTACTCGACCTTCCACCCGTCGGCCCGGAGGGCCACAGCGAGCATCAGGAGGCCGAGGTCGTGCTGCTCGCCCGGCGCGCAGGCCAGGACCGCCGTGCCCCGAACGGATCCGCGCTGATCGGCCATCATCTGCTCGAGCTTCGCCCGGACGCGCGCGGTCATCGCGTGCTCTCGGGCGATGGAGAGCCGCCCCGCGTGCCACTCCTGCCCCACCCACCGCAGTGCGGGGGTGACGACGTCGGTGAGCGCGACCTCGAGCGGAAGGACAGCGAATGCCTGGTCGAGGAGCGCGCCGACGCGCGCGGGATCGGACGAGCCGGCGGCGTCGATGAGGGCGCGGGCGAGCGCATCCGGCTCGGAGAGGGGAGGAGCGGTCGTCTCCTCGAGCACGCGCGCCGCCTCGCCGATCCGCCACCCGTCTGCCAGGCGGTCGCGGAGCCACTCCACGCGCGCGACGTCTTGCTCGTCGTAGCGGCGCTGGCCGCCCGCCGTGCGCTGAGGTCGGATGACCCCGTAGCGGGATTCCCACTTGCGGAGTGTGTCGGGTGCGATCCCGGTGCGCTTCGAGATCGCGGCGATGTTGAGCAACGTCGTCATGGCAACCTAGACAGATATTAGACGATCGCGTGCGGCATCCTGCGGCAATGCCCGAAGGTGACTCGCTCCACCGGATCGCCCAGACGCTCCAGCTGCTCGTCGGCGAGCGTGTCACAGCCTCGTCGCCGAACGCGCGCGGCGAAGTCACGGGGGTTGCGCGCGCCGTGGACGGGCGCGTCCTGGAGGAGGTCAGCGCGGTCGGGAAGCACCTCCTGCTGCGCTTCGACGGGGGCGTCACGGTACGGAGCCACCTGCGGATGAAGGGACGCTGGCATGTGCTCCCGCCGGGATCTGTCGTGCAGGGCATCCCCTGGCTCGTCCTCGAGACGCCCCGTGGAACAGCTGTCCAGACCGGCGGGCCGGTGCTGACGCTCGACACGGGGGCCCTGCGCAGGCTCGGCCCCGACCTGCTCGTAGACGACGTCGGGCTCGACGTGCTCGTGGGCCGGCTTCGACTCGCCGGGCGGGAGCGCCCGCTCGCCGAGGTGCTTCAGGATCAGACGCTCGTGGCGGGGATAGGGAACATGTGGGCCTCTGAGGCGCTCTGGGCGGCCCGGGTTCATCCGCTGCTCCCCGTCGGGCGCGCGTCGGACACGGAGCTCGGAGACGTCCTCGCGTGGGCGCGCGCGACGATGGGCGCGTCCGTGGCCGGGCGTCGGCCGGCGACCGTCGTCTACCGGCGTGCCGGAAGGTCGTGCCCGCGCTGTGGGGGGACGGTGACTGCGTCCGGCGTCGGCGACGACAACCGGACCGCCTATCGCTGCGATGGGTGCCAGCGACTCTGAGCCATCGACGCAACGCCGCCCCTCCGGGCAGGGATCGGGTCATGCGTCCCGTACCCGGAGATGTGGCCATTCGCTCGACCCACCTCCACGCCGCCCTCCGCTCGTACGCGCTCGGGGCGTTCGCGTTCCTGCTGCGGGAGGTCGATGCCGGGGGTGGTCAGCTGCCGTTCGCGTTCGAGGAGCACGAGCACGCACGCGGCCCGGCGCTGTACGAGTACCGGCCTCTCGTCCGCGGGTTCGTGGAGGAGCGCGCGCACCTGCTCCGGGAGCGGGCGGACGCGACACTCGCTCTCGAGGAGCTCCAGCGGGAGCCGGCCGCGGCGATCTACGCTCGGGCACACGCAGGTCCCCATCCCTCGCCCGACGACGCGCTCTTCCGAACGGTTCTGGTCGATCTCCTCATCCGGGTCGCGGAGGCGTGCGGTGGGTTCGACTGGCAGGACGACGTCTTCGATCGCGAGTACGCGGTGTTCGAGCGCTCGCTGTTCGGCGAGCGACGGACGTACGCCGCCGTTGCGCCGCTCGTCGGCCTGACCGTCAGCGTCCAGCGTGAGCTCGCGCCCGGCGTACGCGTCCGGGCAGCCGCCGACGGCGAGCTCGCACGGCACTGGCCGGAGGCGAAGGGGTTGCTGCCGCCGGGCTTCGGTCGCGAGGCGGATCGGTTCTGCGTCCTGGAGCTGCGCAGCGCGCTCGGTGCCGGCGAGGACGTGCCGGACGCACCGGGCGAGATCGCCGACGCGGTGAGCGCGATTCGACTGGCGACGGCGGCGCCGCTCGCGGCCGGACCCGTCCTCTTCGAGACCCTCGACGGGAGGCCATACGGGATCCGTCCCGTGCTCCCGATCGCCGCGACCGCCCCGCCGGGCGAGCCGGAGCGCCTCGACGAGTTCCGCGGTGGGCTCGCCGCCGAGCTGCTCTCGCGCCTCACCCTCGCCGACTCGGACACGCACCTCGCAGAGGCCCTCGACCGCTGGGAGCTCGCGCTCTTCCAGCACGACCCGTTCCGCTCCGAGCAGCTGCGCGCCGCGCTCACCGCGCTGCTCGGCGAGACGTGGCCGCTCCGCACGACGATGCTGCTCGAGCACGAGACCAGCGCTCGCAAGCGGCTCCACGAGGATCTTGCGGCACTCGCAGCCGGCGAGCCCGCGACGGCCGCCGCCGCCGATGCCGTGCGACGCACGCTGGTGGAGACGCTGCATCGCGGAGATCGCGCAGTGCTCGCCGGCGAGCTCGACGACCTGCTGCTCGGGCTCGGCGCACGGCCGGCGCTGCGTCGCGTCTCGTAGGCGGCCGGACAGCGCGCAACGCGGCGTCGCTGCCGCTCGTCCCGCCTGTCCACTGATCCAGGACCCCGCCGCTCACCGTGACGGAACGCGGCCGACGCCGAGAGGCCGCCTCGAGCCGGACGGCGAGGGCTACGCTCAACGGATGGCACGCCTCATCCTCCTCACCGGCGCAACGGGCTACGTGGGTGGGCGCCTGCTCAGATCGCTCGAGGAGCGCGGCGAGCGTGTCCGCTGTCTCTCGCGTCGGCCCGAGGTGCTGGCGCGCCGCGTCGCGGCGACGACCGAGGTGATCGCCGGGGACGTGCTCGCGCCCGAGACGCTCGGCCCCGCGCTCGAGGGCGTCGACACCGTCTACTACCTCGTCCACTCGATGGGCTCGGGGCGCGAGTTCGGCGAGGCCGATCGTGAGGCTGCCCACTCGTTCGTCGCAGCCGCACGGAAGGCCGGTGTCCGTCGCATCATCTATCTCGGCGGGCTCGGCCAGGGGCCCGATCTCTCGGAGCACCTCGCGTCACGTCAGGAGGTCGGGGAGATCCTTCGAGCCTCCGGGATCCCGACCATCGAGCTCCGGGCGTCGATCGTGATCGGATCGGGCAGCGCCTCGTTCGAGATGGTGCGGTCGCTGGTCGAGAAGCTGCCGGTGATGGTCACCCCCCGGTGGGTCCGCGTCGAGGCCCAGCCGATCGCGATCGAGGACGTGCTCGCCTACCTGCTCGCCGCGCTCGACCACGAGGCGGTCGGCGGGGAGCTCTACGAGATCGGCGGCGCCGACCGCGTCACGTACCTCGAGCTGATGCAGGAGTACGCGCGTCAGCGCGGGCTGCGCCGGTCGATGATCCCTGTGCCCGTGCTCACTCCGCGGCTCTCGTCGCTCTGGCTGTGGCTCGTCACCCCGGTCTACGCCGGTGTGGGCAAGAAGCTGGTCGACTCCCTGCGCAACGAGACCGTCGTCCGCGACGACTCTGCGCCCGCGGTGTTCGGCGTCCAGCCCCGCTCCTCCGCAGAGGCGATCGCGAGAGCGCTCGCGCACGAGGACTCCGAGATCGCCGAGACGCGCTTCTCGGATGAGGCGTTCGCGGCGAGCCCGTCGTACGGCGGGATCCGACGCGGCTCGCGTCTCGTCGACTCGCGCTCGCTCTCGGTGCCGTATCCCGCGGCCGTCGCGTTCGCCCCGATCCAACGAATCGGCGGCAGCACCGGGTGGTACAAGGGCGCGGCGCTGTGGCGTCTCCGCGGCCTGGTCGACGTCCTGCTGGGAGGGCCGGGGCTGCGGCGTGGGCGCCGTGACCCGGTGGGGATCCGACCCGGGGACACGATCGACTTCTGGCGTGTCGAGGCGTTCGAGCCGGACCATCTGCTGCGGCTCCAGGCGGAGATGAAGGTCCCCGGCCGCGCGTGGCTCCAGTTCGAGGTCGCACCCGACGGGGTCGACGCGCTCGACCGTGACCCAGACGGCGATCTTCCATCCCTCCGGGCTCTTCGGGTTGGCGTACTGGTACGCCCTCTGGCCGTTCCACGGGTACATCTTCGGCGGGATGCTGCGCGAGCTGCGCGCCGCGATGGCGGCAGCGGCTCCTCCGGCAGCGGCTCCGCCGACCCCCTGAGCGCGGTCGCTCTTCGGGCACGAAGGCGTGACACTCCCGTTTCGCGCGGCGTCGTACCCTCGGGTCATGGAGGAGGCACGCAGCGTGCTCGAGCGGCTCGGTCGGATCGAGACCATGCGACGGGCGAACGCGGGCCCGGCCGAGCTGCTCGGTGAGCTGCGCTGCCTCCTCCATGAGGCAGAGGCGTGGGCGCGCGAGGAGGGGGGTGATGCCGCGACGGAGGCGGTCGCGAGGCTGAGGTCGTCGCTCGACCGCGGCCCGCAGCAGACGCCGACGCGCTGATCGCGGATACTCCGCGGCGTGACCGACGACGAGCGGCAGGCCCTCGCTGCGTTCGACGACCTCGATCGTGCGCTCGAGCGCCGCGATCGACGAACCTCACGTTCTGGGGCCCGGCGGCGCCGGAGGCGGCTGTGGGCCGCGACGGTCTGCGCGAGCTTCTCGACCTGCTCGACGCCGTTTCAAGGTCGTTCACCCTGACGTGGGCTGCACGGCGGGTCAGGGTCTCGGGTGACGTCGCCTGGGTGAACGCCGAAGGCGTCGCGACGTGGGAGCGACCGGGTGAGCGCGCTGCTCGGCTCGCGTCCCGGCAGACGGCGATCCTCGTGCGGCGCGCGGGCCGCTGGCTCTGGCACACGCACGACGGCTCCGAGCCGACCGCCCTCGACGTCGGCTTCGTCGACGGCGCTAGGGTGGACGCGTGATCACGCACTGGGATGAGATCGAGCCCGTGCGTCGGGAGCGCGGCCACATCGCGGGCGAGTGGCAGGACCTGACCGGCGAGCTGTCGCTCCACGTCGGTGTCCAGAGGATCCGCGTCGAGCCCGGGCAATGGGCGACACCGCTCCACCTGGAGGCATCCGAGGAGGAGATCTTCTTCGTGCTCGAGGGATCGGGCGTGTCACTCCAGTGGGACGGCGAGCAGGAGCAGGCCTTCGCGGTCGCCGCCGGCGACTGCCTCGTCCACCTCGCGCTCGAGCACGCCCACACGATCCAGGCAGGCCCCGACGGGCTCACCGTTCTCGCGTTCGGCGAGCGCCACTACGCCGCCAACACGCTGCTCCCGCGCGCGGGCGTCTCGTGGCTCGGGCCGACCTGGGTGCGGCAGGGCGCTCCCGAGGATCATCCGTGGAAGCGCGAGGCGGAGGCCGGCCCGCCCGTGGTCGGCGAGCTCACGCCGCGGCCTTCGCGCATCGTGAACGTCGCGGACGTGTCGGCGTCGGAGCGGCGTGGAGCGACGATCTCGCGCGCCGGGCGCGATCTCGGCTCCGCGGGCGGGTCGCTCAAGACCGGGCTCAAGCTCTACGACGTCGACGCGGGCATGCTCCTCAACGCCCCCCACGCGCACAGCGAGGAGGAGGAGATCTACGTGGTGCTCGGTGGCAGCGGCACGCTCGACGTCTGGCCGCATCCCCGGGCCGAGACCGAGGGCGACAGGTGGGCCGCCGAGCACGAGACGTATCCGCTGCGGGCAGGGAGCACCGTCGCCGCGCGGGCCGGCACCGCTCGCCCACTCGCCCTGCTGGCCGGCCCCGAGGGCATGCAGGTGCTCGCCTACGGCTTGCGGCGCCCGAACGACATCTGCTTCTACCCGAGGTCGAGGAAGATCTCGTTCCGCGGAGTCGGCGTGATCGGTCGTCTCGAGCAGCTCGACTACTGGGACGGTGAGGATTGATGCAGAGCTGCTTGAAGGAGTCGGGCGGACCGCGGTGAACACGGCCACGTCATGGGTCTCGTCCGCCTGCTTCCCCGCAGTCATAAGCCGTCGCCGGAATCCGGGGAGCGCCCGACCGTGAGCGAGCCGCGCCCGGCGTTCGACCCGTCGGCACTGCTCTCCGACGCGCCCGAGCCGCTCGACGTGCCCGAGGAGGTCGTGACGCCGGCGTCGCACGCCGTCGCCTCTCCCGAGCCGGCTCCCGCCGAGCCGGTCAGCCCCCCGCTCTCACCGATCGTCCTGCCCGACGCCTCCACGCGCCTCCAGGAGCGCGCGGCGACCCGTGTGATCGCGCTCGCGAACCAGAAGGGCGGAGTCGCCAAGACGACCACGACGCTGAACCTCGGCGTCTCGCTCGGAGAGATGGGCTTCAAGGTGCTGCTGATCGATCTCGATCCGCAGGGGAACCTGACCATGAGCCAGGGCATGAACCCGGACGTGATCGAGCGCTCGATGTTCGACGTGCTCGTCCACCGGATCCCGATCTCGGAGATCGTGGAGCGCGCGGAGGTGGACATCGCGGTCGCCTCCATCGATCTCGCAGGTGCGGAGCTCGCCCTCTCGGCCTTGATCGGCCGTGAGCGGGCGCTCGACAAGGCGCTCGCCGAGGTGCGCGGCCACTACGACTACGTCCTCATCGACACGCCCCCCTCGCTCGGCCTGCTCACGATCAACGCGTTCGTCGCCGCGACCGGGGTCATCGTCCCGGTGCAGTGCGAGTACCTCTCGCTGCGCGGGCTCGTGCAGCTCGAGAACACGCTCGCGATGGTGCGCGAGAACCTCAACCCGCTCGTGAAGGTCGAGGGGATCGTCCCGACGATGTACGACGGTCGCACGCTGCACGCCCGCGAGGCGATCGAGATCCTGGAGGAGAACTTCGGCGACCTCGTGTTCAGCACGAGGATCCGCAAGACCGTCCGGTATGCCGAGGCCCCCGTGAAGGGGAGCTCGGTGCTGCGGTACGACCCGACCGGGTCGGCTGCCGAGGCCTATCGCGCGCTCGCGCGCGAGCTCGTCGCGAAGGAGGAATCGCATGGCGCGCAGGCGCGCGAGCATGCATGAAGGGCCGCTTGGAGAGCTGTTCCGGGCAACCGAGGCGGCGAACCGTGGTGAGACGCCCGCTCCCGCCGGCTCCGCTCCCGAGCAGGCTCGAGGAGCCCGAGGCCGTGACCCCCGACGCGGCCGACGAGCAGACCGTCCTCATCCCCGCGCCGACGCTCGAGGACGACCGTCGTGAGGTCGCTGCGCTCGAGGCGACGGTCGAGCACGTCTACGACTTCGAGGTCGCGTGAGCCCTCCGTCGACGCGTCGCCGGCTGCATTCGATCCGGGTGAGAGCCTGGAGGAGAGCGCGGTCGCCGACGACGCCGAGCCGGCAGCGGCCCTCGCGCCGGCCGCGAAGCCAAAGGCCCGCTCCGCGAAGGCGAAGGCCGCGCCCGGCGCCGCCGCCCGCGGCCCCGCAGGAGGTCGTCGCGGAGCCCGAGGTCGAGCGCCCGTACGAGCCGCCTGCGAGCCGGTTCGTCGCGCCGATGCCCGAGGGTGCGCCGCGGCTGAACGTCGCAGGCGACGTCGCATCCTATTTCGCCGTGATCCGCGTCGTCGGCGTCGGCGGCGCCGGGATCAACGCCGTCAACCGGATGATGGACGCCGGGATCGCGCAGGTCGACTTCATCGCGGTCAACACCGACGCCCAGCAGCTCGAGCTCTCGGATGCGCCCGTGAAGATCCACATCGGCGAGGAGCTGACCCAGGGGCTGGGCTCCGGCGCCGACCCCGAGACAGGGCGGAAGGCAGCAGAGGAAGGCTACGACCACATGAAGCAGGCCCTTCGCGGGAGCGACATGGTGTTCGTGACCGCTGGAGAGGGCGGAGGCACCGGCACCGGTGCGGCGCCCGTCGTCGCGCGCATCGCGCGCGAGCTCGGCGCGCTCACCGTGGGGATCGTGACCACGCCGTTCCGCTTCGAGGGAACCCGGCGCCGCACCGCCGCCGACACCGGCGTCGAGGAGCTCCGCGCCGCCTGCGACACCGTGATCGTGATCCCCAACGACCGTCTCCTCGAGGTGCTCGACAGGACGACGTCCATGGTCGACGCGTTCCGGATCGCGGACGACGTGCTCCGGCAGGGCGTCCAGGGGATCTGTGACCTCATCACCATGCCGGGACTCATCAACCTCGACTTCGCCGACGTTCGCACCGTGATGTCGGACGCCGGCTCGGCCCTGATGGGCATCGGGTACTCCGAGGCGACCGACAACCGCGCGCGCGAGGCCGCCGAGCGGGCCCTGCGCTCTCCGCTGATCGACACCGAGATCGTCGGCGCACGGGGGATCCTGCTCTCGATCGCCGGTGGCGAGGATCTCACGCTGATGGAGGTCAACGACGCGGCCGAGGTCGTCAGGCGTGCAGCCACGGACGAGACGAACATCATCTTCGGCGCGACCGTCGACGAGCGTCTCAACGGCCAGGTGTGGGTGACGGTCGTCGCGACGGGCCTCGGCGGCAGCCGTCGGCGCGCGTACTCGCCGTCGTTCGCGGCTTCGGCCTCGTCCTCGACGCCCGCGCCGCGCGGCGGCACGCGCGAGGACGGCGAGCTGCCGAGCTTCCTGCGCTGACCCTCTTGAGTGCGGATGTAGCCTCAGGCCGCCGAGGCGCGTCCCGCGGCCCGCCGCATCGTGCTCGGTCGTCTCAACAGCGCCGTCGTGACGCTGCCTCCGTTCGTGCACCGCACGCGCGCAACCCGCTCGGCCCGCGAACCACCGTCGTTCTGATTCGAGCTCTCAGCCGGCCGACGCCACAGCGCTGGCCGGCGTGTCGGTGGCGGCCGCCACATGCGTTCCCCACCGGCTCGACCGGAGCCCCGGCAGGACGCCCGCGAGGAGGAGCGCGCCCAGGGTTCCGAGCCCGAACGACGCGGTCGTCTCGGCCAGGCCGAGCGCCAACGCGGCGGCGAGCGCGGTCGCGGCGTCGGCACCGACGCTCGAGATCGCCATCGCACCTGCGGCCGTTGCGACGCCGATCGCGCCGGGCGTGAGCGGCACGAACGCCGCGAGGTCGGTGGCCGGCACGACGAGCAGTCCGGCGAGCAGCGGATGCGGGGCTCCGAGCGCCGCGGCCGCGCTCGTCGCGGCTCCGAGGCGCGCCACCGTCGTGAGGCCGACCCAGAGAACGGCGGCGGGAAGAACCTGCGCATGGCCCCCCGCGACGACTGCGATCGCCGCGCACACGACGGCACCGAGGCCCGCCGCGGCCCCCGCCCAGAGCGGGACGACGCCGGACAGGCCGGCCGCGAGCGCGAGAGGGACGAGGACGGCCGCGTGCGCAGCGCCGAGCGCTGCGGCGGACACCCCTGCCGACCGCACTCCTCCGACACGAGCGAACAGCGCGAAGCGCACGACGCCGCCGATGCGCGCAGGCACGGCCGCGTTGAGGGCCGAGCCCACGGTGTAGCGGGCGACGGCGTCGACCGGGCCGACCGTCGTCCCCAGCGCGCGCAGCGTCGCGCGCCAGCCGAGCGCACCGCAGACGAGCGCCGCGAACGCCCAGGCCCCGGACACCACGACGAGTGGCGGGCTGGCCGAGCCGAGCTCGTGGACGGCCGCGCCGAGCCTCGATCTCAGCGGGCCGGCAGTGACGACCGCGATGACGAGCGCTAGCGAGCACGCGACCGCGAACGCGACCGCTGCGCCGCGCGTCCGCGTGAGGCCACCGCCCGACGCATGGTGGAGTGAACGAGAGAAGAGCACCGCCTCCGTACCTTCGGCAGATGTCGGTGTGACCATGACCCCGGATGGGGCATCGACGGACGACGTAGGCTCTCGGGATGCGCGGCGCGGTTGCAGGGGGAGCAGGCTGGCCGTCGACGCCGGTGCCTGGGCTCTGCGTGAGGGCGGGACGGCCGTCGACGCCGTGATCGCGGCAGCGCTCGCCGCGTTCGTGTCGGAGGGGCCGTTGACCGGGCCTGCCGGTGGTGGGTTCATGCTCCTCGACCGCCCCGGAGAGCCTTCGACCCTCCTCGACTGCTTCTTCGTCGTTCCTTCGGGCGGTGCGCGGGAGATGGACGAGGTCGTCATCGACTTCGGTGATGCTTCGACCCAGGTCTTCCACGTCGGAGAGGGCTCCGTCGCCGTACCCGGACTCGTCCACGGGCTCTTCGAGGCGCATGTGCGCCTCGGACGGATGCCGTGGAGCGCGCTGTTCACCCCTGCCCTGGAGACGGCCCGAAGAGGTCTCGAGGCCAGTCCCGAGCAGGTGTTCCTGCACGACATCCTGGAGGCGATCCTGCAACGCGACGAGGGCGGACGCCGGATCTACGGGACGCCCGGGGCGATCCTCACGAGCGATCTCGTCCCGACGCTCGAGCGCCTGCGGACGGCGGGGCCCGAGGCGCTGCCCGAGCTGCTCCCCGAGCTGGCCGACGACGTGGCCGCCTACCAGGTCGTCGAGCGGCAACCGCTCGAGGCGCCGTTCGCGGGCTCGCTGGTGCTCGCCACGCCGGCCCCGTCGGTGGGCGGAGCGGTCGTCGTCCGCGGCCTGGCCGAGCTCGCCGAAGCGGCGGAGATCGCGGCGGGAGATGGCCCCGAGGCGGCGGTTGCGCTCGCGCGAGCGCTCCGCGCCGGATACGCGGGACCCGCGCCGGGCGCGAAGCCGACGGGAACGACGCACGTCTCCGTGATCGACGCAGAGGGCTCGGTTGCGGCGCTCTCGTCGACGCTCGGGTCGGGCGCAGGCGTCTTCCGCCACGGCTTCCAGCTCAACAACATGCTCGGCGAGCTCGACGTGATCGGCGAGGTCGGCCACGAGCCCGGCGTCCGGCTTCCGAGCATGATGACCCCTTCGCTGGCGCTCCGCGACGGGGCGCCACGGCTCGCGATCGGCAGCGCCGGGTCCGTCCGCCTCTCCGGTGCGATCCTGCAGGTGCTCGTTCGCGTCGTCGCCGGGGGGATGGGCGTGGCGGAGGCGATCGCGCGTCCGCGCCTCCATGTCGACGGAGGAGTCGTCCACGTCGAGGGTGGGTGGGGCTCCGGGGTGCCCGAGGCCCTCGAGGACGAGGGCTGGGAAGTCGTGCGCTGGGCCGATCGCAACCTCTTCTTCGGCGGCACGAGCGCGGTCGAGCTCCGCGCCGATGGGCTTGCGGGAGCGGCCGGTGATCCGCGGCGCGGTGGACGCGGGGAGGTCTTGCGGTGACCGTCGTCCGCCGGGCCGAGCCGTCCGACGCCGCCGGGCTCGTGGCCCTGATGGCGGAGGTCTCGCTCGAGCCGGACGGGTGGCTCCTGCAGACGGGCGGCGGCCGGAGCGTGGTGGAGGAGCGGCGGTACCTTCGCGTCGTCCGTCGCCACCCGGACGCCGCCGTCTACGTCGCCGAGCTCGACGGGACGATCGTCGGGCGGCTCTCGATCGCGCGCGACCCGCACCCGGCGAGTCGCCATGTCGCCGACCTCGGGCTGATGGTCGCGGCGAGACACCGTCGCCGGGGGATCGGTCGGCGGCTGCTCGAGCAGGCGGTCGACTGGGCTGCCTCGTCCGACGTGAGCAAGCTCGAGCTCCACGTGTTCCCGTGGAACGAGCCGGCGATCGAGCTGTACGACGGCTTCGGCTTCGTGCGAGAGGGGTACCGCGCACGGCACTACGTTCGGGCGGGCGAGGAGGTCGACGCGATCCTCATGGCGCTTCTCCTCCCGCGGGGTGCGGCCGGGGACGACGAATCGAGAGAGGCCGACGCGAGAGTGGACGGCCTCTAGGCGCCGCGACCGACCCGCGCGACCAGCTCGGCCCAGGCGTCCGGGCTCGCACGGAGAGCCGCGGCCGCTTGCGACTGTGCCGGTTCGCGGGCCGCGGCGGTCGACAGCAGCGACGGGTCGGGATCGATCCCGACCCGCGGCAGGTGGAGGCGGTCCGCGTCCCAGCAGACGCCGATCGTCGGATCGGCGCTGACCTGGCCGTCCGCATGGAGCGCGACCGCGGTCGCGAGCAGGTCGACTCGGTCGGAGGTGAAGGGGAGAGCGCCCTCCGCCTCGAGCTCGCGGACGAGCGACGCGGCCCGGTGCCCATGCTCCGGGTCGAAGTCCTCGTTCACGCGGCGGGTGTCGTGGACGAGACCGAAGCAGAGCCCGACGACCGCATCCGCGCCGTCGACCTCGGACGCGAGTCGCACGGCGGAGCCTGCAACGCAGCGCCAGTGCAGCTCGCCGTGGAACCGACCCGCCCGTGCCCAGGCTCGAGCGAGCACGACCTCGACGAGATCGGTCAGCGCCCCGGCTTCCACGCCCTCACCATCTCGCGCTGCGCGGTCGTCTGCGGCGACGGCATCCGGGCGTCGACGACGCGTCGCCGCAGCGCTGCGATGCGCGCGATCGCGTCGCCGTCGTCCAGTCCGTGCCGTACGAGCCAGCAGCCGACGACGGTGCCTGTCCTGCCGATGCCCCCCCAGCAGTGCACGTACACGGCGCCCCCGTCTGCGAGCACGGCGTCGACGTCGTCGAGGATGCGCGTCATGTGCGGGATCGTGGTCGTGCCCATGTCGACGATCGAGTGATGGATCCGGCGCGCCCGGTCGAGATGACGGTCGTAGGGCTCGAGCAGGTCCGCCGGGTGGGTGAGGTCGACGAAGTGCGTCACGCCGTGACGCTCGAAGCGATCGATGCGGTTCGCCGCGACCTCGGCGTCGGCGGCACCCGGGTATTCGCCGGCGAGGAACCGGTCGGAGACGGGGTAGCAGTCGCGGATCGGGAGCGTCATCGATCGGCGAGACGCTACAGCGTGGAGCCGGCTCCGACTGCCCTGCGGCCGCGTAGGCTTCGTGGTCATGAGCGCAGACCCCGTCGAGATCCGGGTGCTCGGCTGCCTCCTCGAGAAGCAGCGCACGACGCCCGACCAGTACCCGCTCTCCCTCAACGCGCTCCGCCTCGCCTGCAACCAGTCGACCAATCGCGACCCGGTCGTCTTCTACGACGAGCGCACGGTGCACATCGCGGCACAGGAGCTGAGCCGCCGGGGCTGGGCCAGGCTCGCGAGCGGAGCGGGAAGCCGCGCCGTCAAGTACCGGCAGCTCTTCACGGATGCGCTCGGTCTCGGAGAAGGAGAGGTCGCGGTGCTCGCAGTGCTGATGCTGCGCGGCGCCCAGACCCCGGGCGAGCTGAAGCAGCGCTGCGAGCGGCTGCACGCCTTCGCGACCCTCGACGAGGTGCACGACGTCCTCTCCGGGCTGCGCGAGAGGGAGCTGGTCGTGAGCCTCGGTCGCCGGCCGGGTCAGAAGGAGGAGCGGTTCGCGCATCTCCTCGGCGACGAGGTCGAGGCGGATGGGCCGTCGCCGGCCGCTGCGCGCTCCGACGACGCGCCGACCCCCGCGCCCTCGGGCGTGGCCCCGACTCACCTGGGCGACGGCGAGCTCCAGGCCCGCGTCGAGGCGCTCGAGACGGAGGTCGCCGAGCTCCGCGACGCGCTCCAGGCCCTCCAGGACGCGCTCGGGCCGCTCTGAGCCGGCGTGGACACGACTCGCGCACCGATCCCGGGAACCCGCGCCTTCGTCGGGCGGCGGACCGTGCGCCTTGCGGACATGGACGCCCGCGGCCGGGTGCGGCTCGACGCGGTGGCGCGGTTCCTGCAGGACGTCGCGATCGACGACGTCGGGGAGACGGGCTGGGGCGCTCCAGAGCACCTCTGGTTCGTGCGGCGGATCCGCGTCGACGTCCTCGTCCCGCTCCTGGCCGATCGCGCCGTCGAGCTCACGACGTGGTGCAGCGGGGTCGCCGCGATCGCGGCGGGCCGGCGCTGGTCGGTCAAGGGCGACCACGGCGGTCACGCTGGAGGTCGACAGCGTCTGGATCCACCTCGACGGGGACGGGCGGCCCGCCCGGATCGACGGCTTCGAACCCTATCGCGGAAGCGGCCGGGAGCGAGCTCGGTCTCCACCCGCTTCGAGCTCCCTGATCCGCCCACGGGCGTGGCCGGTGCGGCGTGGGCTCTGCGCAGCGCCGACGTCGACCTGCACGGGCACGTGAACAACGCGGTGCACTGGCAGGCGGTCGAGCACGCCCTGATCGCGTCGGGCGCGGTCGATCCGAACACTCCCGTACCGGGCCGAGATCGACTACCGCGAGCCGCTCGACCTCGACGACCCCGTCGAGCTCGTCCGTTTCGACGTCCCCGACGGCGTCGCGCTCGGAATCGTCTCGGCCGACGCCGTCCGGGCGGTCGCCGTCGTCGGCTCGCACCGGCCCGACGACCTGCCGTAGCGACGAGGAGCGAGACCGAGGCACGCCCCGGCCGAGCTGCCGATGCGCGGTGGGAGCGCACCTGCGGGCGTGGCTTCTGACTCGCGCCGCGCACGGTGAGCGCTTGTCGGTCGTGGGTCGGCGTGAGCAGCGCCGTTTGTCAGATGACGTCGCGACCGGCGAGCAGCGCCTGCCCGAGCGCGTCCGGGTCGTCGACGCTCACCTCGAGCTCGCGCAGGGCGATCCGGAACACGACCGACCGCGCCGGCGCGGGCGGATCGACCGTGATCCGCGCCATCGGCGAGGCGGCGCCGTTCACGATCCAGGAGCCTCGCCAGCCGTGGACGCCGATCGACCAGGGGCGGTCTGGGCCGGGCTCGACGGCGCGGATCGCGCCCCGCGGGATCGCCGCGCGGAACCAGATCCCGCCTCGGACGCCGAGCGTCGCCTCGTCCAGCTCGAGGTAGGTCCCGCGCCGAGGCATCCCGATGCGCCCGGAGCAGCACCCGAGCCGCCCGAACCGGATCGGGATGCGCGTCGTCAAGTCGACATCCTCCCGCCGTCGCCCTCCTGATCGCGCTGCTTCACCGCGGCCCAGCTCGCGGAGGATGAGAACCCTCGCCGCGCGAGGAACGCGACAGCCCTTCGTCGGCCGGGATCACCCTCCCCGAACGACCGCCGACCGAGTGCCGCGCGCGCTTGTACGACCTCGTCGCCCTCGTACGCCTCGGCGAGAGCCGCGTCGGCGACCGCGTCCGGCAGGCCCCGGGTGCGCAGGGCCTGGGTGGCCCGCCGCCGGCCATACCCCCGCGAGACGTGCCCGCGCGCGAGCTGGGCGGCGAGCGACGCATCGTCGAGGTACCCGTAGTCGAGCGCGAGCGCGACCGCCTCCGCGGCGAGCTCCGGCGGGATCTCCCGCGCGGCGAGCTTCGCCTCGATCTCGGCGATCGACTGCGCCCGAGCCGCCAGAGAGCGGACGACGAAGAGCCTGGCGCGCGTCCGTGCGAGCGCCGTCTCGACGGCGGTGGCGCCGTTCGGGTCCAGCGCGTCACCGTCGGCGACGCCGAGCTCGAGCAGCTCGGTCGGCGTGACCCGCAGCCATGTGGCGCCGTCGAGCCGCACGGAGACGGATCGAGCCCTCTGCGCTGCGACCCTCCTCGGGCGGCTCGTCGTGGTGCACGCTGACCGTCGCCATCCCGAGACGATAGTGGCCCTGCTTCGGCGCTCCCCGACGCGGACGCGGGCTGCGTCGGACTGGAGAGGTCGAGCTCGTCGACCTTCACCCACGGCGCAACGCCGAAGTCCTATGCTCGATCTCCGGGACCACCCATCCTCCGGGAGACCATCGAGAGGAGAGACGATGACGCGCTTCACCGAGTACGCGCCCGGAACGCCCTGCTGGGTGGACGTCTCCAGCAGCGACCTCGAGGCCACCACGGCCTTCTACCGCGGCCTTCTCGGCTGGGAAGGGGATGCGGATCCCCGCCCCGAGGCAGGTGGCTACGGGATGTTTCGGCTCGGGAACGCCGACGTCGCCGGGTTCGGTCCTGCCCAGGACGGGATGCCGGCCGCCTGGACGACCTACGTCGCGAGCGCCGACGCCGACGCCACCGCCGAGAAGGATCACGGCAGCAGGCGGTACGGTCCTCGCCGGCCCGATGGACGTCTTCGACGCGGGGAGGATGGTCTTCGCGGCAGACCCCCACGGGGCGACGTTCGGCGTGTGGCAGGCCGGAGCGCACCACGGCGCGGGGCTCGCCAACGAGCCGGGCACGTTCTGCTGGAACGAGCTGGTAAGCGACGACCCGGTCGCGACGCATACGTTCTACGGTGCGGTGTTCGGCTGGTCTGCCGTCGAGATGGGCGAGGGGTACTGGGGCCAGGACGCCGGCGCCGGCCCGGTCGCGGGTGTGATGGCTCGGCCCGCCGGGATGGACGGCATCCCTGCGCAGTGGAACACCTACATCGCTGTCTCGTCGCTCGACGAGACGCTCGCACGCGCGGCCGAGCTCGGCGGCACGGTCGTGCACGGGCCGATGGACTCGCCGTTCGGGCCGTTCGCGGGCATCGTCGACCCGGGCGGCGCGATGTTCACGGCGATCCAGCTGACGGGCTGACAGCGCCCCGACGCCGCGCGGGCTCTACGCGAGCTCGCGCGGCGTCACGAGCTCGACCAGGTCGGCCTGGCCCGGGCGCGAGGTCGAGCCAGCCGTCGACCTCGAGCGTCGCGAGCGCACCCGTGGGCAGCTTCTCCTGCGCGCGGTCGCGCAGCGTGCTCGGGCGGGCGAGCGAGACCGACCAGCTCCTGGAGGCCGGGGTTATGGCCGACCAGCAGCGCCGACTCGGCGTCGAGCGCGCGGAGGCGCGTGAGCAGCCCGTGCGCCGACGCGAGGTAGAGGCCGTCCTCGAGCAGGATCTCCGGGTCTCCGAGCACACCGCCGAGCGCGGCCAGCGTCTCTCGGGCGCGGGTCGCCGTCGAGCACAGCACGACCTCGGGCAGGACAGCGGACGCGGCGCAGTGCCGTCGCAGCGAGGCGCATGCCCTTCTCCCCCGCTGCGAGAGCGGCCGGTCGTGGTCGTCGAGCGTCGGGTCGTCCCAGCTCGACTTCGCGTGACGGAGCAGCCAGAGGCGAGGCATGCCTACCTCCCGGCCCGCGGGTCGATGGCGAAGGCTGCCGGCTCGGTGATGAAGCTCGTCCTCCTCAGACGCTCCATTATCGTGGTCTCCGACGTGCTTCGCTCCCCCTCTTCGTCGCTCTGCTCGCGCGACGGCTCCGGGAGACACGGGTCACCAGGAGCGGCGCGGTCACAGCGGGCACCCGGGTGGGTGAGGGCGCCGCGTGCCATCTGCGCGCCGGCGGCTGACGCGCGGTCGCGGCGTTGCAGACCCCGGCCTGATGCGAGTCCCGACGTCCTCCGACGGCGTGCCAGGTGACCCCAGCCTGGGACACGATGGCCGGGGTGTGGCTCGAGGGGACGCCCTCCCGGCTCTGGCGCGCCCACAGCGACGCCGTCAACACGCGACTCCTCGAGGCCTGGCTTCCCGGGACCTCGGCGCCGTGCTGAAGACGGATCTCTTCGACGAGGCCGTCTCGTCGGGGCTCACGGGGGCGCTGCTCCAGCGGGCGGCGAGCGTGACCGGCGTGGACGTGAACGAGCGCATCGTCGAGACAGCCGCCCGGCGGGCCCCGCCCTGACGGCGCTCGTGGCCGACGTGCGCGCTCTCCCGTTCCCGGACGACATGTTCGACACCATCGTCTCGAACTCGACGCTCGACCACTTCGACGAGCCGGCCGAGATCGACGCCGCCCTGCGCGAGCTCGTGCGCGTGCTGGCACCCGGTGGGCGGCTGCTCGTCACGCTCGACAACCCGCGGAACCCCATCGTCGCGCTCGGGAAGCTCCTCCGCGGTCATGGCCTGAATCGCGCCTGGTCGCTCGCCGGGGCGCGCGCCGCCCGTCGTCGGGCTGGCGCCCTACCATGTCGGAGCGACGCTCGGCCGCGCCGCGCTCGTCGATGCGCTCACTGCGGAAGGGCTCGACGTGATCCGCACCGGGACGCTCGTGCACGCGCCGCGCCTCGTCGCGGTGCTCGCCGGGAGCGTCGTCGAGCAGCACCTCGGAGACGCAGTCGGCGCTGCGGTTCTCCGCCTGGCTGGAAGCGTGCGAGAGCCTCGGATCGTCTCCCCTCGCGGGCGCTCACGGCCCACTTCGTCGCCGTGGTGGCGCGGCGGCCGTGCGCCGCGTCGAGGTCACCGGCGAAAACCGCGCTCGTGCGAGACGACACGAACGGGAGCCGTCCCCACCGGGCAGTACGATGGCCATCCCGTGACCGCCCCGTTCGTCCACCTGCACGTCCACTCGGAGTACTCGATCCTCGACGGGGCGTGCCGGATCCCCGCGTTGGCGGCCAAGGCGGCGGCGCTCGACATGCCGGCCGTGTCCCTCACCGACCACGGATCGCTCGCCGGGACGATCGAGCTGGTGAAGGCTGCGGCGAAGGAGGGCGTCAAGCCGATCATCGGCTGCGAGGTCTACGTCGTCGACGAGCGTCGTAGGCAGGAGAAGGGGCACGCGCACCTCACGCTCCTCGCCTCGGACAACGAGGGCTACGCGAACCTGATCAAGCTCAGCTCGCTCGCCTATCTCGAGGGCTACTACTACCGGCCGCGCACCGACTGGGAGCTGCTGGAGCGCCACTCGAAGGGGCTCATCGCGCTCTCGGGCTGCCTCTCGGGTCGGGTCTCGCGCGCGCTCGTCGAGAGCAGGGAGAAGGACGCCGAGCTCGAGCTCGACCGGTTGGAGCAGATCTACGGGCGCGACAACGTCTACGTCGAGCTCCAGAACGCCGGGCTCGAGGTGCAGCAGCAGCTCGTGGCGCAGCTCGCGGCGCTGGCGGGCAAGCGCAACCTGCCGCTCGTCGCGACCGGCGACGTTCACTACCTCGACGCGGCCGACGCCGTCTCGCACGAGGCGCTGCTCTGCATCCAGTCGGGTGACTCGCTGCGCAACCCGAACCACTGGCGCTTCGAGACGAACGAGTTCTACTTCAAGACCCCGGAGGAGATGGCGCTCGACTTCCCCGGGCACGAGGACGCGATGCGCCGGAGCCTGGAGGTCGCCGAGCGCTGCAACGTCGAGATCGAGCTCGGCCGGATCCACTTGCCGAAGTTCCCGGTCCCGAACGGGCGGGACGCGTTCGAGTACCTCGTCGAGCTGTGCGAGAACGGGCTCGCACGCCGCTACGGCGCGTCCACGCCGGAGCTCGACGACCGCCTCCGGTTCGAGCTGAAGACGATCCGTGAGATGGGGTTCGCGGACTACTTCCTGATCGTCGCCGACTTCATCGGCTTCGCGAAGCGCGACGGCGTCTCCGTCGGCCCGGGGCGCGGCTCGGCGGCCGGCTCGCTCGCCGCCTACTGCCTCGGGATCACCGACATCGACCCGATGCGCTACGGGCTCCTGTTCGAGCGGTTCCTCAACCCGGCCCGCAAGGACATGCCCGACATGGACATCGACTTCGCGGTCGAGGGTCGGGAGCGCGTGATCAACTACGTCGCCGAGAAGTACGGTCGCGACCGCGTCGCGCAGATCATCACCTTCTCGACGATGGCGGCACGCGCGGCGCTCCGCGACGCCGGGCGCGTGCTGGAGGTGCCCTACGGCGTCGTCGACCGGATCGCGAAGCTCGTCCCGGAAGGGCCCGGGCAGACCTTGGAGGAGGCGCTCAAGCCCGGCGGCGAGCTGCGCCAGGCGGTCGACAGCGACCCGATCGCCAAGGAGATCGTCGACCTCGCGCGCCCGCTCGAAGGACTCACGCGGGCCGACTCGATCCACGCGGCCGGCGTCGTGATCGGCGCGCAGCCGCTGATGGACGTGGTGCCGCTCCAGCAGAAGGGCGCGGACGCCGAGGTCGTGACGCAGTTCTCGATGAAGAACGTCGAGGCGCTCGGTCTGCTCAAGGTCGACTTCCTCGGGCTGCGCAACCTCGACGTGATCGACAAGGCGGTCGCCCTCATCGGAAACGGCCTCGAGATCGACACGATCCCACTGGACGACCGCAAGACCTACGAGATGCTGGCCAGGGCCGACTCGAGCGGCGTCTTCCAGTTCGAGTCCTCGGGCATGCGCGATGCCCTCCGGGCGGTGAAGCCCACCGTCTTCGAGGATCTGATCGCGCTCGTCGCGCTCTACCGGCCGGGGCCGATGCAGTACATCCCGACCTACGCGGCGCGGAAGAACGGGAAGGAGCAGGTCGTCTACATCGACGAGCGGCTGAAGCCGATCACGGGCGACTCGTACGGCATCTGCATCTACCAGGAGCAGTACATGCAGATCGCGAAGCTGCTCGCCGGGTTCGAGCCCTCCGAGGCCGAGACGCTGCGCCGCGCGATCGGCAAGAAGATCCACGAGCTCATGGCCTCGCTCAAGCCGAAGTTCCTCGACGGCTGCGCGGCGAACGGCGTCACGCCGTCCGTCGCCGAGCAGCTCTGGAAGGACATGGAGTCCTCCCAGGACTACTCGTTCAACAAGGCGCACGCGGCCTGCTACGCCCTGATCGCTTACCGCACGGCGTGGCTCAAGGCGAACTACCCGTGCGAGTACATGGCCGCGTTGATCTCGAGCGTGATGAACACGAAGGATCGCGTGCCGATCTACGTGAACGCCTGCGACGAGATGGGGATCGAGGTGCTCCCGCCGGACGTGAACTCGTCGCAGGTGGACTTCGCGGTGGTCGAGGGGAAGATCCGGTTCGGGCTCAACGCGGTGAAGAACGTCGGTGAGTCCGCCGCGCAGCGCATCGTCGCCGCGCGGGAGGAGGGCGGGCCCTTCACGTCGATCTGGGACTTCACCGAGCGGGTCGACCCGTCCGTGGTCAACAAGCGGTCGCTCGAGTCGCTCGTCAAGTGCGGTGCGCTCGACTCCACCGGGGCCACACGGATGGGGATGCTTGGCGTCCTCGAGCAGGCGCTCTCCCACGGCCAGAAGCTGGCGCAGGACCGCCTGATGGGTCAGTCGTCGCTCTTCGACGGCATGTTCGCCGAGGCCGAGTCGGCCGACTCCGGTCGGGAGACCCACCACCCGCAGATCTCGGGTGTCGAGTTCGAGAAGCCGGAGCTCCTGCGCCTCGAGAAGGAGACGCTCGGGCTCTACGTCTCCGAGCACCCGCTGTCGAGCGTGCGCGACCAGCTCCGCCGCAAGACCGACGCGACCCTCGGCGAGCTCGAGCGGCGTCGTGACGGCGAGGTCGTGACGGTCGGTGGCATCGTCGCGGGCGTCAAGCAGATGACGACGAAGCGCGGCGATCTGATGCTCTTCCTCACGCTCGACGACCCGACCGGGTCGATCGAGGTGGTCGTCTTCAGTGCGACGTACAACACGGCGCGCGACCTGTGCGTCGCCGACCGCGTCGTGATCGTCAAGGGTCGCGTCGACCACAAGCAGGCAGGGGAGACGAAGGTGATCGCGAGCGAGATCACCGGGTTCGAGGCGGTGCGTGAGCGCACGGAGGTGCGCTTCGCCCTCGACGCGCGCGAGGCCCCGGCCGGCGTCATCCGCGAGCTCGCGCGGCTCGTGCGCGAGTTCCCCGGCGAGTCCCCGGTCTACCTCTCGCTCGACACGAGCGAGGGGCCGAAGACGTTCGCGCTCGGCCCCGAGTTCAAGGTGCGCCCCGACGCGGACTTCCTCGCCGAGGCGAAGGCGCTGCTCGGCGGCGCCGCAGTCGCCTGAGCCGGCCCGGCGGGACCACGGGTCCCGGTGCCGCTGGCCGCGGCGCCCGGGGGGTCGTGCGCAGAACGGGCTAGAGGAGGATCTGGAGCGCCAGCTCGACCGAGCAGCCGCGCTCGAGGAGGTCGACTGCCTGGTGGAGGTCGATCTCGTGGGAAGCCGCCAGCACTGCCGCCGACTCCATGTCGTAGCCGGCCCGGGCGAGCGCGGACAGGCGCCACTGCTCGACCATCTCGATCTCGGGCTCTGGGAGTGTGACGTGGGCAGTCGACATCTGTGCTCTCTTCAACGTTGGTCGTCCTACTGGTATTTCGGCCGTCGCGGCCGATTGGATGCCCCCTTTCTAGGGGATACGTGTGTGGAGGGGTGTGTGGTTCTCGTGAGGATCCTGTGAACGTCTCACATCGCGGGGAGCGGCGCCTCGCGGTCGAGGTGAGTACGATCGCGTCGTGGCGCTGCGGAAGAAGACCAAGATCGACCTGATCGGCGGTGTCGGGCTCTTCGCCGGGTGTTCGAAGAAGGAGCTCGGGCAGGTTGCGGCGGCGGCCGACGAGCTGGCGCTGCCGGCGGGCGCCGTGCTCATGCGTGAGGGCGAGCGCGGGCGCGAGTTCGTCGTGATCGTCGACGGCGAGGTCGAGGTCACGAAGGGGGGCGCGCGGCTCCGCACGATGGGCCCCGGCGAGTTCGCCGGTGAGATCGCGCTCGTCGCCGACGTTCCGAGGACGGCGACCGTGACCGCCCTCACCCAGGTGCGGATCCTGGTCCTCTCCGACCAGGCGTTCCAGCGCCTCATCCGCGAGACCCCCTCGATCGCCGCGAAGGTCCTCGCCGTCCTGGGCGAGCGCCTCCACCAGCAGGCCTCTTGACCGATCCCGCGCCCGCCGGTCGCACCGGCAGAATGGCCCGGTCGTGACGATCCTCGGCTCCATCCCCTCGCCCGGCTCGGGCACGCTCGACCTCGGCCCGTTCCAGGTGCACCTGTACGGCCTGACGCTGCTCCTCGCGATCGGCGTCGCCACGTGGGTCACCGGACATCGGTGGGTGAACCGGGGCGGCGACTGGGACCTCATCTTCCGGTGCGCCGTCTGGGGCGTCGCCGCAGGGATCGTCGGTGCGCGGCTCTACCACCTGCTCACGAGCTGGGATCAGGTGCCTGACGCGTGGTGGGGGCCGTTCGCGATCTGGAAGGGCGGTCTCGGCGTCTGGGGCGGGATCGCCGCAGGATGCCTCGCCGGCGGGCTCGTCGCACGAAGGGCGGGTGCGAACGTCTGGTTGCTCGCCGACTGCCTCGCACCGGGGCTCCTGCTCGCGCAGGCCGTGGGACGGCTCGGCAACTGGTGGAACCAGGAGCTGTTCGGGCGTCCGACCGACCTCCCGTGGGGACTCGAGATCGATCCGGTCAACCGACCGATCGAGTACCTCGACCAGGCGACGTTCCACCCGACGTTCCTCTACGAGTCCCTGTGGAACCTGGCCGCCGCTGCTCTGCTCGTGTTCGTGATCGAGCGACGGATCAGGCCGCGCCCGCCGGGGCTGTTCGCCGCATACATCGCGCTCTACTGCTTCGGCCGGTTCTGGATCGAGCTGCTCCGCGTCGACGACGCGCACGAGGTGCTCGGCCTCCGGGTGAACGCCTGGGTCGCCCTGCTCGGGTTCGTCGCAGGCATCGTCTGGTACGTCCTCAGCCAGCGCCGCGGCCGCCCGCCACGTGCCGCCACACCACCCAAGGGGCCGACGATGACCGTCCCCCGCGGGCGCGTCCGATCCGGGGGCTAGGGTCACCGCGTGGCCACTGCCGTGCGAGATCTCGAGCTGGACCTGGACGCCTTCGAGGGCCCGTTCGATCTGCTGCTCACGCTGATCCTGAAGGATCATCTCCGCCCCGCGGAGATCGACATCGCCTCGATCGTGGTCGCGTTCGTCGAGCATCTCGCTGCGAAGGACGAGCTCGACCTCGACGCCTGCGGCGAGTTCCTCGTGCTGATCGCTGCGCTCCTGGAGATCAAGGCGCGCCACCTCTTCCCCGAGGAGGAGGCGGAGCTGTCCGACCTCGAGCCCGAGGAGGCCGCGGAGGAGCTCGCACGGCGGCTCGCCGAGTACCGGCGGATGAAGGAGGCGGCCGGCTGGCTGCGCGAGCGCATGGCAGCCGAGCGCGAGCGCTACTTCCGGCTCGGCCCGGCGCCTCTTGCGCCGAAGCTCGAGCGGCGCCTCGCGGCCCAGCAGCCGGTGGCGCTCGCCGACGCGCTCAGAGGGTTGGCGGTCGAGCCGCCGAAGGTGTCTCTCTCCCACATGGCGCTCCGCTTCCCGCCCGTCCTGCAGTTCCTCGAGCGCTTCCGCGCCGTCCTCCGGCGGCGCAGCGCGTTCGACTTCGACGTGGAGGTCGCCGGGCCTCACCCGGATCGAGCAGGCCGTCGCGTTCCTCGCCCTGCTCGAGCTGCGCAAGGCCGGTGAGATCGCGCTCTCCCAACCCGCCCCGTTCGCGCCCATCCGTGTGGCGCGACACGAATCAGAGAGGATCCTCGAGTGGACCGCGCGCTCCGCCTGATCGCCACGAACCCCGTCGACGCGCTCGCCCGCACCGTCGAGGCGCTGCTCGTCGTCGCCTCGCAGCCGCTTTCGGTCGCCGAGCTCGCAGATGCCACCCAGGATGACGCCGAGCGGATCGAGACCGCGCTCGGGCTGCTCGGCGACCGCTACCGCGAGGGCCGGAGCGGCATCGTGCTCGAGCGCGTCGCGGGTGGGTGGGCCTTTCGCGCGTCGCGCGAGGCCGCGGAGGCGTGCGGTCGGCTGTTCGAGCGACCGGTCGAGCGGGGTCTGAGCCAGGCCGCGCTCGAGACGCTCGCCGTCGTCGCCTACCTCGGTCCCGTCTCCCGGCCGGAGATCGCCCGCATCCGGGGGGTCGCCGCCGACTCGACGGTCGCCTCGCTCGTCGAGCGGGGGCTCATCGCCGAGGCCGGCCGCGAGAGCGGCCCCGGCGGCGCGGTGCGCTACCGGGTGACGGCGTTGTTCGAGCGCGTGTTCGGGCTCGAGTCGCTCGCCGCGCTGCCGCGGCTCGACGATCTCGGTGGCGAGCCCGAGGCGATCCGCGATCGGCTGCTCGCCGTCGCGGAGGCCCGCGCGTCCTGAGCGCGCACGGGGCCGCTCGGCCCCGCACGCACCGAGGACGTTCCTGGCGTCGACCGAGCGCTCAGATCCGGACGCCGACGGATTCGAGGTACGCCCCCGGGATCGCGACCGGCCCACGCCCGGGTAGGCGATTCCAGGATGCGACGAGGGCGCGGAGATCGTCCGCGAGCGCCGAACCGGCCGCCTCGACGGCGCGGAGGGTCGGCCCGTAGTAGCGCGTGAACGTCTCGACGAACGCGTCGGGTGACGTGAACCGGAACGTGAAGGTCCGCCGCCGGTGGTGCCAGCGCACGTCCTCGCCGAACAGCTCGACGAGCCGCGGCTCGGTGCCCCAGAGCATCGGCGACGAGACGCCGGTCGGTCCGGGGACGTGACGGCCGATCGTGCGGAACACTTCGCCCAGGAAGCCCTCCGGCGTCCAGCTCGCGAGAGCGATCGTCCCTCCGTGACGGCAGACACGTGTGATCTCTGCCGCCGTTGCGGCCTGGTCGGGCGCGAACATCGACCCGAAGACGGAGAGCACGGCGTCGAACGAGCCGTCAGCGAACGGGATCTCCTCCGCATCGCCCTCCACGAGGTCGACGGCGAGCCGCTCGGCGGCAGCCCGCTCTCGACCCCGCTCGAGCAGGGAGGGAACGTAGTCGATCCCGACCACGCTGCAGCCCAGTCGGGCGGCTGCGATCGCCGCGTTCCCGCTCCCGGTCGCCACGTCGAGGACGGAGGCGCCTGCGTGGAGGTCGGCCGCGTCGCAGAGGCGCTCGGCGACGGGGACGATGAGGGTGGCGATCTCGGCGTAGTCGCCGCTCGCCCAGACGGCCTGCTGTCGTTGCTTGACGGCCGTCAGGTGTGCCTTCTCGGCAGTTGCCGACATGGTCGTTCTCCTTGGTGTGGTGGGTGGATCGAGAGGGGGATTCCTCCGTCTCCCGGTCGACACGGCCCGGGCGAGCGTCGGCGACGCGCGCCCGAGTCGTCGTCTGGTTGCTCCGCCATCGTGGCGTGCGACCTTCGCGCACCGCTTCGCCCGAATCGGCCATCTCGCGTGGCAGCGTGAGAATGGCCCGATCGGGCTAGGAAGGGCCGATGCGTGCGTCTCGGAGAGACGAGGCGTATCGTCGCAGCCGACCCTCCTATGGCAGACGAGACTCGCTCCAGCAGATCGGCTCGCACGGCCGCGGCCCGTGTCGCCGACGCGATTCCCGGGATCGCCACCGTCCGGAGCTATCGTCGAGGCTGGCTCCGCCACGACGCCGTCGCGGGTCTCGTCCTCACTGCGCTCCTCGTGCCGCAAGGGATGGCCTATTCCCGGCTGGCAGGCCTGCCGCCCGTGTACGGCCTCTACGCGACGATGGTGCCCCTGATCGCGTACGCGATCCTCGGACCCTCCCGCATCCTCGTGCTCGGGCCCGACTCCGCGGTCGCTCCGGTGGTCGCGGCCACGGTGATCCCGCTGGCTGGGGACGACCCGGCGGAGCGCGCTGCGCTTGCAGCGACGCTGGCCGTGATCGTCGGGGTGTTCTGCATCGTCGGAGCACTGCTCCGGCTGGGGCTGCTCACCGACCTGCTCTCCACGCCGATCCGGCTCGGCTATCTCGCCGGGATCGTCGCGGTGGTGCTCGCCGACCAGATACCTGCGCTCTTCGGGATCGACGCCGGGACGGGGGACGTGCTCCAGCAGCTCCGCACGGCCGGCAGCTCCCTCGACGAGGCCGACCTCCTCACCGGCGCGATCGGTGTCGGGACGCTCGTCACGATCCTGGTGCTCCGGCGGGTCAGCCCGACCGTCCCGGCGGTCCTGATCGCGGTGGTCGGCGCCACCCTCCTCGTCGCGGTGCTCGGGCTCGCGGACGAGGTCGCGACCGTCGGCTCGCTTCCCCAGGGACTTCCGCGGCTCGACCTGCCGCATCCGTCGATGGACGACCTGCGCCGGCTGGTCCCCGCGGGAGCCGCGCTCGCGCTGCTCGCCTTTGCCGACACGAGCGTCCTCTCGCGCTCGTACGCGGCGCGCCTCGGACAGCGGGTCGACCAGAACCGGGAGCTGCTCGGGCTCGGAGGGGCCAACGCAGCGACAGGCCTCTTCCAGGGCTTCCCGATCTCGAGCAGCTCGTCACGGACACCCGGTCGCCGAGGCCGCTGGTGCCCGAACGCAGCTCGCGGGCGTCGTTGCCGCCGTCGGCCTCGGGGTCGTCCTCGTCGCCGGCAACGACCTGCTGGCTGATCTCCCGCAGAGCGCCCTTGCCGCGGTGATCGTCGCATCCGTGATCACCCTGGTCGACGTGTCGGCGCTGCGGCGCCTCGCCCGCGTGAACCGCACGGACTTCCTGCTCGCCGTCGCAGCGTTCCTCGCAGTCGCGCATCCTCGGCGTCCTGCCGGGGATCGGCGTCGCGATCGCGCTCTCGCTGGGCGCCGTGCTAGTGCGCGCGTGGCGCCCCTACAGCGCCGTCCTGGGACGCGTTCCCGGTCGCAAGGGCTACCACGACACGGTGCGCCATCCCGAGGGCGATCTCGTCCCGGGGCTCGTGCTCCTGCGCTTCGACGCACCGCTCTTCTTCGCAAACGCCGAGGTGTTCCGGGAGCGCCTCGAGGACGCCATCGACGAGTCGCCGACCGAGGTGCGTACGGTCGTGCTCGCGGCGGAGCCGATCACCGACGTCGACACGACGGCTGCCGACATCCTTGCGGAGATCCACGAGGAGCTCGCTGCCCGCGGGATCGGGCTCTGGCTGGCGGAGCTGAAGGGCCCGGCCAAGGACGCGCTCGTCCGCTACGGGCTCGTCGAGGTGATCGGCGCGGAGCGGCTCTACCCGACGATCGGGTTGGCCGTGCGAGCGCACGTCGCCGAGAACCGGGTGAGCTGGCGTGACTGGGAGGATGTCGAGACGGTTGATCGGTGATCCGGCGCCCCCGAGTGGGGGCCGGCACGCCGCGCGTCGCGGCCACCTGCTCGGTGCAGGGCCCTCCCTGAGGACACCCGAATCACGGATCAACCGTCTAGCATCGGCGGCGTGAGAATCGCGGTCGCAGTCTTCGAGGGAGCCGAGGAGCTCGACTGGGCAGGGCCGTGGGAGGTTCTCGCCGCGTGGGCCGTGCAATGGCCGCAGGACGGCGTCGAGGCGTTCACCGTGGGGGACACCCGCGCGCCGATCACGTGCGCCAAGGGACTCCGCGTGCTCGTCGATCACACGTGGGAGAGCGCGTCCGCCGTTCGACGTCCTCGTCTACCCGGGCGGCGTCGGGACGCGACGCGAGCTGGCCGATCCGGTGGTGCTCGGGCGGCTGCGAGCGCTGCGCGACGGAGGCACGCTGATGACGAGTGTCTGCACAGGCTCGCTCGTCTTCGCGGCCGCCGGCCTGCTCGACGGTCGGCCCGCGACGACGTGGTGGGGTGCCGTCGATCGGCTGGCCGAGCTCGGCGCCGATGTCGAGGCACGCCCCGACGACCGGTTCGTCGACAGCGGAGAGGTCGTCACGGCCGCCGGGGTGTCGGCGGGCATCGACATGGCGCTCCATCTGGTCGCGCGCCTCCACTCCGTGGAGCGCGCGCGGGATGTGCGGCGCTACATCCAGTACGACCCGGCCCCGCCCGTCTGAGCGAGAGCGGGTGCGTCAGACCTGCCAGGCGCCGTTGCGGAGCAGCGGCACCGTGGCTCCCTCGCGCGTGATCCCGTCGACCGAGACCTCGGGTGAGCCGATCATGAAGTCGACGTGGATGCCGCTCCTGTTCATCCGAGCCGCGTCTCCCGGGTCGTCCACCGCGAGCGCGTAGGCGTTGCCGAGCGCGAGGTGACTTGCGGCGTTCTCGTCGAGCAGGCTGTCGTTGAAGACGGTGCCGAGCGTCCCGATGCGGCCCTCACGGTCGACCAGCGCGAGCTCGCCGAGGAACGCAGCGCCCTCGTCCGTCTGCTACGAGGCCGCGCAACGTCTCGACCCCCCGGTCGGCATCGATCCGGACTGCCCGGCCGCCCTCGAAGCCGATGCGAATGCCGTCGATCTGCGCGCCGGACGCGTTCAGCGGGCGCGTCGCGGTGACGTGTCCGTCCACCCGGAGAGGGTCGGGCGTCGTGAACACCTCCTCGGTCGGGATGTTCGCGGCGTGCCGGAGCCCGGCGGCGGTGTGATGGTCGCCTCCGTGCCAGCTGCTCGACGGCAGGAGGCCGACGGTGAGGTCCGTCCCGGGCCCGAGGAGGTGGATCGCGTCGAACCGGTGCCCGGTGAGCGTCGCCGCCGTGGCGGAGAGCTGCGCCGACCTTTCGGCCCAGGCCGCCGCCGGGTCGGCTGTGTCGAGCCTGCAGACGTGCGCAACCGCGTCCCACAGCGCGGTGTACGCCGCCTCGGGCTCCAGCTCGGGGTAGACGGTCCGCGCCCAGGTCGGCGTCGGGACGACCGAGACGCACCAGTTCGTCGTGCCCTCGTTGATCACGGCCGCGGTGTTCGAGACGTACGGGAGCAGGTCGAGGCCCGCGCGTCGCGGGTCGACGCCCTCGAGCGCCTCGGCGCCAAGGCCTCCGCGAAGCGAGATCCGGGCGCCCTCCTCCGCGGACAGCCAGTCGAGCCGCTCGGTCATCCACGGCGGGACGAACGAGAGCGTCTCCTCCGCCGCGTGCAGGAGGCGCTCCCGCTTGACCCATGGATCGAATGCCAGCACGTCCACCCACCGCGCGCCGCGCTGGTAGGCCGCGCGTGCGATCGCCCGGTTCGCATCCTCGAGCCCGACGTACGTGTTGACGACGACGACCTGGCCGGGTTGCACGTTGGCGCCGTACCCGACCACGAGGTCGGCGAGCCGGCGGGTGAGCTCGGCAGTGTCCTGCACGCGCCCGAGCCTACCCACGCCACAATGCACGGGTGAGGCTGAACGCCTACCTCGCCCGCGCAGGTGTCGCGTCCCGTCGTGGGGCCGACGCTCTCGTCAAGGACGGGCGCGTGCGCGTCAACGGGGCGCCCGGCCAGCTGAACACGGTCGTGGGTCCCGGAGACGAGGTGACGCTCGACGGCGTGCCCGTCGCCGGTCAGAGGCTGCGCTACGTCCTTCTCCACAAGCCGCGCGGCGTCGTCACGACGGCCCGCGATCCCGAGGGCCGTCGGACGGTCGTCGACCTGATCGGAGGAGACGTCCGCATCGTCCCGGTCGGACGGCTCGACTATGCGACCGACGGGGTGCTCCTGCTGACGAACGACGGTGAGCTCGCGCACCGTCTCACCCACCCGCGCTACGAGGTCGAGAAGGTCTACGTCGCCGACGTCGAGGGCGTGCCCGACGACGGTGTGCTGGCTGCGCTCGGTTCGGGGGTCGCGCTGGACGACGGTCGCACCGCGCCGGCACGGGTGCGGCGCCTCGGGCCTTCGCGGCTCGAGCTCGTCCTCCACGAAGGTCGGAACCGCCAGGTGCGGCGGATGTGCGAGGCGGTCGGCCACCCGGTCAGACGGCTCCGCCGTCCCCGCTACGCGGGCCTGGACGTAACAGGCCTGCAGCCTGGAGCGTTCCGTGATCTCACACGGGCCGAAGTCGCCCGCCTGCGCCGCCTCGTCGGCCTCGCGGGCTGACCAGGGCTTCCGCGTAGTCGGTCACACCTCGGAGGTGTCCTTCCCGCTGACCGATGGGAGGCGCCCCAGGCCGGAGGCCGGCTTTGCCGGCCGGGAGGCTGAGCGTGAGGGAGCTGTGCGTTTCCCCCAGGGAGGGGGCTCGTGGGGGAACCATGGGTGCCCCCACGTCAGCTCCACCACCTATTCGAACCAGACGACCGTGGCGAGCGTCACGTAGAGCGCGACGAGCGCGAAGCCCTCGTACAGAGCCGCCTCTCCGTCGCCGGTGATCTGCCAGATCGCGACCGCGGCGAAGGCGAGCGCGACGACGAGGATCAGCGGCGACGCGAACGTGAGCCGGTTGTCGAACAGGAGGGAGATCAGGACGAGCGCGGGGTAGAGGAACGCGGCGATCTGGGCGACGGAGTTCTTCACCACCGAGATCGCGAGCTCGGGCTGGCGCTTGAGCGCGAGCTGGATGCCGACGACGTTCTCGACCGCGTTGCCGGCGATCGCGACGATCACGAGCCCGGTGAACGCCTTCGAGATGCCGAGCTGCTCGACGGCGGGATCGATCGCCGAGACGAACCACTCCGACGTGAACGCCGCCGCGACGCCCGCGGTTGCCAGGACGACGATGCCTTGCGTGAAGGGGATGGCAGGGCCGTGCTGGTGCTCGAGTGCGGGCTCCTGGCCGGCGCCCGCGCGGAGGTAGGAGAAGAGCCACGCGGCGTAGACCCCGAGTAGCAGCAGCGCCCCCACGGCAGAGATCTGGACGACGTTGTCTGCGGCAGCGTCGCCGAGCCCTTCGGAGGTCGCGAGGATCGCGATGATGAAGACGGCGAGCAGCAGCAGGGTCGCCGTGTCGTTCGGGAGTCGTCGGCCGAACCGCATCACGCCGTCGGCCGACCGGAGCGAGCCGGCCATGATCGTGAGGCCCAGGACGAGCAGCGCGTTCGCGAGCAGCGAGCCGATGATCGACGTCTGCGCGACGAGCACCTCTCCGGCCCGCAGCGCGAAGATCACGATGAACAGCTCCGGCAGGTTCCCCAGGGTCGACTGGAGCACGCCGGTCGCCGCAGGCCCGAACCGCGACCCGACCGACTCGGTGCCGACGCCGACCGTCCATGCGAGCCCGGCCAGCGCGACGATCCCGACGACGAACTGCAGGACGTACGAGTCGGTCGCGTAGTGCAGCACCCCGAGCACCGCTGCGACTGCAAATGCGAGACCGATGCCCAGCCACGTCCGGTTCACGGAGCGAGCCTACGCGAGGAGACTGCCGTCTCGAGGGTTGAACGGTGCCCGGTCTCCTGCGACTGGGCGTGAGTCGCGGAAGGACCTCCTACGGGAGCGAGACGAAGCCCATGCGGTCGAACATCGCCGCGCGGGTGGGCGCCGAGGCCGCAGCGGCCTTCTCCGCACCGACCGCGAGCAGCCGGAGCAGCTCCGCCTCGTCCGGCCGGAGCGCGAGGTAGTGCTCGCGCACCGGGGTGAGCAGCTCGACGACGGCCTCGCCGACGTCGGCCTTGAACTGGCCGTAGCCGACCCCCTCGTACTCGACCTCGATCTCGCCGGGCGTGCGGCCTGTGGCGACGGCCAGGATGTCGACGAGGTTCGAGATCCCGGGCTTGTCGTCACCCCTCCGGATCTCCCTGCCCGAGTCGGTGACCGCGGTCTTGAACTTCTTGCGGATCACGTCGGGATCGTCCAGCAGCCGGACGGTGCCCTGCTCCGTGCCTCCTGTCGTCGACATCTTCCTGGTCGGCTCCTGCAGATCCATGATGCGCGCGCCGACCTCGGGGTACACGCCCTGCGGCACCACGAAGGTCTCGCCGAAGCGCGCGTTGAAGCGCTCCGCGATGTCGCGGGCGAGCTCGAGGTGCTGGCGCTGGTCGTCGCCGATCGGGACCGTGTCGGTCTGGTAGAGCAGGATGTCGCCCGCCATCAGCACCGGATAGGTGAAGAGGCCCGCCGAGACGAAGTCGCGCTGCTCTGCCTTGTCCTTGAACTGCGTCATCCGCCCGAGCTGACCGAAGCTGGCGACCGCCGACAGCAGCCAGCACGCCTCGGCGTGGGCGGCGACGTGGCTCTGCGCGAACACCGTCGAGCGCTGCGGATCGAGTCCCGTCGCGACGAGCATCGCGTACAGGTCGAGCGTCCGCTCACGCAGGTCGGCCGGGTCGTGCTCGACCGTGATCGAGTGGAGGTCGACGATGCAGAAGAACGCCTCCCCGAGCTCCTGCGTTCGGGCGTACTGGCGAAAGCCCCCGATGAGGTTGCCGAGGTGCTTGTCGCCCGTGGGCTGGATCCCCGAGAAGATCCTCATCTGCCGTCTCGTCTCCTTCGCGCTCGTGGACACGGCGCCCGCCGGGCGCCTCGCTGACTGCGGGTCGGCTCGCGCGGCCTCAGCCGCGCAGGCTCCCGCGTGCCCCGGGGCGCCACCAGTGCCGGCGAGGCGACGCGTACGCCATGCCTCGAGGATAGGTGCAGAATCCATCTGCCGCAACCACGGCGCTCACGATGGACCCGACCGCCTACGACACCCTCACCGACGAGCTGCGCGCCGGCCTCGAGCGCGACGAGCGCGTGCTCGGCCTCGTCCTGCTCGGATCGACGGCGGCGGGGGCCGACAGCTGGTCCGACCACGACTTCTTCGTCGTGACGATGCCGGGGGCACAGGAGGAGCTCCGAACCGCCCTGGACTGGCTGCCGAGCACGTTCGCTCCCGCGCTGGTGCTGCGGGAGACGGCTCATGGGCTCAAGGTCCTCGGTGCTGACGGGCATCTGCTCGAGTTCGCCGTCTTCGACCTCGACGAGCTCGAGGTCGCCTCCGCGAATCGCTATCGCGTCGTGCTCGACCGGGGTGGCGTGGCCAACCGGATGGCCGAGGTGGCGGTGTCGAGCCAGGCCCGTGCGAGCGAGCGGCCCTCGGCCGAGCACCAGCTCGGGATGCTCGTCACCTGCGCGCTCGTGGGCGCGCTCCGCCACCAGCGGGGGGAGACCCTGAGCGGGACGTTCCTCGTCAAGTCGTGGGCGCTGCGCAGCCTGCTAGAGCTCGTCGCCGCGACCGTCCCCTCTCCCGGCGCCGATCGACTGGACGAGCTCGACCCGTTCCGACGCTTCGAGCTCGCGTATCCCGCGCTCGGCGTCGAGCTGGCCGGACTGATGCGCGATGAGCCGGACGCGGCCGCCCTCGGGCTCCTCGAGCTCGCCGAGTCGACAGTGGCCCCGATCCGCCCCGGGCTCGCCTGGGACGCCCTGCACGTGGCGGTCGCACGGATCCGTGGGGCCTGACGCGCCGTCGCCTCTACACTCAACGGATGGCCGTCTCGGCGTGGACACCCGCATCGTGGCGTGCGCACAGCGCGCTGCAGCAGCCTGCGTGGCCCGATCCTGCCGCTCTCGAGGACGTCCGGCAGCGGCTCCGGCAGCTCCCGCCGCTCGTGTTCGCGGGTGAGGCCCGTGCGCTCCAGCGGGCTCTCGGCGAGGCGACGGAAGGTCGCGCCTTCCTGCTCCAGGCCGGCGACTGCGCGGAGTCGTTCCGTGACGTCTCTGCGATCGCGATCCGTGAGCGCCTGAAGGCGCTGCTGCAGATGTCCGCCGTGCTCACCTACGGGGCCACCCTGCCGGTCGTGAAGGTCGGTCGGATCGCGGGCCAGTTCGCGAAGCCGCGCTCCTCGGACACGGAGCTCGTCGACGGCGTCGAGCTCCCCTCGTTCCGCGGACATGCAGTCCACTCGGACGAGCCCACGACCGACGCGCGGCGCCCCGACCCGGAGCGCCTGCTGCAGGCCTACTACCAGGGGGTCTCCACGCTCAACCTCCTCCGTGCGTTCACCAAGGGCGGGTTCGCCGATCTCACGCAGGTGCACACCTGGAACCAGGAGTTCGTCGCGAGCTCCCGTGAGGGGCAGCGCTACGAGACGATCGCCAACGAGATCGGCCGGGCGCTGCGGTTCATGCAGGCGATCGGGATCGACCTCGGGGATGAGCGCTCGGTGCACGAGGTCGACGTCTGGACGAGCCACGAGGCGCTGTTGCTCGACTACGAGGAGCCCCTCGTGCGGCAGGACTCGACGACCGGCGACTGGTACGCGTGCTCGGCGCACTTCCTCTGGGTCGGCGAGCGCACGCGCGGCCTCGACGGTGCGCACGTCGCGTTCCTCGAGGGCGTCCACAACCCGGTCGGCGCGAAGATCGGCCCGTCGGCGACCCCGGACGAGGTCGTCGCGCTGGCGGAGCGTCTCAACCCGGAGCGGATCCCGGGGCGGCTCACCCTGATCGCCCGGCTCGGAGCCGACCACGTCGAGGAGCTGCTCCCGCCGCTGCTCACCGCGGTGCGCGAGAGCGGCGTCCCTGTCCTCTGGGTGTGCGATCCGATGCACGCGAACACGTTCGTCACGGACGGAGGCCACAAGACCCGTCGCTTCGACGTCGTGATGCAGGAGATCGAGGGCTTCTTCACCGCGCACCGCGGCGTCGGGACCTGGCCCGGCGGCGTTCACCTAGAGATCACCGGTGAGAACGTGACCGAGTGCCTGGGAGGCGCCGAGGCCGTGAGCGAGGCGGAGCTCGACCATCGCTACGAGACGCTCTGCGACCCGCGTCTCAACGTGCGCCAGTCTCTCGATCTCGCCTTCCGCGTCGCCGAGCTCATGCGAGGTTCCTGACGCCCCCTGCGGGCGCCAGGAACCCAGAGGATCAGCGGTGGTCGGTAGCGGGATTCACACACTGGCCGTCATCGGGACCGGGTTGATCGGCGCGTCGGCGGCGCTCGCTGCCCGTGAGGCCGGCGCGGGAGAGGTCAGGGGCTGGGATCCCGACCCGGAGGCCCTTGCGGTCGCGGAGGAGCGCGGCGCGGTGACGGCTGCCGAGTCGATGCCGGCCGCGCTCGACGGCGCCGACCTCGCGCTCGTCGCCGCGCCCGTGGCCGAGCTCCCTGGACTGGTGCAGGAGGTGCTCGAGGCTGCGCCCGACGACTGCGTCGTCACGGACGTCGGCTCCACGAAGGGCGCGGTCGTCGCCGTCGCAGCTGCGGACGGCCGCTTCGTCGGCGGCCACCCGATCTGTGGTGCCGAGACGCGGGGGCCGGGCCGGGCGACCGCCGACCTCTTCGCCGGAGCGACCTGGTTCCTGACGCCGGGGCCGTCGACGCGCCCCGATCAGTTCAGACTCGTCCACGCCTTCGTCACCTCGCTGCGCGCCCGGCCGATCGCGATCGACGCGGGCGCCCACGACCGCCTGGTGGCCGTCACGAGCCACCTGCCGCACGCCCTCGCGAACCTGCTCCTCAACCAGGCGGGTGCCGTGCGCGTCGACGGTCACGACCCGCTGCAGGCTGCCGGCGGGTCGCTCCGCGACATGAGCCGGATCGCCGGCGCGAACCCACGGATCTGGGTCGACATCTTCCTCGACAACCGCGAGGCGCTGCTCGGCTCGCTCGCCGAGCACCGGAGGCGCGTCGAGCAGCTCGAGGCCGCGCTCGCCGCAGGCGATGCGGGGTACCTCGCCCGCTGGATCGGGGAGGCGGCCGGCAACAGGCGGCGGCTCCTCTCCACCGCGTACGACGATCCCGGCGCGCTGCAGCGGGTGCGCGTGCACGTCTCCGACCGGCCGGGCGTCCTGGCCGGGATCTTCCAGGCGCTCGGAGCGGAGCGGATCAACGTCGCGGACTTCGAGATGGAGCACCTCTCGCACGATCGGGGCGGGACGCTCACGATCCTGGTCGCTGGCGAGCTGGAGGCCGTGCGCGCGGCCGAGCTCCTCGAGGCCCAGGGCTACGGGGCGGTCGTCGCGCCGGTGATCGACGAGTGAGCGACGCGATCTTCGTCGAGCCGCTCCACCGCCTGATCGGTCACCTCGAGGTGCCCGGTGACAAGTCGATCTCGCACCGCGCCGTGCTGATCGGCGCGATCTGCGACGGGGAGACCCGGATCACCGGCTTCGGGCGCTCGGCCGACACCGACGCGACGATCGCTGCGGTGCGGGCGCTCGGCGTCGAGGTCTACGAGCACGGCTACGACACGCTGCGGGTCTTCGGCAACGGCCTGCGCGGCCTGCAGGCGTCCACGGAGCCCGTCGACTGCCGGAACGCCGGAACCCTCGTCCGTCTCCTGGCTGGCATCCTCGCCGGCCAGGACGGGCGCTCGTTCACGCTCACCGGCGACGCCTCCCTCTCGCGACGACCCATGGGCCGGATCGCCGAGCCGCTCGGCCGGATGGGTGCACAGCTCGAGACCACGGACGGCCACCTTCCGCTCGTCGTGCACGGCACGCGCCCGACGGCGATCGACTACGCGCTCCCCGTCGCGAGCGCCCAGGTCAAGTCCGCAGTCCTGCTCGCCGGGCTCTACGCCGACGGGGAGACGACCGTCGTCGAGCCGGCGCCGACGCGTGACCACACCGAGCGGATGCTCGCCTCGGCGGGGGCGCAGGTCGTCGTCCGGCCGACCAGCGTGAGCGTCCACCCGGCGGAGCGGCTGGTGCTCGACGAGGTCGAGATCCCCGGCGACGTCTCGTCCGCGGCGCCGTTCCTGCTCGCCGCCACGCTGGTGCCCGGCTCGGAGCTGCACGTCCACGGGGTCAACCTCAACCCCCGCCGCACGGGATTCCTCGAGGTGCTCGAGCGGATGGGCTCGAGGATCACCGTGTACAACCGTCGCGAGATCGGCGGTGAGCCTGGTGGCGATCTCGAGGTGCACTCCGCGCCGCTCGTCGGCACGAGCGTCGGAGCCGCCGAGGTGCCGCTCGCGATCGACGAGCTGCCCCTGTTCGCGCTCGCGGCCGCCTGCGCCCGAGGCAAGAGCGTGCTGCGCGGGGCCGCGGAGCTCCGCGCGAAGGAGTCCGACCGGATCGAGGCGACCGTCGACGCGCTCCGCAGCCTCGGCGTCCGGATCAGCGGCACCGACGACGGGTTCACCGTGACCGGCGTGCCGGGGCGGCTGCGGGGCGGCCGGATCGACAGTCGGGGCGACCATCGGATCGCGATGCTCGGCGCGATCGCAGGTCTCGCCTCGCGTGAGGGGGTACGCGTTGCCGACGCCGGCGCCGTGACCGTCAGCTTCCCGGGGTTCTTCGAGGTCGTCGCGGCGCTCCGCCGGCAGGCGGCGGTCGAGCAGCCCGACCGGGCCTGAGAACGCGTTCGACGAGCATCGGGCTCGCGGCCGTTCGGAATACATCAACTAGGCTCCGCCGCGATGATCGTTGCGATCGACGGGCCCGCCGGCGCGGGGAAGAGCACTGTCGCCCGCGCCGTGGCGGAGCGCCTCGGCTTCCGCTACCTGGACACCGGGGCGATGTACCGCGCCCTCACCTGGCTTGCGCTGCACGAGGGCAGGCCGCTCGACGACGGCCCTGCGCTCGCCTCGCTGGCTCACGAGCGCCCCGTGGTGTTCGGTGAGGGGCAGACGGTCTGGATCGCAGAGGAGGACGTCACGACGCGCATCCGTCAGCCGGAGATCGACGCCTCCGTCCCCGTGGTCGCGCGCCACCCCGAGGTGCGCGAGGTGATGCGCGAGCGGCAGCGCGAGCTCGGGCGCGCCTCGGACGCGGTGATCGAGGGACGGGACATCGGTGTCGTCGTCGTGCCGGAGGCCGAGCTGAAGGTGTGGCTCACCGCCGACCCGGAGGTGCGCGTCCGCCGACGCCACGCGGAGCGCGAGGGGATCGACGAGGAGCAGCTCGCCGACGATCTTCGCCGCCGGGACGAGCGCGACGCCGCGAACACGCACCGTGCAGCCGACGCCGTCGAGGTCGACACCACCGAGCTCACCCTCGACCAGGTCGTTGCGCGGATCGCCGAGCTCGCGGAGGCGCGCGGATGAGCGTCGTCGGCGCCAGCTGGGCCGTCGGCAGGGTCACCATCCAGCCCGCCACCGTCCTCGCCACGCGGCTGAAGGTCTACGGCAGGGAGCGCGTGCCGCTCGAGGGCGGCTGTGTCCTCGCGTGCAACCACTTCTCGTGGATCGACCCACCCGTGCTCGGCGCCTCGTCGCCCCGTGCGGTGTTCTTCATGGCGAAGGTCGAGGCGCACAAGGTGCCGGGCCTCGGGACCCTGATCAGGTCGTTCGGCGCGTTCCCGGTGCGACGCGGCGAGTCCGACCGGGAGGCCGTGCGCACGATGCGCCGGATCGTCTCCGACGGCAACGCGCTCGGCCTGTTCGCCGAGGGCACGCGCCAGCGCTCCGGCGAGCCGGGGCCGGTGCAGCCGGGTGCGGCGATGGTCGCCATCCAGGAGGGCGTGCCGGTCATCCCGGCGGCCATCCACGGGTCGCAGACCTGGGCGCCGGGCAACTTCCACCCCGTCTCGCTCGCGTGGGGGGACCCGATGCGGTTCGACGGCGTCGCCCGCGGGGGGAGAGGGTACAAGGAGGCATCGGTGCTGATCGAGGCCGAGATCCGCCGTCTCTGGGAGTGGCTCGTCGACGTCCATCGACTCGGCCGTCCGGACGGTGTTCCGCCCAGGGGTGTTCCGCCTGCGGCGGACCGCCAGGAGACCCAATGACGACGGACGACCTCGCGTCTGATGATCTTCCCGGCGCTTCTCAGCCCGAAGGGGTGAGAAGCGCCGGCACGGTGGCGATCGTCGGGTTTCCCAACGTCGGGAAGTCGACGCTCGTCAACCGTCTCACGGAGTCCCGCGCCGCCGTCGTGCACGAGACGCCTGGGGTCACGCGCGACCGCAAAGAGCTCCTCTGCGAGTGGTCGGGCACGTGGTTCCGGGTGATCGACACGGGCGGGGTCGACCGCCTCGACGAGGGGCCGTTCGGCCAGCACATCGCCGCACAGGCGCGCATGGCGGTCGAGGAGGCCGACCTGGTGCTGTTCGTGGTGGACGCGAAGGCCGGGATCTCGCCGGGTGACGAGGAGCTGGCCGAGATGCTCCGTCAGTCGGGCACCCCGGTGATCGTGATCGCGAACAAGATCGACGACCCGCGACGCGACCTCGAGGCGCTCGAGTTCCACCGCCTCGGGCTCGGCGACCCCTTCCCGCTCTCCGCGCTCCACGGCCACGGGACCGGCGACCTCCTCGACCTCGTGGTGGGCGGGCTGCCGGGGCGCGACGAGCCGGTGCCGGGGGACGAGGCGATCAGGGTGGCGGTGCTCGGCCGGCCGAACGTCGGCAAGTCCTCGCTCCTCAACGCGCTGCTCGGGGAGGAGCGCGTGATCGTCTCGGACGTGCCGGGCACGACCCGCGACACGATCGACACGGTGCTCGAGCGCGACGGCACCGTCTTCCAGCTCGTCGACACGGCCGGGCTGCGGCGCAAGCGGAAGCAGCGCCAGGGGATCGAGTACTACTCGGAGCTGCGCGCCCTCGAGGCAGCGCAGCGCGCCGACGTCGCCCTCGTGCTCGTCGACGCGTCAGAGGGCATCGTCGAGCAGGATCTCGCCGTCGCCGACGTCGCCCGCAAGGCCGGCTGCTCCACGCTCATCGTCGTCTCGAAGTGGGACGCGACCGAGGTCGACCTCCAGGAGACGCGAGGGCACCTCGCACGGCGACTGCGCCAGCGTCCTCCAGCCGTTGCCGTGTCGGCGCACACCGGGCGTGGGCTCCAGCGGCTGCTCGACCGGGTCGAGGAGCTGTACGCGAAGCACACGACGCGGCTCACCACGCCGGAGCTCAACCGCGCGCTCTCCGAGCTGAAGGAGGCGAGGCCAGGGCCGGCCGGCGAGCGCGGTCGTCGGCTGCGGCTCCTCTACGGGACGCAGACGGGAACCCGGCCCCCGCGCCTGCGCATCTTCGTGAACGATGCGAAGCTGATGACGCGCGACTACGGCTTCTGGGTCGAGAACGAGCTCCGCCGCCGGTTCGAGCTCGACGGCGTGCCCGTCTCCATCGACTTCAAGACCTCGGAGTGACCGGACGCGTCTCCGGCCAGTCCGTCGAGGCGGCGATCCGGTGATGGAGGTCGTCGTCGTCGGGGGTGGCTCCTGGGGCTCGGCGTTCGCGTCGCTGCTCCATGCGAACGGCCACGACGTGACGCTCGCATGCCGGGATGCGGCCCAGGCTGCGACGATCGCGGAGACGGGCAGGAACCCGCGATACCTGCCCGACCTCGATCTGCACGGGGTCCGCGCTTCTACGATCGCCGACGCGCCGATCGAGGAGGCCAACCTCGTCGTGCTCGCGGTGCCCAGCGCGGCCTTCGGGGCCGTTGCGCGCGAGCTGCCGGGCACGTGTCCGGTCCTGTCGCTGACGAAGGGCCTCGACCCGGCGACCGGTGCTCGTCTCTCGACGCTCGTCGAAGGCCGCCAGGTGGCCGTGCTCTCCGGCCCCAACATCGCCGACGAGATCGCGCGCGGACTGCCCGCGGCTGCCGTGATCGCGTGCGACAGCCTTCCCCTCGCGGTCCAGCTCCAGCTCGCGATCAACTCCACGGTCTTCCGCGTCTACGTCAACGACGACGTGACCGGCGTGGAGCTCTGCGCGGCGTCGAAGAACGTGATCGCGCTCGCCGCCGGAGGGGCAGACGGGCTCGGGCTCGGCGACAACGCCAAGGCCGCTCTCGTCGCCAGGGGGCTCGCGGAGATGGGACGGCTCGCCGACGTGGCCGGTGCGCGCCCGGAGACGTTCTCGGGGCTCGCCGGCATGGGTGACCTGATCGTCACGTGCTGGTCGGCGTCCGGCCGCAATCGCCGCTGCGGCGAGCTCGTCGCGCGCGGGACAAGCCCTGCGGAGGCCGCGCGGACGATCGGACAGGTCGTCGAAGGGCTCACCACCGCACCGGTGCTGCGTGAGCTCGCCCACTCGCTCGAGATCGAGATGCCGATCACCGAGGGCGTCTGCGCCGTTCTCGACGGCACCAGCCTCGGCGAGCTCGTCGGACAGCTGATGCGGCGCGAGCCGACCGTCGAATAGCTCGCTCGACCGACTGGCGAGAGACGCCGAGCGAGAGACGCCGAGCGAGGTACAGTGCGGTGCGATGGCCGCGCGCACGTTCAGCTTCACCTCGGAGTCCGTGACCGAGGGGCATCCCGACAAGATCGCGGACCAGATCTCCGACCGCGTGCTCGACGCGGTCCTCGCCGACGACCCCGACGGCCGGGTGGCCTGTGAGACCCTGATCACGACGGGTCTCGTCGTCGTCGCGGGAGAGATCACGACGTCGACCTACGTCGACGTCCGGTCGCTCGTGCGGGACACGGTCGCCGAGATCGGCTACACGCGTGCGAAGTACGGCTTCGACGCGGAGACCTGCGGCGTGATGGTCGCGATCGACGAGCAGTCGAAGGACATCGCGCAGGGCGTCGACGCCTCGTTCGAGGCGCAGCATGGCGACGACGATCCGATCGATCGGATCGGCGCAGGCGACCAGGGGATGATGTTCGGCTACGCGACGCGCGAGACCGAGGAGCTGATGCCGCTGCCGATCATGCTCGCTCACAAGCTCGCGAAGCGGCTCTCGGAGGTGCGCAAGGCCGACGTGCTCCCGTACCTGCGGCCCGACGGGAAGACGCAGGTGACGGTGCGCTACGAGAGCGACGAGCACGGGCATCAGCGTCCCGTGCAGATCGAGCGCGTGCTCGTCTCGACCCAGCACCGCGACGGCCTCGACCCCGAGATCATGATCAAGCCGGATCTTCTGGAGCACGTGATCGAACCGGTCCTCCACGCGGGGTATCGCGACCTGTTCGATCCGGCAGCCCTCGGCTCGAGCGACTTCCTGTTCGTCAACCCCACGGGGAAGTTCGTGATCGGCGGCCCGATGGGGGACACCGGCCTGACGGGCCGCAAGATCATCGTCGACACGTACGGCGGCGCCGCGCCGCACGGCGGCGGCGCGTTCTCCGGGAAGGATCCGACCAAGGTCGACCGCTCCGCCGCGTACGCCGCCCGCTGGGTGGCAAAGAACGTCGTCGCGGCTGGCCTCGCCGACCGCTGCCAGGTGCAGGTCGCCTATGCGATCGGCGTCGCGCACCCGATGAGCGTGCTGATCGACTGCTTCGGCACGGAGACCGTCGGCATCGACGCGATCGACGCGGCGGTCGCGTCGGTCTTCGACCTGCGCCCCGGCGCGATCATCCGCGACCTCGACCTCCGGCGTCCGATCTATCGCAAGACCGCCGCGTACGGCCACTTCGGGCGCAGCGAGGCGGACTTCACCTGGGAGCGGACGGACCGCGCCGCGCTCGCTCTCCGCGAAGCCGTGGGCCTCGTCGCGCCGGCAGCCAGCTAGGCGCGAGTCGTCCGGCACGGGAACGCCGGGCCACGTGGGCCCGGCGCCTGTTCCCGTGTCGGAGGTCGGCTGCCCGGTCGGATCAGAGAGCGATCGCCGGAGCGCTCGTCGTCGACCCGCTCGGCCGGAGCCTGCTCGGCGCCCGGCATCCCGCCCGGCATGCCGCCCATCGGCCCGAAGCCGTCGTGGTCGCCGTCGCCGGGGCCACCGGGCCGAAGCCCCCGTGACCGCCGGGCCCGCCATGACCGCCGTGCCGAAGCCGCCGGCCGCGAACCCCGGGAAGGTCATCGCGCCGATGCGCGTGCGCATCTCGTCGGCGACCTTCTTCGTGATCAGCTCGTCCTTCTCCGCCTGGTCGACCCGGGCGAGCGCCTGCGCCTTCTGCGCCTTCGCGTAGGCGGCGTTCAACTTCGCCTCGGTCGTCCCGAGCGCTGCGGCGACGTCGGCCGCCTTGGCGATCCGCATCGCGAGGTGATCCTCCGCTGCGATCTCCTGCCGCAGCAGGTCGGCGTCCGCCGCCGAGAGCGTTCCGGCCTTCTCGGCCGCGTCGATCCTGCTCTTCGCCGCCGAGGTGATCGCCGCATCGAGCTTCGCGGCTGTCGTGCCGAGCTCCTTCGCCACCGCCGTCTCGAACGTGCCGTGCTGGCGGATGCCCTGCGCGACGCGGGTCAGCTCCGAGTCCGAGCTGCTCGAGCCGGCGGCGATCGCGGCGCCGGCGCCGACGAGCAGCGCGAGCGCCGCGACGGCTGCGCCGAGGATCGTGAAGGTCCTTCGTGTCCAGCTCATCTCATGGTCTCCTTGTCGGGGATCGTCCTGCCTGATCCACAGGAGACCGCACGTGCCTGAGAGCGGCGTGAGAGCCGGCTAAGAAGTTCCGGCGGCGGCGGGCACGAAGGGCTCAGCCGCAGCCGGACGATCGCCCCGCCGTCGGGCGCGTTCGTCGCCTCGACCGTGCCGCCATGAGCCTCTGCGACCTGGCGCACGATCGCGAGCCCGAGCCCCGACCCGTGCATGCCCCGTGCGTCCGGAGAGCGGTAGAAGCGGTCGAAGACGTGCGGGATGTCGGCCTCTGCGAAGCCCGGGCCGCGGTCGCGGACCGTGACCCAGCCGTCGGCGGCGACGTCGACGTCGATCGTCCCGTCCGGTGGGCTCCACTTCCGCGCGTTGTCGAGCAGGTTCGAGACGGCGCGGTGCGCGCGGTCGCGGACGCCGTCGACCACGGTCTCACTGGTTGTGAGAGTCGAACGTGAGCGTCGGGGACGCCCTTCGCGCGCGCTCGACGGCGTCCGTCGACGAGCTCGTCGAGCCGGAACGCCTCGCGTGCCTGCGGTGCGAGCTCCCCGTCGCGGGCGAGCTCGACGACGTCCGTCACGAGCGACGAGAGCTCGTCGAGCTCCGCCAGGGCGGTGGCGAGCGCAGCCTCCCGCTCGGGAGCGGGGAGATCCGGGTGGCGTCTCAGGATCTCCACGTTCGTGCGGACGCTCGTGAGCGGCGTCCGGAGCTCGTGCGAGGCGTCGGCGACGAGCATCCTCCGCGCCTCCTCCGAGCGCTCGAGGGTCGAGAGCATCGCGTCGAAGCGGGCTGCCGAGCCGCCCGACCTCGTCCGGGCCGTCGATCCCGACGCGACGCGAGAGGTCGCCGGTCTCGGCCACCTCCTCCGCCGCAGAGGCGAGCCGCGTGAGCGGGCCGATCGCCGCGCGGCTCACGAGCAGCCCGAGGAGCCCGGCGAGCGCGACGCCTGCGGCGCCGACGACCGCGAGCGCGGTTCGCAGCCGGCTCAGGACTGCTGTCGACCTCGTCGCGGGGCCGGGCGAGCTGCAGGGCGAGTCCGGGTCGGGCCTGGACGGTGTAGATCCGAAGCGGGGTGCCTTCGACGGTCGCGTTCTCGAACGTCCGATCCTTCCGGCCCGCCACCACGGCCTCGGTCGTCCCTGTCACCGGCAGCGCCGTGCGCGCCGTCGTCCGGCCGGTAGGTCGCGCCGCTGGCGTCGACGAGCTGCACGTATGCCCCTGGGCCTCCCAGTCGGCCGGGGATCGCTCTCACGTCGTCGGGCCTGCCGGGCCCACCGCGGTCGAGCTGCGCGCGGAGCGACCGGTCGAGTGACCCCTCCAGCTGGTTGCGAACGAGGACGTATGCCCCGAGCGACGCCGCTGCGACCGCGATGGCGACCGCGAGCGCCGAGGCGAAGGCGAGGCGCGCGCGAAAGCTCATCTTAGGCGTCCTAGGCCTCGCGGAGGGCGTAGCCCACGCCACGCGCCGTGTGGATCAGCCGTGATTCCCCGCCGGCCTCGGTCTTGCGGCGCAGGTACCCGATGTACACCTCGAGCGCGTTCGAGGTCGGGCCGAAGTCGTAGCCCCACACCCGGTCGAACACGAGCGAACGGGGGAGCACCTGCCGGGGGTTCCGGAGGAACAGCTCGAGCAGCGCGAACTCCGTCCGCGTCAGCTCGATCGGCCGTCCACCCCGGGCCACCTCGCGTGTGCCCGTGTCGAGCGAGACGTCGGCGAAGCGCAGGACCTCCCCAGCCTCCTCGGGCGCGTTCCGCCGCAGCAGCGCCCTGACGCGTGCCAGCAGCTCGTCCAACGCGAAGGGCTTCACGAGGTAGTCGTCGGCGCCTGCGTCGAGCCCGGCGACGCGATCGTCCACCGCGTCGCGTGCCGTCAGCAACAGGATCGGGACGCGATGCCCCTCCGCGCGGAGCCTGCGCGTGACCTCGAGGCCGTCGGCACCCGGCATCAGCACGTCCAGCACGATCGCGTCGGGCGCCGCCCGCGCTACCGCGCGCAGGGCAACGACGCCATCCGGCGCCGTCTCGACGGCGTAGCCCTCTGCGAGGAGGGCGCGTTCGAGCGTCTCCCGCAGGGCGGGCTCGTCGTCGACCACGAGAAGGCTTCGGGGCACCGTCACACGATCGCAGAAGCGGCTGAGGGGAGCCTGAGAGTCGGCGCGCGGCGGGCGCTAGATGCGCACGTACAGGCCGTTCGCGGCCCTGTCCGCGATCGAGCGCTCGTCACCGTCCACGGAGACCTTGAACTGTCCGGCGGCCGGCTGGGCCTCGAGGAGCTCGACCCTCGAGCCGGGCGCAAAGCCCTCGTCGTAGAACCAGTGCAGGAGGTCACCGTCGTGCTCGGCGAGGCGGACGATCTCCCCGCTCTGCCCCTCCCCGAGCTCTGCAAGAGCGACGAGGCCCGCGTTCTCCTCCTGCTCGACGTCCGGCTCGACGGGCCACCCGTGGGGGCACCGGTCGGGGAAGCCGAGACGCTCGTTGATCCGCTCGATCATCTCGTCGGTGAAGGTGTCGCCCATGAGGTCGGCCTGCACGTGGGACTCCGACGCCGTGTAGCCCATGAAGTCGGTGAGGAAGCGCTCGATGATCCGGTGCTTCCGGACGACGCGCTCCGCCCTCCTGATGCCGGCGTCCGTGAGGATCGCCTCCTTGTGCTCACCGCGCTCGACGAGGCCTTCCGCCTCCAGTCGCTTCAGCATCTCCCCGGCCGACGCGCGCGAGACCCCGAGCATCTCCGCGACGCGTGCGGCGATCGCGCTGGAGCCGCTCGCCGGGCGGTACTCACCGATCGGGAAGGCGAGGAAGTAGATGACCTCGAGGTAGTCGTCGACCGAATGCCCCTGCGCGTGCGCCATGTCCACCTTCCCGTTGACGGCCGTGAGCGATTGTGAGTATAGTCCCTGACCGTCGGTGTAAGGGTGACCTTACAAACCAGGAGAAAGCGCGGGGGTGGACGTGGGTTCCGGACTGGTGGTGCTGCGGGAAGGCTTCGAGGCGTCCCTCGTCGTGGGCATCGTGCTCGCCTTCCTCGACCGTAGCGGGCGCCGGGACGGCTTCGTCGCCGTGTGGGTTGGCGTCGCGCTTGCCATCGGCCTGAGCGTCCTCGTCGGTGTCGCGCTCTTCGCGATCGGCGCCGAGCTCGAGGGCCGCTCGGAGTACCTCTTCGAGGGCGTCACGATGATCATCGCCGCGGCGATGCTCACCTGGATGGTCTTCTGGATGCGTTCGCAGTCCCGCACGCTCCGTCGCTCGCTCGAAGGGCAGGTGCAGACGGCGCTCGCCACCGGCTCTGCGCTCGGGCTCGGGCTCGTGGCGTTCGTCGGTGTGCTCCGCGAGGGTGTCGAGACCGCGCTGTTCCTCTTCTCGACGACGGAGAAGTCCAGCCCGATGGTCTCCCTGATCTCCGCCCTGGTCGGACTCGCGCTCGCGCTCGGGCTCGGATACGCCTTCTACCGGGGCTCCCACCGGCTCGACCTTCGCCGCTTCTTCCAGGTCACGAGCGGGCTGCTCCTCGTCTTCGCGGGCTGGCTGCTCGCGGGCGGGCTCGAGGAGCTCTCCGAGGCCGGTGTGATCCCTGCCAGCGAGGGCGTCCTCTGGGGGGCATTCCTCCTCCTCGCAGCGCCGACGCTCTACTTCTTCTTTCGCCCGGCGCGGAAGCCCGCCGCGGCCTGACGCGCGGCCGGCGTCAGAGGCTCGATGCGCATTGGGAGCACGTCTGGCTGCGGCCCTGCACGCTGCGGATCGTGTCCGCCGCGTCCGACGTCAAGGCAACCAGCCTTGCCGTCGTCCTCGTCGGCCACGCTCCTTGGTGCAGAACCGCCCCAGCCACACCCCCAATACGGATCGAGCCTCTAGGCTCGGCGGGTGCCTCTCGCCGACGTCTACCCGCTCGTCACGACCCGGGCGCTCGCGAGGCCGTTCACCTACGAGGTGCCCGAGGGCGTCGTGAAGGGCGCCGTCGTCGAGATCAGGATCGGCCGCTCCCAAGCCCGCGGCGTCGTGACGGAGATCGGCGTCGAAGCGCCCGCGGGGATGCGGCTGGCGACGGTCGGACGTGTGCTGGACGAGATCCCGGCGGCGCTCGTCGACCTTGCGCTCTGGCTCGCCGACTACTACGGCTCGACCCCGGCCCGCGCGCTGGCGCTCGTGGCCCCCACGAGGCGCGAGCCGCGTGGCTCCCGTCCCTCGCCCTCCGCACGCGAGTCGCTCCAGGGTGAGCCGGAGCCCGACGCGCTCACGGCCGCCCAGGCGACGGCGATCGAGCGGATCGTGACGGCGCTGGACGTCGGTGCCGGGCAGCATGTCCTGCTCGAGGGGCCGACGGGGAGCGGCAAGACCGAGGTGTACCTCCAGGCATGCGCGGCCGCGCTCGAGCGCGGCCTGGGGACGATCGTCCTCGTGCCCGAGATCTCGCTCGCGCCGCAGACCGTGGGACGTTTTCGGCAGCGATTCGGCGACGTGGTGGCGATCCTGCACTCGTCGCTCGGCGACGCGGAGCGACGCGACGAGCGCGACCGGGTTGCGCGGGGTGAGGCCCGGATCGTCGTCGGCGCCCGCAGCGCGATCTTCGCCCCGATGCGCGGCGTCGGGCTGATCGTCGTCGACGAGGAGCACGACGCGGCCTACAAGCAGGAGTCGGATCCACGCTACGACGCCCGGACCGTCGCGGCCAAACGGGCGGCGCTCGAAGGCGCCGTGGCGGTCTACGGCAGCGCAACGCCGCGGCCGGAGAGCTGGCTTGGCCTGGAGCGGCTTGCCCTCCCGAGTCGCATCGGGGCCGCGATGCCACGCGTGCGCCTCGTCGACCTTCGCCGCGAAGCGGGCTACCCGCTGTCGGCGCCACTGCTCCGGGAGCTCGGGCGCGTTGCGGAGGAGCGTGGGCGTGCGATCCTGCTCCTCAACCGACGTGGGGTCGCGCCGGCGGTGCACTGCAAGGCGTGCGGGCTGTCACGCCGCTGTCCCTTGTGCGACGTGGCGCTCACGCTGCACCGTGACGGGCTGCTCCACTGCCATCACTGCGGTGCGTCCGAGCGCGTGCCCGAGACGTGTCCGTCGTGCGGCTCCGTCGAGGTCGCGCGGATCGGGGCAGGCACGCAGCGACTCGAGACGGAGCTGGCGCGCGCCGTGCCGGAGCTCGAGCGACTTCGGCTGGACGCCGACACCGCATCCGCGCCCGGCGCTGCGATGGAGACGCTCGAGAGGTTCCGTGCCGCCAAGGGGGTCGTGCTGATCGGCACGCAGATGGTCGCGAAGGGGCACCACGTCTCGGGTGTCTCGCTGGCCGCGGTCGTCGATGCCGACACGGGGCTCGCCCTGCCCGACTTCCGCGCGGAGGAGCGGACGTTCCAGCTCGTCGCCCAGCTCGCGGGTCGTGCCGGACGAGACGCGCCGGGGGTGGTGCTGGTGCAGACCTTCCAGCCCGAGGCGATCCCGCTGATCCACGCCGTCGGCCACGACGTCCACGGCTTCCTCGCGGGAGAGCTCGAGCGACGCGAGGCCCTCGGGTATCCGCCGTTCCGGCACATCGTGTCGATCGTCGTCACCGGTCCCGACCCCGACGCACCGACGCACGTGCTCCGTGAGATCCGCGGACGGGTCGAGCGGCCGGGGCTCACCGTGCTCGGCCCAGCCCCTCTCCTCAGGCTCCGCGGTCGGCACCGGGCGCAGCTCGTCGTGAAGACCACCGAGCCACGTCGTGTGGCCCGCGATCTTGCTGCGCTGCTCTCGGCCGCGACGCCGGCGCTTCGCCGGGACGGCCTCACCGCCGTCGTCGACGTCGACCCCCAGTAGGGATAGAGCTCTTCCGCCCGCGGGTGGGCCGGGTGCTGGGCGAGAGGGTCGACCGAGGGTTCAACGAGGGCCGGGCCAACCCCTTGTCCGACGAAGCGGCGCCCGACCGCAGCCTGTTCGGAGACCCGGTCCCTAGGGGCTCGCGAGGATCCGGTCGACGGCCTCGCACGCTGCCGCCAGCCGAACCTCGGCTGGTCCCTCGACGAGCAGCCAGGGACGGCCTGCCGCACGGGCGTGGTCGAGGTAGCGCTCGTGCATCCACGCTCTGATCTCCTCGAACTCGCGGATCCCGTCGTGCGCCCACGGCACGTCCGTGCCGCAGACCATCGTCAGGTCGTACGGGCGCGAGACGAGCTCGGCGAACGCGTCCGTGGGCTGGCCGAGGTAGGCGTCGTGGAACAGCGCGGTCGTGAAGGCGTCCGTGTCGCAGAAGAGCACGCGGCGCGCGAAGCCGGCGAGGAAGTCCTCGTACCAGCACTGCAATCGGGCGATCGAGGTGAACTCTGCGCTCGTCCACGGGGCTGCGGGGTCACGCCCGATCTCCGTGTAGGGGCGGCCGTACTCGGGGTTCCAGAGCGTTCCATACGTCTCCGCGAGCGCGGCCGCAAGGGTGCTCTTCCCTGTCGACTCGGCTCCGATCAGGAGCACGCGCTTGACCCCCTCCATCGCGACGGAGCCTACGCGATCGCCCGGGACAGTTAGCATCACCCCTGCGTGAGCAGTAGACGGCTGAGCCAGGCGATCGCGGAGGGTGACGGCATCTCGCTGCTCGTCGAGGTCCTCGACCCCTCGGAGGGGGCTGCTGCGAGCGCCTACGGGGCAGAGGGACTCGTCCTCCGCACCGTCGGGACTGCGGCGGCAGGAGGTGCGACGCTGCCGGTGCTGGCGTTCGGCATCTCCCCCGATGCGGCCGCGCAGGCAGGCGCCGACGCCGTCGTCCTCGCCGCCAGCGTCTCCGACGAGCGACTCCACGAGCTCACCGAGCGAGCCCTCGCGCTCGGTCTGGAGCCGGTGATCCAGGTGAACGACGAGGACGACCTGGAGCGGGTCCTCGAGGAGCTCGACCCGGAGATCCTCCTGCTCTCGGCCGACGACGCGGACGACGAACAGGAGCCCCTCGACCGACTGCTCGAGCTGCTCCCCGACGTCCCGGCAGGAAAGCTCGCGATCGCGGACCTCTCGGGAGCGTCGCGGGCGGATGTCGAGGAGCTCGAGCGGGCCGGGGTGGACGCGGTGGTCGTCGCCGGCGACGTGGACGGCCTCGCCGGCGATTCCCCTCCCGAGGTGTGAGGCTCTCCTCCCGCGCCACGACCGCGCTCGCGCTCGGCGGCGTGCTCGTGCTCGCCCTGGGACTGAGGGCCGTCGGCGCCGGCTACGGGCTCCCGCTTCCGCTGCTCAACCCCGACGAGGGCAACATCGTCCCCCGTGCGTGGGACGTCTTTCACGGTGGAGGGCTCGACCCCGGGTGGTACGACTACCCGAGCCTGCTGATGCTCGTGCTCGCGCCGGCCCAGGCGTTCGCAGGCGAGCCGTCGTACGGCGCCGCCCGGGTGGTCGCAGTGCTGATCGGAGTGGCAGGCGTCGGTGCGACGTGGTGGCTCGGCACGTGCGCGTACGGTCGACGTGCAGCGTTGGTGGGAGCGCTCGGCGTCGCGGTCGCGACGACGCACGTCGCGTACTCGCGGATGGCCGTCACCGACGTGCTGCTCACCCTCGGGTGCACGGTGGCGCTCGCGCTGATGGTCGCCGGCCGGATCGAGTGGGCGGGACTCGCCGTCGGACTCGCCGCCTCGGCCAAGTACCCGGGTGTCGTGCTGCTCGCGCCGCTGGTCGTCGCGGGCTGGGGCAGCTGGAGGTCGCTCGGGCGAGCGGCGTTGCTGGCGCTCGTCGGGTTCGCGTTGACGAGCCCGTTCGTGCTCGTGCACCCGGGTGCGGCGCTGGACGACCTCGATCGCGTGCAGCGCCTCGGCCGGCTCGGCTGGCTCGGGCTCGAGGGCGATCCGTGGACACCCCTCGCCTTCGGTGGCCGCCTGTGGGACGCGCTCGGCCCTGCTGTCCTGCTCGTCCTCCCGGCCGTCCTCGTCGCTTCCGTTCGACGGACGCGGACGGATCTCGTGCTCGTCTCGTTCGTCGTCGCGTGGTGGCTGCAGCTGCTGCCACTCGAGGCGCACTTCGACCGGTACATCCTCCCGATCGTCCCCGTGGTCGCGGTGCTCGCAGGCAGCGTCAGGATCGTGGCGCCCGTCTTCGCAGCGCTCCTCGTCGTCCCGTTCGTCTGGTCGATCGGAGACACCCGGAGGCTTCAGGGCGAGGACACACGTCTCCGTGCCGACGCATGGATCGCCGCGAACGTCCCGCAGGCCGATCGCGTCGCTGCGGATCCCTCGACGCTGCCGCTGCCGGGGCGTACCGTCGTCCGGCTGGAGCTGCCCGGGCCCGGGCGCCCGTTCGACCAGCACCGCTCGCTCGCGGTGCTCGAGTCCCAGGGCGTGCGGTGGGTTCTGGTGAGCGGCGACGTCACCGACCGCGTCCGTGACCGGCGCGACCTCTATCCGCGCGAGACGGCCTTCTACGACGCGCTCGACGCGCGGGCGCGAGTCGCGTTTGCCGCGGACCCGGGTGACCCCGGGCTCGCCGGCCCTTGGGTGCGCGTCTACCGCCTCGCCGGCTGAGCGGGATCTAGCGTGCGGTGAGTCGCTCGAGGACGAGTGCGACACCGTCCTCGTCGTTCGAGCGCGCGACCTCGTCGGCCGCCTCGACCGCGTGCCGGTGACCGTTCGCCATCGCGACTCCGAGGCCGGCCCACTCGAGCATCCCGACGTCGGTGAGATGGTCGCCGAACGCGACGACCTCCTCCCGGGAGATCCCCCGGTCGGCCGCGATCGACGCCAGCGCCTCGGCCTTCCCGACGCCCGGCCCGAGGAGCTCGACGAAGGCCTCACCGGCGAGCGTCGCCGTCGCCTCGTCACCTGCGATCATCCGCGCGGTCGCGAGCACCTCGTGCAGATCTGCTCCGGGCACGCGGCCGATCAGCTTGGTCATCGGCGCCTCCCAGTCGAGCGGTTCGCAGGGAGGGAACGCGTCCTCCGGCCGCGGCCACCACCGGGGCTCGCGGAGCGCCTCGTAGGCCGGCTCGCTCCCGAAGCGCAGCTCGAGCTCCCAGCCGAACACGATCCCGGGGACGGCCTCGCGCAGCTCGCGAACGAGCCGGTGCGCCGTCCGGACGTCGAGCGGACGATGTCGCACGATCGTCCGCTCGTCGAGGTCGAAGACGGTCGCGCCATTGGCGCAGATCGCGAGCCCGCCGGCGCCGAGCTCCTCTGCGATCGGGATCGTCCCGCGCGGTGAGCGCGCCGTCGCGAGCACGACGATCGCTCCCGAACGCCGGGTTGCGTCGAGTGCGTCCAGCGTGCGCTGCGACACCGTCCTGTCGGTGCGGAGCACGGTGCCGTCGAGGTCGAGCGCGACGAGGCGCAGGCGCACGGCGGGCTCGCTATCCGAAGAACGTCGACGCGACGTCGACGAGCTCCGGCGGCACCCCTCGAATGTCCGCGCAGGCCTCCGCGAGCGGAACGCCGACCATCGCCTCGCCTCGGGCGGCGACCATCTCGCCGAACCGTCCTCGGCCGCGAGATCGGCTGCGGCGACGCCGAAGCGTGTCGCCAGCACCCTGTCCCCGGCCGTCGGGGTTCCGCCACGCTGGACGTGACCGAGCACCGTGACGCGCGTCTCGAAGCCGGTTCGGCTCTCGATCGCCGCGCCGATGCTGTAGCCGACACCGCCGAGGCGCTCGAAGCCAAAGGCGTCGATCGGGAGATCCTGGTCGATGCCATCGGGAGGAGCGACGCCCTCGGCGACGACGACGATGGAGTACGTGTGCCCGCGACGGTGACGCGCCTTCAGCAGGGAGGCGATGTGGTCGAGGTCGTACGGGTTCTCCGGGATGAGCAACGCGTCCGCGCCCGAGGCGATCGCCGCATAGGCGGCGATCCACCCCTTCGTCCGACCCATCACCTCGACGACCATCACCCGGTTGTGCGACTCCGCCGTGGTGGTGAGGCGGTCGAGCGCGTCTGTCGCGATCTGGACGGCGGTGTCGAACCCGAACGTGATGTCCGTGCCGGGGATGTCGTTGTCGATCGTCTTCGGCACGCCGACCACGGGGAGGCCCGCCTCGTGGAGGCGCAGCGCCGAGCGGAGCGTGCCGTCGCCGCCGATCACGACGAGCCCCTCGATCCCGTTCTGCTCGATCGTGCGGCGGACGCTCTCGTATCCATTCCCGTGGACGTAGGGATCCTTTCGAGAGGTGCCGAGCATCGTCCCGCCGCGGCCGAGGATGCCGCGCACCGCATCGCGATCGAGCGTGCGCGTGTTGCCCGCCATGAGGCCGTCCCATCCGTTCTGGATGCCGACGACCTCGATCCCGTGCGTCACGGTCGCGCGCGTCACCACGGCGCGGATCACCGCGTTCAACCCGGGACAGTCGCCGCCCGCGGTGAGGACTCCGAGAACCTCCACGTCCTTGAGAGTACTTTCCCCCGCAGGCTTCGGATCCACCAAGTGGATCCCAACCCGCGACGATTCCTGTTTGCCCCGCAGGGTTGGCATCCGCAGAGGCGGATCCCGACCCGCGACGATCCCTGAAGCGGCCATCGCGGTACTCGGCCAGACCGGCGTCGTCCAACACGGCGCCGGCCGCCGAAGGCGGCCGCTTCAGGGGTTGTAAGCGGTCGGGATCCGCTTCTGCGGATCCCGACCTGCGCGGCTAGTAGAGAAACATCGGCTTGCCGGTCACGTGGCGCACCTTCGGCTGGTACTGGTCGGCGTCGTAGAGCTCGCCGACGTCCACGCGCTTGACTCCCTCGGCTGTCGCCTCCATCGGCACGGCGGTGTACGTGCCGCCGCGCAGCGCGACCATGCGGCCAGAGACGCCCTCGATCGCGAGGTCGGCGGCCATCACGGCGTAGTTCGTGGCGACCATGAGGTCGAGCGAGTCGGGTGAGCCGGAGCGCATCAGGTAGCCGAGCTCCTGGACGATCATGTCCTCCCCCGTCCGCTCCTTCAGGAGCTGGGCGAGCTGCTCTCCGATCCCGCCGAGCTTGCGATGCCCGTAGGCGTCCTCCTCGCCGGAGAGGACGAGACCGCCGCCCGCGATCGTGGCGCCCTCGGACACGGTCACCATCGCGTAGTTCGAGGGATTCTCGCGCTTGTCGGCGAGAACCAGCGCCGCGAGCCGGTCGACGTCGCAGGGGACCTCGGAGATCACCGCCCGGTCGACGCCTGCGAGGTAGGCGGTGATCAGCGACGTCTCGCCCGAGTACCGCCCGAAGAGCTCGACGACCGCGATCCGCTCGTGCGACCCCGTCGAGGTCCGCAGGTTGTGGATGAACTGGACTCCGCGCGTGATCGCGGTCGAGAAGCCGATGCAGTAGTCGGTCCCGTGGACGTCGTTGTCCATCGTCTTCGGGATCGCGATCACCGGGACGCCCTCGCGATGCATGCGCAGCCCGTAGGAGAGCGTGTCGTCACCGCCGATGGGGATCAGCACGTCGATCCCCAGGCTCTCGATCACCTTGAGCGCGTGGTCGGTGAAGTCGAACGGCCCGTCTCCGTCGATCCGGTCCGCGAGGTGAGCCGGGACGTCCTTCGCGCGCACGCGGCTCGGGTTGGTGCGGGAGGTGTGGAGGAACGTCCCGCCGGTGCGGTCGACGGTGCGCACGTTCTGCGGCGTCAGCTCGCGGAACCACTCCGCCGCCGACTCGGGATCGCCAGGGACGTGATGGAGCAACGCCCCCCAGCCTCGCCGGAGCCCGACGACCTCGTGGCCCTCGTGCGCGACGCGGTTGACGACCGCCTTGATGCACGGGTTGAGGCCCGGAACGTCGCCGCCTCCCGTCAGGATCCCGATCCGCATCGTGCCTCTGCCTCCTCGCGCTCGCCGTCGTCGTTTTGTTCGGCCACGATACTAAGTCACCGTGCCGATCGCCGCGTCGCGGGGCCGGTACGATCGCCGGGCCGGCCGAAGTGGCGGAACTGGCAGACGCGCTCGACTCAAAATCGAGTGTCCGAGAGGGCATGTGGGTTCGAGTCCCACCTTCGGCATGTGCGGCGCCGGCACCGCCGTCGCGGTGGCCGGACGCCGGGCGCTTCGAAGGAGCACGCCCCGGCGGTGTCGGCCATCTCGGCGGCACGGGGTCAGACCTCGCCACGTAGGCCCGATTTCCTAGAGTCTCAGCACCACCCCTCGACACGACGCGGCGGGTTGCGAGTCAGAACCAAGAAGCAGGAGGAGCTCAGCTTGTCCATCAAGGGAAAATGGGTGCTCTTCGCAGGGGCCCTGGCCGCATCGCTCGCCGCCGTCGGGCGCTGCGGGGTGTGCCGAGGCCTCCCGTCGTCGTCGTGCACAGGGATCGAATACGGGGGCGACGGCGATCCGGACTACATCCTTGCGTCCGACTTCCCGCTTCAGGGCTCGTCGCGTACGCAGACCGAGCAGATCGTCGCGGCGATTCGGTACGAGCTCGGACAGCGAGGCTGGAAGGCTGGCGACTACAAGATCGGGCTCCGGTCGTGTGACGACTCCACTGCGCAGGCCGGAAAGTGGGACGCGGGCAAGTGCTCGCAGAACGCGAACGCGTACGCCGCCGACGACAAGGTGATCGGAGTCATCGGCACCTTCAACTCGGGCTGTGCCGCGATCGATATCCCGGTGCTGAACCAGGCGCCGGACGGCGGCATCCCGATGGTCTCTCCGGCGAACACGTACGTCTGCCTCACGCAGGGTGGGCCCGGGTGCGACTCGACCGAGCCGGACAAGTACTACCCGTCCGGGACGCGGAACTACGCCCGCGTGGTGGCGAACGACGCCTACCAGGGCGCAGCCCAGGCCGAGTTCATGCAGGCGCAGGGCGTGAAGAGCGTCTTCATCCTGAACGACAAGGAGGCCTACGGCCTCGGTGTCGCGACGAACACGCGCAACGCCGCCGAATCGCTCGGGATCAAGATCGCCGGCTTCGAGGCGTGGGACCCGAAGGCGACGAGCTACACCTCGCTGTTCAACAAGGTCGAGTCGAGCGGGGCCGATGCCGTGTTCCTCGGCGGTCTGATTGACGAGAACGGCGCGCAGGTGATCAAGGACAAGGTCGCCGTGCTCGGACCGAACGACGGCGACGTCAAGCTGTTCGCCCCCGACGGGTTCACGACACAGGCGACGATCGACGAGGCCGGGTCGTCGTCGAAGGGCATGTACATGTCCGTCGCCGGCGTTCCGATCGACAGCTTCAAGGGCGCTGCCCAGAAGTTCGTCGACGGTCTCCTCGGTGGCCCGCTCGCGGGCAAGTCGATCGACCCGTACGCGATCTACGGGGGCCAGGCGGCGCAGGTGCTCCTGAACGCGATCGCGGCGTCCGACGGGAGCCGTTCGGACGTGATCGCGAAGCTGTTCGAGACGAAGGTGAGCGACGGGCTGCTCGGCTCGTTCTCGATCAATGCCAACGGCGACCCGGAGAAGGCCTCGGGTGCCGTGGTGGGCTTCACGATCTACGTGGCGACCGAGAAGCTCACGGTCGAGACCACGATCGCTCCGAAGCCGGAGACCGTGACCGCGGCCGCGGGCGGCTGATCGCACGCACGACCCAGGGCGCGAAGGTCGTGAACTGCCTGGCCGTCAGTCGCCGACGACGAGCGGGGCGTAGGGCGGAGCGAGCAGGACACCGGTGCGGGCGCCGGCCTTGGCGACACCGGCCGCCATCTCGAGAGCCGTCGCGGCGTTGTGGCTCGGGACGAAGCCGACCGCACGCGCGGCCGTCGCGTCGCGGCAGCCCGCCGCGATCACGCGGCCCGCGCGATCGAGAGCGGGCAGGCACGCCTCCCAATCGGCGAACGGCTGGCGCGGATGGGCGGCGCGACCCGCGCGGTAGTCGGCGAGCGCGCGTCGATCGCGGGTCGCGAGCGCCTCGGCCTCGCGGATCCTTGCCGCTGCAGGGCCGTCGCGGAGTGCGGCCAGGAGCGTGCGGGTCGGCCCCGGGATCGCCGCGTGCCCCCCACGGGTCAGTGGGTGCAGCAGCACGATCGTCCCTCCGTCGACGAGGGGGTGTGCGCTCCGCCAGAGTCGGAGCGCGAGCCCAAGTCCCACGGCGGCCGCTCCGACGGGGTCGAGCGGCCGACGAGGCAGGTGGTCGGCCCTTCCACGGCACGGGCACCACGAGCGTGTCGAACGGCGCGTCCACCGCGATCCCGCGAAGCGCCGTGCCGCGGACGAGCGCCTCGGCGTGCGCCACCGTCGGCCGGCCCGCGAGAACGGCGACGACGGAGAGCTCGCGTCCGAGGCTCTGCAGGGCGGCATGTCGCGCAGACGCGGGAGCGACCGTGAGCAGCCTCCGGAACGGCGAGCGGACAGCCGCCTCCCGGGCGCGCTGCTCGCGCGGGTAGCCGCTGTAGCGTCCCGCCACCCGAGGAAGATCGAGGACGAGCGACACCCCGATCACGGGCACCCGCCGCTGGATCGCCGCCTCGAGTGTGACGCCGAGCCTCCACCCGGACGAGGTCGCAGTCTCGAGGAGCGACTCCGCACGGGCGGCACGGACGGTTCCGGCCGCACAGGCGCCCACCAGAGCCGACGGCCCTCCATGGAGTACGGTCTCGGATGCGCCGACGGTGACGACAAGATCGGTCTCGAGCAGCGCCGGGTGACAGCGGAGCGCCACGCCCTCAGCGTCGCCGACGTGGACGAGCTCCTCGGCCTCGCAATCGTGGACGACGACGCTTCCGCGGTAGTCGCGCGCCCGGGCGGGTCGCAGCAGCTCCTCGAGGTCACGTCGCGACGCCCGCTGCTCGAGCCCGCCGGCGACGAGGAGCGTGTGGCCATCCGCCGGCACCCCGGCGGCAACGAGCTCGTCGAGCACCGCCGCGAGCGCGTCCCGACGAGGGTCGCTCTGGGCGCCGGGGAGTGGGAGCCCCGGCGGCTCGACCACGATCGTCACGCGCCGCGCGCCGTGTGCGGCCTCGACCAGTCGCGGGCCGGCGATCGGGTAGCGCAGCGCTTCGGCGACCGCTGCGCGTGGATCGGCGATCGCCCGGAGGGGCGGGGGAGGCGCGAGCAGCACGGTGTCGTCGGTGAACGTGACGACGGGGATGCGGGAGCCGGCGATGAGCGGAACGCGCTGCATTCCCCCATCCAACCACCGACACTGCGGAGGAGCGGGCGCGTTGTCGAATCGAGGAGCGGAGCGGCGCGGCTGAAGCCGCGCCCCGGCCCGCCGAGACCGAACCGGTCACGCGCGGACGAGCGGGCTCTCGCGCGTCGCTTTCAGCCGTGCCCCTCGGCTCGGGTCACGCTCCCGAGAGCAGGCGCATCCATCGGCGGGCGATGTCGTCAGACCACAGCCCGGAACAGGCGGAAGAACGTCGGCCTGAACCCGCGATGCGACCACATCCGCGACGACAGCAGGTTCGTCATCCTCCAGTCCGTGACGAGCGTGGGGTAGCCCGCTCTCGCGGGCCCAGCCGTGGACGGCGTCGAGCAGGGCCCCGCCGACGCCGTGTCCCCGTGCCTCCGGCTCGACCGCCGCGAACCCGAGGAAGCCTGCCCGTCGGCGTCTGCGAGCCCTCGATGCATCGACGAGACCTCGAGCGGGCAGCCGATCGCCGAGCCGACGACGCGGCCGCCGAGCTCGCCGACGAACGTGGTGAGCCGCCAGTCGTCGAAGTCCGGCCTCCCACTCGGCCACGGCTGCCTCCAGCGTGGGCAGCGCGAGTGTCGAGAACACCGGCGAGCGCGCCTGATGCTCGGGCAGGGCGAGCTCGAGCCGCGCGAGCGCCGGGATGTCGTCGCGGGTCGGCCGTCTGATCGACACGTCCGTCGGCGTCCCGCACTCGTCCACAGTCGCGACCTCGCGCAGCGCATGCACGTGCTGGTGGCCGAACCCGACCCGGAACCACGCATCCACGAGGCGCGCCGTCGGTCGCCGGGACGATCACGTGATGCGACGTCCGTCCCTCCTCGACCCAGCGTGCGGCGGCGGCGGCGTACAGATCCCTCGCGAGCTCGGGCTCGCGGACGGCGTGTCCCTGCCGCCTCGACCCACACATTCGGGCCCCCAGCCCACGTCCCGGCGGGTGCCGACGAGGAAGCCGACGGGCCCGCCCCCTTCGAGCGCGACGACGCCGGATGCGCCGTCGGCCGCGAACAGGGCCTCGATCTCCGGCTGTGTCGCAGCGGGATCCTCGTAGCGCGCCGCCAGCGCGGGCTCGATGATGCGTTGAGCACGCTGGCGCTCCGCGAGCAGCGCGGCGGCGGCGGGGACGTGGTCGGAGGTGAACGGGACGATCTCGAGGCGCGGCATGCTGACTCCTTCCGGCCGGCACCCACGGCCGACCTCGCTCGGGGCGCTGACGATTCGCTGATCCGCCGTGTGCGGGAGAGGCCTTGGCCCAGATCCCGCGTCGCCACCAGCCGGACGGACGGCCGCGCTAGGCCGCGAAACCTACCAACGCCGTAGACTCGCGTCCATGTCGCCGAAGAGCATCACGGGCGTCGAGCTCGAGCTCGACGACGGTCCCTGCGCACGGGGCGGAGCTGTTCCTCGTCGACGGGAACAACCTCGCGTACCGCGCGTTCTTCGCGCTCCCGGAGGAGCTCCAGACCACCGACGGTCAGCCTACGAACGCGCTGCTCGGCTTCACGAACATGCTCTTCAAGCTCCTCGCGGACTACGCCCCGAGGGGCGTCGCGGTCGCGTGGGACACGCGCCCCGTGCACCGTGCCGAGATCGCGGAGGCTGTCGAGGTCGTCTACAAGGAAGGGCGCAAGCCGATGCCCGACCTGCTGCGGGAGCAGTTCCCGCACTTTCGCCCGATCGTCGAGGCCTTCGGCTACAGCAACCTCGAGTTCGAGGGGTGGGAGGCCGACGACGTGATCGCGACGCTGGCGACCCAGGCGGACGCTGCGGGCATCCGCACCGTCGTGGTCTCGACCGACCGGGACGCCTTCCAGCTCTGCTCGCCGAACGTGAGCCTGATGATGACGCCGCGCGGCGTCTCCGACGTCCAGGTCTACACGCCGGAGCGCGTCGAGCTGCGGTACGGCGTCCGCCCGGACCAGGTCCCCGACTTCATCGGCCTGAAGGGCGACACCTCGGACAACATCCCCGGAGTCCCCGGCATCGGCGACAAGACCGCCGGACAGCTGATCGCGCAGTACGGGTCGCTCGAGACCGTGATCGAGCACGCGTCGGAGCTCTCACCCGCCCGGTCGAAGGCGATCGTCGAGCACGCAGAGCAGGCGCGCGCGTCGAAGGTCCTCGCGACGATGCGGCGCGACCTCGACCTCGGAGTCGCGCCGACCGCAGCTCGTCGCCGGCGCACCCGACCGCTCGACGCTCAAGGAGATCTTCCGCCGGTTCGAGTTCCGCGCGCTCCTGAACCGCGTCGACGAGCTGGACGCTCTCCGTGCCGGCGGCCGAGGCCGTCGCGGTCGAGTCGGACGTCGTCGCATGGCGCGCGGGTGACCTCCCGCGCGTCCACGGGCTGGTCGGCGTCGCGGCGGCGGACGGGCGTCTCGCGGTCGCGGGCGCCGACGGCGTCACGCTCGTCGATGCTGCGCCGGGTACGGCTGCGACGCTCTTGCGCGATGCGGATGTCGCGGCCCACGACGCAAAGTCGCTGCGGCTCGGTCGCGCCCCCGCCGACGACACGCTGCTCGCGGCGTACCTCGTCGACCCCGGCCGATCGGGGTACCTCCTCGACGACCTCGCGGCCGAGCACGGGCTCGACCTCGTGCCGGAGCCTGCCGCCGAGGAGGAGACCAGCGCACTGGTGCGTCACGCGGAGGCGACGCGTCGCCTCGCCGGGCCGCTCCGAGAGCGTGTCCGCGAGTGGGGGATGGAGACGCTCTACGACGAGATCGAGCTGCCGCTGACCGTCGTGCTCGCGGAGATGGAGGACGCCGGCATCGCGATCGACGCGTACAGGATGGGCGAGATCACCGCTCGCCTTGCCGACCGCGTCGCGGAGCTGGAGGCGCTGGCCACAGACCTCGCCGGCGAGTCTTTCGTCCTCGGCTCGCCGCAGCAGCTCGGTGGGATCCTCTTCGACAAGCTCGGGCTCACGCCGGGTCGGAAGGGCAAGACCGGCTACTCCACCGACGCGAGGGTGCTCCGCGATCTGCGTGCGGAGCACCCGATCGTGCCGGTGATCGAGGAGTGGCGAGAGCTCACGAAGCTGCTGAACACCTACCTCGGTCCCGCTGCCCGACGCTGCTCGACCCGGACGACGGCCGGCTCCACACCACCTTCAACCAGGCGGTCGCCGCCACCGGACCGGCTCTCGACGACCAATCCGAACCTGCAGTCGATCCCCGTGCGCACCGACCTCGGCGGCCAGATCAGGTCGGCGTTCGTGGCGGCGGAGGGCACCAGGCTGCTGACCGCGGACTACAGCCAGGTCGAGCTGCGGATCCTCGCGCACGTCTCGGGTGAGCCGGTGCTGAAGGACGCGTTCGCCGCCGGTGAGGACATCCACGCCGCGACGGCGGCGGAGGTGCTCGGCAAGGAGCGCGCGCAGCTCACGCGCTCCGAGCGCGACGTCGCGAAGATGGTGAACTTCGGGATCATCTACGGGATCTCGGCGTTCGGACTCGCCGAGAACCTCGACATCCCGAAGGACGAGGCGCAGGCCTACATCGACACCTACCTCGCGCGCTTCCCGCGCGTGCAGGAGTTCATCGCCCGGACGATCGCGCAGGCAGCCGCGGACGGGTACGTGACGACGCTGCTCGGTCGTCGCCGGCCGATCCCGGAGCTGCGGGCCTCGAACCGCCAGACGCGCTCCCTCGGGGAGCGCCTTGCGGTGAACACCGTGATGCAGGGCACCGCCGCCGACGTGATCAAGGTCGCAATGGTGCGCATCCGCGCCCGGCTGCTGCGCGAAGGGCGTGCGTCTCGGCTCGTGCTCCAGGTGCACGACGAGCTGCTTCTCGAGGTGCCGGACGTCGAGACCAGCGCCGTCCGTGACCTCGTGCGCGAGGAGATGATCGGTGCGTATCCGCTCGACCCCGCGCTCGCGGTCGACATCGGCGTCGGCGACACCTGGGGCGACGCGAAGGCCTGATCGGTACGTCTCGCGTCCCGGCCGGGAACGTTCTAGGATCGCTGCATCCAAGACTGTCTCTCCGAGGGAGAAGGGGTTATGAGGAGACGTGTGCTGATGGCGGCCCTGGTCGGGGTCGTCCTGCTGGTGGTCCCGACGGCGTTCGGCGCCGCACCACCCAAGAAGGACAACGACACGTACGTGCAGCTGCTCGCGATCAACGATTTCCACGGCAACATCGAGCTGAACGCGGGGAACACGATCCGGGATCCGAGCACGTCGGCGGGCACGGCCGTCGTGGCCGGGAGCGCCTCCCGCCTCGCGACGCTCGTCAAGTCGCTGCGTACGACGAACGCCAACACGATCACCGTCGGCGCGGGCGACCTGATCGGGGCGAGCCCGCTCGCCTCCGCGCTGTTCCACGACGAGCCGTCGATCGAGGCGTTGAACCTGATCGGCCTCGACGTCTCCGGCGTGGGGAACCACGAGTTCGACGAGGGCGTCGACGAGCTCCTGCGGATGCAGTACGGGGGCTGCCACCCGATCGACGGCTGCCAGGACGGCACGCCCTTCGACGGCGCATTCTTCCGATATCTCGCAGCGAACGTCTTCTACGAGCACACGAATACGACGATCTTCCCCGAGTACCAGATCAAGAAGGTCGACAACGCCAAGATCGCCTTCATCGGCCTCACGCTGGAGGGCACGCCGACGATCGTGACGCCGTCCGGCGTCGCGGGGCTCGAGTTCAAGGACGAGGTCGAGACCGTCAACGCGCTCGCGCGCAAGCTGCGTGCCGAGCAGGGCGTGAGGGCGTTCGTGATCCTGCTGCACGAGGGCGGGCAGCAGAACGCGCCGTTCGCACGGGGGTTCGCCGACATCAACGGCTGCGAGAACCTGTCGGGTGCGATCGCACCGATCGTCAACGGGCTCGATCCCCTCGTCGACGTCGTGATCAGCGCGCACACCCACCAGCCGTACGTCTGCACGATCAACGGCAAGCTCGTCACCAGCGCGTCGTCGTTCGGCCGACTCGTGACCGACGTCGACCTCGTGATCGACCATCAGACGAAGGACATCAAGTCGGCGACCGCCGTCAACCGGATCGTGTACGGGACGCTCCCGGAGGATCCGGCCGTGAAGGCGCTCGTCGACAAGTACGTCGGCCTCTCGGCTCCGCTTGCGAACCGCGTGATCGGGAGCATCACCGCCGACATCCTGTCCCCCCGGAACGTCCCGTCGGCCGTGAACGCCGCGGGTGAGCAGCCGATGGGCGACGTGATCGCCGACGCGATGCTCGAGGCATCGGCGCCCGCCGACTTCGGGGGTGCGGTCGCCGCGTTCATGAACTCGGGAGGGGTTCGCTCCAGCCTGTTCTACGCGAAGACGTCGCCCGAGACGATCGACGGCCAGGTCAGGTACACCGAGGCGTTCACCGTCCAGCCGTTCGGGAACACGCTCGTGGTGAAGACCTGCTCCGGCAAGGCGATCTACGACGTGCTCGAGCAGCAGTTCAACAACCCGAGCGCGGGCCAGAACCGGATCATGCTGGTCTCGGCGAACGTGCACTACCAGTGGAACGGCACGACCGTGCCGCGCATCGTCGACGGCTCTGTGACGTTCGGTGGCGTCCCGATCTCGAAGGGCGCGTCGTACCGCGTCGTCATGAACAACTTCATGGCAGACGGTGGCGATGGCTACACGGTCTTCCGCGACCAGTGCACCGATCCGCTCGGCGGGAGCGTCGATCTCGACGCGTTCTCCGCTTACCTGACGGCGCACTCGCCGCTTCCGCCGCCGGTGCTCAACCGGATCGAGAAGGTGGGGTAGGGCTCGCTCGCGGAGCGTCGGGCCTCCCGCCCGGCGCTCCGCGCCCCAACGCTTCCGGACGTCTGTCGGCTCGCGGGATTCGTCGCTCGAATCCCGCGCTATACTCCGCGATCCACATGACCTCCGACGAAAGCGCCTCCATGCCACTCGAGACCCCCGTTGCCGAGCCGGGCGTCTGGACCACTGGTCCCGACGGTGAGCTCGTCCCCGACTACGACAGCACCTTCCCGACGATCAACGAGGGAGAAGTCGTGCACGGCACCGTCGTGCGCGTCGACAAGGACGAGGTGCTCGTCGACATCGGCTACAAGTCGGAGGGGGTCATCCCCGTCTCCGAGCTGTCGATCCGCCGCAACGTGAACCCTGCCGACGAGGTGTCGGTCGGGGAGGAGATCGACGCGCTCGTGATGACGAAGGAGGACGCGGAAGGTCGACTGCTCCTCTCGAAGAAGCGTGCCCGCTTCGAGCTCGCCTGGAAGGCGATCGAGGGCGCCGCCGAGAGCGGCGTGGCGGTCACCGGTCGCGTGATCGAGGTCGTCAAGGGCGGTCTCATCCTCGACCTGGGCGTGCGCGGCTTCCTGCCGGCGTCGCTGGTCGACATCCGTCGCGTCCAGGATCTCGACGAGTTCATGGGCACCGAGCTGCGCTGCAAGGTGATCGAGCTCAACCGCTCGCGCAACAACGTCGTGCTCTCCCGTCGTGCCGTCCTCGAGGACGAGCGCAAGGAGATGCGCCAGGCGATCCTCGACCGGCTCAACCCGGGCGACGTCGTCGAGGGCACGATCTCGAACATCGTCGACTTCGGGGCGTTCGTCGACCTCGAGGGCATGGACGGCCTGATCCACATCTCTGAGCTGTCGTGGTCGCACGTCAACCACCCCTCCGAGGTGCTCGAGATCGGCCAGAACGTCAACGTCAAGGTGCTCGACATCGACCGCGACCGCCAGCGCATCTCCCTCGGTCTCAAGCAGACCCAGACGGATCCGTGGCAGCAGGTGCTCGACCACTACCAGGAGGACGACGTCGTCGAGGGGCGTGTGACGAAGGTCGTCACGTTCGGTGCGTTCGTCGAGATCCTCCCGGGAGTCGAAGGCCTCGTGCACATCTCGGAGCTCGCGGCGCATCACGTCGAGAACCCGCGCGAGGTCGTCTCGCAGGGCGATCCTGTGAACGTGCTGATCCTCGAGATCGACGGCGAGCGTCGCCGCCTCTCCCTCTCGCTCAAGCGGGTCGAGGAGGGTGCCGTGCCGGTGCCGCGTGCGGACGGTGGCGAGTCCGTCTTCGCGACCCCGAACCTGCGCCTCTCCGAGGAGGCCTTCCCGGCCTCGGGCGCCGAGACCGACGCCGCCGGCGAGTCGTCCCCCGCCGCCGTCGACGAGGTCGTGGTCGACGCCGTCGAGGTCGTTGAGGACGTCGCAGGCGAGAACGCGGCCGTCGAGGAGCGCCGTCGAGGAGGAGCTCGCCGAGGTGGAGCTTGCCGAGGCGGTCGAGGTCGAGGACGCTGTTGAGGTTGAGCTCGCCGAGGCGGTCGAGGTCGAGGCCGCTGCCGAGGTCGACGCTGTCGAGACCGTCGAGGCCGAGCTGGTCGTCGACGCGGAGCCTGGCCGCGGCCGAGCCGGCCGCCGAGGTCGAGTCCGCCGCGTCCGACGACGCGGTCGAGGCCGAGGCCACCGAGGCGTAGGGGCGGGGCTTGCCCCGCCCGGAGGAGCACTCACCACTCGTCGGCGCCCGCCGCCCGGTCGCCGTCGCGATCACGGGCGGGATCGGCGCCGGCAAGTCGACGCTGCTTGCGGCGCTGCGCGCCAACGGCGCCGCGACGGTGTCGAGCGACGAGATCGTCCACCACCTCCTCGCCGTCGACGACGCTGTGCGCGACGCGCTCGTCGAGCGGATGGGCCCGGGGATCATCGGGGACGACGGACGTCCCGGATCGCCGCCTGATCGGCGAGCGGGTCTTCGGCAACCGCGAGCTGCTGCAGTGGCTCGAGGCGCTGCTCCATCCGCTCGTCTCCCGCGAATACCTCGCCTGGCGCGAGGCGCTGCCGACGCTCGACGAGGTCCCGGCCGTCTGCGTGACCGAGGTGCCGCTGCTCTACGAGGTCGGGCTCCCAGGGCAACTTCGACAAGATCGTCGTCGTCACGGCTCCGAAGCAGCTCAGGGAGCAGCGGCGACGGGTTCCGCTCGACGGGCGCGACGAGAGGCTGCTGCCCGACCGTGAGAAGGTGCGCCAGGCGGACTACCACTTCGTCAACACCGGAGACTTCGAGGACATCGACCGCTTCGCGGCAGCGCTGCTCGCCGAGCTGGGCGCGGAGGACTCCGAGGGCTGAGCATGTCGCGCGTGCTGACGGCTCTCGTGGTCGTGGCCGTCCTCGCCGGTGCCGCCGGCGTCTGGGTCGTGCGCACCGAGCCCGACGTCTACCTGCGGGCGCGCTACCCGCTTCGGTACGAGTCGATCATCCGCACCCACGCCCGGAACTACGACCTCGATCCGACGCTGCTCGCAGCGGTCGTGTACTCCGAGAGTCGTTTCGATCCGTCTGCGCGCTCGCCGGCCGGCGCCGTGGGGCTGATGCAGCTGCTGCCGGACACCGCGAAGGGGATCGCCGTGCGGACGGGTGGCGACGGGTTCGTCGTGTCCGACCTGCTCGATCCCGAGATCAACGTCCGCTACGGCTCCTGGTATCTCCGGAGCCTCCTTCGGCGCTACGGCGACCTCCGCACGGCGCTCGCGGCCTACCACGCCGGGCAGGGAAACGTCGACCGGTGGCGAGCCGCCGGCGTCGGGATCCAGTTCCCCGAGACCCGCAGCTACGTCGCCGGGGTGCTCGCGGCTCAGAAGCGCTACGCGCGCGCCTATCCCGACGAGCTCGGTGGCTGAGCGCGCCGAGCCGGAGACGAGCGAGTGGCTAGTGTGCTCGCCATGCGCGACCCGCGCCTGGAGGCGTATGCGGAGCTGATCGTCCGGTGCCTCCGCGTCGAGCCGGGCTGGCAGGTCTACGTCGGGGGCAACCCACAGGCCGCTCCGCTCCTCGAGGAGGTCGCGGCGCTTGTCGGTGAGCGGGGCGCGTACGCGCTGCCACGGATCTCGTTCAACAGCGTCTCGGCGGGCTCGATCGGCTGGCTCCGGCGCGCGCCGCTCGAGCTGCTCGGCACGCTCGCGCCCCTCCAGGAGCACGAGCTGCGCACGGTCGACGCGCTTCTCTTCGTCCAGGCTCCCGACAACAGCCGCGATACGTCGGACGTCGACCCGGAGCGGCTCGCCGCCGTGCGGGCCGCATATCGAAGCGGTCAGCTCGCGGATCACGAACCACGAGATCCCGTGGATGGCCTGCCAGTACCCGACGGCGGCGCTGGCGCAGGACGCCGGGCTCTCGACCGAGGCGTTCACGGACCTCCTCTACGAGGCGGTGCTCCAGGACTGGGACGCGATCGGCGCGGACATGCGCAGGCACGCAGACCGCTTCGACGCTGCCGGCGAGGTGCGAATCGTCGGCGACGGAACCGATCTGCGTCTGTCGCTCGAGGGGCGCATGATGCGGGTCGACGCGCTCGGCGCGAACCTGCCCGGGGGCGAGTTCTTCGGCTGTCCCGGTCGAGACCTCGGCGCAGGGCACCATCGCCTTCACCGAGTTCCCCACCGTGTTCGGCGGCCGCGAGCTGACCGGCGTCCGGCTCCGCTTCGAGGACGGGCGCGTCGTCGACGCGTCCGCCGACGCGAACGAGGCGTTCCTCCTCGAGACGCTCGACTCCGACGCGGGAGCCAGACGGATCGGAGAGCTCGGCATCGGCTGCAACCCCGGGATCACCCGGTTCATGCGCAACACCCTCTTCGACGAGAAGATCGGCGGAACGGTCCACATCGCGCTCGGGCAGAGCTACACCGACCTCGGAGGCACCAACGAGTCCGGGATCCACTGGGACATCGTCAAGGACCTCCGCGTGCCAGGGTCGCGGATCGAGCTCGACGGCGTCGTCGTCCAGAGCGACGGCATCTGGCAGGAGTAGAGGGCCCGGCCGCTGGCGATCACCGTCGAACCGTCGCCGAGCATCTGGCAGAGCCGTCCGCTTGCCGCGCTGCTCGTCGCCGAGGGCGTCTCGTCGCTCGGCTCACAGATGACGTTCCTGGCGCTGCCATGGTTCGTGCTGGCGACGACCGGGTCGCCGACCCGGATGTCGCTCGTCCTCGCGGCGGAGATCCTCCCGGTCGCGTTCCTCGGGATCCTCAGCGGCAGCGTCGTGGGCCGCCTGGGGGCACGCCGGACGATGTTGGTCGGCGACGGTGCCCGCGCGCCCCTGATGGCGTCGATCCCGATCCTGTACGCGGCCGGGCTGCTCACGTTCCCGCTCCTTCTCGTGATCGTCGCGCTGGTCGGTGTCTTCATCGCGCCGTACTTCTCGTCCCAGCGGATCGCGATCCCCGAGCTGATCGGGGAGGACGAGACGGCGGTGAGCAAGGCGAACGCCGTGGTCGAGGGCACCACGAGGCTCGCAAGCCTGCTCGGGCCCGTTCTCGCGGGCATCCTGATCGGCCTGATCGGAGCGCCCAACGTCCTCTACGTCGACGCCGCCACCTTCGCGTTCTCGTTCGCGGTGCTGGCGCTCTTCGTCCCGGCGCGGCCACCCGTCGCCGCGGACTCCGAGAGCCGCGGCGTGCTCACGGGGCTCCGCTATCTCTTCGGGCATCGCGTGCTCCGCGTGCTCGGGGTGACCGCGATGATCGTCAACGGGCTCGCGATGATGCTCGTGAGCGCGCTGCCGGTCCTCGCCTACGACGAGTTCGACGCGAGCTCGCAGGTCGCCGGCGCGTTCTTCACCGCGTTCGGGATCGGCGCGGTCGTCGGCACGATCGTCGCGATGCGCGTGATGGGGCGGTACGAGCCGTTGCGCATGGCCGCCGTCGCGTTCGTCGCGCTGACGCTCCCGCTCTTCGCCCTCGCGTTCGACCTGCCGGTGATCGGTGTGATGGCGGTGCTCGCCCTCTCGTCGTTCTTCGGCCCGTTCGTCAACGCCCCGTTGATGATGGTGCTCACCACGAGGACGCCCGAAGCGCTCCGACCCAAGGTGATGACCGCCGTGATCACCACGGCCATGCTGGCCGGCCCTCTCGGGTACCTGCTGGCGGGGCCGCTGCTCGAGGCCTGGGGGCCGAACCGCGTGATCCTCCTGGTGGCGACGGGCCAGCTTCTGGCGACCCTGCCGTTCGCGCGGGTCGCGTTCCGGCCGTTGCCCGACGACGCCGAGCCGCCCGTCTCTGAGGGCGAGCGCGGTGGCCGACTCGAGCGGGATCAGCCTCTAGGAGCGCCTCGAGGGGATCGCCGCTGCGGGCGGAGGGGGCACGTCCTCGAGCATGTGGCGCCAGAGGTTCTGCAGCATCCGGCTCACCGGCCACGTGCGTGACGACGAGGTGAAGTCGAGGGTGCCTGCCGAGAAGACCCGCGCTCCGGCTGGCGTCTCGTAGTAGGTCATCTCCGCGTCGAAGCCCGGTCCGTAGAGGCCCTCGATCCTGGCGAGCACGACCGTTCCCTCCGGCGAGCTCGCGGTGGTCGCGTCGATCTCGATCCCGTACCCGCCCACGACCTTCCCGAGGAGGTCGCCGTTCCGCAGGCCCGTTCCCTCGAACAGCCACGGCGCAAGCTCCACCCCGAGCACCGTGAACGGCTGACGCGCGCGCCCGTCGTCGTTGGCCCGGTACTGCACTCCGAGCAGGGCCGACTCGGGCCGCCCGAGATCGCGCCACTGCCTGATCCGGCTGATCGCGTCGCCGTCGCGGTCGACCCTCCAGAAGAAGTTGTTCGCCGAGAGGAAGACGAGCCGGCCCCCGAGGTCGCGGAACCGCTCGACGACGCCGTAGGCGTGCTCCGTGACGTACTCCGAGTGCCCCGGGAACACGAGCAGGTCGTACCGCCCGCGCAGCTCGTCACCCGAGGCGACTGCGTCGAGATCGTCGTCGGCGAGGTAGTCCGCCGGCAGCCCCTGGCGCCGTGCGAACTGCAGGAAGGGCGACGTCGTAGCGGCGGTAGCGCGGCGGCACGCCGCGCTCGCGATACGGACGGTCGAGCAGCACGGGCCGTGTGCCGCCCGCGTACCAGGTATCGGGCCACCCGTCTCCGTCGCGGTCGTAGAGGTTGTACGCCTGCCAGGTGTGGGTTGGCAGGACGATCGCCTGCCGCGCGCCCGTTCCCTCGGCCGGTCGCAGCACGAACGGGGCGAAGCCCAGGCGACCGTCGTCGGTCTCGAGCCGCGCGGCGTACAGCCCGGTCGGCCAGTCGCCCGGCTGCACGGTGATCGTGACGGGCCCGGATCGCTTGCCGGTCCAGTCGATGCTCGCCGGTGTGCCCTGCGGCTCGCCCCACATCTCGTCCACCCGATTGCTCGTCGCCTGCTCCGTCCCGCAGCGAAGGAAGGTCAGCGTCAGCGACGCCGCATCCGCAGTGATGGTCAGCCCCATCGGCTCGAACGGCGCGTAGACCCGGCGCTCGAACGAGGCCTCGATCCCGAGCAGTCGGACGACCGGTGCGACGGCGCGCTCCGGCGCGGCGGGACGGCGGAGGCCGTAGACGCGCCGCCGGCCGTTCGCCGAGCTCGTGACGCGCATCACGTACGAGCCGGGTGCCTCGCCGAGCGCCGGAGACCACTCGAGGACGTGCTCACCCGCCGGGAATCGTCGCCCGTCCGACCACACGACCCTGTCGGTGCTGATGCCGGTTCTGACCGCCTCGACGGTCACGCGTGAGGCTCTGTCGAGCGAGAACGAGACGCGTGCGGCGTCACGACCGCTGACGCCGGGGGAGACGGTCGCGAAGAGGGGGCGATCGCCCGCGTACCGGCGTCCGATGCCGCGCACGGACAGCTTCCGGACGAGGGGTGCACCGGCAGCGGCCCCTGCGACGCGTGGGCGAAGCCACGCCAGCCCGATCCCCGCCAGCAGTGCACGACCCATCAGTCGCCGTCGTGTCAGGGATTCGAGCACCGCCTCAAGGTACCGGCGCCAAAGCGGACGAACGACGTCGATCTGCCCGCTACGTGCCGGGGGAGGCCTGCTTCGGCCTCCCCCGGCGCCCCACCGGAATCCGTTCCGTCACGCCTCGTCGGATGCGATCCGGGCGATGACGTTGTCGACGAGGCGGGCCACCGGCGCCTGGCGGATCGAGCCGGCCAGCGTGAACGCGCCGGCTGCGAACACCTTCGCGCCGTTCCTCGTCTCGTACCAGGTCATCTGCGCGGTCAAGCCCTTGCCCATCAGATTCGGGATCTCCGCGACGACCTGCGTCCCGTCGGGCGAGCTCGAGGTCGTATGGTCGATCTCGATGCCGGCGTTCGAGAAGGCGGGGAATCGCTTCGTCCGGGCGCCCTCGAAGAGCCAGCTGGTGTCGGGGGTCCTGCGGACGAGCCATGGTCCCCTGCTCTCGCCGCTGTCGTTGGCGATGTACTGCACGCCGAGCAGCGCCGACTCGGGCCGGCCGAGGTCGCGCCACTGGGCGACACGCGTGATCACGTCGCCCGTTGAGGTCGATCCGCCAGAAGAAGTTGTTCGCCGAGAGGAACATCAGGCTGCCGCCCAGGTTGCGGAAGCCCTCCACGGCGGAGTACTCGGCGGTGGTGACGTACTCGTGGTGTCCGGGGAAGATCAGCAGGTCGTACGCCTTGCGGAGCGTCGCCGGGTCGCGCACTGCGTCGAGCTCCGCTTGCGAGAGGATGTCGTAGCGCTTGCCGGTCTTGTGCAGCCACTCGAGGAAGTAGAGGTCGTACATCCGGAAGTGAGGCGGGACGCCGCGATTGAGGTGCGGGCGGTCGAGGCGCGCGGTGGTGTGTCCTGCCGTCGCGTACCAGGTGTCGCCGTAACCGTCGCGGTCGTCGTCGTAGTAGTTGTAGGCCTGCCAGGTCTTCGTCGGCATGACGACGGCGACGCGGCTGGTGCCGGGCGTCGTCGGCGAGACGACGAACGGTGCGTATCCGACGCGTCCGTGAGGGGCCCGCAGGCGCGCGAAGTAGAGACCGCTGCGCCAGGAGGCGCCGATCTGGAGTTGCGTCGAGCCACCGACCTGGAGACGACCGATCGCGGCGGGCTGTGTCATCGGCAGACCGTGCATCTCCATGTCGCCGACGGTGCGCACACGGGACGGGCCGACCTTGAAGAGCTGGACGGTGACGGGTGCGCCGAGCTTCTTCCAGAAGCGGAGCGTGGCGGTCGAGCCGGGCTTGTAGCTCTCGCGTGGGAAGGCCGCCTCGATGGCGAGCGGGTCGTTCCTGCGGACCGCGGCGGTCATGGCTGCGTTGCCGGCCATGTCACCGAGGTCGAACTCGGGGCGATCCCACGGCGCGGGCTGTGACGTGCTCGTTGCGAGCGTCGCAACCGTTGCGAGCGGGACGAGGAGGACGAGGACGAGGAGCGAGACGAACCAGCTGGTGCCGTTGAGATGTGGGGTTCCGGTGGTCATGACCCCACCGTCGATCCGGTCGAAAACGGCTCGCCAACCGCGTCCCAACAGCGCCCCAACCGCTCCGCTCGTGGAGAGCGACGGCCTCGTTGGCCGCGTTGCCCACGTCACGTGCGGCGCGTGCTTCGTCCGCCGGATGCGGCGAGCCCACGCCTAGACGTTCGCAACGGTGAGCCCGAACGAGGCGGTCGTGGCGTTTCCGCGGATGTCGGTCGCCCGGACCTGAACCGTGTATCGCCCGTCTCGGAGCACCGTCGTCTCGAGGCCGCGCTCGAGGAAGAAGCGGTAGCGGGCGATCCGGTTCCGCTTGTTCTGGCGCGTCCAGCGCGCGTACGTGCTCGTCGAAGAGGTCGTTGGACGGGTGGGTCGTGCGGAAGTCGATCGCCGTGCGCCAGCCGCTTGTCGAGCTCGTGGAGCGCGTCCCGGCAGGGCCGAGCAGGCGCCACTCGAGGAGAGCTGGTGTCACCGGCTTGCCGCCCCACGGCCCGGCGATCCTGAGCGGCGTCGCGTCATAGGTCTCGACGACGAGGTCGACCCGTCCGCTTGCGCGGCGTCCGCTGAGCGGAGTGCCCGAGGACTCGACGGTCAGCGCGCGCACGCGCGGCGTCGTCCGGTCGAGGTATGGAGACATTGCTCCCGGGCGGAGCGGATTGACGAACACCGCGCCGTGCGCCTCCGCGAAGTGCACGTGCTCCCACGGGGCGAGGACCCGCCCGATCACCGTGAGGTACGCAGTCACCTGCTGCCCGGGCCGGACGAGCGGGTGGATGTGCCAGTAGCTGAAGGAGACGTCACCGGCGGCGTGGACGATCACGACGTCGGGGTGGAGGGGATTGAGCGCCACCGTGCCGTCGATCGTCGCGTACACCTCTGTCCCGTTCGGGCACGAGACGTCGACGCCGAAGTGGAAGCTGCGCTCGGCGCCGAGGATGCGTGGATCGCCGAACGCCCCACGGATCGGGTGCTGGCGGTGGAAGGGCTTCACGGGCCAGCCGTACGGCGTGGTCGTCCGTGTCGCGGCGGCGGCGGGCGTCGCTGTCGCGAGATGCGTCACGCAGAGAGCCGCGGCGAGCGCGAGGGTGCCGAGCACCAGCTGCCGTCGCGGCCGAGCGGTGTGGAGGATCGGGGTTCCGGTGGTCATGACCCCACGGTCGAGCTCCCCGGAAACCGCCCAACCACGACCCGCAAACGGCGCGCCAACGCTGCGGGAGAACACGCTGATGCGTCGCCAGGAGTCGTGGTACACAGCGGGTGTGGACATCCGTCTCCTCGGACCCCTTGACGTGGTGGGCGATGACGGAACGCCCCTGCAGCTGGCGGGGAACCGCCAGAAGGCCCTGCTCGTAGCGCTGGCGCTGCGACCGGGGATGGTGGTCTCGTCCGATCAGCTCGTCGACGAGATCTGGGGCGAGGACGCACCGAAGACCGCGAGCGTCTCCCTCCAGAACGGTGTGGCTGCGCTGCGCAAGGCGCTCGGGCCCGACGTCGTCGTCACGCGGCCCCCCGGCTATCTGCTCGACGTCCCGCGCGACGCCGTCGATGCCTACCGCTTCGAGCGCCTGGTGGGCGAGGCACGGCGCGTCCCGCCCGAGGCTCGACGGCCCCTCCTCGACCAGGCGCTCGCGCTCTGGCGCGGCCCCCCTCTCGCAGAGCTCACCTTCGCCGAGTTCGCCCAGGGGGAGATCCGCAGGCTCGACGAGTTGCGGCTCGCGGCCCAGGAGGAACGGATCGCTGCGGACGTCGACGCGGGAAGGGCCGCCGAGTCCATCGCAGCGCTCGAGACGCTCGCCGCGGAGCACCCACTACGCGAGGAGCTGCGCCGGTTGCAGATGCTCGCCCTCTACCGCGCCGGACGCCAGGCGGAGGCGCTGGCGGTCTTCAAGGCGACGCGAACAGCGCTCGTCGAGGAGCTCGGCATCGAGCCCGGCCCCGCGCTGCGCGAGCTCCACGCGGCGATCCTGCGGCACGAGGTTGCGGTCACCCCGAGCAGCACCGGCGCGACGGACGTCGGCGACGAGATCCTGAGAGCGCTCGCGGGCGGACGCCTCGTGCCCGTGCTCGGGCTCGACGACGCGGGTGATCTGGCGGGCTCTCTGGCGCGCGCTTTCGGACTCGACCGCGAGCACCCGCAGGATCTGTCTCGCGTGTCGCAGCAGGTCGCGACCCTCAACGGCATGGGGCCCCTTCACGACGAGCTCCACGCGCGCTTCCGCGAGGCTTCGCAGCCGGGCCCAGTCCATCGCTTCCTTGCGTCGCTGCCACCGTGGTTGCGCGACCGAGGGCTGCCGTGTCAGCTGATCGTGACGACCTCGTACGACCTCGGCCTTGAGCGCGCGTTCGCCGACGCAGACGAGCCGCTCGACGTCGTCGCGTACGACGGGCGCGCAGGGCCTGGCAGAGGCCGGTTCTGGCACCGCCCACACGGCGGGGATCCCGTCCGGATTGACGTGCCGAACACGTACGTGACCGAGCTCGCCCTCGACCGGCGCACGGTCCTCCTGCGCCTCCAGGGGATCGTCGACCCAGACGCCGCCCGTCGCTGGGAGAGCTTCGTCGTGACCGAGGACGACTACATCGCCTACCTCGGCGGCGCGGACGTGACGGCGACCCTCCCTGTCACCCTCGCGGCGACCCTTCGGCGGAGCCACTTCCTCTTCCTCGGCTACGAGCTCGCCGACTGGAGCTTGCGCCTCCTCCTCGGCCGGGTGTGGGGCGACGCTCCGGTCGCCTACCGCTCGTGGGCGGTGCACAGCGAGCCAGGGCGCCTGCTCGAGGCTTTTTGGCGGCGCTACGACGTCCAGATCGTCGACGCCGATCCTGGCGCGCTCTGTGATGGGCTGAGCGCCCGGCTGGAGGCGACGTGATGGCCAGCGCGCCTGCAAGCCCGATCGCCTGCCCGTACAAGGGCCTTGCACCGTTCGGGGAGAGCGAGCTGGATGCACTGCTCTTCTTCGGCCGGGAGCGCGACGTGCGGGTGGTTGAATCGAACCTCGTCGCCGCGCGGCTCACGGTGCTGTACGGAGGCAGCGGTGTCGGCAAGTCGTCCGTTGTCCGCGCGGGCGTCGTCCGGCGGTTGCGGGCGCTGCCCGAGCGGCCGGTCGTGCTCGTCTGGGATGCCTGGGGCGGCGAGCCTGCTGCGGCGCTCGCCGACGGGCTCGCTGCCGCCGCAGGCGTCGAGCCGGGCACGCTCGTCGACGTCGTGGAGCGCGCCCAGGCCGAGCGTCCCGTGTACCTCGTGCTCGACCAGTCCGAGGAGTACTTCGTCTATCACGGTGACGACGACGCCTTCGAGCGCGAGCTCGCGGAGGTGGTGCTGCGGCCGCTGCGCGCGAACGTGCTCCTCGTCGTGCGGGACGACGCGCTCGCGCGGTTGGACACGTTCCGCGGGCTCTTGCCGGCGGTGTTCGGCAACCTCGTCCGGCTTGACCCCCTCGACCGCGCCGCCGCCGAAGAGGCGATCGTCGAGCCGCTGCGTCGCTACGCGGAGCTGACGGGCGAGCAGGTCGACGTGGAGCCGGCGCTCGTGACGCGGATCCTCGACGAGGTGGCCGTGGGGGAGATTGGACGCGGTCTCGGCGGCGAGGGGATCGTCGAGCTGCCGGCCACGGACGGCGTGGAGGCCCCGTACCTGCAGCTGGTGCTCGAGCGGCTCTGGGACGAGGAGCGGACGGAGGGCTCCGCCGTCCTTCGGCTCGCCACGCTCGAGCGCCTCGGCGGGGCTCGTCGCGTGGTCGGAGACCACCTGGAGCGTGCGATGGCGGAGCTCGACTCGGGCGAGCAGGCAGTGGCGGCCGCGATGTTCGCGCACCTCGTCACCCCCTCCGGGACGAAGATCGCCCACCACCCGGCCGATCTCGCGGCATTCGCAGGCGTCTCGGAGGAGCAGCTTCGTCCCGTGCTCGAGGCATTGCTCGCGCGACGCATCCTGCGCAGCGAGGAGCGCGGCGCGTACACCATCTACCACGACGTCCTCGCAGCCGAGGTGCTCGGCTGGCGCCGGCGCTTCGAGGCCGAGCGCGCGATCGCTGCCGAGCGCGCGGTCGCTGCCCGCCGGCATCGGCGTCTCGCCGCTCTCGCCGCCGGCGCGCTCGCGGCGGCGGTGGTGGCGATCGGCCTCACCGTCTGGGCGCTGGTCGAGCGCGGGAACGCCGCCGATCAGGCGACCCGGGCACAGGCGCGAGAGCTCGACGCCGTCGCCGTATCCCTGCTCCCCACCGATCCTCAGCTCGGCGTGCTCCTTGCGGCAGAGGCCGCACGGCTGTCCCCGACCGACACGGCGGAGGACGTGCTGCGCAAGGCGCTCCAATCCGACGAGCTGCTCGGGACGGTGCGGGCGGGGTCACCTGTGACCGACGTCGCGAGCAGCGGGCGAGCGGTGATCGCGGGCACGGTCGACGGCCGAACCATCGCGCTCTCGGTCGAGCCCTCGGGACGGCTCGTCCGCACCGCGATCGTGCAGGGGAATGGTCGGGTGGTCGGCGTCGACGCGGTTGGTCTCCAGCTCGCATCGATCACCGCACGCGGCGACCTCGTAGTGCTGTCGCCGTCAGGGACGCTGCGGCGCCTCGTCGAGACGAGAGCGCCGGTGCGCTCGCTCGCCCTCGTCCGTGCTTGTGGGAGCGCGCCGCGCTGCGCCGTCGTAGCCGCCGGCTCCGAGCTCGTCGTCGTCGACGCGAGGACGGGTCGTGCGCTCCGCCTGGTCGACGTCGGTGCCCCGGTCGAGGAGGTAGTGGCCGCAGGCGAAGGTCGCGTCGCGGTGCGTGCGCGGGATCTTGCCGTGCGGCTCGTCGAGGTCGCGGGCGGAACCACGACCGTGCTTCCCGTCGCTGAGGTCGTCGACAGCATCGCGAGCGACGGCGTCGACGTCGTCGTGGGGATGCACGACGGACGGCTCCAGGTCTGGAACGCCGAGACTGGCCGCACCGTCGCACGGCCCCGCGGCCAGGTGAGCGCGGTGCTCGCCGTCGCCGTCGCGCGCGGGATCGTGCTCTCCGGTGCAGCCGGCGGCGCAGCGCAGGTGTGGGACACAGCCGGCGGCAAGGTCGTGCCACTGCCCGGCGGGCACGCGAACGTCGTCACCTCGGCCGACCTGACGCGCGACGGGACGTTCGGGGTGACCGGCAGCGAGGACGCAACCGCGAAGGTGTGGAGCACGAGGGATGGGCGGCTCGCGGCCGACCTCGTCGGCTCACGGGACGCCGTGCGCGCCGTCGCGTTCGCAGACCAGGGACGCCTCGTCGTGACGGGGGGTGTCGACGGCACGATCGCTCTCTGGAACGCGGAGACCGCCCCAGACCTCGTCGTCGATCCCGCCGCGACCGCTCCGTCCGACCCGTCGCTCGTCGCGCGCGCACCCGACGGCGCCGTCGCCCGCGCACGCGGCGATCTCGTCGTCGTGACCAGGCCCGGCGGCGCCCGGCTCGTGCTTCGCGGCCACAAGGACGCCGTGACATCCGTGGCGTTCAGCGAGGACGGAGCACGGGTCGTGAGCGCGAGTCGTGACCACGACCCGCGGGTCTGGGACGCGGTCACAGGCGCCCAGCTGCTCCTGTTGAAAGGGCACTTCGGGACGGTCTCCGACGCGCGCTTCAGCAGCGACGGCCGGTGGATCGTGACCGCCGGACCGATCACGGCCGGGCTCTGGAACGCGCGGACAGGGGCGCTGGTGCGGTACCTCCGTGGGCCGACGTCGCAGCTCGCCGCGGCTGCGTTCGACGGAGACGGTGGGATCGTCACGTCCGAGGCAGACGGCACCGTCCGCCGCGCGAGCTGTGCGCTCTGCGTCGGGATCGACGGGCTCCTCGACCTCGCGGCCGCGCGGCTCGGGGAGTCCGGGCGCACCCTGACCGACGCCGAACGGGCGCGGTACCTGCTCGGCGGCTGAGCCTTCCGGGAACACACGTTCGCTCCGTTAGGATGGGGCGATGCGCCAGCTCAGGGTCACGGCCGACTACCGGCCGCTCGGCGACCAGCCGCGTGCGATCGGCGAGCTCGCCGCATCGATCCGCGCAGGCAATCGCTGTCAGACGCTCCTCGGGGCGACCGGGACCGGCAAGACCGCGACGATGGCCTGGGTGATGGAGGAGCTCCAGCGGCCCGGCGCTGGTGATCGCGCACAACAAGACGCTCGCTGCGCAGCTCTGCAACGAGTTCCGCGAGCTCTTCCCCGACAACGCGGTCGAGTACTTCGTCTCGTACTACGACTACTACCAGCCCGAGGCGTATGTCCCGCAGGCCGACCTCTACATCGAGAAGGACTCCTCGCAGAACGACGACATCGCACGCCTGCGGCTCGCGGCGACGAGCGCGCTCCTTACGCGGCGCGACGTGATCGTGGTCGCCTCGGTCTCGTGCATCTACGGGCTCGGGTCGCCCGAGGAGTGGCGCGAGCGCGTCCTGATCCTCGACGTCGGCACCGAGCACGACCGGGACGCCGTCCTCGCGAAGCTGATCGGCAGCCAGTACGTGCGCAACGACACCGTGCTCGGGCGAGGCCGGTTCCGTGTCAAGGGCGACCTGCTCGAGGTGCAGCCCGCGAACAGCGAGACCGCGTACCGGATCTCGTTCTTCGGCGACGAGGTCGAGCAGATCTCCCACTTCGACCCGTTGACGGGCGAGGTGCTGTCGCGGATGGACAACCTCGCGATCTGGCCGGCGACCGAGTACGTGACGTCGAAGCCGACGATCGAGCGGGCGGTCGACGACATCCGCGCGGAGCTCGAGGCCCAGGTCAAGCTGTTCGAGGAGCAGGGCCGGATGCTCGAGGCGCACAGGATCCGCCAGCGCACGGAGTACGACCTGGAGATGCTGAAGGAGCTCGGGTTCTGCTCGGGGATCGAGAACTACTCGCGCGTGCTCGAGGGTCGCCCGCCCGGGTCGCATCCCTTCACGCTGATCGACTACTTCCCCGAGGACTTCGTGATCTTCGTCGACGAGTCGCACCAGACGGTCCCGCAGATCGGCGGGATGTACGAGGGCGACCGCTCGCGCAAGCAGACCCTCGTCGACTACGGGTTCCGACTCCCCTCCGCGATGGACAACCGGCCGCTGCGCTTCGACGAGTTCCTCACGAAGGTCAACCAACTCGTGTTCGTCTCCGCGACCCCCGGCGCGTACGAGCTGCGCGAGTCGGCCGTCGTCGCCGAGCAGCTGATCCGCCCGACCGGGGTCGTCGACCCCGAGGTCGAGATCCGCGCCACCCGCAACCAGATCGACGACCTCCTAGGCGAGATCCGCCGGCGCGAGGAAGCGGGCGAGCGCGTGCTCGTGACGACGCTGACCAAGAAGATGGCCGAGGACCTCACCGACTACCTCGTCGAGGCGGGCGTTCGGACGCGCTACCTGCACTCGGAGATCGACACGCTCGAGCGGATCCAGATCATCCGCGAGCTGCGGCTCGGAGACTACGACGTGCTCGTCGGCGTGAACCTGCTCCGCGAGGGGCTCGATCTGCCAGAGGTCTCGCTCGTCGCGATCCTCGACGCGGACAAGGAGGGCTTCCTCCGTGGCAAGACGGCGCTGCTGCAGACGATCGGCCGCGCTGCGCGAAACGTCCACGGCAAGGTGCTGATGTACGCCGACAAGCGCACAGAGGCGATCCAGGGGGCGCTCGAGGAGACGGACCGTCGTCGTGCCACGCAGCTCGCCTACAACGAGGAGCACGGGATCGTCGCGACCACGATCGTCAAGAGCGTCTCCGACATCGCCGAGTTCCTCACGCTCGATGCTCCCACCGTCCCGGGAAGGCGCCGGCGCGGCAAGGCCGAGGCGGAGGGGATGACCGCAGAGGAGATCGAGCGGCTCGTGATCACGCTCGAGGAGGAGATGACCGCAGCGGCCGAGGAGCTGCGGTTCGAGTACGCGGCCAAGCTCCGCGACGAGATCAAGGAGCTCCGTCGCGAGCTGCGGGCGCTTGTGGACGCACCCGCGTGATGTAATACTGAAAGTATGTCGAAGATGATCACCGTCCGTATGCCCGACGAACGCGTCGCAGCCATTGACGCTCTGGTCGCGGCCGGTCGGGCGAGCCGGGCGGCGGTGATCGTCGAGGCGGTGGACAGGCTCGTGGCACAGCTCGAGAGCGAACGGATCGACCGTGAGATCGTCGAGGGGTACACACGGATCCCGCAGACGGGCGAGGAGCGCGACTGGGCCGAATGGTCGACGCTCGAGTCTCTCCGCGAGGAGCCCTGGTGAGACGGGGCGAGGTCTGGTGGGTCGAGCGGCCGGACGCAGGTCCACGCCCGCATCTGATCCTGACGCGAGACGCTGCAATCGACGTGGTGTCGAGCGTCCTGGGCGTCCCGGCCACGCGAACGGTGCGTGGCATCGCGTCGGAGGTCGAGCTCGGACCGGACGACGGGATGCCCGAGCGCTGTGTCCTTACGCTCGACAACACGCGCGTTCTGCAGAAGGCGCACTTCCGCGAGCGGATCTGCACGCTCGGGCCGGAGCGGATGGCCAGCGTCTGCCGGGCGCTCGCGATCGCGACCGGTTGCGCCTGAGAGCTCGTTGCAGGATGAAGGGTCGCCGGCGGGGCGCGCACAGCGCATTCCGACGGCACAACGCCTCATTCTGAGACGAGCTCCAAGCCCGTCCGACGTCTCGGCCTAGGTCGCGAAGGTGACGATCTCGTCGCCGCCGCGCTGCTTGGCGCGGTAGAGCGCGTCGTCGGCGACCTTCAGCAGCTCGAGCGTCGTGCGGCCGTGGAGGGGATAGGTCGCCGCCCCGAACGATGCGCTCGGCCGAAAGCCGCCGATCGTCTCGTCGGTGATCGAACCACGGATCCGCTCGGCCACGGCAAGCGCCGTCTCGATGTCGGCGTCCGGGAGCAGCAGGGCGAACTCGTCGCCTCCGAAGCGCGCCGCGACGTCGCTGACACGCTTGTGGGTTCGCAGGCAGCTCGCGACGAGCTCGAGGAGCTGGTCGCCCATCTCGTGGCCGTGGAGGTCGTTCATCGACTTCAGTCCGTCGCAGTCGCACACGACGATCGAGACGGGTGTGTCGTCACGGGACGCACGCTGGAGCTCCTCCTGGAACCGCTCCTCGAAGCCTCGACGGTTGAGCAGCCCGGTCAGCTGGTCGGTGACGGCCGCCCGCTGCTCACGGCGCAGGGCCGAGGCCACGTCGATCAGCGCGGCGGTGTGCTGCGCGAACAGCGTTGCCGCCTCGATCTGCTCCTGGCCAGGCGTCGCGCCGCTGAGCCGTCCGGCCAGGATCCCGACCGTGGCTCCACCCACCCGGAGCGGAAGCACGACCAGGACGTCGGTCTCCGCTTCACCGAGCTCGACCTGGGAGGCGCTGACGACGCTCGAGGTCGCCTGGGCGTCGAGCGTTCCCTCGAGCTGTCGCAGGTGCTTCTCGCCGAGCGGCTCCAGGTTGGCGTCGTGGCGCCTCCAGAAGCTCACGAGCCGCGGCTCGGACTCGTCGGCGCGCCACAGGTCGAGCTGGGCAGACGAGAGCCCCAGGATTCGTCCGACCGTCCTCGTTGCGAGCTCTGCGATCGCGCCGACCCCGCGCAGCGAGCTCGCGTGAACGCACAGCCTGACCAGCTCCCCGACGTCCGAGCCGAACCCACCGCGGATCTCGTCGATCCGGGAGGCGAGCAGCGATGCGAGGGGGGCCAGGGCAGCTCCCGTCGAGCGTGGGAGCCGGGCACCGACGCACTCGACGTTGAGCACCCCGACGACCCTCCCGTCGGCGTGGACGGGTACTGCCACCTCGGAGGTGATGCCCCCCGTGGCGGCGATGAAGTCCGGGTCGGCGATCACGTCGGTGACGACCTGGATGGTTCCCGTCCTCGCGGCGCGACCCATGACTCCGTGATCCAGCGCAAAGCCGTCGCGCACCTCGACGTAGCCGCGCTGGGCCACGAGCCAGAGCCGGTCGTGCTCGACCTCGTACACGCTCGCGAGGAGCGTGCCATCGAACGGGCTGCAGAGCTCTCCCAGTGCCTCCTCGATCCCCTGGCGCCCGCGCTGAGACCCGACGGTCCGCTCGGCCGACTGACAGGCGCGCCGCACTGACCGCTCCGATAGCGTTCCCGAGCGCGTCCGAGCGGGCTGTGCCTCGCCGGATGGTGACTGGGCGTCCTCGGGCGCGCCGTCGCGGGTCTCCAGATCTCGATCCGAGAGCTCCTGATCCGCGTCGACCTGATGCACGATGCTCTCGAGCACGTCGAAGACGAGGGGATCGAACTGGCCGCCGCGCTGCTCGCGCATCAGGTCGAGCGCGACCTCGACCGGGAGAGCCTCGCGGTACACGCGATCGGTCGTCAGCGCGTCGAAGACGTCCGCCACCGAGGCGATGCGTCCCTCGAGCGGGATCGCCTCGCCGGCCAGGCCGTTCGGATAGCCGCCACCGTCCCAGCGCTCGTGGTGTGTCAACGCGATCGTCGCTGCGAGGTCGAGAACCTCCGACGTCGAGCCGGAGAGCAGCCGGTGGCCGATCTCCGCATGACGCTGCATCACGTCGCGCTCACTGTCGTCGAACGTCCCGGGCTTGAGCAGCACGTCGTCCGGGATCGCGATCTTGCCGATGTCGTGTAGCGGGCTAGCGTCACGCAGGAGCCTGCAGCGATCCTCGTCGAGTCCGAGGCGACGGGCGATCTGCTCGCACATGCGAGCCATTCGCTCCGTGTGGCGCCCCGTCTCGGCGTCGCGGAACTCGGCGGCGTCTGCGAGGCGGCGGATCGTCTCGGCCTGGGCCTGGCGGAGCTCCAGCTCCGAGCGGCTGAGACGTGAGACGGCGTCGAGGAGGTCTTCCTCCGTGCGACGTCGCTCGGTGAGCTCTGCCTGCGCGTTCTCGTGGAGCCGGGCGTTGTCGAGGGCGATCGCCGCCAGTCGCCCGAACCGGTCGAGCAACCCGACCTCCTCGGGCCCGAACGGGGCGCCCGGTGCTGTTCTCGCGAGCCCGATCACGCCGATCACGCCGTCCGAGCCGCGCAGTGGGACCCCGACGGTCGCGTGGAACCTGAGGGCGTCGAGGCTGCGAGCCCGTCCGCCCCAGGTCGCGTAGTCGTCGACGGCGAAGGGCTCTCCCGCGGCGGCCACTCTCCCGGCGACGCCTTCGCCTGGAGCGAGCGTGAACCCGATCTGCCTCGCGAAGACACCGGTTCCCGCGTGCACCGTGAGCCGCTTCCGATCGAGATCGAAGAGGTAGAGGAAGCCGTCGTCAGCGCCGACCAGCGAGGCGGCGCGCTCGAGGATCAGCCGTAGCAGCCGCGGGGTGTCATGGCGCTCGGCCACCAGCACGGTGGTCTCGTGCAGGGCGTCGAGCTCAGCCCGCGGATGGGCGCGCCCGGAGGCGTCCGCACTCGAACGAGAGCGTGGCAGGGGTACGCGCACACGGTGTGTATCGGCTGCTCCGGTGCGTTGATTGAGCGGCCGGCGCGGCGCGCTCGATCCGCGACGAGCCGCCTCGGACGGGCAGAGTAGGGGCATGCCGCCCGTCCCCGACCGCACCGACGCTGCCCTGCGCGCGAACGTCCGTCTCCTCGGTGAGATCCTCGGGCGCGTGCTGGTCGAGCAGGAGGGGGAGGAGGTCTTCCGGCTCGAGGAGCGCATCCGTCTGCTCGCTCGCCTCGGGCGCCGGGGCGACACCGGGGCCGTCCGTGCCCTCGCCGAGAGCGTCTCGGCCCTCGACGTCAGCGAGCAGGCGACCGTGCTCCGCGCGTTCACGCTGTACTTCCACCTCGCCAACATCGCGGAGCAGCACCACCGCATCCGTCGTCGCCGTGAGGTCGAGCGGGCCGGCGGGGCGGCGCGCGAGACCGTCGCCGAGGCCGTCGCCCAGCTCCGCAGCGCAGGCGTGAGCGAGGATGAGCTCCGCAGCGCCGCGAGCAGCGTCGCCGTGGAGCTCGTGCTCACGGCGCATCCGACGGAGGCGCTCCCCCGCACCGTGCTCGAGCACCATCGGCGCATCGCGGGGCTCCTGGCCGAGCTGGACGACCAGCGGCTAACGCCTCGCGACCGCGACCGCGTCGAGGCGTCTCTCGCCGAGGAGGTCACGATCCTCTGGCAGACGGACGAGGTGCGATCGTCACGCCCGCGCGTGGTCGACGAGATCCGACAGGGCCTCTGGTTCCTCGAGGAGAGCCTCTGGGACGCCGCTCCGGCGCTCGTCGAGGAGTGGCGCCGCCATCTCCCGGGCACGCCCCTCCGGTTCGGCTCGTGGATCGGCGGCGACCTCGACGGGAACCCGAACGCGGGAGTCGAGACCGTCCGCGAGGCGGTCGAGCGCTCGCGGGAGGTCGTCCGTCGCCTGCTCCGCAGGGACCTACGGGAGCTCGCCGCCGCCTGGGGCATGTCCACCACGATCGTCGCTGCCGACCCGGAGCTCGCTGCCGTCGACCTGCCCGACGAGCTCAACCCGACCGAGCCGTATCGGCGCCGACTGACCGCGATCTGGCAGGGGCTCGGCGACGAGGCCTATCCCGACGCCGCGACCGTCGCTGCCGAGCTCGACCTCGTCGAGGACAGCCTCCGCCGCAACCGTGGGGCACGGATGGCCGACGGTGGCCTCGCCGCGCTTCGGCGGCGGCTCGACGTGTTCGGCCTCAACGGTGCGGCGCTCGACCTGCGCGTGCACTCCCGGACCGTGCGCGAGACGCCGGGCGAGCTCGTGCCCGTGCTCGCGGAGGCAGCCGCGCTTCAGTCGCGCCACGGCTCGACGTGCATCGACACGCTCGTCGTCTCGATGACACGGAGCGCGGACGACGTGATCGCGGCCGAGAGCCTCGTCCGCGAGGCCGGTCTCGATGTCCGGGTCGTCCCCCTCCTCGAGACGATCGACGACCTGCGCGGCGCGGCCGTCCTCGTGGGCGACCTGCTCGACCGGTCGCCACGGCGAGACCTCGAGGTGATGGTCGGGTACTCCGACTCGGGCAAGGACGGAGGGATCGTCACGGCCCAGTGGGAGATCTATCGGGCGCAGGAGTCGCTTGCCTGGGTCGCAGGCGAGCGAGGCGTCGAGCTGACCGTCTTCCACGGGCGCGGCGGGAGCGCCGGACGCGGCGGCGGCCCGACGTACGCAGCGATCCTCGCGCAGCCGCCGCATGCGGTGGACGGCCGGCTGAAGCTGACCGAGCAGGGCGAGACGATCGCGTTCAAGTACGGGCTCCCGGGCCTCGCCCGCCGGAACCTCGAGGCGGCGGTCGCCGCGACGCTGCTTGCGACGCTGCCGAATCGGGTGGTGCACGAGGCCCCCGAGGGCGCGCGTGGCGTGATCGAGGACGTCTCCGCCGCCGCGCACCGCGTCTACCGGAGCGTCGTCTGGGACGATCCGGCGTTCCCGGCGTTCATGCGCGCGTTCACGCCGCTCGATGAGCTCAGGCGCCTCGAGATCGGCTCGCGGCCGGCGTCCCGGCCGGAGGCCGCCGGGGCAGACGAGCTCGAAGCGCTTCGGGCGATCCCCTGGGTGTTCTCGTGGACACAGACCCGCTGCATCCTGCCGGCGTGGCTCGGGGCGGGCGCCGGGCTCGCCGCCCGGCCGCTCGACGAGCTGCGTGCCCTCTATCGTGACTGGCCGTTCTTCCGTGCGCTCGTCGAGAACCTCGAGATGTCGCTTGCCAAGACGAGCATGGAGATCGCCGGGCGCTACCTCGAGCTCGTCCCCGACCGGGTGCTCGCGGAGCGGGTGTTCGGCGCGATCCGGGCCGAACAGGCGGCGGCCGAGGAGGCGGTGCTCGCGATCGTGGGCGCCCGCGAGCTGCTCGAGCGGCACCCAGTGCTGCGTCAGTCGGTGCGGCTGCGCAACCCCTACGTCGATCCGATGAACGCGATCCAGGTGGAGCTGCTGAAGCGCTGGCGCGGGGGAGACGAGGCGGCGCTGCGACCGCTGCTGCGCTCGATCGCGGGGATCGCCGCGGCGCTGCGCAACACGGGGTGAGGTGGCGCTCAGCGGCTCGTGAGCAGCTCGATCGTGGCGCTGTGGCCGACGGACCGGGCGAGGCGGGCATCGCAGGTGATCAGCGGGGCGGGAAGGAGCTCTGCGAGCGCGACGTAGCTCGCGTCATACGCCGTGTGCGTGTGCCGCAGCGCCCAGATCCGCTCCATCAGTGGTCGGTGTGGGTAGAGAACCATGGGCATCGACGCGAATGCGGTTCGGGCGAGTGCGGCGCGATCGTCCGACACTGCTCCTGCGAGTGCTGCTCGCCGGAGGGCGTGAAGCGTCTCGATCTCGATCAGGGTCGGTGCATGGACGACGTCGCCGGCGAGACGAGCGCGGAGGGCCGTCGCCGGGCTTCGCTGGAGGAGGAGCTCGACGACGACGGATGCGTCGGCGACGATCAAACGCCTGGCGAGATCGGGCCGCGTGTCTCGCGGATGATGTCGACGATCTCCTGCGTCGAGATCCCGGTGGCCGGTGGGTGCGTTGCGACGCGCGCCAGCCACTCGTCCATCGTCGGTGCGGACGCGAGCCTGACGAGCTCGCTGCGGAGGTACTCCGACATCGACATGCCGGCGGCTGCGGCACGTGCGCGGAGCACGGCGAGCGCATCGTCGGGGACGTCCCGGATCTGCACGGCCTTTGGCATCGTCACGATCAGTGTACGAGCACTGTGCGTGCACTGCATGCAAGATGGCGCTCAAGGGCGTGTACGCTCCAGGCATGTGCCGAAACATCCGTCAGCTTCACAACTTCGCGCCGCCCGCGACCGACGACGAGATCCGCGCTGCCGCGCTCCAGTACGTCCGCAAGGTGAGCGGGCAGACCAAGCCGTCGAAGGCGAACGAGGCCGTGTTCGCCCGTGCCGTCGACGAGATCGCGCACGTCACGCAGCACCTGCTCGCCGATCTCGTCACCGCCGCGCCGCCGAAGGACCGCGAGGTCGAGGCCGCCCGCGCCCGGCAGCGCGCCGCGAAGCGCTTCGGCACAGCCGCCTGACGTCGGGGGACCGTCTGACGCCGACAGCTCGGGCAGCGCACACCCGGCTCGTGATCGCAGCGTACGAATCCGGGTTCGTCCGGGCGTTGCCGGGCTGACCGGCACCCCGCACCGTGCGTCCGACCGACGCACCCGACCTTCGTCGAGTGCGGCTCAGGCGGCCGTCTTGGCGCGCAGGTAGCGCAGGTACGGCTCGGGGTCGATCGGGCCGCCGCAGACGTGGGCCACCGTCTCGGCCGGAGTCAGCTTCCGGCCGAGCGCGTAGAGGTGCTCGCGCAGCCAGCCGTTGATGGCCGAGAACTCGCCCCGCTCGATCTGCTCGTCGACGTCGGCGACGTCGCTCCGGAGTCGCTCCCAGATCTGGGCCGAGAGGACGTTGCCAAGCTGATAGGTCGGGAAGTAGCCGAAGAACCCCGCCGCCCAGTGGACGTCCTGGAGGCATCCGACCGTGTCGCTCGGCACCGCGACGCCGAGCGCCTCCTCGAGCCGGGTGTTCCACGCCTCGGGAAGGTCGGCGACGGCGAGGCCGCCGAAGAGCAGCTCCTGCTCGAGCTCGAAGCGGAGCATGATGTGGAGCCCGTAGGTCGTCTCGTCGGCGTCGACGCGGATGAACGAGCGGCGCACCCGGTTGATCGCCCGGCGGAAGTCCTCGAGCGTCACGCGGCCGAGTGCCTCGGGGAACGCCGACTGCAGACGCGGGTAGTACCAGCGCCAGAACGGGAGCGAGCGGCCGACGACGTTCTCCCAGAGTCGGCTCTGGGACTCGTGGAGCGCCGACGAGCATCCCGAGCCGAGCGGGGTGCGCGTCAGCGCGCGATCGACCCCGTGCTCGTACAGGCCGTGCCCCGCCTCGTGCATCGTCGAGAACAGTCCCGCTCCGTAGAGATCGTCCTCGCTGTAGCGGGTCGTGAGCCGGATGTCGTCCATGCCGAGCGCGATGCAGAACGGGTGCACCGTCGGGTCGATCCGGAACGTCCCGTCCGCGAAGCCGAACGCCGTCGTGACCTCGAGCGAGATCGCCTCCTGGGCAGCGCGAGGGAAGGGGCCGCGCGTGAACGCGGCGTCCGGCTCGTCGGGGCTCGCGGCGACGAGCTCGAGCAGCGCGGGTCGGAGCGCGTCGAACACCGCGCGCACCTCCGATGTGCGCATCCCCGGCTCGAAGTCGTCGAGGAGCGGATCGTAGGGGTCGTCCCACGGCTCGAAGCAGGCGACGTACCGACGGCGAAGCTCGAGCGTCTTCTCGAGCGACGGGGCGAACGCGGCGAAGTCGTTCTCGGCCCGTGCTTGCGTCCACACCTCCATCGACGCAGAACCCTGCCGCGACATCTCCGCCTTCAACGACGCCGGGACGCGACGGGCCTTCTCCCAGTCGCGCCGCGTCACGCGGACGAGGCAGGCGTCGTCGTCGAGCGTCCCGCCCTCCTCCTCGAGCGGGCGCAGCCGGTCGAGCAGCTCGCCGATCTCGTCGCGGACGAACAGCTCGTGCGCCAGCCGCCGGAGCGTTGCGGTCTGCTCGGCCCGCACCGTGGCGCCGCCGGGCGGCATCATCACGAGCTGATCCCACTCCAGCAGCCCCGAGGTCGTAGAGAGATCGTGGATCTCGGCGAGCCTGCGTCGGAGCTCCGCGATGTCGTCTGTCATGATCGCGGCAGGCTAGCCGAGACCCGTCGCCGACGGCGTGAGGGCGGGATCCTCCCCGAGCTCTCGACCCTTGACGAGCTCCGCGTTGTCTGCGAGCGCGAGCAGCTCGCGGTCGCCACGCGAGTCGCCGTACGCCCACACGCTCGCGTCGCCCAGTCGGTGCTCGTCGAGCCACCTGCGGAGACGTTCGGCCTTCTCGGGCCCGCGGCAGTTGCGGCCGTCGAGGCGCCCGGTAAGCCGCCCGTCGCCGGCGACCTCGAGGCGCGTGCACAGGACGGCGTCGACCCCGAGGAGCGCTCCGAGCGGCTCGAGATACGGCTCGAGCGACGCCGACACGAGGATCACTGCATGCCCGAGGGAGCGGTGTCGGTCGAGCCGCGCGAGCGTGTCGGGCCGCATCCAGGCGCCCCTGATGTGCCGCGCATAGGTCGCCCCTCGTGTGCTCACCTCAGCCGCCTCGAGCCCCGCCAGGGCGGTGCAGGCGACCTCCTTCAGTGTGTCGTTGTCGCGCCGCGCGAGCGCGATCGCGACTGCCAACGGGTGTCGTGCGAAGGTCGTCGCGAGGCGCCCGCCTGCGAGCTCCCGCAGGAACGGAGTCACGCAGTCGCGGGTCGTCAGCGTCCCGTCCACGTCGAACGCAGCGACGGTGGTGGGTGGTGGATCGAGAGGGCTCACGCTCCGGTCGAGGCTATACACTCGAAGGGTGTCCGAGGGCCCGGAGATCTTCGACGACCTCTACCTGGGGCTCCAAGCCGGGAGCGCGCTGCGCAAGCAACGCCGTGGCGAGGAGCTGACCGAGGAGGAAGTGGAGGCGCTCGGCCGCTGGCAGCGGCTCTCGGTCGCACGGAAGGCGATCGCGATCGGTGCCTTTGCGCTCGGCACGTTCGGTCTCGGCTTCCTGCTCGGCGGGGTCGTGTTCGGCCGTCGCGCGCGCCGCGCGTAAGGAGCCGCGCGTCGTCGCGCGGCGAGATCCAGAGCCCGAGCGGCAGGCCTTGATCGAACACACGTTCTCTCGATAGACTCGCAGGATATGGCCAGCGAAGAGCTCGTCGTCCACGGCGCCCGGGAGCACAACCTCAAGGACGTCACGGTTCGGCTGCCCCGCAACGCCCTCGTCTGCGTGACGGGCCTGTCCGGATCGGGCAAGTCGAGCCTCGCCTTCGACACGATCTACGCCGAGGGCCAGCGCCGCTACGTCGAGTCCCTCTCCGCGTACGCGCGTCAGTTCCTGCAGATGATGGAGAAGCCCGACGTCGACTCGATCGACGGGCTCTCGCCGGCGATCTCGATCGACCAGAAGACGACGTCGCGCAACCCCCGATCGACCGTGGGGACCGTGACGGAGGTGTACGACTACCTCCGGCTCCTGTACGCACGCTGTGGGCGCCCCCACTGTCCGGTGTGCGGCCGGCCGATCGCCGGGCAGAGCCTCGACCAGATCGTCGAGCAGGTGCTCGCCCTCCCAGAGGGGACGCGCTTCACGGTCAACGCGCCCGTCGTGCGCGACCGCAAGGGCGAGTTCCGCGACGTGCTCGAGGAGCTGCGTCGCGACGGGTTCACGCGCGTCAAGGTCGACGGCGAGCAGCAGCTGCTCGAGGACGAGATCGTCCTCGACAAGAAGTTCAAGCACACGATCGAGGTCGTGGTCGACCGGCTCGTGATGAAGGCCGACCTGCGCCAGCGGCTCACGCAGTCGATCGAGACGGCGACCTCTCTTGCCGAAGGACTGGTCGCGATCGACGTCGTCGACGGCGAGTACCACCTCTTCTCCGAGAACTTCGCCTGTCCCGAGCACGGCGTCTCGCTGGCAGAGCTCGAGCCACGTGTCTTCTCGTTCAACGCGCCGCACGGCGCGTGCCCTCGCTGCACCGGGCTCGGCGCGCAGCTCGAGGTCGACCCCGACCTGCTCGTGCCCGACCCCACGCTCTCGCTCGACCAGGGCGCGCTCGTGCCGTGGTCGGTGGGCGGTCAGGGCTTCTACGAGTCCGCTATCCGTGCGATCGCCGACCGCTACGAGATCGACGTGCACGCACCCTGGCGCGACCTGCCCGCGGAGCAGCAGGACCTCTTCCTGCTCGGCACGAACGGCGATCGGATCCTCGTCACGTACAAGAACCGCATGGGACGCAAGCGCTCCTACGCGATGGCGTTCGAGGGGCTCGTCAACAACCTCCAGCGACGGTACCGCGAGACCGACTCGGCGCAGCAGCGCGAGCGGATCGAGGAGTACATGTCGATGCGCCCGTGCCCCTCGTGCGACGGCGCGCGGCTCAAGCCCGAGGTGCTCGCGGTCACCGTTGGCGGGAAGTCGATCCACGCGTTCTCGCAGCTCTCGGTGGGCGCGGCGCTGCGGTTCCTCGACGAGCTCGACCTCACCCCGACCGAGGAGCTGATCGGCCACAGGATCGTCAAGGAGATCCGCGAACGGCTCACGTTCCTCGACGACGTCGGCGTCGGCTACCTCCAGCTCGACCGCGCGGCCAAGACGCTCTCGGGCGGCGAGGCGCAGCGGCTGCGGCTCGCGACCCAGATCGGCTCGCAGCTCGTCGGCGTGCTCTACATCCTCGACGAGCCGTCGATCGGGCTGCACCAGCGCGACAACGACCGGCTGATCGGCACGCTCGAGCGGCTACGGGCGCTCGGCAACACCGTCCTGGTCGTCGAGCACGACGAGCAGATGATGCGCACCGCCGACTGGCTCGTCGACATGGGGCCGGGTGCCGGAGAGCACGGTGGCGAGGTCGTTGCTGAAGGCACGGCCGCGCAGGTGATGAAGAACCCGCGCTCGCTCACGGGGCAGTTCCTCTCCGGGAAGCGGACGATCGCGATCCCACCGCGGCGGGAGGACGACCGCGGCGTGCTCCGCGTGGTGGGCGCCGCCGAGCACAACCTCAAGGAGATCGACGTCGAGTTCCCGATCGGCAAGTTCGTGTGCGTGACCGGCGTGTCCGGCTCGGGGAAGTCCACGCTCGTGAACGACATCGTCTTCAAGTCCCTCGCCAACCGGCTCAACAAGACCCGCACGAAGCCGGGAGCCCACCGCGACGTCGAGGGCGTCGACGCGTTCGACAAGGTGATCGACATCGACCAGACGCCGATCGGCCGCACGCCTCGCTCGAACCCGGCGACCTACACCGACCTCTTCACGCACGTGCGCGAGCTCTACTCGCTCACGCCCGAGGCCAAGGTGCGCGGCTACAAGCCCGGCCGGTTCTCGTTCAACGTGCGCGGCGGCCGCTGCGAGGCGTGCAAGGGCGACGGGCAGATCAAGATCGAGATGCACTTCCTGCCCGACGTCTACGTCCCGTGCGAGACCTGCCACGGGCGGCGCTACAACAAGGAGACCCTCGAGGTTCGCTTCAAGGGGAAGTCGATCGCCGACGTCCTGGAGATGTCGGTCGAGGAGGCGCTCGAGTTCTTCGCGAAGATCCCGAAGATCCGGCGACGGCTGCAGACGCTCCACGACGTCGGGCTCGACTACATCCGCCTCGGCCAGCCGGCCACAACGCTCTCCGGCGGCGAGGCTCAGCGGGTGAAGCTCGCCTCGGAGCTCTCGAAGGTCGCCACCGGTCGGACGCTCTACATCCTCGACGAGCCGACCACGGGCCTGCACTTCGCCGACATCGAGAAGCTGCTCGAGGTGCTGCAGCGCCTGGTCGACACCGGCAACACGGTGCTCGTGATCGAGCACAACCTCGACGTGATCAAGCAGTCCGACTGGGTGGTCGATCTCGGCCCCGAGGGCGGCGACGCCGGGGGCGAGGTGCTCGCCGTCGGGACCCCGGAGGAGATCGCGGAGGTCGAGGCCTCGCACACCGGGCGGTTCCTGCGCGGCGTGCTCGCGGCGCGCGGCGCGGCCGTCGTCGCCGCCTGACGACGCTCGCGCGCGACGAGGACGCTGTCGCCGTGCACGGCCTCCGGGCCGCACGGGGTCGTCCCCGGCCGACGGCGTGATCGCCCTATCATCGGCAGCGATGAGCGGACGCGAGCGAGTCGTTGCGGTCGTGGGGGCCGGCTTCTGCGGGACCATGACGGCGGTGCACCTGCTGCGGCTCGGCGAGGGCTCGGTCGGGCGCGTCGTCCTGGTCGAGCGAGTGTCCGGCGGGGTCGGCGGCGTCGCCTACCGGACTGGCTCGGCGAGCCACACGCTCAACGTGCCCGCGGGCCGGATGAGCGCCTTCGCCGACGACCCCGACGGCTTCCTGCGCTTCGTGCGCGAGCGCGAGCCGTCCCTGACCGGCGGCTCGTTCGTGCCGCGGCGCCTGTACGGCGCGTACCTCGCGCGGACGCTCGCGGATGCGATCCGGGAGTCGGCCGTGCCGCTGACGCGGGTCGCCGGCGAGGTCGTCGACGCCGAGCCCGGCGCGGATCGCGTGCGCGTGCAGCTCGCCGACGGCCGCCGCTTCGAGGCCGACGACGTCGTGCTCGCGATCGGAAACTACCCGCCGTCCGATCCGCCCGGCATCGCGCCCGAGGTCGCCGGGTCGCTCGCCTACGCGCGCGACCCGTGGGCCGACGATGCGCTCGAGGCGGATCGCGATCGTCCGGTGCTGCTCGTGGGCACGGGGCTCACCGCCTGCGACGTGACGCTGGCGCTGCGCGACGCCGACCACCTGGGCCAGCTCGTGGCGGTCTCCCGACGCGGCCTCCTGCCGCAGCCGCACCGGGTCTCCGCGAAGCCGCCACCGCACCTCGACCGGCCGGCCACGCTCGACGCCTGGCCCGGGACTGCCCTCGGCTTCCTGCGCGGGCTCAGACGTGAGGTGGACGAGGCCGCTGCGCGCGGCGTCGACTGGCGCGAGGTCGTTACGTCGGTGCGCGACGACACCCAGACCCTGTGGCAGCGCCTCGACGAGCGCGAGCGGCGGCGCTTCCTCCGGCACCTCCGGCCGTACTGGGAGACGCACCGGCATCGCGCCTCGCCCGAGACGATGCTCGCGGTCGAGTCACTGATCGAGCATGGCGCGCTCGAGGTCGTCGCCGGCTCGCTCCTCGCGACGCGCCTCGTGGACGGCGAGGTCGAGGCGACGATCGCCCGTCGCGGCGGCGGGGCGGCCCAGGTCCTTCGCTTCGGCAAGGTGATCAACTGCACCGGCCCCGACACCGACCTCTCGCGCGTGGCCGACCCTCTCGTCGCCCGTCTGCGCGAGCGCAGCGCGATCCGGCCCGACGTGCTCGGGCTCGGGCTCGACTCCGACGAGGCCGGGCGCGCGATCGAGGCGAGCGGAGCGCTGAGCACGTGGCTCTCGGTGCTCGGCCCACTGCGCAAAGGGCGGCTCTGGGAGAACACCGCCGTCCCGGAGCTGCGTGTCGAGGCGCTCGCGCTGGCGCGGCGGCTCGCCTGACCGCGACGCAACATGTCGAAGGTGCTTCAGGCGCTACGCGCGCGTCGGTGTCGTGGTCGAGGCTGAGGCGATGCGGAGCCGCTCCAGCCAGACGACCGACCCCATCTCCTCGAAGAGCGAGCGGGCCTCGTCCAGTAGCTCCCGCGCTTCGTCGGGTCGGCCCGCGCGGACGAGGGTGCACCCGTAGTCACCCAGCACCATCGCGAGAAGGCGCGCCTTGCCCAGGCTGCGCGCGGCGGCGAGCGCAGCCGCCAGGTGATCGATCGCCCCGTCGAGGTCGCCGACGAGGACCGCCGCGGCAGCCTTCGCGCGGCCCAGGTGGGCCTCGACCTTCCGCGGCCGTCGGGACGCGGGGACGGCCTCGACGAGCTCGAGCAAGGGGCTGAGGCGGGCAAGGTCATTCTCGCCACGAGCGACGTCGAAGCCGAACGCGAGGATCTCGGCCGCGCCCTCGACCTCGTCCAGCTCGAGGTTCTGCCGCCCTCCGGCGTCGACCCGCTCGAGCTCGAGATCGACGTCACCGGCCAGGCGTGCGAGCAGCCTGTCCCTCTCGGCAAGGATCACGGCGACCTGGAGATCCGGAGAGGCGTCGATCCCGGGAGCGACGAGACCCAGCAGGCGTCGCGCCTCGTCCTCAGCCCCGCGTTCCAGGGCTGCCCCGGCGAGGGCGCAGAACGCCTGGGCGACGTTCCCCTGCGTCACCTCGGTCCTCGGGAGCATCTCGCCCGCCAGCGCGAGCGCCTCATCCCAGCGGCCGTTCTCGACGAGGCGCCCACAGCGGATCCCTCCGAACCAGACGACGGACGCGACGATCCCGCGGCTTCGGGCGAACTCGAGCGCCTCCAGCTCGACGCGCTCCGACTCCTCGACACGGTCCAGGTTCGCGAGGGCGATCGCGAGGTTGTTGAAGGCACGGAGCGAAGCGAGGACGTGCCCGTGCTCGAGCCCCACGGCCAGCGCCTCGCGGTGCAGGGCGAGCGCCTCGTGGGGACGGCTTCTGAGCAGGAGCGCCTTCGTGTTGAGGGCGTACGAGATCACCTCGGTGAGGCCCACGGCCTCGGCGATCTCCAGTGCGAGCTCGACCCGCTCCATCGCCGCCCGCGCTTCGCCCCGGAAGTAGAGGACACGGGCGGCAGCCTCGGCCAGCATCGCGATGTCGGTGTCCGGCTCGTCGGCGGCGAGCACGACGAATGCCTGCTCCACCAGCGCGGCTGCCTCGTCGCTGCGCCCGAGGTGCCAGAGCGGGACGGTCTGCCGCGCGGCCGCCCGGGCAGCTGCATGCGTGTCACCGACGCCGTCGAAGAGCCTCCGCGCGGCCTCGAGGCGCTCGACGGCGAGCGAGAACTCGTTCCCGGCGAATGCCATCGCTCCTGCGCGCTCGAGGAGGGCGGCGCGCTCCGGGTCGTCGTCGGCCAGCGCGGCGGCCTCGTCGAAGGCCCGGCGGGCATCCTGGACCGCCGCGAGAGCCTCAGCACGGTCTCCGGCCCGTCGCAGCCACTCGCGCGCGCGGCTCCGAACCTCCGCTGCATCCGGCCCGCCCGGGTCTGCCGCATCGGCGTCGCGGTAGTGCGCGGCGATCACCTCCGCGATCTCGTCCGAGTCGATCCCGGCGTCCTGGGCGAGGTAGGCAGCCGCGGCAAGGTGGAGCGAGCGCCGCTCGCGGCGAGACAGCGTCTCGTAGGCCACGCGCTGGACGAGGGCCTGCAGGAAGCCGTACTGCCCGCGCTCGGGTGAGCGCGCGTCGGTGTCGAGCGAGAGCAGCTCCTTGCGGACGAGGGAAGCGAGATCCAGCTCGACCGCCTTCTCGTCGAGCTCTGCCAGCGCTGCCAGCCCACGTGCCGAGAAGGTCTTGCCGAGCACCGCTGCCCGTTCGAGCAGGCGGCGCTCCTCGTGCTCGAGGCCGTCGAGGCGCGCGGCGATCAGGGCGTGCAGCGTCTCGGGGACGGCAAGCGCATCGAGCTGCCCGGTCACCGCGTACGTGTCTCCGTCCCGCTCGAGGAGCCCTCGGTCGAGGAGCATGCGCACGGTCTCGACGGCGTACAGCGGGATCCCGTCGGCCCGTTCGCGGATCGTCTCGCGCGTGTCTGCGGGGAGGCCCGGGACGAGACCGACCAGGAGCTCCTCCATCGACCGGTCGTCGAGCGGGTCGAGCATGAGCGTCGCAGCGCTGCGCACGCGTGATCCAAAGCCCGGATGGCGCTCCGAGAGCTCCGGCCGGGCGAGCGCGAGCACGAGGATCGGCATGGTCCGCGACCATTCGAGGAGGTGCTCGACGAACGCGACGAGGCCCTCGTCGGCCCAGTGGAGGTCCTCGAACACGAGCGCGACCGCCCCCCGCTCGGCCATCCGCTCGAAGAACGTCCGCCAGGCGGAGAACAGGTCGTCCCGCTCGAGCACGACGCGCTCGACGAGCCCCAGGAGGTGCTGGAGCCGCGGCTCGATCCATTCGCGCTCGGCGGGATCGGGCACGAGGTCGGCGACCGTGTCGCGCAGCTTCGCGAGCGCGCTCGACTCGTCCTCGTCCTCCGCGATCCCTGCTCGCATCCGCACCATCTCGGCGAGCGCCCAGAACGCAATCCCGTCGCCGTAGGAGAGGCAGCGGCCGCGATGCCAGAACACCCCGTCCGCGAGCCCGTCGACGTACTTCTCGAACTCCCAGGCCAGCCGCGACTTCCCGATCCCCGCGACGCCGATGACGTTCACCAGGCTCGCTCGCCTGTCCGTGGCGGCCGCGTGGAACATCCCCTTCAGCAGCCGGAACTCGCGGTCTCGCCCGACGAACGGGGCCTCCAGCCCGATCGAGCGTCCTTCGCCCTTACGGGCCGCGACGACGCGCAGCGCCTGCCAGAGCTGCTGCGGCTCCGCCTTGCCCTTCATCTCGTGGACGCCGGCGTCGGCGTAGACGACGGATGCTTCGGTGGCGTGGCGGGTGGTATCGCCGACGAGCACCGTTCCGGGTTCCGCGGCCGACTGGATGCGGGCTGCGGTGTTGACGAGGTCGCCGGCGACCATGCCCTGGTCGGTGGCGCCGAGGGTGACGGCTGCTTCGCCGGTGAGGACGCCTGTGCGGGCCTGGAGGGCGGGGTCGAGGGTCGGGATCGCGTCGACGAGGTCGAGGGCCGCGCGCACGGCGCGCTCGGCGTCGTCCTCGGTCGCCACCGGGGCGCCCCAGACCGCCATCACGGCGTCGCCGATGAACTTCTCGACGGTGCCGCCGTAGCGCTCGATGATCGCGCGGCAGGTGTCGAAGTAGCGGGTGAGGAGCTCGCGGGTGTCCTCGGCGTCTCGGCCCTCGGAGGCCGTGGTGAAGCCGACGAGGTCGGCGAACAGCACGCTCACCAGCCGTCGCTCCGCGACGGGTGCGACCCCGCCGGCGGGTGAGGCAGTGCCCCGCGGGACGGCGCCGGCGGCAGTCAAGGCAGCCCCGCACTCAGCGCAGAAGTTCGCACCGGGTGCGTGCGGGCTCCCGCACGACGAGCACGCGAGCGCCTGCGGCGCACCGCACTCCGAGCAGAACTTCGCGCCGCCCGCGAGGGCGGCCCCGCAGCTGAGGCAGCTCACGGCACTGGCTCCTGCTCGACCCGTTCCGGCGACTCCATCAGGGTGCAACTATCGCAGCCCGGGTGTCGCTCTGTCTGCCCGCGTCGCGTCCGGCCTGGCTACCCTCGTCGCATGTCCGAGAAGCCCTCAAAGCCGACGCAGGTCGCCGACGCCGCCGCCGAGCACGACGCGGACGCCGCGCACGCGCTCGCGCTCGCGTGGTGGCGGCGCGTGCCCCGCGTGCTCACCGCCCCGCGAGACGTCTTCAGGGCAGTCGGGAACAGCGACGAGCTCGACCTCGAGGCACGTGGCGAGCCAGTGTTGCTCCTGACCATCCTCGCCGGGATCGCGGGGATCCTGCTCACCCCGACGTGGGGAAGGCTGCTCGACGACCCCTCGATCGACGGGCTCGTCGTCGCGGTGCTCACGTTCATCGCCGGGGTGATGTACGGCGCGGCCGGCCTCTACCTGCTCGGTCTCGCGCTCTGGGTCGGCGCGCGGGGCGTCGGCGACGCCGCGCCCTACCGCGTCGCTCGTCACGTGATCGCGTTCGCGGCCGTTCCGTTCGCCCTCTCGCTTGCGGTCACCCTGCCCGTGATCCTGCTCGGCTTCGGCGGCGACTGGTTCCGCGCCGGAGGCTCCGACGCGGGTGCGGGACGCTCCGTCGTGACGGGGATCGGCCTGCTCTGCGGTCTCTGGTCGGTCGGGCTCGTCGGTCTGGGGCTGCGCGAGACGTTCCGGCTGCCGTGGCGCGGCGTGATCGGGGCGCTGGCTCTGGCCGCGGTGATGGTCGCCGCGGTGGCCGTGCTCCCCACCACCCTCTGAGAGCCACATCCCTCGCACGGGTGATCGTCATCCCCCCGGGGGGTGATGGAGCGCCCACTACGGGCAGAGAAGGGTACGAGCACGCCGGGGACGATCTGCAGGCGGCAGATCGAGGGCGCAACTGCGGACGGAGCGTGCGGTGGAGATCACAGGCGGCAGGCGATGATCGAGGGGCTCGAGCTGGAGGGCATCGTCCTGCTGGCAATGGTCGTGGTGGGGGCCTCGTGCCTCCACCTGGTCTCGACGGCGCGGCGTCGTCTCAGAAGGACGGCAGCGCTGAGCGAGGCGATCCAGACGACGCTGCACGCACGCGGACGAGAGGAGGCCGTCGACGAGCTGCTCGAGGCGGTGCGCCGGATCGTGAAGGCCGACGAGGCCTGGCTCGTCTTCGTGCAGCCCGGCGCGGCACTTCCCCTGGGAGCGGAACGTCGTGAGGACAGGTCGGTGCGTCTCCGGCCGACGCACCTCAGCCGCGCCGAGCGGCGGCTGCTCGACGCCCTTCGCTCCGAGCGCTCGGTGCTTCGCTCGGGACGCCGGACGCCCAAGGTGCTGCGCGACGTGCTCGAGCGCCGGGGTGTCGCCCACGGGATGGTCGTCGAGGTACGGGGCGATGCTGCGTCAGCCGCGCTGCTCTTCGTGGGGCGCAAGAGCGGTCGACGGTTCGATGCCGACGAGCGCGACCTCTTCGCTCTCGTCGCCGACCATGCAGGCGCCGTGCTCGAGAACGACCGGCTCGAGCGATCGCTGCAGGAGGTCGTCGTGCTCAAGGAGCAGCTCCGCCACCGCGCCGACCACGACGCGCTCACGGGCCTGCCGAACCGCGCGCTCTTCACCGCGCGTCTCGACCGCGCGCTGCGAGACGGAACACGGGGCGGACGCGTCGCGGCGCTGTTCCTCGATCTCGACGACTTCAAGGACGTCAACGACACGCTCGGGCACCAAGCGGGCGACGAGCTGCTGGTCGCCGTCGCCAGGCGGCTCGCGAACACGATCCGTCCCGGAGACGTCGCCGCCCGGCTCGGCGGGGACGAGTTCGCGGTGCTCGTCGAGTGTGTGCGCCACGACGACGGGGAGAGGATCGCGACGCGCGTCGTCGAGGCGCTCGACGCCCCGTTCCATGTCGGCGGCGCCGAGCTGCTCGCCCACACCAGCATCGGCATCGCCTACGGCACCCCGGGCGGGATCTCGGCCGACGACGTCCTGCGTAACGCGGATCTCGCGATGTACGAGGCGAAGAGCTCGGGAAAGCGTCGGTTCGCGCGCTACGAGCCGGCGATGCAGGATCGGATCCGGCGACGGCACGAGCTCGTCTCCGCGCTCGAGCGCGCACCGCTTCAGGGCGAGATCGGCGTGCACTACCAGCCGATCGTCGACCTCGGAACCGGTCGGCTCGTGGCCGTCGAGGCCCTGGCACGGTGGAACCGACCGGCCCTCGGGCTCGTCGAGCCCTCCGGGTTCATCGGCATCGCGGACGAAGTCGGTCTGATGGCCGAGATCGGTCGCTCCGTGCGGCGCGAGGCGTGCGCGCAGGCGCGTGACTGGCAGCGGCTCTTCCCGGGGCACGGTGCGCTCGGGGTCGCGGTGAACCTCGCGCCGACGGAGCTGCATCACGACGGGCTCGTCGCAGACGTGGAGGCCGTCCTCGAGGAGACAGGTCTCGATCCGTCCTCCCTCATCCTCGAGATCACGGAGAGCGGCGTGATGCGCCAGCCGGATGTCGCGATGCGCACCATGCACCGGCTCCGCGACCTCGGCGTGTCGCTTGCGCTCGACGACTTCGGCACCGGGCACTCCTCCCTCGCGCACCTCCGGGCGTTCCCGCTCGACGTGCTCAAGATCGCGCAGCCGTTCCTCGAAGGGCTCGACGCCGACGGTCGCGAGACCGCGTTCGTCGAGACGATCGTCAAGCTCGGCGCCTCGCTCGGACTCGACGTCGTCGCAGAGGGAATCGAGACCGCGCGACAGGCGGAGATCGCAGCGAGCCTCGACTGCGGTCTCGGCCAGGGCTACCACTTCGGGCGACCCGTCTCTCCGCTCGGTGTCACGGCCTACCTCGCGGCCGCACGCCTGCCCGGCGAGGCGCCCGGCTACGTCGCGGCCTGAGGTGCCAGTCGGCGCGTGCGCTCAGCGCACGCGGGTCTCGTCGGCGAACGCGCTCAGCTCCTCCTCGTCCATCGCGTAGCTGTGCTCAGGGCCGGGGAACGACCCGTCCCGAACCTCGGCCGCGTAGGCCTCGAGCGCGTCGCGGATCTCCCGTGAGAGGCTCGCGTAGCGCTTGACGAAGCGGGGGAGGTGGCCTTCGCTCAGGCCGAGGAGGTCGTGGTAGACGAGCACCTGGCCGTCGCACCCTGCGCCTGCGCCGATCCCGATCGTCGGGATCTCCAGCCGTCGCGTGATCTCGTCCGCCACCGGGGTGGGGACGGCCTCGAGCACCAGGAGCGAGGCGCCCGCGTCCTCGAGCGCCTCGGCGTCGGCGACGAGCTTCGCGGCGGCGGTCGCGGTCTTGCCTTGCGTCTTGAACCCGCCGAGCGTCGTGGCTGTCTGGGGCGTCAGTCCGATGTGCCCGATCGTCGCGATCCCGGCGTCGGTGATCGCGCGCAGCCGTGAGGTCATCGTGCCCGCTCCCTCGAGCTTGACCATGTCAGCGCCTGCCTCCTTCACGAAGCGAATCGCGTTGCGCACGGCGTCCTCGTCGGAGACCTGGTACGAGCCGAACGGCATGTCCGCGACCACGATGGGCCTGCGCGCTGCACGCGCCACCGTCCGGGTGAGGAAGAGCATCTCCTCCATCGTCACCGGGACGGTCGTGCCTTCGTGTCCAAGCACGACCATCGCAGCGCTGTCACCGACGAGCAGCATGTCGATGCCCGCGTCCTCGGCGAAGCGGGCACCGGGCATGTCGTAGGCCGTGACCATCACGATCCGCTCGCCGCGGCGCTTCATCGCTGCGAGCTCGGGGAGCGCCAGCTTTCCGGCGGGCGGTGTGCTCATGCGGGATCCTCCAGTGGGACGTTGTCGATCAGCCGGGTCGAGCCGACGCGGACGGCGCCAGCGAGAACGGGTGGGTCGAACGGCGCGACCTCGACGTACTCGATCTCGAGTCCCGCTTCGGTCAGCTGCCTCAGGGCCTCGTCGCGGTCGCCTGTCTCGAGCGCTCTGGGCAGCGCAAGCGCCACCCGTCGCTCGTCGGGGGAAAGCCGTGCGTTCCGTGACGAGAGCGCGAGCCCGTCGTGGTCGCGCACCGTCGGGATCGCACGGAGCTCGAGGTCGAGCGCGAGGTCCCGGATCATCCGGCGGAGAACGGCGACCTGCTGGGCGTCCTTCTGCCCGAAGAAGACGATGTCGGGCGCGACGATCGTGAACAGCTTCAGGCAAACCGTGGCGACGCCGGTGAAGTGGCCAGGGCGGTGGACGCCCTCGAGCGGTGCGCCGAGCTCGGTCACCTCGACCCAGGTCTGGAAGCCGGGCGGGTACATCTCGTCCGCCGTCGGGGCGAAGACCAGGTCGACCCCGGCGTCCGCTGCGAGCGCGAGGTCCCGCTCGAGATCCCGCGGATAGCCCTCGAGATCGGCGGCATCGGAGAACTGCGCGGGATTCACGAAGAGGCTCATCACGACCGTGTCGCACTCGACGCGGGCCGCGTCGAGCAGCGCACGGTGGCCGTCGTGGAGCGCGCCCATCGTGGGCACGAGCCCGACGAGCCCGTCACGGGCGGGTGAGAGCGCGACGCGGACGTCGGTGATGGTCCTGCACGTCCTCACGCGGGCACCTCGCGTGTGAGCCCGGCCTGACGTGCGGTGAGCTCGGCAAGCGCGATGTACGCGTCCTCGAGCATCGGGGCTGCACCGCGGATCGCGGCGACGTGGCGATCGACGGTCTCCCAGTCCCCGCGGTCGATCGGCCCCGTCAGGGCAAAGCCGTTCTCGATCACCCGTCGCATGAGCGGCTCGAGCGCCTCGGGCGGGGCACCGGCCGCCTCGAGGAGCTCGCCGCCCGCTCGCCGTAGGGTGACCAGGAAGTTCCCGGCCAGCACTGCACCGGCGTGGTAGAGGGCGCGCAGGTCGTCGTCGAGTGGGAAGGCGCGGAGTCCGAGGAGGTCGGCGAGCTCGGTCGCGACCGCGAGCGCCGCCGCGTCCTCCGCGCACACGGCGCCCCACGCGCCGTCGAGCTGCTCCGCGCCACGGTCGAGCGTGAACGTCTGCAACGGATGCATCGAGAACCGGCGGACGTGAGGGGCGAGCGCCCGAAGCGGCGTCGCGCCGCTCACGTGGCCGACCCACGGGCCCGGCTGAATCGTCGCGGCGACCTCGTGGATCGCACGATCGGGGACGCACAGCAGAACGAGGTCGGGATGGTCAGCTCCGAGCGCGACGCCGCGCTCGGCCAGACGTGCGCCGACGGCGGCCCCGACGCGTCCGCGCGCTCCGATGAGGTGCACCTGTCCGATCATCTCGTTCGAGCTCCAGTTCCTTGGGATACCGGGCTACCGGAGAGTGTAGACGTCGGCCCTCTGTTGGCCCTTCCCGGGTTGCGCGCGATACTTCCGCCGTGTCCGTTGCAGCAGGGTGGGAGGCGCTCGCTCGGGGCGCGTGGGACGAGGCGCTCGCAGAGCTCGTCCCGCTCGGCGACGAGCCCGAAGCGCTCGAGGGCGTCGGGATCGCCGCGTGGTGGCTCGACGACGCCGAGGCGACCCTCGATGCCCGCGAACGCGCGTTCAGGCTCTACCGCCAGCGCGGCGAGGCTGCGGCAGCGGCACGGGTGGCCGCGGCCCTCGCCTGGGACTCGGTCCTGTTCGGCGGCCGCGCCGCCGTCGCCCAGGGCTGGCTGGAGCGCTCGCGCCGCCTGCTCGCCGAGCTGCCGCCCTGCGCCGAGCACGCCTGGCTCGCGGTGCGCGAGGCGGAGGTCGCCCTGTTCGTGGGCGACGTCGAGGCAGGCCTTGCTGCGGCGCGTCGGGCGATCGTGCTCGGCCGGCAGCTGCGCCTCGAGGAGGTCGAGATCGTGGGCCGCTCGCTCGAGGGCGTCGCGCTCGTCTCAGCCGGTGAGGTGGGCGACGGGATGCGCCGCCTCGACGAATCGGCGGCAGCGGCGACCGGCGGGGACGTCACGGACCTGATGTGGATCGGCAAGGTCTGCTGCAACCTCATCTCCGCGTGCGAGTCGGCAGGCGACTTCGAGCGTGCGGCCCAGTGGTGCGACGAGGTCAAGGAGTTCGCCCGGCGCTGGGAGCTCCGCACGCTGTTCAACGTCTGCCGCACCCAGTACGCGTCGATCCTCGTTCGGCGCGGGACGTGGGTCGAGGCCGAGACCGAGCTCGCTGCGGCACGGGCGGTGTTCGCTCACAGCCGCCGCCTCTCCGCCGTCGAGGGAACCGCCCGGCTGGGCGAGCTCCGCCGACGTCAGGGGCGGCTCGACGAGGCGGCGGCGCTCTTCGCCGACACGCCTGGCCACCCGCTCGCAAGGGCGGGCATGGCCGAGATCTCGCTCGCCGAGGGGCGAGCGGTGGACGCGACCGCCCTCGCCGAGCAGCTCCTCCGGTCGATCCCGGCCGATCGGCGCCTCGACCGGGTCGTGGCGCTCGAGCTCGCAGCACGGTGCTCGGCCGCGAGCGGGGAGATCGAGCGGGCGGAGGCGCTCGCCCTCGAGCTCGACGGGGTCGCGGCAGAGGTCGGCACGACCGGCTCGATCGCAGCCGCAGCCCACGCGGGCGGGTTGGTCGCGCTCGCGCGCGGGGAGCACGCGCTCGCCATCACGCGACTCGAGGACGCCGTCGATCTGTACGGGCGAGCCGCCTCCCCGTTCGAGGAGACGGCCGCCCGCCGGGCGCTCGCCCGGGCGCTGCGCGCCGACGGGCGAGAGCCGGCCGCCGTCAGGGAGGAGGAGGCCGCTCGCCGGCTCCTCGATGCGCTCATGCGTCCCGCGGGAGCGACCGTCGGCGACGGCGTGGCCACGACGCGTGACGCCCGCGGCGAGCGCGCCCCGTCGGGGCCTCTGACCGCCCGGGAGCTCGACGTCCTGCGCCTCGTCGCCGCGGGGCGGAGCAACCGCGAGATCGCATCGGTCCTCGTCCTCAGCGAGCACACCGTCCATCGCCACGTCTCGAACATCCTCCGCAAGCTCGGGGAGCCGACGCGCGCCGCCGCGGCTGCCCGCGCCGCCCGCGACGGCCTGCTGTAGCCCGTTCGGGCCATCTTCGAGGACCGACCGAAGATGGCCGGTTCGGGCGAAGCGTGCGCGCGCTGCGGCCGCGACGATGGCACGGCACCTTCAACCGAGCCAGGAGGAAGTCATGCCGCTCATCCAGGTCAAGCTGATCGAGGACGTGTTCACGTCCGACCAGAAGCGCGAGATGATCTCGCGTCTCACCGACGCGATGGTCGAGATCGAGGGCGAGACCATGCGAGGCGTCACGTGGGTCACGATCGAGGAGGTCGCCTCCGGGGACTGGGGCATCGGCGGGAACGCGCTGACTACGTCCGACGTCCATGCCTTGCAGGCAGGCGCGGCCGCCTAGCGCGATCGCTCCGGCTGGCGGCGCAGGAGCGTCTGCGCCGCCGGCCAGCCCTCCTCGAGGCTGGTGGCGGACATCTCGACGTGACGAAGGGAGGTTGCGAATCGGTGAAATCACGCAGGCTTCGGTGACGGCGAGACGATAACGTGATCCTGAGAACACAGCCATCGGGGAGAGATGGTCGGCTCGGAGGTCCATACGATCGGTCGTCGGGCGCCGGCGGATGCCCAGAGCAGAGCCGTGATCGCCGTTGACCCGCTGATGGACCCTCGATGGGCGGCGTTCGTCGAGCAACACCCGGATGGGCTCCTCTACCACCACCCCGCGTGGTTCGAGGCGCTTCAGGGCGAATACGAGCGGCCGCTGCATGGGCTCGCGCGTGTGCGCGTTGCGGACGGGAGCTGGACAGGAGTGATGGCTCTACTCGAGACCAATGGGTTGCCGCTTCGCCGGGGATATCGCATGAAGCGGCGACTCTCCTCGCTTCCGAGAACGCCGTACTCTGGTCCACTCGGTCTCGAAGCGGACGATGAGAAGGCACTGATCCAGGCCGCCCGTGAGATGCACTTTCAGTCACCTGATGCTTGGCTCGAGGTCAAGATCGCCCCCGCGTCCCACCTTGCGGGTGGCCAGCCTGACCCCGGGTTCGTTCGATGGCGGGACAACTACCGCATCGACCTCCCGTCAAACGTCGGAGAGCCACCGCCGGGAAGCGGGAAGAACGGGCGGCGGCTGCGTTGGGCGTGTCGGCGTGCGCGCGTTCTCGGTATCCAGCTCAGCGATGCGGCGTCACTTGATGACGTGCACCGGTGGTACCCGCTCTACCTCGAGTCAATGCGTGCGCATGCCGTTCCACCGCGGAGCCTGCGCTTCTTCGAGTCGGCGTGGACATCGCTCGCCGAGCGCGGAATGCTTCGGCTCGTTCTGGCAGAGAAGGTAGACGCCTCGTGTCGCCGCCTAGTCGCAGGGTCGGTCTTCGGGTATCTCGGAGCCACGATCTTCTACCAATTCGATGGCCGAGCGCACGACGCGGGTGCACACCATGCGGGCGATCTAATCCAGCGCGAGACCATCCGGTGGGCGATATCTTCCGGATTCCGATACTACGACATGGGAGAGGTCGTAGACGGTCAGGAGGGGCTCGCGTCGTTCAAGAGGAAGTTCGGCGCCTCACCAAGCCCGCTCGCACGCCTCTACCTTCCTCATCCCACCGCGCCGGATCGGGATGACGCTTTCACCCGCTCGAGGTTGAGGCGTGTCGCGTGTGCGACGTGGCGCCACGTCCCGCTCGGCGCAACCGCCTGGGCGGGAAGGGCGATCTATGGACGCGACTGACGCTCCGTCGCGACGGGAGACGAACGATGGAGGCCGGACGGCGAAATCCCGAAAGGCCTCGTTGCGAACGGTTGCTCAACTCGGCGGCACGACCCGTGCCACCGACATCGCTGCGGCACTCGCGCTTCTCCCCGCACCGCAGCGGATAGACGCCGCCCGGATCGCTGAGTTCGAGCGCACCTTCGCCGACAGAATCGGGGTTCGGCACGGCTTCGCGTTCTGGGCAGGTCGCATCGGCCTCTTCGGTGTCCTCCGCGCTCTCGGGGTGGGTGTCGGTGACGAAGTGCTCGTACAGGTGCCGACCCACGTCGTCGTGGCGAACGCGATTCGGTTCGCAGGTGCGACGCCGGTCTTTGTCGACTGCGAGATGCAGACGTTCAACGTCGACCCCGAACGCCTCGAGGCTTCGATCACGTCCCACACGCGCGCGATCGTCCTTCAGCACACGTTCGGCCTCCCCGCGGATCCCGTAGGAGCGCGGGAGCTCGCTCGTCGGTACGGTCTTGCGCTCATCGAGGACTGCGTCCATGCGCTCGGATCGCGATTCGATGGCCGAGCGGTTGGGAGCTTCGGTGACGCCGCATTCTTCAGCCTCGAAGAGACCAAGACGATCTCGGCGACGATGGGTGGGGTCGTTGTCACGGGCGACGATGTCTTGGCACAGCACATCGGCAGGTTCCGGGACGAGTGTCCTGCGCCTTCGGCGTCCAGGACGCGGCGATACCTTGCGAAGTTCGCGGTCTACGGCGTGCTCACGGCTCCGAATGTCTATCCGTGGAGCGGGCCCGCATACGAGTTGGCGGGGCGCCGATCGGGGTTGCCCCGCGCGACAAGCACGGACGAGTCACGGGGCGTGAAGCCCGATGTGTACCTGTGCGGGTTTGGCCCTGCACAGGCAGTGATCGCGCTGCGGCAGCTATCGCGCCTCGACCAGAACCTGGCTCATCGCCAGATCGTCGCGGACCACTACACGCGCCTGCTGCCTCAAGTAGGACTACGAGGTCCGGAGATCCACCCGCTCGCTCAGCCTGTGTTCGTTCGCTATCCGGTTCTCGTCCCCGACCGTACGAGGGCGATCGCGATGTCTGCCCGCGTTGCGCAGCTGGGTACCTGGTTCACGTCCGTGGTCGAGGAATCGCGTTCTCCGGCCGACGTCGGCTACGTCGCCGGCACATGCCCCGTCGCGGAGCACGTCGCCCGTCATCTCGTCAACCTCCCTACGCATCCGCGCACACGCCTCTCCGACGTCGAGGCGCTCGTCGAGGTCCTCGGTGCCTTCTAGGTCGGCGGCAGCGTGACCATCGCTCGTCGCTCCCGTCGGCCGGATCGTCTAGACCGATCCCCCCAGGTGAAGGCGCAGGCGCTCCTGCACGGTTGGCCATTCGGATGCGATGACGCTGTACCACGCGGTGTCCCTGTTCTCGCCGTCGCGGACGAGCATGTGGTGCCGGTGGATCCCCTCGAACGACGCACCGAGTGCCTCGATCGCCGCGCGTGACCGCCCGTTGCGGGCGTCCGTCTTCAGCTCGACACGCCGGCACGCCCACACCTCGAACGCGTGACGAAGCATCAGGAGCTTCGCTTCCACGTTGACGCCCGAGCCCCATGCGTCCGGATGGAGCCAGGTCCACCCGATCTCCACGCTCCGATGCTCCGGGCGCAGCGCCAGATACCGGGTCGACCCGACGAGCACACCGCCGTCGGCGAGTGCGGGGAGCGAGGAGCCGGGAAGCGGTGACCGCGAGATCGTGACCAGCGGCAGCTCCGCTCCTGCCGCCGCCGCGGCGAGAGCCTGGTCGAGCCACGCGGCGAGCGCAGCCCGAGTTGCGGGTCTCACGATCGGCAGCCACGTCCACGTGCGCTCGTCGCGGGAGGCGACCCACAGCGCCTCGGCGTGGTCGTGCCCAAGAGGCTCGAGCCGGACGAGGGCTCCTTCGAGCGTCGGAGAGATCCACGGTGGCATGCCGCACACGATTACACTCCCGGGCATGCCGATCTACGAGTACGCGTGCATGGAGTGCGAGGAGCACTTCGAGGAGCTCGTCCGCAACACCGACCAGGCAGTGACCTGCCCGGGATGCGGCGCGGCGAAGGTGATCCGCCAGTTCTCCGCGTTCGCGGTGCACGGCGCGACGGCCAAGCCGAGCTTCAGCGGCCCATCCGGTGGTGGTGGCGGCTGGCTGCTGCGGCGGCGTCGTGCGGCTGCGGACACTGACGCGTAGCCTCTCTGGCGCTTCTCCGCGGTAGCGGAGAAGCGCCCTGACCGGCAGCGTTCCTACACTCCCCGCATGAGCGACCGCGCACAGGCCCTCGGGGCGCTGGAGGAGTCGGCGGCGTCGTGCGTCGCCTGCGGGCTCGCCGCAACCCGCGCCCGCGTCGTCGTCGGTGGAGGCGCGCGCGATGCGGACCTGCTGATCGTCGGCGAGTCGCCCGGCTTCCACGAGGAGCGTGGTTCCGATCCCTTCTCGAGTGCCGGTGGCGCTTTGCTCGCCCGGCTCCTGGAGGACGTCGGCCTCGGACGCGATGAGGTGTACGTCACCACACTGCTGAAGTGCAGACCGCCTGCGACCCGGGACCCCGATCCGCTCCAGATCGCCGCCTGCGAACCGCACCTCTTCCGTCAGATCGAGCTCGTCCAGCCCACGGTCGTCGCGACCCTCGGCACGGTCGCGACACGCATGCTCTCGGGCAGACCGCACGGGATCACGGCTGTCCACGGTCGCCCTGTGCAGCTGAAGATCGGGTCGTGGACGACCACGCTCCTGCCGCTCTACCATCCGGCGGCCGCGCTCTACACGCCGGCGATGCTGCAGACCCTCGAGCAGGACGTCGCGCAGCTTCCCGTCCTCCTCGGTCGATCACCCGGACGAAGCGGAGCGGCGGTCACGTCGAGCGAGACGAGGCTTGTGCGCCCTGCCGTGGAGCCGCCCCTCGACGCTCCTCGGCTCATCACGTCCAGGCCCGACGACCTGTCGTCCGTCGAGGACCCTGTCCTCGAGCCTGCACAGCTCGGCCTGTTCTGATGGCGCTCCAGCTGCTGTCGGGTGGGGCCGCAGAGACGGAGGCGGTCGCGGCCGCGATCGCTCCGCTCCTCGAGCCTGGTGACGTCGTCCTCGTCCGCGGCGATCTCGGGGCCGGGAAGACGACCTTCGTGAGGGGTGCGTGCCGGGCGCTGGCCGTCGCCGACCGGGTCACGAGCCCGACCTTCACGATCGGGCACCGTTACCACGGCTCGGTCGACGTCAGCCACCTCGACCTCTACCGGTTCACGGGGCTCTCGGCGGCGGAGTGGGGTGATCTCGAGCCGTACTTCGACGACGCGATCGCGTTCGTCGAGTGGCCGGAGGCGGGGATCGATGCGCTGCCGGCGCCGCGCGTCGTCGTCACGCTGGCACACGTCGCGCCCGACGAGCGCACCGTCCGCGTCGAGACGCCGGACCGCCCGCTGCTAGAACGGATACGCCGTGCTGATCCTCGCCTTCGACACGTCGACTGAGATCGCGACGAGCGCGCTCGTCGCGGACGGGGTCGCCCTCGGTGAGCGCTCCGGCCCCGCGCGCGCGCTGCTCGAGGACGTCGATCGTCTCCTCTCCGCGGAAGGACGCACGGCGGGGATGCTCGACGGGATCGTGGTCGGCACGGGGCCGGGGAGCTTCACGGGAACCCGCATCGGCCTGGCGTTCGCGCGTGGCCTTGCCCTCGCGCTCGACCTGCCCGGAGCCGGCGTGTCGACCCTGGACGCGCTCGCCGCGGGAGCGCCGGGCGCGACGCCGGTGATCGACGCGCGTCGCCGCGAGGTGTTCGTCCCCGGACCGCGAGCGTGCGCGCCGTCCGAGCTCGAGGTGCGCGAGGGAGAGCTCTACGTCGGCAGCGGCGCCGTCCGGTACCGGGCGCTGCTCGAGGCGCGAGGCGCCCTGGTCCCGCCCGACGACGACCCCCGCCACGTGCCCTGGGCGCGACACCACGCATCGCTCGCCCCGCCCCTGGGCCTGCTCGGGGCTGTCGAGCCGCTCTATGTGCGCGTTCCCGACGCGGAGCGGATGGCCAGGTGAGCTACAGCCTGCGCCGTCTCGTCCTCGCCGACCTCGACGCAGTGGAGCCGATCGAGCGCGTCTCGTACCCGACCCCGTGGTCACGCGGGATGTTCGTCACGGAGCTGGCCAAGCCGAGCTCCAGATCGCTTGCCGCGGTCGCGGACGACACGGGGGAGCTCGCGGGGTATCTGATCCTCTCGCGCTACGTCGACGCCTGGCACGTGATGAACGTCGCGGTCGCGCCGGCGCATCGCCGCCGTGGCGTCGCCTCGGCCCTGCTGCGACACCTCTTCGCGGAGACCGGCGTCGAGACGCAACGCGGCTACACGCTCGAGGTGCGCGTCTCGAACGAGCCCGCGATCGCCCTCTACGAGCGGTTCGGCTTCCGCTCGAGCGGTCTGCGGCCCGGGTACTACACCGACAATCGAGAGGACGCGATCATCATGTGGCGGGACCCGGGCGTCGCGGCGTCGATCGAGGGGACGGGCTGATGCGGGCGCCTGCCGCTCGACCCGCCCTCGTCCCGGGTCGACTCCTGCACCACGGTCGGGGTGGCGTGTGATCCTGGGAATCGAGACGTCGTGCGACGAGACGGCCGCAGCGCTGCTCGAGGACTCCGGCGTCCTGCGCTCGTCGATCGTCGCGTCGCAGGACGAGCTCCACGCGCGCTACGGCGGCGTCGTCCCCGAGATCGCATCACGCCGGCACCTCGAGCTCGTCGTACCCGTGATCGAGGAGGCGCTCGACGTCGCTGGTGCGACGCTCGACGATGTCGAGCGCGTCGCCGTCACGAACAGGCCCGGATTGATCGGAGCTTTGCTCGTGGGTGTCTCGGCGGCCAAGGCGATCGCGTGGGCGCGGGATCTGCCTCTCGTCCCGGTCGACCATCTGCACGGCCACGTCGCGTCCCTCTGGGTGGAGCCCGTGGCGGTCGAGCCGCCGTTCACCTGCCTGCTCGCGAGCGGTGGGCACACGCTCCTCCTCGCAGTCCACGACCGAGCGAGGTACGAGATCGTCGGGTCGACGCTCGACGACGCTGCCGGTGAGGCGTTCGACAAGGGAGCCAGACTGCTCGGGCTCGGCTACCCGGGCGGCAGGGAGATCGACCTGCTCGCGCGGGAGGGTGACCCCGAGGCCTATCGGTTCCCCGTCGCACGAGTCCCCGGGCTCGATCTCTCGTTCTCGGGGCTCAAGACCGCGCTCCTGTACGCCGTTCGCGAGCTGGATCCCGCGGAGCTCGCGCGCCGCCGCGCCGACCTTGCCGCCTCGTACCAGCGGGCGATCGTCAAGGCGCTCGTCGGCGGGCTCGACGCTGCCCGCGAGGCGACCGGCCTCGAGCGGCTCGCCGTGGTCGGCGGTGTCGCCGCGAACTCGGAGCTCCGCGGCGCTCTCGGCCGAGCAGCCTTCGCGCCGCTCTCGCTGTGCACGGACAACGCCGCCATGATCGCGTCCGCCGGGCGCTACTCGCCACCCCTTGATCCGGTCGGCGCCCGTACCCTGGATGCCTATGCGTCGGCTCGGTAACTGGACCCTCCTGCTCGTGGCGGCAGCGGCGATCGCCGTCGGTGCGGCCGGCGCCGACGGGACCGGGCCGACAGACGCCGCCGGCTGGCAGGGGCTGCTCGGTGACAGACCCGCGCCGCAGCTCGGCGGACGCTGGGTGATCGTGCTCCGGCTCCGCTCGCTTGCCGACCGGGTGCGCGAGGCCGGTGGCCGAGCGACGGAGGCAGAGATGAAGGAGTGGACGCGACAGGCGGAGGCAGCTCAGCGGAACGCGATCCTGACCCTTGCCTCCAACGGCGCGCCGATCCAACCGGAGCAGTCCTTCGTCCGCGTCCTCAACGGCTTCTCCGCAGCGCTCGACCCCCGGCTGCTCCCAACGTTGGAGCGGAGCGGTCAGGTCGAGGGCGTCTACCCGGTACGTGCCGCCTATCCCGCCGAGGTGACCGAGCAGACCGTTCTCGGCACGCCTGCGTTCGGGCCCGGCAGCGGGCGTCGACCCGAGCTCACGCTTCCCGGCGCCGACGGGCAGGGAGTGACCGTGGCGCTGCTCGACACCGGTGTCGATCGCACGCACCCCTATCTGCGTGGCCGTGTCCTGCGTGGGATCGACGTCCTCGAGCCCGGCGGGACGGCCGACGCACGTCAGAACCCGACGGAGGCAGGCCGTCCCGAGCGCCACGGTACGGAGCTCGCGGGCCTCGTCGTCGGGTCAGGGGGGCCGGCAGGGCTCCACGGCGTGGCGCCCGCGGCGAACATCCTCCCGATCCGCGTCGCCGGATGGCAGCCCAACGCGAGCGGGGGCGTGTCGGTCTACGGTCGCACCGACCAGATCCTCGCCGGACTCGAGGCCGCCGTCGACCCCAACGCCGACGGGGACGCGCACGACGCCGTCCGGATCGCGCTCGTCGGGCTCGTCGAGCCGTTCGCGTCGTTCGGGGACGGCCCACTGGCCCGTGCGGTCGAGGGGGCCGTCACCCTCGACACGCTGGTCGTCGGTCCGGCCGGCAACGACGGGTCTGCCGGGCCGGGGTACGGCAGCATCGGCGCACCCGCGGGGGCGCCGGCTGCGCTCGCCGTGGGGGCGAGCGACGCGCGGGTCGAGGTGCCGACCGTGCACGTGCTCCTTCGTTCAGGGCTCCGTGTGCTGCTCTCCGGTCCTCAGCCGCTCGGCGGCGCACTGGCGCCGAGCGGAACCGTGGCGGCCCCCGTCGTGGCCCTCGACGTCAAGCGCGGCACGTCCGTCGTCGCCGGTGATCCGCTCGACCGCCTGTTCGCAGACGGGTACAGCGCCGTCGCCGGGGCGGCCGTCCTCCTGCCACCAGGCCCCACGAGCCCCGAGATCGTACGGGAGCTCGCGGCGGCCGGCGCGCGCGCGGTGATCGTCGACGGCACGGTGCCTGCGGGATCGCTCGGGGTGGACGAGCCGGTCGAGGTCCCGATCCTCGGCGTGGAGGCGACGGTCGCCGACGAGATCCGGACGACGCTGGCCGACGACGTGCCCGTCGAGCTCTCGGTCGGCGCCGCATCGACCGGGCCGAACGAGGGGCGGGGAGCGCCCGCATCGTTCTCGTCGACCGGGCTCGGCCTCTCCGGCAGCGCCAAGCCCGAGCTTGCGGCGCCCGGTGTCGGGCTCGTGACCTCCGAGCCCGGCCGGACGCAGGGAGGAGCTGCGCGGTACGGCACGATCAGCGGGACGAGCGCCTCCGCGGCTCTCGTGGCGGGCGCGGCGGCGCTGCTCGCCGACGCGCGCCCCGACCTCGATGCCTCCGGACTGCGAGGAGCGCTGGTCGCAGGCACCCGACGGCGGTCCGCTCCGGCAGGAACGGGGGTGGGCGCCGTCGATCCCCAGGCGTCGTCCTCGGTGGAGCTGGTGGCAGACCTCCCCGCCGTGGCGATCGAAGCCCTCGGGCCGGGACGGTCGACGGGCGCCGGGACCGTCACCTTCCGAAACGTCTCGCGACGCCCGCTCGCCTTCCGGCTGGAGCCCGTGAGCGCGCTACCGGGCGTCACGGTGGCTCTCTCGCGAACGGCCCTCTCCTTGCCTGCCGGAGCGTCGAAGGTCGTCCGCCTCACGGTCGTCGCCGGGACGCTCCCGGATCCGCCGTCCGCGATCACCGGTGCGATTCGCGCGGTCGTGCGCCGGGGCGGGACGCTCAGGGTGCCGTGGACGGCCGCGGTGCCCGTGAGCCGCCCCGTCGTCTCGGCGGCAGCGCTCTCGGAGACGACGTTCGCGCCCGACGACGTCGAGCCGGCCGTCCTGACGTTCCGGATCGGGCGGGTGGACGGCTCCGCCGAGCGTCCGCAGCTGCTGCCGGTCGAGACGCTCGAGGTCGGCCTCGTGCGCGAGGGCAAGACGATGGGGACGCTCGTCGTGCTGCACGACCTGCTTCCCGGCCGCTACGCCGTCGGTGTCACGGGACGAGGACCGAGGGGCGGCGTGCTGCCCACAGGGAGATACACCATCCGCCTGATCGGGGCGCCCGTCGGAGGCGGGGAGCCGACCCGGGTCGACGTGCCGTTCCGCGTCCGCTAGCCGGTTCAGTCCAAGTCCGGGATGTGCGCGCAACCCACGTCGAGCCACCGGCGTATGGCTATAGTCCGCCGACGTGAGGGCTGAAGGAGCCAGCGCGTGACCGTGGTCGAGCCACAGGCATCCCACCTCAGGGAGAATCCGTACGACATCGCCCGGACGCAGCTCCACCGCGTCGGCGAGATCTTCGGCGTCGATCCGAACCTCATCCGCGTCCTCGCGGAGTGCAAGAAGACCGTCGCCGTCTCGGTGCCCGTCGTCATGGACGACGGCTCCATCCGCGTCTTCGACGGATATCGGGTCGTTCACAACATGACGCGTGGCCCTGCGAAGGGCGGCATCCGCTACCACCCCGACGTCACCCAGGACGAGGTCAAGGCCCTGTCGATGTGGATGACCTGGAAGTGCGCGCTGATGGCGCTGCCGTTCGGTGGCGCGAAGGGCGGCGTCGTGTGCGATCCGAAGCACCTCTCCCCGGGGGAGCTCGAGCGCATGACCCGTCGCTACACCACGGAGATCATCAACGAGATCGGCCCGGAGAAGGACATCCCCGCCCCGGACGTCGGCACCGACTCCCAGGTGATGGCGTGGATCTTCGACACGTACTCGATGAACGTCGGGCACTCGGTGCTCGGCGTCGTCACGGGGAAGCCGCTCTCCCTCGGCGGCTCGGTGGGCCGTGACCAGGCCACCGCCCGCGGCGCGCTGTACTGCATCCGGACAGCCCTGCAGAAGGACGGGCGACGGTTCCCGGACACCCGCGTCGCGATCCAGGGCTTCGGCAACGTCGGCAGCAACCTCGCCCGGCTTCTCGCCGACGAGGGCGCGCGCGTCGTCGCCGTCTCAGACTCGACGTGCGGCGTCACGAACCCGTATGGCATCGACGTGGCTGCCGCCATCGCCCACAAGACGCAACACGGCTCCCTGCGCGGCCTTCCCGGCGCAGAGGAGATCACGAACGCGCAGCTCATCGAGCTGGAGTGCGACGTGCTCGTGCCCTGCGCGCTCGAGCAGGTGATCAACGCCGAGAATGCGCCGCGCGTCCAGGCGAAGATGGTCTGCGAGGGCGCGAACGGCCCGACGACCCCCGAGGCCGACGCGATCCTCGAGGATCGCGGCATCCTCGTGCTCCCGGACGTCCTCGCGAACGCGGGTGGCGTCGTCGTGTCCTACTTCGAGTGGGTGCAGGGGTTGCAGGAGTACTTCTGGAAAGAGTACGAGGTCAACGCGAAGCTCAACGACATCGTCGTCCGGGCCTTCGAGGAGACCTGGTCGACGCGTGAGCGGTTCGGCACGAGCATGCGCGTCGCCGCCTACGGGCTGGCCGTGCAGCGGGTCGCCGAGGCGACGACGATCCGCGGCCTCTACCCCTAGGATCGAGTGACCTCCGCGCGGGTGGTCGTCTACGTGGCGGACGGCTGCCACCTCTGTGAGGCCGCGCTCGCGCTCGCCGAGGAGGTGTGCGGTGGACGTGGTCTACCCGTGGAGACGGTGCGAATCGACGGCGACCCACGGCTGGAGGCGATGTACCGCGAGCGGATCCCGGTGGTCGAGGTCGACGGCGCTCTCGCCTTCACCTACTTCGTGCACGCCGACCGGCTGGCCGCGCTGCTCGACGCCTGAGGCGCGACGGTTCTCGCGGCAGCGGTCGTCTGACCGTGGGCACACTGTGGACGATGTCGAAGACCATGAACTGCGCGCCGCGTGTCTGAGCGTCTCAACCCCGGTGTCGCGGCCCGCTTGAGCCGCTACCTCCAGGTCCTCACCCAGGCGAAGAAGATGGGGAAGGACAGGATCTCCTCGCAGGAGATCGCGGAGTACACGAACATCAACGCGACCCAGATTCGACGCGACCTCTCCGCGTTCGGGAAGTTCGGGAAGCGGGGGGTGGGCTACTCGATCGAGTCGCTGCTCGGCGAGATCCGGCGGATCCTCCGGACGCAGGGCCAGCACAACGTCGCGCTGTTCGGGGCCGGGCGCCTCGGCGGCGCGATCGCGAGCTCGCCGATCTTCGCGGAGCACGGGATCAGCATCGCTGCGTGCTTCGACAGCGACCCCGCCAAGGTCGGGACGCGCATCGGGGGCGTATCGGTCTCGAGCCCCGACGACGTCGACGACATCGTCCGCGACCGGAGCATCGTCGTCGGCGTGATCGCCGTGCCCGCGGAGGCCGCGCAGGAGGCTGCGGACAGGCTCGTCAACGCCGGCGTCAAGATCGTCTTCAACTACTCCCCGGCCTTGATCGACACGCCGACCGACGTGCAGGTGCACACCTCGAACCCGGCCGTCGAGCTGCTCTACGCGCTGTACTTCCACCTCGCGTAGGCACTTCTCGCTGCGCGAGAAGTGCCCGGGTACGGTGCCCACCATGAGGATCCTGCTCTGGCACGGGTATCTGCTGGGCGGCACCGGCTCGAACGTCTACACGCGGCAGCTCGCGCGCGAGTGGTCGCGGGCCGGGCACGACGTGGTCGTGCTCAGCCAGGAGCCGTATCCGGAGCGCTTCGACCTCGGCGGCGCGCAGACGGTGAGGCCGGACGTCGGCGGGCTGCTGCCGGTGTTCGTGCTCGACCGCTACGAGGGGTACGACGTGCGGCGCCTCGGCGAGTGCACGCAGGCCGAGCTCGAGCGGTGGGTCGAAGCGAACGCCGCCGCGATCCGGACGCTGCTGCCGGCAGACCTCGTCTTCACGAACCACGTGCTCCTCGGCGGACCAGTCGGCGCTGCGAGCGGGGCGAAGTACGCGGTGAAGGCGCACGGCTCGGAGCTGGAGTACTCGATGCGCGACGACGAGGGCCTCGCCGCCTGGGGCGCTCGCTCACTCGAGGGCGCGAGCGCGACGTTCGTCGGATCGGCGCACGTGCGCCAGGTGCTCGAGGACGTCTGCGGCCACGTGAACGGCGTGCATGAGGTCCCCCCGGGGTCGACGTCGACCAGTGGATGCCCGAGGGCCGTGACGTCGCGCTCGCCGCCCTGCTCGTCGAGGCGGGTCGAGATGCGCCGAACCCCGGTAACGCCGAGGAGCGTCAGCCCGACGAGGGCAACGCCGCCCGTCTCGAGACGTTCCTCGCAGGCGACGAGTCGACGGTCGTCTACTTCGGCAAGCTGATCCCGCAGAAGGGCGTCGGCCTTCTGCTCGACGCGATGGTCGGGCTCGACGCACGCGTGGTAGTCGTCGGCTTCGGGCCCGAGCGGGCGGTGCTCGAGGAACAGGCTGCCGGGCTCGGGATCCGAGCGTTGTTCACCGGGCCGCTCGAGCATCGCCACCTCCGGCACCTGCTCGCGCTCGCCGACGCTGCCGTGGTCCCGAGCATCTTCCCCGAGGCGTTCGGGATGGTCGCGGCCGAGGCAGCCTCTGCAGGCTGCCCGCCGCTCGTCGCCTTCCACTCCGGGCTCGCCGAGGTCGCCGCGGGGCTCGAGTCGTCGCTGCCCGAGCGGCTGCGGGGGATGGCGTCATTCGCCTCGGGAGACGCAGGCGATCTCCACGGGCGGCTCGCGCGGCTGCTCGCGCTCGACGGCGCCGACCGGGGTGCGCTCCGGGCGGGTGTCCGTCAGGCGGTCGTGGAGCGCTGGAGCTGGGCGGGTGTCGCGCGGGAGCTGCTCGAGATCGCGACGGCGCCTGCAGACGGCAACGGCTGACTCTGCGAGTCAGGGCGCCGCCCGGCCTTCTCCGCTCGCTCGGTCGCTTTCCGAAATGAAGGATGGGCTAGCCTTTCGGTCGCGATGGGCGACTCACAGACGATCGGCTACGACCAGCTCCTCCGAGAGGCACGTGAGCGCTTCGACGACGGAGCCGACTTCAGCGTGTCCGTGGAGGAGGAGTTCGCACTCCTCGATCCCGACAGCCTCGACATGGTCAACCGGTACGAGGAGCTCCGGGCGCTGATCGACGAGACGGCGCTCGCAGACAACGTCGCCGGCGAGCTGATCGCCTCCGAGATCGAGATCAAGACGGGCCGCCGTTCGAGCGTCGCGGAAGCGGTCGCAGCGCTCCCGGAGCGTCGGGCCCAGCTGCTGGAGTCCGCGGGCAGGCTCGGGATCGCGCTCGGGACGACGGGCGCGCATCCGTGGGCCGACTGGAAGGATCAGCGGATCATCGACACGCCTCACTACCGGCGCAACGACGAGCTCCTCCGGTACGTCGTCTGGAAGAACAACACCTTCGGGCTGCACGTGCACGTGGGGATCCGTGGCGCCGACCGTGCGATCGCCGTCGTCGACGGCGTCCGCAACTGGCTGCCCGAGCTGCTCGCGCTCTCGGCCAGCTCGCCGTTCGCGGAAGGCGTCAACACCGGCCTCCACTCGGCGCGCACCCAGATCTTCACGCGCTTCTTCCCGCGCTGCGGGATCCCCGACACCTTCGCCGGACTGGGACGACTACGAACGGTACGTCCGCTTCCTCTACGAGACGGGCTCGATCGACGAGCACACGCAGCTGTGGTGGAGCGTCCGGCCGCATCTCGGCTTCCCGACCGTCGAGATCCGGATCTGCGACGCGCAGCCCGACGTCGAGGAGGCGCAGGCGCTGACAGCGCTCGCGGTCGCCCTGGTGGCCCGGGTCGCGCGAGCGCACGACGAGGGCGAGCCGCTCGCTCTCCAGCCGCATCGGCTCCTCGAGGAGAACCTGTGGCGCGCCATCCGGTACGGCCTCTCCGGCGAGCTGATCGATCTCGAGCGTGGAGACGTCCTCCCCGCGCGTGCCCGAATCGAGCGCCTGATCGAGTGGGTCGCCCCCGCCGCCGAGGAGATCGGCGCGGCCGACCTGATCCGGCTTCCCGAGCGCAACGCGGCCGAGCGTCAGATCGCCCGGTTCGCCGAGGGCGACACCCTCGCGACGATCTACGGTGACCTCGTGCTGCGGTCGCCCGCCGACGTCCCCGCCTGACCCGCGTCGCTCGGCCCGCCCGACCGGCGCGTTCGCGCGCGCGGCCGGTTCGCGTGAGGGACAGCCGGAGATTGTGATAGACAATGGCGCGCGTCGAAGCGACTTCGGCGCACCATTGTGAGGCTTCTCCCGGAGGATTGATGGACTTCTTTGTAGACCATGCCGTGCTCTTCGCGCTCGTCTGTGCCGGCGTCGCGATCGCGTTCGGCCTCTATCTCACGTTCTGGCTCCTGTCCCAGCCCGCGGGCAACGAGAAGATGCAGTCGATCTCTCGCGCCGTGCAGGAGGGCGCAGCCGCGTACCTCAAGAAGCAGTACACGACGATCGCGATGGTCGCAGTCGTCCCGTTCCTGGCGATTGGCTTCTACGGCGAGCTCGGCTGGGGCACAGCGATCGGATTCGTCGTCGGCGCCGTCCTGTCCGCCGCCGCGGGCTTCATCGGCATGAACGTCGCCGTGCGGTCGAACGTGCGCACCGCGGAGGCTGCCCGCGAGGGCGTCGCCCCCGCGTTCAAGGTCGCGTTCCGCGCCGGCTCGGTGACGGGACTCCTCGTCGTCGGCCTGGGCCTCTTCGGGGTCGCCGGCTACTACTGGATCCTCACCGACATCATCGGAAACACGCCGGATTCCGCGGTCGACGACCTCATCGGTCTCGCCTTCGGCGGCTCGCTGATCTCCGTGTTCGCACGGCTCGGCGGCGGGATCTTCACCAAGGCGGCCGACGTCGGTGCCGACCTGGTCGGCAAGATCGAGGCCGGGATCCCCGAAGACGATCCGAGGAACCCCGCGGTGATCGCGGACAACGTCGGCGACAACGTCGGCGACTGCGCAGGCATGGCGGCCGACCTCTTCGAGACGTACGCCGTCACCGCCGTCGCGGTGATGCTCCTCGGCACGGCCTACCCGGCCGCCGAGCTCTGGCTCTACCCCCTCGCGCTCGGTGGCATCTCGATCCTCGCCTCGGTGATCGGGACGTTCTTCGCCCGGGTCGGCAGGGGCGAGAACGCGATCATCAACGCGCTCTACATGAGCGTGATCGTCGCCACGATCCTCTCCGCCCTCGGCTTCATCCCGGTCACCAAGGCCTTCGAGGGCGACACGTTCACCTTCTTCGAGCTCTACCTCCCGGCGCTCATCGGTCTCGCGATCACGTTCCTGCTGGTCGCGATCACGGAGTACTACACGGGCTCGCGCTGGCACCCCGTGAAGAAGATCGCCGAGGCCTCGCAGACCGGCCACGCGACGAACATCATCGCCGGGCCTCGCCTACGGCATGCAGGCGACCGCCGCGCCCGTGATCGTGATCGCAGCCGGTGTGGTCGGCGCCTACTACGCCGCGGGCGAGTCGATCTACGGCATCGGCGTCGCCGTGATGGCGCAGCTCTCGATGACCGGCCTGATCGTCGCCCTCGACGCCTACGGCCCGGTCACCGACAACGCGGGCGGCATCGCCGAGATGGCGGACATGCCCGAGTCGGTGCGCGGCGTGACCGACCCGCTCGACGCGGTCGGCAACACGACCAAGGCCGTCACGAAGGGCTACGCGATCGGCTCCGCCGGCCTCGCTGCCCTGATCCTGTTCGACGAGTACACGCGCGGACTCGCCGACAAGGGCCTCGACGTGATCTTCAGCCTCGACGACCCGTGGGTGATCGCCGGCCTCTTCATCGGCGGGCTCATGCCCTTCCTCTTCGCGTCGCTCGCGATGACGGCGGTCGGCCGCGTCGGCGGCGAGGTGGTCGAGGAGGTCAGGCGCCAGTTCCGCGAGGATCCGGGCATCATGGAGGGGACGTCGCTGCCGGACTACGCGACGTCGATCTCGATCGTCACGGGCTCCGCGATCAAGAGCATGCTCGCGCCCGGCGCTGATCCCGGTCGCCTTCCCGATCGTCGTCGGCGTGCTCAAGCCCGAGATGCTCGGCGGCCTGCTGATCGGCACGATCGTGACCGGCCTCTTCCTCGCGATCGCGATGACCTCCGGCGGCGGCGCCTGGGACAACGCGAAGAAGCTGATCGAGGACGGCGCCTACGGCGGCAAGGGCTCGGAGGCTCATGCGGCCGCGGTCACGGGCGACACGGTGGGCGATCCGTACAAGGACACCGCCGGCCCGGCGATCAACCCCATGATCAAGATCGCGAACATCGTCGCGATCCTGATCATCCCGATCATCGTCTCGAT
>CAWKGI010000022.1:0-76874 GCA_963849125.1 uncultured Actinomycetes bacterium | reverse complement strand
TGCTGTTTCATCTCGACGGCGAGGAGTGCACAGCAGGCGCGGGCGACACCTTGGCCGTCAGGCGCGGCGTTCCCCACGCGTTCATCGTCACGTCCGAGATCGCCCGCTTCCTGGTGCTCAACACCCCCGGCACCCACGACCGGTACTTCCGCGACGGTGGCGACCCGGCAGCCGACGCCAGCTTCGCCACCGCACCCGCTCCGGACCTCGAGAAGATCGAGGCGTCCAATCGCAAGCACGGCGTCGAGGTGCTCGGCCCACCGCCGTTCTCGCCGCCGGACGCCACCTGACCGCAGCGCCACGACCATCTCGGCTCGCCACCGCTGATGTGAGCTCGGCGAACACTCGCGCAGGAGGTGCGGTCCTCCTAGGAGGGACAGGCGGCTCGACGCGCGAGTCCGATGAGTCCCCAGATGGAGATGGCGGCCCAGACGCCTTCGAGCAGGAGGAATCCCCACTGGCGCTCGATGTAGGCGTCTGACGGCGAGGACGGTAGCCCCGACGGCGTTCGCGACGAGGTAGCCCGCGCCTGCGGGGTGAGGAGCTTTGCCTGCGCGAGCGCAAAGCCCGTAAGGACCAGCAACGCACCGACGACCTGAACGAGAGGGCCCACAATGACCTCCGATGCGCCGTCCTTCGTCCGGTTACGGCGCGAGTCTCGCCCGGGAGAGCTGTGCCCCTCGGATCAGCCTAGCAATCACCCCATGCCGAGCCCCGACGGCCGGCGCAGGCGAGCGCCGCCTACGCGGCGGACCGGCGCGTCCGGCATGCGTCGAAGACGGGTACCGTCGGGCGTGCACCGGTCGCAGTGGGCAGAAGCGGAGAGGAGCCCCGACATGAAGCACATCGCGCTCGGCCAGCTCGATGTCTCCCGGCTCGGGCTGGGCTGCATGGGGATGTCCGCTTTCTACACCGGTGCTGCAGTCGACGACGCGGAGTCGATCCGTACGATCCACCGCGCCCTCGACCTTGGCATCACCTTGATCGACACGGCCGAGATCTACGGCCCGTACGTGAACGAGGAGCTCGTGGGGCGCGCGATCGCGGGCCGCCGCGACCGGGTCGTGCTCGCGACCAAGTTCGGCGTCATCTCCCACCGTGATGGCGGTGCCTACCAGCGAGACAGCTCTCCGGCGAACATCCGCATGGCCGTCGAGGGATCGCTCGAGCGGCTGCGCACCGATCACATCGACCTCTACTTCCAGCACCGCGTCGACCCGAACACGCCGATCGAGGAGACGGTCGGCACCCTGAGCGAGCTGGTCGCGGAGGGCAAGATAGGACAGATCGGGCTGTCCGAGGCGGCGCCCGAGACGGTTCGCCGTGCCCACGCGGTCCACCCGGTCGCCGCGTTGCAGACCGAGTACTCATTGTGGACGCGTGATCCGGAAGCGGAGATCTTGCCCTTGGTGCGTGAGCTCGGGATCGGCTTCGTCGCCTACTCGCCGCTCGGCCGCGGCTTCCTGACCGGCCGTCTCCGTTCGCGCGACCAGCTCGACGCGAGCGACTTCCGCGCTGACAACCCGCGCTTCACCGAGGGCAACTTCGAGGACAACCTGCGGATCGTCGACGACGTCGAGGCTGTCGCGAAGGAGGCCGGCGCGACACCCGCCCAGGTCGCACTCGCCTGGCTCCTCGCCCAAGGGGACGACATCGCCGCGATCCCCGGCACCAAGCGCGTCGCGCGGCTCGAGGAGAACGCAGCTGCCGACGACCTCGAGCTGACCGTCGACCAGCTCGCGCGCCTCACGGCCATCGGGCCTCCGGTCGGTGACCGCTACTCGGACATGACGACGGTCAACCGGTAACGGGCGGCGGCTCAGGCGTCATCCTGAGCGCCGGCACGGCCGGCGGGCGTCTGGTCGGTGTGGGTGAGCGTCGACGCTCGACGGGGGCCGTCCGCCGTGACGCCCGCATGGCAGCTGCCGAACGCCCCCAGGCGCTGCAACGCACCGCTCCGGAGAGGGCCCGTCAGGACGCTGCGAAGTCGACGTTCTTCGTCTCGACCGTGCCGGCCGTCCGCCCCGGGGCCTCGTGGTTGCTCCAGTAGAGGTTGGTGTGCGCGATGACGAGCTCCGGCGGCGGCGCGCCCCAGGGGGAGAGGTCCTCGGTCGTGTGCGCATCGCTGACGAGCGTCGCGTCATAGCCGCGCACGAGCGCGCCGTGCAGCGTGGAGCGCACGCACTCGTCGGTCTGCGCGCCGACGACGATCAGGCGCCCGACGCCGAGATCGGCGAGGACGGACTCGAGCGTCGTCTCCTCGAACGAGTCCGGATACCGCTTCTGCACGAGCGGCTCGCTCCCGGCCGGGCTCAGCTCCGGGACGATCATCCATTCCTCGGTGCCCGGCGCGAGGCCCTCGCCCGAGTGCTGCACCCAGACGATCGGCACCTCCGCCGCCCGCGCCTTCTCGACGACCGTGCCGACGTTGGCGACCACGGCGTCCCGCTCGTAGGCGCCGCCCACGACGCCGTTCTGCACGTCGATGACGAGCAGTGCTGTGTTCGGGCGGTTCGCGAGCGTCGTCATGTCTTCCTCTGGTCGGGTTGCGCGGACAGCCGGACGCTAGCGGCTCGACCCTCGAGGACGCGATGCTGCGACGACACGGCATATCTTCCTATACTCATGCTGGTGTCCGATCTCGCTGATGCTCGAACCGCCTCGCAGACTGCGCTGTGGCCGGGTGTGGCGATGATCGTGGGAGGGGCTCTGAACGCGGGGCTCTGGCCCATCTATACGAGCCTGCACGGCCCGACCACGTTCGACGAGCAGGGAGCGCTGCTCGGCCGGGGCACGGAGTTCTGGGGCAGCATGATGGAGGGCCCCTCCGGGCTGCTGGTCGCGCTGGGGTTGGCCGGGTCATACACGCCGCTGGTCGCACGCGCCGGTCGGTGGGGACGTGTCGGGTTCGCGCTGACGATGGTCGGGATCGTGATCCCTTCCCTGATCGACCTCGCGATCCTCGCCGTCGTCCCGCCCTTGCTGGCCCCGGTCTCGGCGGCGGGCCTGATCATGATCGCCGTGGCAAACCGAACGACGTCGTCGCTGACGAGGTTCACTCGGTTCGTGCTGCTCGGGCTCGGGACGGTGCTGCTCTTCGCGTTCCTCTGGGCGCTTCTGGTGCGTCCCGATCTGGCCGATCGGATCGATGGCTATCGGATCTACGGCGTCGCGGCAAGCGTGCTCTACGGGATCGGGTGGATCCTGCTCGGGGCCAGCCTCATCGCGGCCCGGGGCCGGGGCCGCGAACCTTCCGCGTGACCCGCGCTTCGACTCGACCTGCCTACGTGCGAGACTCTGCCCCGATGAGAGGCGCGGACGCCGTCGCAGGCGATACGGAGCGGTGCTCGACACGCCCGGCTGTCGGAGCAGTCGAGCCGTGGGATCGAGGCTCACGGTGACCGTCGACCTGCCCGCAGACGGGCTCGTCGTCGGCGAGGACGGCGTCACGCGCTGCTGGTGGGGAGCAGTGGAGAGCGCCGAGTATCGCGCCTACCACGATGACGAGTGGGGCCGGCCGATGGTCGACGACCACCGGCTCTTCGAGAAGCTCTGCCTCGAGGGGTTCCAGTCGGGCCTTGCCTGGCTGACGATCCTCCGCAAGCGAGAGGGGTTCCGTGACGCGTTCGCCGGTTTCGACCCTGCGGTCGTGGCGAGGTTCGGGCCGGACGACGTGGAGCGTCTGCTCGCCGACGCGTCGATCGTGCGTCACCGGGGGAAGATCCAGTCGACGATCAACAACGCCCGGCGCGCGCTCGAGCTGATCGAGGAGTTCGGCTCGATCGCCGCCTACGTCTGGCGCTTCGAGCCTTCCCCTGGTGCGCGGCCCGAGACGATCACCTACATGTGGCTGATGCAGCAGGCGCAGACCGACGCCTCGCGCGACCTCGCCCGCGACCTCAAGCAGCGCGGGTGGACGTTCGTGGGCCCGACGACCGTGTACGCGTTCATGCAGGCGATGGGGCTCGTCAACGACCACGTCGAGGGCTGCGACGCGAGGGAGCCCTGTGCGCAGGCCCGCGCCGCCCTCATCCCGCCTGTGCGGGGGTAGACTGTGGTCGTGGGCTGGCCCTGGATCGTCCTGCTCGCACTCGGGGTCGCAGTGGTCGTTGCGGCGGAGTGGCCCTGGGTCGCGAGCAAGCTCGGCGCCGATGCACGGCGGGCGCGTGAGCGCGAGCGCGTGAAGGCGACGCTGCAGGTCCTCCCCGGCGGTGAGCGCGAGGAGTTCGCGCGCAGCGTCCAGGCAGACCTCGACGCGCTGCCGACCATCGACGAGCCGACCCCCAAGCGCTGACTCCGTCGGGCCGGGACGGCGACCGGCGGCGGGGTGGCTAGCGCACCGTCACGCGCACGCGCAGCACGCGCGTGTTCGGCAGGATCCGCGCCACGTTCTCCATGTTGCGCGTCTCCTGATAATCGGAGACCTGGAGCCTGAGGACGTGGTTCCCGCGCGCGACGTCCGCGGTCGGGACGCTCACGGTGGCGCCGCGCACGCGCGCGCCGACGCGGCGCCCGTCGATCCGCGCGACGATCGAGCTCGGGTCGACGCCCGAGCCCGCATCCGCGACCGCGATCTGCAGCGCGCCGCCTCGGCGGACGCTCCGGGTCAGCAGGCGAGCGCTGGGCGGTCGCGTGTCGTCCACCCAGTAGCGGAACGTGAACGGGCCGGCGCCGTCGGCCGTGGCGCTGTCGAAGACGACGGTGTACCGACCGGGGGCGGGCTGGAGGGCGCCCGCGGCGAGCACCTCGGCACCGAACTGGGTGACGTAGGGGTTGAGGTTGAACGGGAGGGCGGCGTAGCCCGTGAGGCGGTTCTCGTCGACCTCCTCGACGATGCGCGGCTCGACCCGGACGCCCTTCCCTCGGGAGAGGATCACGACGCCCGAGGTTCGCGATCGGACGGGAGACCCGGATCGCGAAGAGCTGCTCCGGCCCGCGGAGGCGCGCGGTGACGACGCCTCCGTCCGGCACGTCGGGGTAGCGGTAGACGACGACCCGAGACGGTCGGCTCGCGGTGTTGCCGCGCACGACCCCGGGCTTCGCCGAGGACGGTGGCGGTCGAGGCGGAGAGCGCCGGCGTCGCCAGGCGTCCCCAGAACGGGATCCGCCTCACGGTCGTCCCGTTGCGCAGGACGATCGCGCCGGTCAGGTCCGTGTCCGTCGCGTCGGGCGCGACGCGCACCTCGACCGCGAGCGTCCCGGGAACCTCCACGGTCGGCGGCACGGTCACGGCTCGCCTTCGAGCCGCGACTCGGCTCGACGGCGGCTGTCCACGTTCCCGCTCCGCCGCCGGCGTCGGCAAGCGTCACCGTGGCGCTGGTGAGCGCGCCGTCGGCGAGCAGCCCGAACGACAGGGCCGAGGGGGCCGCGAGCACGCGAGGCGCGTCCGCCGCCGCGAGGTCGACGAGGCCGCCGCCGGCGCGCACGGGCTCCGCGACGCGGCCCTCGTCGCGCACGGGCATGCCGGTCCCCGTGAGCGCCGCCTTGACCTCGGCCGGGGCCCATGCAGGGTGCCGCTGCAGGAGGAGCGCGACCGCGCCGGAGACGTGCGGGGCGGCCATGCTCGTGCCGGACATCGCCTCCCAGCCGCCGGGCACCGAGGAGAGGATCCCGACGCCGGGCGCGGCGACGTCGGGCTTGAGGCGCAGCGAGATCGTCGTCGGGCCGGCCGAGGAGAACCCCGCGACGGTGGAGGGCGTGGTCTCCGTGACGGCGGCGACGGTGATCGCTCCCTCGGCGTTGCCGGGGGAGGTGACGGAGCCGTAGCCGAAGTCGTCGAAGTCGTTGCCGGCCGCGACGACCGGGACGACGCCCGCGGCCGCCGCGGCATCGAGAGCGCGGGCGACGACGTCCTCGCTCGGGCTCGATCTCGGGCTCGCCGAGCGAGAGGTTGATCACGTCCATCCCGTCGTTGACCGCGGCCTCGATCGCGGCGACGATCTCGGGGGCGTTGCCGTCGAGGCCGACGCCGGCGTCGGTCGGGATCCCGAGAGCCTTGTAGTTGCCGATGTACGCCCGGGGCGCGACGCCGGAGATGCGGACGCCACGGGCGCTCGTCCCGGCGTTTCCTGCGGCGATCCCCGCGACGTGGGTGCCGTGCATCGACGCGCCGTCGTCGAACGGGAGCCGCGAGCGCACGTACGTCGCTCCGGCGGGCGTGAACGCGCGGGCGACGATCACCTTCGCGGTCGTGAACGCGCGCACCCCGCGCGGGAAGCCGGGCGGCATCGTGTAGCCGGCGGGGTCGAAGAACGGGTGCGTCTGGTCGACGCCGTCGTCGATGATCCCGATCTTCATCCCCTCGCCGTTCGCACCGCCGGGAAGCGGGGGCAGCGAGCGCGCGCCGATCGCCGAGGCGGCCGGCCCGGCGAGCGAGGTGTAGCGGGCGGACTCGTAGACCTTCGCGACCCCGGGCAGCCGCTGCAGCCGGGGCAGCGCGGCGCGTGGCACGACGACCGCGAAGCCGTTCTGCACCGTCTCGTAGCGCCAGCGCACCCGGGCCGTGGGGATCGCGGTGCGGAGCGCTACGCGGAACCGCGCCTGCTCGAGGCGCAGGTCGCGGAGCGCCGAGCGCCCGCTCGGTGCCCGCGTAGGCGAGCGCGGGGCCCGAGAGGGTCACGACGACCTCGCTGCGGCCCGGTCGCGCGCGGAAACGGCCACGGTCGGCCCGCGCCGTGCCCGCCACGGCGACGCCGACGAGAGCCAGAGAGGCGGCGGCGGCGAGAACGAGACGAGAGCTCATGGCTGTTGAGACGTCTCGAAGGGGTTTTCGGCGGCCGACCGCGGGGTGGGTCGGCCGGATGCGGATGAGAGGACTTGAACCTCCACGCCCTTTCGGGCACACGGACCTGAACCGTGCGCGTCTACCAATTCCGCCACATCCGCGCGGAGCGACAGTGTAGCCGCGTCGCAGCTATGCGAGCGCCTCGAGCACCTGCGCAGCGTGCTCCTCGGGCTTGACCTTCCTCGAGGACGACAATTCGGGCCTGGCTTCAGATCGCCTGACTGAAGGCCTTCGCCTGGCGTGCTCGGCTCTCCGTCAGGAGGGTCGCGAGATGCTGAAGGAGCTTCCACGAGACGTCAGGGTTCGCCTTGGCGAACTTCGCGGAAGTCCCAGAAGGCCATCACGAGGCACCGAAGGGGCGTGTCGGCGGTCACGGTCGCTGCGCGGGCCTGCTCACTGAGCATCGCCAGCTCGCCGAAGTAGTCGCCGGGGCCGATCGTCGCGACCACCTTGTCTCAACGCTGACCGATGCCTCTCCTTCGACGATCACGAAGAAACCGACCCCGTCCATATGGTCTTGTCTGACGACGGTTGCTGCCAGGGCCGAACCGGCGCTCCTTGAAGTCCCGTGAGAGCGTCTTCAGCTGCCGCTGGCTGAGACCGCTGAAGAGCGGTACCTGCTTCAGATCCGCGCGTGAGCCCGGCCACAGCCCGATACTAGTAGACGCACCGGCTGAGCCGCCCCACAGCGCACCGGTCGCGAGCGCTGGTTGCATGCGCTGCCACGGCCCACGATGCGGGGATGGAGTACGCCCTCGTCACCGCGACGATCGCGGCCGCGATCATCGGCGCCCTCGGAGGAGTCGGGACGACTCTGCCGACGACCCTCGCCAGCAGGATGCGGCCGTCACGCGCGCCGCGAGCGGCGTCGGCGTCCCGGGCGCCGAGGCCCGCCGGGCGGCGCGTGCCGCGCCCGTACCGGCGGCCGGCGCTGCGGACGCTGTACGGGATCGGCTGGGTCGTCGGCCGTGCCGACCGCGCCGGCTGCTCGATCGCCGTCTCCACTGGCGGGGCGACCGAGCAGGTCGCGCGCGACATCCTCGCGCGGGTTGCCGGCTCTTGCGAAGCGCCTGCGGGCGGCCCGCGTGACGCAGGGCGAGGCGGTGCGCGCGGTCGATCGCGGCTACCGCCGTCCTGCAGCTGACCCCGTCATCGCGCCGACGGTCCAGGCGCGGCGACCTGCTGCGACCGATCACGTACCCTCGCGGGGTGGAGAAGGTGCACCTCTGGGTCGGTGGGAGCCTGATCGTGGTGTGCGCGCTCGCGGCGTTCGTCGGCGGCCTGCAGTACTGGCGTGGCCGCGGCGCGGGGGCGCTGGGGCGCACCTGCTCTCGCTCGGCCAGACGCTGCTGGTCGCGCAGGTCGGGATCGGGCTGCTGCTGCTGGCGGATGATCACCGCGCGGCCGAGGACACCCACTACCTCTACGGCTCGCTGGCGATGGGCGCCGCGCTCGCGCCCTGGTTCTACGCGCCCGCGGAGGGGCCGCGGCGCCTGCTCTGGTTCGCCGGCACCGCCGGCCTCGCCGCTGTCCTCGCGATCCGTGCGTTCATGACGGCGGGCCTGTGAGACGGCTGCTCGAGAGCGGGTTCGTCCGCGGGATGGCGCTGATCGCGCTCGTCTCGCTCGTGATCGTCGTGTTCTCGCTCGAGGGCGTCGCTCGTCACGGCCGCCGCGCTGGTGCGCGTCGGGTTCTTCCTCGCGATCGCGTTCTTCCTGTTCCTGCTCTGGCGCGACCGGCGCGGCGACCTCGGACGTGTGGACGGAGCTCTCGCGGCGCACGTTCTACGCGGCGATCGTGATCGCGGTCGTCGACGTCGCGCTGCTGGTCGCAGTGCCACCGCGCGGGATCGACGCGGCGATCGGTCTCGTCGTCCTGCTGCTCTGCGCCTACGCGGTGGTCAGCGTCTGGCGGCGGGAGCGCTCCCTCGCCTGAGCGGCGCCGGGCTCGCTCAGCCCGCGACGTCGTGCGCCGGTGCGGTCGTGACGGCGCCGTCGAGCGCGTCGAGCGCGGTGCGGATGTCGACGAGACGGCCGACGAAGATCGGCGTGTCACGCTCCGTCCAGCGAGACGCCTCCGTCTCGCGCAGCGTCATCATCAGGTGCATGAAGTCGGCGGGCTCGTCGCACTCGAAGGCGGGGATGAACTCCTGGTCGTCGATCCCGAACGAGTACGTGGTGTGGTTCGTGACCGTCACGAACTTGCCGCCGACCTCGGCGTGCTCCCGCATCGCGCGCGCCGCGCTCCTCGAACGTGAGGAAGTACCAGGGTCGCAGCTTCACGAACGGGTAGACGACGAGGTATGGCGCCTCGCGGGGCAGCACGCGTCCCTGGCGCACCCGCTTCTTGTCGGTGTAGACCGACGGCTTGGTGGTGGCGACGTACGAGTGCGGCGTCTCGAGCCAGCCCGGCGAGCGGCGTCCCGTTGAGGGCCGAGCCGAGCTCGACGAGATCGTCCCAGCGATCGGTGATCTGCCAGAGGAAGAAGTCGGCCTCGGGGCGCACGCCCGTGACGGAGTAGGCGCGGAGGCCCTCGATCCGGCTCGCCCAGTCCTCGACGACGTCGGCGAACGCGTCCTTGGCCGCGGCGCGCTCCTCGACGGGAAGCCGACGCCAGGCGGGGTCGACGCGGAAGAAGCGGTACGAGACGTACTGTCCGACCGTGACTCCCTCGATGCGCTCGTAGCCGGGGTTCTCGCTCACGGCCCGCATCGTACGTCCTGCGGCTCAGCCGGGCGCGAGAGGAACGCTCTGGCGCACGGTCGGCGTGCCCGGGTTGACCGGGTGCACGACCTGCAGCACGAGCCGCACGGGGGCCACCCCGAGGCGTCGCCCCTTCAACGACGTCGTGACCGTGTCGCCGCCGCGTCCGAACCCGCGCAGGGTGGTCGTCGTCGCGCCGGTCGCGCCGGATGCCTTCAGCTCCCACGCGCAGTCGAGGCCGCAGCGGAAGCGGACGGCCCGATCGCCGCGCTTGAACGACGACGCGGTGGGGAACCTGACCGCCGTGAGCGGGACGGAGAGGGCGAGCCCGGTGCAGCGCGTGATCGAGCCTCCCCGCGTGCGACGCAACGCGTCGCGGAGCGGGTAGAGGCTTCCCTTCGGCGTGCCGTCTGCGTAGTAGACGCCCGACTGCCACGCGGCGAGGGCGGACTCGTCCCGCGAGTGGAAGATGAGCAGCCCGACGACGTTGGGCTGGCAGAACGCGATCGACAGCGCCTGCGCGTAGGACGCCGCCTGCACGCGCTCGTCGACGGGCTTGGTGGTCGCGGGCTCGGCGCCGGTGTACACGCCCGCCTTGCCGGCCGGGATCGCGGACTCGATCCCGAACTCCGCGTAGAGGATCGGAAGCGTCGAACCCGCCTGAGCGGTGCCGTCGAACGCCTCGCCGAGCAGGCGGACGAGCTTGTCATAGTCCGCGAGCGCGATCGTCGTCGAGTTGGGATGCGCCACGTCAGGGGTCTGCGAGGACGTGTCCGGGTAGGGGTGGTGCGAGTACCCGTCCATCACGGGCAGCGTGCGGCCGCTGGCGCGATAGGCCACACCCAGCGCCTTCACGAACGCGGTCGGGGAGGTGGTCGGCCTGGTGCCGCCGGGCCGGTCGGCGCCGCGCGCGGACGTCGCGCCGCCCCAGACGCGCGCCTTCGCGTCGACCGCCTTCACCGCGTCGTATGTGCGTGCGAGCAGCGACAGGTACGCGGGCGCGGATGCGATCGTGCCGTCGAGGTTGAACTGCGGCAGCCAGAAGCGGTTGAGGTTGGGCTCGTTGCCGATCACGACGTCGTCGAACGACGGGACGGCGGCGACGAGCGCTGCGGTGTACGAGGCGAACTCCGCCTGCGCCTCTGGCGTCAGCGGCGTCGTGCGCGAGCCGGGGTGGTAGACCGCGACGATCACCCGGACGCCGGTGAGCTTCGCCGCGGCCTCGACGTTCCGAGCACCGCGAGCTCGCCCTCGCTCGGCGACACCAGCCCGGGCTGCCACTGCGAGGTGATCCGCACGGTCGAGAAGCCCTGCCGTCTGCAGGAGCGTCATCTCCGCCTTCGCGCCGACGAGATCGGTCGCCCGGACGGAGTCCTCGGCGACGCCGAGCGCCATCCCGGGGCCCCCGGCGAGCGCCGGAGCGGGGAAGACGGCGACACCGACGAGGGCCGCGAGGAAGATGAGGAGGCGAGGGCGATTCATCATTCAGTGAGACGTATGCGCCGACGGTTAGGGTAGCCGCGGTGGACGAAACGCTCCGGGAGCAGCTCGACACGCTTCCCCCGAGGCCGGGTGTCTATCTGTTTCGCGACGCACGGGACGACGTCCTCTACGTGGGCAAGGCGAAGTCGCTCCGGGCGCGGGTTCGCAGCTACTTCAACGCGGGCGGCGACCAGCGGCCCGGGATCGACCGGCTCGTCGAGCGCGTCGCCCGCGTCGAGGTCGTGGTCACCCAGAGCGAGGCCGAGGCGCTGCACCTCGAGCAGAACCTCGTCAAGCGTCACCGGCCGCCGTTCAACATCCGGCTCCGCGACGACAAGTCGTTCCCCTACATCGCGGTCACCGTCACCGACGAGTTCCCCCGGGTGATGTTCACCCGCGAGCGGCATCGCCGCGGAACCGTCTACTTCGGGCCGTACGCGAACGCGAAGCGCGTCCGCGAGACGCTGGACGTGCTCAACCGCGTGTTCCAGTTCCGCCCCTGCGAAGGACCGCGCCCGGGACGCCACTCGGGCGTGCCCTGCCTCGACTTCCACATCGAGCGGTGCACGGCGCCGTGCATCGGGGCGATCTCGGCGCCCGACTACCGGGAGCTCGTCGAGGGGGTGATCGCGTTCCTCGAGGGTGACACGCGCACCATCGACCGCGAGCTCGACCGGCGCATGCGCGAGGCAGCCGCCGACGAGCGCTTCGAGGACGCCGCGCGCTACCGCAACCGGCTGTTCGCGATCCGGAGCCTCGCCGAGCGGCAGGCGGCCGACCGGCGCGACGTCGGCACCGCGGACGTGATCGGGCTCGCGGTCGAGGGCGACCGTGCCGCGGTGCAGGTGTTCCCCCTCCGGGACGGCAAGCTCGTCGACCGGTACGCCTTCCACCTCGAGAACGTCGCCGGACAGGACCGCTCCACGGTGCTCGAGTCGTTCGTGCTCGAGTACTACGGCGCGGCACCGTCGGTCCCGGCGCTCGTCGATCGTCCCCTCCGACGTCACGGGGACGGACGCGCTCGAGGCATTCCTGACCGCCGTACGAGGCGCCACCGTCGAGGTGCGGGCCCCACAACGCGGCGAGAAGCGTCGCCTCGCCCAGCTCGCCGACGAGAACGCCCGGGTCGCGCTCGAGCGCGACGCGACCGCCGCGGCGCAGAAGCGGATGCGGCGGATCGAGGCGCTCGAGCAGCTGCGCGAGGCGCTCAACCTCGAGAGCCTGCCGCTGCGGATCGAGTGCTTCGACGTCTCGAACATCCAGGGCCGCGAGATCGTGGCGTCGATGTCGGTGGCGATCGACGGGGTGCCGAAGCCCGCGCTCTACCGGAGCTTCACGATCCGTGACCTCGAGGGGCAGGACGACTTCGCTGCGATGAACCAGGCGGTCGCGCGCCGCTTCGCGCGGTTGCGCGACGCGGGACAGGCCGGGCGCCACGACGAGAGCTTCGCCGCGACGCCGAACCTGGTCGTGATCGACGGCGGCAAGGGGCAGCTCGCGGCCGCGCTCGCCGCGATCCGGGCCACGCCGGAGCTGCCGCGCGTCGCGGTGGTGTCGCTCGCGAAGAAGGAGGAGGAGGTGTTCGTCCCCGGGGTCGCACGTCCGGTCAGGCTCGACCACCACGACCCGGGGCTGCAGCTGCTGCAGCGCGTGCGCGACGAGGCGCATCGCTTCGCGCTCGGGCACCACCGGCGTCGCCGCGACACCCGCGCGTTCGAGTCGATCTTCGACGGGCTCGAAGGGATCGGGCCGGCCAGACGCCGCGCGATCCTGCGCCACTTCGGCTCGACCGACCGGTTCCTCGCCGCCTCGCGCGAGGAGCTGGAGGGCGTGCCCGGCCTGCCGGCGCGAACCGCCCGGGCGGTGTACGACCAGCTCCACCGCACGGGCGGCTGAGACCCCAAGGGAGTACGCTCGGATCTCGGTGAGCCTCGAGGAGTCCGACGGCACCCTGACGGAGCGGTCCCGCCACTGGGACGCCGCGTACGCGCGTGCGGGGGAGGAGGGCGTGAGCTGGCACCAGGACACGCCCGTGGTGTCGCTGTCGCTCTTCGACGCGCTCGGGGTCGCGAGCGATACGCCGGTGCTCGACGTCGGTGGAGGAGCATCGGTGCTCGTCGATCGGCTCGTGGAGCGCGGCTTCACCGACGTGTCGCTGCTCGACACGTCCCTCGTCGCGCTGGAGGAGGTGCAGGCCCGTCTTCCCACCGGCTCGCGGGTCAGCCTGCTGCACGAGGATGTCCTGGTGTGGGAGCCCACACGCCGCTTCGGTCTCTGGCACGACCGGGCTGTGCTCCACTTCATGATCGATCCGGACGAGCGCTCCCGGTATCTGCGGGCGATGCGGGCCGCGCTCGACGACGGGGGGATCGCGATCGTGGGGACGTTCGCCGCGGACGGGCCGGCGACCTGTTCCGGCCTCCCGGTCGCGCGCTACTCGACCGAGGATCTCGCCGCGACACTCGGCCCGGGGTTCGAGCTCCTCGCAGCACGGCGCGAGGAGCACGTCACCCCCCGGAGGGCCGTGCAGCCGTTCACATGGGTCGCCGGTCGCATCGGCGCCGACCGACCCCGGGGCCGGGATCTCGGCGGAAGAGCCTGCGAAGCGTCATCATCCGCTCGATGAGCGAAAGGGCGGAGCGACAGACGCTCGACCAGCTGCTCGCCGAGGCGGCCGCCCGCATCCGCCGCCTCGAGGTGCGCGCCGCGCACGAGGCCAGCGAGCGGGGTGCCTTGATCATCGACATCCGCGGAGCGACAGAGCGTGAGCGCGACGGCGTGATCCCGGGGTCGCTGCACATGCCGCGGACGGTGCTCGAGTGGCGCCTCGACCCGGACAGCAGCTGGCGGAGCCCGTACGTCAGCGGTCTCGACCAGGAGCTCCTGCTGCTCTGCGACCACGGCTGCTCGTCGGTGCTCGCGGCGGCGACGCTCGCCGACCTCGGGTTCAGTCGCGCGGGTGACGTGATCGGCGGGTTCGAGGCCTGGCAGGAGGCGGGGCTGCCGACGATGCGCCCCCACGACCACGCGCTCGCCCCTGGCGAGCACGTCGGAATGCGGCCACCCGAGGTCTAGGCAAGGCGCCTGCAGGTGCGGCGCGGAGGGTGCCGGGCGGTGTCGCTTCAGCCCGGGGATCGTGTCCTCGCTCAGCACGTGCGGGTTGAGTCGTAGCCCGGGTGGAGAGGACGGACGCGTGTCCGCCCTCTCCACCCGGCGTCGCTCAGGACGAGCAGACGACGTTCACGCACTGTGGAGGCACGGCGTTACCCGATGCCCGGTTGCCACCCTTGTCGATCGTGCCGGTCACGACGTCCATCCCGTGCCCGGCGTTCCTGTTGGCGGTGTTGGACTTGACCGAGTTGCCGGCCGCGCCGCCCGGGTAGTCCTCGTAGACCGCGATCCCGGTGTCAAGGTTGCCGTTGGCGACGTTGCCGATGAGCTGGTTGTTGATGCTCGCGACGACGTAGATCCCACCGCCCTCGCCGAGGCCGCCCTGGTTCTCGTTCGCGATGTTGCCGGTGACGACGTTGTCGTCGGCGCCGAACGCGATGCCGAGGCCGGTGGAGCTGTTGTGGTTGGTGACGTTCCCGATGACCCGGTTGCCGCCCGAGCCGAACTGGCCGCCGAGCAGGTCGATCCCGTCACGGTTGTCGTGTGCCGTGTTCAGCGTGATCAGGCTGTCGTGGAGGTCGAAGAAGAAGATCCCCGTGTCGTTGCCGGAGGTGCTGTTGCCCGCGACCCGGACGCCGCGGGCCGAGCCGAGCACGATCCCGACGTTCTGGTTCCCGTCGGCGTGGTTGCCGGTGACCGCGACGTTGTCGCAGCCGCCGTTGATCTCGGTGCCGTGGTTCGCGTTGCCGTTGAGCTCGTTGCCGACGACCCGGCTGTTGGCGGAGCCGATCAGCGCGAGGCCGTCCCAGGCGTTGTGGTTGAGCCGGTTGCCCTGGACGAGGGAGCCTGGGGAGTCGACGACATCGGCTCCGTCGGCCTGCCAGGCGCTCACGTCGTTCGCGACATCGTTGCCGACGATCTGGCCGTTCGGCGACCCGTGCAGCGCGATGCCGGCGGACGCCTCGGGCTCGACCCCGCCGTCCCCGATTCGGCGAATCGTGAGCCCGCGAACGGCGTTTCCGTGGCCGCCGCGGATCCCGACGCCGTTGACGCGGAAGTCGGTGATGCTGCCGCCGAAGATCTGCACGCCGCTGTACCCGTCGCTCGCGATGCCTTCGCTTCCCGCGGCGTTGGTGCCGGAGACCGTGTGGCCGGCGAGGTTCACGGTGATCCCGTCGGCGCCGATCACGAGCGCGGTTCCCGTACAGCCCACGATGTCGGTCGTCAGCGTGGTGCTCTTCGTCAGCGTCGAGCCGCAGCCGACACCGGATCCGCCGGCACCGGCGGTGCCCGCGACGAGCAAGAGGCACGCCCCTGCGAGGAGCGCAAGAGCGGTCAGGCGATGGGTGTTCATGGGCGATCCCTCCCGTAGCGGTGACAGTTCGCCGATCCTTGGAGGGGGCGCTATCGCCCGGCTACCCGTTGGCTACCGACCATCCCTACGCGATACGGTCGCGCGGTGGAACCCGTGTTTCGGATCCTCGGGCCGCTCGAGGTGGTTGGGCCGGAGGGCCCGGTGCGGCTGGGTGGGCCGCGGCAGCGGTCGGTCCTCGCGATCCTGCTTCTCGACGCGAATCGGGTCGTGTCGATCGATCGGCTCGCCGACGAGCTGTACGGGGAAGCGCCCCCCGTGAGCGCGGTCACGCAGGTGCATCGTCAGATCTCGGAGCTGCGGGCGCTGCTCGGGCCGAAGGCACCATCGGGTCGAGGCACGGCGGTGATCGAAACGCAGCCGCCGGGCTACCGGGTCGTCGTCGCACCCGGCGGGCTCGACCTGCACGTGTTCGAGCAGCGTGTCGAGGAGGCTGGCAGGGCGTTCGCGGCGGGCACGCCCGATCTCGCGGTCGGGCTGTACCGGCAGGCGCTCGCTCTTTGGCGGGGCGCGCCGCTCGCGGACCTGGCGTTCGAGCCGTTCGCTCGTCCCGTGATCGAGCGATTGAGCGAGCTGCGGCTGACCGTGCTCGAGCGCTGTCTGGAGAGCGAGCTCGCAGCCGGCCGTGGACCGGAGCTCGTCCCCGAGCTTGAGCAGCTCGTCGCTGAGAACCCGCTCGACGAGCGCCTCCGCGGCCACCTGATGGTCGCGCTCTACCGGGCCGGGCGGCAGGCAGACGCCCTTCGCACGTTCCGCGAGGGCAGAGCCGCACTCGTGGAGGCGTTCGGGCTGGAGCCGACCCCGGCGTTGAAGCAGCTCGAGGCCCGCGTTCTCCGGCAGGACCCGGACCTCGACGCCGCTCCGTCTGCGCCAGGGGTAGGGACGGAGGACGTGCGCACGGTTCTGCTCGCCGCGCAGTCGGGAGAGGGACTGGCTGCGCTCGTCGTGGTGGGTCGGCACCTCGCAGCGCGCGGCCGGCAGGAGCTGCTCGTGACGCAGGTGGTCGAACGGGAGGAGCAGCTTGCGGATGCCGTCGTCGGAACCCGCGCGTGGCGGGACGCACTCGCGGGGGAGGGCGTCATGAGCCGCGCGGCCGCGTTCGTCTCGCGCTCCGTGAGCGCCGACCTTGCGAGTCTCGCGCGCACGCACGACGCGAACGTCCTGGTCGCCGAAGCGCCGCCGGGGCTCGCCGCCGGTGGCCTCGTGCCCGAGGCGCTCGCAGACCTGCTCGAGAGCTCTCCGTGCGATGTCGCCGTGCTGACCGGGACGAGCGCACCGGTCGTCGAGGAGGGAGTGGCTGTCCTCTTCGGAGGCGGCGCGCACGACTGGGCGGCAGCGGAGCTGGGTGCGTGGCTCGTGGCGGGCTCCGGCGCCACGCTGCGGCTCGTGGGCGTCCGGGGCGGCCGCCTCGATCAGGACGGTGACGCCAGCAGGCTGCTCGCGACGGCGTCGATCGCGATCCAGCGTGTCGTCGGTGTTGACGTCGAGCCTGCGCTGGCAGATCCGGGGGCTGCCGGGCTGCTCGCGGCGACGGAGTCGGCAGGGGTGGTCGTCGTCGGGCTCTCGGCCCGTTGGCGGCGTGAGGGCCTCGGCGACGCCCGAGGGGCGCTCGTCTCCCGCGGATCGCCGACGCTTGTCGTGCACCGCGGCGCCCGTCCCGGGGGGCTCGCGCCCCGCGAGACGCTGACGCGGTTCACCTGGACGCTTGCGGCCGGCGGCTAGAAGCGCCTCACCGCAGGCAGAGCGCGCCGAGGTCGACCAGGTTGAGGGCGCCCTGGGAGATGCGGCAGCCGACGCGCTCCGAGAACAGCTCGGGGTTGATCCCGCTCGCGTACACGGCGATCGCCGCCTCGTCGCGCACGAGCGCGGTGTCGAGCGCCTCGTAGGCCGCCGTGCGCGCCGCCCCGCGTGTGCGGCGAGCGCCCACGATCTGCCGCCGCAACGAGGTGGAGCTCAGGTACCCGGGCGCGAAGTACGAGTCACCGAGGGGAAGCTCCACGAAGCCCGCCGGATCGACGACGGCGTCGAACCGCGAGACGAGCTGCATGTCGGCCGCCGCAAGTCGTCTGGGCTCGGGGCCGCTGAGACAGCCGAGCGAGGCATCGATCCGGACGGTCACGCCGATGCGCGCGAGGTTCGAGCGGATGACCCCGGCGACCCTGCGGCTGACCGGGTCGCCGCAGTAGTAGAGGACGGCTGTGCGTCGGGCGCGCCCGACGAGTCGGCGCGCCGTCGTCAGGTCGGGCTCGTTCGCGTAGGCGACGTTCGCGCTCAGTCCGCTGACGGCGGGTGGGATCAGCCGGTCCGTGGGCTGCTCTCCGAAGAGCTTGGCCAGCGTCGAGCGGTCGAGGGCGGCGGCGACGGCGCGCCGCATTCGCGCGTCGGCGAAGAGCGATCGCCGGGTGTTGAAGGCGATCGCGTCGATCCCCGGCGCGGGGTTCGCGACATACCGTGGGCGTCCCGCGCGACCTGCTCGGCTGCCGAGCCCATATCTGCGATCGAGCGAACCACCGGGAGCGAGCGGACCGGCGGGGTCGAATCCCGTGATCGTGCCATTCACGTAGTCGGCGTTGCCGGACGCGACGCGCGCGACCGCGTCGGTCGCGGTGACACCGGTGGTGTAGACGATGCGGTCGAGGCGTCGCGGCCGATCTCCCGTGTAGTTCGGGTTGCGCTCGACGACGACCTGGCCGTCGCTCCGTGCGGAGACGTAGTACGGACCGGCCATGGGGATGGGGGTGTCCGAGCCGCCGCCCCAAACCACCGGGGTGCCGACCGGGACCGGGCAGAAGAACGACAACCGCAGGCGAGCGGGCAGGTCCCCGGCAGGCTCCTTCAGCCGGATGGTGAGCGTGTCACCGGTTGCGGTGATCCCGCTGATGTGGGCTGCCCGGCCGGCGGCGTAGGCGGAAGCGCCTTCGACACCCTGAAGAATCTGGCCGAGCTGGTTTGGGCCACCGCCCTGCGCGAGCTTCGGTGAAAGGGCGCGCTCGATCGTGTACCGGAAGGTCTCCGCGGTGACCGTCTGCTCCGAGGGCGGCGAGAAGCGGAAGCCGGGCCGAACGCGGAAGCTGTAGGTGCGACCGTCACCTGAGACGACGGGTGGGGCAGCGGCGACCTCGGGTCGGAGCGTGCGGCCGCGCGCGCCCTCGGCGTCGGGGTAGTTGAGGAGCGCAGGGCAGGTCGAGTACGCGAGCTGGGCGAAGACCGGGCCACGGGTCACTGCCGGGTCGGCGCTCCCGAGCTCGTCGTTGACCAGGGGGATCTTCAGCGTCCGCGGGGTGTCCCCGGTGGAGACGGGCTCGGGCGCGGCGACGGACGCCCAGAGCAGGCGGCCGTGCTGACGGGCAGCCCAGGGTGCCCCCGTCGTGGGGACAGTGGTCGCCGATCCATCGGCAGCCACCCTGATCAGCGACCGCCCCCGGGGGTCGGCGATCCAGAGCCCTTTGCCCGGCCCGCTGCCCGTCGTCAGCGTCGCGGGCCAGCGACCGGCGGAGAACGTGCCCAGGACGCTGCCGTCGTCGGGGCTGAGCCGGTACACGATGCCGTCGGGGACGATCGAGACCCACACGGAGCCTCGCTCGACCGCCAGGTCGGTGACCGTGCCATGCAGCGGTGTGACCGCGGTGATCCGGTCGGTGACGGGATCGATCCGCACGATCCGGCCGTTCTCGGCGCTGGCCACCCAAACGCTGCCCTGCGCGAACACCACCGCAGTCGCCCCGAGGGGCGTCGGGAACCGGTGCTGGACGGCGCCTGTCCGCGGGTCGACGCGAACCGTCTCGGCGCCGCGGGTCACCCACACCGACCCGGCACCGTACGCGACACCCGTTGGGCTCGATCGGCGCTCGCCGCGGACGGGGATCGAGAACCGTTGCGCCACCGCGCCGGTCGCCGCGTCGATCCGTACGAGGCCGACGCCCGCGTTCTCGGTCACCCACGCGCTTCCACCCCCGGTCGTGATCCCGCCGGGATCGAACGGCAGACGAGCGGTGGAGAGGACGCGCCGCGACGCGAGCGCGACGCGCGCGACCCGGCGCTGCTCACCGAGGAGCACCCAGGCGTTGCGGCTGTCGAAGGCGACATCCCAGGGCTGGCTCGTGAAGCGGACGTTTCCGACCACCGCGTGCGTGCGCGTGTCGACCAGCCCGAGCGAACGCGGCGGGATGTCGAGCCGCCCGGCGGCCGGGCTTCCACCACCGCCCCGAGCGGCGACGCCGACCATGACCGCGACGGTGACGGCGGCCGCGGCGAGCACACCCGCCGCGGCGAGCACGATCCGACGGCGACGTGTGGGGCGCCGCTGCAGCGGCTCTCCGCGCAATGCGGCCGCGCTCGCGGAGGCGAGCGCGCCGCAGGACGCGAACCGATCGTCAGGCGCCTTCGCGAGCGCGCACGCGACGACCTCGTCGAACGCCGAAGGAACAGCCGGACGCACCTCGCTCACGCGTGGGGGCCGCTCGTTCATGTGCGCGTAGACGGCGGCGAGCTCGCTTTCCCGTGCGAACGGCGCCTGCCCGGTGAGGCACTCGAACAGCATGCAGCCGAGCGAGTACACGTCTGCCCGTGCGTCGATCGTGCCGCCCTCGATCTGCTCCGGCGAGATGTAGGCGATCGTCCCGACGAACGCCCTCTCGCCGGTGAGGCTGTTCACCGACGAGATGTGCTTCGCCAGGCCGAAGTCGCAGAGGTACGCATCCTCACCCGTCTCGCTCGACCTCACGAGCACGTTCCCCGGCTTCACGTCGCGGTGGACGAGACCCAGCGCGTGAGCAGCGTCGAGCGCCGCCGCGACCTGCCCGACGAGACGGACGGCACGGTCGGGCTCGAGCGGCCCCTCGCGGCGGAGGATCTCGCGAAGGTCGAGGCCGTCGACGTACCCCATCACGAGGTACAGCGTCCCGTCCGCCTCACCGAAGTCCAGGGTCGGCACGATGTGCGGGTCGTCGAGCCGGGCGGCGATCTGGGACTCCCGTAGGAACCGCTGCCGGAACCGGTCGTCGTGGGCGAGCTCGGGGATCAGCGCCTTCAGCGCAACCGGGCTTCCTTGCGCGTCTTCGGCGCGGTAGACGGTGCCCGTGGCCCCCTGGCCGACGAGCTCCACGATCCGGTAGCCGGCGACGATGCTGCCGCTGCTCAGGGCGCTGGACACTGCGGTCGGAGCGTAGAACGTTTTCGCGCCGCTGAGAATCCGCTGGGTGCGGCCGGCCGGCGGCAGGTCGGGCAGCGCGACCCGTCGTGGCGGTACCCCGCCGCCTGGCTCAGGGCGTCGACACCGGCTACACGTGCGGAGCGAGCCGCACGATCTCGCGGCGGAACGTGACCTCCGCGCCAGCGTCGGGCTCGTCGAGCTCCTCGGCGAAGCGGCGCCCGTCCCAGACCGCGGCGGCGATCGTGCCGGGAGACCAGGCGTCGCCGATCGCGCTGACCGTGCGGATCCCGGCGGCCTCCGAGTCCGCGTGTCGCGTCTGCAGCTCCTGCCAGAGGGCATCGTCGGGCGTGCGCATCGTCACGCTCACGAGCGTGTCGCAGGCGACGCGCGTCTCACGTCCCGTGAACACGCAGGCGAGGGTCGCCTCGCCATGAGCAGCGCCGACGAGGGTCTCGTTCGCCCGCACCTCGACCCCGACCTCGAGCATCCGTGTCTGGATGCGCTCCTGCTCGAGCGTGTTCTCCGTCCAGATCGAGACGCGGGCGGCGGGCGTGACGAGCGTCACCTCGTGCCCCTCGGCGCGGAGGAGCTCCGCGAGCACGCCGCCCATCAGGTAGTGGTCGTCGTCGAACACGACGATGCGGGCTCCGGATCCTCGGGGTCGCTCCCCGGCCATCAGGTCGTCCGGGGTGAGCACCTGGACGTCGGGGCCGAACACGAGACCCCGGGGGTGCCAGCGGCCTGCGGCGTCACGGTTCCAGCGTGCACCCGTCGCGACGGCGACGTGGTCGAAGTCGTAGCCCAGGATCTCGTCGGCGGTGAGCCGGCTCTCGAAGGCGAGCTCGACGTTCGCGAGCCGCTCGAGCTGGCCCTTGCGGTAGTCGACGACGCGGATCCAGGCGGCGAGCCCCGGGAGGCGCGCCTCCCGCTCGACGCGCCCGCCCAGCGTGCGGCCCGCTTCGGCCAGCACGACCTCGTAGCCGCGACGGCCAGCCGACATCGCCGCCTCGAGACCGGCGGGGCCGGCGCCGACGACGAGCACCTTCGCGTCGGAGGTCTTCGGGCGGATCCGCTCGGGATGCCAGCCGCGCCGCCACTCCTCGCCCATCGACGGGTTCTGGGTGCAGCGGATCGGCACCATCTGGTGGTCGCCGGAGACGCAGATGTTGCAGCCGATGCACTCGCGGATGTCCTCGTAGCGGCCCTCCTCGATCTTCACAGGCAGGAACGGGTCGGCGATCGACGGACGGGCCGCGCCGATCAGGTCGAGGACCCCGTCGCGCACCATCCGCGCCATCGTGTCCGGTGACGTGAACCGCCCGACGCCGACGACCGGCTTGCTGGTGAGCTGCTTGAGCCCGCGGACGTAGCGCTCCTGCCCGCCCTCCTCACCGAAGCGGGAGGTGACGGAGTCGTCCTCCCAGGCGCCCACGACGAAGTCCCAGAGGTCGGGGAGCTCGCCGACGAGCTCGAGCACGGCCTCCATGTCGGCGCGACCGAACCCGTCGTCGCCGGCCAGCTCGTCCACGCTGATCCGGCACGCGACTGCGGCACGGCCGTCGACCTCCTCCAGGGTGTCCTCGAGCACCTCGCGCAGCAGCCGCGCCCGGGCCTCGATCGGGCCGCCGTACCCGTCGGTGCGCGTGTTGAGGAGGGGGGAGAGGAACTGGCCGATCGTGTTCAGCCCGTGGGCGGCGTAGACGTAGACGAGGTCGAACCCGGCCTCGAGGGAGCGTCGCACCGCGGCCCGGTGGTAGCGCCGCAGGTCGTCGATGTCCTCCTGTCTCATCCGCCGTGCCTGGACGGGGTCGTAGCCGACGTAGGGCATGTGCCCGACCGTCAGCGGCGTGAGCCGGCTGTAGAGGTTGGCGCTGACCCTGCCGTTGTGGAGAAGCTCGATCCCCGCGAGCGAGCCGTGGGCGTGCACCTGCTCGACCATCCGCGCGAGCGCCGGGATGTCGCTGTCGTCCCAGAGTCGGCCCTCGGCGTAGGGCGCGACCTCGGAGGACGGGTGGATCTCGACCTCCTCGGTGCACACGACGGCCCAGCCGCCCTCGGCCTTGATGCCGCGCATCACGGCGAGCGGGGTGGGGTCGCGGTGGCCCATCCCGTTGCAGTGGGGCACCTGGTAGAACCGGTTGCGGGCCGTGACAGGCCCGATCCGGACGGGCTCGAAGAGGATGTCGTGACGGGGATCGCGGGTCATGGCGCGAATCTACACCGTCCTGACCCGGCGGTCAGGTCCCGGAGGGCTCCTCGGTGGTCGGCGGGCCGATCGAGCTCCCGAACCGCACGGTGCCGAGCGTGAGGAGGATCGCCGTGAACCCGACGACGACGTTCACCGCGGTCAGCACCAGCTTCATGCCCACGCTGAACGCAAGGAGCGTCGAGCGGGCGATGTCGGCGCCGCGGAACACGTACACGACGAACGCCTGCTCGGTGCCGATGCCTCCCGGGGTCGCCGGCACGAGGGTCGCGAGGCTCTGCGTGACCTGCACGAGCAGCACATTGCGCAGCGACTGCTCGATCCCGAACGCTCCGAGGAACAGGTAGATCGTGGTGAGCCGCAGCGCCCAGTCGCAGAGCTGCCAGAACGCGACGGTGCGCAGGTACCGGGTGGGCGGGTGCAGCACGCTGAACGCCTGCGCCACGCGCAGCTTGAACTCCGTCCACCGCCGCCAGATCCAGCCGAGGAGCAGCAGGAGCGGCGACGCCCACGATCACGAGGAACGTCTGGCTCCACTTCCCGTGCTCGAACGCCCAGCCGTAGTCGAACGACGGGAGCGACGGCAGCACGTCGAAGCCGGGGAGCACGTCCTGGGTCAGCGCCCACCCGAAGAGGCTGAGCGCGATCACGCTGTCGACGATCGTCAGCACCAGTGTGGAGGAGACGATCGTCGTGTACGAGCTGCCGGGGATCGACCGGTGCGCGAGCGCGATCCGCAGCACGTCGCCGCTACGGGCGGGGAGGATCGCGTTGACGCCGACACCGCCGGCGTACGCCGCGAAGATCCTGCCTGTACACGACCCGCTCCTGCGGGTAGGCCGCAGCGAGGACGTTGCGCCAGGCGCGCGCAGTGCAGCCGAGCTTCGCGACCTGGCACACGATCGCGAGCAGGATCGGCAGCCAGTGGATCTCGGTAGCCGAGTCGAGAAAGCTCTCGGTGGCGTTCCAGAGTCGGTCGACCACGCCTCAGAAGGTAGCGCTGTCCAGGCCGGGTCAGCGCCAGGCGACGAGCACACCGACGATACGAGACCGCCGCGATCAGCGCCCACGACGTGAGCCCGAGAGCGAGCGGACGGGCGCCGAGACGCCTCAGCCGCGCGACATCGACACGGGTGCCGATCGCGAACAGCGCCATCCCCAGCAGCACGGTGCGGAGGTCGGCGAGATGCCGCAGCCATGCGGTCAGGGACGACGTCGAGGCTGGCGAGCGCGACCGCGCCGACGAACAGCACGACGAACGGCGGCAGCGGGCTCGGGCGCTGCGCCCGCCCGGCGGCACCGACCTGCGGCGCGCGAGCGCGAGCAGCATCACCAGCGGAGCGAGCAGCAGCACGCGGGTGAGCTTGACGACGATCGCCGTTGCGAGCGCGACGCTCCCAGCGGTCGACGCGGCCGCCACGACCTGCGCGACGTCGTGCACGCTCGCGCCGACCCAGGCGCCGTACTGCTCGTCGTCGAGGCCGAGCGGCCCGTGCAGCAGCGGCAGGATCACGATCGCGAGCGTTCCGCACAGCGTCACCAGCGCGACCGAGAACGCGACCTCGTCCTCGTCCGCCTCGACCACCCCGGTCGCCGCGGCGATCGCCGAGATCCCGCAGATCGAGAACCCGGTCGCGACGAGCAGCGAGAGATCCGAGGAGACGCCCAGCCGCGCGCCGAGCCAGCGCGTCCCGAAGAACGTGACCGCCACCACCGCGACGACCACCGCCAACGCCCGCGCGCCGAGCGCGATGATGTCGGGGAACACCAGCTCGAGCCCGAGCAGCACCACCCCTGCCTTGAGCAGCACCCCGGCCGCGAACGCGAGCCCCGGCGCGACCGACGGGGCGAGGACGAGCCGGGATCCCGCCGTGTTCCGCAACGCGACGCCCAGCGCGACGCACACGACGAGCGGTGGGATCGGGGCGACGGCTGCGTGGAGCGCGAGGGCGATGCCGACGGCCGCGCCCGCGAGCGCGAGGCCGGGCGCCCGCGCGGTCACGCGTCGGGCGCGAGGAACGGGTAGCGGTAGTCCGTCGGCGGCACGAGCGTCTCCTTGATCGTGCGCGGGCTGACCCAGCGGATCAGGTTCCACATCGAGCCGGCCTTGTCGTTCGTCCCGGACGCGCGCGCGCCGCCGAAGGGCTGCTGGCCCGACGACCGCCCCCGTCGGCTTGTCGTTGACGTAGAAGTTCCCGGCCGCGTAGACGAGCTCGCGGTGGGCCTCCTCGAGCGCGTAGCGGTCGTTCGAGAACACCGCGCCGGTGAGCGCGTAGCTGCCCGTCTCGTCGACCAGCCGCAGCGTCTCCGACCAGCGGTGCTCGTCGTAGACGTGCGCGGTGACGACGGGGCCGAACAGCTCGTCGCGCATCAGCCGGAAGTCGGGGTCGCTGGTCGCGATCACGGTCGGCTCGACGAACCAGCCCTCGCTGTCGTCGGTGCCGCCCCCGACCACGATCTCCGCACCGGTCGCTCGCGCCTCCGCGATCGCGTCGCGCTGGGTCGCGAACGACGAGCCGTCGATCACGGCACCCATGAAGTTCGTGAAGTCGCTGACGTCACCGACGCGGATCGAGGCGACGTCCTCCGCGAGCTGCTCCTTCACCTGCGGCCAGAGGTTGGACGGGATGTACAGCCGCGACGACGCGGAGCACTTCTGCCCCTGGTACTCGAACGAGCCACGGACGATCGCGGTCGCGACCTCGGCCGGGTCGGCCGAGGGGTGCGCGAGGATGAAGTCCTTGCCGCCGGTCTCACCGACGATGCGCGGGTAGTTGCGGTAGCGGTCGATGCCACCGCCGATCGTGCGCCAGATCGACTGGAACACCGGTGTCGACCCCGTGAAGTGCACACCGGCGAGCTCGGGGCTCGCGAGCACCGGGTCGCCGATGTCACGGCCCGCGCCGAACACGAGGTTGATCACGCCCGGCGGGAGCCCGGCCTCCTCCAGCACCCGCATCGTGTACCACGCCGACAGCGCCTGCGTGGACGCGGGCTTCCACACGATCGTGTTGCCCATCAGCGCCGGTGAGGTGGTCAGGTTCGCGCCGATCGCCGTGAAGTTGAACGGGCTGATCGCGAACACGAACCCCTCGAGCGGCCGGTACTCCAGCCGGTTCCACAGGCCGGGCGAGCTCACCGGCTGCTCCGAGTAGATCCGCGTCAGGTACTGCGCGTTGAAGCGCAGGAAGTCGATCGTCTCGCAGGCCGCGTCGATCTCAGCCTGGTGCACCGTCTTCGACTGGTTGAGCATCGTCGAGCCGACGATCGTCGAGCGCCACGGCCCCGCGATCAGCTCCGCTGCGCGCAGGAAGATCGCCACACGCTCGTGCCACGGCATCCGCGACCACGCCGGATGCGCGGCGCGCGCCGCCGCGATCGCACGCTCGACCTGGGCGGCGTCGCCCCGCTCGACGTCGGCGAGCACATGGCCGCGCCGATGCGGCATCACGGCCTCGAACGTGCTGCCCGTCTCCACGCGCTCCCCACCGATCACGAGCGGGATGTGGATCCGCTCAGAGGACATCTCGACAAGCCGCGCCTGCAGCGCGGCGCGCTCGGGCGAGCCCGGCGCATAGCCCAGGACCGGCTCGTTCACCGGCGCGGGTGGCTGGAAGATCCCGTTGGCGCTCACGGCGCCGAGTCTACTCCCGTGCGAGCGCCGACGCGGCTCTAGCATCACGGCGTGGAAGCGGTGACCAGGCACCTGTACGAGGCCGACGGCTGGGGCGTGGGGGAGGTGTGGCTCACGGGCGAGCGGCTCGTGCACCACGTGCTCGCGGGAGACGATCCCGCACTCTCCGAGGAGCTCCAGCCGCGCGTGGCGCACCGACCCTGCGAGCAGCGCGCCCTTGCCGAGCGCAACGCCGACGAGCTATCCCACGAGCCCGCACCCCAACGCCCCCCAGGGGGGCAGCACGGCCCCCTGGAGTCACGGTACCCTGCCGCCCGGCCACGCAGGAGTGACGCGTTCGTGGCGGATCTGTGCGCCCGCTTCGCGACGCATCTGGCCGGAACGCGGGTCTCCTACGACGACGTCGAGGTCGAGCTCGGCGACCCGACGCCGTTCGAGACCGAGCTGGCGCTCGCGCTGCGCGCGGTGCCGTGGGGCGAGATCGTCACCTACGGCGAGCTCGCGGCGCTCGCCGGTCGGCCGGGCGCCGCACGCGCCGCCGGCAGCTTCTGCGCGTCGGGCGGTGTCTCGCTCGTGCTCCCCTACCACCGGGTCGTCGCCGCGAACGGCATCGGCGGGTACGGGCCGAACGGCGACGCAGACGAAGCGGAGGCTGCTCGCGCTCGAAGGCGTGACGCTGTGAGCGACCAGACCCTCGTCGAGCACGCCCGTGCGGAGCTCGCCGCGATCGCACCCGCGTCGCGCTGCGACCGTCTCGCGGAGACCTCCGCGCTGTTCCACACGGCCGGCACCGTCCACCTCCGCGGCCGCGGCGTCATCGACTTCCACCTCGACGTCGCCGAGTCCGCCGTCGCCCGCCGCGCGTTCTCGCTCCTGCGCTCGCTGCGCGTCAGCGCGGAGATCCGCACGTACCGCCGCCACGCGTTCGACCGGGCGACGCGCTACCAGCTCGCCGTCACGGGCGCCGAGGACACGCGCGCAGTCCTCGCGGAGGCCGGGGTGCTCGGACGCGACGGCTCGCCGCTCGAACGCCCGCACGGGCAGCTCGTGGCACGCCCGTGCTGCCGGGCCGCCTACCTGCGCGGCGCATTCCTCGGCGCCGGCTCGCTCAGCGGTCCCCGTGACCCGCACCTCGAGGTCCGCACTCCCGACGCACGCGGGCGCGGCCTTCCTGCGCAGCGTCGCGTCGGCCGCCGACGTCAGGCTCCGCGTGATCGACCGCGCGCAGCACTCCGCGGCGTACGCCAAGGGCTGGGACGCGATCGAGGCGTACCTCTCGGTTGCCGGCGCCTCCGACACCGTCGTCTCGCTCGAGGAGCGCGCGCTCGTGGCAGGGCTGCGCGCAGAGGCGAACCGCGTCGCGAACGCCGACCACGCGAACCTCGTCCGCCAGAGCCTCGCCGCGCACGCCCAGATCGAGGCGATCGAGCAGCTGCGCGAGCAGGGGCTCCTCGACTCGCTCCCCGCGCCGCTGCGCGAGGCAGCCACCCTCCGCGCCCGACACCCCGCGCTCTCCGCGCGCGAGCTCGGCCAACGGGCCGACCCGCGCGCGACCAAGGCCGCGATGGCCCGCCGGCTTGCCCGCCTGATCGACGTCGCACGAGAGAGCTTGAACCCCGGGCACGTCGTGTCGCATACTCCCCACCGGCGGGCGCGCGCTCCCCGGGAGGCGGATCCAGACCCCGTCCACCTCCCTGCGACCAGAGCGCCTCTGGGGGGAGAGGGCCAACCTCGGAGCCTCTCCCTCCGCGCCCGCCCGCGACTGCCGACCGTAGTTTCCCCGTCAGGCCCTCAGCGGACTACCGGCGAGGCGACGAAGGCCCCGGATAGACTCGAGGCAGATACGGAAAACGAGATAGAGGAGAAGCGAGAGGCCATGGCAGTTCGCGTAGGCATCAACGGATTCGGGCGGATCGGCCGCAACTTCTTCAGGGCCCAGCAGAAGCTCGGAGCCGACGTCCAGATCGTCGCCGTCAACGACCTCGGCGACGCCGCGACGATGGCACACCTCCTGAAGTACGACTCCGTCCTCGGCCCCTTCGACGGCGACGTCCGCCTTGCGGACGGCTTCATCGAGGCCGGCGGCGAGCGGATGCAGATGCTCTCCGAGCGCGACCCCTCGGCGCTGCCGTGGGGCGACCTCGGCGTCGACGTCGTGCTCGAGTCGACCGGGATCTTCAACAAGCGCGACGGGCGGCCAGAAGCACATCGACGCGGGCGCCCGCAAGGTCGTGTTCTCCGCGCCGGCGACCGACCCCGACCTGACGGTCGTGATCGGCGTCAACGACGGCGACTACGACGCCGCGACGCACCACCTGATCTCGAACGCGTCCTGCACGACCAACTGCCTCGCGCCGCTCGCGAAGGTGCTCGACGACCTCGCCGGGATCGAGTCCGGGTTCATGACGACGATCCACGCGTACACCAACGACCAGATGATCCTCGACCTGCCGCACAAGGACCTGCGGCGCGCCCGGGCGGCAGCGATCAACGTGATCCCGACCTCCACCGGTGCCGCGAAGGCGATCGGGCTCGTGCTCCCGCACCTCAAGGGGAAGATCGACGGCGTCGCCGTGCGCGTGCCCGTCCCGACCGGCTCGCTCACCGACTTCGTGGTGACCGTCGGCCGCGACGTCACCACCGAGGAGATCAACGAGGCCTACCGCGCCGCCGCCGCCGGGCCGCTCGCAGGGATCCTGCAGTACTCCGAGGACCCGCTCGTGTCGAGCGACATCGTCGGCAACCCGCACTCGTGCATCTACGACAGCAAGCTGACGATGGCGCACGGCAGGTCGGTCAAGGTGTTCGGCTGGTACGACAACGAGTGGGGCTACAGCTGCCGCCTCGTCGACCTCGTCGGCAAGCTGTAGGCGAGGGCCGGTGCGACTCAGCCAGGTCAGGCTCCTGGTCGACGACCCGACGCTCAGCTACCGCTTCTACCGCGACGTGATCGGGCTCGCCCCCTCCTTCGGGGAGGAGGGCGAGCCCTATGCCAGCTTCGACGCAGGCGAGGGCACGATCGCGATCTTCGCCCGCGTGCACCAGACCGAGGTCGTCGACCTCGACCCTCCCGGTGACGGCGTGCTGGTCGTCCTCGAGGTCGACGACCTCGAGGAGACCTCGGCGGCGCTCGTCGAGGCCGGCCTGAGCGAGGGCGCGATCACCGAGCGGCCCGACTGGGGCCTCCGCGTCCTGCACGTGCGCGATCCCGACGGCAACCTGCTCGAGATCGTCCAGCCGATACCCATGGAGGAGACATGAGGCTTCCACGCTCCGTCGAGACCGCGAACGTCGCCGGCAAGAGGGTGCTCGTCCGCGCCGACCTCAACGTCCCGCTCGCCGACGGGCGGGTCGCCGACGACACCCGCATCCGCGCGGCGCTCCCGACGCTGCGCTGGCTGCTCGACCACGGCGCCTCCGAGGTCGCGGTCTGCTCGCACCTCGGGCGCCCGAAGACCGAGGAGGACCGCGCGAAGTACTCGATGACCCCGGTCGCCGAGCACCTGCAGCGTCCTGCTCGACGACGACCGGTTGATCGTGCTCGAGAACACCCGCTTCAACCCCGGCGAGACCAAGAACGACGAGGGCTACGCACGCGAGCTCGCAGAGGGACGCGACGTCTATGTCAACGACGCGTTCGGGTCGGCCCACCGTGCGCACAGCTCCACCGAGGCCGTCGCCTACCTGCTGCCCGCCTACGCAGGGCTGCTGCTGCGCGCGGAGCTCGAGCATCTCGGGCGGCTGCTCGGCGACGTCGAGCGCCCGTTCGTGATCATCGCCGGCGGCGCCAAGGTCGAGGACAAGGTCGGCGTGCTCACGCACCTCGGCGGACGGGCCGACACGGTGATCGTGGGCGGGAAGATGGCGGAGCAGCTCCGCGTCGAGAACCCGCTGCCCTTCCCGGTCGAGCTGCCCGTCGACGTCGTCGCCGCCGCCGCGTTCGACGCCGACGCCGAGGCGCGCGTCACCCCCTACGACGCGGTGCCGGACGGGTGGCTCGGCCTCGACATCGGCCCCGCGACGCGCGAGCGCGGTTCGCGGAGATCCTGGCCGGTGCGCGCACGGTGTTCTGGAACGGCCCGATGGGCGTGTTCGAGTGGCCCCGCTTCGCCGAGGGCACCAACGCGGTCGCGGCCGCGGTCGCGGACGTCGGCGGCTTCACCGTCGTCGGCGGCGGCGACTCGGTGCGCGCGATCAACGAGGCCGGCCTCGCCGACCGCGTGTCCTGGGTCTCCACGGGCGGCGGCGCGTCGCTCGAGCTGCTCGAGGGCCGCGTGCTCCCCGGCGTCGCTGCGATCCCTGTCGAATAGAGATCAGGCGACGGCGTAGACGCGCCAGCTGCCGGGCACGCCCTTGAGCTCGTGCTCGCCGCGCTCGTCGAGCACGATGCCCGGAGCCGGCGATCAGGTCACGCACCGTCTGGGAGACGAGGACCTCCGACGGGTCCGGCGAGGCTCGACACGCGGGCGCCGATCGCGACTGCAATCCCGCCGACCTTGCCGTCGGTCATCCGGCACTCGCCGGTGTGCAGACCCGCACGCACCTCGAGCCCGAGTGCGCGCGCATGCTCTCGACGATCGCCTGCGCGCAGCGGATCCCACGGACAGGCCCGTCGAACGCCGCGAAGAACCCGTCCCCGGCGGTGTCGAGCTCGCGCCCGCGAAACCGCGCGAGACAGCCGCGCACGATCCGGTGGTGCTCCTCGACGAGCTCCTGCCAGCGCCGGTCGCCGAGCTCGGCCTGACGGGCCGTGGAGCCCACGATGTCGGTGAACAGCACGGTGGCGAGGATGCTCTCGAGCTCCGCCTCGCTCTCGGTGATCTCGCGGGCGAACGTGACCGCCGCATCGAGGTACGTCCTCGGCGTGATCGCCGTACACGATGGGCGAGTCCCCGGGCATGACTGCGTGGCGCGCGCCCGGGGATCAGCGCGGCGAACGCCGCGCCCTCCGCGGCCATCTCGCCGCCGCGCGTGAGCACGAGCGTCGGCACGCGGATCGTGGAGAGCACGTCACGCACGTCCCACTCGGCGTACATCCGGAAGAGCGCGGCTGCGTCGCCGGGCCCGGCCGACGGAGCGCTGCGTGTCGAAGCTGCCACTCCATCGCCTCGTCGAACGTCATCCCGAACCGGTCGCGCGCCCGCGTGCTCGGCCGCGAGCGAGCGCGTGCCCCACCGCTCCTCGGTGTCCTGACACGCTCGCGCCGGAACTCGTCGTTACGCATCCCCCAGGGGTAGTCCGGCGCCCAGGCCATCCGCGGCCGCGTGTTCATGAGCACGAGCCCGAGCGTTCGCTCCGGGTAGGTCGCCGCGAACAGGCATGCGAGCGGCCCGCTGTCGGCGAAGGCGCAGACGCAGCACCCGCTCGCTGCCCGCGTCGTCCAGCACCGCCCGCGCGTCGTCCATCCGATCCTCGAGCGTCGGCAGGCGAGTCGCCGATCATCCGGTCGGAGAGGCCCATGCCGCGACCGTCGTGCTCGATCACGCGTCCGAGCGCCTGCAGACGGCGCCGGCCAGCGCGTCGAAGTACGGCACCCGCGTGTACGCCGTCAGCACGAGACGTACGACGCCGAGCCGCAGCACGTCGATGCCGCCGCCCGATCCTCTGACGAGGTAGGCGATGTGGAGGTCGCCGTTCCTGGCGTAACGGATGTCGCTCTGCGACACGGGGAGTACGCATACCATGTCGGTGTGCTGATCGCAGGCAACTGGAAGATGTTCAAGGGCCCAGCGGAGACGCTCGCGTTCTTCGACGCGTTCGAGGCGCCCGACGGCGTCGAGGTCGTGCTCTGCCCTCCGTACGTGTCGCTCGAGGCCGCGGTGGGGGAGGAGTGGACGATCTACGCGCAGAGCGTGCACTGGGCCGCCGAGGGCGCGTTCACCGGTGAGATCTCCGCCGCGATGCTCGTCGAGCTCGGCGTCGAGGGCGCGATCGTCGGGCACTCCGAGCGGCGCCAGCACTTCGGTGAGACCGACGAGACCGTGCGGCTGCGCTGCGACGCGGCGCTCGCTGCGGGTCTTGGTGTGATCGCGTGCGTCGGCGAGACCGAGGCCGAGCGCGAGGCCGGCGCGATGGAGGACGTCCTCCGCCGCCAGGTCGCCGCGCTGCCCGTCCACGAGAGGCTCGTGATCGCCTACGAGCCCGTCTGGGCGATCGGCACCGGCAAGACCGCCACGCCCGAGATGGCCCAGGAGGCGCACGCGTTCATCAAGTCCCTGCACGCGACCCGTGTCCTGTATGGCGGCTCGGTCAAGCCCGACAACGCTGCCGAGCTGATGGGGCAGCCCGACGTCGACGGCGCGCTCGTCGGCGGCGCCTCGCTCGACCCGGCGTCGTTCGCGGCCATCTGCCGCGCCGCGGTGTGACCGTCCCACTCGTCACGCTGGTCATCCTCGACGGCTGGGGGATCGCCCCGCCGGGCCCCGGTAACGCCGTCGACCTCGCGGCACCCCCGACCTTCGACGACCTCGTCGCCCGCTACCCGCACACCCAGCTCGCCGCCTCCGGCGCCGCGGTCGGGCTCCCCGACGGGCAGATGGGCAACTCGGAGGTCGGGCACCTCACGATCGGCTCGGGCCGGATCCTCTACCAGGACCTCGTCCGCGTCACGAAGGCGGTCGAGGACGGCTCCTTCCTCGCGAACGAGACGCTGGTCGGCGTGTTCCGCCGCGCCCGGGAGCGCGGCGGCGCGGTGCACCTGCTCGGGCTGGTCTCGACGGGCGGCGTCCACTCCCACATCGACCACCTCCACGGGCTGCTCGCGCTCGCCGCGCGCGAGGGGATGGCCGAGCGCACGTGGATCCACGCCTTCACCGACGGCCGCGACGTCTCCCCGCACGCCGCCGCGACGGATCTCGCGACGCTCCCCGCCGAGCGCATCGCCACGGTGGTCGGCCGCTACTACGCGATGGATCGCGACCAGCGCTGGGAGCGCACCGACCTGGCGCTCGCCGCGATGGTCGAGGGCGTCGGCACGTCGGCCGCCGATCCGGTCGCCGCGGTCGAGGCGAGCTACGCGGCGGGCCTCACCGACGAGTTCGTCGAGCCGATCGTGCTCGAGGGCCGGCCCCGGCTCGACCCCGCGAGCGACGGCGCCGTGTTCTTCAACTTCCGGCCCGACCGCGGCCGCCAGCTCTCCCAGCGTCTCGTCGAGCTGGGCGTCGACCTCGTCGACGATGACGCAGTACGCCGCCTCGCTCCCCTGTCCGGTCGCGTTCCCCGACATCGAGGTCACCAACACCCTCGCGCAGGTGCTCGCCGGCCACGGCATCCGGCAGCTGCACGCCGCGGAGACCGAGAAGTACCCCCACGTCACCTACTTCTTCAACGGCGGGCTCGAGAGCGCGTGGGAGGGCGAGACCCGCATCCTCGTGCCCTCGCCCCGTGACGTGCCCAGCTACGACCACAAGCCCGAGATGTCCGCGGCCGAGGTCGCCGACAGGGTCTGCGCCGAGCTCGGCGAGGGCGGCTACGGCTTCTGCATCGTCAACTTCGCGAACCCGGACATGGTCGGCCACACCGGCGTGATCCCCGCGGTCGTCCGAGCGGTCGAGACCGCCGACGCGTGCCTGGCCCGCGTCGTCGAGGCCACCCACGCGGCCGGCGGGGTCTGCCTCGTGACCGCCGACCACGGCAACGCCGAGAAGATGCTCGAGGACGACGGCGTCAGCCCGCACACCGCGCACACCACCAACCCGGTGCCGCTCGTCCTCACCGACGACGTCGCAGCGGCTGCGGGCGGGCGGAGGGCTCGCCGACCTCGCACCGACGGTGCTCGCGCTGCTCGGCCTCGCCGCGCCGTCCGAGATGACGGGCGCCCCGCTCGCGTCGGGCGCTCATTGAAGCGTGAGCATCGCTACTGACATTTCAGTGAGTAGTAAATTCTCTGTGAAAGACCTGAGGGCGGCGCTACACTCGCCCCACCTTGGCCCTGACGCAGCCCGATCTCGGAGTGCTCCGCAAGGCCCAACGCGGTGACGAGCGTGCGTTCACGATCCTCGTCCGCACCTACGAGCGGCCCGTCTACAACTACGTCCTGCGCCTCGTCGGCAACCGCGACCTGGCCGAGGATCTGACGCAGGAGGTCTTCCTCCGCGTCTACCAGGGGCTCCCCGGCTTCTCGCTGCGCTCGAAGTTCACGACCTGGCTGTTCCAGGTCACCAAGAACCGCGTGCTCGACGAGCTCCGCGCGATCGAGCGCCGACCGCGGTCGGTCGCCGCGCTCGAGGACGTCCCCCCGCTCGAGGTCGTCGACCAGCCGTTCGAGCGGATGGAGACCATCGACGCCGTCTGGCGCGCGATCGACGGACTCAACGTCGACCTGAAGATGGCGCTGCTGCTCCGCGACGTCGTCGGGCTCTCCTACAACGAGATCGCCGACTCCCTCGAGGTCACCCTCGCCACCGTGAAGTGGCGGATCTACAAGGGCCGCGAAGAGGTCGCAGAGGCGCTCGGCCGCGAAGGGATCACCGTCTCGAACTCGACGAACACCCGCGCGGCGAAAACCGCCGTCGTCGCATCCGCGTAGGTTCCCGCCGAGATCCCCTCGTTCGAGGGAGACATCGACCGCAAGGTTCTTCCGGTGACTGTGCTCTAGAGGGATGCACGCCACCCCCGAACCGAAAGGAACCTCCCGCATGCGCCTCGTCCTTCTCTCGCTCGTCGTCGCAGCGCTCGTGCTGCCGACCGCCGGGCTCGCAGACGGCGCGTCCTCGAGCCGGTCGGGCTCCACGACCGCCACCAAGATCAGCGCCAAGAAGAAGTCCAAGCAGCGCAGCGCGAAGATCGCCGCCGCGAAGCGCGTGCAGATTCGCGCCGCCAAGCTGAAGGCTGCGAAGCCAAGCCTCAAGCTGCCGCCAAGCAGTCCTCCTCGTCCGCGAAGACCGGCGGATCGTCCTCCTCGTCGAGCTCGGCAGGCGAGGTCGAGGTCAAGGGCGCAGATCACCGCGCTCAGCGCGACCAGCATCACCGTCGGCGCGCAGACCTGTGCGATCCCGACCGGGATGACCCTCACCGGGTTCGCGGTCAACGACCTCGTCGAGCTGAAGTGCAAGCTCGTCGCGGGCGTCCTGACGGTCGTGAAGGTCGAGCGCGAGGATGACGGGCAGCAGGGCGGCGCGCAGGGCGAGGCCGAGGTCAAGGGGCCGATCACCGCGCTCAGCGCGAGCAGCATCACCGTCGGCGCGCTCACCTGCGACGTGCCGGCAGGCATGTCGCTCGGATCGCTCGCCGTCAACGACTTCGTCGAGATGAAGTGCCTCGCCGTCGCGGGCACCTGGACGCTCAAGGAGATCGAGCGCGAGGACGACGACTCGGGCCAGTCCGGCTCCGACGATGATGACGATGACGACGACGACGACTCGGACGACGATGACGACAGCTCGGGCTCCGGCTCGGGCGGCGACGACGACTGAGCAGCGCACGTGAGCGAAGCTCCGACGCCGGCTGACGCCGGCCGCCAACAGGCGGCCGGCGCAGCCGTCTCACGGATGTTCGAGGAGCGGTCACGCACCCTCTACGGGCTGTGCCGGATGCTCCTCCGCGATCCGCACGAGGCCGAGGACGCGCTGCAGGCGACGTTCCTGGCAGCGCACGGAGCTATCCTGCGCGGTGGGGTGCCGCGCGACGAGGCCGCATGGCTCGCGACGATCGCACGGAACGAATGCCGGGGGAGGATCAGGGACAGGATGAGAGGGCCACTCAACACCGGAGACGAGGCGCTGGAGTCCGCGCCCGACCCGGGCCCGGGGCCGGAGGAGCGGCTCGAGGACCCGAACGTGAAGAAGGCGCTCGCGCAGCTGCCCGAGAAGCCAGCGAGAGGCCGTCGTGCTCCACGACGTCTTCGGGCTGAAGGCACGCGAGGTCGGCACGGCGCTCGGGATGTCCGTCCCGGCCGTCGAGGCGCTGCTCTTCCGGGGACGCCGCCAGCTCCGACTGCGCCTGCGTCCCGTCCAGGGCGCGCTCGTCGTGCCCGTCGGCGTCCGCGAAGCGCTGTCGCTCGCGATCCCCGGCTTCTCCTCGCCGGACGCGGCCGTCGCGGTCGCGGGCGGAGCGGGGATCGCCGGAGCCGGGCTGCTCGCGAAGATCGCGGGCGCGCCCGGCGGCCGCCAAGGTCGCCGCCGGCGTCGTCGCGATCGCCACCGCCGGCTCGGTCGCCGCGGTCGAGACACGCCGCGCCGAGGACACGCAGCGGCCGCGGGCCGAGCAGACGGGGATCGTCTCCGTGTCCGCGCGCACGGGGGGTCAGGTGCTGCAGACGGCAGGCGTCGACGGCACGAGCTCGTCGGGCACGGGATCGCGCTCGGACGAGCGTGGGCAGGACGACACGAGCGGGCCGGGCGGGGGCGAGGCGGATCCTCCGGCCCAGGCGGCGGCAGTGACGACCCGGACGCACCCGGCTCGGATCGCTCGCAAGGCCCGGGATCCGACGACGGCTCACGAGCCGACAGAGCCCGGGGAGCGGCCCGGACGGTGACGACGGCTCGGGCAAGACCGACGACGACCGCTCCGGCAAGGAGCGGCGACGACGCCGAGCCGACGCGCTCCGAGAGCGACGAGGCGACCCGCTCCCGACGACTCGAGCGGCCCCGGCAGCGGCGAGGAGCCCTCCAGCGACGACCCCAGCCCGTCCAGCGGCCCCGGCAGCGGCGAGGAGCCGAAGGACGAGCCCACGACCTCCGAGCCCGACAGCTCCGGACTCGGGCTCCGGCAGCGAGCCGGAGAGCGACTCCAGCGAAGACGGCAGCAGCCGACTGAGCAGCGGCTCCGGCAGCGGCTCGGGCTCCGGCTCGGGAAGCGACCCCGAGCCCGACGACCGGCGAGACACAGACCACTCCCTAGCGAGACCGGCGGCCCCGCGCCGCCGTACGATGCCGCCTGATGGAGCAGTTCAGCTTCCGGCGCCTCGTGACCGCACAGGTCGCCTACGTCGGCCTCGTGGTGGTCGGCACGATCGGCTTCCAGGCGCTGATCGGCGAGGGCTGGATCGCGTCGTTCTACCGCACGGTCGTCACCACGACCCTCACCGGGCTCGACACGCCGCCACCCACGGCGGCGTCACAGATCTTCTCGGTCGTGCTGCTCCTCTCCGGGGTGGCTATCTTCCTCTACATCGCCGGTGCGATCGTCGAGATGATCGCCCGGGGGGTCGTCGGCGGCGCGTACGCCGACCGGAAGAAGAGGCGCACCATCGAATCGCTCCACGACCACGTGATCATCTGCGGCTTCGGCCGGGTCGGCCGCTCCGTCGCGGAGGACGTCGTCGCGGCCGGACGCACCTGCGTCGTCGTCGACGTGAACGCCGAGTCGGTCGCAGCAGCCGACCAGGCTGGGCTTCCCGTCATCCACGGCGACGGCACGGTCGACGCCGAGCTGCAGCGCGCCGGCATCGCCGAGCGCCCGCGCGCTCGTCGCCTGCGCCGACTCCGACGAGAAGAACGTCGTTCATCGTCCTCTCCGCCCGCGCGATGCGACCCGACCTCGTCCTCGTCGGACGCGCCTCGAGCCGCGGCGCCGCCGAGAAGCTCCGTCGCGCAGGCGCCGACCGCGTGGTCGAGCCGTACACCACCGCCGGCCGCACGATGGCGACCCAGGTGCTGAAGCCACAGGTCGCGGCGTTGCTCGAGATCACCGGCATCGCCGGCTCCCCCGGGACTGCGATTCGAGGAGATCGTCGTCTCCGCGCGGCTGCGAGGCCTGCGACCGCACGCTGCGCGAGCTCGATCTGCGCGGCCGCACCGGCGCATCGGTCGTCGCGGTGCGACGCGCCGACGGCGAGCTCGTCGCCAGCCCCGGCGCGGACCTCGCGCTCGGCGCCGACGACGTCGTGGTCGTGATGGGCTCGCCCGAGCAGATCGGGCGGCTCGAGGACCTCGTTCGCCCCCGCGGAACGCGATCCGTGCCTGATCCCGTCGCAGCCCTCGCCGGCAGGCTCACCGAGCTCGCCGGCGCTCCCGTCGCGGTCGAGCGGCCGGCCGACGCGGCCCACGGCGACTACGCGACCAACGTCGCGCTCCGCCTCGCCGGCACCCGCAAGGCGGCACCGCGTGAGATCGCCGCGGAGCTCGCCACCGCGGCGTCCGAGCTCGACGGCATCGAGCGCGCCGAGGTCGCCGGCCCCGGGTTCCTCAACCTCTTCGTCGACGACGCCTGGCTCGTCGCCGCGCTCGCGCGAGGTCGTCGCGGCGCACGGGTCGTTCGGCGGAGGCACCGCCGACCCCGTCCAGCGGGTGCAGGTGGAGATGGTCTCCGCGAACCCGACCGGCCCGGTCACCGTCGCCTCCGCGCGCAACGGCGCCTACGGCGACTCCGTCGCACGGCTCCTCGCCTTCGCCGGGCACACCGTCGAGCGGGAGTACTACTACAACGACTCCGGCACCCAGATGGACCGGTTCCGCGCCTCGGTCGACGCGCGACGCCGGGGCGAGGAGATCCCCGAGGACGGCTACCGCGGCGAGTACATCGACGAGCTCGCGGCGCTCGACGGCGACCCCGTTCCGCACATGCTCGAGCGGATCCAGGCGAGCCTCGAGCGGTTCGGCATCCACTTCGACGGCTGGGCGCGGCAGAGCGTCCTCGAGGAGCGTCTCCCCGAGCTCCTCCCGCGGCTCGACACCTACGAGAAGGACGGCGCGCTCTGGGCGCGCTCGGGCGCCTACGGCGACGACGACGACCGCGTCCTCATCCGCTCGGCCACGGGCCTGCCGACCTACCGCGCCGCCGACGTGCCCTACCTCGTCGACAAGCTCGACCGCGGATACGACAGCGCGATCTACGTGCTCGGCGCCGACCACCACAGCACCGCCAAGCTGGTACCCGGCGATCGCCCGGATGCTCGGCTACGACCCCGACCGCGTCGAGGTGCTGCTCTACCAGTTCGTCCACCTCACCCGCGGCGGCGAGTCGACGAAGATGTCGAAGCGCGCCGGCGACGTCGTGCTGCTCGACGAGCTGATCGACGAGGTCGGCGTCGACGCGGCCCGCTGGTTCCTCGTCAACCGCGGCCCCGACCAGACGATCGAGATCGACGTCGACCTCGCCTCGGAGAAGAGCGCCAAGAACCCGGTCTACTACGTGCAGTACGCGCACGCCCGGATCGCCGGGATCCTCCGCAACGCCGAGACGCGAGCACACCGAGCTGCGAGACCACGCAGCCGCTCGCGGCGGAGGAGCGCGACCTCGTCAAGCGACTCCTCGAGCTCCCCGAGATCGTCGCCGAGGCCACCGCAGCGCCGCGCGCCGCACGCGATCCCCACCTACGCGATCCGCGTCGCCGACGACTTCCACCGCTTCTACCACCAGCACAAGGTGCTCGGCTCCGACGCAGGAGGCGTTCAGGCTCGCGCTCTGCACCGCCACCAGGGACGTCGTCGCGCGCTGCCTCGACCTCGTCGGCGTGACCGCACCCGACCGGATGTAGCCCCATCCGAGCTGCTGGGGCGACGCCTGTCCCCCAGTCGCCGCCCCAGCCGCACAGTGGGGGAGGAGAGGATCGACCCGCCACGGTGCCGCATGCGGTGGCGGCTCCTCCCACGCAATGCGCAGTATGACACCGTCTCCCGACGATTACGAGAGCGCCGATGCGAAGAGGCGCGTCCCCGGAGGCGAGGCCCGTCGCCCACGACCCGCTCCCGCGCGCACCTCTCGCCCGGGTCAGGAGTGACCGGCGGCCGGGCGCGGGCTGTCGCCGCGGGTGCGGAGGAGAGCGACGACCGCGATCACGAGGTAGCCGAAGATCGCGACCTGAGGGGCGAAGATCGCGAGCAGGATCATCACCACGTAGAAGCCGACGTTCGGGGTCGTGGCCAGCGTGATCGCCTTGATCTCGGCGTCCGTCACCTCCGGACGCAGGACGTGCCGGTCGAGGGTGACCGAGCCCCAGACCGCGCTGAGCAAGAGCGAGATCACGAGCAAGGCCCCGCCGTAGAAGACGACGGCAGCGCGGGCGGCGTCGTCGTCGTGGATCGCCTCGGCCATCAGCTTGGTCGGGAACGGCAGGAACGCGACCGCCATCAGCAGCAGGAGGTTGAGCACCATCAGCCGCTGGTTCGCGTAGGCGAGCCTCCGGAAGATCCCGTGGTGGGCGGCCCAGATCCCCCCGATCGTGATGAAGCTGGTGGCGTAGGCGAGGTAGGACGGCCACTGGTCGGCGATCCCGCCCCAGAGATCCCCGAACGCCGCCTCGGGCACGTCGATCTCGAGGACCAGCAGCGTGATCGCGATCGCGAAGACGCCGTCGCTGAACGCCTCCATCCGGCCGGTGCCCCAGTGATCCCCCACGGCTCAGGCGACCGCGCGACGAGCGCGCGACGTCGCTGTCCTGCTGCAACGTGAGGATTCGGTGCGAGCCATCCGCGCGGATTCTGCGACCGGCACCGGACGTGCCGATCCCGAGCAGCGAGTGGGCGACGCCCGGCTCCGTAGTTCCGCGGATCGGGGTCGTGGCCGGCGCCGATGCGCCGACCGTCGCAACAGCACACGCTTGAGATGACAGGAGAGATGCCGCTCGCCGACGCCTCTCCGCCGAGGCGCTGCACGTCGCGGTGACCACCGAGCAAGGAGCCCTCATGGCCGACCAAGCCACATCTCGAACGCCCTCCGACCCCGCGGAGACCGGAGCCAAGCCGGCGCGCAAGCCGATGTCCGTGCCGGGCGCGACCGTCCTCGGGATCGGCAGCATGGTCGGCGCGGGCATCTTCGCGCTCCTCGGCACGGCCGGCGAGATCGCCGGCGCCGCGGTCTGGATCTCGTTCCTGATCGGGCTCGGCGTGACCGCGCTGCTCGCGTACGTGTGCGTCAAGCTCGGGATGCGCTATCCGTCGTCGGGCGGCCTGATCACCTACCTGGTCGAGGGGTTCGGGCGAGGCCGTCTCGTCGGCGTCGCGTCGTGGCTCGGCTACATCGCCGCGATGGTGATCGTCTGCGCGATGGTCGCCGTCTCGTTCGGCAGCTACGCCACCTCCCTCTTCGTCGGCGACGGCGCTGCCTCGTGGTGGGACAACGTCTTCACCACCGTCCTGATCGTCGCGATGGTCGCGATCAACATGGCCGGGCGGCTCGTTCGTCGCCCGCGCGCAGACGTTCATCGTCGCGCTCGTGCTCGCCTCGTTCGCGTTCTTCGTCGTCGTCACCCTCCCCGACATCGACCTCGACCTCCTCGCGTTCGACGGCTACCCGTCCTGGTCGAAGATCGTCGCCAGCGTCGCACTGACGTTCTTCGCCTACATGGGCTTCAACGTGATCACCTTCACCGCCGGTGACCTGCGCGACCCCTCCCACGACCTCCCACGGGCGATGACCGGCGCGCTCGGGATCACCGGCATCACCTACGTCCTCATCGCGATCGCGGTGTTCGGGACGCTCACCGTCGCCCAGGTCGTCCAGTACGGCCCGACCGCGATCGCCGAGGCGGCACGCCCGGCAATGGGCGACTTCGGGTTCACGCTGATGGCGGCGACCGCGATGCTCTCCACCGCCGGCGCCACCAACGCGACGCTCTACGCCTCGGGCGGGATGACCGGGATGCTCGCGCAGGAAGGGCTGTTCCCGTCGTTCTTCGGGCCGGGCTCCCGCCTCGGCGCGCCAAGGCCGGCCTGCTGATCACCGGCGGCGTCGTGCTCGTCGTCGCCAACTTCGTCGACCTCTCGGCGATCGCGTCGGTCGGCAGCGCCACCGCGCTGGTGCTCTTCCTCGTCATCTGCGCCGCCGCCTACCGGCTGCGCGCCAACACCGGCAGCAACACGCTGATGATCGTGCTCGCGACCACGGTGACCGCGATCGTGCTCACCGCGTTCTCCGATCGACACGTTCCGCAACGCCCCCGAGACCTTCACCGCGATGATCGCGATCGGCCTGCTCTCGGTCGTACTCGACGCGCTCTGGCGCGCGCGACGGCATGCGCCCGGAGCCACCGTGCACAGCACCTGAGCGCGCCGCTGCCGCGCGGCACCGTAGACCCGCGTCCGAGGGGCCGGCAGCACCGTGACCGCCGTTCCCACCGACGCCCGCAGAACAGCGGGAACCGTGGACGGCCGGGCACTCAGTAGTCGTCCTCTGCGTCTCCGCGCGCGCACCGATGCCAGGCGCGCCGACGCTGGGACGCTGAGATCGAACATGACGCGCCTCTCGCGTCCGGGCACTGTGCCTGGGCGAGGAGAAACGCAACGAGGAGGTCAGCCCATGGCAGTCATCGAACAGGAGCGAGTCTCCACCACGGTTCCGCTCAACTGGAACGAGGTGTGGTTCACGAACTGCCCGATGGTCTCGGCGAACAACGTCGACCAGGAGCTGGGCTGGTGCCGTGAGGAGTTCAAGAAGATCGGCGTCGAGTACGCCTACTTCCGCCACGCGCCCGAGAACAACTGGTACCCGCACTACATCCACAACCTCGACAACCTGGTGCGCTTCGGCGGCCTCTACCCGCCGATCCATGTGCACGCCGACATCCGCCGCACCGTGCTGCTCGGGGCGACGTGGGTGCACGAGGGCGGCTGCATGGCCGTGCGCGCCGGCGACGGGATCTTCCGGATGGAGCACCTGAAGGGCAAGAAGATCGGGATCTCGAAGAGCCTGAACACGATCAAGAACGACTGGTGGCGGATCCAGGAGCACATGGGCATCGAGAACATGCTGATGCTGCACGGCATGACGATGGACGACATCGAGCTGGTCGAGTTCCCGTATCCGGACGACTGGTACGACAAGCCCGAGATGCTCCAGGTGCACGATGAACAACCCGTCCGAGCTGTGGATGCGCCGCGACCACAAGCACGACCTCGCGTTCCGCCCGCTCGAGACGGCGCTGCTCGACGGCAAGGTCGACGCGATCTACACCCAGAGCAAGGTGTTCCAGCACCTGCAGGAGGCCACCGGCAGGATCACGATGATCGAGGACCTCTCCAGCTACCCGGACTGGCGGATCCAGGTCGCCAACACGCCCGCCGTGATCACCTGCACCGACGTGATGGCCGACGAGCACCCCGAGCTGGTGATCGCCTACATGAAGGCGATGATCAAGGTCGGCCGCTGGGCCAACGAGAACAAGCACGCCGCCGGCGCGATCCTCAACCGGCAGACCTTCTACCTCGACGCCGAGGACACCTACCAGGGCATCAAGGACGTCGACATGGTGCCGAGCCTGAGCGCCCGCGAACCTGGAGTGCGTCAAGATCGGCAAGGACTTCATGTTCAGCCACGGCTACATCAAGAACGACTTCGACGTGAACGAGTGGGCCCGCCCCGAGTTCCTCGAGCAGGCCGCCGAGGAGGTGCTCGAAGGAGGAGTGGGAGCGCCGCAGCTGGAGCAAGCTCCCCGCCGGCGGCGGCCTCGACGTCGAAGCCATCCGGCTCGGGTGAGCGAGGAGGCCGAGATGACGACAGTGACACACGATGAGCGGCCGGTCGCCGAGGCGCGACAGACGAAGCTCGGGCTCTACGTCACCGCGAAGGAGGCGTACGACATGTGGCAGGCGGACACCGAGGGCGTGAAGCATCCTCGACGTCCGCACGCCCGAGGAGTGGGTCTTCACCGGCCATCCCCCGATGGCGGTGAACATCCCGTTCGCGTTCCTGGCCTACGTCTGGGACGACACGAAGAAGGGCTTTCCGTGGGAGCTCAACCCCGACTTCGTCGAGCTCGTTCAGGCACGGTTCACACCCGATGACGTGATCCTCGTCTCGTGCCGCTCCGGCGGCCGGGCGGCGATGGCGATCAGCATGCTCGCAGCCGCCGGGTTCACGAACGCCTACAACATCCTCGACGGGATGGAGGGCAGCAAGGTCGACGACCCCGACAGCGTCTTCCACGGCATGCGCCTGAAGAACGGCTGGAAGGCCTCCGGCCTGCCCTGGACGTACGATCTCGACCCCGGGCGCATGGCGCTGCCCGAGCGAGAGACCGGGACGCTCCACGCAGGCAACGCCGAGGACTGACGAGACAGGGGGGCGGTGGGCTCCACCGACCGCCCCCCTCGACCACCGACGAACGGGAGGATGCATGGCAGAGGGCATCGGACAGGTCCTGACGTACGCGATCGGCGTGGCGATCAGCCCCGTCCCGATCATCGCCGTGATCCTGATGCTGTTCTCGGCCGCGCCCGGGTGAACGGGCCGATGTTCCTCGCCGGGTGGGCACTGGCGCTGGCCGTCGTGAGCGGCGTCGCCTACCTCGTCTCCGACGCGAGCGACGCCTCCACCAGCAGCTCCGCGTCCGACACGATCTCCTGGGGGAAGATCCTGGCCGGCGTCCTCTTCCTTCTGATCGCCGCACGCCAGTGGCGCAGCCGTCCCGCCCCGGGCGCCGCTCCCGAGATGCCGAAGTGGATGGCCGGCATCGACTCGTTCTCGCCCGGTCAAGGCGTTCGCGCTCGCCCTGCTGCTCGCGGGCGTGAACCCGAAGAACCTCCTGCTCTCGGCCGGTGCAGGCGCGGCTCTCGCCCAGGTCGGGCCGACCACCACGGACGCGGCCGTCTCGCTGATCGTCTTCGTCGTCCTCGGCAGCATCACGATCGCCGGCCCTGTCGGCTACTACCTCGTCGGCGGCGACACGGCAAAGACGGCGCTCGACTCGACGAAGGAGTGGCTTGCCGTGCACAACGCCGCGGTGATGACGGTGCTGTTCCTCGTCTTCGGCGTCAAGCTGATCGCCGACGGACTGCCCGCACTGAGCGGCTGACGGCGCGTGCGTAGAAGGCTGACCCGCTGACGCAGACGTCGGTCGGCCCGGTCGTCCCACCCCGCGGCGGCGAGCAGGTGCGGGGCTTCCTAGAGCAGCACGGCCAGGCCGCTGATCAGCGCGATCAGCCCGACCACGAGCAGCGCGTAGAACGTCGCCTGCCGCTGGTGCGCGGCGAGCCATCGCTGCGCCGCCTCGATCGCGGTCAACGCGCGCTGCCCGAGCAGCTCGAACGCGAGGATCGGCGCCCAGGCGAGCACGGTCGCGATCGCCGTGTACCAGACGACCTGGAGCGTCTGCCGGGTGGCGTCGTCCCCGGAGGTCGCGATGATCGCCGCCGCCAGCGCCGTCAGCACCAGCCGCTTCGGCCCGCCGATCCCGAGCAGCAGCCCGGCGATCAGCGCCGTGCCGATGTGCAGCCGCCCGAGCCGCTCGAGCGCCGCCTGTGACCGCTCGCTCGAGCGGGGCGTCGCCCGCGGCGGACGATGACGCACCGTGAACGCGAACCACAGCACGACGAGCCCGAACCCCAGCTCCAGCAGCGCCGACCAGCGTCGGGTGGCCGCGCTCGCGATCGGGCACCGCGGCGACGCCGAGCGTCGACGAGGAGCGCGCACGCGAGCAGCTGACCCGCCACGAACCCCACCCCGAACCCCAGCGCCTTCAGCCGGCCGCTGCGGATCACCGCGAGCGTCGCGGCGAACCCGAGCGGGCTCAGGGCCGCGATCAGCGCGTAGGGGATCAGCTGGAGGAACGTCATGTGAGACGGATTCGCGCCGGGAGGCCGCGCGCCCTGCTCACCACCGTCGATCGCGCAGCACATCCGCACCATCCCTGAATGGAGGACGAGGCACGGCGCGGCGTCGCGAACCGGCGGTCAGCGAGAGCTGGTCTTGGCGAGCCCGGCGATCAAGCCGAACGGGATCGCACCGATGATCGCGACGAACCCGAGCAGCGTGTTGCCCGACGCGAACAGGACGATGCCCAGCACGACGAGCGCTATCGCCACGAGGATTCCGATGATCACAGCCATGCGCGGCAGCCTATACGGTCGGGCGGATGCGCTGGAACCTTATGCTGGCCGGCCTCGCGGCCTCGTGGGGTCTCATCGCGGTGCTCGTCGCAGCCGTCGACCTCGACGCGACGGTGCTCGCGTTCGCCCGGCTCGCGATCGCGGCGCTCACCCTCGCGGTCGTCGCGCTGCTGGCGCGGCGACTCGACCTGCTCGCCCCGGGGGCGGCGCTCGGAGGTCTCGTGCTGCTGGGCGTCGTCCAGGGCGCGCACTGGCTGCTGTTCTTCGAAGCCGCCAAGCGCGGCTCGGTCGCGCTCGCCGTGCTCACCTTCTACGCCGCGCCGATCCTGATCGCCGTCGCGGCCCCGTTCGTCCTGCCGGAGCAGCGCAGCCCGATCGTGCTCGTCGCGCTCGCGGCGGGAGCCGCCGGGATCGCGCTCGTCGCGCTCGGCGGGGGCCTCGACGGCGACGCCGCTTCGCCGCTCGCGCTCGCCTGCGGGCTCGGGTCGGCAGCCACCTTCGCTGCGCTCGTCCTCCTCTCGAAGCGGCTGCTCGTCGCGCGCGTGCATCCCCTCACCGTCGCGTTCTGGGACTGCCTCGTCGGCGCGCTGGCCGTCTCCCCGTTTCTCCTGCTCGCCACCCGAGTCGTGCCCTCCGGGCCGCGGGAGTGGGGGACGGTGCTCGCTCCTCGGCGTCGTGTTCACCGGGCTCTCCACTCTCGCCTACGCGAGCCTCATGCGGCACGTGACCGCGCAGACGGCCGGCCTGCTGACCTTCCTCGAGCCCGTCGCCGGTGCGATCCTCGCCTGGGCGCTGCTCGACCAGCCGCTCGGAACGACGACGATCGTCGGGGCCGCGCTCGTGCTCGCCGGAGGCGTCGCCGTGATCGTCGCCGGGCCAGACGGCACGGGCGCCTCCGAGGCCGCCGCCTCAGTAGGATCGGAGACACGATGACCGGCGACCCCGCCCGCACACCACCCGACAGGAACCTCGCGCTCGAGCTCGTCCGCGTGACCGAGGCCGCCGCGATGGGCGCGGCCCGCTGGATCGGCCGCGGCGACAAGAACGCCGCCGACCAGGCAGCCGTCGACCTCATGCGCCTGATGGTCAACACCGTCTCGATGCGCGGCGTCGTCGTGATCGGCGAGGGCGAGAAGGACGAGGCGCCGATGCTCTACAACGGCGAGGAGGTCGGCGACGGCACCGGGCCCGAGGTCGACGTCGCCGTCGACCCGCTCGAGGGCACGCGGCTCACCGCGCTCGGCATCCCCGGCGCGATCTCCGTGATCGCCGTCGCCTCCCGCGGCTCGATGTTCTTCCCCGGCGCCGCGATGTACATGGACAAGATCGCCGTCGGCCCCGAGGCGGCAGACGCGATCGACATCGACCTCTCGCCGACCGAGAACGTCCAGCGCGTCGCCGAGGCGAAGGGCGTCGAGGTCAACGACCTCACCGTCGTCGTGCTCGAGCGCGACCGCCACGACGCGCTCATCGCCGAGCTGCGCGAGAGCGGCGCCCGCGTCCGGCTCATCCGCGACGGCGACGTCGCCCCCTGCATCGCCGCCGCGCAGCCGTTCACCGGCATCGACATGCTGATGGGGGTGGGAGGGACCCCGGAAGGCGTCATCTCCGCCGCCGCGATCAAGTGCCTCGGCGGCTCGCTGCAGGGCCGGCTGTGGCCGCGCACCCCCGACGAGCGCGCCTCGCTCGTCGCAGCGGGCTTCGACATCGACGCCAAGCTCACCCACGACGACCTCGTCCGCAGCGACGACGCGTTCGTCGCCGCGACCGGCGTCACCGGCGGGTTCTTCCTGCAGGGAGTGCGCGTCAGCTCCGCCGGCGTCGAGACCGAGTCCGTCGTGATGCGCTCGCGCTCCGGCACCACCCGCCGGATCGAGGCCTTCCACCCCTCCGAAAAGCTCCGTCAACTCCGAAAGGCCGGTGAGCGCTAGATGGTCGGACCGCTCGAGATCGTCGTGTTGGGCTTCGACAACGAGGCCGACTTCTCCGAGATCAGGGAGGAGCTCGAGCGGCTGCGCGACAACGACATCGTGCGCCTCGTCGACCTGATGGCCGTCCGCCATCGCGAGCACGGCGTGATCGAGACGATCCAGCTCAGCGACCTCCCCGCCGACGAGGCGCTCGCCTTCGGCGCCGGCATCGGCGCGCTGATCGGGATGGGCGCGGGCGGCGACGCCGGGATGGAGGCCGGCGCAGTGTGGGGCATGCGCCAGATGGCCGACGGGCACCTCTTCGACGAGGACACCTCCTGGGCGATCGCCGAGCAGATCCCCGAGGGGACGAGCTCCGTGATCGCGCTCGTCGAGCACCGCTGGCGCATCCCCGTCCGCGACGCCGTGCGCCGCGCTGGGGGGACTGCGCTGGCCGCGGGCTGGCTGCGCGAGGAGCACCTCGTCGCGCTCGGCACCCTCATCGACGTCGACCTCGAGCACGACCTGGAGCAGGAGATGGAGCTCGAGGAAGGCGAACGACACCGCCGCCTGAGCGCGTGCCCGGGCGCGGGCGGGGTCTGGGGTCGCGGAGCGAGCCCTGACCCCTGTGTGAGGGGCCCGTCGTGGGTCAGGGGTGTGGGTCAGGGGTCAGGCTTCCGGCTGCGCCGGACGCCAGACCCCGCGGTGGCGCGTCGGAGCTGGGCGTGCCTGCGAGCGGCGCGGCGGGTCTCGGACGGGCGGGGTCGCGCGAAGCGAGCGCCTCGACCCCCAGCACGCCCGGCGCTGAGGCGCCGGCGGCTCGCCGCGCCCTCGGCGCGAGCTCAGCGGCGCATCTCGCAGAGCCGCCGTTCGCAGCGCCGGTCAGGCGCCGATGACGCGCCCGATCGACGATCCGCGTCAACCGGCCGGGAGCGACTCCGCCGGGCGAGCACCTTGCCGGGGTTCATGATCCCCCGGGGGTCGAACAGCTCCTTCACGCCGCGGTAGAGCGGCAGCAGGTCGGGGTGCTCCCGCGCGAGCGCGTCGATCTTGCCGAGGCCGATCCCGTGCTCGCCGGTGCAGGTGCCGCCCCGCGCGACCGCGTCGTCGGCCAGGATCCGCGTCAGCTCGTGCAGCCGCGCGATCTCGTCCGCGTCGTCCGGATCGACCGTGACGCCCACGTGGAAGTTGCCGTCGCCGACGTGACCGATGATCCCGGCGCGCAGCCCGAGCCGGTCGACCTCGGCACGTGACACCGCGATCGCCGCGGCCAGCTCCGAGACCGGCACGCACACGTCGGTGGAGCAGTGCTTCGTCCCCGGCCAGATCTGCGACCACGAGTACGCGGCGTTGTGGCGGGCCGCCCACAGCCGGCGCCGCGCGTCGGCGTCGCGCTCGTGCACGATCTCCGTCGCGCCCTCGCCCTCCGCGAGCGCCAGCACGAGCGCGAGGTCGCCTGCGACGGACTCCTCCGTCCCGCTCGCCTCGACGAACAGGCACGGCGTCTCGGGGTACGTGGTGCCGGAGTAGAGGTTGATCGCGCGGATGTTGAGCGCGTCGAGCAGCTCCAGCCGCGTGACCCCGGCGCCGACCGTGACCGCGTCGACCGCGGTGCGCACCGCCGCCTCGATCGTGGGGAACGAGATCCGCAGCGCCACGGCCGCGTCCGGGATCCCGTGCAGCCGCAGCGTCAGCTCGGTGATCACGCCGAGCGTGCCCTCCGAGCCGACGAGCAGGCCGGTGAGGTCGTAGCCCGCCGAGGTCTTCGGCGCCCTGCCGCCGGTGCGGATCACCCGTCCGTCCGCGAGCACCGCCTCCAGCGCCGAGGACGTTCGCGCGCATCTTCCCGTAGCGCACCGTCGTCGTGCCCGACGCGTTGGTGGCCGCCATCCCGCCGAGCGTCGCGTCGGCGCCGGGATCGACCGGGAAGAACAGGCCGTGCTCGCCGGCTGCCCGCTCGAGCGCGCTGCGCACCACCCCGGGCTGCACGACGGCGAGCATGTCCTGCGGCCGCAGCTCGACGATCGCGTCCATCTCGGTGAGGTCGAGGCTGATCCCGCCCTCCACGGGGATCACGTGCCCCTCCAGCGACGACCCGGCGCCGAACGGCGTCACCGGGATCCCGCGCTCGCTCGCGACGGCGAGCACCGCGGACACCTCGGCGGTCGAGCGCGCCACGACCACCACGTCCGGCGGGTGCGGCGTGTGGAACGAGAAGTCGGCGGCGTGCAGCTCGAGGTCGGACGCGCCCTCGCGCACCCGGGCGGCGTCGCCGCCGAGCGCGGCGACGAGCGCCTCGCGTGTCGCGTCGTCGATCACGCCCACATCCTCGCACCAGAGCCCCGCTCCTCGCTCCGGGATGTGACCGCTCGGCGGGGCCGGAGCTGGAGATCTCCGCCGACGTAGGGGCGAGGCTGAAGCCACGCCCCGCGCCGCGGCGCGCAAAAAGGCGGGCCTCCTCGTCGTGGCTCTCAGCCTTGCGTGGGGCGAGCATCGTCGACGTCGCGGTGTTCGCGATGACGTTCGTCTCAGGAGCAGTGTTCCCGCTCTCGGTGCTACCGGGCTGGCTCGAGGCGATCGGCTCGGTGATGCCGACGGCACCGGCGTACGAGGGGTTCCGCAACGCGCTCTACGGCGGGGAGTGGGGCACACAGGCGCTGATCCTCGCCGGGGTCGCCGTGGTGCTGATCCCGCTGAGCGTGGTCGTCTTCGACGTCGCGCTCGCGCACGCGAAGCGCCGCGGCACGCTCTCGCAGTACTGACCCGGAGGCGAGCGACGGGAGTGCCGGCCCGGACGCGGATCGCCGGGCCGGCACGCTCGTCGGTCTCTAGCCGGGGCGACCGCCGAAGGAGAAGGCCTTCTTCGAGGGCTTGTTCTTCGGCCCGACCTGGCAGCTGGCGGCGATCACCTTGCCGTTCGCGTCGGGGTTCGCGGAGCAGGTGAAGCCGGGAGGGCCGCCCGCGAGCGGGTACGACTTCCCGGTCGTCTTCCCGGCCAGCTTCGCGCTCGAGAGCTTGACGGCGTACTTCTTGGCGAGGTCGCAGCTGACGCCGACGGCGGTGACGCCGTACTTGGTGCCGGAGATCTTGCCACCGGTGCCGGGGAACACCCACTTGGCGCCCACGACGGTTCCGCAGTTGATAATCGCGTCGGTGCGTTGCGTCGACGCGGAGGCGGCCGTCGCGGAGCACCCGACGAGCGCCAGGACGAGAAGCGCGAACACGGCCTTCATGACGGCGGTTCCTCTCGCTGGAAGGCGCGGCGCGAACGGCGCCGCTCAAGGTCGAGCAGCCACTGTATCGCGCAACCGACGTGGACGGAAGTGCCGACGCCCCGGCGACAGAGCCACTCGGATCGAGGTAGTCCGGCGGCTCCGCGACCCTGCGCTACCGGTGTCCGACACCGGCGAGGTGGTGTCAGACACCGGGAAATGAACCGCCGCGGCACGCTCTCGCAGCACTGAAACCAGCGCTGGGTTGGGACGGTGCCAGGTCGGGGTCAGGCTCCGGCTCCGCCGGCGCCAGACCCCAGTCGATCGTCGTCTCGCCTGTCACCAGATCGACACCACACCGCACGGGTCGCGCCCGGCGTAGCCCATCGACCGGACGCGTAGTATCCGCGCGGTGAACGCCCTCTCGAAAGCCGTGATCCGCGGCCGCTGGGTCATCGTGATCGCGTGGATCGGCCTCACGGTCGCCGGCGCGATGGCGGCGGGCAAGCTCGCCGACCGCTGGTTCCAGGAGTTCTCGATCCCCGGCTACTCGGCCTACGAGGCGAACAAGCGGACGATCGACACGTTCGGCACCGGCCGCCAGTACCCGCAGATCGCGGTCTTCCAGGTGCCGAGCGGTGACATCCGCGACCAGCCCGGGATCGAGAAGGCGATCGCCGCGGGCGCTGCCGTCAACGAGGGATCCCGCGTCAGCTCGTGGTTCCAGACGCGCAGCGACGCGTTCGTCTCCGAGGACGGGAAGACGATGGTCGCGCTGATCTACCCCGCGGGCGAGGCGAACTTCACCGTCGTCCTCCCGATCGAGGAGACCCGCAAGGCGATCGCGCAGGCGGCACCGGAGGGCGTCACCACCCATCTCACCGGGGTCGACGCGATCTTCCAGTCACAGGGCGAGGCTGCAGGGCCGAGCGTGCTCTTCGAGACGCTGCTCGGAGCGATCGGCGCCCTCGTGATCCTGCTGTTCGTGTTCGGGACGCTGCCCGCGGTGCTCGTGCCGATGCTCGTCGCCGCCGTCTCGATCCTGACCACGTTCCTCTGCGTCTACGCGCTCACCTACATCACCGACGTCTCGATCGTCGTGCAGTTCCTCGTCGCGCTCGTCGGGCTCGGCATCGCGATCGACTACTCGCTGCTGATGATCTTCCGCTTCCGCGAGGAGCTCACGAGGCAGGACTCCGTCGACGACGCGATCGTGGAGACGATGCAGCACGCCGGGCGCTCCGTGATCGTCTCGGGCTCGACGGTCGCGATCGGCCTCCTGAGCATGCTCGTGCTGCCGCTGCCGTTCATCCGCTCGATCGGCCTCGGCGGGATGCTCATCCCGATCGTCTCGGTGCTCGCCTCGATCACCCTCACACCGGCGCTCCTGCGGCTGCTCGGCCCCAAGATCAACCGCGTCCGGGTGATGCCGAAGAAGATCATCACCCCCGACGACGCGGAGGCCGGCTTCTGGACGCGCTGGGCCGCCGTCGTCGCGAAGAGGCCTCTGGTGGTGTTCCTCGTCGGGATGGCGGTGGTCGTGCTGCTGCTGATCCCCGCGTCCCGGCTCAACCCGAGCGACGCCCAGGTCGCCGACCAGCCGGCGGCGGGCGACGCCGCCGCAGGGCGCCAGGCGATCGCCGACGCCGGGATCACCGCCGGTGTGTTCAAGCCGTTCGCCGTGCTCGTCGAGGGGACGACCGACTCCGGCGACGATCGACGGCATCGCGGCCGCCGTGCGCGAGCAGGCGGGCGTCGTCGCCGCGCAGGCGCCGACCGGCGACGTCGTGGCGCCAGGGCTCCACCGCGCTGATCGAGGCGTTCTCGGCCACCGACGCGTCGTCGAAGACGAGTCGCGGCGTGATCTCGGAGCTGCAGGACACCACGCTGCCCGCGGCCGAGAAGCAGGCAGGCTCAGGCGTCGTCGCGACGCTCGGCGGCGCGGCGCCGGAGGAGCGCGACTTCGTGCACGCCGTCTACGGCAACTTCCCCTACGTCCTGCTGTTCGTGATCGTGCTCACGTTCATCCTCCTCGCGCGGGCGTTCCGCTCGATCGTGCTGCCCGCGAAGGCGGTGATCCTCAACCTGATCTCGCTCGGCTGCGCCTTCGGCGTCGTGGTGTTCATCTTCCAGGAGGGCCACGGCAGCGAGGCGATCTGGGGCGTCCAGGCGACCGGCGTGGTCATCTCCTGGATCCCGCTGATGATCTTCGCGTTCCTCTACGGGATCTCGATGGACTACGAGGTGTTCATGATCACCCGGATCCGCGAGGCCTACGACGAGACCGGCGACACCAAGGCGGCGATCTCCCTGGGCCTCGCGCGCACCGGCAAGCTCGTCACGAGCGCCGCGCTGGTGCTGATGTTCGCGTTCTTCGCGCTCTCGACCGGGCCGGGGCTCGACATCAAGCAGTTCGGGATCGGCCTCGCGGCGGGCGTGATCATCGACGCGACGCTCATCCGCCTGCTGCTCGTGCCGTCGTCGATGCAGCTGCTCGGCCGCTGGAACTGGTGGCTGCCGGGCTGGTGCGCGAAGGTGCTGCGCACGACGCCGAGCCCGCTCGAGCCGCGCGCCGCGAAGGTCGGCGCGCCGCAGCCCGACGAGGGCTGACCGTCCGGCGCTCCCTGGCCGTTCGCGCATCCCAGGGCGAGGAGCCCCCGACAGGCCCAAGCGCGCAGGCTGCGTGCGTGCGGCAAGGCATTCGGGGTTTCTCTGTCCCCGCAAGGCGTTGTACTGTTGCCCGATGACGTCGACGCGGCTCGTCGCGCTCGCTGGGATCTCCGCCGCTCTCGTGCTCGTGCCGAGCGCGGCGGCCGGGACGATCGTCCCCGGGGTGAGCATCGCGGGCGTCAAGCTGGGCGACTCGGCCGCGGCCGTTCGGAGCCGGCTCGGCGCTCCCGCCAACATTCAGAAAGGCCCTCCGGGATCCGGCGTGGTGCGCTACGACTATCCGACGCACAACCGGATGGCAGTCGTCATCACCAACGGGCGCGCCACCTCCGTCTCGGTGACTGCGCTCCCGGGCGAGCGTGTCTACGACCGCACCTCGCGTGGGCTAGGGCTCCTCTCGCCGATGTCAGCGCTCTCGAAGGCCTACCCCGCCAGCTGTTTCAAGTACGGGCCGGCCCCACCGGGCTGCACGTTCGACCGGGGGCGGACGTGGATGCGGATGTCCGTCTCGGGCCGCTACGGGATGGGCTGGAAGGCACCGCTCGAGTCGATCGAGCTCTCGTACCGCTGACGCGCCCGCGTCGCGCAAACGCTCACGGGCCCCGGTGGAGTGCCGATGGGTCGGCCCGGTCGGCTGTGACGCCGAGGACGAGCTGCGCGGTCTCGAGCGGGACGTCGAGCTGGGGGCAGTGGCCGACGTCGTCGAGCTCGACCCAGTCGGCGTGGGGGAGCCACTCCTCGCGGTAGCGCTGGGCGGCCGACGGCCAGGGCAGGATCCGGTCGGCGGTGCCCCACACGATCCGCACCGGGCAGGTGATCGCCTCGGCGTCGAGCGACCAGCCCTCGCGGCGGCCGTTCGCGATCAGCGCCTCGGCTCCGGTGCAGCCCGCGACCCCGCGGACCTGGTGCGAGAGGAGCTCGGTGGGGATGTGCAGGTAGCGGACGGCGGTGAGCTCGGTCGCGCGGCGACGTCCGGCCCGGGTCGAGAGCAGGGCCTCGGTGAAGGGGACGACGAGCTTGACCTGACGCAGCAGGTCGCGCTGGCGGTCGAGGAGGTGGTCGGCGCTGCGGTCGCCGAGCGCCCAGCCCCCGGCTGGTGCGAGCGCGACGACCGAGCGCGCGCGGCCGCGAGCGGCCAGCCGCAGCGCCACGTAGCCGCCGAGCGAGTTGCCGACGAGGTGCGCGGTCTCGAAGCCGGCGTCGTCGAGGAGGTGCTCGACCACGTCGACGACCGCCTCGGTGTCGAGCGGGTCGGGGAGCGGAGGCCCGCCTGCGTGGCCGGGGAGCGTGGGGGCGAGCACGTCGTGGCTGCGCTCGAGCGTCGGCAGCACCAGCTCCCAGGTGCGCCACGTGTCGAGGAACCCGTGGAGGCAGACGAGCGGTGAGCCCGAGCCGCCGCGATGCGACGGAGTGAAGCCGAGGGCCACGCAGCCACCGTAGCGCGGGCGCCCGCCGCGGGTGCGCGCACCCGCTGCCCAGCGCGGAACCCCCGCGCCCCGGCGCGCGACCGCTTCCAGGTGTGCCTTCCGGGAGAATGCCGGGATGGATGAAGGCGTCGTCCTCCTGCTCGTCGGTGCGGTGCTCGCAGCGAGCGTCGTCGCCGGTCTGAGTGCGTCGCGTGCGGGCGTCCCGTCGCTCGTCGCGTTCCTGGTGCTCGGGATGGTCCTCGGCTCGGACGGGGTCGGCGGGATCGAGTTCGACGACGCCGAGCTGGCGCGCACGGTCGGGGTGATCGGGCTCGCGGCGATCCTCTACGAGGGCGGCCTCTCGACGTCGTGGCGGCGGATGCGGAGCGTCGCCGTGCCGGCGGCACTGCTCAGCACGGTAGGGGTCGTCGTGACGGCGTTGCTCACGGGCGTCTTCGCGTACGCGCTCTTCGACCTCGGGTGGGCGGCTGCGTTCCTGCTCGGCGGGGTCGTCGCCTCCACCGATGCGGCGGCGGTGTTCGCGACGCTCCGCTACACGCGCGTCCGGCGCCGGCTCGCACGGACGCTCGAGGGCGAGACGGGCGGGAACGACCCGGTCGCGATCGCGTTGACGCTCGGAATGATCTCGTGGATCCAGGATCCCACCTTCCGGCTCGACGACCTCGTGCTGCTCGTCGTGCGCCAGCTGGGGCTCGGGCTGCTCGTCGGGCTGCTCCTCGGCGCACTCGCGATGTGGGTGTTCGCGCGGCTTCCCGCGACGCTCGGCTCGTTCGCGCCGGTGGCGTCGGTCGCCGCCGGGATGGTGTCGTTCGGTGCCGCCGACGTGATCGGCGGCAGCGGCTTCATGTCGGTCTACATCGTCGGTCTCGCGATCGGCAGCACGCCGTCGCGGTTCAGGCGCCAGATCGTCGCGTTCCACGAAGGGGCTGGCGTTCCTCGCGCAGGTGGCGATGTTCGTCGTGCTCGGGCTGCTCGTGTTCCCGCACGACCTGCCCGAGGTGATGGTCTCCGGGTTCGTGCTCGCGCTGCTGCTCGCGTTCGTCGTGCGGCCGCTGGCGGTGCTCGTCGCAACGGCGTTCGGCTCGTTCACCACCCGTGAGCGCGTCTTCCTCGGCTGGGCCGGGCTGCGCGGGGCCGTGCCGATCGTCCTCGGCACCTTCGTCCTCTCCGAGGGGATCACGAACAGCGAGACGATCTTCAACGCGGTGTTCTTCGTCGTGATCGTCTCGTCGCTGATGCAGGGTACGACCATCGAATGGCTGGCGGACGAGGCTGCGGCTCGTCGATCCGCCCCCTGCCGCCGAGACGAAGCCGCTCTCGGTCCACGCCGACGGCGACCTCGATCTCGTCGAGTTCACCGTCGAGTCCGACTACGCGATCGCAGGAGCCGCGATCAGGGAGACCGGTCTGCCGCGCAACGCCCTCGTCGCCGTCATCACCCGGGGCGGAGCCACGATCCCGCCGCGCGGGAGCACCGTGATCGAGCCGGACGACGAGCTCCTCGTCCTCGTTCCCCGCGGGGATCGAGCGGTGCTGGAGGACGTCTTCGTCCGCTGGCGACGGCGGGTGTAGCGCGCACGCAGCGATCGCCATCGCGCGGCGCATCGGGGCACCGGCCTCCTCCGAGGGACGTCCGGCATCGAGTCGTATGTAACATTACGCGCAATCGCATGACGTCCACGGGACATTCCGATGAGGACAGGCTCCGTGGGCTGATCGACGCCGGTCGGAGCCTCGTCTCCGAGCTCGACCTGGAGGCGGTGCTCCAACGCCTGCTCGAGGCGGCACGCGAGCTCACCGGCGCCGAGTACGCCGCCCTCGGCGTTCTCGACCCCGAGCGCAACGACCTCGAACGATTCCTGACGGTCGGCATCGACGACCACCTGCACGGCACGATCGGCGATCTTCCGCGCGGACGCGGAGTGCTCGGCGTGCTGATCAGCGAGCCGTCCCCGCTCCGGCTCGCCGACGTCGGGCGCCACCCGCGCTCGTACGGCTTCCCACAGGGCCACCCGCCGATGCAGAGCTTCCTCGGCGTGCCCATCCTGGTGCGAGGCAAGCCATACGGCAACGTTTACCTGACCGAGAAACGAGGCGGCGGCGCCTTCGACGCAGCCGACGAGGAGACCGCGGTCGTGCTCGCAGACTGGGCGGCGATCGCGATCGACAACGCGAGAGCCTACGCCGGACTCGAGCGCCGGCAGGGCGACCTCGAACGTGCCGTCGCGACGTTCGAGGAGACCACCCGGATCGCGCGAGCCGTCGCAGGGGAGACCGACCTCGACCGGGTGCTGGAGCTGATCGTCAAGCGCGGCCGGGCGCTGGCCGATGCGCGCGCTGCACTCGTGATGCTCGAGCGGGGCGAGAACCTCGTCGTGGCCGCCGTCACGGGTGACCTCGACGACGAGCTCGTCGGCATGCGCTTTGCGGTCGACAGCTGCGTCGCAGGTGATGTGCTGCGCACCGCGCGCCCCGAGCGGCTCGCCGACGCCGCGGGGCGCCTCCGCTTCGGGCTCAGCGAGCAGACCCACGCCCAGACGGGTCTCTTCGTGCCGCTCGTCTTCCGGGGACGGTCACTCGGCGTGCTCGCGGCGTTCGATCGGATCCAGGAAGGACCTGTCTTCACCGCGTGGGACGAGCACGTGCTCGGCGCGTTCGCCGCCAGCGCCGCCTCCGCCGTCGCGACCGCACAGGACGTCGCGATCGACACGACCCGGCGCAGGATCGAGGCCCAGGAGGGGGAGCGGCGACGCTGGGCGCGCGAGCTCCACGACGAGACCCTGCAAGAGCTGGCCGTCCTCAAGCTGCTGGCCGCCGCGGCGCTGCGCGCCTCCAGTGACGAGGAACGCGCCTCCGTCCTGCGGCAGATCGGTGACAGCGCGGACGTGGCGACGCAGACGCTCCGCGCGCTGATCACAGATCTCCGTCCGGCGGCCCTCGACGACTCCGGCCTCGCCGCAGCCCTCGACGCGCTCGTCGAGCGCATGGCGCACACGCACGATCTCGCGATCGACCTCGACGTCACCGGACTTGCGCGAACGCCTGCAGACCGGCCGCCGCGAGTCATCGAAGACACCGTGTACCGGATCGTCCAGGAGGCGCTAGCCAACGTCGCGAAGCACGCGCGCGCCGATCGCGCTCAGGTCAGCGTCTTGCAGTCCGAAGGCGCAGTGGAGATCGAGATCCGCGATGACGGCACGGGCTTCGACCTCGAGCTCGAACATGCCGGCTTCGGACTATTGGGAATGCGGGAGCGCGCCGGCCTCGTCGATGGCGTCGTCACGATCGACTCGGGGAAGGGACAGGCACGACGGTCCACGTCACCGTCCCGATTGCCCGCGCCGAGACCCGGGCGGGCCTGAGGCAGGCCGCACCCTGAGCGAGCGCGACTCCCCGACGTCTGTGCCTGCCATGGCGCGACGTCGGGGAGCCTGACAGGTGAACCGTCGTGCAGCTCGCCCGGGAGACGTCAGCTCGGAGCGACTCGCTTCCAGAACACGACGGTGTCGCACGCGCGCCCGTCGGGGTAGAGCGCATAGCCGGGGATCACGCCGACGCGCGTCCAGCCGAGCCGTTCGTAGAGCCGCTCGGCTGCCGGGTCGGCCGTGTCGAGCACGAGGAGCGTCTTGCCCGCCTCCCGGGCCTCGCGCTCGGCGCGCTCCATCAGCTGTTGCGCGATGCCCTGCCGTACGCGCGGAGCGGCGCACGAGCAGTCGCGCGATCTCCCCACGGTGGGGCTGGTTGGCGGGCGCCGCGACGATCACCTGCACGGTGCCGACGAGCTCGCCGTCCTGGAACGCGGCGAACAGCATCCGCCGGCCCTGCTCGACCTCGGCCGCGAACCCCGCGAAGGCGGCACGTGCCTCCTCGCGGGTGAACGGCGCCATGTACCCGACGGACGCGCCTCCCTCGACCACGTCGTGGAGGACGCCGCCGAGCCCGTCCAGGTTGGCGTGAGCCTCCGCCGAGTCGAGGCGACGGATCTCGATCTCCACGTGTGCCGACATGGGGAGCGAGTCTAGAGAGAGTCGCCTCGCACGCGGGTCTGGCGCCGGCGCAGCCGGAGCCTGACCCCCTGCGTGGCAACGCGCGGCGTCCGAAACACGCGCGACGACCTCGACACCCGAACCCCGGCGGCGCCGGTCGGAGCACAGCCGCGTGACGAGGCGAGAGCCTCCAGCCGGGAAGAAGGGGGAGATCCCGGCCGGAGGCTCGGCGCCCGGTTGTGCGCGGGAAGGCCCGCGCGACCGGACCTAGTGTGACATGGTCCCCGGAGGGTTCCCGACCTTGAGAAGGCCGACCTGGCCCATGTCGACGCTCGCGAAGGAGTGGCTCACGAACGGGTAGAGCCCTTCCTGGTCGATCTGCACGTCGAACACGCCGCCCCCGCCGGCCGGGACGTCCACCGTCTGCACGCCGTTCAGCGCGTGCGCGGGGTTCATGTCGCCGTCCACGTAGGCGGTGTTCGAGGATCGTGCCGACGACGTGGAACGCGGTCGTGAGGCTCGGGCCGGCATCGACGACGTAGAAGCGGACGAGGTCGCCCGGGTCGGCGGGGAGCGGATGGGCGACGTACTGGCCGGCGTAGCCGTTGAAGGTCGTCCAGTCCGGCATCATCGCGCGGGCCTTGGCCTGGTCGAAGCTGGCCGGGGCCGTGAGCCCGTCGGTGGTCATGTACCACTCGCTCGCGACCAGGACGTAGGAGCGGTCGGCCTTCGGCAGCGGCACCTTCGGATCGACCACGATCGCGCCGTACATCCCGTTCGCGATGTGCATCAGCACCGGCTTGGTGCCGCAGTGGTACATGTAGACGCCCGGATCGTCCGCCTTGAACTTGAAGGTGAACGACTCGCCCGGGGCGACGTCGACGAACGCGAGGTTGGGCGCGATCCGCGCCGCGTGGAAGTCGATGGAGTGGGGGATGGCGCCCTTGTTCGTGAGCGTCATCTCGACCGTCTGGCCCTGCCGGGCGTGCACGACCGGTCCGGGCGCTCCTCCCTCGAAGCCCCAGGCTGCGTACTTGACGCCCGGTGCGATCTCGATGGTGACGTCCTTCAGCACCATGTGCACCTTCACCACGTCGCCCGAGGGCACGGGTGGAAGCTCGGCGGGGTAGGGGACGTGGGCGGCAGCGAGCTCCTTGGCGTTCGCGGGAGCTGCGCCCGCGAAGCTCACGCCTTTCATCGTGGCCGAGGCGGTTCCGCCGCCGCTCATCCCGGGCATCCCGGCTGCTGTCGTTGTCGTCGGGGTCGCGTTGTCGTTGCTGAGCGCGCGGTCGGACGCGACCAGGGCCGCGACGCAGAGCACGATGCCTGCGGCGAGCACCCCGAGTCCGAGTGGCGAGATCTTCATGCGCTGCTCCTTTGGCCGCGTTTACAGTTTATATGCCATAGAATGTAAGAAAGGAGAGAGGTGGACATCGGGGAATGCTCTGCAGGGCGCATACGGGGAATCCACCGACGCATCCCTCGCCGTCAGTCGGGAAGATCTGGCCATGGACGGTGAAACCCGTCGCCATCGCGCTCTCGCGGAGCCGAGCCGTCGCAGACTGCTCGACGCGCTCCGCTCGGCCTCGGCGCCGCTCGGGACGGAGGAGCTCGCCGACGCCCTCGGGCTGCACCCGAACACGATCCGGGCGCACCTCGACGTGCTCGTCGACGCCGAGCTCGTCGTCGCCACGCACGAGCGGGACGGCCGGCCGGGCCGGCCGCGTCTGCTCTTCGCCGCGCTCCCTGCCGAGGCCGAGGAGGAGCACGCACTGCTCGCCGCCGCGCTGGCATCGTCGCTGGAGCCGCTTCCCGACGGGGCCGAGCTGGCTGCCGCGGCCGGGCGCAGCTGGGGGAGGGTGCTCGTCGAGAGGCTCGAGCCCGGCGAGGCGCCGACGAGCGCCAACGCCCTGGCGCACGTCGCCACGCTGCTGCGGCGACGCGGCTTCGCGCCCGACGAGCCGTCGGGCAACGAGATCGTGATGCGGCACTGCCCGTTCCGGGAGCTGGCGGAGCGCTACCCGCGCGTCGTCTGCGCGCTGCACGCGGGGATCGTCGACGGTGCGCTCGAGGAGCTCGGCGCACCGCTGACCGTGACGGTCGAGACGCGCCTGGAGCCCTGGGACGACGCCGACGACCTCCCCGGGCACGGGGCCCGCCTCGCAGCCTCGCGCCCCGTGCGGGGAGGGGGTGCACACTCGCGCGTGAGCCCCGCCGGGCCCGGTCTCCGATTCAGAACACGTCGAGCGTCGGGAACGCAGCGCTGCGCGGCGAGGCACGCGTGGAGGTACAGCGCGGTGCCGGGATCGCCCGTCCAGAGCGAGTAGCGCCCCTGGCCGTGCTCGGCGCGTGCCCGCTCGACCTGCTCGATCGCGTGCATCGCGAAGACGCGGGCGCGCTCGAGCCAGAGCTCGTCGCCGGTGCGCTCGAACAGCTTCAGGAACGCGAAGCCGTTGCCGGCGGTGCCGTGGCAGAGGCCGGCGCCCTTGCGGAGTGGGCCTGCCTGCCAGGTGAGCTCGCCGCCTGCGACGAGCAGCGTCCGTGAGCTGCTCGTCGTGCGGCGCGAGCGTGGCGAGGGTGGCGACGATCCCGGGGGCGCCGTGGCACCACTGGGTGCGGATGGGCTGCGGGCGTGCCGGGCGGCTCGAGTCCCGGCGGCCACTGGCAGAGGTCGGCCTTCGCGTTGGGCGAGCTTCGCGAGCGTGGCGATCGTGCGGCGCTCGACCTCGGCGCGGCGCCGGCGTCGAGGAGGTCGCCCCGGGTGAGCGCGAAGACGTTGCCCGCGAAGCCGTGGGCGGGGCCGAGGTAGTGGGCGCGGCGCCCGTAGAGATCCTGCTCCCAGAGGTCGTCGCGCCACTGCTCCAGCAGGAGCTCGGCCGACGCGCTCCACGCCTCGCGCCACTCCGGGGCTCCCGTGCGCTCGTGCAGCACCTGCGCGGCGAGCATCGTCCCCGGCGAGCCCCACATCAGCTCCCACGACGGGTTCGACGCGTTCGCCCGCACCGCCTCGAGCAGCCGCTCCTCCTGCCACGCGCGCCGGCGCCAGCGTGTGCGCCACGAGCAGGATCCCCGCCTCGCCGACCCACAGCGACGGCACCGGCCCCTCGAGCATGTCCTGGAAGTCGGGCTCGGCCCGGTAGCGGTCGGGGAGGCCCGTGGCGACCGGTGCCCAGTCGCGCGAGAGCTCCGCGGCGCCGACGCTCTGCAGGTGGTGGAGCGCCCAGATCACGCCGGAGGCGCCGAGGTACAGCGAGGTCACCCGGGGGAGCGGCCCGTCCTCGAGATCGAGCGGGTGCGGCGGCCAGAGCTCGTCGTCGTCGAACGCGCCCTCGGCGTCGGCGACGATCGCCGCGATCGCGGCGCGGACGCGGCCCTCGTCCCAGGGCCGGTCGGTCGGCGGCTCGTGGCTCGGCGGGATCGAAGAGCATCGGTGGTTCTGGCGGGTGTCACTGTGGCCCGGCGGGCCTGCTTGCACGTCGCCGCGTCGGGTCGGTGGTTGCCGGACTGCCTCGACGAGGATGACGAGCGTCTCGGGCAGCACGCCGTCGTGCTCCATCGCGTCCGCGGCCGCCTGGCTCTGCATGGCGGCGCCGAGCGCATCCATGTCGGCGACGTCCATCACCAACGCGACCCGGCTCGGGTTCTGCGGATCGACGAACGTCCGGATGTTCGTGACGCCGAGGGGGCCGAAGATCTCTTCCCGCTTGGGGGAGGCGAGCCAGTGATCCTTGTCCTTCACGTCGTGATGCGCGACCACGGTGGGCATGTGGCTCTCCTTTGCGTCGTGGGCGCGCGGTCGGCGTCGGCCCGGGAGCGTCGATCGTACCCGCGACCTCAGGTGCGGCAGCGGATGAGCGCCGCCGGGTCAGCCGGTGCAGGCCGGTGTCTGACACCCGGTCTGAAGGGTCTCGGCTCGAAGGGCCGGGTCGACCCGCTGCTCGACCTGGCCGAGCCCGCTCGAGCCGGCTCGGTCGACGCATTCGTCCTGCACCTGGCGAGGTTCCCGTGCTTCAGCCCGGGCCTCCGCGGCGCCCTCCGGCGCACGCGCTCGCCGATCTGCCCTCGGTGTCGGACACCGGGTCTCACCCGGCCTGAAGTGTCTGACCCCCGGTCCGAACGGGTCTCGTCTCGACGGGCGGGTCGACCCGCTGCTCGAGCTAGCTCTTGGCCCGCAGTGCCTTCTTGCACTTGCCGAGGTTCTTGTACTGCTGCGCGAACTTCGCGGGATCCGCTGCCTTCAGCTTCGTGCACGCGAGCTTCGCCTTCGCCATGGCCGCATCCTTGGCCTTGTCGTCGGCGTCGTCGCCCTTGGCGTCGTCGTCCTTGTCCGCCTTGTCGTCATCGTCGGCCTTGCCGGACTTCTCGGACTTCTCGTCGTCGTCGGCTCTTGCCGCCCTTGGCGGTCTTGGCCTTCGCCGTCGCGGAGACGCACTTGCCGAACGCGTTCTTCTTGTTCTTGTTCGTCCCGAACTGCGCCTCGAACGCCGGGACGCCCTTGGAGGTGCGGAGCGCCTTGCAGTACGCCGCGGCGTTCTTGAAGCCGCCGGGAGCGGGATCGCCGGCCAGCGGCCACGGGGATCGCGATCGCGGCGACCATCGCACACAAGACGAGGATCCGGGTCATCGCAACGCTCCTGTCTCTTCGGCGCCGGAACCGTCTCGGGCATGCCCGATCGGCGGCGCGAACGCACTCGGCCAGTAGCCATATCGTAGGCCGAACCCGGCAGGCTGCAAGCGCGGCACGAAGGGGCGGGCACCGAGGTGCTAACGGCTGAACTCGCACCACCGGGCTGCGAAGGTCCCCGCGTAGGCGTAGGTCCGACCGTCGCCGTAGACGCGGTGCGGGATCGTGAGCCGGCCGTGCCAGATCCCGCGGGGGAACGTGTCGACGCGTAGAAGGTGAGGATCGAACCCTTCTTGAGGCCGGACACCTGTTGTGGGGCGTTCGGATCCCGTGGGATGCGGATGAACACGGTCTGCGCCTTCGCGACGGGCTTCAGCACGGCGACATGCGGCCTGTCGGTGACGCTCACCTGGATGACGCGGCCCGGCTGCCCTGCAACCCGGCGCACGGTGGTGCACCCGACGTTCTTCTGCCGCAGCAGGTAGAGCGTCAGGGCGTTCCACCTGCGGTTCCAGACGATCACAGCCGAGCCCGTCGTGAACCGCTTTCCCTCGATGATCCCTCCGCCCGAGGTCGGCTCGCCACCGATGCCCGCGCGCTCGCGTGGGAACGCTGTCTGCGGTTGTCCGGACGCGAGCGGTGCGACCAGCAGCGCCAACGCGACCGACGCGATGAGCGCGCTCCACCCGGCGGCGCCAGAGCCGGCTCCGCGACGGGCAGGTCACGCGACCGCCACCTTCGGGCCGGCTTCCGTCACGGCTCCTGCCTGTCGGCGCGGCGCACGAGCCGAGCGTGGTGCGGTGCAGCTGTTCGCTCGGCTCGATCAGCCCTTCGCGAAACGCGGCCGCGACCGCCTCGGCGCGACTGTGGACGTCGAGCTTCGCGAGGATGTGCTCGATGTGCCGGGCGACCGTGCTCGTGCTGATCGAGAGCAGCTCCGTGATCTCGTGGTGCCTGAGCCCAGCCGGAGAGGAGCCGGAGGATCTCGAGCTCGCGCGGCGTGAGCTGCCGTGAGCCTGTCGTGTCGCGCGCCTGTCCGGATCGCACCCTCCGCAGCAGCGCGCCGGCGCGCGCCATCAGCTCCCCGGGGTCGCACGGCTTCACCAGGTAGTCGTCGGCACCGACGAGCAGCCCGGCCGAGATGTCACCATTCTCGGTGCGAGCTGCCCGAGACGAACGCGATCGCAACCGAGCGACCGAACTCCTTGACGCAGGGCACTGCACACCTCATACCCGTTCAACGCCGGAAGGTGCGTCTCGGTCAGCACGACGAAGGGTCTCGCTGCCCGCGCGAGCGCGAGGGCCCCTCCTCGCCGGTCGCCGCCGTCAACGCATCGTGACCCGCGACCGCGAGCAGCCGACGGGTGCTTGCCGCGAACGCGGCATCGCCGTCGACGACCAGAAACGGTGCACGATCCGAGCGATCAACGGTCGCCAACACGGTTTCTCCCCTCCCTCGATCTGAAAATCCCCGATCAGCCACCCTAGGGCGAGCGCCGCCGGCTGTACACCGCCCGAACGGGTGACTCGTTCGCCCCGGGGCAATCCCCCTAGTCGAAAGATGGGGCGCCCGCCCACTGTTCGTCTCTCGAGCAGCTCCCTACAGTCGAACAGCCGGGCCCATGCCCGGAGCGCCATGTGAACGTGCCTGCTTCAAGGGAGAGCTCACGATGAGAAAGCGACTCGTCGCCGCGCTGGCGATCGCCGTCGGCACCGTTGCATTCATGGCTCCGACTGCGTTCGGAGCCGCGACCACGACCAAGACCCTCACCTTCCCCGTCAATGGTCAGTCCACGACCGACATCTTCTCGAAGTCGTTCGACTGCTGCGCAATCGTCGTCCCCGAGCTTGGCATCGACGCGAACATCAACGGCGGCGTCGACTTCAAGATGAAGACGACCATGACGCAGGGCACCCAAAACGACCTGACGTTCACCGACACGAACCTCCGTCAGGGTCGAACGCTTGACCTCACCAACACGTTCACGAACGGCACGGGGTCACTCGACGTCGACTACATGTTCAGCGGGCACCTCTCGCTGTACGGGATCGGGTTCGAGCTCAACAAGTCCGAAGGCGTGTCGATCGGGTGCAAGCTGCCGTTCCCGACCACGTCCTGCTCGAATGACAAGAACATCGAGCTGCTGTCGTACAAGCCGATCGACGTGCTCGTCGGCTACGTCAAGGTCAGCCTCGACGCGGTGATCTCCACGACGGCCGCCCTGTCGGGCAACGGCCTGACGACGCACAGGACGCTGACGGTCGACGGCGCCGACGTGAAGCCGCCGACCGACCTGAACTTCAACGCCACGCCCCAGACGATCGACGAGAGCACCAGGCTCTCGTGCGCGCTCCCCACCAACGCCCCGGTCAACTACGCCATGGGCGACGAGAGCGGCGCGATCAACGGACAGATCACCGAAGGGCTCGGCGTCGGAATCTCCGGGGGCGCCTACCTGTTCAACCCGATCCCCGGCTCGGACGACATCCTGCTCGTCGGCGTCGGCCCCTTCAACCTGCCGGGCCTGGTCGACCTGCCGCCGCTCACGATGACGACGATCAACCTCACGTCGCCCGGCCAGAACGTCGACCTCGGCGTGCTCCAGGCGAACAACATCGCCCCGACCGTCGCGCTGGACACGATCCCCTCGAACGGCGTCGAGGGGCACCGGTCCAGCTCAAGGTCAAGGGCACAGGCCCGACGGGACGCTCAGCCCCTGCGGTGACGACACGCTCGACATCGCCTGGAGCTTCGACGACGGCGGCTCCGGCTTCGGCAAGGTCGTCAACCACACGTTCCCGGACAACCTCGCCGGCGTCCCGGCGCCCGACCGCTCGGGCAAGGTCGTCGTGACCGATCCCACCGGTCTCAAGACGACGCTGAACTTCGCGGTGCCCGTCGCGAACGTCGCTCCGACCGTCGGTGCCGGCCCCGACAAGACGACCCCGTGGGGCGTTGCAGTCGCCGCTCCACGCGAACGGAGCCGACGCCGGCCCGGTCGACAACGGGTCGCTGCTCTACGGCTGGGACTTCGGGGATCCGGACTCCCTGGTCGGCGGCGCGGGGCAGGACGTCTCGCACTCCTACGCCAACCCGGGAACGCGCACCGCGACGGTCACCGTCAAGGACAAGGACGACGCGACCGGAACCTCGTCGGTCACCGTCAACGTGACCAAGCGGGGATCGACCGTCGGCTACACCGGCGCGACGACGTTCGTCGTCACCGACTCGGGCACGCTCCGCGCGGCGCTCAGCGACAACGTGTCCTCAGGGCCGGTCGCGGGACGCACCGTCGAGTTCTACGACGGCTCGACGCTCCTCGCGAGCGGCGTCACCGGCAACAACGGCGTCGCCACCGCGACGTACACGTTCCCGCTCGGGAGCGTCGGCTCGCACACGATCACGGCGAAGTTCGCCGCGGACAGCCTCTACACGGCGAGCCAGTCCGCCGGGACAGCGGTGACCGTGACGCTCAACACGTCGGTCCTGACGTACACCGGCGTTCTCAGCACCTCCCCGTCGAAGGCCGTCATCCTCACCGCGAAGCTCACCGACGACCTCGGTCGGCCGCTCGGCGGCAAGACGGTGACCTTCGCGCTCGGAACCCAGGGCTGCTCCGGCACCACGGCAGCAACGGAGCGGTCAGCTGCACGATCTCGAAGCTCACCCAGAAGCCCGGGCAAGTACCCGTTCACCGCACAGTTCGCAGCCGACGCGAACTACACGCCGCGGCCGTGGTGAACACGGTGCTCACCGTCGACAACGACAGCGAAGAATCCATCTGCGCGATCGCGCACAGCGACGGGTCGGGGTAGCGCCCCGGCCCGCTCAGCACGTTCCGGCGCGCCGCCGCCGCTCGTGCGATGGACAGCAGGCCGCCGCGCGCGCAGAATCCGCCCCTGCCGACCAACATGGAGCGCGTCTTCGAGCCCCGGCCCGACGTCTACACCGCGTGGCGCGAGCTGCTGGCCACGATCCGCGCGAACATGGACGACCGTCGCTACGAGCTCGTCACGCTGGCGGCCGCCCAGCGCCTGCGCTCGAGCTACTGCTCGCTCGCGCACGGCAAGATCCTGGCCGAACAGCTCCACGAGCCGGTCGTCGAGATCGTGACCGACCGCACCGCGGCTCGGGGCTGAGCGAGGTCGACATCGCGGTGATGGCCCTCGCCGAGCTGGTCGTCGACGACGCCACCGCGATCGACGAGGCCGACCTCCAGGTGCTCCGCGACCTCGGGCTGTCCGACCCGGAGATCCTCGACGTCGTGCTCACCGCTGCCGTCCGCTGCTTCTTCTCGAAGACGCTCGACGCGATGTGCGCCCTGCCCGACGCGAGCTTCCGCGAGCTGGAGCCGACCCTGCGCGAGGCGCTGACGGTCGGCCGCCCGATCGCCGAGCAGTAGCCGACCCGTCAGCGACGACGGCGCTCGCGGCGCTCCGCCGGCCAGGGAGGGCGAGGCGGTGTCAGCCGCGCTTCAAGCATCGCAACCGCGAGCGCGTGGGTCGCGTCGCGCGTCCGCGAGGGCGCAGCGCCGGAGTCCGGGCGAGCAGCGACGCCGCGCCCTCCGGCGCACCGTCTAGGGTGCCCGCGTGACCGTTGGCGCGTCCCTTCCGTCCGATCCGGCCGCGCTCATCAGGAGCCGCCCGTACCGCGTGCTGCTCGTGCTCGCCTCGCTGATCGGCCTGGTCGTCTCGGCCGCGTCCTGGGCGTTCCTCGAGCTCGTGCACGAGCTCCAGATCGGCGTCTACGAGGAGCTGCCCGGCAAGCTCGGCTTCGACAGCACCCCGTGGTGGTGGCCGCTCCCCTGGCTCGCGCTCGCCGGGCTTCTCACCGCGTTCGCGATCCAGCGGCTTCCGGGTCGCGGCGGCCACGTCCCCGCCGACGGGCTGAAGGCGGGCGGACACCCGACGACGCCGGTCGAGCTCCCCGGCGTGCTGCTCGCCGCGGCCGCCACGCTCGGCCTCGGGCTCGTGCTCGGCCCCGAGGGGCCGCTGATCGCGCTCGGTGCCGGCCTCGGGATCCTCGCGATGAGCCTGCTCAGGAAGGACGCGCCGCAGCAGGCACTCGGGCTGATGGCCGCCGCCGGCAGCTTCGCCGCGGTCTCGACGATCTTCGGCTCGCCCGTGATCGGCGCCGTGCTGATCATCGAGGCGACCGGCCTCGGCGGCGCCGCGCTGCCCCTCGTGCTGCTGCCCGGGCTCCTCGCCGCGGGCATCGGCTCGCTGGTGTTCATCGGGCTCGGCTCCTGGACGGGCTTCAGCACGAGCGCCTGGCAGCTCAGCCCGTTCGCGCTGGCGCCGTTCGAAGGCCCCGGCTGGGGCGACTTCGGCTGGACGATCCTGCTCGCGATCGCCGCAGCGATCGCCTGCTTCGCGATCATGGAGCTCGCCCGCTGGAGCAAGCGCCTCGTCGACACGCGCCCGTTCCCGCTCACCGTCGGCGCCGGTCTCGCGGTGGGCGTGCTGGCGATCGTGTTCGCGCAGATCACCGACCAGTCGACCGAGGCGGTGCTGTTCTCGGGCCAGGAGGCGTTCGGCACGCTCTTCGGCGAGGCCGGGACGCTCTCCGTCTCGACGCTGCTCCTGCTGTTCCTGTTCAAGGGGCTCGCGTGGAGCATCTCGCTCGGCAGCTTCCGCGGTGGGCCGACGTTCCCCGCGATCTTCCTCGGCGTGGTCGCCGGCCTGGTCGCCTCGCACCTGCCGGGCTACGCGGAGACGCAGGCCGTCGCGGTGATGGTGGGCGCGATGTGCGTGTCGATCCTGCGCCTGCCGCTCTCGTCGGTGATGATCGCCTCGCTCCTCACCGCGAGCGCAGGGCTCGCCGTCGCCCCGCTGATCATCGTCGCGGTGGTGGTGGCGTACCTCACGAGCCTCGCGCTCACCGCCTACGTCGACAGCCGGATCGCCGCCTCGGCGCCGGCGGCCGGCGACGCCGTGCCCGCTCCCGCCTCGACCTGACCGGAGCTCGGCACGACCGCGACAGCGTGCCGACCGCGGGACGTGTCATCCTCGGGGCATGCCGGACGATCCGCGCGCCGAGCTCTCCCGGCTCGAGGAGGAGGAGCGGGCCGTCTCGGCCCGCCGGCGACGCCTGCACGATCGCATCGACTTCCTGCGCGCCACCGGCGGCGATGCGGCGCAGCTCGCCGATCTGATCGCCGACGAGCACGAGGTGTCGGACGCACGCCACGCGCTCCACGAGCGGATCGACGCGCTCCGGGTGCAGCTCGGCCTCGAGCCCGGCCCGCCGAAGCGCACGTCGCTGCGCGACTGAGCGCCGCACCTCGAGGCGGCTACCGCACCACGCCGACCGCGATCGTTCCCACGTAGCCCCTTGAGGCCGCCGGTTCGCCGCGTTAGCCGCAGCTCGGCGGTCGAGCCCCCCGCCTGGGCGTAGATCATGTCGCGCGCGTGGGGGGTGTCGTAGGAGCCGCGGACCGCGTAGGGGGCCTTGCGTAGACCGTAGACCTTCCGCGTGATCGCCTCGTCGAAGAACACCTGCCCGGTATGCACCGTCGCGCCCCCGACGTGCACCTTCATGTGGATGTGGGGCGTGCGGCCGGGATACCAGCCGGGGAAGATCGTCACGAGCTCGGCCCGGCCGCGGGCGTCGGCGCGCTGGTGGCCACGCAGGAACCGCGTGGTCGCGCCGTTCACGCCGGAGTAGACGCCGTTCGCGTCGCAGTGCCAGATCTCGACGTCGGCCCGCGGGATCACGGCGCAGCTGCGCGCGTCGAGCACCGTGAAGCGGATCACGAGCGGCACGCCGCGCTTGCCCTCGGTGATGTTCCGCCGGGTCAGCGCTCCGTCGACCCAGTACGGCCCCTCCGTGGTCTCGGGGGTGAGCAGGCAGGTGGTGGCCGCCTGCGCCTCGCCGCCGAGCAGGTCGAGCGCCCGCGCGCCGAACGCCGCGGCGACGCCTGCGCCGCCCACCGTCTTCAGCGCGTCGCGCCGCGTGATGCCGTTGTCCATTCGCCTCTCCTGCCGTCGTGTCGGGCGACGGTAGCCGCCCCACCTGAGAGCGCAATAGGAACGGCGCCGCGATCGTCCACGCACGGACGTCCGGCTTGAACCGCCGCGAGTGGAGGAGTACCGTATTCGTCTCGTTCGTCACAATCCGGGAGGAGGTCAGAAGTGACCGCGACGGAGATCGACGAGGCACGCCTTGAGGCCTTCATGGGCCAGGTCGTGAGCGACATGGGGGCGATCATCAGCGCGCCTCTGATGGCGCTCGGGGAGCGTCTCGGGCTCTACAAGGCGATGGCGCACGCCGGCCCGCTCAGCTCGCAGGAGGTGGCCGATCGTGCGGGCGTGGCGGAGCGGCCGGTGCGCGAGTGGCTGCGCAACCAGGCCGCGGGCGGGTACGTCACCTACGACGCCGAGAGCGACCGCTACACCCTGCCCGAGGAGCACGCGATGGCGCTCGCGGACGAGGACAGCCCCGTCTACATCCTCGGCCTGTTCGACTCGATCGCCTCGCTGTACGCAAAGGAGGGCGAGATCGAGGAGGCGTTCCGCACCGGCAACGGGATGGGCTGGCACGAGCACGACCATCGCCTCTTCCGGGGCACCGAGCGGTTCTTCCGGCCCGGGTACCGCGCGCACCTCGTCGCGGAGTGGATCCCCGCGCTCGACGGCGTGCAGGAGAAGCTCGAGCGCGGCGCCAGGGTCGCCGACATCGGCTGCGGGCACGGGGCCTCGACGATCATCATGGCCGAGGCGTTCCCGAACTCCGAGTTCTTCGGGTTCGACTACCACGCCTCCTCGATCGAGCAGGCGCAGGCGCGCGCGGCCGAGGCCGGGCTCGGACACCGGATCACGTTCGAGGCGTCCTCCGCCAAGGAGTTCCCGGGCAGCGGGTACGACCTCGTCTGCGTGTTCGACTGCCTCCACGACATGGGCGACCCGATCGGCGCGGCCCGGCACATCCACGACGCGCTCGCGCCCGACGGCACCTGGATGGTCGTGGAGCCGTACGCGAAGGACACCGTCGAGGAGAACCTCAACCCGGTCGGTCGCGTGTTCTACGGCGCATCGACCGTGATCTGCACGCCGGCGTCGCTGGCGCAGGAGGTGGGGCTCGCACTCGGCGCACAGGCCGGGGAGGCCCAGCTCGCGGCAGTGATCAGGGAGGGTGGGTTCACGCGCGTGCGCCGCGCCGCCGAGACCCCGTTCAACCTCATCCTGGAGGCCCGACCCTAGCGACGACGGTGCCCGACGCTCCGGGAGGCGGCACCACGGATGTCGCCCGGCTCCCGACCGGTTGAGGTCCCCCTCCTCCGACCGGTCGGGCCGGGCGGCATGCCCGCGGCACGGATGGACGACATCGGCCGCCCAGCCACCGATGCGAGCGCCGCTCGACCCACAGCGCACAGCCGGTCTGCACAGCGGGCGTCGGTCTTGCTGCCCGTGTCCTCGTCGGGGATCATGGACAACCGATGCTGACGAACCGCTCCGCGCCACCCGTCACCGTGACGCCCGTGCTCGCCTACCCGGACGTGCGCGCTGCGGTCGAGTGGCTCGCCGCGGCGTTCGGGTTCGAGGAGCGCGTGCGGATCGGCGGCGGCCATCGCGCCCAGCTGCGGGTGGGCACCGACGGGGCCGTCGTCGTCGCCGAGGCGCCTCGCGACCGGGCGCGCAGGGCGAAGGCGTCGCCACGCAGCTGCTCAAGGTGCGCGTGCCCGACGTCGACGCGGCGTTCGAGCGTGCGCGCGCCTGCGGCGCCCGCGTCCTCGGCGAGCCCACGACCTTCGAGTACGGCGAGCGGTCGTGTGTGGTCGAGGATCTCGCCGGGCATCGCTGGGAGCTGACGCAGACCGTCCGCGACACCGCCCCCGAGGAGTGGGGAGGAGTCACCGTCGCACCCTGGTGAACGCCGGGCGAGCGCTACGGCTTGCCGCTCATCGCCCACACGGTGATGAGCCAGGCGACGACGGCGATCGCCGAGAGGATGCCCGCGGCCTTCGCCATGCCGCCGCTGCCGCGGCGCACCGCGAGGCCGGAGAGGATGAGCGTGATCAGCAGGATCAGCGCGCCGCCGTCGGCGGTCATGTAGCCGATGCCGATCCAGCCCGGCTCCTTGACGCCTTCCGGGAACTCCTTCGTGCGCACCCACTCGGCGCCCACACGCATCACGATGTAGGCGGGCAGCGCCACGAACAGGAACGAGCGGAACGACACCCTGCGCAGCCAGCCGCCCTCGTCCGAGCCGCTCGACATCAGCGCGGTGAGCGACCCGGTCGCCGCCGCCCCGACGAGCACCATCGCGCCGAGCACGTGCAGCAGCAGTGGGACGTTCCACGAGTCGGGCCGGGTGAGGGCGAGCACGCTCATGCGCCGGGCTTCCAGATCATGTCGAGGAGGATCAGGAGCGTGATCGCGGTCGCGGCCCAGTGGAACGTCGGCGCGCGGGACGTGCGTACGGCCTCCACCAGCTCCGGGCTCGCCCCGGTGACGCCCTTGCCGACGAGCTCCTCGGACGTCGCCCACACGGCCTTCATCGCGTCGCCGGCGCGTCGGCCGAGCTCGGTGGAGATCGCCCAGCCGACGATCGCGAGGATCACCCACAGGTCCCAGACCTGGTAGGCGTCGATCGAGATCGCGAGCCACACGCCGAAGACGATCGTCCCGACGATGCCGACGCCGACGGCGATCTCACCGATCTTCATCGTGGGGCGCAACGCGAGCACCCGCGCGGGCGTGTCCATGCCGCGCATCGCGACGATGCCGATCGAGAACATCGTGAGGGCCCCGACGAGCGCGAACGCGCTCAGCAGATGCAGTGCCAGGAGCCAGTCGTCAAAACCCACGATCGGCGGACTCTACGCCAGATCGGCCCCGATGTGAAGCGCTGACGCGACGTGGCCCGCCCCGATATCAAAGGCTCCGGCGATACAAAGGCCGGCAGTCGCCCTCCCTATCTGCCGGGGCGAGACGTGTGCTTTGGCACCCAGTAGGCAGCTTCTTGGCGCTGGCAAACCGCCTCCTGGTGTCAGAGGAGAGGGAGAGGTGGCTGAGCGCGGCGTCGACACCGCACCGTCGACGTCGCAATAGCCGCGGGTCGGCATCGCGCCTCACCGGGCGCCGCGAACTCGCCGATCGCCTCGAACCCGTGGCGCTCGTAGCGGTGGTTGTTCGCGGGGTTGCTCGACTCGAGGTAGGCGGGCATGTGCTCGCGGTCGATCCTGTCGAGGTTCTCGGCCAGGAGTCCCATCCCGAGCCCGCGACCGGCGGCCACGGGTGCGTGCCGAGCAGGCTCAGGTAGAAGTGCGGCTCGTCCCGCGGGTGCGCCTTGTCGAACCGGTCGAGCAGCTCCAGCACCTCGCCGGCGCGGTCGCCGACCAGGCCCCGGAGAGGATCGGCTCGAGCTGCGCCTCGTCCTCCTCGGAGAGCTCGGTGCCGCCGGGCGGCAGCCACACCGACGCCGCCTCACAGCGCTCCGTCGTCAGCACCCACGGGTAGCGCAGCGCCCCCGCGACCATCAGCCGCCAGAACACCGCGTACTGCGCCTGGCGACGGTCGGGATCGGGGAAGGCCCAGCTCCAGGTCGGATCGTCGTGGAACGCGAGGCTGATCGTCTCGGTCACCGGGGTCAGATCGGCCCACGTGGCCGAGCGCGAGACGACGCCGCTGTCGGCTCCCATCCGGCGAGTATCCGCCGTTCGTCGGCTCCGCGCAACCACTCGAAGGGGTACCTGTCTCGCCCGGCTCACACCTGCCGGCTCGGCGGACGGTGACGCACGCAGGAACGGCGAGGGGGCTGCCTTCCCGGGCGCCCCCTCGCGTCCCCCTCGTCCTTGCCGGGCCTCAGACCAGCGTCTTGAAGAAGACGTCGACCTTCTCGGCCGGGAACGTCTCGGTCTTGACGACCTCGAGCATCCCGATCTTCGCGAGCACGCGGAACGCGGTCTCGTTGTCCGGATACTTGACGATCGCGAAGAAGTCCCAGGGACCCATGATCGCGTAGATGTCGTCGAGCATCCCGCCCTCGGTCTCGATGATCGCCTTGATCTTGTCGAGATACTTCGGGGCGTCCTGCATGTGCTCCCTGCCCTCGGGCAGGAGCTTGATGAGCCCGATGTACGTGAGCATGCACGCACCTCCTATGTGGTCGTCAACGAGCGTCTCACAGTTCGGGGGTGCCGCACATCCGGGGAAACCCCGGCTTCGTGAAGGAGGGCGGTCGGCGTGGGGAGCTCAGTCGGCCTGCTAGGGAAGGCCCGGCGTCCGCGACTCGGTGCCGACCGGCCGCCGCTCGGCCAGCAGACCGGCGACGTGGGCGAGGTCGAGCAGCGTGGGGGAGGCCTCGGCGAGGTAGCGCTCGAGCCACCGCAGCGCCGCCCGCTCGTACTTCGGGGTGCCCGCGTCGGCATAGAGGTACACGAGCGCGAGCGCGTCCTCCAAGGCGAGCGTCCCGAGCTCGAACGCCGCGTCCTCGGCGTTGCGAACGTTCCGGTTCGCTATGGCGCGGGAGAACCGGCCGTGCGCGGTGCCCTGGGAGGTCATCGAACACATGTTCGCACGGATGAGAGCGCCGCACGTGAGAGGTAGGGTCGGGCGATGGCTGCGGGCCACTCCAGACACCACCACGGCCACTCGCACGGGCACGCGGGCACGGCCGTGCGGGGCCTGGCGATCGCGCTGGCGCTGAACGCCGCCTACACGGTGTTCGAGGCGGCCGCAGGGCTCGCGACGGACAGCCTCGCGCTCCTCGCCGATGCCGGGCACAACCTCTCGGACGTGATCGCGCTCGCGATCGCGCTCGGCGCGTCCTGGCTGGCGACGCGGCCGCCCACGACCACGTCGCACGTTCGGGTTCAAGCGGGCGAGATCCTCGCGGCGTTCGTGAACGCCCTCACGCTGGTGGTGATCGCCCTGGTGATCGCCGTCGAGGCGCTGCGCCGGATCGGCGACCCGCCCGACGTGCCCGGCGGCTGGCTGATCGTCGTCGCGGCGATCGGGATCGTCGTCAACGCCGCCGGCGCCGCCGTTCTGGCGCGCGGCGCCCCGTGACGACCTGAACGTGCGCGCCTCGTTCATCCATCTCGCCGGGGACGCGCTCGGGTCGGTCCTCGTGATCGGCGCGGGCGTGGTGATCCTGACCACGGGGTTCGAGCAGGCGGACACGATCGCGAGCCTGCTGCTGGCGCTGCTGATCCTCGCGAGCGCCTGGGGCGTGCTGCGGGACTCCACCGCGATCCTGATGGAGCAGACGCCCGCCGGGGATCGACCCGGCCGCAGTCCGCGACGCGATCCTGGGGGTGCCGGGGGTGAAGAGCTTCCATGACCTGCACATCTGGACGATCAGCTCCGGCTTCGACGCGCTCTCCGCCCACGTGCTCGTCGGGCCGGGAGAGGACTGCCACCAGCGGCGGCGTGAGCTCGAGGCCGTTGCTCTCCGATCGCTTCGGGATCGGTCACACGACGCTGCAGGTCGACCACGTTGCGGCGGACGTCGTGCAGATCACGCGCCACGCGTCGGACGCGACGACCGACGCATGCCTGAGACCGCCCGTCGGGCATTTCAGGCGACGTACCGGCGGTTTGCCGGGTCGGTCGACCTGTCGTACGCTCGCGCGCGTGACGTCCGCCCGGTCGTGCTCATGTCCTCGCGGCCCTCGCGGCCTCGCGGCCGTCCAGCCCCTTGCCGCCCCGTCTGACGCGGCCTCGGTCGAGACGGTTCGGGTCGCCCCCGGCGGCACCGTCAGGATCGTCGTCACCGGCGGGGCGTGCGCCGCCGGGAAGACGGTGATCGTTAGCGGCAAGCCGATCGCGTCTGCGGTGCGCCGGAACGGCCTGGGGATCCTCCGCGTCAAGGCGGGGGCCGGTCGGATCCGCGTCTCGTTCAGGGTTCCCGCCGACACCGGAGCAGGGCCTACCCGGTGACGATGCGCTGCCT
>CAWKGI010000021.1:0-15054 GCA_963849125.1 uncultured Actinomycetes bacterium | reverse complement strand
GGAGCAGTGCTGCGAAGGGCGCTGACTTCTCTCAGGGCAGCTGCTCGATGACCGTCGCCCGGAACGGCACGGCCAGCATCTCGAGCAGAGGAACATAGGCGCCGGTGGCCGCAGCCTCCTGCATGTGAGCCAGCCGTGCCTCGGGCGATTCCCAATCGGCGATCTCGATCAACATGTCGGGGTTATCGAGCACCTCGTAGCGCGTGCTGCCCAGGAAGCCGTGCTGGCTCGATCCGTGTTCCACCACGATGCTCTCGATCAGACTCTCGAGCTCAGCCCGTCTGCCCGGTTTCGCCTGCAGCTCCACGATCACCTTGATTGCCACTCCAGCACTCCCTTCAACCGTTCGGCCTGCGGTGCATGTCGCATGCTCGCGGACGCGCCCAGCGATGGCAACCCGATTCGTCCGAGGGGCCGGTCGTGGGCCGGTGATCGGCAGTCTCCCTCGAGATCGTCGGCTCGGAGTCCACCGGATGAGCAACCCTGAGCTCGGCGTGCGACGCACTTTGCGGCTCAGAGCCGCAAGAGCCCTCCCACCAGTTCCTTCGAGGGACAGTGGCCTCCCCTGCGCCAGTGTTCGGGAATGTCCCTTGACGAGTGCCGCGTCATACTCTCGGGGTGCGTCGTGTGCTCTTGCTTCCCGTCGTCCTCGCCGTCGCCGTGGTCGTGCCGGTCGGGGCTGCTCTGCCGGACGAGGCACGCTCCGAGGGCTACGCGACTGCGATCGTGCCCGACGAGCTTGCGGCCTGCGTGCGGACCGAGCAGGCGTCTCGGCCGCGGTTGACGTATGTGGAGGGTGTCGTGCGTTGCGTTCGCCCGGTTCGGGTGGAGACGACGACGGTTATCCGCTGGTCAACATGTTCGGGAGGCACCGCCTACCAGGGAGATTATCCCTGCGAAACGGGGTCGGCGCGCATCTCGATCCGCTCGACACGAGCGGAATTGGAGTTCCGTCCACCACCGCGGGGTTGGCCCCGGAACGCACGCCGCTGGCACCTGTACGGAAGCGGCACCGCCAGTTGCACACGGGTCAGCCACGGCCTCAAGGCCGGAAGCGCGGACACCTCTGAATCGGTCTCAGGGAGGATCAACCATGTCGACTTCGCTGTCCTGTGGCCGTCGATCCCTTCCGACGGCACCGTCGCGTTGGGGGTCACCCCGCAGTGGAACAACCCGCTACCCGAAACCCTCAAGAACGCGATCAACCGACCGCGTCCGTGCAGGCCGTCGTTCGCGGTCGCAGACGGCTTCGTCACACAGACCCAGCAGGGAATCTCGATTGCCGAGTTGGTCTCCACGGACGGTGTCACGGCCCGGATACGAAAGAGATTCGTGGTCGGTCTCGGTGTTCCCTTACCCGCATGGATCGGACCCCTCATCGCAGAACCGCTCATCATCAACATCGACACCCGAATCTCGGCAACCTTCGTGACTAAATACTGATGCCGTAGCCCGTGAGTGTCGCCTGCAGCGGCCCTCGTGAACGTTCCGATCGACCTTCCGCCGCTCCGCTGACCAACCCGCTGGTCTGCGCCAGCGTTCGGGAATGTTGCATGACAAGGTGTGTCGGCGTATGATCGCGTCGTGGAGGTCCCGAGCGATGATTTGACGCTCGTTTGGGACGCGTTTGTGGGGCTTGCGCTGCCGTTCTATGCATCGGGGCCGGGAGGCGAGGCGCTCGATGCGCCCGACTGGTTTGCGGCCCTCTCGCACGAGCAAAGCGGGGAACTCAATGTCTGCGGACTCACACCGCCTGCCACTGATGGATCGGCGAAGGCCCTCCTCGATGCGATCGGATCCGATCTGCCTGCAATCGTCTTCGTGTCGTCATCTCCAATCCGGCCGCTGGCGCATTCCTCGACCTGAACGGCTTCGACGTTGTCACGGTGAGTGAGCCGCTCATGCGCGCGAGCCGCTGTCCACAGCCGGCTCGGACACCGTACGAATCGACCCTGCGGACGCAGCCGCGATCGACGTTGCAACGGCGCTGACCGCCGAAGCCCACCACGTGGACGGGGAGATGGTCGAGAACACGATTCGACACGCTGCCTTGAGCGGCGCGGCGCGGGTCTGGATCGCCTGGGACGGCGCCGAGCCGGTCAGCGTGATCTGGATCGGCCGCCGCGACCGCTGGCTGGGAGTGATGGAGATGATGACGCCCGAGCGACACCAACGCCGCGGCGCAGGCAGGGCACTGATGACCCGCGCTCTCGCCGAGGAATGGTCTGCCGAAACCGAATCGGCCCTCCTAATCGCCACCCCCGCCGGACGCCGCCTGTACGAGTCGATCGGGTTCGCCGCGGTCGATGAGATTCTGACCCGCTACCGCGGACTCGAAGACGACGTGCTCGACGCTATCGGCCAACCCGGCTGACGCACCACAGGGCTGAACGGCTCCGGACGGCCTCAAGGGCGATGCCAGCGGTCTGGGCCAGCGTTCGGGAATGTCACCAGAGGGCGAGAACGGCCGTCTCTCGGTTGTACGGATCTACAGAGGTGGAATACTCCGCGTGCCCCGTGAAGCTTCTCCTCACTTCCTCCGGCATCAGCAACCCGAGCATCGAAGCGGCGCTCGTCGATCTGCTGGGCAAACCGATCGCAGAGTCGAGCGCGCTCATCGTCCCGACCGCGATCTATCCATTTCCGAGGGCGCGGGCGGGGCCTGGCGGGCCATCAGCGGTCAGACCGAGAGCCCGCTCAGCGGACTGGGCTGGAGATCCTTGGGGGTGTTGGAGCTCACCGCCTTGCCCAGCATCAAGGAGGAGAGCTGGATCCCGACCCTCCGCGAGGCCGACGCGCTGCTGGTGTGGGGCGGCCATGTGATGTACCTGTGCTACTGGATGCGGCAGTCGGGACTGGCTGACCTCCTGCCGTCGCTGAGCAACACCGTCTACGTCGGAGTGAGCGCGGGGAGCATCGTCATGACCCCGCACAACCCGGACGTGGAGTTCAACCTTAGGTGGCTGCGCACGGGAAGCGACCTGGTGCGGGAAGGCGACAGAGGGCTAGGCCTCGTTGATTTCGCGTTGACCGTCCATGTGGATCGCGAGGGGTTCAACACCTCGGCAGACGTCGAGAAGTGGGCCTCTGGAGTGCCTGTGCCGACATACGCGCTCGATGACCAGAGCGCTGTCGCGGTGACCGACGGGGACGTCGAGGTCGTCTCCGAGGGGAACTGGAGACTCTTCACCCCAGCCCGGTAGACACGAGGCCGGGCCGAACGCGGGAGCCACTCGCTTGCGCCAGCGTTCACGAATGTCACACGAAGGCAGGTGTCATGGCGTGACGGCGTTGTTCAGTGGCGGGGTCACGCCCGGTTCGAATGCCCAGATCCTGATGATCTTCCCGTCCTTGAGTTGGAACGTGACGACGACCGGCTTGTTGGAGCCGAACCTAATGAACGTCGTTGCAAAGTCGCCGTCCACAACAACGGGCGCGGCGCGCTCACTCCGCGGGTTTACCGGATCCGCAGCCGCGCGGCCGATCGCCTCTGCCCCGACAATGGTCTCGCCCACCACGGCCGTGCGCATAACCGCGTCGCTCGTAAAGAGCGCAGCGGCCGCGTTCGCATCGTGTGCGTTCCCGGCTGCATTGAACTCGTCGATCAGTGTCGTCGCATCATGCGTAACGCTGCCGCCGCCGCTGAAGCGGTCGACAAGCACCCACGATCCCAACGCGATCAGCCCTGCCGCAAGCCCGATGACTGCAACGAGCCAGACGTTGATGTGCGGCCGATGTACATGAACTGGTGGCGTCTCCGTGATCGACACAACGACCACCCCTTCCAACTCAATTCTCCGCTCGACCCGCTGGTGCCGCCATCGGGGAGTCCCACGACGGGAGCTGCGGGTTCCGGGCAGTCCGCACTGCCTCCATCGCGCCCATCCCCCAACGAGGAAGACACTCGGATGCCCGAGTGTTCCGGAATGACGCCTGAACGGCGGGATGCGCGCGATGGACCACGCGCGCTATCTGTTCGGCTACTCGCCAGGGAGCAGCGAAAAGAGGGTCTTATCGACTCTGCGCCCTTCGGACTTCGGCAGAGAACGAATGATGCCCTCGCGTGCGAACCCTGCCCGCTCGAGAACTCGCTCCGATGGGACGTTGCCCACCTCGACATAGGCCGCTACACGTTGGAGACCCAGCGTGAACGCATACTCCGCGAGCGCCCGCGCGACTTTCGTTGCGACTCCACGACCGCGTGCCCGCGGATAGAGCCAATAACCGATCTCGATCACGCTGCGCTTCGGGTCAAGGTGGTGGAGGGTCCCGCCGCCAAGAATGTCGCCGGTCTCAATGTCGGCAACGACGAGCCGAACGAGCGTCGGCGAGTCTCGAAGTCGCTCCGCAACCTCGCCCCGGCTAAAGGGAGAAATGTTGTCCGCCTCATTCAACTCGCCATCGGCGAAGGCGGCTGCAAGCCCCTGTAGATCCCTGTATCCCGGCAAGCGTAGGACGAGATTGTCGAATCGTAGACCTTCCTCCGGGAAGGAAACCCGGGACGTCCGCTCGTCAAGTCCTTGCGGACTGCTCTGGCCGGGCGTGCTCATCGCTCCCATCTTGCAGAATTCCCGAGGCTGCGGGCACTTCCGGTCTGGGCGTGCGTGCTCTCCTCAGCCGTCCCAGAGCGCTGCAGTCGCCTGGGCCAGCGTTCGGGAATGTCACATGAGCGATCGGCGACTCTGTTTGTGCCTGGGCAGCCAAGGGTGGGGTGCGCATGTGGGTGGAGCCGTGATCGGGGATACTGGGGGCTGTGCAGTCGCCCGAGGTGAGCTATGCCCGCAGTGGTGATGTCGCGATCGCGTATCAGGTCGTCGGCGGAGGCTCCCCCGGACGTCGTCTTCGTGCGTGGCGTAGACCGGCGATCTGTTGTCCACGTGGGAGCATCCGCTTCTGGTGCGTCACGTCGAAGGGCTTGCGGCGTGCGGCCGGTTGCTGATGCTCGACAAGCGTGGGACGGGGCTTTCGGATCGCGTCCGGGAGGTGCCGTCGATCGAGACGACGATGGACGACGTGCGGGCGGTGATGGACGCCGTCGGGTCGAAGAGCGCTGTGCTCTGGACGGAGCGCTTCGAGCACTGGCGTGGGCGTGCTGTTCGCGGCGACGTATCCGGAGCGTTGCGCCGGGCTCGTGCTGTTCGACCCCAGGATCAGGGGGACGCGTTCGGCCGATTACCCGTGGGCGCCGACCGAAGGAGGAGTGGCGGGAGCGTCTCGCCGGCGTCCGTGCCCGCTGGGCGAGCAGGCCTCTCCCGACTCGCTCGCCCGCGAGTGGGCGCCCGAGGTCGCCGAGGATGAAGGCTTCCGCGACTGGTTCGTCTGGCACATGCGGCGCAGCCTCAGCCCTGGCGCCACGCTGACGTCGTTCCGTGACCGCGTGGAGCTCGACGTCAGCCGACGTCCTTGCCGCCGTTCGCGTTCCGACGTTGATCCTCCCACGGCCCGTCCTCCCCGGGCCCGGCCACCTCGCTGCCGAACAGATTCGGGGCGCCGAATTGGTGGATCTTCCGCCCTTCCGGGGTGAGTACACCTGGGTCGATGACGAGGCGCACCGCGCCACGATGGAGGGGACTGCGGACTTCGTCGCGCGCCTTATCCCATGCCGGCGGGTCGGAGCGAGTGCTCGCGACGATCCTCTTCACGGATATCGTCGGCTCGACCGAGCTCGCTGCGCGCCTCGGCGATCGGCCTGGCGAGAACTGCTTCAGCGGCATCACGCCATCGTGCGCCGGGAGCTTGCGCGGTACCGGGGGGGGAGGTCGACACTGCCGGTGACGGGTTCTTCGCCTCCTTCGACGGGCCGGCTCGCGCTGTTCAGGCTGCCTCGGCGGATCCGGGGCAGCTCCGCTACTCGGGATCGAGGTCCGCGCCGGCCTCCACACGGGCGAATGCGAGGTGCATGAGGGCAAGGTGGCCGGAATCGCGGTCTCGACCGGTGCCCGCATCTCGTCGCTCGCCGACCCTGGCGAGGTACTCGTCTCGAGCACGGTCGAGGACCTCGTCGCCGGCTCGGGCATTGCGTTCGAGGATCGAGGCGAGCACCAGCTCAAGGGCATCCCGGACACATGGCGCCTCTTCGCCGTCGCTTCCTGACAACCGAGGGCTCGCTCGCCTGGGCGAGTGTTCAGGAATGTTCCCTGAAGTGTTAGTGCTAGATGCCCGTCTCTTTGATGGCGGAGAGTCGTTGGTGGACGAAGCGCGCTAGCGGGATGATTGGCTTGAGCTCGTAGAGGTCGAGCGCCCCCTGCCAGGCGGCGACCGCTTCATCGCGGCGGCCGGCCGCCGCGAGCACCTCGGCGAGGTCGTCAAGGGCCTCTCCTTGGATGCCTGGCGAGTCGCTCCGGCCTGCCCACGCCACTGCTTCGCGTGCGAGGCGCTCCGCATCGGTGTGTTCACCTCGCGCGGAGCAGACGAGCGCCTGCGTCTGCCGCCAGAGCCGCTGAGTCATGACGTCCTCGGGATCGCCGAGTTCGCGGCCCCGCTCGGCGAGCATTTCCGCTTCGTCGAAATCGCCGAGCCTGCACAGAACACGCCCGAGCATCGGCGCGTAGCTCGACAGCTCGGCGAGGTTCCCGATCGCCTCGAGCGCCGCGCACGCGTCGCGTAGATACCCGGCCGCCGCCTCGTAATCGCCGGTGATGAGTGCGATCTCCCCGAGCCACTCCCCGCCGGTCGTGTAGCCGAGCTCACGGAGACGCTCGTCCGCGGGAAGCGCGACCGCCCACGCCTCCTCGATCCGGTCGAGCATCGCGAGCAGCAGCCCTCGCAACAGCAGGCCACCGGGGTAGGCGTGATCGGCGAGCACAGCGTCGAGGGTGGCGAGCGCCTCGCCCGCCGGCCGCGGCCCAAGCGCCAGCGGCGCCGCAAGCATCATCGTTTGCCAGCCGAGCAACGGATGACCGGCGCGGCCAGCGTGCAGCATTACACGCTCCATCGCGTAGGCCCAATCTTCGTACGCAGCGCGCGCGTTGGCCGCCCAGGCGAGCGCATACCAGACGTGCGAGAGGCCGTCGTCGTCCCCCAGGGCCTCGAGCAGCGGCAGCGCCTCCCGAGCCAAGCGCTCTACCTCGTCCGACGAGTACGCACCGCTGGTGAGTCGTGCCGATGCGGCGACCGTGCGCGCGAGTGCGACATCGGCCGCGTCTTCGCTCGCTGCCGCGCGTTCGGCGGCGGCGTCGGCAACCATTTCCGCTCGCGCGAGATCGGTCCAGTAGAGGGCGTCCGCGAGCTTGAGCTCCAGGCGCAGGTCGAACCGGTGCGAACGAGTCAGCGATAGCGCACGGTCGAGCAACCCTGTCGCCGTCCGCCAGTCGCCGCGCCAGAACGCGCGCTGGCCCGCGACGCCCAGACGATCACCGGCCGCGAGTGCGATCCCCTGGTCGGGACGGCCGAGCTCGTCGAGGTAGCGCGCCGCCTGCTCGAGGTGGTAGCCGAGGATCTCCTCGAACTCGACCAGGTCGCGACCGTGCTGCTCGAGCCAGGCGGCGTAGCGGCGGTGAAGATCGGCGCGAACGCTCTTAGGCAATGCGTCGTAGGCGGCGTCGCGGATCAGGAGGTGACGGAAGCGGAAGCCGTCGTCGCCGGCGAACTGCGTCCGGTCGGAGCGGATCAGCTGGCGGCGCACGAGCGCCGCCAGGCGCGGCGTCACCTGCGCCTCCTCCGGGGTCAGCGCCTGCACGGCGCCGCGGTGGAAGACCTCGCCCTCGACCGACCCACGCTCCAGCACCCGCCGCTCGGCCGGATCGAGACGGTCGAGACGGGCCGCGAGCAGCGCCTTCAGCGTGGCCGGCACCTCGACCTCGCCGCCGGCCTCGTCCGCCATCGCGACCATCTCGTGGATGAACAACGGATTGCCCGCCGCCGCAGCCTCGATCCGGGCCCGCAGCCCCTCCGGCACACCCGCCCCGATCAGGCGTGCCGTCTCCTCCCCTGTCAGCGGCTCCAGCCGCACGGCCACCGGCCAGGCGGGGCGGCTGTCGAGCAGCTCCGGGCGCGCCATGCACAGCAGCAGCAGCGGCGCCCCTGCCGAGAGCAGGGTCAGATGCTCGATCAGGTCGAGGAACGTCTCCTCGCCCCACTGGATGTCGTCGAACACGACCACGAGCGGCGCCTGCTCCTCCAGCAGCTTCCGGAACGCCCACGCGATCTCCTCCGCCGATGCTCCCGCATCCGACTCGCCCAGCAGCGAACGTATCGCCGACGCCGCACCGGGATCCGACGGCAACGCGTCGAGCTGCTTGATCACCTCCACCACAGGCCAGTAGGTGATCCCCGCCCCGTACGGCAGGCAGCGGCCCCGCACGACCCGCGCGTCGAGCGCCGCCAGAGCCTCCGCCGCCAGCCGGGACTTGCCGATCCCCGGGTCACCCACCACCGTCACCAACGCGCAACGCTGCCCATCCACCGCCCGCGCCCACGCCTCCACAAGCAACTCCAGCTCCCCCGCTCGCCCCACGAACAGCGAGTCGTGTGCCCGCTCCGCCGCCGCCTGCGCAGCGAGAAGCCGAAACGCCGGCACCGGCTCGCCCTTCCCTTTCAAAACGAGCGGCCCGACCGCCTCGGCCTCGACTGCCGACCCGGCCTGCAGACGTGTCTCGGCGGCGATCAGCACCTCTCCCGGCGCCGCCGCACCCTGCAACCGGGCCGCCACGTTCAACGCATCCCCGGTCGCGAGCCGCTCCACCGTCCCCGTCACGACCTCCCCCGTACAGACACCGATCCGCCCCTCGATCCCCAACCCGCGAACGCATCCCGCATCTCGACCGCAGCACGGCACGCCCTCAGAGCGTCGTCCTCGTGCACGACCGGCACCCCGAACACCGCCATCACCGCATCTCCGATGAACTTCTCCACCGACCCCTCGTGCGACTCCACGATCCCCCGCATCACCTCGAAATACCGCGCCAGCAGCTCCCGCAACGCCTCCGGATCCGTCGACTCCCCCAGCGCAGTCGACCCAACCACGTCACAGAACAGCACCGTCACGACCTTGCGCCGCTCCTCCGCCCCGCCCGAGAGCGCAGCCCCACACGACTCGCAGAACCGCGCAGCCGGGCCGTTCTCGTGTCCGCACGCCGCACACGACATGAGAGCGCGAGCCTAGACCATTTGCTGTTGTGGCGGTGATCGCCGTTCTTGCCCGGCGCGTGACTCTTCGGCATGAGAGCGACGAGGCGCATGTTCCGAGCCGACGAGTTGCGCCGCCCACACGACAGCCTGTCACCCTGCCCGACGCCTTAGGCCAATAGGCGGCGCCCGTCCGCTGATCCATGGCGAGTCGGGTGTTGGCCCCGAGGCCTGCGCCAGCGTTGGTGGAATGTCTACCCGAGCGTGAGCGAGACTGTGACCGAGACCCGAACCCGATGCCGGCGCTTGCCCCCCGGTTCGACCCGGGCTATCTGAAGGCGGTGCGACGGAGCGTGCCGAGGCTAGTCGCTACGGCTTCGTCTATCGCGTCGAGGGACATCGCGGCGAACACAAGGTCGGGAGAACGAACCTCGTCGGTCGTCGACCTACAGGAACAGGGGGAAGCTCATGATGCAAGCAGGCGTCCGCTAAGCCGGCAGTCAGCAGCCGTACCGCCCGACCAAGGGGATGCGTACATTCCACTTCGGCTCCGGAGCACTGCGCGACGAGAAGCCGACTGTCCAAACAGGTCCTGTGGGCGGAGCACCCAAGCCCAAGAGCGTAGTGACTCTTCGGCAGACTGGACGACGCTGTCCCGAGCGTAACCCAGGTCGAGCCTCCGTCTCCCCACCCGTTCGGGAACAGCCCAAACTCGTCGTACCCAGCCGTCCACACATCGCCGGATGGGCGCACAGCAAGGCCGTGAATGCCGCCGTACGCGTCACTCTGGTAGACGGACCAGCTCCGACCATTCCAATGCCAGAGAATCCCGTGTAGCGTGGTCCTGAGCTTCCCCTTCGGCGTTCCCGGCCACCCAGACGTCTCGGTCCGACGAGGCCCCGACGAGTTCAGCGACAGCAGGTCCTTTGCAGCGGACTGCACCTCGAGGCCACCCGTGGAGATCGAAGCGTGGCCATGCCCTTCCGTCCCAGTGGATCGCGACAGGTCCTTGGTCGTCTCCGCCGACAACCCAGACGCTGCGCGCTGAGAGAGCCACGACATCCCTGAGGCTCAGGCCACTGCCTGCAAGCGCGGCATTCGTGACGGGCGACCAGCGCTTGCCGTTCCAATGGAAGACCCGGGAGCCGACGGCCCATACGTCACCGGAGGATGCCGCGCTGACGCGAGCTAGCGACCCGCGTTCGGGGAGAGGGACGCGCTTCCAGCCGCGGCCGTCCCAGTGTTCGAGCAGCGCCGAGATCGGTCTGCTCACTTCTGGAAGGCCGCTGGGATCCTCGGGATCGGATGGGGGGCCGGACTCGGGACTGTCAATCCAGTTCCCCGCGCGGACGCCGGTCCACCCAACTGCCCACGCCTCCGTCGGGCCCGCGCTCGCGACATCGAGCAGCCCGCCACGCAGGCGTGGGCCGGGGACGATCCGCCAGCGTGCCCCGTCCCAGAGCTCGATGAGCGGCGACGTGCGGTCGTAGCCGACGGCCCAGGCCCTGTTCCGTCCGACTACGGAGACGGCACGGAGCACGCCTTCCGCGGCAGCGGGGCTCGGCACCTCCTTCCACACTGGCGTGCACACTCGCGACGATTGCGGCATCCGCGCCTCGATCGCTGCGGCAGTGACGGGTACGGCAATCACGAAGGCGAGTAGGACCACAATGGGTACAGGGCGAGTCAGGAGCACCGCACCGCCTTTCGTCTGCTCAAGTGTAGCCCTGAAACGCGAGGGAGCTGATCAGGGTTTTCCCCGATTGGCGGCAAGGCGACGGCCGTCTCTCCCGGCGGAGGCCTGGTGTTCGCCCAACTCGAGGCGCCTGGCCTCTTCTACTCCTACGGACGACACGTGGTCATCATTCGCTTCGCCGATCTGGCCCGGCGCTTCACAAAGTACATCTGAGACTCGCCTGGGCGAGCGTGCTCTCTCTCGACACCGCTTTGACGCCGCGCGTCTGGCTCAGACCCCGAGCGGGGCGAACAGGTCGACGGCGTTGCCGTCGGGATCGAGCACCCGCGCATAGCGCTGGCCCCAGAACGCGTCCCAGGGATCGCTCTGCGACCTGAAGCCCGCGGCGACGACCGCGGCGTGGGTCTCGTCGACCCCGGCCGCCGAGCCGCAGTGGAAGGCGAGCCCGAGGGGGTGCCCGGTCGGCTGCTGCCAGCTCGGGTCGAGCTGCCTCATCAGCTCGACCGAGTCCCACATCAGGCGGATGCCGGACGGGAGCATCACCTCGAAGTGGTCCTCACCCTCGGGCGGCTCGCCCACGGGGACGCCGAGCAGCGCATAGAAGCGGCACGACGCCGCCATGTCGGCGGTGACGATCCCGATCGCGTCGAGGCGTGGCTCCATCGGGAGAACCTATCTCGTCGCGGCCGCGAGGGCTAGGATCGGCGCGGTGAAGGCAGCGATCGTCACCGGAGCGGGCAGCGGCATCGGCGCCGCGTGCGCGCAGCGGCTCGCGGCCGACGGCTACGCGCGTCGTGCTCTCGGGCCGCCGTCCCGAGCCGCTCGAGGAGGTCGCGGCGGAGCTCGAGCACGCCGTCGTCGTTCCCGGCGACGTCGGCGACCCGGACCACGCCGCCGCGCTCGCCGACGCCGCCCGGACGTCGTTCGGCGGCATCGACGCGGTCGTGCTGAATGCGGGCATCGGCGACTCGGCCCCTGCCGCGGACGACACGCCGGAGGGGTGGGAGCGCACGATCCGCACGAACCTCACGGGCGCCTTCCTCGTCGCCCGCGCGCGCTCTGCCGCTGCTCGTAGAGCGCCGCGGCGCGCTCGTCGGCGTCGCGTCGGTCAACGCGCTGCGCGCCGGCCCCGGCTGGGCGTCGTACTGCTCCTCGAAGGCGGGGCTCGTGATGCTCTGCAAGACGATCGCCGCCGACTACGGGCCGCGCGGCGTGCGGGCGAACGCGGTCTGTCCCGGCTGGGTGCGCACGCCGATGGGCGACGCCGACATGGACGGGCTCGGCGCAGCTGCGCGGCACCGACCGCGAGGGCGCCTACGCGCTCACCCACGCCGGCGTCCCGCTCCGGCGCCCGGCGGAGCCGGAGGAGATCGCCGCGGTCGTCGCGTTCCTGCTCTCGGACGAGGCCTCCTACGTCAGCGGCGCCGAGCTCCCGGTCGACGGTGGCGCGACCGTCGTCGACGTCTCGGGCACGGCGTGGATCTCTGCGTAGGCGGGATCGTCGGTCCTCACACGTCGGGCCGACAGTGCCGAAGAGAGCATGGGGTGAGAGCGAGACTTGCCACGGGCTCGGCCGGCGCGGGAGGCGTGGTCGTGCTCGCGTTCTCGAGCGGGGGGTACTTCCCGTCCGAGTGGGGTCTCGTCACGCTTGCGTTCCTGCTCGCCCTGCTCGCAGTGGCCCTGCTCGCCGATCGGATCGAGATCGGCCGGCCCGCCCTGGTGCTTCTCGCCGCGTTGGCCGCGCTCGGGCTGTGGCAGGCTGCGTCGGCTCTCTGGTCGGCCGGGCCGGGCCTGCCGGTTCTGGAGGCGGAGCGGACGCTCCTGTACCTCGCCGCTGCGGCAGCACTGCTGCTCTGCCTGACCCCTGCGACCGTCCCTGCGTTGCTCGAGGGTATCGCTGCCGGAGTCACGACCGTCTCCCTCTATGCGCTGGGGACGCGCCTTGCGCCCGGACTGCTCGGCGGCGCGTACGACCCGTCGTCCGGCTACCAGCTCGCGAAGCCGATCGGGTACTGGAACGCTCTCGGCCTGCTCGTCGTGTTCGGCCTCGTTCTCGCGGCCGGGATCGCGCTCCGGCAGGACTCCTTTCGCGCGCCAGTCGCGGCCGCTGCCGCCGTCCCGCTGCTCGCCTGCCTCTACTTCACGTTCAGTCGCGGGTCCGTCGTGGCGCTCGCCGTGGCGCTGGCGGTCGTCGTCGCGCTCGATCGCGACCGGTTGCGCGCAGCACTGCTGCTGGCGACGTTCCTCGTCGTGCCTCTCGGAGCTGTCGTGCTGGCCGCGCGATCTCCCGCGCTGAAGACGGTGGGGGCCACGCTGCAGACCGCGCAGCGGGAGGGCCACCGGCTCGCCTGGCAGCTTCTCGTTCTCGCGGCGCTCGCCGCGGCTGTGCAGGTCGCTGCGGGGCGGGCCGTCTCGCACATTCGGCCGGGGCACACGGTGCGGCGGATCCTGACGGCCGGCGCGGCGGTGCTGGTCCTCCTGCTCGGTCTCGCCGGGCTCGTTCGGGTGGGCGGGCCCGAGGCGATCGTCGACCGTGCCCGGGCTGCGTTCGTCGAAGAGCCTCCTCCGACGACCGGAGGGCTCGACCGCCGGCTTGCTCTCGGTCTCGGGCAACGGACGCGCTGCCTACTGGCGGGTCGCTGGAAGCATGGTCGAGCGGAGGCCGATCCTCGGTGATGGCGCCGGCTCGTTCGCCCGCGCCTGGACGAGGGAGCGGCCGGTCGCGAACGAGGCTCGCGATGCCCACAACCTCTACCTCGAGACACTCGCCGAGCTCGGTCCCGTAGGGCTCGCGCTTCTTCTCGTCGCGCTCGCGGCACCACTCCGGGCCCTGGGCCGGGCGTGGCGCGACCCGAGTGCTCCGGCGGCTGCCGGCGTCCTTGTCGCATTCGTGCTCCACGCTGCAGTCGACTGGGACTGGGAGATCCCCCTTCTCACCCTCGTGGCACTGGCCTGCGGAGCGGTGGTGCTCGTGCTCGATCCGAGCAGGCGGGCCTTCCCCCTCACGGGTGGCCGCCGGGCCGTGATGCTCGGTGGGGTCGGTGCCGCGCTGACGGTGGCGCTCGTCGTCCACGTCGGCAACCGCGCGGCGGCCGACGCCCTCGATGCCCTCGCTGCAGACCGTCCCGCACGCGCCGCGGCGGCAGCCGAGCGGGCCCGCATCTGGATTCCGTGGTCGAGCGAGGGAGACCAGCTGCTCGGAGAGGCGCTCGCAGAAGACGGGGAAACAACGGCCGCCCGAGAGGTGCTGCGGCGCGCCGCAAGACACGATCCGGGCGAGTGGAGCATCTGGTACGACCTGGCAGCCGTCTCCACGGGTCCCGAAAGGGTGAGGGCGCTCACCCGGGCGAGGGAATTGAACCCGTTGGGTGTCGAGCTAGAGGCTCTCGTGGCCGAGACAGAAGGAGATTCCTGACGGGTGCACCGCAACCGCACCACTCAGGGCGAGACACCCGCACCGTTGGGAGGACGGCAATGAAGGAACCGAAGCCAACCCGGAGCGCACGCGCCGCAGCGCTCGTCGCCGTCACCGTGATGTCGCTCGTCGCCTTCGCGGCGCTCGGTGGCGTCGGGCTCGCGCAGAGCGCTGTCGGGCTCGCCCAGTATCAGTACGGCAAGAAAGTGACGATCTGTCACAAGGGCAAGAAGACGATCAGCATCTCGGTTCGCGCCTGGCCTGCGCACAAGCGCCACGGCGATACCGCGGGCAGCTGCGTGATCGCGAAGCACGCGAAGAGGAAGCATCAGGAGAAGGCGCAAGCCGAGCGGGAGCACAGCGACGCCGGCAAGCAGCAGGGCACGTCGGCCGGCGAAGCAAACGGTCAGGCAGCCGGCAAGCAGCAGGGCAGGACCGAGCGCGGCCGCGAGGCCGTCGCCCAGAAGGTGAGAGCTCCGGGAACGGAAAGCGAGAACGGGAACGAGAACCGGAGTGGGAACGGGCACGGAAACGGAAACGAAGGCGGCAAGGGCCGCGGGAAGTAGCCCCAGCCCCGAACGGTACGAATCGACGATGAGTGCCCTGCCTCGGCTGGGCGCCCGTCGTCGTTCGTCGTGACCGATGCTCAGCCGGACCGGAACCCGGATGCGATCTGGACGGCAGCCGCAGGGGCATCCGGGGTCTCACCGTGGCGGAAGAAGGCGAACGTCTCGACGCCGGCCTCTCGACAGGCAACCGAGTTGGTGGCGATCCCGGAGAGCTCCGCCTCGCCGTAGTGGAGCTCCCTGAATCGGAGGTAGGCCCAGCCGGCGCTCCCCGTGTCATCGCCTACCCGCACCGCACCGGCCTCGACGAG
>CAWKGI010000020.1:0-455005 GCA_963849125.1 uncultured Actinomycetes bacterium | reverse complement strand
TGAGGAAAGCCCTGCAATTGGCGTTTTCGGTTGGGTGGTGTGGGGCGAAAGTGGTCTGTGGGGCCACGCCTGGGGCCGCAGAGCACCGGTGAGCGGGTTGTCCGCGTCTCTGCGACAGCGCCGCCCCGGAACCCGGCTGCCCGCGACTACGGAACAGGTCAGCCGTGGCGGTCGTTCACTTGGCGGGCTTCCACGTCCACAGGACGGCGTGGGAGATGTTGAACCCTCGGTCGGTCTTGATGTCGGCCGATCCGACGATCTGACTACGCTCGTTGATCTCGGAGGCGTCGCCGCGTGGCCCGCCGAGGGTGCCGAGGTGACGCATCTTGCCGTTCTCCCACACGAACGCGTGGTGGAGTTGCGCTTTGTACGCCTGGTCGTACGATCCGACGATCTGACCACGGTCATTGATGCCAAACGCCCAACTTTCCCCGCCGAGCGTGCCGAGGTCACGCATCTTCCCGTTCGCCCACAGGAACGCGTGGTAGTCCCCCGCCTTCGTGAGCGCCTCCCCGACGATCTGGCCGCGCTCGTTGATCGCAAAGGCCGTGCTATCTGTGCCGCCGAGCGTGCCGAGGTCACGCATTTTCCCGTTCGCCCACAGGAACGCGTGGGAGATCGGACGATGCGAGTCGGGGTCTTTCGCCTTTGTGTCCGCCGATCCGACGATCTGACCGCGCCCGTTGATCGCGGCCGCGCTGCTACTTGGCCCGCCAAGCGTTCCGAGATCACGCATTTTCCCGTTCGCCCACAAGAACGCGTGGCTGACGAACCCGCCGTCGGGGTCTTTCACCTTCGTGTCCGCCGATCCGACGATCTGACCGCGCCCGTTGATCGCGGCCGCGCTGCTACTTGGCCCGCCAAGCGTTCCGAGATCACGCATCTTCCCGTTCACCCACAGAAACGCGTGGGAGAACGGAACGGACGAGTCGGGTTCAACCGCCTTCGTGTCCGCCGACCCGACAATCTGACCGCGCCCATTGATCCCGTACGCGCCACTGCCTGGCCCGCCAAGCGTGCCGAGATCACGCATCTTCCCGTTCGCCCACAAGAACGCGTGGGAGATCGACTCGCCGTTGGCGTCTCTCGGCGTCGTCTCCACCTGCCCGACGATCTGCCCACGGTCGGTGATGTCGAACGCAACGCTCTCTGTGGCTGGCACACCGAGGGTGCCGAGATCCCGCACCACCCACCGCCCCGCCGAACCAGACCCCGCAGAGCCAGCCGCAAGCGACACCACCCCACCCGACACCAACACCACCACGCAAGCGATAAGCAGCGACCGGCGCATCACACGCCTCCTCTCACCCCCGCACACTGCGCCCCGACTCGACACAGGACATCAGCGCCGTCCCGGAACCCGGCTGCCCACGACTACGGACACGGAGCGGCTATCGCCAGTCGATCTCGTAGGCGTTCTCGGTCGAGTCTGTACAGGATCTCTTGCTCGCGACAACGCAAGGTCGGAGTGTGAGTCGCTGCGCTCGACGGGTCACAAGGTCAAGGACGTAGATGCCACGCGTCGCGGACTTCCTGCCCGCAAACACGCCGTATCGTCACCGAAGAGGCCCCCGGACGTGTTTCGGTTTTTCGGTTTTCGATTCGGGTCGGCGCTCTCGGCTCTGGGACTGAGCGGCTCTACCGTTGACGGTAGAGCCGCGACGGCGTTGGGCGTCGGTTCCTGTGTCTTAGGCCGGCAATCCGGTCGGGCTGAGCCAATGCCAAGAGGGAAACCCCTGTGTCAAGACGTTGACGTTCGCAACGTCAACCCGTTGAACGACACGACACCCGGCAGGCCCGATGCTGTCCCCATGCAGTCCACCACCACCCAGGAGGCCACCATGAAGACCACCGCCACCACCCTGTATGTCAAGGCCGTCGCCGTCACCGCCAGCCTCGCCGCCATTGCCGCCCTGGCCGGCTCGTTGCGGGTCAAGTAGCAGGACGTCGCACACCCACATGCATCACCGCGGGCGGCCCACCAGCCGCCCGCTCTTACGTGCCGGGGGATCGCCCTGCGCGGGCGGCGAGCGCGGCCGGGTCGCCGATGATCGTCTTGCCGCGTTGCAACTGGACGACACCCTTGTCCTGCAGGCCGTTCAACACCTGGTTCACCGTGACGCGCGAGGTGCCGGCCAACCCCGCAAGCTCCTCCTGGGTCAGCGGGATCACCGTCTCGCTCTCCCCGTCCCCATACAGCGCGGCGAGCTCACTGAGACGTCGCAGCACCCGCCTGTCCGCGGGAACGTACAGCGCCTCCAACAGCCGTTCGTTCAGCATCCGCACCTCGTTGGCGAGGAAGTCGATCAGCAGCTGATCGACCCCCGGATGCTGTTTGCGCAACCGGCGGAACTCACTCTCCACCACACAAAACGTCTCTGCGACTTCTAGCGCCTCGATCGTCGCGGAGCGCTTCGCGCTCTCCCCCACGACCGCCATCTCGCCGAACGAGTCACCCGGCCCACGTATCGCGATCGTCGCCTCAGCCCCCAAGGGCGTCATCACCGACACCTTGAACCGGCCCTTCGAGATCAGGTGCAGCGAATCAGCAGGGTCACCCCGGTGAAACACCACCTCGCCCTTGCGAAACGAGCGGCGCCGCGCGACCGACAACAAGCGGCGCACGTCCTCGCCCGGCACCCCTTCCAGCAGCCGCCACTCCATCGGACGATCCTAGGATTCTCCCGGGTCCGTCACAACCCCCGCCTGTTCGCTCGCCCGTTCGCGGAGCACCGCGAGCGCGTGCGCGCGGGCCAGTACCTCGCCAGGACGCAGCGGAGCGGGTATGTCGTCAATCGCGAAGGTTCGCCCCTCCGGCACACGCGCCGCGGGGATCGTGGTCTCGAGCCACTCGGTGTCCAAGGTGCCGGCTCGTGGTCGTTTGGAAGCGCACGGGGATCGGACAGCTCTACGTGTACGACCTCGCGAGCCGCCGGCTCGGGCAGACCGACGTTCCAACGCACCACCCGGACGGCCGCCCCGCGCGGGACGCCCACGCCGCCACGACGACTCGCCACGTGTCGCCACGCTGACACCGCCAGCGAAGGCCGCGAGACAGACAGACCACGCACACCGACCTACCGTGCCCGTGAACCAGTCCCGAACAATCAGGACAAGGAGCTGCGGTGGAGTTCCGGATTCTCGGAGCGATCGAGGTCGTCACCGACGACGGCCGGCGCCTCGCCCTCGGCGGCAGCGGCCCCCGAGCGCTACTCGCCGCCCTGCTCCTACGCGCGGGAGACGCCGTCTCCCGCGCCAGCCTGATCGACGCCCTCTGGGCCGCCCCCCCAACCAGCGCCTCGCACGCCGTCGAGGTGTACGCCTCACGCCTCCGCCGCGCGATCGGCAAGCAACGAATCCAGAGCCACGGCCACGCCTACCGCGTCGAGGTCGAATCCGAAGAGCTCGACCTCGCGCGCTTCCGCTGCTTCGCCCGCGCCGGCCGCACGGCACTCACCGACGGTGATGCCGCAACCGCAGCCGACCTACTCAGCGAGGCGCTGTCGCTCTGGCGCGGCGACCCGGTCGCCTGCCTCAACGGTGAACCCTTCGCCGCCGAGACACGCGGCGCCCTCGACGAAGAACGCCTCACGGTCACCGAAACCCTGCTCGACGCGCGCCTCCTCCTCGGCCAGCACGAACAGCTCCTGCCCGAGCTCCGAACACTCGTCAGCGTCCACCCCACCCGCGAGCACCTCCGCGCACGCCTGATGGTCGCCCTCTACCGCGGCGGCCGCCAGATCGACGCGCTCAACACCTTCCGCCAGCTCCGCGACACCCTCACCAGCGAGCTCGGCATCGAACCCGGCCCCGAACTCCACCTTCTCCAACGCCGCATTCTCGCCCACGACCCCACCCTCAACACCCACGCACATCCCACACACGTCCGTTAGCGCACGTTGAGCAGCCGTTGAGCCACCCCTGCCAGCGTCACCCCTGATCAGCCTGACGCGTGGTGCGTCGGGCTGCTGCGGACAAAGGAGGCTCCGATGGAGCACGCACCGATCAAGGCCACCTCAAGGCGGCGTCGGCGCGCATTCAAGCTTGCTGCCAGCTTCGTGGCTCTCACAACCACGCTCGTGCTCGCGACAAGCTCGGTTGCGAGTTCCACGACGACGCTCACACTCGGCGGTCAAGGGATGTTCAGCGGCGTCGCCCGCATGTCGCGTGCGACGCCGTACTACGCGATCCCGAACTCCGATCCGTGCCGGACCGAAGGCGGTACCCCGATGGTCTGGGACGGGAGCAACAGTCTCTCCGGCTCCAACATGCCAGGCAACTTCGGAGCAGGAAGCGTGACTCTCGCCGGTTCGGCGACGCTTGCGGCCCTCGATGACCCGCGTACGCTTCCTTGGGGCCAGTCTGCGTCGGCCACCGTCGACACGATGCAGGCGAGCGTTACGAGTTCCGCAGGGTCGGCATCGATCAGCTTCGGACCGGGGACTTACGCGAACGGCCAGTGCATCGACTGGGATCACGTTGACCTCAGCTCGATCTTCACTTCTGACCCAATTCCGACCGATCCATACCTTCAATGGTCCGACACGACCGGGTGGTGGCGGCAGATCGCCGTCAATCGCCCGTTCATCGCAGTCATCCAGCCCGCTGTCGGGGCCGGGGTCATCGAGCGTGGCATCTCGTCGTTCTCCTGCTTCGAGCGGCAGAACTGGTGGGGGCCGATCAGCTCGGGAAGTGGACTCTGGGGGAGCGGAAGCACGGAAGCGTGCGGCCTCTACTTCTACGTGGACACCCGCGAGCCAGCCGACGACGTCGCGCCCTCTGTGTCGGGCACGCCCGACCGCGGCGCCAACGCGGCCGGATGGTACAACGCCGACGTCACGGTCGATTGGCAGGCGGCCGATCCGGATCCGTCGTCGGGCACGCCGTCCGATCCGCCGAACACGCTCGCTTCGACAGAGGGCGCGAACATCACGTACACGTCGGCGCAAAGCTGTGATCCGGCCAACAACTGTGCGATCGGGTCGATCCAGCTGTCGATCGACAAGACCGACCCGACGGTGGCAACGCCGGCGTTGTCGGTGAACCCGAAGGCTGTCACCGAGTCGACAACCCTGTCGGCCGCTTCGAACGACAGCCTGTCCGGTGTCGCAGGCGGCGAGTACTACCTCGGCACCGATCCCGGTGAGGGCAACGGCACCGCGATGGCCCACGGGGGCGGGACGCTGTCGGCCACTGTCGGCAACAGTCTCTCACCCGGGGTGTATCCGGTCTGCGTGCGCGCCCGGGACGCGGCGGACAACTGGAGCACCCCGTCGTGTGTCTACCTGGTCGTGTACGACCCCTCGGCGGGGTTCGCGACCGGTGGCGGCTGGTTCGTGCCCGGCGGAAACACATCGGATCCCGGTGACCTGCTGCCCGGGCTCGACGGCACCTCCAAGGCCAACTTCGGGTTCGTGGTCAGGTACCAGAACGGCGCGTCCGCCCAGCCCGGCGGCCAGCTCGAGTTCCACTACAACGTCGGGAAGTTCCACCTGCACTCCACCGGCATGGAATGGCTGGTGGTAACCAACAACAACTGGGCCAAGTTCAGCGGCACCGCCCGCATCGACGGCGCCAGCGGCAACTACCCGTTCCGGGTCGACGCCCGCGACGACAGCGTCGACAGGTTCATCATCAAGATCTGGGCGCCCGGCGCCAACCCCGACACGGACAGCCCAATCTACAAGGCGTCCGGCGACGTCGAAGGCGGCCAGGTCAAGATCCACCGCAGCTGACCCACGCCGCACTCGACCACACGGGGGCGCGCCTCAAGGGGCGCGCCCCCACACCACCCGACCCGTCTACTCAAACCACAGCTTCGTGCGTCCGCGACGCATGCGCCCGCCCGGGGCAGGCACTGGCCCCGCCCCGGGGCGGCGTACTCCTACTGTCTTGGGGCTGTTGCTCGTGCGAGCTCGATCGCGTCCTCGAGGGAGAGCGGCGGATCGTCGTCGGTGACGAGATCCGCGACGGCCAGCTCGTATGGCGCGCGCTCTGTGGGCGGGAGCGTGATACCGCGCTCGTCCTCCCAGTGCTCCACCGCGTGCCAAAGACGCCGCGCGAGCTCGTCGTCCCCGCGTTGCGCGGCTACGGCCGCGAGTCCGCCTACGCAGAGGACCGTCTGCGCGGGAAAGCGACCCTCCACGCACGCGTCGGCCGCCTCGAGGTACCGCGTGGAGGCGGTCTCGGCGTGGCCACGTAACAGCTCGAGATCCCCGAGGCTGTGACCGATCGCTCCGATCCAGGCTGGGTCGCCGAGCTCGCGGGCTACTGCCAGTGCCTCCTCCAGGTGCGCAGCCCCGACGTCGTAGTTGCCGGCGTTTCGCTCCATCTCTCCGACGTTGTGCAGCGTGGTGCGCAGGATGAGAGGGGTGCCGACACGCCGCGCGAGCACGAGCGCCTCCTCGAGCAGGAGGCGAGCCCTGGCCTCGTCTCGAAACCGCAGTGTCCACGTGAGCGCCAGCAGTGCGGTGACGATCTGCTCGTCTGACCCGACCTCGCGCATGATCGCAACGCCGGCTTCCGCGAGCTCCATCGATTCCTCCGTCTCCCCGAGGAAGTAGGCGATTACCGCGCGCCCCTGCAAACAGCTCGCGCGAGCGACACTCTGCTCGGCACCCGGCAACGCCAACGCTCGATCGAGCCACGTCCGACCCTCGGCGAGACGGTCGCGCATCTCCCACACGACCCACATCTCGATCGCCAATCGCTGCGCCCGCTCGGCATCGCCCCGTGCGACGAACCAGTCGTACGCGAGGCGCAGGTTGGCGAGCTCTGCCTCGAGACCGTCCGCTCGCTCGACCGGCGCTGACCAGACGACGCCGTCTGGTGGGGCGGCAAAGGCCGCGTACCAGTCAGCGTGGGCCGCGCGCGTACGATCCTCGTCGCCGACGGCAGCGAGTCGCTCGGCGGCGAACTCGCGAATCGTCTCGAGCATCCAGTAGCGGTCAGTGCCGACGTCGTCCAGGCGGTGACGGACGAGGCTCTTGTCGAGCAGCGACTCGATCAGACCGAGATCGGCGCCCGCCACCTGGTGCGCCGCCTCCAGCGCGCAGCCACCTGCGAAGACGCTCAACGCGCGCAGCGCCCGCTGCTCGAGCGGGTCGAGCAGGTCGTACGACCACTCGATCGTCGCGCGAAGCGTGCGGTGGCGCTCGTCCACGTCGCGGTCGCGGCTGGCGAGAAGCTCGAGCCGCTCGTCCAACCGGCCCAGGATCGCCGCCACCGACAGCGACCGCACCCGGGCGGCCGCCAGCTCAATCGCCAACGGCAGGAAGTCCAGCCGCGCGCACACCTCGGCCACCGACGCGCCCGGCTCCACCAACACCCCGGCCGCGGTCGCCCGCTGCACAAACAGCGCAACTGCGTCGACGGCGGTCAGCGCCGGCACCGGCCAGCTGCGCTCGACGCCGATCTGCAACCGCTCACGACTCGTGAGCAGCACCCGCAGCGTCGGGCAGGCAGCTGTGAGAGCGGCCAGCTCGTCGGCCAGATCGGGCAATAGGTGCTCCGCGTTGTCCAGCACCACCAGCGTCCTCTTGCCAATGAGCGCCTTTGCCACCAGGTCGAGCGGCGTCACGCCTGGCTGCTCGGGCAGCTCCAGCACCCGCGCCAAGGACGGCATGACCAGCGCCGGATCCCGCAGCGGGGCCAAAGGCACCCACCACACCCCGTCCGGGAACTCGTCGCTCACCTCGGCCGCGGCCTGCAACCCCAGGCGGGTCTTGCCCGTCCCACCCGGGCCAGTCAGCGTCAACAGCCGGGTGTCGGGATCAAGGAGCCGCTGCGTGACCTCGGCCAGCTCTTGCTCGCGCCCCAGGAACGGGGTCGCGGGCACCGGCAGGGTCGAGTGGTAGAGCGTCTTCAGCCGCGGGAACCCCTGCGGCAACTGCTCCACCACCAGCTGATGGAGCGGGATCGGGCTGGAGAGGTCCTTCAACCGGTGCTGGCCCAGATGCCGCAGCTCGAACCGGCCCGGCTCCAGCAACGCCAGCGTCTCCGCCGACACCACCACCTGCCCCCCCATGCGCCGACGACATGATCCGCGCCGCCCGATGCACATCCATCCCCACATACTTCGGCGGATCCAACGCCGGCTCACCCGTATGGATCCCCACCCGGATGCGGATCGGGCCACCCAGCAACCCCACCATGAACGCGCTCACAGCGCCAACAGCGTCCTGGGCGGACTGGAACGCGTAGAAGAACGCGTCCCCCTCATAGTCCACCTCATAGCCATCGAAGCGGGCGCACGCCTCCCTGACCACCCGCCGGTGCTCCGCCAGCGCCTCCCGGTACACCTCCGTCCCCAACTCCTCCAACAGCCGCGTGGAGCCCTCGATGTCGGTGAACACCAACGTCACCGTCCCCGACGGCTGAGAAACCTCAGTCACGCACTGGATGTTGTGTCAAGACGCTGACGTTCGCAACGTCAACCCCCTGAACGACACAACACCCGGCAGGCCCGATGCTGTCCCCATGCAGTCCACCACCACCGAGGAGGCCACCATGAAGACCACCGCCACCCACCTCTACGTCAAGGCCATCACCCTCGGCGCCACCCTCACCAGCCTCGCCGCCCTCTACGGCTCATTTGCCCGCAAGTAGCGGAAGTCGCACACCAACATGCGTCACCGCGGGCGGCCCACCAGCCGCCCGCGACGCTGTGTGGGGTTTGCATCGCCAGGGCCTGCTGGTGAGCGAACCTGACAATCGAACGTTGCATCGCTACGTGCCACATGGCACATTCCAGATCTCTGACAGCACCAGCCCGCAGGAGGCGCCGATGCGACGTTCGCTCCCACTTCTGGTCATAGTCACTGTTGGCCTCGTCGCGGCGGCGGTCCTCGGTGGCCGTGCGGCGGGAGCGTCGGAGCGCGATGCGGCCGACCGGGTGCTGCGTCTGAACGCGTCGAACTACAGCCTCGACACGCTCGATCCTGCGCTCAGCTACGACTTCGTCGGCTGGCGTCTCGAGGCGATGACGTGCCTGCGGCTGATGAGCTATGCCGACCGCTCCGGCGCCGCCGCTCGACGCTGCAGCCCGAGGCGAGCTTCAAGCCGGTCGTCGGGCAACGGGGGCCGCACGTTCAGCTTCCGCGTACGTCCGGGATTGCGGTTCGCGGACGGACGGCCACTCACGGCCGCCAGCTTCGCACGCGCGGTCGAGCGGGCGCTCGCGCCGAAGCTGGCGTCTCCTGCCTCGTCGTTCCTGCGCGACCTCGTCGGCGCGCAGGCGGTGCTGAGCGGGAAGGGGACGAGGCCGTCCGGAATGACCGTGCAGGGGAACACGCTCACCTTCCGGCTGACGCGCCCCGCCGCGGACTTCCTCTACCGGATCGCGATGCCGTTCTTCTGCGCCGTGCCGGAGGACACGCCCGTCGTGTCGCAGGGCGTGAAGTCCGTCGTCGGGTCAGGGCCCTACACGGTGAAGGAGCTCGACGCGGGGCGCGTGGCGGTGCTCGAGCGAAACCCGTACTACAAGGGGCCGCGCCCGCAACGGTGGGACGCCGTCCGCGTCGTCTCGAACGTCGACGTCAACGCGAGCTACCTCCAGGTGCGCAAGGGCGAGGCCGACCTCGACCTCGGCGGACTACCGCCCGCGCTGCACCAGCAGCTGGGCGCGCAGTACGGGGTGAACCGCGGCCGCTACTTCGTCTCCTTGCAGCCGACCATCCAGTACCTGGCGCTCAACACGTCGCGGCCGTTCTTCGCCGAGCGCGCCAATCGGCAGGCGGTCGCGTTCGCGGTCGACCGGACAGCCTATCACGGCCGTCGCCGGAGCCTACGCCGGCAAGCCGAACGACCAGGTTCTGCCACCCGGGATCCCGGGGTACCGCGACCTGCGCCTGTACCCGAACCGGCCGAACCCGGGGCGCGCCCGCGAGCTCCTCGCAGGGACGACGGGAAAGGTGGTCGTCTACACGTCCAACGACCCCACCGGCCGCACGATCGGACAGATCGTGAAGGCCAACCTGAACGCGATCGGCATCGACGCGCAGGTGAAGGAGTTCGAGTTCACCGTGCTCTACAGCAAGGCAGGGCGTCGCGGCGAGCCGTTCGACATCATGGTGATCGGCTGGTTCGCCGACTACCCCGACCCGTTCGACTTCATCAACGTCCTCCTCTCCGGGAAGACGATCCGAGCGTCGAACAACCAGAACTTCGCCTACTGGAACAAGCCCCTCTACAACCAGCGCATGGAGCAGGCCTCCCGGCTCTTCGGCGACGCTCGCGCCGCCGCCTACGTGAAGCTCGACGCCGACCTCACCCGCGAAGCGCCCCTTCATCGTGACCGGCAACAGCACCACCCGCGAGTACGTCTCGGAACGGATCGGCTGCCCCGTCCGCTCCGGACCTGCCGGCGGGCTCAACCTCCTGATGCTCTGCCCGAAAGCGTAGGCGACTGACCGGCGCCGCCTAAGAGCCGGCCTCAAGAGGAAGACGAGCGGATTCCTGTGTCGCCACCCTGACACGCGCAACGTCACCGGCACGAACGACACACAGGCCGCCGCGGCGCAGACTGCAACCCATTGGCCGTGCTGGGTTCGAGCAAGGTCGAACTGGCTCCTCATGCCAACCGGAGCATGATTGAACCGAACCAGCGACCTTGGGATTAAGACGGTGGGTCATGTCGCCCCCGACAATCCGTCAGGTATGAACCGCACAATCCTGGCCGGTTTCTAGCCGACAGTGCCTGGGTGGAAGGCGCTGATCGTACGTCAGTCACACTTCGCCGCCGATGGACTCGACTCTAGGGGCGGTAGGCGCAATCAACCCCGGCTGCTGAGGGACGCCGGCCCGCGCCCGACCAGGCCCTAACGCCGTGACGCGATCACAGTCGAGAATCTCCTGCCTGAACTCGGGGCATCTGACCGTCGCCGTGCCGGATGTGTTTCCTACGCTGCCGTGCGGACAGGCCCGCCAAGCCCCTGCCTGTCGGGTACGAGGGCGCGGTCGAGGTCGACGCCCTCGCCGAATCGCTCGCGCACGGTGGCTTCGAGTCGGGCCAGCTCCTCGTCCACGGCGGCGCGGTGCTCGGGCAGCACGGCTTCCTGCAGGTGGAGGAGCAGAGCGCGAAGGCGTCGGACGACCTGGGTCGGAGCTTCCGCCGTACTGCCTGATCTCCGTGACGGCGAGTGCCAGGTATTCCTGCCAACCGCGGGAGGGGAGCACGACCCGTGGCGTGCCGTCGGCGTCGCAGAAGATCCCGCGGTCGGAGAAGTCGCTGCGGCCGATCACGAGCAGCATGTCCTCCATGTAGTCGAGGACCTGGACGGCCGTGGTCGGGTCGTTGATGGCGGCGGAGAGCGCCCGGTTTGCGACGTCGACCATCACGCGGACGGCGAAGGCGGGATCCTGCTCGATCGTGCGCTCCTTCCCGAGCGCGACCATGCCTTCCAGATCGCGAGCGGCGTCCGGGCGGTGGTGAGGGGCCCCAGACCTCGAGGAGGGGTGCGTGGGGGTGGACGAAGTCGCCCACGCCGTGATGGAACACGAGCGTGCACGCGTGGTCCTGCGCCCAGCGCACGAGACCGTCGAGTGAGACCGCCTGGATCGTGCCGGTGCGGGTGCTCTGGATTGCGTGGACGCTCGCGGGCGGCTCCAGGGGCCGCGCGCCGGTCGCCGTCGGCCGTGCGAGCTCGAGGAACGCCTCGAGGCCGAGCTCGCTGACGGAGGCCGCGACGGCCACGGGGCGCAGCCGGTGGAGGAGGTGCGAGAAGAAGAGGAGGAAGAGGAGGATTCCGAGGAGAACGAGCCCGGCGACCAGGAACAGGCCGAGGTCCGGTGATTCCGTCTCGCCGACCTGGCGAAGAAGCACGAACGAGTAGGCGAACGTCCCGACCAGGACCGCCAGGACCGCCTTCAGGAGCCGGTCTCGGTAGATGAACCGCATGTACCGCGCCGAGAACTGGCTGGTGGCGGTCTGCACCAGGAGCACGGTCACGGTGACGACGAAGCCGATGAGCCCGATCACGGCGCCGAGAATCGCCGAGAGCACGGATGAGGCAGTCGACGGCGTGAAGGTGAGGGCCGCGGGCATGTCGAGCTTCTGGCCCGCCCAGGCGGCGCCCCACGCCAGGACGATCCCGGCAAGACGCGCCGAGCAGCGGGACGAGCCACAGGCTCTGGCGGACGCTCTGGCGCCGCCGGAATCGTGTGGCCCAGGTCGTCACGCCGGAGGCACCGCCTGCGGAGGTTCCCCGGAAGCTGGTGACGAGCACGTAGACGCTCAGGACGAGCACCCAGGCCGGGAAGAGCGAGCTCGACCCAGGCGAAGTGAGCCGACCGTGATCAGGAGCACGACCGCGATCGCGTACCCGGATGCGACGAGCCAGCGCGGCGCGAGCCGCGTGCGCATCAGGATCGTCGAGGCGGCGAGCGTGAACACGGCGGCCATCCGCATCGCGTAGACGACCATGAGCTCGTGGGTGGCGCTCGCGCCCCACCGCCCAGGCGCCCGAGGAGAGGAGGCTGTCGGCGTGGTCTCCGGCGGCCGCGACGAGCCCTGCCGCGACGGACGAGGCGACGAAGAGCATGCCGACGAACAGCAGCCCGCTGCCCAGGAAGACGGTCGCGAAGAACCGGTCCTCTGCCGCGCCGACGCGGTCGCGGATCACGCCGATGAACCAGAGGAACGCGATCCCCGCGAACGGCACGAGGCCGAGGGCGAGCAGCACCGCAGTCTCGCCGCGAGCTGTCCGTGAGCCACTGCTCCGGCGTCGTTCGGGATCCGCGGGGACGGCGCGTGCGGACGAGGACGAGCGCCACGGCGAAGAGGACGGAGAACGCGATGCCCGCGAGGGCGGCCGCGCGCGGCGTCCTGATCGCCCGCGCGACGGCCCCCGACTCTGCCAGTGCCTCGCCGGGACATCATGATCCGATCAGAGCCGGAGCGTCGCGGCGGCGGCACGACGTCGTCGAGCGGGATGCGTGCCTCGGCCCACCAGTCGGGAGGCGTCGGCAGGACGGGCGTGTAGGCGACGCGCTGCTCGCCCGCGATCGGCGGCAGCTGGTCGATCACCTGCGCCTGGCGCGCGACGACGGCGTCCTTCGTCACGTTGAACACGGTCAGGTCCTGGGTCTGCACGACCGGCCCCTCGTAGACCGCGCGGAGCTCGGAGAAGATCAGCGGGATGACCTGGGGCGAGAGGAACGTGTGGATGAGGCCGGCCATGCGCGGCCGCACGAGCCCGAACACCTTGCCGGCGGCTGCGGGCGAGGTGTGGGCGGCGTTGAGCGCCATCGTCGCCCGCTCGATCGAGAGGCCGGTCGCGGCGGCGAGCGCCGCGGCGGGCGGGAAGCACTCGTGGATGAGCAGGTCGACGCCGCCCTCGCAGGCACGGACGAGCGGCCAGCCCGCGCAGGTGTCGCCGGAGTGGACGAAGGTGAGGCCGGCGAAGTCGAAGCGGTAGCCGACGGCGCCGCTGCGCGCGTGGATGACCGGGAACGAGGTCACGGTGACGTCGTTCGCCTCGTAGACGACCCCGGTCTGGCTGAAGTCGAACTCGGTCACCGTCAGCTCGAGGCTGTCCGGGTTGATCGGGCCGCGCGAGCCTTCGCGTGTCCCAGGCGAGCGCCTCCTGGATCGACTCGACGAAGTGCCGGGTGCCCAGGCGCGGCTCGGTGCCGCTCGGCCCCCAGACGGCGACCGGCCGGTCTGCCCGTCCGACCTTCGAGTAGCTGCCCGAGAGCGTGATCAGGTCGGCCGTGTGGTCGGCGTGCAGGTGGGTGAAGAACACCTTGTCGAGCTTGTTGACCGGCAGCTTCAGGCTCGCGTAGTTCGCGAGCGAGCCGCTGCCGAGGTCGAGGATGAAGATGTCGCGCTCGGCGTTGCCGATCTCGACGAGCACGCTCCCGGAGGACTGGCCGCGCGTCACCCAGGGGTTGCCGCTGCCGAGCACCGTCACCCGGATCTCGCCGTCCTCGAGCTCCTCCTCGCCGGGCACGAACGTCTCGGCGTACTCCCGCCGCGGCGTGCCGACGACCGGCGTCGTCGTGATCGCCTTCGTGCCGCCGGCAAACGCCGGCACCGGCAGTGGCGTGGGGTCGCTGCTCGTCATCTCGTGTTCCTTTCGCTCTCGTCTGCCGGGTTCACTCGCTCGATCTCGAGGGAGAGGTCGCGCAGCCGCTCGAGGATCGCGAGCAGATGCGCCTGGTCGATCACCTCGATCACGATCGCGGTCGTCCCGTCTCCGGGCTCGACGCGCGCCCTGCCCACCGTCGACCCGAGGCTCTCGCTCAGGAACGTCGACGTGAAGTGGTCGCTGAGATCGCCGCGGACGACGATCTCGTACGTCACGTGCTTCGACGCACCCGGCGCTGTGCCACTCGAAGTCATCACGACCAGCATGGCCCACCATCGAGCCCGCGTTCGCGCCGCGGGGACGGGTTCATCCGGGATGAAACAGCGCCGCGCGCACGGATAATGCGATCACCGATGGCAGAACCGAGCACAGACAGCGCGGGCAGGCACCGGACGCCGCGAGCGATGCGACGGCCGGCGGGCGGGTGCCGCTGCTGCGCTCGAAGCTGGCGCCACCCCAGGCACGGAAGGGCATCGCCCCGCGCGGGCAGCTCCTGGATCGCCTCCGCGAAGGGAGAGGCAGGAAGCTCACGCTCGTCTGCGCCCCTGCGGGGTACGGCAAGACGACGCTGCTCGCCCAGTGGTGCGAGGCCGATCGGGAGCGGACGCCGTTCGTGTGGCTGTCCGCGGACGAGGGCGACAGCGACCCGGTCAGGTTCTGGAGCCACCTGATCGCCGGACTGCAGGCGGTGCATCCCCGGGCCGGGACGGCGTCGCTCGAGGCGCTGCGCGCCGGACCGGCCGCGGTCGAGAGCGTCGTCCTGCCGCTGCTCGTCGAGGAGCTGTCCGACGCCCCGCCGTCGGTCCTCGTCGTCGACGACTGGCACCGCGTTCGCAGCACGGTCTGCGACGAGTCCATGCGCCTGCTCGTCGAACAGGCGCCCTCGGACGTCCAGATCGTGCTCTCCAGCCGCTCCGACCCGAACCTGCCGGTAGGCCGGTGGCGGGCGCACGGCGAGCTGAGCGAGGTGCGGGCGGCCGACCTGCAGCTGTCGCACGTCGAAGCGGCGTCGCTCCTGCACAGTGCGAACGTCGATCTCGCCCCCGAGGACATCGCCCGCCTGACGGAGCGCACGGAAGGGTGGGCCGCGGGCCTCAGCCTGGCGTCGATCCTCCTCCAGCACGAGCAGGATCCCCACGCCTTCGTGCTCGACTTCGCCGGCGACTCCCGGCATCTGCTCGAGTACATCTCGGACGACGTCCTCGCCTCGGTCGGCGAGGAGATGCGCTGGTTCCTGCTCCGCGCATCCGTGCTCGACGAGGTGTCCGGCGCCGCATGCGATGCGGTGCTCGAGACGCACGGCTCCGCGGCGATGCTCGCCGAGATCGAGCGCGCGAACCTGTTCCTCGTCCCCCTCGACAGGCACGGCGAGCGGTACCGCTTCCACCAGCTGTTCAGCGACGTCCTCCGGCGAGAGCTCGCACGGACGAGCCCGGAGGCGCTTGCCGAGCTCCACTCCCGCGCCTCCGCCTGGTACGAGGCGCAGGGCGACGTCGAGGCCGCGGTCGGCCATGCGATCGCGGGCCGTGATCTCGCCAGGGCCAGCGACCTGGTGACGCTCCACCAGCGGAGCCTCGTCAACGAAGGACGGCTGACGACGCTCGCCCGCTGGCTGGACGAGCTCTCCTGGCCCGAGGCGACCGCGGAGCCGCAGCTCGCCCTCGTGCGCGCGTCCCTGGCAGCGCAGACCGCACGACCGGCGGACGAGATCGAGCGCTGGCTCGCCGTCGCCGCCGCAGGCTCCCGCCCCGGCCCGCTCGCGAACGGCATCGCCTCGATCGAGTCGTGCATCGCGCTCCTGCGCTGCCTCTACCTCACGCAGGGCGTCACCCCGGCCGTCGCGGCGGCGAGGCGGGCGCTCGAGCTCGAGCCACCCGGGAAGCGGCTGGCGTCGCCAGGCGCTCATCGGGCTCGGCCAGGCGCTCTACCTGCAAGGCAACGGCGAGCAGGCACGAGCGCCGCTCCTCGAGGCGCAACGGCTGCCCCACGCCCACGACCACGCGCCTGCCTCCGCGGCCGTGCTCGCGTACCTCGCGCTCGTCGACCTCGACGCCGGCGACCTCGCCTCCGCGAAGCGCCACGCCGGCGCCTCTCGCGAGCTGCTCGAGGCACACGGCCTGGCCGAGACGTACGTGGCGACGAACACGCACGTCGCGCTTGCCGGCATCCACGCCGCCGGCGCAGACGCGAGCTCCGAGCTCGAGGAGCTCGAGCTCGCCGTGCGGCTCAGCGCGCCGTCCCGGCCGAGCCACTGGCACGCGCACGCGCTCCTGCGGCTCGCCTCGACACGGCACAAGCTCGGGGACGCGGACGGCGCGCGGGAGGCGCTCGAGTCGGCGCGCGCCGACCTCGAGACGCTCCCCGATCCCGGGATGCTGAGCGCGCTCGCCGAGAGCGTCGCTGCCGAGCTCTCGGCTCCGCCGCGGCACGAGGGCTTCTACGGCGAGCCGCTGAGCGAGGCGGAGCTGCGCGTCCTCGCGCTGCTCGCCGCCGGCCGCTCCGTGTCGGAGGTCGCGCGGGAGCTGTACCTCGCCCCGACCACGGTCAAGACGCACCGCCGCACGATCTACCGCAAGCTCGGCGTCACGAACCGGCAGGAAGCGATCGCGCGCGCGGCCGAGCTCGAGCCTCGTCTAGACGTCTCGAGCCCGACGAATCATCCCGGATGAACGTGGCCTCTGCGCCTTCCCGGCCGCACCCCACGGCCCTAGCGTGGAACTGCGTCGGCTGGACACAGGAGCGGCGCTCCGACCGTTCGACTTGGAGGTAGACGATGAGCACGAAGAGCTCGATGGCAGGCTGGATCGGCTTCGCCGGGATCGTGATGCTGATCCTCGCCGGCATCGACGTCATCCAGGGACTGATCGCCCTGTTCGACGACAACTACTACGTGGTCAGCCCCTCCGGCTTCCTCGTCGTCGACCTGACGGCCTGGGGCTGGACGCTGCTGATCTACGGCGTGATCCTGGCGCTCGTCGGCCTCGGGCTGCTGGCCGGCAAGGGTTGGGCGCGCTGGCTCACGATCATCTTCGTGTCGGTGAACGTCTTCGCCCAGCTGGGCTTCCTGGGGAACAGCCAGTACCCGCTCTGGTCGCTGACCGTCCTCGCGCTCAACATCATCGTGCTCTACGCGCTCACCGCCCGCTGGAGCGAGAGCCAGGCCGAGATCACGTCCGCCCGCTGACGGATAGTCGCGGTCGGCGGCAGGAGCAGGGCGTAGCCGGTCGCGGCCGTCACGAAGGCAGAGATGGGATACCGACGACGCGAGACGGCCGCTCGGCGCCGGCCGCAGTCTGACTACGACGAGCGAGCCCCGTTTCGGCCTGCGCGGGAGGAGCCGCTGCTCACGCGCACGTTCCCGGTCGCGGCCGAGCTTCCGCGCTACCGCGGCCCGAGCGCGCGGCGGGATGCCGTCGCCGGGGTGACGGTGGCGGCGCTGGCGATCCCCTCGGCGATGGCGTATGCGGAGGTCGCGGGGGTCTCGCCGGTGAACGGGCTCTACGCGCTGCTGCTCCCGGCCGTCGCCTACGCGTTCCTCGGGTCGTCGAGACAGCTCTCGATCGGCCCCGAGGGCTCGCTCGCCACGCTCGTCGCCGCGGCCGTCCTGCCCGCTCGCCGTCGCCGGCTCCGCGGACGCCGCCGAGCTGGCGGCGATGCTCGCGCTCCTGGTCGCGGTCTGCTTCGCCGCCGCCTGGGTGCTCCGGCTCGGCTGGATCGCCGACTACTTCTCGCGCCCGGTGCTGATCGGGTACATCCACGGCGTCGCGGTCGTGCTCGTCATCGGCCAGCTCGGGAAGCTGCTCGGCCTCTCGATCGACGCGATGGATCCTCTCCCGCAGCTCTGGGAGGTGATCACGGAGCTCGGCAGCGTCAGCGGCGCGACGGTCGCGGTCAGCGTCGTGTCGCTGGCGGCGTTGTTCGGCCTCCGGCTGCTGATGCCGAAGCTGCCGGCGGCGCTGCTGATCGTCGTGGCGGCGATCGGGCTCTCGTGGGCGTTCGACTTCGCCGCGCACGGGATCGCGGTCGTGGGGCCGATCCCCGCCGGGCTGCCGAGCTTCGCGATCCCGACGCCCGGCCTTCGCCGACGTCGTCCGGCTGCTGCCGGCGGCGCTCGGGATCTTCCTCGTCTGCTTCGCGGACGAGATCCTCACGGCGCGGTCGTTCGCCGGCAAGCACCACCAGAACGTGCGGGGATCCCAGGAGCTGCTGGCGATGGGTGCTGCGAGCGCCGCGGCCGGGTTCACGCAGGGCTTCCCGATCGGGGCGAGCGGCTCGCGCACCGCGGTCAACGACGACATGGGCGCGCGCAGCCAGATCGCCGGGCCTCTTCGCAGCCGCGACCGTGGCCGTGATCCTGCTGTTCCTCACCGAGCCGGTGCAGTACCTGCCGAAGGCCGTGCTGGGCGCGGTGATCGTGTTCGCCGCGATCGGGCTGATCGAGCCGCAGGCCTGGCGGGCGCTCGCCGCGGTCGATCCCGTCGAGGTCGCGATCGCCGCCGTGACCACCGGCTGCGTCATCTACTTCGGCGTCCTGCGAGGCCCTCGTCGTCGCCGTCGGCCTCTCGATGATCGACACCGTGCGCCGCAGCGCCCACCCCCACGACGCCGTGCTCGGCTGGGTCGAGCGGCTCGGCCGCTACGCCGACGTCTCCCTGCACCCCTCGGCGCGCGTCACCCCGGGCGTGGTCGTCTACCGCCTCGACGACCGGCTCTTCTTCGCGAACGCCCGCTACTTCAAGGGACGCGTACGCGAGGCGATCCGTGCCGCACCCGCGCCCGTCCGCTGGCTCGTCCTCGACGCGGACGCGATCACCCACGCCGACGCCACCGGCCTCGACGCCCTCCTCGACGTGACGAAGGACCTGCGGCGCGACGAGATCACGCTCGTCGTCGCCCGGCTGCGGACACGCATGGAGGAGCAGCTCGAGGACGCCGGCGTGCTCGACGTGATCGGCCGCGAGCACCTGTACCCAACCGTGCGCGCCGCCGTCGACGCGTTCGAGAGCTACGGGACGGTGCGTCGTGACGGTCGACCCGCGGGAGTGGGCGGCACCGAGGCCGTCGGGCTGCGGCGCGTCCTCCCGATCCTGACCTGGCTCCCGGCGTACGACCGGAGCGCCGTCCGCTTCGACCTGATCGCCGGGGCGACGCTGTGGGGCCTGCTGGTGCCGGAGTCGATCGCCTATGCCGGGCTGGCCGGCCTGCCGCCGGAGGCGGGCCTGTACACGCTGCTCGCGACCCTCGCCGCGTACGTCCTGTTCGGGACGAGCCAGCACCTCGTCGTCGCGGCGACGTCGGCAGCAGCCGTGCTGCTCGCGACCGCGGTCGCGAGCGTCGAGCCGGCGACCGTCGAGGAGTACGCGGCCAACGCCGCGGCAGTGGTGCTCCTCTGCGCCGGCCTGTTCCTGCTCGCGGGCGTGCTGCGGCTGGGGTTCATCGCGCAGTTCCTCTCGCGTCCCGTGATGGAGGGGTTCGTGTTCGGCCTCGCGATCTTCGTGACCGTGAAGCAGCTGCCGAAGCTGTTCGGGATCCCGAAGGGTGAGGGCAACAGCGTCCAGCAGCTGGTCCATCTGCTCACCCACCTCGACGAGACGAGCGCCGTGACGCTGGCGGTCGGCGTCGGCGCGCTGGCGCTCCTGGTCGGGGCCGAGCGGTTCGCGCCGCGGCTGCCCGGCGGGCTGCTCGCGCTCGTGCTCGGGATCGCTGATCAGCGGCGCCCTCGACCTCGCCCAGCACGGCGTCGCGATCGTCGGCACGGTGCCGAGCGGGCTTCCCTCGGTCGGGCATCCCGGACATCAAGTCCGAGGACGTCGCGACGCTGCTGGCGGCAGCGGCGGGGATGGTGCTCGTCATCTTCAGCGAGTCGCTCGGCGCCGCCCAGGCGTTCGCCACCAAGTACGGCTACGAGATCGACCCCAACCAGGAGCTGATCGCGCTCGGCGTCGCCAACGCCGGCTCCGGGCTGGTCGGCGGCCTGGCCGGCGGCGGCAGCCTCTCCCAGTCCGCCGTCAACGAGGGCGCAGGCGCCCGCTCCGAGGTCTCGCCCCTCGTTCGCTGCCGGCCTGATCCTGGTGACGGTGCTCTTCCTCACGCCGCTGTTCAAGAACCTGCCCGAGGCCGTGCTGGCGGCGCTGATCATCCACGCCGTCGCGCGCCTCTGGAAGTTCAAGCAGTTCCGGCTCTACTACCGCGAGCAGCGGATCGAGTTCTGGCTCGGCATCGCGACGCTCGCCGGCGTGACCCTGATCGACGTCCTGCCCGGGCTCCTGATCGGCGTCGTCGCGATGCTGCTGCTCGTGATCTACAACGCGAGCAGACCGCACCTCGGCGTGCTCGCCCGCGTGCCCGGCGTCGCCGGGCGCCTACGGCGACGTCGAGCGCCACCCCGACTACGAGCGCATACCCGGGCTCCTCGTCCTGCGGATCGAAGCACCGCTCTTCTACGCCAACGCGACACTCGTGCGCGACCGCATCAAGTACCTCGTCGGCTCCAGCGACCCCCTCCCCAGGGCCGTGATCCTCGAACCCAGCGCCCAGGACGGACTCGACATCACGAGCGCCGAGATGCTCGAACAGCTCATCACCACCCTCCGCTCCGCAGGCATCGACTTCGCCCTCGCCGACCTCCGCCAACCCGTCATCGACATGGCACGCCGCACCGGGCTCCTCGAGACGCTCGGCGAGAACAGGATCTTCCTCACGATCGACGATGCCGTCGTGGCACTGAGCCCGCACCCGGCCGCTCAGAACCGATGATCTCGATCGACTCAGGGCGCAACTGAGACTGGCCACTGTCGACTCCGGCAAGTCACGCGCGCTAGGCCCGAACTGAAGATGACGCGCCGCTCTCTACCCGAGGATCTCGACTGACGAGCAGATTCAGAGGTGGTGTCTTGGCGCGCAGCGAGACCCGCTCAGGACGGAGGCCGGCACGTGACGGCGCGACGCCTGCGAAGGCACACGTGACGGCACGGGAGATGCCCTTTGGAGTACGGCTGGGAGTACGGGCCTGTCTCTGCCACCTGCACTTTGGTGCAGTTCGTTGCACCACCGATCTATCTCGATTCAGGCAACTTTCAGTTCGCTGCCGAACGCTGCAGACGTTCTGTCGAGACTGTTGTCCCAAGGTCGCTGGTTCGATCCCAGCACGGCCCATCAGAAGAATCGACCTGCAGATTCTCGATCTTCTCGGCGAGCCTGAACGGCCCCGTGCTCTCCCAGGTGACTCGAGCGCCTCCGCTCGGTGAGTCGTCGACGGAGACCGATCCGAGGTAGTCCTTGACCGGCGCGCCCTTCGTCGTGCGGTAGCGCACGAGATGCCCCGGCCCGACCTGGAGGATCACCTCGTGGGCACGGACAGGCCCTACCTTCACGGCGCGGATCAACCCCGAGCCGTCGGCGCACGGGTCGCTCGACCGACACCTCGACGCCCGAACCGGGCGAGACCCCCGGCTTGCCGACGATCGCCCAGACGCGCCCGACGGGGCGCGTCCAGCGAGCGGACGATCCTGAGACGATTCATGGTCGCTCCTTCGCTGCAGAGGCGGGCGACCGGACCGGCCGCCCGCCTCGACACCGTTCTCCTGTTACGCGCCGATCCCGTGCGCCACGGCGTGGATGCTCTCGTGCTCGTGCAGCGCCTTGTCGTGGTCATGCGAGGTGGAGGGCTGGAGGTCGAACACGACCTTCTTCACCGTTCCCGTGAAGACGTACGGCGCCTTGTCTTCGTAGGCGAGGTCGACGACGAGGCCGTTGTCGCGGCTCACGTCCATGCCGGCGTAGGACGACGGGAGCATCGGCACCGTCTTGTCGAGCCGCCCCTCGCCGATCTGCTCCCCGTTCGCCCAGAGCGTCACCGCTCCGCCGCTGCCAGGCTTGTTCTCGTCCGCCTCGAAGAGCATCTTCACGCTCACGTCGCCCGCCGGGAGCGGCGTCGCGGACGTCTGCTTGTACTCCTCGACGCCGAGGAACGAGTACGTGTGGTTGAGGAGTCCCTGCTCGTCGACCCAGAGCGAGAACCCGCCGATGAAGTCGGCGTTGGCGACGATGACACCCTCCGCTCCACCGTCGGGCACCTGCAGCTCCGCCTCGATCGCATACGAGCGACCGGCGATCCGGGGCACCAGGCCCTTCTGGACGTTCTGGACGTCGCCGGCGAAGGTGAACCGGGTGACGGTGGGAAGCGGCGGGAGGATGCCGAAGAAGACCGCGATCGAGCCGAGCACCGGCAGGACGTTGTTGCGCTCCGCCTCCTGCCAGAAGAGCTCCTTCAGCTCCGCGAGCTTCTCGGGGTTCTCGGCCGCGATGTTCTTCGCCTGCGAGAAGTCGTCCGGCAGGTAGTAGAGCTCCCAGTCGTCCTCGTTCGGATCCCAGCCGGAGCCAGGTCCGAACCGGGCCAACGTCGCCGGTGAGAGGTCCCACGGAGCCTTGTCGAGACGGGCGCACGCCCACCAACCGTCCTTGTAGATCGCCCGCGCCCCGATCACCTCGAAGTACTGCACGGTGTGCCGCTCCTCCGCAGCCGCGTCGTCGAACGTGTAGAGGAAGCTGGTGCCGTCCAGCGGCTCCTGCTCGATCCCGTCGACCACCTTCGGCGCGGGAATGCCGGCCGCCTCGAGGATCGTCGGGCCGATGTCGATGCAGTGGGTGAACTGCGAGCGCAGCTCACCGTTCGCGTCGATCCCATTCGGCCAGGCGACGACCATCGGGTTGCGCGTCCCGCCCAGATGGCTCGCCATCTGCTTGCCCCACTGGAACGGCGTGTTGCCCGCCCATGCCCAGGCGGCGGCGATGTGGGGAGCCGTGTGGTCTCCGCCCCATCCGTCCATGCCGCCGTACTTCTCGATCAACGCGAGCTGGTGCGCTGGATCGAGCACGACGCCGTTCAGGAACGTCATCTCGTTGAACGAGCCCGTCGTCGTCCCCTCCATGCTGGCGCCGTTGTCGCCCCAGATGTAGATCACGAGCGTGTCGTCGAGCTCGCCCATCTCCTCGACCGCGTCCAGCAGCCGACCGACGTTCCAGTCGGCGTTGTCCTGGAACCCGGCGTAGACCTCCATCTGGCGGATGTAGAGCGTCTTCGACGCATCGTCGAGCGAGTCCCAGGCGGGGAAGAGGTCGGGCCGCTCGGTCAGCACCGCGTCCTCCGGGATCACTCCGAGCTTCTTCTGCCGCTCGAAGATCTCCTCCCGGTGCACGTCCCAGCCCTGGTCGAACGCGCCCTTGTACTTGTCCGCCCACTCCTTCGCGACGTGGTGCGGCGCGTGGGCGCAGCCGGTCGAGTAGTAGAGGAACCAGGGCTTCTCGGTGTCCTGCGCCCGAACGGCGTGCAGCCACTCGATCGACTTGTCGGTGAGATCGTCCGGGAAGTAGTACGGCTTGCCGTCCGTGCCTTCCGGCACGCCGATGTTCGTGTTGTCCTGCGTGACGAGCGGATCCCACTGACCCGCGGCGCCGCTCAGGAAGCCCCAGAAGTGGTCGAACCCCCACGCCAGGGGCCAGTGCGAGAACGGACCGGCGGCGCCCTGCTCGCGATCTGGCGTCATGTGCCACTTGCCGAAGCCGCCGGTCGCGTAGCCGTTCTCCTTCAGCGTCTTCGGGAACGGCGCGCACGTGCGCGGCACTGCGCCCGTGTAGCCAGGGAACGGTCCGGGGAACTCCGCGACCGAGCCCATTCCGACGCGGTGCTGGTTGCGGCCGGTCAGCATGGCCGCGCGCGTCGGCGAGCAGAGCGCCGTCACGTGGAAGCGGTTGTAGCGCAGGCCCTTCTCGGCCACCCGCGTCAGGTTCGGGGTCGCGACCGGCCCACCGAACGTCTCGGGCTGCCCGAAGCCGGCGTCGTCGATCAGGATCAGCAGGACGTTCGGAGCCTCGGCGGGCGCCTTGGGCCCGGGAATGATCGTCCAGTCTGCCACCGACTCGTCGAGCGTCCGGCCCATCACGCCGCCGAAGTTCCGGTCCGGGATCGGCAGGACGGTGCGGTCGGGGACGAACTTGCCCATCGCCTCCGCGAGGCCGTCCTTGAGCGCCTTCAGCCCTGCCTTGTCGGACTGGACGATCGACTTCGCGAGCGCCCCCGGCAGGGCCTGCTCGATCGCCAGGCGCTGCGACTCGTCGTACGTCGCGATGATCGCGGCCGTCCCGGGCGGCAGGTTCTCGCCGATCGCGTCGTGCATCTGGTTCTCCACCCGGTGGTCGACGAACCTCCCGATCAGGCCACCCGCGGCCGCGCCCACCGCCGTCGCCGCAAGCAGCGGCGGCGCAGCGAGACCGACGAGGACGCCGACGGCCCCGCCCCACGCGACACCCTTGCGGCCGCGATGGTCGGCGGTCTGGGCCACGTTCACCGAGCCGTCGGAGGCGTGCGTGATCAGGATCGCGGCCTCCATCTTGACCTTCTTCGCTCCGACGAGCTCCGCGAGCGCGTCGAAGTCCCTCATCGCTGCGTCGATGTCCGGATATCCGCCCACCAGGACATCGGAGTGTGTGTCCGACATCACGTCGTCGCCTCCTTGCCGGTTGCTACTTCGGGGTTGCCGTCCTCCACCAGGAGGCCGAGGTCATGAAGCTCTCGTCGTGCCGTGCCCTTCGCCGTGCGGTCGAGCAGCGTGACCGTTCCCGTCCACACGCGGTGCGAGGGCGGAACCCTCATCGGGGATCCTCCTGATGTCGCGACACGTCCCGGGCCGACGGCGGGATCGCTGTCGGGCACGTGGGTGTGCTCCGACGCCGCCGTGACGCCGGCCGGCGCGGCTCCCGTGTCATGGGCGTGATACCCGGCCCGCAGCTCGTTCTCGGCGTCCTTCCGCGGGAAGAACCGGAAGACGAGCGCCATCCCGATCAGGATCGCGACGATCGCAGCCAGGTACGCCCACCGATCGCCCTCGAGGAACGACGACTGTGCGGCCGCGGTGATCTGGCTCGCGTACTGCGGGTTCTGGGCGGCGAGGTCCTCGGCGCTCGCGTAGGAGAGCTGCAGCGTGGCCTGGGTGCTCTGCGCGACGTCACGGCCCGAGTCGGCGATCGCCGAGCCCATCGCCGACGCGTAGCCGGCGGTGAGGAGCGCGCCGAAGATCGAGGTCATCAGCGCCCCGCCCAGGTCGCGCTGCAGGTCGGCCGTGCCGGACGCCATGCCGACCCGGGTGACGGGCACCGACCCTGTGAGCGAGTTCGAGGAGGGCGTGCCCGCGAGGCCCACTCCCGCGCCCAGGAACATGTACGGGATCGCCACCTGCCAGTACGGGATGTCCTCCTTCCAGAACACCACCATCAGCACGAACGCGACGAGGAGCAGCAGCTGGCCCGTGAGCAGCGTCTGCCGGGAGCCGTGCAGGGCGACGAGCTTGGCCGAGCGCGGTGCGACGAGCACCATCACGATGCCCGCGGGCAGGATCGCGGCGCCCGCCTGGAGCGTCGAGTAGCCGAGCACGTTCTGCAGGTACTGCTGGCTGATGTACGCCGCGCCCATCAGCGAGCCGAAGACGATGATCCCGGCGCACGCGGCGACCCAGAAGGTCGGACGGGAGGCGACGCGAAGGTCGTAGAGCGGATTGCGCGCCCGGCGCTGGCGGAGGAAGAAGAGGACTCCGGCCACGAGACCGATCCCGAGGAGCACGAGCGCGACCGTCTTCTCGCTCGGCACCGGCAGGAAGTTGATCGAGACGATCAACGCACCGACGAACACCGCGGAGAGCACGCCCCCGAGGTTGTCGACTGGCTCGGTTCCCTCGTTGACGTGACTCGGGACGAAGAAGATGGCCATCGGCAGCGCGATCGCGACGAGCGGCAGCGTGACGAGGAACACCGAGCCCCACGAGAAGTGCTCCAGCAGGGCCCCGGAGATCAGCGGCCCGAGGAGGGCGATCCCCCCGCCGAGCGCCGACCAGAGCGCGATCGACTTCGTCCGCCCGGGGCCCGACCACAACGCGGTGATCAGCGCCAGCGTCGTCGGATAGGCCATGCCGGCGGCAAGGCCGCCGAGAACGCGGGCTGCGAAGAGGACGTCGGACGACGGCGCGAACCCCGCGAGCAGGCACGCGGGGATGGTCAGCGACATGCCCGCGACGATCATCAGCTTGCGCCCGTAGCGATCGCCCAGCGCGCCGAACCAGAGCACCGACGCTGCGAGCCCGAGCGAGTAGCCCACGGCGATCAGGTCGAGCGAGGTCTGTGACGCGTCGAACGACTCCCCGATGTCGGGCAGCGCCACGTTGGCGACGGACAGGTTGAGGTTCGCCACCCCGGCGACCAGGATCAGCGTGGCGAGCACGAGCCCGGCGCGTGGCGGTGCCGCGGACCCGCCGGTGCTCTCAACGCGTGACGTCATGCCCTGATCCTCTCATGCGCTCCCTCGTAGTTGTCCCTGTCATCGGCCCGTCGCCCGTCTTGACGCACGCCAGGCCGGATCTGCCGTGATCCGAGCATCGTTCCGGCCTCACTGGCTTCGAGGGAGATCGGCCTCTAGAGTCTTCCACGATCGGCGGGTGCTCGGCTGGTCGACTGTTCGACCGCCGTCTGCTCCCGTGCTGAGCTGGTCGACTGTTCGACCGCCGTCTGGTCACGTAGCATGCGCTTCCTCGCTCGGAGAGCCCGCGATTCCAGGAGGATGACCACGACCGTGACCGACGCATCCGCGACCGCCCCTTCCGGCCTCGGCCGGTACGTCAGCGTGCTGCAGGGGATCCGGCCGTTCGACAAGTCGCTGTTGTCGAAGGATGTGGTGGCGGGGGTGACGCTGGCGGCGCTGGCGATCCCCGAGGTGATGGGCTACACGAAGATCGCCGGGACGCCGGTGATCACCGGGCTGTACACGATCCTCCTGCCCGCGATCGCGTTCGCGATCCTGGGGTCGTCGCGGCATCTCGTCGTGGGTGGCGACTCGGCGACGGCGGCGATCATGTACGCGGGCATCGCCGGCCTGAGCGTCTCCGGGCTCACTCCCGGCTCGGACGAGTGGCTCGCGTTCGCGAGCCTCGCGGCGTTGATCACGGGTGGTCTCCTGATCCTGGCGCGGGTTGCGCGGCTCGGCTTCCTGGCCGACTTCATCTCGCGCACGGTGCTGGTGGGTTTCCTCACGGGCGTCGGGATCCAGGTCGCGCTGGGGCAGTTTGCGGGGATGCTCGGGGTGCCGTCTCCGAAGGTCTCGCTGGACCACCTCAGCGGCACGGTGGTCAAGTTCTGGGACACGCTCAAGGAGATCCCTGACACGTCGCTCGCGACGTTGGCGGTCTCGCTGACGGTGATCGCGATCCTGGTCGTGTTCGAGAAGTGGATCCCGATGATCCCGGGCGGGCTCGTTGCGGTCGTCGGGATGATCGCGATCAGCTGGGGTTTCGACCTCGAGTCCCACGGCGTCTCGACGCTCGGGCCGGTGCCGAGCGGGCTGCCCTCGATCGGGTTGCCGAGCGGAGTGGGCTGGGACGACGTGGGGCCGCTGCTCGCGACCTGTGTCTCGATGTTCCTCGTGATCATCGCGCAGAGCGCCGCGACCTCACGGGCCTACGCCGTCAAGTACAAGGAGCACTTCGAGGAGAACACCGACATCGTCGGTCTCAGCGTCGCGAGCATCGCCGCCGGCCTCAGCAGCACCTTCGTCGTCAACGGCAGCCCCACCAAGAGCAAGATGGCGGAGGAGGCGAAGGCCTCCAGCCAGGTCGCGATGCTCGCGATGGCGGCGATGGTCGCGATCGTCCTGCTGTTCCTGACCAAGCCGCTGCAGTACATGCCGAACGCCGTGCTCGCCGCCGTCGTGTTCGTGATCGGGATCAAGCTGATCGACTGGCGGCACATGAAGGAGATCTACGCGCTGCGCCGCGACGAGTTCTGGATCGCCGCGATCACCGCGGCGGTCGTCGTCGGCGTCGGGGTCGAGCAGGGCGTCATCCTCGCGATCGTGCTCTCGCTCCTCGACCACGTCAGGCGCCACTACGACCCGCACGACTCGGTCATCACCCACGACGATGCCGGCAAGATCGTCTCGGTTCCTGCCGAGCAGGGCGCGGAGACCGAGCCGGGCCTCGTCGTCTACCGCTTCGGCGTCGGACTCTTCTACGCCAACGCGGCGCGCTTCACGGAGGAGGCGATCGCACTCGTCTCGGGCCCGACGCCGCCGAGGTGGTTCGTCCTGCTCGCGAACGCCGTCGACGACGTCGACTACACCGGCGGGAAGACCCTCGTCGAGCTCGCCGAGCAGCTCAAGGCACGCGGCGTCGTCTTCGCGGTCGCCGACGTCCGTCACGCCGTCCGCCCGGAGCTCGAGCGGTTCGGACTGACCGCCAAGATCGGAGAGGACCGCATCTTCGCGACGCTCGAAGACGCCGTCGCAGCCTTCAGGGCCGCGAAGCCCGTCCAGTAGCGATGCCTTCGGGGGGAGCGGCGCGTGCCGCTCCCCCGACGGCTCAGCCGTCTCGCGGTCGAGAAGGAGCTCCGACTCGGCAGTCGCCCCGTTCGCCCCGGGACGAGGAGAGACCGTCAGACCGCGTACAGGACGAGAACGGCGGCTGTCGCCAGGACGATCACGAGCGATGAACGCGATCTCACTCGTCCGATCCCGAAGGCCGCTCACCAGATACGCGATGAAGATCCACAGCGGGACGAGCTGGCTGAAGAAGTCCAGCTCCACCTCGAGCACGTTCTTCGCGACGACCGCCTCGACGAGAAGGCATCCAGCAGCGACGAGCGACACCACGACCAGCGGGTCGCCGATCTGGCGCCTCCACCGCACCCCGTCGTGCGACGAGCTCGACACACGCACGAGCACCCCACCTCCACGCTCATCATCCGCCCCGGGATCCCGCCGCACATCCGTGCCGACCCTGAACCGCCCAGCTGCGCCCCGACGACCAGCGGTCGGGCCACACACCCACCGGATCCCAGCGACCTCGGCTCAGCCCGGTGGCGATCGGTCGCGGTCGAGTCGGCGGCCCCGACCACGGCGCTCGGGAAGCGACAGCGGGTCGACGCCGACGGCGATGCGCTCCTCGCCCGCGTTGTAGGCCCCGAGGTCGTCGTCCTCGTCGGTCCCTGTGGTCGTCTTGTGGCGCAGGCCCGTCGCCTCCCGCGCCGCGCGGACGCCGGCGCTGATGCTGTGCCACATGTGATCGTCCCCGATCAGAGCGATGAAGCCGGCGCTCTTCAGCACCTGGCGCACGCGCTGGAACACGCGGACGAGGTAGAGGTCGATGCCCTCGTCGCGCAGGTCGAGCAGCAGCTCGGTGAGCATGTCGACGCTCGTCGTGTCCAGCTGGTTCGTCGACTCGAGATCGAGCACCACCGCCCGCACACCGTCGGAGGCGCGGACGTGCGCGATCACGATCTCCTTCAGGTGGGCGGCGTTCGCCCAGAACAGCGGAGCGTCCGGGCGTAGGACGATCACGCCCGCGAACGTGCGCCGCTCCGGGTGCCGGTTGACGCTGCCCCAGGCAGCCTTCTCGCCGTCGACCTTCCCCATCACGTCGACGTCGAGGCGTGCGGAGCGGTAGACGATGGCGAGCAAGGACAGGCCGACGGCGCCGACGAGACCGTAGAACGGTCCGGCGACGACCACCCCGATGAGACCGGCGAGCGCCGCGAGCAGGTCCGCGCGCCTGATCTGCGCGTACCGGCGGATCGCCCGGACGTCCATCAGCCCCCACACCGCGTTGATGACGACGGCGGAAAGCACGGCCAGCGGGAGGTCGGCGAGCCCGCCGGTCAGGAACAGCAGCACGCCGACGACGGCGGCGGCGGCGAGCAGACCCGTCACCTGGCTCCGGCTCCCCGGCCCGTTCGGCCGCGGCGGTCTTCGAGAGGCTGCCGGCCACCGAGATCCCACCCGAGAGGCCCGCCGCGACGTTCGCCGCGCCTGCACCGAGCAGCTCCTGGTTCGAGTCGACGTCGTAGTTGCCGCGCAACGCGAACAGACGCGCGGCGCTGAGCCCTTCCGCCGCGGCGACGAGGGCGATGAGCGCGCCTCCGGTGATCACCGGGCCGAGATCGCCGAAGGGGATGTCGGGCACGCCGAGGGTGGGGAGCCCGGCCGGCACCTCGCCGACCACGGCGACCCCCCGGGCGCTGAGGTCGAGCCACGAGGACACCCCGATGCCCCCGACGACCACCACGAAGCTCCACGGGATCCGCGGAGCCAGCCGGCCGCCCGCCGAAGAGCAGGACGAGCGCCGCGAGCCCGACGAGCACCGTTGCCCGCTCGGTCTCACCCAGATCGGCGAGCGTGTTCCAGGCGCGCACGATCGCCGTGTTCCCCTCTCCCTTGAAACCGAGCAGCGTCGGGATCTCCCCGATCACGATCGTGAGCGCGAGGCCGAACACGAACCCCGTCACGATCGACTTCGACAGGAACTCCGCGAGCCACCCGACCCGGAGGAGCCCTGCGAGCGCGAGCGCGAGCCCGGCGACGAGCGCGAGCGCCGCGGTCAGCGCGACCGCGCGGCTCTGGTCGCCGTCCGCGAGCTCCGCGACCAGCGATCCGGAGACGACGGCGACGGTCGAGGCCGGCCCGACGACCAGGTTCGGCGACGACCCGAGGACGGCGTACGCGACGAGCGCGAGCGGCACCGCGTAGAGCCCGACCTGGAGCGGCACCCCTGCGATCGCGGCGTACCCGAGAGCCTGCGGCACGACGAGTGCGGTGACGACGAGGGCGGCCAGCAGGTCGCCGGGAAGCCAGCGCCTCGTGTACCCGGGTAGCCACGAGACGATGGGCGCGTGAGGACGAGCCGACGCCACCGATCTCCGACGCCGCGCTCCGGTCGACGGGTCGATCGGGAGCAGCCACCCGAACGACCATAGAGGATCATCTCGATCTGGTGAACAGGCGTGCCCTCGACGTTCGCCGCCTGCCCGCGTTCGCGAACCCGATCCCGGCTGCACCGCCACGCCGGAGGCGGCGCAGCCGTCGCTGCCGCGGTGCCGTGACCGCACGACCCGGGATCGCCAGGCTCGAGCCCGGCATCGCCTCCGGGTCCGGATCGACTCGCGGCCCTCCGGCATCCGGAACGGATAGGGTGGCAGCGGTGCGCCGGGAAGCCTGGTCGGCAGATCCCCTATGGACGCCTTCAGCGACTTCTTCCCGGATCTGCTCACCGTCTCGGTGCTGCTGCTCGCAGCGATCGCGCTGACGCCGGTCGTGCGCGCGATCCGGCTCCCCGGGCCGGCCGCGTTCCTGTTCGTCGGGGTGGTGGCCGGGTACACGGATGCGATCCCGACGGACAGCCTCGGCGAGCTGCCCCTCGAGCAGATCGGGGCCGTCGCGCTCTACGCGGTGCTGTTCCAGGGCGGCCTGTCCACGGGCTTCCGGGCGTGGCGGAGCGAGGCTCGACCGATCCTGGCGCTCGGGACGGTCGGCACGGCGGCGACCGCTGCCGCCCTGACCGGGTTCGCGCACTACGTCCTCGGGCTGGACTGGGCGCTCGCCGCCCTGGTCGGGGTCGCGCTCAGCCCGACCGATCCCGCCGCCGTCTACGCGATGCTCCGGGGCGGTGGCGGCGCGTCGCGTCCGAGGGTGATCCTCGAAGGCGAGTCGGGGTTCAACGATCCCGTGTCGATCTCCCTGATGGTCGCTGTCGTCGCGTTCCTCGCCTCGGACGACGCGACGGTGACGGAGGGCGCGATCCGCTTCCTCGAGGAGATGGGGATCGGGCTGGCGGGGGGCCTCGTCGGCGCAGGCGTGCTGATCGCCCTCCTGCAGGCGACGCCGCAGCTCGAGGAGAGCCTGCAGTCCGTGGCAGTCCTCGCGACGACCGCCGTGATCGGCGCCGGGACGGCCGTCCTCCACGGGAGCGGGTTCCTGGCGGTCTACGTCGCGGGACTGCTCGTCGCAGACACCTGGGCATCACAGGATGGGACGAACCACGCGATCCCCGAGTCCGTGGCGGCGGCGGCCGAGCCCGTCCTGTTCGGACTGCTCGGAGCGGTGTTCGCGTCGCGCGTGCAGGGGCTGGACATCGCCCACGGCGTGATCCTGACCCTGGTGACGATGGTGATCGTCCGCCCCCTGGTCGTCGTCTGCCTCGCCCGGCACGGCCTCAGCCGGTCGGAGCGGCTGGTCGTCTCGGTCGGCGGGCTCAAGGGCGCCGTCCCGCTCCTCCTCGCCGGCTACGCGGCGCTCGAGGCGCTCCCGGAGACGAGACGCACGGAGGCGATCGTGCTGTGCGCCACGGCCGCCTCGATCGTGCTCCAGGGCTGGGCGCTCTCGGCGATCACCGGACGTCGGGGCCCCCGCGCTTCCGACGCCGTGTAGGGCGTCCGACCGACCGGGACGCGCCTGTCTACGCCACCGCCGTCCGCTCGAAGCGCCGCCCACGACGAGCGGCTCGGCACGAAACCGGCGAACAGAGCGAACGCCCGAACCGGGCGGGAGGGCCCCAGACGCAACGGCTCCCGCCGCGTGGCTCAGGCAGGGGTCGCGGCGTCGACCGGCTCGACGAAGACGCAGGCCCGGTCGTCCCCGGGCAGCGGGGAGGTTCCGACCGCCACGACGAGCAGCTCGCCCTTGCCGAGCGGGGCGGGGATGACAGCACCCGCCCCGGGAGCGTCCCCGGGGAGCTCGACCAGCTGGTGCCCCGTCGCCGTCGGGACGAGCGCGAGGAACACATCGTGGCTCGCCTCCGGTGCCAGGCCGACGCCCTCTATCCCCTCGGCGGTCGCGAGGAGCTCGACGACCCGGGCGAGCTGCTCGACGCGCGTGTGGAGATCGGTCCGGCCGGCTGCCGCCGCCGGGCCGCCCTCGAGCCGCTGGAAGCGCCAGTCGATCGACGACGCGAGGCGCTCGAGCCGGGAGAAGAGGGACTCCTTGAGCGCGGCGAGCTCCTCGGCCGACGGCCCACCCTCGCCCCCGCCGCCGCCGGCCCCGACGCGCTCGATGCGCGAGCGGAGCTCGTCGACACCGCGCGTCAGCTCGGTCAGCCGCTGGCCGACGTCCGTCCCGGCACCGAGGCGCTCGATCAGCGCGCGCTCGCGTCGGGCGAAGTGCTCCACGAGCGAGCGCTCCTGCTCCATCACGCGATCGCTGACGCGCTCGAGCTCGCGCGCCAGCTTGGCCAGCTCGGGCGCAGACGGCGACGCCGCACCGCCACCGTCTGCGACGCCCTGGCCCGAACCGTCGCTCGCCACGGCCAGCGTGGCGATCATCTCCTCGAGGGCGGCTCGCTCGGTCGCCCAGGCTCCCTCCACCCTGGCGAGGTCGGCAGCGACCGACGCGCGCACCGTCTCGATCGCGGCGCCGAGGGCGGCGACCTCGCCGCGCAGGTCGTCGCCGGGAGGTGCCCCGGCCTCGCTCGCCGTCTCGACCCGGTCGAGGCGCGCGAGCACGGCCTCGAACCTCGCCTCGGCCTCGTCGGCCACTGCCTGGAGACGATCCCTGACGGCACCGAGGGCCTCGTCGGCGGACTGCTGCGCGCCGGCCGCGCGCACCTCGGCCTCCGCGAGCCTCCCGTCGAGGGCGACGACGCGCGCCTCGATCGGCGCCTGGAGGCCTCGCAGCTCCTCGACCGCGACGACAAGCGCCGCCAGCGCAGAAGCGGGGGCGGCGCCGTCGACACGCTCGACGAGGTGGTCGAGCAGCTCGGCAAGCGCCTCGACGCGCTCACCGGTCCCATCGTGCTGCGGGAAGGCGGAGACCTCGTCCCGGAGCTCGTCGAGGCGGGCGCGGAGCAGCTCGAGCCGGCCCGCGCTCTCCTCCTGGGCTTCCGCGACCTGCTGGACACGGGCAGCGACGCCCGCGACCGCCGCCTCGGCCGCCGGGCCGAGGGCCTCCGCGGAGAGCGCCTCGACGCGATCGACGAGCAGCTCGACGCGCTCCGCCAGCCCCGCGTCGGCGGCCGGTCTGGAGCCGAGCTCGTCCAGCGCGGAGCGCAGCGACACGATCTCTCCCTCGAGGCCCTCGACTGCCGCAAGCCGCCCCGCAGCGGAGGCGATCTCGGCGGCGAGCTCCGGCACGGCGGCGACCGTGCTCGCCGAGGCGGCGATCTCCGCGGCAAGCCCCTCGATGCGCTCGGTCAGGAGCGCATCCGCCTCGGGCCAGTCGGAGAGCGCGTCCACCTCGCCCCGCAGCGCAGCGACCGACGTGGTCGCGTCGTCGACGAGGAACCGCAGCTCCGCAAGCTCCTCCACGCGCTCGGCGAGCCCCGGGTCGATCTGGGGCCGGGCGAGCACCTCGGCAAGCTCTGCGCGAAGCACCTCGATCGACTCCGAGAGCTCGTCCGCGCGTGCAGGGAGCCCCGCGAGGTCGGCCAGGTGGTCCGATTGCGTGGGGTCGTGCGCCTCACGGAGCGCGAGCTCCTCCACGCTCCTGCGCAGCTCGTCGAGCGCCGAGGCGAGCTCCTCCGCGCGCCCGGGAAGCTCACCCAGCTCCGCGACGCGCTCGGCCAGCGCCGGATCCTGCGTCTCGCGAGCAGCGAGCTCGTCGACGACCGCGCGCAGATCGGCGAGCGCCGCGGAGAGCTCCTCGGTCCTGCCCGGCAGACCGTCGAGCCCTGCGAGCCGCTCCGGGAGCCCCCGGAGGCTCTCGACCTCCGCGCGCGTCTCGGCGACGGCCGCTGCCAGCTCCTCGACCCGCGCGACGGTCGCACCAGCCTCGTCGACCCGCGTGGCGAGCCCTGCGATGGCCTCCTGGAGGCCGTCGACCCCGGTCGTCGCCTCTGCGAGCACCCCGAGCGCGTCAACCGCCCGCCCGAGCTCCTCGAGGCGCTCGCCCAGGCCCGGGTCGATCTGGGGCCTCGACTCGAGACCTGCGATCGCCGCCGAGAGCGCCTCGAGCTCGGCTCCGGCGCTCTCCACGCCGGCAACCCGGGCGGCGAGCGCGGCAGCCTCGGCTCGCACCTCCTCCACCAGGTCGAGCGGGGCAGCCGTGTTGAGGCGCGCTTCGAGCCCCGCGAGTCCGTTGCGCAGGTCGGTGACCTCCGCGACGGCGGCCCCGAGCGCCGAGACGTCGTCGGTCGACGCGACGTCGGCGAGCGTGGTCTGCAGCGTCTCGAGACCCTCGGCGATGCCACGGATCTCCGCGACGAGCGCGGGATCGGCCTCGACGGGCTGGTCGATCGCGTCCTCGAGCGACGCGATCCGCTCGGCCAGCGCGTTCTCGCGGCGAAGCAGCTCCTCGACGGCGGTGCTCTCGTCACCGGCCTCGCTCGCCGCCCGCACGGACGCCTCCAGCGCCGCCATCGCGAAGCGGAGGTCGTCGACGCTCTCACCCGGCATGCTCGGCAGGTGCAGCCGCTCGCGGGCACCGGGCGGGGGAAGGATCTGGGCAGGGCTGTCGCTCCACTGGTCGGCAAGGGCGCTCGCGAGATCGAGGCGCGAGATCGCCCCCATCTCGACGAGGATCGGCCCGACGGGCTGTCCGCTTCCCACGCTCCGCTCGCGGGCCTCGGCGAGGCGCTCCTCGTCGACCGCGCCGTTCGCGAGCAGGATCGAGCCGATGTCGACGCGGGTTGCGGCGTCCCGGTCGTTCATCACCTCGGTGAGGACGGCCAGCGGCAGCTCGAACAGCGTCGCGAGGATCTCGTCGAGCTCGCCGCCGTGCGCACGCTGGTGCTCCAGGGCCTCCGCGAGTTGCGAGGGCGTGACGAGCCCTCGCTCGACGAGAAGGGCCCCGGCCACCCGTGCGGAGGTGACGGTCGAGCCCACCGCTCTCGGTATCGGCGGCCCCGACGGCCGCATGCGTCCCTCGTCCGAGGGTCGGCTAGACGGTCTCGAGATAGACGCACGGCCTCCGGTCGAGCGGCAGCGGCGAGACCGTCACGCGCCCCACGCGCATCGCCGGCTCGTCGTGACCGAGCTCGACGAGCTCACCGACGGTGGGCGCGACGCCGTCCATCGGACGGAGCCGATACCCGTCGACGGTGGGCACGAAGGCGACGTACCCCACTCCGGGTGGGTCGAGAGGCTCGCCCTCGATTCGCGCGTCTGCCTCCACGACCGCCGCACCCAGCCGCTCGAGGGAGCGGCGCAGCGCCGTCCCGGCCTCCAGGTAGGCCTGCTCGCCCGCGACCAGCCGCTCGCCGAGGCCCGCAAGGCCCTTCCGGATCGCACGCTCGGTCGCGCGGGCGCGCTCGTCGGAGACGGACGCCTCGAGCTCGACCTTCGCCTGGACCGCCGCGAGCAGTGCGGCGATCTCGTCGACCGCCGCCGCGCTCGCGGCCGTCTGCTCGACCGCCGCCAGGCGTCCGCCCGTGTGGCCCAGCCCCGCCGCCAGCTCGTCGACGCGACCGTGCAGGTGCGCCAGCCCTTCGCGGAGCTCGATCGCGATCGCGTCCAATCCGGCCGCAAGCCGAGCCGAGACGTCGGCACCGGAGGCAGCCGCAGCTGCGAGGCGAACGTCGAGATCTCCCGTCAGCGCCACCAGCTCGTGGCGGCCGACCATGTCGCCAAGGTGCTCCTGCACGATGCGGGACGCGACCTCGGGCGCACCCGCTGCCTGCGCAGCTGCGTCCCGGACGACCACGTCGAGCGCGGCGATCCGCTGGTGCACATCGCTGTCGAGCGCTTCGAGCGCCTCCACCGCCGCCACGCCTTCCACCCTCTGCTCGAGACCGGCGATGCGGGCGACGAGCTCGCCCTCGACGCGATCGAGCCGCTTCCTGGGCGCGAGCCCGGAGACTCGATCCTCGAGCTCGCTCCGGAGCCCTGCAGCCGTCGACTCCAGATCCTGGGCGAGGCCGTCGACGCGCGTCGCGGCCGCATGCGCTCCGTGGGCGAGGTCGTCGTCGCGCGCAGCGAGCTCCGCGAGACGCAGATCGGCGACTGCCGCGAGCTCGTCGAGCCGGCGACCGAGCTCGGTCGCGAGGCCTTCGAGCTCAGACCGCTCCGCAACGCCGTCCAGCCGGCCCTGCACCGACCCGAGCCAACCACGCAGCTCCGCAACCGCACCCTCCACCGGAGCAACGCGCTCGTCCAACGGCAGCGACTCGACCAGCGCCCGCACCTCGTCGACCCGCGCACCGAGATCACCCGCAAGCGCAACGACCTCCGGCCGCCCGACCGCATCCTCCAGACCGGCCCGTACCGCGTCGAGGCGCGCGGCGAGGCTCTCGACCTCGGAACGCTCCGCAACGCCGTCCAGCCGGCCCTGCACCGACCCGAGCCAACCCCGCAGCTCCACAACCGCACCCTCCACCGGAGCAACACGATCGTCCAACGGCAGCGACTCGACCAGCGCCCGCACCTCATCGACCCGCGCACCAAGATCACCCGCAAGCGCAACGACCTCCGGCCGCCCGACCGCATCCTCCAGACCGGCCCGTACCGCGTCGAGGCGCGCGGCGAGGCTCTCGACCTCGGAACGCTCCGCAACGCCGTCCAGCCGGCCCTGCACCGACCCGAGCCAACCCCGCAGCTCCGCAACCGCACCCTCCACCGGAGCCACACGATCCTCCACGGACGACGACTCCACCAGCACCCGGGACCTCATCCACCCGTGCGGCGAACTGCTCGACGAGACCGTCGACCTCTGACCGGTCGACCGCGCTACCCAAGCGGCTCTGCATCGAGGAGACGTACGAGCGAAGCTCCGAGACGGAGTCCGCGAGGGAGGTGACGCGGTCGTCGTCGCCGCCCGCCCTGATCTGACGACGGAGCTCCTCGAGCTCCTTCTCCAGCCTGGCCGAGAGCTCCGCGAGCTCGGGGCGAGCGACCGCTGCCTCGACCCGAGGACGAAGCCCGTCGACGGCGGCGACAAGCGAAGCGAGACGCTCGTCGTCCCCGGACGACTCGACCAGGGCGCGAACCTCCTCCAGCCGCGCGTCGAGCTGCGCCGTGAGGCCCTCGACCTCGCCTCGCTCGACGAGAGCCTCGAGCCGCCGCTGCAGCCCGTCGAGCTCGTCACGCTCGACCGCGCGATCCGCACGCGACGCCAGCCCTTCGACCACGCCACGCAGCTCGACGAGCGCGTCCTCGACCGACGACGACTCCACCAGGGAGTGAACCTCATCGACACGTGCACCCAGTCGCGCTGCGAGCTCATCGATGTCGGGACGGCCGACCGAGTGGTCGAGACGATCCTGAACCACGCCGAGGTACGAGCGCAGCTCGGCAACGCCGTCGACGAGGGCGGTGATCCGGTCTTCCTGCGCGGTCGGGTCGGAGCGCCGGCGGAGCTCCTCGAGCCCGGCGCGGAGCTCGGACGCGAGCGTCGCCAGCTCGGGGCGGGCGACGGACTCCTCGGCTTGCGCGCGAAGCTCCTCGACGGCCCCGACAAGCGAAGCGAGACGCTCGTCGTCCCCGGACGACTCCACCAGGGCACGAACCTCGTCCAGCCGCGCACCGAGCTGCGCCGTGAGACCTTCGATCTCGGTTCGGTCGACCAGGTCCTCCAACCGTCGCTGCAGCCCGTCGAGCTCGTCGCGCTCGACCGCGCGATCCGCACGCGACGCCAGCTCATCGACCACGCCACGCAGCTCGGAGAGCGCGCCCTCGACCGACGACGACTCCACCAGCGAGCGAACGTCGTCCAGCCGCGCGCCGAGCTCGACCTGGAGCTCGGCGACCTCCGCACGGCCCGGCAGACCTTCCAACCTCGACCGGAGGTCCTCGACGGCAGCGACGAGCGAGGAGACCCGCTCGTCCTCGACGGCCGGAGCGATCCGGAGACGGAGCTCCTCGAGCCCGGCGCGCAGCTCGGAGGCGAGGGCGTCGACGTCCGCGCCCTCGGCGGCGGCGCGGGTGAGACGCTCGAGCGCATCGATCCGCGCAGCGAGCTCGGCGATCGAGGCGGCGACCGCGTCCGCCGCGCCGTCGTCTGCCGTCGTGCCGCCTCGTCGAGCCGTGCTGCGATCTCGGAGACGGACGATGCGAGCTCGTCGCGCGTCGGGCGCGCCTCGAGCTCCGCCCTGATCCGGGCGAGATCGCGAAGCGCCTCGTCCGCAGCCCCGAGACGCTCCTCGAGACCCTGGGCGAGCGCGTCGAGCTCCGCGCGCTCGACCGCCGTGGCGATCCTGCCCTCGAGGGCCTTGAGCAGATCCTGCTCGCCGTCGCCGAGCGCCTGCATCCCGTCGATGCGCTCGGAGAGCGAGCCGAGGCGCTCGGAGAGGCCGTGGAGGGCAGCCTGAGCCTCTGTGATCCGGGCGTCGAGCTGAGGATCGGGGGCGGGCGCGACAGCGTCGTCGCCTCGCTGTGCCAGCTGAGCGAGCCCGGCGGCGAGCTCGTCGACGCGGTCTCCGAGCGACCCAGGAGCCGCCACGTCGAGGCGCTTCCTGAGATCGTCGAGGTCGCCGCGCCGAGCTGCCTGGGCGACGTCGTCCTGCAGTCGGGCGAGCTCTGCGCGAAGCGCGCCCGCCTCGGCCACCTGCTGCTCGACGTCTGCGACGCGATCGGCGAGCGCGGTGTCGGCGGCCAGCGCGGCCACGCGCTCCGCGAGCTCGGCGAGCACGGGTGCGAGATCCTGTGCTCCTCGTGCGTCAGCCTCGGCGGAGAGCCGTTCGACCGACCCGGCGAGCCGTGTGACCTCCTCGGCGCTCGCGAGCTCGTCGAACCGTCCCTCGATCCCGGCCAGCCGCTGCTCGACGGCGCGGGTCTCGGCACGGAGCGTCGTCAGGTCCGGGTCGGGACGCGACGCGAGGGCGGCGAGCTGCTTCTGGATGCTGGCAACCGCGTCCTGCAAGGCAGGGGCGTCCGCCGAGCCGTTCGCGGGAGCATCCGCGCCGGCCGGTCGGGCCGCGAGATCGTGCCACGCCTCGACCGGCTTCGGGTCGGGCGGACGCAGCTTCTGCAGGCCGGCCCACTGCTCCGCGAGCGCCCCGGCGAGGTCGAGCCTCTGGATCACGCCCATCCGCACGAGGATCTCGCCGAGACGGTCGCCGGACTCGGCCTGGATCCTCAGCGCCTCGTCGAGCTGCTCCTCGGTCGCCATCCCCCGCTCGACGAAGATCTCGCCCAGCGGCCGCTTCGACTCGGGGTCGATCGCGTCCCGATCCTCGACCAGGCGCACGGGAGGCACCGGGAGCTTGACCGGGCGCTCGTCGCCAGCTCCCCGCTCCATCGCCGACCATTGCTCGGCGAGCACGCTCGCGAGCTCGATCCGCGAGACGCCGAACGTGGACACGAGCACCTCGCCGATCATCTCGCCGGTGCGCTGCTGGACGACGAGCGCCTCCTCGAGCTGCTCCTGGGTGACGAGGCCACGCTCGACGAAGATCTCGCCGATCAGACGGGCAGAGAGGACAGCCGGCTCGCTCATTGGACTGGATATCGGCAGTCCCCCGTTCGGACTACAGCCCTGGCTCAACATCCACCGAACGAGGGGTTCGCTGGTAGCGTCGCCGCGGTGGAGGTGACCCGGATCGAGGACGGGCTCTGGCGCTGGAGCACCGCACATCCCTCGTGGACGCCCGACGACGACTGGGGACAGGCCGTCGGCTGCGTCTACTGGGAAGGACCGTCCGAGGTCGTCCTCGTCGATCCGCTCGTGCCGGTCGACGACGCGGAGCGGGATCGCTTCTGGCGGGCGCTCGACCGTGACGTGGAGCGTCTCGGCCGGCCGGTCGTCACGCTCGTCACCTGCAGCTGGCACGATCGCAGCGAGGCGGCGGTCAGCGCGCGCTACGGCGGTCGCGTCGTCGGCCCGCTCGACGACGAAGCCTCACTCCCCGACGGCGTGGGTGCGATCCACGTCCCGGTCGCGGGCGAGACCGTATGGTGGCTCGAAGGCGCTCGGGCCGTGGTCCCGGGCGACACCCTCCTCGGCGACGGTGAGGGCGGCGTTCGTCTCTGCCCCACCTCGTGGCTCGACGGCGGAGGCTCCAGCGCGGAGCTCGCCACCGAGCTCGTCCCGCTCCTCGACCTCCCGGTCGAGCGGGTGCTCGTCTCGCACGGGGATCCCGTGCTCGCCGACGGCGCGGCAGCGCTTCGACATGCGCTCGTCCCACGGGAGTAGAGGCGCGACGTCGGCCGCGACGCACCGACGGCCTGGTGACGCGCCGGGGGTCAGGCTTCCGGCTTGCGCCGGACGCCAGACCCCGCGCCCGGTCTGGGGTCCGGGGTCTGGGGTCGCGAAGCGAGCCCTGACCCCGTCGTGCTAGCGGGCCGCGTAGGCGGCGAGCGCGTCGAGGACGGCCCGGAGGCGACGGCCCTCGTCGGTGAGCCGGTACTCGACACGGGGTGGCCGCGCGTCGTCGATGACGTCGCGACGGAGGATCCCGGCGGCCTCGAGCTCGACGAGCCGCTGCGCGAGCGTGCGCGGAGGGATCTCCCCGACCGCCTGCCGGAGCTCGTTGAACCGGGTGGCGCCGTCGGACGAGGCCCAGAGGATGGAGACCGTCCAGCGCCCCTCGAGGAGGCCCGCCGCGCGGCGGACCCCCTCGGGGACGGGCGTGCAGTGCCTACACCGGCTGGACACGACCGACCGGCTTCTCCTCGAGCGCGATCGAGAGCACCTCGTCCACGCGACATCACCGGGTGGAAGCGTCATCTCCTCGCGGACGTCCTCCGGGACGTCGTCGAGGTCGGCGCGGTTGCGCTCCGGCAGGATCGACGTCGGTGAGCCCGGCCGCGTGCGCCGCCAGCACCTTCTGCTTGAGCCCGCCGATCGGCAGGACCCGCCCCTGGAGCGTGACCTCGCCCGTCATGCCGACGGTGTGCTGCACCGGCCGTCCGGTGAGGAGCGACGCGAGCGCGGTGGCCATCGTGATGCCGGCGCTCGGCCCGTCCTTGGGGATCGCGCCGGCCGGGACGTGCACGTGGAACTGGCCGCTCGAAGCTGATCGGGCTCGATCGCCGAGCTCGCTCGGCGCTGCGCGCGGACCGCAGGAGAGCGCGATCTGGGCCGACTCCTTCATCACGTCGCCGAGCTGACCGGTGAGCACGAGCCTCTCGGGCGCCGGCCATCGGCGGTCGCCTCGACGAACAGCACGTCGCCGCCGGTCGCCGGTCACGGCGAGGCCGGTCGCCACGCCGGGGACGCGGTGCGCTCCGCCGCCTCCTGGTAGAACTTCTGCCGGCCGAGCGCGTCGCGCACAGCGGCGACGTCGAGCACGACCGGCGTCTCGACGTCGTCGGACGCGACCTTCGTGGCGGTCTTGCGCAGCATCGTCCCGAGCTCGCGCTCGAGATTGCGGACGCCCGCCTCGCGGGTGTACTCCGTGATCACGGTCTGCGAGCGCGTCGTCCGCGATCGAGACCTCGTCCTCGACGAGCCCGTGCCGCTCACGCTGGCGCGGCCAGAGGTAGCCGCGGGCGATCGCGACCTTCTCGTCGGTGGTGTAGCCGTCGAAGCGGATGACCTCCATGCGGTCGAGCAGCGGCCCGGGGATCGTCTCGGCCATGTTGGCCGTCGCGATGAACACGACCTGGGAGAGGTCGAGCTCGACGTCGAGGTAGTGGTCGCGGAACGAGTGGTTCTGCGCCGGGTCGAGCACCTCGAGCAGCGCCGCGGACGGATCGCCGCGCCAGTCGGCGCCGACCTTGTCGACCTCGTCGAGCAGGATCACCGGGTTCATCGTCCCGGCGTCGCGCAGCGCCCGCACGAGGCGGCCCGGCAGCGCGCCGATGTAGGTGCGGCGATGGCCGCGGATCTCGGCCTCGTCGCGCACGCCGCCGAGCGACATGCGCACGAACTCGCGGTTGAGCGCCGTGCGATCGACTCGCCGATCGAGGTCTTGCCCGTCCCGGGCGGCCCGATCAGGGTGAGGATCGCGCCCGACCGCTTGTCGGGCTCGATCCCTCGCTCGCGGCGGAGCTTGCGCGACGGCGAGGTACTCGACGATGCGCTCCTTGACGTCCTCCAGGCCGGCGTGGTCGGCGTCGAGGATCTCGCGCGTGAGCACGGGGTCGAGCAGCTCGTCGGAGCGGTCGCCCCACGGCACGGCGAGCAGCCAGTCGAGGTAGCTGCGGATCATGTGCGACTCGGGCGAGCCCTCGCCCATCCGCTCGAGGCGGCCGAGCTCCTTGCTCGGCCTGCTCGCGGACGGCGTCGGGCATGCCGGCCTCGGCGATCTTCGCGCGGTACTCGTCGACGACGGACGCCTCGTCCTCGCCGAGCTCCTTGCGGATCGAGTCCATCTGCTTGCGAAGGAAGAACTCGCGCTGCTGCTTCTGCGCATCCCGGCGTCGACGTCCTCGCGGATGCGCTGGCGGATCTGCACTCGGCGAGGCCGCTCGCGCTGCATCGTGAGCGCGAGCTCGAGCCGCTCGACGACGTCGACCGTCTCGAGCAGCTCGACCTTCTGCTCGAACGTGAGGTCGGGGCGTAGCCGGAGGTGTCGGCGAGCGCGCCGGGCTCGGCGATCGAGCGCACGAACGCCTGCGATGCGCCCGTCGTCGCCGCGGAGCTCGAGGATCTCGTCGACGACCGCGCGGTACTCGGTCTCGAGCTCGCGGGTCCGGTCGCCGGCGGGTGTGACGTCGGGGCGCTCGTCGACCTCGACCAGCAGTCGCCCCTGCGGGTCGGTCTCGGCCACGCCGGCGATGCCGCGGTGCAGCCCTTCGAGCGCGACGGCGACGCCGCCACGCGGCAGGGCGACCCGATCGGTCACCAGCGCGACGGTGCCGACCGCGGCGAACGCTCCCTCGCTCTCGGGACGAGCAGCACACGCTCCTCGTCACCGACCTCGACGGTCAGCGTGACGTTCATGTTCGGGAAGACGACGATGTCGTCGAGCGGGACGAGCAGCAGCTTCGACACGGTGGGGCTTCACACTCCTCGGGCAGTGAGATCGGTTTGACGCGCTCGATGAGTTACTAACTACAGAAAGGATACCGGTATTCCCATCGTGCTCCTCGGGCTTACCGAACCCTTACGCGGCCTGAACGAGAGGGACGCTGCAATGGCGCAGGTCGCTCCTCCCCGGCAACCGCCTCCCCGGGGGACGACCGCTGATCGCCCGCCGCTCTCCGAGGGTGGCGCGCGATCGTGGGTCGGGGCGGATGCCTGCGGGCGTCCGCCCCGCACCCCTCACGCTCCCCTGCCCGACGCAGGGAGCTCAGCCGCGGAAGCGGCGGAGCCCGGCGGCGGCCACACGGCCGGCGAGCACGTCGGACGACGTCCCGACGCCGTACGAGCGATACGTCATCACCGTCGCGACGTACACGCCGCCGCGCCAGAGGACGAGCCCGTTGTCGTGGCGGGCGGTGTCGATCCAGCCGGCCTTGTGCAGGACGAGGACACCCGGCAGCGAGCCCACGATCCGATCGAGCTTGCCGTGATCCCGCACGGCCGCGAGGAGGTAGAGGAGGTAGCGGGCCTCCGCGGGCGAGAGCCCCGGCTGGGCGGCGCGCAGAGGGCCGAGACCGCCGCTGGCGAGCCACGTCGCGCGCAGCAGGCGGGCAAGGTCATAGGCGGTCGTCCGCTTGCCCACGCCCCACGACGGCTGGTCGACGACCGTCAGCGGGATCCCCGGCGCCGCGAGCGCCCTGTCGGTCGTCAGCGACGTCCCCAGGACGTACCCGCCGTACATCTCCGTGTCGCGCAGCCCGATCGACCGCATGGTGGCGTTCACGAGCGCGGAGCCGCCGCTCGTCGACCCTCCGATCCAGGTCTCGAGCGCGTTGGCAGAGGCGTTGTCGGAGAGCGTGAGCATCCGGCCCAGGAGCCCGTCGAGCGTCGACCCTGCTCGAGGTGGGCCGTCCGTCCGGGAGAGGACGGTGACCGCGATCGCCAGCTTCAGCGACGACGCCGCCGGAAACGACGCGCGCGCGTTCCAGGCGGCGCCGGCGCCCGAGCTGAGGCTCTGGACGTAGATCCCCGTGCTGTGGCCGTAGCGGCGGGCCAGCTTCGTGACGTCGCGCTGCAGCGCCGGATCGAGCCGGGAGAGCCTGAAGCGGGGGCGAGCCGACCGTGGCAGCGACACCAGGTCGCGGATGGTCCGCCCCGCCCGCCGCCCCCGCCCGTCGACGGTCTCGACGCTCACGACGCGCCTGCCCACGGGCAGGTCGAGATCGACGGTGAACGATCTCGAGCGCAGCGCGAGGGTGCGCACCGTGCGCCCGTCCACGCGGACGACGAGCCGCCGCGCACCGGGCGCCGCGGTGCCCCTGACCATCCCGTACCAGGCCTCACGGGGCGTCGGCTGGACGACGACGGGAGGCGGCGGCGGCGCAGCGACGACTGTCACGCAGGAACCGTAGCCTTCCTCCGTGCGGATCCTCGCTCACCTCGACCTGGACGCGTTCTTCGCCGCGGTCGAGGAGCTCGAGGACCCGACGCTCCGTGCCCGCGCCCTGGTCGTCGGAGGCGATCCGCAGGGCCGCGGCGTGGTCGCGACCGCGAACTACGTCGCGCGCCGGTACGGCATCCGCTCGGCGATGAGCTCTGCCGAGGCGCTGCGCCGCTGCCCCGACGTCGTCTTCGTCCGCCCGCGCCACGCGCTCTACCGACAGTACTCGCAGTCGGTGTGGACGGCGATCGGTGAGGTGGTGCCCCGCGTGGAGCGGACGGGGCTGGACGAGGGCTACCTCGACCTCGGCAGCGTCGTCGGCGCGTTCGGGAGGGCGCGCGCGGTCGCAGAGGCGGTCCAGGTCGCCGTCCGCGCAGCGACGTCTCTCTCGTGCTCGCTGGGCGTGTCGACCTCGAAGGTCGTCTGCAAGGTCGCCTCGGAGCGACGGAAGCCCGGCGGGATCACCGTCGTCCCACCGGGGAGGGAGGCGCGCTTCCTCGCCCCTCTGGCGGTGCGCGCGCTCCCCGGCGTCGGCCCTCGCGCCGAGGAGCGACTCGCCTCGGCGGGCGTGAGCACGATCGGGCAGCTCGCGTCGCTCACCGACGCGGAGCTGCGCGCGCTCCTGCCGGGGGCCGTCGGGGTCATGCTCCGTGACCGCGCGAGCGGGATCGACCCCCGTGAGCTCGAGCTCGAGGGCGAGAGGATCTCGATCTCGACCGAGGAGACCTTCGACCAGCGATGTCGCCGACCGTGCGGAGCTCCACCGCGAGCTCCGCCGCATGGCGGCAGAGGTCGCCGCGCACCTGGAGCGGTCGCGCCTCTCCGCGCGCACCGTCACGACGAAGCTCCGCTACGCCGACTTCACGCTGCGAAGCCGCTCGACCACCCTTGCGGCGCCGATCGACGAGGAGGAGCGGATCGGCGACCTCGCCTGCCGCCTGCTCGACCGTGGCCTCCGCGACCGGCCGGGCGCGCTCCGGCTGGTCGGCGTCGGCGTGTCAGGGCTCTCCGATCACCGGCAGCTGACCCTCCTCGACGAGGAGGCCGTCGAGGCGCGCCGGGCTGCGCGCCGGGCCGCGCGCCCGGGCGCCGGTGCGCCTGCGCGTAGTCCTCCGCAACGGGGTCAGATGATCACCGGATGCGACTGCGGTTGCCGTGGAGCTGATCATCTCCGTACGGACAGCGGGGTCGTGGTATGCGACGCGTTGCGTTGGGTGTGGGCCATCACCGAGGGCCTGGGGCTCAGGTCCCTTCCGTCGTGGCCAGGCCGGCGACCCGAGCCGCGCGCAGGACGGCAGTCGGGACGGGGGCGTGGAGATTCGTCGCTGCCACGCTCGCGTCGTGCGCGCTGTGCCTGGGCGCAGTGCTCGCGCTGAACCTCGTCCTCGATCCGTTCGCGATCGTCGGCACGGGCCTCGTGCCGAGCGCGGTGGAGACCGACCGTGCGACCAAGCTGACGCTCGTGCGGCAGCTCGACGAGGCTCCCGACATCCTGATCCTCGGCAGCTCGAGAGCCCGCCAGGCGGATCCGAGCTGGCTGCGTCGGCTCACAGGCCACGGGGGATTCAACGCCGGTGTCACCGGGGGCACCGCAGCCGACGCCTGGGTGTTCACGCGGTTCACGGCTGACCGGTTCCCGGGAACCGAACGTCGGTACATCTGGTTCGTCGACGCAGGGATCGCGGTCAAGGGCGTCAACCCGCAGCTCGCGAGCGATCCTCGTGCCAGGCGCTACCTCCAGGCCGACGCCGGCGGGGCCGGATTGAGCGACATCGACGCGTATCTCGCGTTCGACGCCACCCGTGCGTCGCTCCGCCTGCTCAAAGAGTGCGTGATCGACCCGTGCGATTCGCGCATCACCTTCGAGGCGGACGGGTCGATCCCGAGCAGTCAGCTCGCCAACCTGTCCGAGCGCACTCGGAACCTGGAGAGGGCCGTGGCTTCCGCGGTCGCAGGGGTTCGAGCGACCCGCCCCGGCCGACACGGGGCGACACGTCGCGGTACGCCTACTTCGAGCGCACGCTGGCGTTCATGAACGAACGCGGTGAGCGTCCGGTGATCGTGCTGAACCCCGTCTATCCCACCGTCCTCGCCGAGCTGAAGCGCTACGGCTTCCCCCTCGCCGCCCAGTCGCTCGCCTACCTCGAGCAGCTGCAGCGCCGGCTCGACTTCGTCCTCGTCAACTGTCAGGACATCCGCACGTGGGGCGGAACGGCCGAGGACTTCTCCAACCCGACCCACGTCAACGAGAGAAACATGCGACGCATGCTGCGCTACATCGTCGCTCACTCCGATCGCGCCCTCGAGTGAGCCATGCTCTTCAACAGCTACATCTTCCTGTTCGGGTTCCTTCCCCTCGCGTTGCTCGGCTGGTGGGGGCTGCACGGGAAGACGCAGCGACTCACTTTCCTGACGCTGGCCTCATGGGTGTTCTACGGCTGGTGGGACTGGCGCTTTGTCCCGATGCTGGTCGCCTCGACGGCCCTCAACTACGCGGGCGGACTCCTGATCGCATGCGCGGGCGGCGCCCGACGCCGCCGCCTCCTGCTTGCGGCGACGATCGTGGTCAACCTCGCACCGCTCGCCTACTTCAAGTACTCGAACTTCTTCCTCGGCTCGCTCGAAGGCCTCGGAACGGCGGTCGGACTCCCGCTCGACGTCCCTGCGCTCCGCGTGCTGCTCCCGATCGGGATCTCGTTCTACACGTTCAACTCGATCTCGTACACGATCGACGTGTTCCAGCGCTCGATCGAGCCGACGCGAAGCTTCGTCGAGTACTCGACGTTCGTGGCGATGTTCCCGCACCTGATCGCAGGGCCGATCGTGCGCTTCACCGACATCGCAGCCAACCTCCGGCGGCCCGCGGTGGAGCTGAGCGCGACGGCGGCGACGATGGGGCTCTTCTTCCTGGGGTGCGGGCTCGCGAAGAAGCTCGTCGTGGCCGATCAGCTCCTGAGCCCCACGGTCGACCGCCTCTTCGCCGATCCGGCCGGTCTCGGCCTGGTCGCCGCATGGGCGGCAGCGATCGGCTACGCCCTGCAGCTCTACTTCGACTTCTCGGGCTACTCCGACATGGCAGTCGGGCTCGCCTGGCTGTTGGGGTTCGCCTTCCCTCAGAACTTCAACTCGCCGTACAAGGCAGTCTCGCTCACCGACTTCTGGACGCGCTGGCACATGACGCTGTCGCTCTGGATGCGCGATTACCTCTTCACCCCGATGGCTCGCCGCTTCGCCGTGGGCGGGACGAGTCGGACTGGGTGGCGAGAGAGGCTCGGCACCTATGCCTGCCTCTTCCTCACGATGGCGATCGTCGGTCTGTGGCACGGGCAGCCTGGACGTTCGTCGTGTGGGGAGCCGCACACGGAGTCGGTCTCGCGTGGGAGCGCGCAGCACGAGATCACCGGCGTCGCGCCGGCCGGGCAGCGCCACCGCCGACCCCGGCTCGCACGGCGATGCGTCGGACGCTGACGTTCGTGTTCGTCGTCTCGACGTTCGTGATCTTCCGGTCGCCGACGCTCGCTGCGGCCGGCGAGATGCTCGCGTCGATGCTCGGCGCGCACGGCGTCGAGAGCCTTGCGATGGTGCAGTCCACGGTCAGCATGTCCTTCGCCGTCACGCTGGTCGCGATCCTCGCGTTCGTGAACCTGGCCCCGAACACCTGGCAGGTCGAGATCGTGCCCCGCGTCCGCTATGGCCTCGCGCTGGGCACACTGACGGCGATCGCGATCATGTCGATCGATCAGGTCCATCCGTTCATCTACTTCCAGTTCTGACCGCCCCGAGGACGGGGCCACCGACGGCCGCGGACGACGAAACACGAGAGGGGATGTCTGATCCATGACTCGTCGAAGCAGACCCGACAGCGAACGAGGCTCGGCGAGAGCCAGGGTCTCGTCTGTGCGCCGACGGCGGCGTTCCGTGGGCTCGGTCTCCACCGGGCTCTGCACGCTCGGGGTGGCGATCTTGCTCTCCGCTGGTGGCGTCGGCGCGTACATGGGTGTGGCCGCACACGCCTCGACGCGCGGGCAGAACGACCGGACCGCGAAGCTCGATCTGATCGAGAGACTGAGGACCGCGCCGGAGACGCTCATCCTCGGCAGCTCGAGAGGACGTCGAGCCGCGCCTTCGTATCTCCAGAAGCTCTCGGGTCGCACCGGGTTCAACGCGGCGGTGACGAGCGGCACGGCCGCCGATGCCTGGGTGATGATCCGTCACCTGACCACGTGCTTTCCGGGCGCGAAGAAGCTGCGGTACCTGTGGTTCGTCGACGTCGGGATCGCGACGAACGGCGTGAACCCGGATCTCAGAGCGGATCCGCGCGGTCGGAAGTACCTCCGTTCCCCGGCCGGCACGACGAGCGTCGGCTCGTCGGGGAGACCGGCGTGCAGGTCTGGCGATCGCGCGGCCCGCTCTCCGTACAACCCCGACGGCTCGCTCGGCCCCAGCTCCACGAGGAACCTTCCGGAGAAGGCGAAGAGTCTCGACGAGGCCGTCGCCAAGCTGGCCGCGAGCGTTCGCGCCCATCCGCTGCTGGGAGCAGGCGGGGTCGACCCTCGGAGATACGTGTACTTCGAGCGGGCGCTCGCGTTCATGAACCGCCGCGGCGAGCGGCCGGTGATCGTGCGGAACCCGATCCACCCGGTGGTCCTCGCAGAGCTGAGGAAGGTCGGCTTCCCTGCCCGCCGGACATCGGACACGTACCTCGCACGGCTGCACAAGCGCTTCGACTTCGTCGTCGTCGACGCCCAGGACATCCGTCGGTGGGTGGCTCGCCTCGCGACTTCTCCGATCCGACGCACATCAACAGCGCGAACATGCGACGGCTGCTTGCCTACGTCGTCACCCATTCCGACGGAGCTCTTCGGTAGGCGAATCGGTCCGTCGGACAGCTCCTGAGCGTGCAGCCCGCTTCGACGCGAGGCCCTGCGGGGGAGCAGGGACGGGCTCCGTCCCGGCTACCATCCACCGATCGTGGGGACGAGATCAAGGTTGCTTCCATTGGCGGTCGCCCTGCTCAGCGTCGTCGTGCCCGCTGCTGCTGCCGCCGCTGCGCTCTCGTCCAACGCCACCTCGAGGATCGTCGTCACACCGACGGTGACGGTGGCCGACGAGGCGCTGCGGATCCGCGCCTCGGGGCTGCCGGCGAACGCCCGGGCGTCGATCCAGCTCAGCTCGACCGACGCCGACGGTGTTCGGTGGTCGGCCTCCGCCGCGTTCCGGGCGGACGCGCAGGGCCGGATCGACGTCATGCGAACACCGGCGATCGGTGGAAGCTACAAGGGCACCTGGGCGATGGGCCTCGTTGCTTCAATGCGGCCTTCACGCCGCTCGGCCACCACATACGTCTGGGCCGGCGATCGACCCCTCTCGTTCCAGGCCCGCCTGCTCGTGAACGGAGGGCTGGTCGCCGCGCGCGACTTCACGCGGAAGCTCTCGCCAAGGCCTATCAGACGAGAGGTCGAGTCGTTGCGGGATACCGGGTTCCTCGGTGAGTACTACGCACCGACCGGTTCCTCGAGCCGCCCGGCCGTCCTGGCGTTCGGCGGGGCAGCCGGCGGGCTCCGGACGACGCTGCTCGCCTCGATGCTCGCGGCTCGTGGGTATCCGACCCTCGCGCTCGCGTACTTCGAGGAGCCCGGGTTGCCGCAGCGGCTGTCCGGGATCCCGCTCGAGTACTTCGCCAGGGCGCTCGCCTGGCTTCGGACCCGGCCCGAGGTCGATCCGGCGCGGGTGTTCACGTTGGGGATCTCGCGCGGCAGCGAGGCTGCGCTGCTGCTCGGCGTCCACTTCCCGGAGCTCGTGAACGGGGTGATCGCCATGGTGCCGAACAACCGCGCGCTCTGTCCGAGCGCCGCGTGCACGAGCTCCCCGTGGACTCTGCGAGGTGATCCGATCCCGTTCACCCGCCAGTTCAACAACCCCCAGCCGACCGACGAGCCGCGCGCCGTCATCCCGGTCGAGAGGATCCGGGGCCCGATCTTCCTCGCCTGCGCAGAAGACGACGCCACCTGGGACTCATGTGCCTTCGCGCGGGCGATCAGCAACCGCCTCGCCGCCAAGGGCTCCCGGTTCCGCCACGTCCTGTTCGCCGCGCCGAACGCCGGCCACCGGCTCGGCAGCCTGGCCCCGAACGCACCCGTTCCGTTCGCGCTCCCCGGCAACCTTCGGGACGAGAGGGCACGGGCCGCGGCGTGGTCGAGGCTGATCGTCTTCCTCGAGGACTCGGCTGCGAAGAGCTGAGGCTCCTGCAGCCAGGCAGCTAGGGCTGTGCCTGCCGGGTCGGCCACCAGCCCGGCTCGACGGTGCTGTCCCGACCGCCGCCGATCGGCGCGCCGACGGCGACGAGCTCGAGCCCGTCCGGCCCCGCCTCGACCGTGCGGGTCACGGCGGGATCGACGCGAAGGGCGTCACCCGCCACGAGCTCGACGATCGTCCCGTCGAGGTTCGCCCGGCCGCTGCCGGAGAGGACCAGGTAGATCTCCTCCTGTCGCTCGTGCCGATGCCCGAACGGAAGCCGCGCCCCGGGACGCAGGCGCTGGTGGCTCAGCCCGACGACCTCGCTACCGAGCTCCTCGCTGACGAAGCGGAACTCGAGCACGTCGCCGAGCCCGTGGTCGGGCGCGATGTCGGTCGCGGACGGCAGGTGCAGGTGCGTGAACCCGGCCACGCGGTGGACGCTAGCACCGCGTGGCGCCGCCGAGCGACCGGCGTCCCCGCTGGTTCGCCGCCTGCAGGGACGCGCACGAGCGGGGCGCTGAAGCCGGGGGCCCCTGGCGAACTGCACGTGCCGGGTCTTGTCGGGCATGCCTTCGTCGACGGCTCACGCGGAGATGCTCGAGGCGAGCCGATCCGACGTCCTCTCAGGCGAGCCGATCCGACGTCCTCCGGGGACGAGCACGCGGGGAGGGGCACGCCCCTCGCCCACGGCACGCGCACGGTCTCGGGCCGAGCGTGACCCACGGGGCGTGGCTGCAGCCTCGGCCTCGGCACCGACCGCGATCGGCGCTTCAGGGCTCGATCCGCAGCAACGGCCTCGTCAGGCAGGTCGGCCCGCCGTCGCCCTTGCGCGAGATCTCGTCGCCGCGGTAGGTGACGACGTCGACGCCGGCGCGCTCCATCCGCCTGCGCGTCTCGTCGTTGCCCTCGAGCGCAAGCGCGCGCCGCGGGCCGAGGGCGAGCACGTTCGAGCCCATCGACTCGAACTCGTCGTCCGGCACCTCCACGACCGCGATCCCGCGCTCTGCGAGCAGCCACATCAGCCGGGTCGGGGCGATCCGTGGATAGACCAACGCGAGGTCGCGGTCGAGCGGGGAGATGAAGCTCATCAGGTGCATGACCTCGCCCGCGCCGTTCCAGTGCGGGAGATCGAAGGCGATCACGTCCACGCCGGGGAGCGCGTCACGGAGCGCGTCGAGCGCCGCCGGGTTCGTCCGGTACCCGATCCCGACGAGCAGCGTCTGCGCATCCAGCCAGACGGTGTCGCCGCCCTCGACGGTCGCGGGAAGCGCGACCTCCGCCACGACGGGCACGCCGGCCCGCTCGAGCGCCTCGACGGTCGCGCCCGGCTCGCGGCGTCGGCCGACCTTGCCCGGGAGCAGGAGGACGGCACCCGACGACCCGACGAGCGTCGGGTCGTAGGTGTAGATCGCGTCCGGGTTCCCGGGATCGTGCTCGGAGCGGACGACCTCGGCTCCTGCGTCCTCGAGGAGCCCGCAGAAGGCCTCGTGCTCGGCCTGGGCGGCGGCGACGTCCGGCGCGGAGCGCCAGGCGTACGCCTCCCACGCGGCGGCGTCGGCCGGCAACGGCGGCCGCACGAGCACGCGGCGGAGGTCGCCCCACATCGATGCGCTGCCGTACCCGTTCACGGCGCGCCAGGCTACACGACGCCGTCCGGTGGGCGCGGCCCTCCCGCTCCCTGGCTTCCGAGCAGGCGTGCCGTCGCCGCGCGGACGAGACAGGCCCGCTCCAACGCGGGCAACGCGGCGCGTGGCAGGGCGAGGGGAACCTCCGACACGTAGGTCGTGTCCGGTGGGAGCGCTCGAACGAGCGCCTCGAGCGGCAGCGCGCCCTCGCCCGGGAGCAGCCGCCCGCCGCGGGCCTCGTCGACCAGCGACCCGGCGGCGGGCGGGGCCTCGGGCGCGTCGCAGAGGTGACAGACGCCGAAGAGCGTGGACGGCGCGGCAGCGAGGTCGGCGGGCCTGCCGCCGGAGCGCGCCAGGTGGAGCGCGTCGACGAGCACGTGCGCCCCCACCTGCTCTCCGCCCGCGCGCGTCGCGACGGCGATCGCGGCGGCGAGGGTCGCCACAGGGCGGAACGGCATGAACTCGAGATCAACCACGAGCCCGAGCTCGCGCGCGAGCGCGCACAGCGCAGCAAGCCGGTCGGCGACGAGAGAGCCGTCCGGGTGGTCGCCCGTGGCCAGCACCCGACGCGCGCCGAGCGCCGCGGCCGCCTCGAGCAGCGGTCGGTCCTGCGCGACGTTGTCCCCGCCGAGCGAGTCCCTCCTCCACGTGCTTGACTGTGACGCCCGTCGCGCGGATTGCGTCGAGCGTTGCGCGCAAGGGGGCATCGCCGACTCGAAGCGGATGGGCGAGACCGCCCCGGGCAGCAGCCCGGAGCCGGAGCGCGACGGCATCGAACCCCGCCTGCCCGGCGAGCTCGACGAACGAGGCGGGGAGAGCTCGAGGAAGCCGAGAGGCGAGAGCCCGATGGGCTGCCGGGCGGCCCGCCGGCTGGCCGTGATCGCGGAGCTCTACCCGTCGAGCTCCGCCGCCGTACCCGGCGATCCTCGGCGACCTCCCGTGCGAGCGCGACCGTGCCAGCGAGCGTCCGCATGCCCTCGTCGACCGGAGACGACGGGCTCGGCCACCCCGACGTGCGATGTCCACGAGGTTGTCGCGCCGGGCTACGTCGCAGCTCTCGAGCTCGATCTCGAGCGCCCCGCGGCGCAGCGGGTCTCGCCAGTCACCGCCGGGGTCGTGGCGCCACGTCGTCATCGTCGGGATCGCGAGGGTCCCGTCCGGTCCGATCAGGTGATAGCGTCCTCCCGCTCGAGCGGGCAGTGCGAGCGACTGCTCTGCCGCGATCTCCCAGAAGTACGGTGACGACGTCGCCTCCGTGAGCAGCAGCGTGCCGAGAGCGTCGCTCTCGAAGCGCAGCGCCACGGCGACCGTCGTCTTCTCCCGCGAGGCCGCGCTCGCATGCGAGCCGATCGCCTGGACGGTCTCGATCTCCCCGCAGAGGTGGCCGAGCGCGTCGACCTCGTGCACACGTTGATGAGGATCGGCCCGCCGCCGGCTCGCGCCGCCATGACGTCTCGAGGAGTACGTCTCAGGGCTTACGGCGACGCAGAGCGCGCTCGACCGCGACGAGCCTCCCGAGCAGCCCGAGCATCGAGTGCCGCGCGCGCAGCTCGGCGGTCGCGCGGTGAGGACGTCGCGGCGATGTTGGTCGACCAGGACCGGGACCCGGCGCTCGCGTCCGCGGCCTCGACGAGCACCCGCGCGGCCTCGACCTTGTTCACCGCGATCGGCGTAGTTCTCGACGAGCACCGGCAGAGCGCAGCGCACGCAGGCCTGGCCCGCGCTCACGTAGAGCTGCTTCGGCAGCGCGACGCTGACCGCGTCCGGTGCCGGATCTCGTCGAGCAGGCGCTCGACGTCGTCGGCGAACGAGGTCGCCCAGTCGTCGCTGCCAGCTCCTCCAGGTCTCCGGTGGTGACCTCGCCGATGCCGGCGAGCATCGCCGCGGGGTGCTCGCATCGATCAACGCAGCGTGATCCGCGTCCGATCACACCCGCGGGCAGCAGCGCGACGCGCATCGGGGCCCGTCCCGCGCTCAGCGGTGCCCTCCGGCGACCAGCCAGGGCAGTCGCTGCACGACCGCAGCCCACGCGGCGTGCGCCGGGTCGATCGGGACGAAGTGGTCGACGCCCGCCAGCTGGCCGAGATCGACGCGATCGCCGGCCGCCACTCGCCGCCGCGGCGGCGAACGCTCTGCTCTGCGAGGGCGGAACGTCGTCGTCGTCGCGTCGCCGTGGACGAGCAGCAGCGCGGCCCCGATCGGCAGCAGCTCCTCGCGGGGAGGCCAGGGCGTAGCGGTCGGGCTCCTCGTCGGGCTCGGCCTCGAGGAGCGCCTGGACCGCGCCGTCTCCGAGCCGCTCCACGGCGGCCACGTCGAGGTCGCAGGACGCCCGCGATCGACACCCCGCGACGCGGCCTCACGCGCGCGACGCGCCGAGCACCGACCCGGCGGGCAGCGATGGCGGGCACGCCGCCCAGAGCGCCAGGTGCCCGCCGGCCGAGTGCCCGCAGACGGCGACCCGGCCGGCGTCGATCTCCTCCCGAGCGCCAGGTGGTCGACGGCGGCCGCGACGTCGAGCAGCGTCGTCGGCCACCCGCCGCCGTCGCGCCCGGTGCCGCGGTACTCGACGTTCCACGCCGCGAGCCCGCGGCGGCGAGGTCGAGCGCGAGCGGCGTCATCAGCGTCCGATCCCAGCCGCTCCGCCAGAACCCTCCGTGGATCAGGACGACGCACGGCCATGGCCCGCCTCCGCCGTCGGCAGGTGGAGGTTCGCGACCTGGAGTGGGTGATCGCCGTAGGGGACGGCCGGCGGAGGGGCGGCGACGTCACAGGCGGCTCACGCCTCTTCGAGGCGGGTGCGCGCGGACGTCTACGCGAGCAGCTCACGGCGCTCGGCGAGCCCTGCGAGCAGACGGTCGACGTCCTCGACGGTGTTGTAGAGGTGCGCGGCGACACGCAGGTTGCGGTCACGCGAGGAGACGACGATGCCGTCGGCCGCGAGCTCGCCGACGAGCCGCCCGACGTCGGTCGACGCGATGCAGACGAGCGGCCCGCGCAGGGCCGGGTCGCGAGGGTGTACCACGGTCGCGCCGAGCTCGTCGCACCGTCGATCAGGCGGGTGTTGAGGAGCGGACGTGAGCCTCGATCGCAGGCACACCGGTCTCCTCGACGAGCGACATGCCGGCGACGCCCGCGTAGATGTTCGGGCACCGGCGGGGTGCCGGCGTCGAAGCGACGGGCGTCGGCGGCAGGCGAGTAGTCGGAGATGTCCATGCGGAAGATGTCCTCGTCGGCGAACCAGCCGGTCTGGGTGGGAAGCAGGTCGGGCAGCAGCCCTGCCCGGACGTAGAGGAAGCCGAGGCCGGCGGAGGCCAGCAGGTACTTGACCGTTCCCCCCGTGACGAAGTCCACGCCGAGCGCGGGGGCGTCGAGGTCGATCGCGCCGACGGCCTGATAGCTGTCGGCGAGGACGAGCGCTCCGCGGTCGTGGGCGATGCGTGCGATCGCGGCGACGTCCTGGCGGTGACCGGTGCGATAGGAGATCGTGGTGCAGCACACGAGGGCGGTGCAGTCGTCGATCGCAGCGTCGAAGGCCTCGACCGGGATGATCCCGTCGGCACCCGGCCGGACGTGGACGATCTCGGCGCCGCGCAGCGCCTGCGCATGCGCGATCTGGCCGACGGTGGGGAACTCGTAGTCGGAGATCACGATCCGGGGGCGGGCCGCGAGGTCGAGGGCGCTGACGATCCCGCTCACGCCCTGGGACACGGACGTGGTCACCGCGAGCTCCGACGGCGACGCGTGGAGCAGCCGCGCGAACGCCCCACGCGCCGCTTCGGCCCGCTCCACCCAGTGCTCCCACTCGGCGCCGTTCGCGTCCCAGCCGGCGAGGTACTCCTCGTAGGCAGCGCGGACGCGGTGCGAGAGCGCGCCCTGCGAGCAGGCGTTGAGGTAGGCGGTCGTCGCGAGGATGGGGAACTCGCCCCGGATCGCCTCACCGACGCGTGATGGCGCAGCGGTCGAGCTCACGCGGCGATCCTACCCCTTCGGTACGCCACGAGTCTGTCGCGCCCGGAGTGCCTCTCAGAACGCAGGAATCGGCAACACCAGCGGCATCGACGCCATGCTCAGAGGCGGTCACAACAGAGCGGTGTCAGACACCGTTCTCCCGACGTGCACCTTTCCCCTGCAAGTCGTCGTGATCGGTGGCGACGACGTGACTCGCGGTGTAAGACAGCGGGGGCCTGTCAAGGGCTTCCGTGACGGTTCTGTGTCGGTTCGTCCACGGGCCGAGGCTTCTCTCAGGGCGACGCGCTGGGCACGCGCCCGAGGCCGACCCACAGCGCCCGGGTCGACTCGACGTGCCCCACCATCGCCTCCCGCGCGCGGTCGGGATCGCCCGAGGCGATCGCGGCGACCAGAGCACGGTGCTCCCGATCGGCGAGATCCGAGGCCTGCGGTGGCACCGGCACGAGCTGCGAGAGCCGGTACACCTCGACGCGCACCCGGCCGACCTCGGTCAGGAGTCGCTCCGAGCCTGAGGCATCTGCAACGAGGAGGTGCAGCATCGTGTCCTGCTCGCTCCACGAGTCGAACACGTCGATCGCCTCCATCTCCGTCACGAGCGCATCGAGGCGCGCGACCTGTTCCGGGGTCGCGCGGCGGGAGGCCAGCGCGGCCGCTCCTCCCTCGACGACGCACCGGTAGTCGACGAGATCCCGAAGAGCGCGCTCGTCCGGCAGCGTCGCGTCACCCGAGGAGAGCGGCACCACCGCAGCCGTGACGGTCGAGCCTCCGCCACGTCCACGTTGGGTCTCGAGCACGCCCGCGCTGCGCAGCATCGCGAGCGCGCTGCGCAGCGAGACCGGGGAGATCCCGAGGTCCTCGGCCAGCCGTGCCTCGGGCGGGAGCCGGTCTCCCGGGCGCAGGAGGCCCATCCCGATCGCCTGGCCGAGTCGCGCGACGGTCTCGGCGACGACGTCGCCCTGGCGGACCGGAGCGAACACCGTCTGCGCGACGATCCGGCGCACGGCCTCGTCGGTCGCGGGCACCGCACGAGCAGCGACCACGTCAGCCATCCTCGTCGGGAACGTCCTCGAGCACGGCCTCGATCATCTCCTCGAGCTCGAAGCTCGAATGGACGTCGGCGATGTGCTCCTGGGCGACCGCGACGATCGTCTCCTCGTCCGGCGCAGTCACGACGAAGTCGCAACCCGCCTCGACGCAGCTCCAGCGCTTCGCCATCGCTCAGCCCGCCTCGACGCCGACCACGAAGTCGATCGTCGGGTCGAGGATCTGCTCGATCAGCGTCTCGTCCGGCGCGACGCCCATCTCGCGGCAGCGGTTGCGGTAGTGACGCACCTTCATCGTCTGGTACTTGCCGAGGTCCAGCCCCGGCACGGCCTTCTGGTACTCGACGAGGCCCACGATGTTGCCGCGGTAGGCGTCGAACACCTCGTGCACCGCCTCCTCGTACGGCGGGTCCTTCTCGATCAGGATCCGGCACGCCGTCGTGCCGAAGGTGATATGCCGCCCCTCGTCCGAGAGGATCAGCTTGAAGCCCTGGTTGAGCGTGGGGAACGCGCCCCATTGCGCCGTCGAGTCGATCACGATCTCGTACGACGGCATCGTGAGGACACCCTCGACGAAGCCGTTGTACGCCGCAGAGAACTGCACGAACGCCCGCTCGATCTCCGACTCGGTGCCTCCGTGCACGGCCTCCATCAGCAGGTCGCCGTAGCTCGGCAGCGCCTCGTACATCACGTCGCGCACCTCGAACCGCCCGGACGGGTCGATCGTCTTCCCGCGCACGAGGAAGTGGGGAGCGACCTCCTCCGGATCGAGGATCCCGACGACCGCCTCGTGCCAGCGCATGAAGAACTCGGCGTGCTTCGCCTCCTCCATCAGGAACGTCGAGAGGTACATCGTCCAGTCGAACCGGCGCAGCGCGTGCGCCGCGGCCAGCATCGGGACGAGCTCGTCGGTGACGGTCTGCTCGCCCGCGAGGAAGCGGATCGTCACGCCGAGCAGCCCCTTCTGCTGCTCCGGCGTGACGCGGTGCCAGTCGGCAGCGTCCTGCGTGAAGTCGAGGTCCTCGACGCTCCAGACCTTGCGGATCGCCTTCTCGTACTTGCGGTAGATCGGGCCGGCGAGCATCTCGCGGCTGAAGTGGAACTTCTCGAGCACCTTCGGATCTGCGGCCACGCGCGTGCCTTTCGTCGCGGATACGTCAGAACATGTAACCACTGATCTCATATGTTTTCAACCACGCCGCGCACGAACGGTGTCCCGTCCGCACGGCCGGTGTCGACGGCGACGCCTGTCAGCGGCCGAGGTAGGCCTTGCGGAGGTCGTCGTCCTGCAGCAGGTCGGCGGCCTTGCCCTCGAGCACCACGCGGCCGGTCGAGAGCACGTAGCCGCGGTCGGCGATCGAGAGCGACACGTTCGCGTTCTGCTCGACGACCAGCATCGCCACGCCGGCGTCGTTGACCTGCTTGATGATCTCGAAGCTGCGCTCGACGAGCACCGGCGCGAGGCCCATCGACGGCTCGTCCATCAGCAGGAGCTTCGGCTGGGACATCAGCGCGCGGCCCATCGCGACCATCTGCTGCTCGCCGCCCGAGAGCGTGCCCGCGAGCTGGGAGCGGCGCTCGTACAGGAGCGGGAAAGAGCGCGTAGACGCGCTCGAACTCCGCCTTGAGGTCGGCCTTCGGCCGCAGGTAGGCGCCCATCTCGAGGTTCTCCAGCACCGTCATCGGCCCGAAGAGGCGGCGGTTCTCGGGCACGATCGCGAGGCCGCGCTGGATCCGGTGGGCGGTCGGCATGGTGGTGACGTCCTCGCCTGCGAGCCGGACGGTTCCCGTGCGCGGCCTGACGATCCCGAGGATCGTCTTCAGCGTGGTCGACTTGCCCGACGCGTTCCCGCCGAGCAGGCAGACGAGCTCCCCCTCCGCCACCTGCAGGTTCTCGTCCTGGAGGATGTGGATCTGCCCGTAGTAGGTGTTGATCCCCTCCAGCTCGAGGATGGGGGTGCCGTTCGACGACACGCTCAGAGCGCCTTCCTGGCCATCGTCCCGGTGCCGAGATAGGCCTCGACGACCTTCGGATCGGTCGCGACCTGCTCGTACGTCCCCTCGGCGATCTTCACGCCGTGGTCGAGCGCGATCACGCGGTCGGAGATCCCTTCGACGACGTGCATGTCGTGCTCGATCACGAGGATCGTGTAGCCGCCCTCGGTGCGCAGCTGCCCGATCAGCTCGGCGATCTCGAGCGTCTCGTTCGGGTTCATCCCGGCGGCGGGCTCGTCGAGCAGCAGCAGCCGGGGGTTCGTCGCGGTCGCACGCGCGATCTCGAGGCGTCGCCGGTTCGCGTACGAGAGCGAGTACGCCGGCTGATCCCAGCGGTAGCCCATCAGCCGCGCGCCGAAGAACGCGAGCCGCTTCTCGGCGAGGTCGCGGATCTCCTGCTCCTCACGGCGCATCCCGGGAGTGCGCAGCACCGACCGCAGCGGGCCCGCCTTGGTGTGTCCGTAGGCCGCCGCCATCACGTTCTCGCGCACGGTCATGTTGAGGAAGAGCCGCAGCGTCTGGAACGTCCGCGCGATGCCCTTCTGCGTGATCCGGTGCGGCTCGAGCCCCTTGATGCTCTCGCCTGCGAACCGGATGTCCCCTCCGGTCGGCTTGTACACCCCGGTGATGAGGTTGAAGAGCGTCGTCTTGCCCGCGCCGTTCGGGCCGATCACCGAGACGACCTCGCCCTCGTCCACGTGCAGGTCGAGCCCGTCGACGACGGTGAGTCCACCGAACGCCATCGTCACGCTCTGGAGGTCGAGGAGCCGGTCGGCCACTAGACGATCTCCACCCGCTTCTCCCCCAGCAGGCCCTGCGGACGAGCGACCATCAGGGTGACGAGCACCGCGCCGAGCAGGATGTAGCGGGTCGGCTCGGGCTTCGCGAGCATCACGTTCTCCCACACGAACGCGGCGAGGTACAGCGTCGGGATCAGCACGATCAGCCGCGTCCAGCCCTTCAGCGTCGTGAGGAGAAGCGCGGCCGCGACGAGCGTCACGTACGAGACGGGTGCCCAGACGCCGAGATCGGAGGGGATCACGACCCACGCGTCGGCGACGCCTGCGAGCTTGCCGCCCCCGACCGCGGCCCCGCCGCCACCGACGATGGCGTGGGCCACGAGCCCGAGCAGGACGGTGCCTCCCAGGACGACCGCGAGCTTGATCGGAGAAGCGGAGCACGGCGACGAGCGCTGCGACGACGCCGACGTAGAAGATCCAGCGGGCATCGCCGGGCTCCCGCAGCACCTCGAGCAGCACGTTGACGAGGATCGCGCCGAGCACGACGCCCGCCATGGAGCCCGCACCGCCGAGGATCACCATCGCGTAGACCGTGATCAGCAGCGGGAACTGGAAGGTCTGGGGGAAGACGCCCGCGTTGAGCGAGGCGAAGATCGTGCCGGTGAGGGCCGCCACCGCCTGCGCCGAACGAGAACGCCATCAGCTTCAGCCAGTTGACAGGCATGCCCATCATCTCGGCGGCCAGCGCGTCCTCGCGGAGCGAGCGCCAGGCACGGCCCGTGCGCGAGAGGTTGACGAAGCGCAGGGCGACGTACACGAGAGGAACGCGACCAGCGCGACGTAGATGTACGCGGGATTGAAGGAGCCGTTCGCCCTGATCTGCGGCAGCTCCCAGCCGAAGAAGCTGAGCGGGTCGACGGCGGCCTCGACGCCGCCGATTCCGTTCGAGCCGCCGGTGATGTTGCGCCCGAACAGGTCGTCGCCGTTCGTCGTGACCGTGATGAACAGCTGGAAGAAGAACAGCGTCACGATCGCCAGGTAGTCCCCCGCGAGCCGCCAGGAGGGCAACCCGACGAGGAGTCCGATCAGCGCGCCGCCGATCACGATCAGCGGGATCGACACGAGCGAGGGCAGGTGGATGTCGAACTGGCTCGACGAGAGCATCGCGTAGGCGTACGCGCCGATCCCGTAGAAGGCGATGTAGCCGAGGTCGAACAGCCCACCCCACCCGACCACGACGTTGAGGCCGAGCGCGAGGAGCATGTAGAGGAGGGTGTCGAACGCGACGCGCCGGACGTAGCCGCTGTCCGCGAACGCCGGAAGCAGCACGATCACCGCGCTCAGCATCGTGAGCCAGGCCCACCACGGAACCGTGGCGAGTCGAGCCTCGATGGTGCCGATCAGCCCACTCCGGCGCCGGACGTTCGACTCGTGGCGGGCGACCCACTCGTCACGCCCCACTGCTGGGCTCTTCGGCCCCTCGGCGGACGACGCCTCATGGGCGCCCTCGAGCGGCTCGCTCAGGCTGCCGGCGTCGTAGCGGATCGTCGTGGTCGTGGCCGCTCACGTCACACCTTGTTGATGTCGGCCTTGCCGAAGAGGCCCTGCGGTCGGAACAGCATGAAGCCGATCAGGATCAGGAAGACGAAGAGGTCGGACCACTTCGACGAGACGTAGCCCTGGGTGTACGCCTCGGCAAGCCCGAGGATGAGCCCCCCGCCCATCGCACCGGGATCGAGCCGATCCCGCCGATCACCGCCGCGGTGAACCCCTTCAGGCCCGCGAGGAAGCCCATCGTGACCGCAGCCGGCGCGCGGAGCGAGAACATCACTCCTGCCGCTCCCGCCAGCGCGGATCCGAGGATGAAGGTGAAGACGATCACCTTGTCGATGTCGATCCCCATCATCGCCGCCGCCTCACGGTCGTACGACGTCGCCCGCATCGCCTTCCCGGTGCGGGTGCGGGTCACCATCAGCCAGAGGGCGATCATCAGAACGAACGCCGAGACGATGATGATGATCCGGAGCAGCGGCACCCGGACGTTCCCGATGTTGAACCCGTCGAGGAACAGCGAGCCGTTGTCGATCCCGAAGGCGTTGTAGTCGCGCTGCGTGGTGCCGAACATCAGCTGCATCGAGTACGCGATGAAGAACGAGACGCCGAGCGCGCTGATCAGCGGAGCGATCCGGGGAGCGTTGCGCAGCGGCCGGTACGCGAAGCGCTCGATCGCGACGCCGAGACCCGCCGTCCCGATCATCGCGACGACGAGGACGACGGCCAGCACGAACCAGGTCGAGATGACCGGCGCCCACGCGTCGTCGGCGCCCCGGAACCCGAGCCACTGGATCATCCCGAAGCCGATGAACGCGCCGACCATGTAGACGTCGCCGTGCGCGAAGTTCAGGAGCTTGAGGACGCCGTAGACCATCGAGTAGCCGAGGGCGATGAGCGCGTAGACCGCGCCCAGCGTGAGCCCGTTGAGCGTCTGCTGGACGAAGGTGTCCACCCGCTGGCTCCCCAGCAGCTGGAGCGAGTCGACGAGATGAAGGAAATGGCTCACGAGCGCGAGAGTTTACGCCTTCGCGGAAACGACGAGGCCCCGGAGTGCCCCGGGGCCTCGTCGTCCATTCGCTGGCTGCCGCTACTTGCCGATCGCAGGATCGACGAGCTTGTAGCTGCCGTTGCTCTGGATCTGGAAGATGTAGAACCGCCCGTTGAGCGGATCGTTCGTCTTCGTGGAGAACCGGAAGGTCCCCCCGAGGATCCAGTTCTTCACGACGATCCTCTTGACCTGCCGGATCACCTCACGGCGATCCTTGAGCTTGCCGTTGCCGGCGTCACAGGCGCGCTTGATCGCGTTGAACGCCACCTGAACGGCACCGTACGTCGGCGGGCCGAACGAGCCGAGCGCGGTGCCCGGGTTGTCCTTCTTCCAGCCCGCGATGATCGACTTGTTGTAGGGGAACAGGTCGATCGGGGCGGCGAAGTTCGACACGTACGAGCCCGGGACCTTGAACTTGTCCGGGTCGTTCGCGCCGTCACCCGAGAACAGCTTCGCCTTCTTGCCCTGCTCGATCAGCTGCTGGGCGAACGTCTGCGCCTTCGGCGGCTGCTGCGTGCCGAAGAACACGACGTCGGTGTCACCGGGCACCTTCGTCACGATCGGCGAGAAGTCGGACGTGTTGATGCTGACCGACTCGCGCTGGGTCGTGACGCCCTTGGACTTCAGCGTCCGCTCGATCGCGTTGGCCAGGCCGACCGAGTACGGCTCCTGCGAGTCGACGACGACGACCTTCTTGGCCTTGAGCTTCTCCACCATGTAGAGAGCATCCGCGGGGCCCTGGATGTCGTCGTCCGGGACGACGCGGAAGAACCCGGGGGTCGCCTGCTTGTTGGCCCCCTTCGTCAGCGCCGTTCTCGTGGCGGACGGCGAGATGTGCGCGATCCCGGCCTGGAAGAGCGCCTGGCTCGTCGCCTGAACGGCGCCCGACGTCGCGGGGCCGAGAATCGCGACCACCTTCTGATCGGCGATGTACTTCTGCGCCAGCGACGAGGCCAGATCCGCAGAGAGCTGCGTGTCGCCCTGGAGCAGCTGGACCTTGAGCCCGTACTGCTTCTGGAGCGTCTTGACGGCGTACTTCGCCCAGCTGAGCTGCTCGTTGCCGATGAAGCCCGCGTCGCCCGTGAGCGGCGTCATGATCGCGATCTTCAGCGTCCCTTGCAGTTGAGTGCCTGGGACTTCTGGGTCGCCGACGAACCCGCACCGGCCGTCGAGGCGAAGACCGCCATGACGGACGCCACGAGTGCGTAGACGAGAATTCCACGCTTCTTCATCCATGCCCTCCTTGGGGATGCTTAACAGCCTGTGAGACGTCTTCGAACGGTGGATGTTGCGGTCGCGCGAGATCGCCCGAGAAACCGACGACGGGGAACTGTCGCAGCCCGGGTACTGACATGTCAACCGGTGGAGAGCGCGTCGTTCCATCCCTGCGTGTCGACGTACTGGCGAAACCGCACCACGCGGCCGTCCTCGAAGCTCCAGACGTGAGCGAACGGCACGTCGAGGGCACGGCCCGTCGCCCGTGCGACGCCGCGGTAGCGTCCGAGCGCGACGACCTCGCCACCGGCCTCGAGCAGGGTCTCGGGCTCGGCCGTGAAGGACGACCACCACTCGCGGGCGATCGGGTCGAACACCGCCTCTCGGACGGCGGCGATGCCGCGATAGACCCCACCGTGCGGCAGTCCCTGCGCCTGGTGCCACTCCACGTCGGCCGCGAACGGCGCGAGGGCGCCGTCGAGGTCACCGGCGTCGAAGGCAGCGTACGACGCGCGGACGATGTCGGCAGGGCTCATCGCGGGAGACTACTCCGAGATCGTCGCCCGGCACGGTCGGCACTACACTCCTGCGATGGCGGTCGTCGTGGAGGCGCAGGAGCTGCGCCGGACCTACCGCACGACCACCGGCACGATCCGTCGCCGGTCGCTGGAGGTCGAGGCGGTCCGGGGCGTGAGCTTCTCGATCGAGGAGGGCGAGCTCTTCGGGCTGCTCGGACCGAACGGCGCCGGGAAGACGACCACGATCAAGATGCTGATCACGCTGCTGATCCCGACCGGCGGAGTCGCGCGGGTGCTCGGCCGCGACGTGGTCGAGCACCCGACGTGGGTGCGCGAGCGGATCGGCTACGTCTTCGGCGGCGACCGAGGGCTGTACGAGCGGCTCTCCGCCTGGGACAACCTCCGCTACTTCGCCGAGCTGTACGGGGTCGACCCCGCGCGCCAGCGCTCGCGCATCGGCGAGCTCGTCGAGCTCGTCGGGCTGACCGGACGGGAGCAGGAGCGGGTCGAGGGGTACTCCCGCGGCATGCGCCAGCGCCTCCACATCGCCCGAGGGCTGCTGCACGACCCACCGGTGCTGTTCCTCGACGAGCCGACGATCGGCGTCGACCCGGTCGGCGCGCGCGAGCTGCGGGCGACGATCGGTCAGCTCCGGGAGGCCGGCAAGACCGTGCTCCTGACCACGCACTACATGTTCGAGGCCGACGCGCTGTGCGACCGGATCGCGGTCGTGGCGAAGGGCCGGCTGGTCGCCGAGGGGACTCCCCGCGATCTCAAGGGCCGCGTGACGGAGGGGACGGTCGTCGAGATCGAGGTGTACGGGATCGAGAGCGCCGTGGTCGAGTCCCTGAGGGCCCTTCCAGGCGTGACGGCCGTCGCCGTCGAGGAGCGCGACCAGGCGCAGGTCGTCGTCGTCCAGGCGGCTCCGGGGATCGAGCCGACGCACGACGCACTCGCGCTGCTCGGAAGCGTCGCCGTCGGCCGCGTGACCACGCGGGAGCCGTCGCTCGAGGACGCGTACGTCGCCCTCGTCACCGACGCCGAGCGCGCGGAAGGCGCGGGCTGACGTGCGACGCATCGCGCGCACGATCGGCGTCGGCTTCGCGCTCCACTTCAAGCAGGAGTCGAGGAACCCGTTCTTCCTCTGGATCGTCGTCTGCACGCCCGTGATCTACGCGACGATGACGTACTTCCTCTTCCAGGGAGGAACCGCGCCGGACACGCTCGTGACGGCATCGGTCGGGGCCGCGCTGATGGGGATCTGGTCGCTCACCACGACCGGCGGCGCAGCCGCTCTCAACCGGCAGCGTCGCCTCGGGATCCTCGAGCTGCTCGTCGCCTCCCCCACTCCCTTCTGGGCGACCGTGGTGCCGATCTCGATCGCGATCTCAACCGTCGGGATCTACGCCCTCGTCACCGGGCTTCTCTACGTCCGGGTGCTGTTCGGGGTCCCGATCGGGATCGAGAGCTGGCTCGGGTTCGCCATCGCGGTGCCTCCGACGATCCTCTCGATCGGGATGCTCGGCTTCCTCTTCGCGGCGGCCTTCGTCCGGTTCCGCACGGCCTGGGCGATCGGCAACCTCTTCGAGTTCCCGGTCTGGACGATCTGCGGGTTCCTCGTCCCCGTCGCGCTGCTGCCCTCCTGGGTCGAGCCCATCTCGTGGACGCTTGCCCCGACGTGGGGGATGAGCGCACTCCGGGCCGCTGCGCTGGGAACGTCGCCCTGGTTCGACATCGGCATGTGCGTGGCGCTCTCGGTCGTGTATGCCGCGATCGGGCTCGCTCTGCTCCGCTTCTTCCTGCGGCAGGCGCGCCGCGACGCGACTCTGGGGCTGACGTGAGAAGCGCCCGCGTCCTCCTCGTCGGCGGCTGGCTCAGCTACCGCGCGCTCTTCCACTGGCTCACGCCACAGCTCTTCCTGGTCGTCCTGGTCGTCCCGTCGATCACCCAGATCGTGTTCTTCGCCTACCTCGGGCGCTCCGCCGGGGTCGAGGACGACACCTTCTACGTCGTGGGGAACGCCGTCGTGGCAGCCGCCGTGCCCTGCCTCTTCGCGATGTCGCAGACGATCTCCGACGAGCGCTACACCCAGACGCTCTCGATGCTCGTCGTCTCGCCCGCGAACCGGGTCGCGCTGTTCCTCGGGCGCGCGCTCCCGGTCGTCGCGAACGGCGTGGTCATCGCGGTGCTCGCGCTGATCGGCGGCGCGCTGCTGCTGCGCACGCCGATCCCTGCCGCCTCGATCCCGGGTCTCGTCGTGGCGATCGGCGTGACGTCGTTCGCGTGCACGGGGATCGGGCTCGTGAACGCCGCCCTCGGGCTCCGTTGGCGCGAGACCGCGGTCCTCTCCAACCTCATCCTCTACTTCCTGCTGCTATTCGCAGGCGTGAACGTCCCGCTCGACCTGCTCCCCGCCTGGCTCCAGTCGGTCGCCCAGGTGCTCCCGGTGACCCACGGCGTCGAGGCCGCGCGCGACGTCGTGGCGGGCGAGTCGCTGTCCGACGTCAGCGGTCTGCTCGCCGCGGAGGCGCTGGTCGGGGCGACGTATACGGTTCTCGGACTGTGGCTGCTCCGACGCTTCGAGGTCGCCGCACGACGCGGAGCCTCGCTCGAGGTCGCGTGACGACGCTCCCGGAGCGGGGATGACGCGGCCCGAGCTGCGCGTGCTGCCCGACGCCGCCGCGGCGAGCGAGACGGTCGCGCGGCTGCTCGTCGAGGCCGTCGAGGCAGGTGCCTCGCTCGCTCTCTCCGGCGGCTCGACGCCGCGCGAGGCGTACGAGCGCGCGGCCGCGCTCGAGACCGACTGGGGCGGCGCCACCGTCTGGCTCGCCGACGAGCGCTGCGTGCCCGCCGACGACCCGCGCGCGAACGCGCGTCTGGTGCGTGAGACGATCCTCGAGCGCGTCCTCGTCCCTCCGCTCTTCCACCCCGTCGACACCGCGGCAGGCCCCGAGCGGGCAGCCGACCTCTACGACGCGCTCCTCCGCGAGGAGGGTCTGCCCGATCTCGTCCTGCTCGGGCTCGGCCCCGACGGGCACACCGCGTCGTTGTTCCCGGGTCTGCCGTCGCTCGAGGCGACAAGGCGGCTCGCGGTCACGACCCCGGCGGGCCTCGAGCCGTTCGTCGACCGGATCACGCTCACGCTGCCGGCGATCGCCGCGGTGGAGCACGTCGTCTTCCTCGTCACCGGAGCAGGGAAGGCCGGGCAGGTGCGCCGCGCGTTCATCGACGACCCCTCGCCCGGGACGCCCGGGAGCCTTGCGCGGTCGGCGCACGGGACGACGACCGTCGTTCTCGACGAGGCCGCCGCCACGCTGCTCTGATCTGCCCCGCAGGAGCGGATCCCCGCCACACCCCCTGGAGGGCCGCGTCCGGCCGCAGAAGGTGGCCGGCGGCGCGCGACACGTCCTTGCGGCCGCCCGCCGGAGGCGCGATGCTTCGCGCGTGAGCAGCGCCGCCGATCAGCCCCGCCGGGTCGTGAACGTCCGCACGACCGCGGTTCCGGGAGTACGCGATGGAAGGCCCCGTCCAGGAGGACATCACCTGGCTGCCGATCAGCTGGGACGACGACGCCGGTCAGGGCTCGTACCTGATGCGGATGAAGCCGGGTGCGGTCACGATCGAGCACGAGCACGCCGGGTTCGAGGAGTTCCTGATCCTCGAGGGCGATCTCGTCGACTCCGACGGCACCGTCTTCGGCCCGGGAGACTTCGTGAGCTACGAGGGCGGTACCCACAGCTCGCACACGGTCGGCGGCTGCCTCATCGCCGTGTTCGAGTGGCGCCGCTGAGAACCCGCTCGGGCCACCTCACGTCAGTGCCGTCCGGCGCGTTTCCCCTTCGACCGCCCCGCGAAGAGGAGCAGCCATGACGAGCCTGATACTGACCCCCCTGCCGACGCCGCTCGGCCCTATCGACACCCTCGAACCGGCGACCGTGCGGCTGATCGACGTCGACGAGCCGAACGCCTACCCGTGCCGCCGCTGTCTCCGCGACGCGCTTCCGGGAGAGCGGGTCGCGCTTCTCTCCTACGACCCGTTCCTCGGAGACAGCCCCTACCGTCAGCCCGGACCGATCTTCGTCCACGTCGACCATTGCTCCCCTGCTTCCTTCAGGGAGCTCCCGGAGCAGCTGACGCGGCGTCGGCTCTCCGTCCGGAGCTTCGACCGCGAGCACCTGATGCTCGGCGGGCTCGTCGTCGAGGGAGCCGAGCTCGAGGCGACGGCGGAGGCGCTGCTCGCCGACGACGCCGTCTCCTACGTCCACGTCCACAACGCGGGGCCCGGCTGCTTCGCTGTGCGGATCGATCGGTGTTCGGAAGCCGACCGCAGGTCGGGGGCCTGACCTCACCGACGCAGACCCCGGGGTCAGGCTCCGGCTTCGCCGGCGCCAGACCCCTGGAGCGCCTGCTCGGCCAGGACGAGCGCGCCGAGCACGCCGGCGCGACCGCCGAGCTCGGGCGGCGACCACGAAGCCTGGATCGTCGTGCTCGGGCAGGCCCGGGTACCCCGAGAGCTCGCGGCGAAGAGCGGCGCCGACGCCGTCGACGAGGCCCGGGAGCCCCGCGACCCCGCCCCCGAGGACGACCCGCTCCGGTGCGAGCGCGTAGACGAGCGAGCGAAGCCCGGCCGCGAGGTAGCGGCAGGCGAGCGCAGCAGCCTCGGTGCGAACACGCTCGTCGGCGTCCTCGAGCCGGACGCCGAACCGGGCCGCGAGCGCCGGCCCGCCGGTCAGCCCCTCCAGGCAGTCGCCGTGGAACGGGCAGACCCCGGCGAAGTCGTCGCCTGCGATGCGTGGCACCGCGATGTGGCCCATCTCGGGGTGGACGAGGCCGGTGACGAGCCGTCCGTCGCTCACCGCACCGCCTCCGATCCCGGTACCGACCGTGAGATAGAGGAACGAGCCCAGACCGCGGGCCGCACCCCAGCGACCCTCCCCGAGCGCCGCGCCGTTGACGTCCGTGTCGAATCGGACAGGAACGCCGAGCCCGCGCCGGAGAGGACCCGCGATGTCGGCGCCGTCCCAGCCGGGCTTCGGCGTCCGCGTCACGTGCCCCCACTCGGGATGCCCGGGCCGCAGCTCGACGGGACCGAACGAGGCGATGCCGAGCGCCTCGACCGGATTCGCGGCGAAGAACGCGACGACGGCGGCGAGCGTGGTCGCCGGATCACCCGTCGGGATCCGGGTCTCTGCATGGATGTGGTCGGGGCCCGACCCCGCCAGGCACACGACCTTGGTGCCGCCCAGCTCCACGCCCCCAAGCATCCGACGAGTCTGCCACGCACGAGCCGCGCGCGAGACCACCGGTGGGACGCTCACTCGAGGGCGAGCAGCGCCACCCCGACCACGACGAGCGCGGCGCCGGCCGCACGGACGCGTCCGACCCGCTCGTCGAGGATCAGCCAGGCGAGCGCCGTCGCGATCAGCACGCTCGTCTCCCGCACGGCTGCGACCGATGCGGCAGCTGCCAGCGAGAGCGCCGCGAGGACGAGCGCGTAGGCCGCGAAGGAGAGCAGTCCCGCCGCGACCGGACGGGGTCCGGTGGCCGTGCGGATCCGGGTCGTGCCGCGGTGCAGCGTCGCGATCGTCGCCGCGTACGCGAGCGCGGCCGGCGCCATCCCGAGCTCGAGGTAGACGACGGGGTCGGCGTAACGGATGCCCTGCTTGTCCACCAGGGTGTAGGCGGCGATCACGGCGGCGATCGAGAGGCCCAGCGCGAGACCGAGCCGGTCGTGCTGTCCACCGAGACCCCGGACGAGGATGACCCCAGCGCCGACGAGCACGACCCCGAAGGCCTGCCCGGCGCTCGCACCGGCACCAAGGACGGCCGCGCCCGCGACGAGCACGAGCACGGGTGCGACGCCCCGCGCGATCGGGTAGACGAACGAGAGCTCCGCGCGGCCGTACGCGACCGCGAGAAGCGCGAAGTAGACGAGCTGGAGCACCGCCGTGACCGCGACGTAGGGCCACACGCGCGAGTCGACGTCCCAGCGCAGGGCGGCCACGGGCGCGAAGGCGATCACCGAGGCCACCATCGCGACGGCGGTCGCCGCGTGCACGTCCGGCTCGCGCGCGAGCAGCACGTTCCACAGCGCGTGCAGGAAGGCGGCGGCGAGCGCGAGCAGGAAGGCATCGACGGGCATCGCGGCGCGAGCGTAGACCATCAGGCCCCGCCGACAGCGGGGCGCATCGTGACAGCCCTGCCGCCGGGCGGAGCGCCCGGGGGCCGTCTCGAATCGATCGTCTAGGCTGCCGCGGGATGGCCGCCGGCGCTCTCGTCTTCGACTTCAACGGGACGCTCTCCCACGACGAGCCGCTCCTCTACGCGATCTACGCGAAGCTCTTCGCCGAGCACGGCCGCCCGCTCACCGAGGCCGACTACTTCGGATCGCTGGCCGGGAACACCGAGGAGGCGATCATCAGCGGGTGGCTCGACGTCCACGGACCTGCGCTCGACGAGCTGATGGAGGAGCGGATCGAGCGCTACCGGCGCGTCGCGGACGGCTCGACCGTGCCCGAGACGATCCGCGCGGCCGTCCGCCTCGCGGCGGAGCACGTGCCCGTGGCGCTCGTCTCCGGCGCCTTCCGCCGGGAGATCGAGCCCGTGCTCGACAGGGCCGGCATCGCCGACTGCTTCCGCACGACGGTGACCGCAGACGACGTGACCCACGGCAAGCCGCATCCCGAGGGCTACCTCGTCGCGCTGGCGCGCCTGGGTGGAGGGCTCGTCCCGGCGGACGTCGTCGCGTTGGAGGACACCGAGGCCGGCGTCGCCTCGGCCAAGGACGCGGGACTGCGCTGCCTCGCCGTCCGCGGGACGCTGCCCGACGAGCGGCTCGTGCGCGCCGACGCGCTCGTGGACGCGATCGACGTCGACCTCGTCGCAGGGCTGCTCGGGGTCTGACCGTGCTGCTCGCGATCGATCAGGGAACGACCGGAACCACCTGCCTCGTCGTGGACGAGGGCCGCCGGGTCGTGGGGCGCGGGTACCGCGAGATCACGCAGCACTTCCCCGCCCCCGGCCTGGTCGAGCACGACCCGGAGGAGATCTGGCAGAGCGTCCTCGCCACCGCGCAGGAGGCCCTGCAGGAGGCGCGGATCGACGCGTCGGACCTCGCCGGGATCGGGATCACGAACCAGCGCGAGACGACGGTCGTCTGGGAACGTGCGACCGGGCGTCCCGTGCATCCGGCGATCGTGTGGCAGGACCGTCGTACGTCCGAGCGCTGCGCCACGCTGCCTGCCGATCTCCTCGGCGAGCGAACGGGCCTGCTCCCCGACCCGTACTTCTCCGCGACGAAGCTCGAGTGGATCCTCGCCCGGACGAACCTTCCACAGCGCAGCCTCGCGTTCGGGACGATCGACACCTGGCTCGCCTGGCAGCTCACCCGCGGCGACGCGCACGTCACCGACGTGACGAACGCCTCCCGCACGATGCTGATGCGCCTGGAGACGGCCGAGTGGGACCCGGAGCTCCTCGACCTCTTCGGGATCGAGCCCGCGCTGCTCCCGCGGATCGTCCCGTCGGCCGGGGTCGTGGCCGAGGCGGAGCTGTTCGGCGCGAGCGTCCCGCTCGGCGGGATCGCCGGCGACCAGCAGTCTGCGCTCTTCGGGCACGGCTGCGTCACCGCCGGCGAGGCCAAGGCGACCTACGGCACCGGGACGTTCGTGCTGGCGAACGTCGGCGAGACGCCGGTCGAGCGGCCCGCCGGTCTGCTGCAGACGGCCGTCGCGGTCGCACCAGGCACGGCCGCGCAGTTCGCGCTCGAGGGCGCGGTGCTCGTCGGCGGGGCGGCGCTCCAGTGGCTACGGGACGGGCTCGGCCTGATCGCGTCCGCGGCCGAGAGCGAGGCGCTCGCCCGCGAGGTCGCCTCGAGCGAGGGGGTCTACGTGGTTCCTGCGCTCACGGGCCTCGGCGCGCCGACCTGGGATCCCGACGCGCGGGGTCTGATCTGTGGCCTCACGCGCGGAACCACCCGAGCGCACGTGGTGCGGGCGACCCTCGAGGGGATCGCTCACCAGGTCGCCGACGTGCTCGAGGTTCTCCCGCTGCCACTCGAGACGCTGCGGGTCGACGGCGGCGCGACGCGCAACGGCTTCCTGATGCAGCTCCAGTCCGACCTCCTGGGAACGCCCGTCGAGGTCGCCGACGAGGTCGAGGCGACCGGTCTCGGCGCCGCGTCGCTCGCAGGGCTCGCCGTCGGCACCTGGCCGGACGTCGAAGCGCTGGAGAGGCTGCGCGAGCCGGGGAGACGCTACGAGCCGCAGCTCGGCCGTGACGAGGCGCTCCGGCTTCGCGAGGGCTGGCGAGAGGCGCTGGCGCGGGCGACCACGCGATGACCTGGGTGATCGCGCACCGCGGCTCATCCGCGGCGGAGGTCGAGAACACGCTGCCCGCATTCGAGCGCGCCATCGCCGACGGTGCCGATTTCGCGGAGCTCGACGTGCAGGCGTCCTCCGACGGCGCGCTCGTCGTCTTCCACGACCTCGACCTCGACCGCCTCACCCCCCTGCGCGGCCCTCTCCGGCGGCGAGCGCTCGCGGAGCTCCGCGAGGTCGGCATCCCGACGCTCGAGGAGGTGGTCGAGCTGACCCGCGGTCGCATCGGGCTGATGGTGGAGCTGAAGAGCCCGCACCTCTTCCGACGGCACGACGTCCCCCGCCGCGTGGTCGGGCTGCTCGGAGCCGAGGACGTGGTGCTCTCCTTCTCACGCCGACCGCTCCTCGAGGTGCTCCGCGTCTCGCCCGCGACGCGCGTGCTCCAGCACGTCGGCTACGGCGTGTCGATCCGTGCGGCCGCGGGCTACGCGTGGGCGGTCGGGTTCCACGATCCGCGCGTGTCGCGACGCGGCCTCCGCCGCGCGGCCGCGCTCGGCCTGCGGACGACCGTCTACACCGTGAACGACGAGGCGCGGATGGCGCAGCTGGCCGCGCTGGGCGTCGACGGGATCTTCAGCGATCGGCCGGCGCTGCTGCGGGCGACGCTTCGGCGAGGCTGAGCACCTTCGCCCCCGCCGACGGGAAGCCGAGGCGAACCTTCGACCCGATCGGCAGCGCCGCAGCCCGCTCGGCGGAGAGGTCCGCCGTCCACTCGGCCGGCCCGGCGAGCACGCGCAGCCGGGTGACCGAGCCGAGGAACGTCTGCGAGACGACCTCCCCGGAGACGAGCCCGCCGTCGGCCCCGTCGGCCTGCACCTCGACGATCTCGGGCCGCACCAGCAGCAGCACCGGCTCCCCGGCCGGCCTGCCATGGGCGGCGTCGACGTGGAGCGGCACGCCGTGGTAGTCGACCGCGCCCGCCCCGCCGTCGACGACGGTGCACTCGAGGCGGTTCATCGTCCCGACGAACTCCGCGACGAACGGCGTCGCGGGCGACCCGTAGATCTCGGCGGGCGTGCCGATCTGCTCGATCCGGCCCTTCGAGAGCACGGCGACGCGGTCGGAGATCGAGAGCGCCTCCTCCTGGTCGTGCGTGACGTAGATCGTCGTGATCCCGAGGCGGGTCTGGATCCGGCGGATCTCCTCGCGCAGCTGCACGCGCACCTTGGCGTCGAGCGCGGAGAGCGGCTCGTCGAGCAGCAGCAGACGCGGCTCGATCGCGAGCGCGCGCGCGAGCGCGACGCGCTGCTGCATGCCGCCCGAGAGCTGGTGCGGGTAGCGATCGGCGGCGTCCGCGAGGCCGACGAGGTCGAGCAGCTCGAGCGCCCTGGCTCGCCGGTCGCCGTGCCCCTTCTTGCGCACGCGCAGCCCGAACTCGACGTTGCGGATCGCCGTCATGTTCGGGAACAGGCTGTAGGCCTGGAAGACCATCCCGATGTCCCGCTTGTTCGGTGCGACGGGCGTCACGTCCTTGCCGTCGATCAGGATCTCTCCCGAGGTCGGCCGGTCGAAGCCGGCGACGAGCCGGAGAGCGGTCGTCTTTCCGCAGCCGGAGGGCCCGAGGAACGAGACGAACTCGCCGGTGCGGATGTCGAGGTCGATCCCCGCCAGGGCCACGACCTCGCCGAACCGCCTGTGCAGCTGCCTGAGCTCGACGTCCGCCATGCCTAGCGCGCCCCCTCTGCGACAGGCGTCCGCCGGCCCCGTCCGACGATCGCGAGAGCCAGCATCGCGGCCCACGTGATCCCGAACGCGAGCAACGTCACGGCCGCGGCCGGGTACGCCTTGTTCTGGTTGATGTACTGGACGTAGACCGAGAACACGTTGAACTGGGCGAGGCTCGCGATCGTGTACTCGCCCATCACGATCGCGAGGGTGAGGAACGACCCTGCGAGCGCCGCCGCCTTGATGTTCGGGAGGATCACGCGCATGAGCGTCGTCGGCCAGCCGGCCCCCAGGCTCTGCGAGGCCTCGGTCAGCGTGTGGACGTCGATCGAGCGGAACCCCGTGTCGAGCGAGAAGTACATGTACGGGAAGGCCAGGATCACGTAGGCCGCGGCGAGGAAGCCGTGCGGGTTGCCGTAGAACCAGTACGGCGTCCCCTTGTAGACGTCGAGCAGCCCGACCACGAGGATGATCGGCGCGACGACGAACGGGATCAGCGCGAGGAACCCGATCACCGGCCGCATCCGCGGCAGCTTCAGGTGCACCCAGTAGACGGTCGGCACGAGCAGCACGAGCGTCAGCGCGATCGTCTCCAGCGCGACGACGAAGCTGAGCCTGATCGTCCGCCAGAACGCGGGGTCGTCGAGGATGTAGCTGTAGTTCGCGGAGGTGCAGCACTTCCCCGTCTGGTCGCTCCGGACGCTGAGGATGAACGTCGAGATCAGCGGGATCAGGAAGTACGCGGCGCCGAGGAGGAGCCAGACGACGGCCGACGGCGCGATCCGGCGGCGCGGCGTCATCGCATCCACCTCGACGTGACCTTCTGCAGCGGCAGGTAGACCAGCATCATCAGCCCGAGCACGACGAACATGCCGAACGCGAGCGCCTGGCGAGGTGCGGGTTGTCGAGGACGTCGCCGGAGAGGAAGAAGCCGATGGTGATCGGCACGAGCCCGACGCTCCCCCCGGTCAGCCCGTACGCGGTCGCGTACGCGGCGAAGGCGTTCCCGAAGAGGAGCACGACCGCGCTGAGGAGCGAGGGCAGCATGATCGGGAAGCCCACGTAGCGCCAGAACTGGAGCGAGCTCGCGCCGAGGCTCGATGCGGCCTCACGCCATTCCCGCCGGAGCCCGTCGATCGCCGGCGCGATCACGAGGATCATCAGCGGGATCTGGAAGTAGAGGTAGACGAGCTCGATCCCCGTCTTCGTGAACAGCGAGAACCCGTGGTCGTACGGGTTCCACCCGAGCTGGTTCGTCAGGAACTGCGTCATCACGCCGAGCACGCCGAGCGTCGCGACGAACGCCGCCGCGAGCGGGATGCCGGCGAAGTTCGCGGCGACGCCCGAGAAGGTGGTCAGCCCGTGCGCAGGAAGCGGGGCGTGCCCTCCCGGATCGCGGAGTACGCGATCAGCAGCCCGAAGAGGCCGCCGAGCACGGCCGTGACGAGGCTCACCTCGATGCTGTTCTTGAACGCGGTGCGGTACGGCTCCTCGAACAGCGTCTCGACGTTGTCGAGCGTCTAGCCGCCGTCCGGCGACTGGAACGCCCCGATCAGGACGTTCGCCGCCGGCAGCAGCAGGAACGCCGTCGTGTAGGCGAGGAAGGGCACCACGCCCAGCCAGGCGAGGGAGCGCCTCCTCTCCCGGCCCGCCGGAGCGGGCCGGGAGAGGTCGTCCTGTGCAGCCGTCGTGCTCAGAGGCCTACGAGCCGACCTTCTTCGGCCACTCGGTCGCGATCGTCGCCCGCGCCTTGTTGTTCTGCGACACGCTGGCGAACTTCACCTTCGACGTACGCCGCGGCGCTCGGCAGCGCGTTGATCAGCGCCTTCGGCACGACCTTCCGCGCCGACCATGTCCGTGAACAGCGCCGGATGCGAGAACCCCTTCAGCCAGAGCAGCTGGCCCTGGTCGGAGTAGAGGAACTCCTGCCACAGCCGCGCCTGCCCACGGATGCGGGGCGGTGGCGTTGACGGCCTGGCAGTAGTACGCGCCGTACACGGCGTCGGACGGGATGATCGTCTTGATCTTCGCGGCCGGGAAGTTCTTCCCGTAGGCGATGTTCAGGTAGTCCCAGTCGATCGTGATCGGGGTCTGCCCCGACGCGATCGTCTGCGGCGTCGCCTGCACCGGGAGGAAGTTGCCGACGCTCTTCAGCTGCTGGAAGAAGTCGATCCCCGGGCCGATGTCCGAGAGCGCGCCGCCGTTCGCGATCGAGGCCGAGAACACGCCGGCCACGGCCGACCCCGACGAGAGCGGGCTGCCGTTGAGGGCGACCTTGTTCTTGTACTCGGGCTTGAGCAGATCCTTCCACGACTTCGGCGCGTTGGTCATGACCGCCTGGTTGACGCCGAACGAGATGACTCCCCAGTAGTCGCCGACCCAGAAGCCCCGGCCGTCCTTCATCGCGCGCGGGACCTTCCTGAAGTTCGTCGTGTAGTACTTCGCGTAGAGGCCCTCGTTGGCGCCGGCGATCGCCTGGGTCGGGCTGACGTCCACGACGTCCGGGGCCCGCGGGTCGCCCTTCAGCGAGCGGATCGCCTGGTTCTCCTGCGCCGAGGAGCCGTCCGGGTTGTCGCTCGTGATCGGGATCCCGAACTTCTTCGAGAACGTGCTGATGATCTCGCCGTAGTTCGCCCAGTCCGGCGGCAGCGCGATCACGTTGAGGCGGCCTTCCTTCTTCGCCTCCTTGACGAACTCGGACAGCTTGAGCGTCCGGCCGAGCATCGGCGGATCCTTGAGCGCCTTCGAGCGGGCGGCGAGCGCGGTCGGCGACAACGACAGAACCGTGAGACCCGCACCGGCGAGCGCGCCCTTGCGCACGACCGACCTCCGCGTCAGCTGCTCCTCCTCGAGCTTCCTGAGAAACTCGTATTCCTGCTCTTGATAGTCCTCCATGAACACCTCCAAGAGTCGCGGGAGTTCGATCCTACGCCCAGGGTTCTACAGAGCGCAATGTCACCGAGTGGTTAAGGTCAGGAGACGTGATCGATCCCTTCACCGGTGAGGGCACCTGGCTGCGCTGCGCGCTGCACGCCCATACGACCGAGTCGGACGGCGACCTGCCACCGGCCGCCCTCGCCGCGCACTACGCGCGAGCGGGGTACGACGTCCTCGCGATCACCGACCACTGGCGCATCACCCCCGAGCCCGAGCACGGCGAGATCCTGGTCGTGCCCGGTGTCGAGCTGAACTGCGAGCTCCCGGGCGCGAGAGACGGGCACGTGCTCGGCTACGGGCTCGCTGCAGACCCGAGCCGAGCTCCGCGAGCTCGCCGGGACGTACGCCGACCTCGCCGCCACCGGCGACTGGATCGTCGCGCACGGCGGCGTCGCATACCTCGCGCACCCGTACTGGACGGGCGTCACCGCGGGGACCCTCGAGCTGCCTTCGTCCGTCACGGGGATCGAGGTGTTCAACACCGGGTGCGAGCTCGAGGTCGGTCGCGGGCTCTCGACCGTCCACTGGGACGAGCTCGCCGAGGGCGGAACCCTCTGCCCGGCGCTCGCGACCGACGACTCCCATCACCCCGGCTTCGACTCCGACCACGCGTGGACGTGGCTCCGCGCGGAAGCGGCCACCGTCGACGCCGTGCTCGACGCGCTGCGATCGGGATCCTTCTACGGCTCGCAGGGCCCCGTGTTCGAGGCGGTTCGCCGAGACGGCGACGCGATCGAGGTCGCGTGCAGCCCCTGCCGGTCGGTGATCCTCGTCTCGGGGAAGACGACCGGAGCGGCCGTCCACGCCGGACGCCTGGGCTACCGCCATGCCGGGACGATCACGGCGCAGGCGGGCGACCTCGTCACCGGCGCCCGCCTCACGATCCCTCCCGCCGCCGCCCACGCGCGGGTCGAGCTCGTCGACGAGCGCGGGCGGAGGGCATGGTCGAACCCGTTCGCGGTCTGAGCCGGGACGAGCGGCTCGAGCGGCTCGCGGAGACGCGCTTCGACCTGCTCGTGGTCGGCGGGGGGATCATCGGCGCGGGGATCGCTGCGCACGCGGCGAGGGCGGGCCTCTCCGTGGCGCTGGTCGACGCGGGCGACTTCGCCGGTGGGACGTCGAGCGCGTCCTCGAAGCTCATCCACGGCGGGCTCCGCTACCTGAGGCTCGGCGACGTGCGCCTCGTGCGCGAGGCCCATCACGAGCGGCGCGTCCTCTCGAACGTCGTCGCGCCGCACCTCGTCCACCGGCAGCCGTTCCTCCTTCCGCTCTACGAGAACGGCCCGTTCCGCCCCTGGTTCGTCCAGAGCGGCATCGTGGTCTACTCGACGCTCGCGCTCTCCCGGCTCAACTGGCTCGTCCAGCCTGATCGCGCCGGGACGACTCGTGCCCGACCTCCGCACGGACGGGCTCCGCTCGTGCGCCCTGTACGCCGACGCCTGGACGAACGACGCGCGGCTGTGCCTGGAGAACGTGATCGCCGCCGCCGAGGCGGGGGCGGTGGTCCTCAACCGGGCGGGCGTCGCGCGCTGCGCACCTCGAGCGGGCGGGTCTGTGGCGCCGAGGTGGAGGTCGACGGCGAGCACGGTCTCCGTCGACGCACGCGTCGTCGTCAACGCGGCCGGCCCGTGGGTCGACCGCGTGCGGGCGCTCGAGGACCCGCACGCCGGGACCTCGGTTCAGCTCAGCAAGGGCGTCCACGTGATGGTCCCGGGTGGGCAGGGCTGGGAGGCCGCGCTGACGCTCCCGCAGGACGACGTGCGCGTCACGTTCGCCGTGCCCTGGTACGACATGCTGCTCCTCGGCACGACCGACACCGCCTACGACGGCGATCCCTCGGCGGTCGCGGCAACCCCGGAGGACGTCGACCAGGTGCTGCGCGAGGCACGGCTGGCGCTGCCGGAGTCGCTCGTGCGACCCGACGCCGTGCGCGCCGTCTGGGCCGGGCTCCGGGTGCTGCCGGTCGGCTCGAAGGGAACGGCCTCGGCCCGCCGGGAGACCGTCTTCTCGCGCGGCCCCGGGGGGATGCTCAGCGTCGCCGGGGGCAAGCTCACGACGTACCGCAAGATCGGGCTCGACGCGCTCGAGCGCGTGGCGGACGACCTCGGGCTGAGCGCGCTCGACCGGAAGCCCTGGCCGCTCCCCGGTGCGACGCCCGTCGCCTGCGGCGCCGCTCCCCGGGCTCGCTCGAGCCACGCGTCCGCGCCAACCTCCTCCACCTCTACGGCAGCCGCGCCCCGAGCGTCGTGCGTCTCGCCGACGACGACCCGACGCTGCTCGAGCCGCTCCACCCGGACGGGCCGGACATCGCGGCACAGGCCGTCTACGCCGTCCGCCACGAGTGGGCGACGACGGTCGACGACATCCTCCTGCGCCGCACCACGGTCGGCTGGCGGGGTCTCGACGACGCCGCGACGCGCGCGCGCGTCGCGGCGCTCGTCGCGGCGAGCGGTACCTGACCCGCCGGGGTCAGGCTCCGGCTACGCCGGCGCCAGACCCCACGCCCTCCTGACCCGACGACCGGGGTCTGGCGCCCGGCCGCAGGCCGGAGGCCTGACCCCCGGGCCCGGCGAGCTAGCCCGTCAGCTCGGCCGCGAGCTCGTCGAACACCCCGACGAAGTGGTCGACGTCGTCGAAGGTGTGGGTCACCGAGAGCGTCCACTCCTCCTCGCGCCCGGGCGTCATGAAGATGCCGCGGTTGAGGTTCCAGAGCCACGCGAGCTCGCAGATCTCGGCGTCCTGGTTCGCCTTGAAGGACTCGTAGTCGGTGATCTTCACCGGCGAGAACGTCACGCAGCCCTTCGAGCCGACGCCGACCGTGTACCCCGGGAGCTCGTACTTGTCGACGACGGCCTGGCAGCCGGTGAGGATCCGGTCGTTGAGCGCGTCGAGGTGCTCGTAGGCCTCCGGCGTCAGGACCTCGAGGAGGTTGGCGCGCGCGGCGGCGGCGGCCAGAGGGTTCCCGTTGTACGTCCCGACCTGGACGACGCTCCCGTCGAGCACGACCGACATCACCTCCTCGGTCGCCCCGATCGCACCGGTGGGCAGCCCGCCGCCGAGCGCCTTCGCCAGCGTGACCATGTCCGGCGTCACGCCGAACCGCTCGGTCGCGCCGCCGGCGGCGATGCAGAGGCCCGGTCTTGACCTCGTCGAAGATCAGGACGATCCCGCGGGACGCCGTCAGCTCGCGCACGGCCTCGAGGTAGCCGTCCTCGGGAAGGACGACGCCGAGGTTCATCAGCGCGGCCTCCATGATCAGGCAGGCCGGCTTGCGCCCCTCGCGCTCGAGCGCGTCGAACCGCGACTCCATGGCGTCGATGTCGTTGAACGGGACGGCGATCGTCAGGTCGCGACACCGCCTTCGGCACGCCCGCGCCGTAGGGGATCGAGTCGTAGTTGTTCCGGTCGCCGATCTGGTCGTACGGCACGCCCAGCGAGACCATCACGCCGTCGTGGTGCCCGTGGTAGGAGCCGAAGATCTTCACGATCGTGTCGCGCTTGGTGAGCCCGCGGGCGATGCGGATCGCGTCCATGGTCGCCTCGGAGCCGGAGTTCGTGAAGCGCCACTGCGGCAGTCCCCAGCGGCGGGCGAGCTCCTCGGCGACGACGATCGCGTCCTCGGTCGGCACGGCGAAGTGCGAGCCGAGCTCGAGCCGCTCGACGACCGCTCGCGTGATCGCCGGGTGGGCGTGGCCCTGCACCATCGAGCCGAACCCGTTGTGGAAGTCGATCCGCCGCGTCCCGTCGACGTCCCAGACGTAGGCGCCCTCGCCGCGCTCGAAGTAGATGGGCCACGGGTCGCGCAGCTGGTATGACGAGGCGACCCCGCCCGTCAGCGACGCGCGCGCGCGCTCGTACATCGCCTTCGAGCCGAGGGTGTCGGCGTCGAGCCGCTCCTGCTCGCGGGCGGTGAGCTCGGCGATGCGGGCACGATCGATCGTGGCGACGGGACGGTGGGCCATGGGCTCTCCTCGGACGGCTGTCTGGCGGGTCAGGCGGAAGTCTGACGCATCCCGGCAGCCGCCGCCACGGATCCCCTCGCATTGCGCAGCATGCGTGCGTCGTCGTGACGCACGAGACGGAGGCGCCCGTCGCACTGGAGCACCGTCTGCGTCCGAGTACCCTGTGGCCGTGGACACGGGGCTGACGGGAAAGGGCGTGCTCGTCACCGGCGCCTCGGGCGGCATCGGGGCGGCGTGCGCGCGGGCGTTCGCGGCCGAAGGCGCGCGCGTGCTCGTCCACTACCACCGCGGCGACGAGCGCGCGCGTGCGGTCGCCGCGGAGCTCGGGGGCGCTCCGGTCGCGCAGGCCGACCTGACCTCGGAACAGGACGTCGACCGCCTCTACGAGGAAGCACGCGCCGCCCTCGGCGCCGTGGACGTGTGCGCCGCCGTGGCAGGCGTCTGGCCGCAGCCCGACGAGCCCGTGTGGGAGATGTCGCTCGCGCGCTGGGACGAGACCGTCCGGCAGAACCTCACGGCGACCTTCCTCACCGCGCGCGGCTTCCTCCGCGAGGTCGCGCGCACGGGCCACGGGTCGCTCGTGCTCGTGGGCTCGACCGCGGGCGTGTTCGGCGAGGCCGGGCACGCGGACTACGCAGCCGCGAAGGCAGCCCTCCAGGGCGGGCTCCTGCTCTCGCTGAAGAACGAGATCACCCGCATCGCGCCGCGCGGGCGCGTGAACGCGGTGGCCCCGGGCTGGACGGAGTCGCCCATGACGCGAGGGATGGTCGACCCGGAGGCCGTGCGCCGGATCTCCAGGACGATGGCGCTCCGCAAGGTGGCACGCCCCGAGGACATCGCCGCCCAGGTCGTCGTGCTCGCGAGCGACGAGCTCTCCGGGCACGTCACCGGCCAGGTCGTCGTCGCCGCAGGCGGCATGGAGGGACGGACGCTCCACGCCGACTGAGCCGGGCAGTCCAGCCGGCGGAGGTGAAGGAATCAAGCGCGGTGGTCAACCCACACCGAGCGATGGAATCAAGCGGCCTCGCTCCGCCATGATGATCACATCTCGTCAGTCAGCGCCGGTGCGGCGGATGCGGCAGACGAGTGAGAACCCTCCTGCGGGAGGTGCGCATGAGGCGGGGTCACTGTGGCGGCGACCCCGCTTCTCGTTCTCGGAGCATCTGCCGTCGAGGGATGCGGGGCCCACGGGCCTCGCTTCCGCGTTGAGGGGCGGTCGCGCCGCCGGCGATCGGGCCGTGCTCCGGCATCACCGTGTCACGAGGAAGGCGACGAGGGCCGGGACCGTCACCGGCCTCCGACCCCCGCCCTCGAACGGGAGACGGCGGCTCTCGCCGCCGCCTCTTCGCTCTCCCCTGTGCCGAAAGTGATTGCCGTCAGCTCCCGACCAGAGTGATCACTGCATCGGCAGGGCGACGCTCGACCTTGAGGGCCGGCTGCAGGCCCCGTCTACAGTTGCCCCGTGAGCACCAGGTTCCTCGAGCGGCTCGCAAACGGGCCCCCGATCGTCGCGGACGGCGGGATGGGCGCGATCCTCGGCGGAGCCGTCGCAGGGCTGCGCTGCCCGGAGGAGGCGAACCTCCGCGCCCCGGAGAGCGTCGTGGCCGTGCACGCGGGGTACATCGCCGCCGGCGCCGAGCTGATCGAGACGAACACCTTCGGCGCGACCCGCCCGAAGCTCACGCGCCTGCTCCTCGAGGGGCAGCTCGAGGCGATCCTGCTCGGCGGGCGTGCGACTGGCGCGAGAGGCCCGAGACGTCTCGGGGCGAGAGGTCTTCATCGCCGGCTCGATCGGGCCGGCGGGAGACGCCGAGGCCTTCGACCTCCAGCAGCACGCCGCCTTGTACGCCGAGACGGCCCGCGTGCTCGAGGGTCGAGGCGTCGATCTCTTCTGCATCGAGACCTTCTTCGACCTGGACGAGCTGGTGACGGCGGTCGAAGCGGTCCAGGCGGTCTCGTCACTTCCCATCGTCGCCGCCCTCACCTTCGACGAGGAGGGCGAGACGATCGGAGGGGTCACCGCCGGCGGCAGCCGGCGCGCGGCTCGCGTCGCTCGGCGTGGCAGCCGTCGGGACGAACCACGGCGTCGGGCCGAGTGCCGCGCTCGCTGCGCTCGAGCTGATGCAGGACGTCGGACGTGCCGCTCGTCGCGATGCCGAACGTCGGGATCGCGTCGCTCTCCGGCGGGGCGGGTCGTGTACCCGCACTCGACCCCGCAGTACTTCGCGGAGTTCGCGGTGCAGGCCGCGGCGCTCGGCGCCCGGATCATCGGTGGCTGCTGCGGGACGACGCCGGCACAGATCGCGGCGATCCGCGAGGCGTTCGACACCGGCCGTCGACCGCTCCTGACCACCGAGCGAGGGGCCTCGGCTCCGCCCGCGCCCGCCGCTGTCGCGCCGACGGGCGAGACGGCGCTGGCCAAGGCCTTCCGCGAGGGACGCTGGGTCGTCAGCGTCGAGCTCGATCCACCGAAGGGCGGCTCGCTCGACGGGCTCGTGGCCGTGACCCGTCGACTCGCGGCCTCCGGGAAGGTCGGGTTCGTCGACGTCAACGACAACCCGATGGCGCGGGCGCGCATGAACGCGCTGATGACGTCCGTTCGCCTGCAGCGCGAGACGGGCGTCGAGACGATCCCCCACGTGACACCCAGGGATGCCACCGTGATGGGACTCGAAGGACTGCTGCTCGGTGCGCACGCCGAGGGGGTACGCAACATCCTCGCGGTGACGGGCGACCCACCCAACGTGGGGGACTATCCCGGGTCGCACGGGGTCTACGAGCTCGACTCGATCGGCGTCGTCGAGGTCGTGTCGGCGCTCAACCGCGGCGAGGACTACACGGGCAAGACGCTCGACGCGCCCGACCTCGTTCTTCTGCGGCGTCGCCGTCAACCCGACCGCGGACGACCTCGACCTCGAGGCCGAGCGCTTCCGACGGAAGATCGAGGCGGGCGCGCGGTTCGCGATGACGCAGGCGCTCTTCGAGACCGACGCGCTGGAGCGGTTTGCGGAGAGGATCGGTGGCTGGCCCGTGCCGGTCCTCCTCGGCGTGTGGCCGTTGCGCAGCGAGCAGCTGGCGCTGCGCCTCCACAACGAGGTGCCGGGGATCAGCGTCCCCGACGCCATCATCGAGCGGCTGCACGACGCAGGGCCGGATGCGCCACGCGTTGGGCTCGAGCTGGCGCGCGACCTCGTCGAGCGTGCGCGGCCACTCGTCGCGGGCATCTACGTGATCCCGCCGTTCAAGCAGCCCGAGGCAGCACTCGAGCTCCTCGAATAGCCCGCAGCGCGGCGCGCTCAGCGCTCGACGCAGGCGGTCTCGAGCGGCCCCGCCGCGCGGCGCAGTGCCTCGGTCACCGCCGCGTTCGGGACGCCGTACCCGTCGCCGGTTCCGGCCCGGCGGGCGAACACCGTCGTCACCACGCGCCCCGCGGCGTTCACGACCGGGCCGCCTGACGAGCCGCCCTCGACCTTCCCGCGGAACGCGACGATCTCGCGGCCGACCTGCACCCGGCCGTACGCATCGCGCGATGGAACCGTCGCGCTGCGACCGACCCTCGCCGGCCGTGCGCGGTACGGCCCGTTTCCGGGGAAGCCGAGGGTCGCCGCCGGCGAGCCCACGACGGGTGGGGCAAGCCGCAGCGCCGCTCCGCGCAGGCCGGGCACGCGGACGATCGCGACGTCCCGAGACGCGTCGAACGACACGACCGTCCCGACCCGACCGCGGCCGACTCCCGTATCGACCCGCGGGCGAGCGACCCCCGCGACGACATGGGCGTTCGTGACGACGAGCCCGGGCGCGACGATCCAGCCCGACCCCTCGATCCCGACCCCGCATGCGACTCCTCGGAGCCGCACGACGGACGCCCGCGCGCGCCGCACGTCCGGGTCGCGGACGACCGCAGGATCCGGCGGGTCGACGCCCGCGGCCGGGCCGACGATGGTCAGGAACGGATCGATCCGTCCGAGCGCGTCGATCACCGACTGGGGGGAGACCGCGTCGGTGAGCGAGGAGACGACGACGGACTCCTGCGCCGTGCGTCGAAGATCGGGTCGGCCAGGGACGTTCAGCAGCACGATCCCGACGATCCAGCACAGGACGAGGCCCGTCCCGAGGCCGAGCACGAGACCGCCGATCGAGTCGAGCCAGCGCAGCGGCGGCACGACCCACAGCGAGCTCCGGGCCCAGCCGCCCACCATCCCGCCGAGCCAGCGTCCGAGCATCCCACCCGCGGCGGTCGCACCCAGGGCGATGAACGGCACCCCGGCGGCACCCTCCCCGACGAGCGACGGGGCGATGCGCGCGCCGATCAGCGCGCCCGCGACGAGACCCCCCAGCGACAGCGCGCCCGCGACGAGGCCGCGGCGGTAGCCGGAGAGGGTCGTGAGCACGAGCAGCGCGGCGGCAGCCCAGTCGAGCCAGGTCACCGCTCTGTCTACGCCGCCGACGGCGAGGTGCCTGCGTCAGGCGCTCAGGTCGTGTCGCCGATCTCGAACCGCCGCAGCCGCCGGACTGCGTACCACGTCGCCCCGAGGGTCACGAGCACGCCCATCACGACGCCGGAGCCGAGGCCGAGCGGCGCCGAGAACACCGCACGCGGCAGGTCGACGAAGGCGTCGGCGATCGCGAGGGTGTAGTGGCGGATGCTGAGCAGCCGCGTCCCCGAGAGGAACCCGTTGACGAGCCCCTCCCACACGAGGACGTACACGAGGCCGACGATCAGCGCGCGACTGGTGACGAGGCTCAGCATCAGGAAGAGCGCGCAGTAGGCGAGCGCGCCGAAGCGATGAGCGCGACCGCGAACCCGGGGAGCAGGCCCTCGCCCGCCACGCCGCCCAGCCCGATCCAGCCCGAGACGAGAGCCGAGAGGACGACCGTCACCGTCGTCACCAGCCATGCCGCGAGGAGCTTGCCGAGGACGATCCGGCTCCGCCGCACCGGCTTCGAGAGGAGGTGGACGGCCGTGCCGTCGTCGATCTCGGCGCCGAGCACCGCCGTGCCGTACGACGAGGGCGACGAGCGGCAGCAGCGTCGTGGTCGACGAGCCCTTCGAGCAGCACCTCCCCGACCCAGCGCTGGCGGTCGTCGTCCTCGCTGCCCAGCCGGTAGACGACGGCGAGCCCGACCGGCAGGAGCGCGAGGAGGCCGATCCCGATCATCCGCCCGCGACCGAGCAGCTGGCGGAGCGTGAGCTCGCAGACGACGCCGATCATCCGGCCACCAGGTAGGAGAAGACGTCCTCGAGCGACTCGTCCGTGGGACGCACCTCGAGCAGCGAGACCGTGGCGTCCCGCGCGACCGCCGGCAAGGCGCGCGCGAAGGCGCTGAGGTGCGCGGTGCGAACGGTCAGACGTACCGTCCGCGAGGTCGACGCCGAGGACGCTCGGATCGGCGACGAGCGCCGCCGCGAGGCGCCGGTCGTCGGAGGTGCGGAGCGTGAAGGTGTGCGGCCGGTCGGTCATCAGCCGCCGGATCTCGCGGAAGTCGCCTGCTGCCGCGAGGCGTCCGCCGACGATCACGAGCACGCGGTCGGCGAGCCGCTCGACCTCCTCGAGGATGTGCGACGAGAAGACGATCGTGCGGCCCTCGTCGGCGAGTCGGCGGAACAGGGCCATCAGGTGGAGTCGCTGCCGCGGGTCCGCGCCGTTGAACGGCTCGTCGAGAAGCAGCACCTCCGGGTCGTGGACGAGCGCGGCGGCGACCTTGATGCGCTGGCGCATCCCCTTCGAGTAGCCCTTCGTGGGCCGGCCGGCCGCATCCTCGAGATCGACGATGCGGATCGCGCGATCGGTAGCCGCCGCCGGGTCGGCCAGGCCGTGGAGGCGAGCGCTGATCTCGACGAACCGGCGCCCGGTGAGGCCTTCGTAGACGGCTTCACGCTCGGGGACGAGCCCCAGCCGGCGGTAGAGCTCGGGATTCTCCCAGGCAGGCCCGCCGAGCACCGTGACGGAGCCCTGCGAGGGGCGGCAGGAACCCGGCGAGCATGTGCAGGAGCGTGCTCTTGCCCGCGCCGTTCGGACCGAGCAGGCCCGTGATCCCCGGCCCGATCTCGAGCGAGATGCCGTTGACTGCGACGACGTTCCCGTACCAGCGCGAGACGTCCTGGACCACGATCGTGGCATCGCCTGCCGCGCCCGGCGTCGTCGACGTCGGTGCGTCGCTCATCCCGTCACCTTGCGGAGACGTCTGACGGCCAGCGCAACCGCTGCGACTGAGAGGACGCCGATCGCAACGAGGTAGATCCAGCCGTCCAAGCGGCCGTCGTCGAAAGGGCCGCCCGTGAGCGGGACGCGGAAGAGCCAGGCGATCGCTCCCTCCCACGCGAGAGGCCCGACGAGCTGGGCCCAACGGGCGGCGGACGGAGCGATCGTCTCCATCAGGATGTTCCCGGCCGCCAGGGTCAGCAGGTAGGCGCCGACGATGGCCGTGCTCGCGTACGCCCGCCGGGGCAGGTACGCGGCGATCCCGAGGCCGGCGGACGCGATCGCCACGGAGACGACGAGTGCTCCCGCGAGGATCGGCGGCACCAGGTCCCAGCTGTCGCGGAGGTAGCCGGGGACGTCGTCGCCGATCATCCCGTTTCCGATGTACAGGAGAACCTGCGGGCCGAGGGTCAGCACCAGCATCGCCGTGACGAGCGCGGCGAGCTTCGCGAGGACGTAGTCGAGCCGGGTCAGCGAGCGGGAGAAGTAGAGCGAGAGCGTCCGCGAGCGCTGGTCGCGCCCGACCAGCTCCGGTGCTACCGCAGCGCAGAAGAGGACGAGGATCACCTGGACGTAGCCGAAGTAGTCCTCGTGCTTGAACAGCTCGATGTCCGTGTTCAGCCTGTTCGTGAGGGCGCCGACGCCGAGCTGGATCACCGCGGGGATGAAGGCGAGAACGGCGAGGCCGATCGGCAGGATCTTGGCCGTCGCCTTCCGGCCGAGCCCGAAGACGGCGCGCAGGCCGTGGACGTAGAGCGTGGCGAGCGTCCCGCGTCGCCCGAGGCGCCCGCCCGCGTAGTGCCGGTAGCCGAGGTCGTAGATGCTGCTCTCGCGCTCAGCCATCCGCGTCGTCCTCGTGCGCCCGAGCAGGAGCGGGCGCCGTGTCTGCCCCGTCCGGCGGATCGTCGCGGAAGAGCTCCTCGAGCCGGTGCCGGCCGCGCTCGATCCGGATGAGCCCCAGCCCGAGCGTCGGCGGCCCCGTCGCGGACCGCGTCGAGCGCGGCGACGTCGGGCCGCTCCAGCTCGAGGACGGCGCCACCCGACCGCGGGGAGAGCCCGATGGCGCGCAGCCGCTCCGCGAGCGGTCCTGCGTCGCCGTCCACCTCGACCGCGACGAGCGCGGTCGCGCCAGTGAACGCGCCGAGCGACCCTGTGCGGACCAGCGTCCCGCCTTCGATCACCACGAGGTGCTCGCACACCCGCTCGATCTCGGAGAGGAGGTGGCTCGACATCAGGATCGAGATCCCGAACTCGGTGCCGATGCGGCGCACGAGGTCGAGCATCTCGTCCCGTCCCACCGGGTCGAGCCCGTTGGTCGGCTCGTCGAGCAGCATCAGCTCCGGGTCGTGGACGAGCGCCTGCGCGAGCTTGACGCGCTGCCGCATGCCGGTCGAGTAGCCGCTCATCGCGCGATAGCGCTCCTCGAAGAGGCCGACGTGGCGCAGCGTCTCCGCGGTGCGCTCGCGGGCGGCGCCGCGCGGCAGGCCGTTCACCTGGGCCATGTGCGAGACGAACTCGGTCGCGCTGATCTCGAGCGGCAGGCAGTCGTGCTCCGGCATGTAGCCGATGCGGCGACGGATCTCGAGCCCTCGCGTGGCGATGTCGAGGTCGAACACCGACGCGGCGCCCGACGTCGGCTCGAGCAGCCCGAGCAGGATCTTGATCAGCGTGCTCTTCCCCGCCCCGTTCGCGCCCACCAGCCCGATCACGCCCGGCTCGAGCTCGAGCTCGAGCCCGTCGAGAGCGACGATGGAGCCGTACCGCTTGGTCAGCGAGCGGGTGGCGATCAGGGACACGCCTCAGAGCGTAGTCGTCTCTCGCCGCGGGCCCGGCTGGACGCAGTGCACTCCTCGCCGGCACGCGCGGGACGCACTCGCTCCTCTGGCCTGTCGAGACGGAGCCCGGCCCGAGGGTCACTCGCTGCGACCGGCGTGCCGTCGCTATCATCCGTCGGCCCACGGGGGCGTAGTTCAGTTGGTTAGAACGCCGGCCTGTCACGCCGGAGGTCGCGGGTTCGAGTCCCGTCGCTCCCGTCTCATTCCTCAGGCTCCCACGCCGACGCGTGGGTCGGCCTACCCCACCAGCAGCTGTGCGAGCTCTCGGGGGCGACCCTCGCCGCCGTGAGCCCCACCGGAATCGCTCGGGCTTCGGGGATGCCGACCACGACGCTCAGGGACAACATCCGACGTCTCGACGAGCGCGGCCTCGTCGTCCGGGTTCCCAACCCGGACGACGGCCGCTTCTACCTCCTGGTGCTCACCCCGCGAGGGGAGGCCGTCACCCGGGCGGCAGGCGAGGCTCTGCGCCACGCGTACGCGGAGCTCGAGCGCGTGCTGCCGCTGCCCCTGCCGGGGGTCGAGCTCCAGCTGGAGAGGCTGAGCGAGGCCCTGCAGCGGTTGGTCGACAGCGGCTCACGGTAGGCGGGCGGGGGTCGGGCTCGGCGTCGCACCTCCGGCGGACGGGCGACGAACCCGCGTTCACGACGCCTTCACGACGCGGAGGGCGAACGCCCTCACCTGAGCGGGAACGGCTCCCTCAGTCCGCCAGCCGGCGGACGATCCAGGTCGCGAGCAGCGTCGATGCGTCGGCAGGCTCGGGGGTGTAGTCCCGCGTGACGTCGGTCACCTCGAACCCCACAGCGGCGAGCGCGTCACGGACGTCCGTGTCGCGGTGGAAGTACTGCCGGTGCTGCTCCGTGAACGGTGCGCCTTCCCGAGGGTGCGTCACCTCGATCCGGGTGTCGCAGGTGCGCGCGACCGGGTCGACCGTGCTGGTGAGCTCGAATCGGGTTCCGTCCGACTCGCCGCTGACGACGGGATTGAGCATCGTGAAGTCGAGCAACGCGTCCGTGTGGAGGTCGAAGACGAGCCACCCACCCGGTCGCAATCGCCCCGCGAGGGCCTTCAGCGTCTCGAGCAGGGCGTCAGCGGTGAGATGGTTGAAGCCGTCGAGCGTGCACACTGCAGCGTCGAAGATCCCCTCGACCGTCAGGTCGGGCAGCACCATCCGCTCGAGCGTCGTCGCCGGGCCGAGCCGCTGCCGCGCCCGGGCGAGCATCGCCTCGGACGCGTCGACGCCCACGACCCGGTAGCCGCGGGCCACCAGCTCGGCGGCGAGAAGCCCCGTCCCGCAGCAGACGTCCAGCACCCTGCTGACCTCGACCGGGTCGGTCGCCCAGAGCTCGTCGAGGAACGCCGCCCAGCGGCCGTGGCAGGGGTCGACGACGATCTCGTCGTAGACCCCTGCCAGCCGCGTGTATGCCTCGACGTGACTCACGACGCCGAGGGCCGCGCCAGGCTCAGATCCCCAGGACCTTGGCCTTGGCTGCCGCGAACTCCTCGTCGGTGAGCACACCCTGCTTGTGGAGCTCGGCAAGGTTCTGCAGCTGCGCCGTCTCGTCGTCCTCGACGGGCGGAGCCTCGTACGCCTGAGGCGGAGCCTGCTGCTGCTCCTGCGCGGCGTACTTCTCGGACTGACGATGCGCCACGCGCCCTGACACGGCGGTGGCGGTTCCCGCGACGACGGCCGTGCGGGCGGCCATGCGAACGAGTCCCATGTATCGAGCTCCTCTCGGTCGGTGAAGTGCGTGGTTCTAGGCTGTGATGACGGCTTCGACGACGTCGACGGGGATGCGGATCGAGTCGATCAGCACCGCGTCGGCGTCGCGCAGGGCGTCGACCACCTTGACCGCCCAGGTGTTCTCGAACGCGATCAGGAGCGCCGAGCTGTTCGGTGGCAGGTCGTCGCTGACCTCGTCGGCGTCCTCCTCCCCGAGCGCACCGGGCTGAGCGACGTCGAGCGACAGGAAACCTGCGCCCTCCTCGTCCAGATCAGCTGCTTCGAGGGTGGTGACGACGCCGTCCTCGTCCTTCATGACGAAGAGGAGGTCGAGCACGCGGATCGTGCCGTTCTCCACCAGATCCAGAATCGCGGGTGCGATGCGCCCGCTGAACTTGTTGCCAGGGAAGCCGATGATGTAGACGTCGACGGGTCCTACTCCCATGCTCTCTCCTCGGTGAGGTTGCTCTGAGGCGAACGCGGCGCTCGAGTGATGCTCGGACCGCGCGCACCTCCTCTCTCCATGCCAGGCCAACACTAGACGAACCACCTCGGCCAAGACGCCCGCTGTGGAGACGTGCTCGTCCCGCCGCTCCTCTTCGCCGAGCAGGACCGCTGCCCGGGCGACGGTCGGACGGCCGACTGGCGAGACCGATCCTGTCCGAGCCTGGCACTCACCGACGCCTGGGGTCACGTATCGTCGAGGATGATGATCCCGCAGGCTCCGTTCGGTCTCACCGGCCACGACAGCTCCCGCGTGATCTTCGGCGCGGTGGCGCTCTCAGGGGCGACGCCCCTCGAGTCCGAGGCGGTGCTCGAGCTGCTGCTCGCGCACGGGATCAACCACATCGACACAGCCGCGAGCTACGGCGACTCGGAGGATCAGCTGCGCCCCTGGCTCGCGGAGCATCGCTCATCGTTCTTCCTCGCGACGAAGACCGGCGAGCGGACGGCGACGGGGGCACGCGAGTCGATCCACCGCTCGCTCGAGCGGATGGGGGTCGACACGATCGACTCGATCCAGCTCCACAACCTCGTGCACCCGGGCGAGTGGGAGCAGGCGCTGGGCTCGGAGGGTGCGCTCGAAGCGGCGATCGAGGCGCGCGACGAAGGGCTCGTGCGGTTCATCGGCGTAACAGGTCACGGGCTCACGGTCGCGCACCAGCACCTTCGCGCCCTCGAGCGGTTCCCGTTCGACTCGGTTCTCTGCCCGTGCAACCCGGTGATCCTCGCAGACGAGGTGTACGGCCCGGACTTCCGCGAGCTCGTGCGTGTGTGCGCCGATCGTGGAGTCGCGCTCCAGACGATCAAGGCGGTCACCAAGGGCCCCTGGGGCCCCGTGGAGCCCACGGCCGAGGTCTGGTACGAGCCCCTCACCGCCCAGGGGGACGTCGACGTCGCCGTCTCGTTCGTGCTCGGCCACGACGGCGTGTTCCTCAACACCGTCGGCGACCGCGATCTGCTGCCCGCCGTGCTCGACGCGGCCGAGCGCTTCGAGGGCGCGCCTGCCGAGCACGACGTCGCCGCGCTCGTCGAGCGGGCCAGGATGACGCCGCTCTTCGTCTCCTGAGCGGGGCGTGGCCGCGTCGACGCACGGGATCGAGCTCCGCAGCGACGCGCTCGCGGTGCGCCTCGATCCCCGCCTCGGTGGGCGGATCACCTCGCTCGAGGACACGATGGGCTTCGAGTACATGGCACGCGGCGGAGCACCCCAGGCCGGGTCACCCGAGCTCGTTCCCTTCTGCTCGACCTGAACGGTGCCGTTGGCACGCCCCGCACGGCAGTGCGAACCTCCCCGCCGTCGCTGCGTTCCCTGCCGACACCTTCGGGCTCGATCGTCGACCGCTCCACCCGCCTTACCGGAGCGTCTCTGTCGATGTCGACCGACGCGTCGTGCACCGTTTCCACATGGCTCCCGCGACGCCAACCCCGGCCGCCGTCCGTCGCAGGATCGAAGCGCCCCGCGCGGCGGGTGTCGCGGGCCTCGTCTTCGCGGTGCTCTTCGTAGGGGCGCTCCTCCTGATCCGCGACCAGCCTCCCGCCGGGAGCACCGCAGACGCGGTCGCCGAGTGGTACCTGCTCGAGCATGCGCGACGCGTGGCGCTCGTCGGGCTCTACATCGCCCCGTTCGCGGGAATCGCGTTCCTCTGGTTCCTCGCCGTCATCAGGCACAACGTCTCCCAGGTCGAGGACCGCTTCTTCGACACCGTCCTCCTCGGCAGCGGGCTCCTGTTCGTCGCGATGCTCTGGGCGAGCGCCGCGGTCGCGGGCTCGCTCGTCGCCGGGGTGAAGCTCCTCGACGCAACGCCCCCGAGCCCCGACGTCGTCGAGGCGATCCGCTCGCTCGGGCACACGATCTTCTACGTGTACGCCCTCCGCGCCGCGGCCGTGTTCATGGTCGTCACCTCAACGCTCGCGCGACGGACGAGGGCCTTCCCGGGCTGGCTGTCGCTCGCCGGCCTGCTGATCGCGCTCGTCCTGCTCTTCGGCGTGGCGTTCGCCCCCCTCGTGGCGCTGCTCTTCCCGGCGTGGGTCGCGACCCTGAGCATCATCCTTCTCACGCGGACGCGAGGCGACGAACCGCTCGCCTGACGAAGCCGAGCCGCGAACCGGCCGCGTCGAGCGGCCGACGGCACCACGCCTGCTCCACGTCACCCACCACGATGCGTGTGGGCGTGGCGCTCGGTCGCCACGCCCACGCGCACCTCAGAACGTCAGGAGGACGAGCAGTCCAGATCGCCGATCGTGCTCTCGATCGACGACTCGAACGTGGTGGCAGCCGACGTGACGGTCGACTGGATCTCCTCCGGGCTCGATCCGCTGGGGATGCTCGTCACCGTCTTCTGGAAGGTCGACCAGGCGTCCTCGATGTTGTCCTTGTCGAAGTCGGCGACGTCCTTCGCATCGCTGACGGTGGTCTTCCACTGGTCCTGGATCGTGGTGATCCCGGTCTGCAGCGTCCCGGACGTGTACGTGCTCGGGTCGATCGCCGCGAGGTTCGTGACGTCCGACTGGAGCGAGTCGAGACTCGTGCAGAGCTGCTTCTCGGCACGGGTCTGCGAGTTGCCGAGGTACCCGATGACGAGCGCAGCACCGACACCCAGAGCGACCAGCAGGATGATCCATCCCTTCTTGCCCATCATCAGACCTCCTCGTCCACGGTCGTCGAGGCGAGGCCGTACAGCACGAGGCTCGCGAGCGCGATCGCCGCGGCCGCATACCACGGTGCGACGCCGATGATCACGAAGCTCTGCACGATCAGGACGACAGCCCAGATGTAGCCGATCACACGACCGAACCCACCGCCGGCGATCAGCGAGAAACCGGCGAACAGCGCGAGCGCCGCGATGCCGAGATCCCAGAGTCCGTAGACCCAGAGCGTATCGCCGTAGAGCGAGTTCGTCAGATCGCTGATCTGATCACCGCCGTTGAACCAGCTGAGCGCGGAGATGAGGCGCGCAAAGCCCACTGCGAACATCACGACTGCCGCGAACGTGAGCCACCCTGAGCGCGGGCGATCCGCATCGACTGTCGACATCCAACCCTCCCTATCGGTGCTTGACATGAGCAACCGGGTGACATTCGAAGGCACCCGGATCCCGGCCCGCGTCGATGCTACACACGGAGAATCACACGGCGGAGCACCTTCACGATCTGCCACGATCGACCGCGATGACCACTCCGCGCAGCCCGGAGTCGGCCTCCGCAGGGGAGTACCCGCGGCGCCCCGACGAGTGGATCGAGACCGAGCGACGCCGGATCGGCCCGTTCACCACGGCCGTCGCCTACCGCACGCCCGCGGGCGAGACGGCCGTGTGGCGGTCGCGGGCACACCGGAAGTGCAGCTCGCTGCTGTCGCGCCCCAGGGCTCGGGAGCGGGTCTGGTGGGCTCCGCACCGGGCCTCCTGGTGGATCGGCGTCCTGTTCGCGATCGGGGCGACCTGCTTCCTCGTCGGCCCGTTCCCCGGCGTGGTCGAGCTTCTGGGGACGTCGGCCGACGCGATGATCTTCTTCGTCGGGTCGATCTTCTTCACGAGCGCAGCCGCGCTCCAGTGGCTCGAGACGATCAACGCCGACATGGGGCTCGCGCATCGGCGGCACCGGCTTCGGATCGCGTCGCTCGAGCCGCGACGGATCGACTGGTGGGCGAGCGGCGTCCAGCTCGTCGGAACAGTCCTGTTCAACGTCGACACGTTCCGCGCGCTGCAGGCAGGGCTCGACGCGCAGGAGTACGACCGACTCGTCTGGACGCCCGACGCCCTCGGGTGCGTGTGCTTCCTCGTCGCGAGCGGTCTCGCCTACGCGGAGGTCGGTGGGCGCGCACATCGCGGCGAGTGGCGCATCGCGGCGCTCAATCTCGTCGGCTCGGTCGCCTTCGGGATCTCGGCGATCGCAGCGTTCTGGGTGCCGACGCAGGGGAGCGTCGTCGACCTTGCTGCCGCGAACGCGTTCACGGCGCTCGGCGGTCTCTGCTTCCTGGTCGGTGCGCTCCTCCTGCTCCCCGAAGGGGCGCGCGCCGCGGGCTCAGTCGCGCTGGAGGCTACGCCGAGCGCGGGGTGAACGGCCGCAGCTCGTCCTGTCCTTCCTGCACCACGCCGTAGTGGGACTCGGGCACCTCGTTCCACGCGCCGAGGAGGTCGCCGAGCGGCTCGGAGACGACGAGCCGCGTCTCGTCGGAGAGCTCGTGCAGCACGGGGTTGTCCGGGTGCTGGTGGCGGAGCGTCTCGACTGCGGTGCTGTAGAAGAGCGAGCGCGACTGACCCTCGCTCGAGTACCGGAACGCCCACAGGCTCTTCCCGTCGGTCGTCGCGACCGTCATCTGGATCGGATGCTCCACCCCGTGGCGGCGGCCCGTGTCCTCGATGAGCCCGACTGCGCGCTCCACCGCTCCGGGCGGGTCGTCCTCGAGCCCCAGCGTCAGGGCCAGGTGGAAGAAGACCTCGGTGTCGGTCGTCCCCTCGATCTCGGGGTAGAGCGACGGGTCGACGGCGAGGACGAGGTCGCGCTTCACGTGCGCGAAGTCGCGGATCAGCCCGTTGTGCATCCAGAGCCACTTCCCGTGGCGGAACGGGTGGCAGTTCGTCTGCTGGATCGCGCCCCCGGTCGACGCGCGGATGTGCGCGAAGGCGAGTGGCGTCACGATGTGACGCGCGAGCTCACGCAGGTTGCGGTTGTTCCACGCCGGCTCGACGCTGTGGAAGACGCCGGGCACGTCGCCGACGCCGTACCAGCCGAGCCCGAAGCCGTCACCGTTCGTGGTCTCGGCCCCCATCGTCGAGTGCAGGCTCTGGTCGATCAAGGAGTGCTTCGGCTTGAGCAGGAACTCCTCGATGCGGGACGGGCGATCCCGAGTACGCGAGCCAGCGACACATGATCTTCCTCCTTCTCGACCCGGGCGTGTCCCGGGCACCTTCCAGTGCATACCGGGGCCCGTTCCTCCAATCGTATGCTCCTGGTGAAACGATGGTGATCATGCGACGAGGCCGGCCGAGCGACTCAGCGGATCGGGCAGGCTGAGGCCGCCCGACCAGACCCGACGAGGAGGCGAACGACCCATGGCGCACCTGCACTCCAGCGCTCGCGACGCAACGGACGAGATGCTCGGCACGGCACCGCTCTTCACGGAGGTAGGCGAGTCGATCCCCCGTCGTCGGATGCCGATCGGCAGCCTCTCGCCTGACGTCGCCTACCAGGTGATCCACGACGAGCTGATGCTCGACGGCAACGCTCGGATGAACCTCGCGACGTTCGTCAGCACCTGGATGGAGCCGCAGGCCGAGCGCCTCATGAACGAGTGCCTCGACAAGAACATGATCGACAAGGACGAGTACCCGCAGACCGCGGAGCTCGAGATGCGCTGCGTCAACATCCTCGCCGACCTGTGGCACGCGGGGGCCGAGAGCGACGCGATCGGGTGCTCCACGACCGGCTCGAGCGAGGCCGCGATGCTCGGTGGGCTCGCGCTGAAGCGGCGCTGGCAGACGCGCCGCAAGGCGGAGGGCAAGCCCGCCGACCGGCCGAACCTCGTGATGGGGATCAACGTCCAGGTCTGCTGGGAGAAGTTCGCGAACTACTGGGACGTCGAGATGCGGCTCGTGCCGATGGAGGGAGATCGGTTCCACCTCTCGGCCGAGGAGGCCGTCGCGCTCTGCGACGAGAACACGATCGGCGTCGTCGCGATCCTCGGCTCGACCTTCGACGGCTCGTACGAGCCCGTCGCGGACATCTGCGCCGCGCTCGACGACCTCCAGGCCCGCACGGGGCTCGATGTCCCGGTGCACGTCGACGGCGCCTCGGGCGGCTTCGTGGCCCCGTTCGTCGACCCCGATCTCGCCTGGGACTTCCGCCTCCCGCGGGTGGCGTCGATCAACGCGTCCGGCCACAAGTACGGCCTCGTGTACCCGGGCGTCGGCTGGATCGTCTGGCGCGACGCGGCGTCCCTGCCGGAGGACCTGATCTTCTGGGTCAACTACCTCGGCGACAACATGCCGACCTTCGCGCTCAACTTCTCGCGGCCCGGCGCACAGGTCGTCGCGCAGTACTACAACTTCCTCCGGCTCGGCTTCGACGGGTACGCCCGGGTGCAGGGATATGCCCGCGAGGTCGCGACCCGGCTTTCGGGAGAGATCGCGGAGCTCGGCCCGTTTCGCCTCATCACCCGGGGAGACGAGCTGCCCGTGTTCGCGTTCACGTGACGGACGACGTCGACAACTTCACGGTGTTCGACGTCTCGAACGCGCTGCGCGAGCGAGGCTGGCTCGTCCCCGCCTACACCTTCCCTGCCAACCGCACCGACCTCGCTGCGCTACGCGTCGTCGTCCGTCGCGGCTTCACACACGACATGGCGACGCTGCTGATGAAGGACCTGCAGCGACAGCTCCCGCGACTGCGCAAGCAGGCGAGCCCGGTGCACGACGCGGAGAGCGGCTCCGGGTTCAGGCACTGAGGAAGCCGCCCCACGAGCCCCGCGTGCGCGGGGTCCGGGGTCGTGGAGAGGACCCCCGGGCCGGCTCAGACTCCCGAACGCCGCAGGTCGGCGATCTCGGCTCGAAGCTCGTCGATCACGCCACGGAGCGCCCTCAGCTCCTCCGCAGTCGCGGTGTCGACCGGATCGCCGCCCTCGGCGGAGGCAAGGGGGTGGCCCGCCTTTCTCGCCGCAGCGGCGCGTCCCTGCTTGAGATCCTGGAGGAAAGCGGCAAGCGACGCGGCCACGGTGCCGAGCAGCGCCACGCCCGTCAGCATCAGCACGACAGCGAACGTGCGGCCGACGAACGTGACCGGGACGTAGTCGCCGTACCCCACGGTCGTCACCGTCACGATCGCCCACCAGACGCTGTCCCCGTAGGTCGGGTAGAGCTGCCTCCCCTCGGCGTTGTAGACGATCGCGGCGCAGACGACGACGGTGACCCCGACGATCAGAGCGGGAGCGCCGAGCCGTCGGAGAAGCGTCCGGACGGCCGCGGTGCGGAGCGCGATGACGGCCAACCGGACAAGGCGGCCGAGCCGCAGCAACCCCATGACCGCTGTCCCGCCGAGCCCCGGGATCAGATACCAGGGGAACGTCCCGATCGACGACGACGAGGTCGAAGACGCCCCACCCCGTCCGCAGGTATCGGGCCCGAAGGCGGAGGTGCACGACGAGATCGACGACGAACACCGCCCACGAGACGAGATCGACGATCGTGACGACCGGCCCTTCGCGGTCGCCGAATGCCACGACGAGCGGCACGATCGCCGCAGCGACGATGAACGGCGTCGCCCGCCTGTCCCACGCCGCGAGGCGCTCGGCGTCGCCGAGCACCGGCGTCTGAGCCCCGTCTGACACACGCCGATTCTGTGGACGTCAGAGGACGGCATGGATCTCTCCGAGACCCCGCGGGCTCCCGGACGGTCGATTGTTGCGCTGAGACGTTGCGTGCGGCGAGGATGGGCGCATGGCGGGACGCGGAGACCGGACGGAGCGGCCCTGAGCACCTGGGCCCTGACCGCAGCTGCGCTCTGCCTGGTCGTCTACGCGGCGGCGTCGAAAGGGCTCGACCGGACGCTCGTCACGCCGGCGCTGTTCTTCACCGCGGCCGGTCTTCTCGCTCGGGCCGGGACTCGGGATCATGGATCTGACGATCCGGAGCGAGCCTGTGCGCCTGCTGGCGGTCGCGACGCTGACGCTGGTGCTGTTCTCCGATGCCTCCCGGATCTCGCTCGGGGCGCTCCGGGGCGAGCTCGGGGTGCCGGTGCGGCTGCTCGGCATCGGGCTCCCGCTGACGATCGCCGCAGGGGTGGTGGTCGGTGCCGCCGTGCTGCCCGGGATCACGGTCGTCGAGGCGCTCGTCCTCGCCACCATGCTCGCGTGCACCGACGCCGCGCTCGGACAGGCCGTGGTGAGCGACAAGCGCGTTCCCTCCCGGATCCGTCAGGGGCTGAACGTCGAGAGCGGCCTCAACGACGGCCTCTGCGTGCCCATCTTCTTCATCGCGCTGGCGATCGCAGACGCCGAGGAGTCGACGATGACCAGCCGGCTCGGCCGCGCGGCTCGTCGGGGACGAGATCGGGTTCGGTCTCGTCGGAGGGCTCGTCGCCGGGATCGTCGGAGTCGTGGCGCTTCGCTTCGCCCTGCGGCACGACCTGATCGAGGGCCGCTGGATGCAGATCCTGCCCGCCGCGACCGCGCTGCTCTCGGCCGCCGTCGCGGCGGCGCTCGGAGGGAGCACCTTCATCGCGGCGTTCGTCGCGGGATTCGTGTTCGGCGTCCTCCGGAGAGAAGAGGGCGGTGAGGTGTCCCAGCTGATCGACGAGGGCGGGGAGCTGCTCAGCGCCGTCACCTTCCTCGTGTTCGGGGCCGCGATCCTCGGCCCGGCGCTCGACGAGCTCACGTGGCAGCTCGCCCTCTACGCCGTGCTCAGCCTCACGGTGGTGCGGATGGCTCCCGTCGCGCTCGCCCTGCTCGGCAGCGGCGCCCGCGCCCCGACCGTCGCGTTCGTCGGCTGGTTCGGCCCACGCGGGATCGCCTCGATCGTGTTCGGCATCCTCCTCTACGAGGAGTCCGACCTGCCGGGCGAGCGGACGCTGCTGCTCGCGACCATCTTCACGATCGCCCTCTCAGTCGTCCTCCACGGCGTCAGCGCCCGCCCGCTGACCGATCGCTACGCGCGCTGGTACGCCTCCCATCCGCGCGAGGCACGACCGATGGAGAGCGTTCCGGTGACGCAGCTCCCGACCCGCTTCGGCCGGGTGAAGCCCGCTCCACCGGATTCGTCACGATGACGGGCAGGGCCAGACGCATCACCGGAGGACGCTCGCCGACGCGATCCCAGCCTTCGAGTGGCTCCCGTCGTGGCGGGATGGCCTCGCGCAGAACGCGCTCGCCGCGCTCGGCGTGTGGGCCGTGCTCGTCCCGCAGTCGATGGCCTACGCCTCGCTCGCCGGCGTTCCCCCCGTCAACGGCCTCTACACCGCCGTCGTGGCGCTGGTGGTGTACGCGATCCTCGGCACGAGCCGCCAGCTCAACGTCGGCCCGAGCTCGGGCGTCGCCGTGCTCTCCGCCGCCACCATCGCCCCGCTCGCGCTCGGGGACAGCGAGCGCTTCGTCATGCTCTCCGCGGCGCTCGCGGTCGTCACCGGCGCAGTGCTCCTCGTCGCGGGGATCGCGCGCCTCGGGTTCGTCGCCGAGTTCCTCGCGAAGCCCGTCCTCGCCGGCTACGTGATCGGCCTCGGGCTCGTCATCGCGGTGGGCCAGCTGCCGGCGCTCCTCGGGGTCTCGGTCGATGCCGCCGGGTTCTTCTCGAAGGCCGCGGACGTCATCCGCGCGCTCCCCGACGCCGATTGGGAGACGGCCGCCCTGGGTGTCGGGACGCTGGTCTTCCTCCTCGTGCTCCGGCGGCTTGCGCCGCGGGCGCCGGGAGCGCTGATCGCCGTCGGCGTCGGCGTGCTGGCCTCGCGCGCGCTCGGGCTCGAGACCGACGGCGTCGACGTCCTCGGCACGTTCGACGCGTCCGTGCCGGATCTCGGGGTGCCCGGCGTCTCGTCCGACGACCTTCGCCAGCTGGGGACGGGGGCGCTCGGGATCGCGCTCCTCGCCTACGCCGAGTCGATCGCGGCCGCTCGCCAGTTCGCCACCGCTCACGGGTACGAGGTCGACGCGAACCGCGAGCTGATCGCCGTCGGCGCATCGAACATCGGTGTCGGGCTCGCACAGGGCTTCCCGGTCGACGCGAGCATGTCGCGGACCGTCGTCGCCGACGGCGCCGGGCAGCGCACGCAGCTCGCAGGGCTCATCAACGCCGCGCTCGTCGTCGCGGCGATCGTCCTCCTCGGCGCGTTCTTCGCCGACCTCCCGAAGGCGACGCTCGCCGCGATCGTGATCGCGGCGGTCATCCCGCTGATGCGCACGGGTGAGCTCCGACGCCTCCACGCGATCGACGATGTCGACTTCGCCCTCGCGGCCGTCTGCCTGATGGGGGTGCTGCTGCTCGGCGTGCTCGACGGCATCGTCGTGGCGGTCCTGGCGTCGCTCGTGGCGCTCGTCTACCGCAGCTTCCGACCGAACACCGCCGTGCTCGGCCGCCTCCGCGCGGAGGAGGGCGACGAGGACTACGGCTTCCGCGACGTCAGCCGCCACGCCGGGCTCGAGACCTATCCGGGGTTGCTCGTGTTCCGCTTCGACCAGGAGATCTTCTTCGCGAACGCGATGCTCTTCCGCGATGCGCTGCGCCGCGCGATCGCGGCCGCCGAGACACCCGTCGAGGCGGTGCTCGTCGACGCCGGCGCGATCACGCACGTCGACACGACCGGGCTCGACATGCTGCGCGAGCTCGCCGCGGAGCTCCGGACGAGAGGGATCCGCTTGATGCTGGCTCGGGTCAAGAGCCCGGTGATGGGAACCCTGGAGCGGTCGGAGATGGTCGACGTGATCGGCCGGGAGAACTTCCCGCTCTCGGTGAGGGTCGGCGTGGATACGTATCTCCGCTCCCGCGACCGGTCGCCGTGAGCGGGGATCGACCGCTCACCCGGCGCACCGTCGCGGCGGCTCGCACGTAGCGCCGGGGTTTGTCCTGACCGGTGGATCACGGCCGCCCCTGTGCTGATGCTGTATCGACGGCGATTGCTCCACCCGGGGCGTGGTGCGCGTGGTGGGGGTCAGGCTTCCGGCTTGCGCCGGACGCCAGACCCCGCGGCCACACCGACCCCGCGAAGGCGTGGCAAGGCGGGGCGGGGTCTGGTGTCGCGAAGCGAGCCCTGACCCCGTGCGGTTGCGCGGGCCCGCCGGCACACGCCACCGACCGGCCTCCCTGACAGAGAGCCGCCTCGGCCAACGCGGGCCGCGCTCTCAGCAGGTCAGTACGACGCGGAGGTGCGGTACTTCTGCGCCGGCTTCGCGGCGTACGTCGCGACGTCGAGCGCGACGCCGATGCCCACGAGGAGCCAGTCCCAGAAGCCGTTCACGCCGATGACCGGCTGCCACGCGATGATGTACATGAACGTCGTCCAGGGAAGGACGAGGAAGCCCAGGAAGCCCCAGACCCAGCTGCTGCCGTCGAACACGTCGCCGGGCTTGCTGCCGAAGATCCACCAGACGAGGAGTGCGATGCGCGGGCCGAGGCCCGTGGCGAGGAGCGCGAGGCAACACATAGGCGGCAGTCTCTCTCAGAGGGGCGGCGCCGTCAAGTGAGAGCGCTATGACGCGGCGGGCGCCGGAGCCGGCTCGGCTGTCGACGGATCCGTGTCCCGCTTTCCCTTCCGTCGCCATCGAGATGATCGCCGCCCCTGCGAGCGCGATCACGAGACCCCCCACGGCGACGACGACGTGCCAGGCGGGGCGGCTCAGACGCTCGTCGAAGATCAGCACGCCGAGGGTCACCGAGACCACCGGGTTCGATACCGACACGGTCGCGACGGAGGTGGCGAGGAACCCCGCGCTCAGCGAGATCTGCTGGAGCACGAACGCGGCGATCCCGGTCGCCGCCATCGCATAGGGCTCCCAGTGGCTCAGCATGGTCCCGACGTCGACGTCAGGTAGTCGATGGTGGGCTTCACCAGGCACGCCGAGACGCCGAAGAGCATGCCCGAGACGACGCCGTAGTACGCCGCGCGCCGGGAGCCCTCGCTGCGTCGCGCGAGCACGAGCAGGACGACGCAGATGGCGCCGATCACGAGCAGCGCGATCGCCCACTCGTCGTTCGGCGCGTTCTCGTTGCCGCCGGCCGGATCGCCGAACACCGCGAACAGCGCGAGTCCGGCGATCACCACGAGCGCCCCGATGATCTCCCGCCGACCGACGTGCTGACCCGTGAGGAAGTAGCCGAGCGGAAGCGCGAACACGACGGTCGTGACGAGCAGGGGCTGGATGATCGCCAGCTTCCCGTTGTCGAGGGCGACCGCCTGGACGACGTAGCCGATCAGCAGCGCCACGGTCCCGAGCAGCCACACGTGGTTGCGCGCGAGCCGCCAGAGCGACGCCGGGTCGGACATCGAGACGCCCGTCACCCCGAGCGCGCCCTTCTGCTGCAGGGTCGCCGCGAGCGCGAAGAGGAAGGCGGCGATGAGCGCGAGGATCCCGGGGGGCACGCGCGGAGACTACGTGGTCGCGCGGCGACGCACAACAGGGATCGACGCTGCGACCTGCGACGTTCAGGCAGGATGCGCGCGTGCCGAGCAAGGACGAGCGGAGACCCGGCCGATGACCCTGGTGTGGGCCGGGCTCATCGTCGTCGTGGCGGTCACGATCACCGTGACGGCGATGCTGCTCGTCCGACGCGGGGCGCCCGACGGCAGCTACTTCCAGGACGGCGACCGCGCCGCCGGCGTCTTCGGGGTCATCGCGACGGGGTTCGCGGTGATGATCGGCTTCGTCGTGTTCCTCGCGTTCGAGAGCTTCGACACCGCACGGAGCGGGTCGGAAGCGGAGGCGCGGATCGCGACGCAGCAGTTCGAGACGGCGCAGTTCCTCCCCGCCTCCGTGAGGACCACGCTCTCGGGGCAGCTCATCTGCTACGCCCGCTCGGTCGTCCACCAGGAGTGGCCCGAGCTCGACGACGGCTCACTGGGCGAGCAGCTGAACCCCTGGGGAGCGGCGATGTTCCGGACGATCAAGAAGGCGGATCCGCGTTCGGCCGCCGAGCAGACGGCCTACGCCAAGTGGTTCGACCAGCGCTCGGAGAGGGAGAGCGCCCGTGCCGACCGCACCCATGGCGCGCAAGGCGTGATCCCGGGGCCGCTCTGGATCGTCCTCTTCCTCAGCGCGTCGATGATCTTCGGGTTCATGCTGCTCTTCGCGGACAGCGGGGAGCGGGCCTTCGTGCAGGCGGCGATGATGGGGGCGATCACGGTCGTCGTCACGTCGTCCGTGCTGGTGCTCTGGTTCCTCGACAACCCGTTCCACGAGGGCGCGGGTGGGCTGCGCCCCGTCGCGATGGAGCGGGCGCTCGTGATCCTCGGCGAGGAGTCGAGGTTCGTGGGAGGCGTGACACCGCCCTGCGACGCCGAGGGGTTGCCGCTGTGACGGCCTGCGGGCCGGACGAGTCGTAGGGGCCGGACGAGCCCGGTCGCCGCGAGACGACAGACGATCGGGCACGAAGCGGCCGGCGCGAACCCGCCGTAGGGGCGGGGCTTGCCCCGCCCGCGTTCCGCCGCTCACACCGATCCGGCGACGTCCGGCGTGCGCGCCAATGTCTCGCCGACCCACCCGCGGGCCGGCGAGCCCGCCCCGCTACAGCCCGGACTCGGCCTTGACGCGCCCCGACTCGACGGCGGCCTTGAGCGCGTCGTAGTCGCGCTCGTTCTGGTCGGCGTAGATCTCCGCGAAGTCGGCCATCGCCTCGTCGAACGTGGTGCTGTTGCCGAGGTACGCGGAGATCGCGACGGCGTCGCCCGACCGCGCATGTGTCTTCGCGAGCGTCCACCCGCAGAGCCGGCCGTACTCGGCCATCAGGTCGGGCTCCATGGCGTCGACCATCGCCGAGCCCTTCCCGTCCCACAGCTGGCGGACGTAGAAGTCCCGGTCGACCCCGTCGGGCGCGAGAACGCGGATCCAGCCGAGCATGATGTCGCTCGCCGCCTGGGTGAGCCGCTGCCCCTCGACCACGCGCTGGCCGCTGTTCGCATAGGAACTCTTGCCGAGGAACGGCTCGAGCACCGACTTCTGGGCCTCCTTCACCTGGAGGAACAGCGGATCCTGGTCGTCGCGCCCCATCATCAGGACGATCCACGCACGCGTCCCCACGCTCCCGACCCCGACCACCTTGCGCGCTGCGTCCACGAACCGGAAGCGCTCGAGCAGGCGACGACGATCCCCCGAGAGGGTGCGTCGATAGGAGCGGAGGATGTTCCGCACCGCGTCCTCGACGTCGTCGGCCGCGTTCCCCGGAAAGAGCTCACGGATCCCGACGATGAGCGGCGGGTCGTTGGTGATCCGCAGCTCGCCGTCGACGCGGGTCACGAGCTTGTCGAAGGCGCGCAAGCTGTCCTTCGTCCGCGTCTTGGCGAGGTTCTTCTCGGCCCGCTTCTGCTCCTTGGCGCTCGCGCTCTTCGCCATCCGCCCGACCACGCTCTCGACGTCGACCCGCGCGTACCAGATGTCGAGGTTGCGCATCGCCGCGAACTGACCCATCGCCTCGCGGTATCCCGTGCCGACCGCCAGGTTGATTCGCCGCCGCGTCTTGACGTCGAAGCTGCGATCGCGCCCCGCCACCGCGAAGCTCGCGACGAGCCGCTTCACGTCCCACTCGAACGGGCCCGGGAGCGTCTCGTCGAAGTCGTTCACGCTGAAGATGAGATGCCGATCGGGGGCCATGAACGCCCCGAAGTTGGAGAGATGCGCGTCGCCGCAGAGCTGGACGTGAAGGCCCGTGCGCGGCCCGGTCGCGAGATCGGAGGCCATCAGGTACGCAGCACCCCGGTAGAACGTGAACGGAGAGACGAGCATTCGGCCGTAGCGGATCGGCACGAGCTCGGGCACACGTGTCCCACCCTGCTCCTCGAGCAGCGCAACGGGGTCAGGACGATGCGCAGCGGGCTCCCACGCCCCGTGCGAGCGACGGGGCACCTCGGCGCGTGCCGCCTTCCCGCGGGCCGTCCGCTCCGCGACGGTGAAGTGCGCGACGACCGGTGCCGACGACTTCCGTGTCGGTGGCACGCGGTGGACGGCGGTGCCGGCGGAGGGAGGCGTCTGCTCGATCACCCCGGACTGCGCGTCCGGGAGCTCGGGTGGGACGTCGATCGGCTCCGTCCTCGCGATGTCGGCGGACTCGTTGTGCACTCCGCCGCCGCCCTCTGGCTCGCTCTGATCTGTTGACATCGTCTCATCCTCTCCGTATGCGGCCATCCGTCAAGACCTGCCAGCGGCGACGACGCCATCGACCGTGTCGACGCACGCGGACTCGCCCACCGCTGCCGTGACCCCGTCGCGGTCGAGCTGCGTGCGGCCGCTACGGTCACCATCCTTTGACAGGAACCCTATCGCCTCGGGCCCCGACTCGATCGCTGCCCACCATCCCCGGTGGGTGATGCTCTACGCTCCGCCACTGTGACCGACACGCACCATGCAGCCGGGTGGTATCCGGGCGAGCGCATGAGCCGGCTCCGCGCATCCCACAGCTTCGGGGTCGTGCTCGCGCTGGTCGTCGTCTCCGTCCTCTTCACGTCGTTCGCACCGGACGAGTCCTGGTCGAGCAGCGTGCTGATCCTCCTCCAGGCGGGAACCCTCGGACTCGCGCTGTGGACGTCCGGCCTCGGTCGCACGGCGGTGCGCGGCTCGGTCGGGATCGCACTGCTGGCGACCGTCGTCGCGGTCGTCCAGCTGCTCGCGGGAGACGCCGCGCAGGGGGCGACGGGCATCTTCAGCGCGCTCCTGATCGTGATGACGTGTGCAGTGATCGCGGTCGGCGTCGTCGACCAGGGAGACGTCAACGCGCAGTCGGTGATCGGGGTCGTCACGATCTACCTGCTGATCGGCCTCTTCTTCACGTTCACGTACTCGGCAGCGGCGCTCCTCGGGGACGCGCCGTTCTTCGAGCAGGGGACGGATGGGACGTCGGGCGACCGGATCTACTTCAGCTACGTGACCCTTGCCACCCTCGGGTACGGCGACTTCACCCCGGCGGGTCAGGTCGGGCGGATGCTCGCCGTCGGCGAAGCCCTGCTCGGCCAGCTCTACCTCGTGACCGTGGTGGCCGTGGTCGTCAGCCGCCTGCGCCCTCGGCGCGCCGAGTGACGCGCGCCCCGCGGAGGGTCAGCTGCCGGACTCGACGACGACGTGCCCAACCGGCACGTCGTACCGCTCCGTCGCGAGACCGACGACACCCTGCTCGAGCCAGTTCTCCGCGCCGGCGCCGTGGACGGCGAAGAGCACCTCGTCGGCAGGGAACTCCCGCAACGCGTCGTCCGCGGCCTGGAGCGGGTCGTGCGCGCCGATCCGGCCGCGGGCGGGAAGGCCCGCCCGCCGTAGCGCTCCGATCGTGTCGTTGAGGTGCCGGTCGGCCTCCGTGTAGGCACCCTCGTCTCCTGTCCAGCGCGCCAGGCGCGAGCCGAGCGAGGGAGCGATCACGTACACGTCGAGCGCCCGCCCACCGGCGTGGGAGCGCACCACCTCCGTGAACCCGTCGGTCGTGCAGCTCTCGTCTGCGACCACGAGCACCCGGTGGATCGACGGATCGGCGGCTGCGGCCGCGGCGACACGGGGCGCCTCGGTTGGCTCGGGATGCCGGTGTCGCCGGGCGACGAGCGCATAGACGAGCACCCCGAGCGCGAGCGCCGCGATGCCGAGCGCGACCCACGCCCACACCCCCGCGTCGGCCGCGAAGAACATCGCCGCCCCGAAGCCGGCCACGACGGCGACCACCGGGATCGCCAGGAACTCGCGATCGCGCATCACGACCCTCCCTGCAGGGCGCTGCAGGACTCGGCCTGGGCGAAGGAGTCCTTCAGCTCCTGGGCTCCGTCGAGCCCTTCGATCTCGCCGACCGCGCTACTGACCTCCGTGCCCATCGTCGTGAGCGAGGAGGCGACGGTCGGAGCGGCCTGTGCCAGACCTGCGAGCCCCGAGGCATCCTCGACGGTGGTCTTGATCGTGTCGGCCTGCGTGGTGAGCTCGTCGGCCAACGTCGTGATGGTGTCCTGCGCTGCCTGGCCGGCCTCGGTGTCGGGCCTCCCGAGCCCCTTCAGATCGGAGGCGAGCGTCTCGGTCGCGTCCTTGACGTCGCTCGCCGCCTGCTCGAGCCCGTCCTTCGAGGGGTCGTTCTTGAGCGTGTCGGGAACACCGGCAACCGCGTCCTTCCAGGTCGTGAGCGCCTGGCACACGCCGTCGGCCCACTCCGTGCTCGGTGAAGCGGCAGGCGTGTCGTTGCCTCCGCACCCCGCGGCGACGATCGTCACGACCAGCACCGCCAGAACCGCAATCCCGAACCTCATCGCCCGCTCCTTCGCCTCAGTGGCCTCGTCTGGGCACGATCCTATGCGATCGACAGGGATGGCTCCGCAGTGACCGTGCGCCTCTTCCACGCCACCCCACCCGCCGTCCCCCGGGCGGCCGACGCCGGGGCCGGAGGCTCAGGCGAGCCCGCGCGCCTTGCGGCTCGACGCCTGCTGGCGCTTCGAGGCGGACAGCTCGACCTTCCGCAGTCGGATCGACGCGGGCGTCACCTCGACGCACTCGTCCTCGCGGATGAACTCGAGCGCCTGCTCGAGCGAGAGCGGACGGGGTGGGATCAGTCGCACGAGCTCGTCGGACGTGGACGCGCGCATGTTGGTGAGCTTCTTCTCCTTGGTGGCGTTCACGTCCATGTCCTCGGAGCGCGCATTCTCGCCGACGATCATCCCCTCGTAGACAGGGGCGCCGGGTGCGACGAAGAGGGTGCCGCGCTCCTGGAGGTTCGAGATCGCGAACCCGGTGGTCGGCCCCTGCCGGTCGGCGACGAGCGAGCCGCTCGGGCGGGTCCGCAGCTCGCCGTACCAGGGCTCGTAGCGGTCGAAGACGTGGTGGAGGATCCCGGTGCCGCGCGTCTCGGTGAGGAACTCCGTGCGGAAGCCGATCAGCGCGCGCGCCGGAACCAGGTACTCGAGACGCACCCAGCCGGTTCCGTGGTTGACCATCTGCTCCATCCGGCCCTTCCGCAGCGCGAGCAGCTGGGTGAGCACGCCGATGTACTCCTCCGGCGCGTCGATCGCGAGGCGTTCGACCGGCTCGTGCACCTTCCCGCCGACCTCGCGCGTGACGACCTGCGGCTTGCCGACTGTGAGCTCGAAGCCCTCGCGCCGCATCAGCTCGACGAGCACCGCCAGCTGCAGCTCGCCGCGCCCCTGCACCTCCCACGTGTCGGGCCGCTCCGTGGGCAGCACCCGCAATGAGACGTTTCCGATCAGCTCGGCGTCGAGCCTGCTCTTCACCTGGCTGGCGGTCAGCCGCGACCCCTCGAGCCCGGCGAGCGGCGAGGTGTTGATGCCGACCGTCATCGAGAGCGACGGCTCGTCGACCTGCTCGACCGGCAGCGGCCGCGGATCGTCGAGGTCGGCGAGGGTCTCGCCGATCGTCACCTCGGGGATGCCCGCGACCGCGACGATGTCGCCCGGTCCCGCCTCCGCGGCGTCGACACGGTCGAGGGCCTCGGTCACGTAGAGCTCCGTCACGCGCGCCCGCTCGACCGTCCCGTCAGCGCGGCACCACGCGACCTGCTGGCCCTTCGCGATCGTCCCGTTGCGGACGCGACAGATCGCGAGCCGCCCCACGTACGGCGATGCGTCGAGGTTGGTGACGAGCGCCTGCAGCGGGTGGCCCTCCTCGTAGAGGGGCGCAGGGATCGTCGAGAGGAGCACCTCGAAGAGCGGGCGCAGGTCGTCTTCGAGATCGTCGGGCTCGAGCCCGGCACGGCCCGCCTTCGCGTTGCAGTAGACGATCGGGAACTCGATCTGGCTCTCGTCGGCGTCGAGGTCGAGGAACAGCTCGTAGACCTCGTTCACGACCTCCTGCACACGGGCGTCGGGCCGGTCGACCTTGTTCACGACGAGGATCACGCGCAGGCGGGCCTCGAGCGCCTTGCGCAGCACGAAGCGCGTTTGCGGCAGCGGCCCCTCGCTCGCGTCCACGAGGAGCAGCACGCCGTCGACCATGCGCAGCCCGCGTTCGACCTCGCCGCCGAAGTCGGCGTGACCCGGTGTGTCGACGATGTTGATCTTGACCGCGCCGTAGCGGACGGCCGTGTTCTTGGCGAGGATCGTGATGCCCTTCTCGCGCTCGAGGTCCATCGAGTCCATCACGCGCTCGGCGACGTCCTGGTTCTCTCTGAAGGAGCCGGACTGCCAGAGCATCGCGTCGACGAGGGTCGTCTTCCCGTGGTCGACGTGCGCCACGATGGCGACGTTCCTGATGTCCTCGCGACCGATCACCGGTCGAGGGTAGCCGCAAGTCGGCCGTCCACCGCCATTCGACTGCCATCGCCGTTCTCCGCCGGATCGAGCAGGCGAACAGGTCGCAGAGCTCAGCCGAGCAGCGTGTTCGCGAACACCTGCCAGGCGAGCAGGCTCTTCGCGACCAGGCTCAGCAGGAGGTAGCCCCACTCCACGAACAGCCTGTCGCGCCAGCGTCCGCATCGCGCGAGCTGGAGCGCCTGGTTGACAGCGAAGCTGTTGAACAGCACGAACAGCGTCACGAAGATCACGTAGACGAAGGTCGGGCGGAGCGTCGCCCTGCTCGACGGCGCCGACGATCGAGTAGACGATCACGACCCACGGGACGATCCCTGCGACGCACCCGAAGCACGAACGGCATGCCAGTCGGTCGTCTCGCGGTCCTCGTTCGCGCGCTCCGAGAGCCAGCCGAAGAGGATCATCGCGGCGTTGACGCCGAAGACCGCGATCAACGTCCCGAGGTCGGAGACGCCGGTGAGCATGGCGATCAGGACGACCATCAGCGACGCGCTGAGCGAGTACTCGAGCCAGCGGGCCGGGCCGATCCCGCGCGCGAGGTTCCGCTCGTACCAGCCGCGGACGGGCGGGAGCGCGACGAGCAGATGGTCGAGCGCCGCGAGCAGGAGGAACGCGGCGACGGCCGGGCCGAGCGGCAGGCCGAACAGCAGCTCGGGGGTGCCGGGGTCGGTCACGCCGGGCGGGCCGGAGAGGAACGAGCCCGTGACCGGGAGCGAGAAGTCGTTCGAGAGGACGATGATCGCGACGGCCTGCGCCGCGTGGATCGCCGCAAGGGAGAGGTTCCCGGTGCGAAGACGGTCGAGCCTGGTCGGATCGAGTGACATCACCGGCAGGCTACCGTCGAGCCCGCACGAGCCCGCCACGACGGTTGCCCCCGCGCCCGGGCGCCGGGCGGCGTACGATCGCCGCGATGGCTGCAAGGGTTTCGACGCGGGAGACCGTGGAGGCGACGGGCCTCGGCTCCGGGGTGACCTGCCACCTGATCGTCCCGCCCGAGCGCGGGTCCGAGCTCGCCTGCGACGCGCTGACGCTGGCCGCCCACGCGGTGCTCGAGCTGCGCGACGATGTCCACGACACGCTCCTGTTCGCCCACGACGGCTCCGGGGCGCTGGCAACGGGCTCGGGAGAGCACGCGATCGCCGGAGCATGCTCGCTCCTCGTCGCCCGCCGGGACGGACGCGACGCTGCACGCCGGTGACGACGGGCTGCTCGCAGTGCGCACCACGCTCGGCGCCGATACCGATCTGCACGCGCCGATCGGGCCGGTCGAGCCCGTCGTCGCGCTGGCGCACGTCGAGCCCGGTACCGCCACCGGCGCCCGCTCGTTCCAGGTGATGCACGGGCCGACCAGCGGGTCGACCCGCGGCACGGCGTTCATCGGCTACATCCCCCCGGGTAAGGCGCCGTGGCACTACCACCTCTACGACGAGATCGTCTGGGTGGTGCGTGGGACGGGCCGGCTTCACATCGGCGACGCCGTCGAGCCGCTCGCCCACGGCTCGGTGTTCCGGCTCCACCCGCGCGAGGTGCACATCGTCGAGAACCTCGACCCGGAGCACGAGCTCGTGGTGCTGGGGATCTTCACCCCGGCCGGCTCGCCCTCCGCGGCCTACCTGATGCCGGACGTCGCAGCGCAGTACGCGCTCGCGGACTGAGCGCCGCGCCGCCCTCATCCAAGGAGGCGCCGCCGCACGGCCGCGGTCGGCGCGACACGGCGGTCGCGGCGACGGGTATTCGTACACCGATGCAGACGGTGCCGCGGAACCGGATCGCCAACCTCGTCGACTCGCCTGCCTTCACGGCGGTGATCGTCTCCGTGATCCTCGTCAACGCGATCGTGCTCGGCCTGACGACGTACCCGAGCCTCGACGAGCGCTACGGCGACCTGCTCCACGGGATCAACGACGCGTGCTTCGTCGTCTTCGTGATCGAGCTGCTCCTGCGCATCGCCTCCTACGGCCTGCGCCCCTGGAACTTCTTCCGCAGCGGCTGGAACATCTTCGACTTCGTGGTGATCGGCTCGGTCTTCATCCCCGGCGTCCGCGAGAACGCGACGCTGCTGCGTCTCGCGCGGCTCGCGCGGCTGATGCGCGTCGTCCGCCTGCTCCCGGACCTGCGGGTGCTGCTGCTCGGGGTGTGGCGCTCGATCCCACCGCTCCTGTCGGTCGCGGGGGTCACGGCGGCGATCCTGTTCGTCTACGGGATGGTCGGGTGGCTGCTCTTCGCCGACACGATTCCGGAGCAGTGGGGCGACATCGGCCAGGCGATGCTGACGCTCTTCGTGATGCTGACGCTCGAGAACTTCCCGACGTACATGGACGCGGGGATGGAGGTGCACCCCTGGTCGTGGATCTACTTCGTCAGCTTCGTGATGATCGCGGGCTTCGTCGTCCTCAACGTGCTCATCGGGATCGTGCTCAACTCGATGGAGGAGGCCCGCGAGGCAGACCGCCGCCAGGCGGTGCGTGACCGGGTCGGCGCCGAGGCGGGACCGCGCGGCGTGGACGAGGACTCGAGCGCGCCCGTCGTCGAGCGGATCGCGCTCCTGCGGGCGGCGCTCGACGAGCTCGAGCTGGAGCTGTCGGCAGGGCCACGCCCGACGGACTCCGCCCCAGAGCCGGCGGTGCGAGACGCACCCGGCGCGGAGCGGCGCTCCGGCTAGGGAGCCCGGTGCCAGAGGGTCGCCCGGGCGGCGTCGCCGTCCTGCGGCCGGAGGTCGGCGAGGCGGACGACGGGGACCTCGCTGCGCGAGACGCTCGCCCCGTCGCGGCAGTTGAGCTCGACGAGGTTCCCGGCCGGATCACGGACGTAGAGCTGGAGAGCGCCGTCCGGGAGCTCGTAGACGGCACTCCCGAACGTGTCGGAGTCGATCGCGCCGAGAGCCTCCATCCGAGCGTAGGTCGCCACGAAGTCGGCGCCGTCGATCTCGAGCGCGAAGTGGCCGTGGGACGAGGGATCGCCGGGACGCTCGAACAGGTGCACCTGGCCGTCACCGGCAGCGAGCCACAGCGTCGGCAGGCCGAACGCGGGCGTCGGGAGCTCCACGAGCCCGAGCTCGTCGACGTAGAAGCGCTGCGACGTCTCGAGGTCACGGGCGACGACGCTCACGTGGTTGAGGACGGACGCCATCGCTCGATCATCACCACGTCCCGCTCGCGGCGCAAGCGCCGGTCACCGACGAACGCGGCCGGGAGGAGCGGATCAGCCGCTCGGGGGACGCTCTCCTCGCGCGAGCCGCGACGGCCACCACGTCCGCTCACGGAGGTCGAACGTCACCGCAGGGACGAGGATCGAGCGGACGATCAGCGTGTCGATCAGCACGCCGACGGCGACCGTGATCCCGAGCTGCGTGAGCGCCACGAGCGGGAGCACGGCGAGAACGAGGAACGTCCCCGCGAGCACGATGCCCGCGGAGGTGATGACCCCGCCCGTGAGTGCGAGACCCTTCAGCATCGCGTCGCGCGTCGGCATCTGCTCGGCCTCCTCGCGCACCCGCGCCATCAGGAAGATGCTGTAGTCGACCCCGAGCGCGACCAGGAAGATGAACGCGTACAGCGCGTAGCTCGGATCCTCGCCCGGGAAGTCCGTGAACAGGTCGAAGCCGACGAGGCTGAGACCGATCGCGGCGAAGAAGGACAGCACCACGGCGAGCATCAGGACGACGGGCGCGACGAGCGCGCGAAGCAGCACGACGAGGATCGCGAACACGACGAGCAGCACGAGCGGGACGATCACGCGCGTGTCGCGCTCGTTCGCCGCCCGGACGTCGGCCTCCTCGGCGGTCGGCCCGCCGACGAGCACCGCGTCGCCCGCCGCTGCGCGAAGATCGTCGCGCAGCGGCTCGATCGACTCGAAGCCCGGCTTCGAGAACGGGTCGGATGTGAGCGTGACCGTGAACCGCGTGCCCGGAGGCCCGGTCTCGGGCTCGCCGACGGACGCCACCACGGACGACGCGCGTGCTGCCTCGAGCGCCGCGTCCACGTCACCACCGGGCAGGACGAGGACGGTCGTCGGCGCGCTCGCGCCGGCCGGGAACGACTGCTCGAGGATCGCCTGACCCTGTACCGACTCGACGGAGCCGCGGAACCCGTTCGAGCTGGTCAGCTCGTCGTCGAGCGTGAGCGTGCCGAGCGCCATCGCCCCGAGGACGAGCGCCGTGCCGATCCACACCCGCCGATGGCGTGGCTCGATCCAGCGGCCGAGCCGCAGCCACGCCCCCCGCGCAGCCGTGTCCTCGGACCCGTAGCGCGGGACGAAGGGCCAGAAGGCGCGGCGCCCGCCGATGAGGAGAAGGGCAGGAAGGACCGTGAGCATCGCGATCGCCGCGACGGCGATCCCCATCGCCCCGACCGGCCCGAGCCCGGCGGTCGTGTTGACCTCCGCGACCATCAGGCAGAGGAGCGCGGCGACGACGGTGCCGGCCGAGGCGAGGATCGCGGGCGCGGCCTGGCGTACGGCGATGCGCATCGCCTCGTGCCTGTCCTCCACGCGACGCAGCTCCTCCCGGTAGCGCGCCGTGAGGAGGAGCGCGTAGTCGGTTCCCGCGCCGAACACGAGGATGAGCAGGATCCCGCCGACCTGGCCGTTGATCACAACTCCCGAGGAGGCGAGCAGGTACCCGAGACCACGTACGACCCCCTCGGCGAGGAACACCGCGAGCAGCGGGAACACCCAGAAGATGGGGCTGCGGTAGATGATCACCAGCAGGACGAAGACGAGCAGCGCGGCCGAGTAGAGGAGCGTCGAGTTGATGCCCTCGAACACCGCGGTGGCGTCGGCGGAGAAGCCGGCCGGCCCGGTGACCTTGCCCTCGAGGTCGGCGGGTAGCGTCGCCTCGAGCGTCGCGCGGATCTCGTCGACCCCGTCGACGAGTACCTCGATGTCGTCGTTGGCGTCGATCGGGACGTTCACGAGGAGCGCTTTGCCGTCGGCGGACGGGATCGCCGGGCCGGGGTCGCCGAGGCCCTCGACGCTGCTCCCTGCCAGCTCGGCGCGGACCTCCTCCACCGCCGCCCTGTCCTCCGCGGTGAGCCCCTCGGCGTTCCGGAAGACGACGGTGGCGATGGTCGGGTCGGAGTCGCCGAACGCGGCATCCGCGTCGAGCACCTTCACCGACTCGGCGTCGCCGGGCAGGAAGCTCGCCGGGTCGTTCTGCTGTGCGCTCTCGAACTTCCCCGCGAAGGGGCCGAGGGCGGCGACGACCACGATCCAGACGGCGAGGACGGCCCACTTGGAGCGGCGACCGGAGACGATCGAGGCGAGGTTGCTCATCGGAGATGCGTACGTCGATCGAGCCCGGTCCGGATCAGCCGTCGCCGCCGGCTGCGGCTTCGCTCGCGGACGGGCGGGGGCGCGGACATGGGCGTGGGCGCGTCGAGGCATAGGATCCGTTGCATGGACGGACGGGACGAGCCGGTGGAGAGCGCAGGCCTGAGCGGCGCGTCGGAGCCCGAATGAGCAGCGACGCGCACCGGGCCGCTGCCGAGGCCACGGAGGTGACCGTCGGGATCGTCACCGTCAGCGACACGCGCACGCCGGAGACCGACGTGAACGGCGACTACCTCCGCGAGCGCATCGCGGCCGCCGGCGCCACCGTGACGGGGTACCGCCTGGTACCGGACGATCCCGAGGCCGTGCGCGCCGTCGTCGAGGAGCTCGTAGGTGAGGCGCGGATCGTGCTCGTGAACGGCGGCACCGGGATCTCGAGGCGCGACACGACGTTCGACGCGCTGTCGGGGATGCTCGAGAAGACGCTGCCGGGGTTCGGCGAGCTGTTCCGGATGCTGAGCTGGGAACAGGTCGGGGCCGCGGCGATGCTGTCCCGCGCGACGGCGGGGACGTTTCGCGGGTCGGTCGTGATCTCGACTCCGGGCTCGCCGAAGGCGGTCGCCCTGGCGTGGGAGCGCCTGATCGAGCCCGAGCTCAACCATCTGGCCTGGGAGGTCGGGCGGTGAGGAGTCGCGGCGGACACCCGTTACGTCAGCCGGCCCGGCTCGTCTGAGCGTCGGCCGGGCCGATCAGACCGTCGCGTCCGTCGGCGGCGGATGCCCACCGCGTGCGTGCGGCATCCTCGCGCTCGCTCTCGTCGAGGGCGAGGTCGAGACTCTCGAGCGCACGTTCGTGCGCCGGGATCCACCGGTGCTCGATTGCCCTGAGCCGGCGCGTCGTGCCGTCGAGCTCCGCGCCGATCCGGTCGAGCGCGAGCTGCAGCGCAGCAAACCGCGCTGCGGAGTGCAACGCGGCGGCGTGCGAATCCCTGGCAGCCGCGAGCGCCGCGCTCCCGCCGATCCGCAGCGATTCCCCCGCGTCCCCGGGAACGACCTGCGGCTCCTCCGGCACGCGAACACCGAGCACCCCGCGCCAGGGAACCACGACCGATGCGGGCGCACCTCGATACTGCTGCGCCAACCTGAGACGACGAGCTCCGGAGAGCACGGCAGCCCGATCCCGCCAGACGTCCGCCTCCATCGCCGATCGCTCCCACTCGGCGCGTGCAGCCGTGAGCAGCGGGACGAGCCTCGTGCGCTCCGCCAGGAGAGCACGCCGCTTCTCGTCCAGCACATCCGCACCTCCCCTGGCGAGCTCGAGGCGTCGCGTGAGCCAGGCTCGACCTGCTCTACCCGGCGGTGGCCGAAGCATCGCGCCCTCCTCCGTAGCGCTCCGAGAGGGCAGCCTCGGTGAGCATCGTCAGCTCGCGTGCCGGCAGCACGGAGGCAGCCCTCCACGCCCGAGCGAGCGTGTCTCCCAGGGTGCGTGCCTCACGTCGAGCCTGCGTCACGAACTCCTCCTCGAAGGCGCGCGCGAAGACGAGGTATCCGCGTTCACGCTCTCCGAGGGCGTCCTCGCCGACGATCTCGGCGAGGTCTGCAGAGCGGCGGGCAAGCGCCGCGAGCGCGTAGAGCTGTGCGGCGATCTCGAGGTGGTCGTCGCGCGTCCGGCCGGGCCCCGCGCCGAGGCGCATGAGTCGCGAGAGCGAGCGCAAGGGGTCGAACGGCGGATAGACACCACGGACGTGGAGGTCGTGCGAGAGCACGATCTGCCCTTCGGTGATGTACCCCGTGAGGTCGGGCACCGGGTGGGTGATGTCGCCGGCGGGCATGGTCAGCACGGGCACCTGCGTCACCGATCCTTGCCGTCCGCGGATCCGGCCGGCCCGCTCGTAGAGCGAGGCGAGATCGCTGTACAGGTAGCCCGGGTAGCCGCGGCGGCCGGGGATCTCAGCACGGGCGGCCGACACCTCTCGCACCGCCTCGCAGTAGCTCGTCATGTCCGCCATCACCACGAGCACGTTCCGTCCCCGCACGAACGCGAGATGCTCCGCCACCGTCAGCGCGAGGCGCGGCGTGAGGATCCGCTCGACGAGCGGGTCGGCGGCCGTGTTCACGAACAGCGCGAGATCACCCGTGGCGGCGCGTGCCTCGAGCACGTCGCGCACCAGCGCCGCGTCGGCCTTCGTGATCCCCATCGCGGCGAACACGACCGCGAAGGGCTCGCCTTCCGTCGTCGCGTTCGCCGCAACCTGGGCGGCGAGCTCGAGGTGAGGCAGGCCGCCGACAGAGAAGATCGGCAGCTTCTGCCCGCGGACGAGCGTCGCAAGCCCGTCGATGACCGAGATCCCGGTGAGGATCGGATCGCGGGGTGCGGCCCGCGCAGCGGGGTTGATCGGTGCGCCTCCGAGATCGGCCCAGTCGTCTGCGACGACCGGAGGGCCGCCGTCGAGCGGCGCTCCCCGCCCGTTGCAGACCCTGCCGAGCCATCCTTCGCCGACGGGCAGGCGCATCGGGGACGCGCTGAACGCCACCCGCAGGCCGGACAGCGCAAGCCCCGCCGTGCCCTCGTACACCTCGACGACAGCGAGCTTCCTGCTCACGTCCAGCACGACCCCGTGCCGGATCTCCCCGGATCCGAGGCGGAGCTCGACCACGGCGTCCCAGGCAATGCCTTCGTCGACCTCGACCATCACCAGCGGCCCGCGGATCGCTGCGATCGACGAGTGCTCGATCGGGGCCCGAAGGGTCATGCGAGACGCTCCAGCTCGAGGAGCAGCGTCCGCGCGATGCCGTCGACGGCCTCGGCATCGTCCGGCGGCACCTCGTCCTTCGCGCGGACGGCCGCCGCGAGGTCGACCTCCAGGATCCCCGAGGCCGGGATCCCCCGAGCGACGAGCTCGAGGCAGCGGGCGTGAATCGAGAGCACGAGGTCGAGGAGGGCAGCCTGCTTCTCGAGCCCGCAGTGGGCGTCGTTCGGGCTCAGGCTGCTCTGCTGGAGCACGGCCTCGCGCAGCAGCCGACCGCCGAGCATCATGACCTGCTCGCGATCGGGCAGGGCGGCCATGCCCACCAGCTCGGCGATCGACTCGAGTCGGTCGGCCTCGGCGAGGAGCCCTAACGCCGACTCGCGCGACCGTGCCCAACCGCGATCGCCGTGGCTCACGTGCCACGACGTGAGGGCCTCGGCATCGCGCGACGAGGAGTCACGCCAGCTGACCGCCGGATAGTGGCGGGCGTAGGCAAGGTCGGGATCGAGCGCCCAGGCGCAGCGGACGAACCTGCGGGTGTGCGCGCTCACCGGCTCGGTCATGTCTCCACCGGCCGGAGAGACCGCGCCGATGATCGTCACCGAGGCATCGGCTCCCGCGCGCGTGCGCACCCGACCTGCGCGCTCGTAGAACGCCGCGAGCGCTGAGGCGAGCCGCGCGGGATAGCCCTCCTCGGCGGGCAGCTCCCCCGTCCTGGAAGCGACCTCTCGAAGCGCCTCGGCCCACCGCGAGGTCGAGTCTGCGATCAGCACGACGTCGTACCCCATGTCGCGATAGAGCTCGGCGACCGTCGCTCCCGTGTGGATGCTGGCCTCGCGTGCCAGGACCGGCATGTTCGACGTGTTCGCGATGAGCACGGTTCGCTCGAGCAGCGACCTCCCCGTTCGGGGATCCTCGAGCGCGGCGAGCTCGTCGAGCACGTCTGCCATCTCGTTCCCGCGCTCCCCGCAGCCGACGTAGACGATCACGTCGGCTGCGCACCACTTGGCGATCTGCTGGAGCAGGACGGTCTTCCCCGTCCCGAACCCTCCCGGCACGCCGGCGCTGCTTCCCCGCGCGATGGGGTAGAAGAGATCGAGCACCCTCTGTCCGGTCTGCAGGGGAGCGGACGCCGGCAGATGCTCCCTGACCGGCCGGGGGCGTCGAACCGGCCACGTCTGCGCGAGGGTCACGTCGATGCCGTCCACGCGGGCGACCGCGTCCCAGGCGCCGACCTCCGACGCCTCTCGTACCCAGTCGACGCGTCCGGCCACCCCGTCGGGGACGAGCGCCCGGAACTCGACCGACACCGTCTCGGGCGCCCGCCCGAGCACTGCTCCCGCCGCGACGGTGTCCCCCACGGCGACATCGGGCACGAACGCCCACCGGCGCTCGAGCTCGAGCGCACCCCGTCCGGTGCCAGGCGCGAGGACGTCGGGAGCCCCACGGAGCCGGCGCAACATCCCGTCGAACACTCCGCCGACCAGGCCGGGCCCGAGCTCGGCGACGAGCGGGTGGCCGGTGCTCTCGGCCGGGTCTCCGGGAGCGAGCCCTCCGGTGTACTCGTATACCTGGACGGTCGTCACCGGCCCTCGCAGCCCGATGACCTCGCCGGGCAGCTGCGCCCGGCCGACGTGCACGAGGTCGAGCATGGACGCGGCCATCCCCTCGACCTCGACGACGGGCCCGTTCACGCGGATGACGGTGCCGGCGGTCATGTCCAGATCCTCGTCACGTCGGCTCCGAGCTCGGCTATCGCCCGGTCGACGAGGGCGGGCAGCGAGTAGTCGACGAGTCGCCCCTCGCGCCTGCCGACGACGCCGCCGCCGGTCGGTGGATCGATCTCCAGCTCGGCCCCCTCGCCGAGCAGCGCCTCGATATCGGCCGCGAGCCTGAGGCACAGCCGTTCGTAGTTCGGCGTGCCTCGCAGCGCGAAGACCGCCTCGACTGCCTCCCGCGCGAACCGCTCGTAGGCCTCCGCCTGGGCAGCGAGCACGAGAGCTCGCGCCTCGCGCTGCGCCCGCATGCTCCGCTCCGCGACCAGCGACTCGACCTCGACCTCATACGTTCGTCGCCCGTCCGCAAGGATCGCCGCTGCTCTCTCGCCGGCCTCGCCGATGCGTGCGTCGTGCTCGGCGCGCGCGCACACGCGTTCCGCCTCGACCTCCGACGCGACGGCGGCGAGCACGGAGCGTCGAAGGTGCTCGACGTTCACGACGGCAGCACCGCCCACAGCACGGATCGCTCACGGGCCCGCGGTCCGAGGGCGGTCCCGACGGCAGGGGTCATCAGGATCAGCCCGACGTCGTCGGGCAGGTCGTCCCAGACGCGGATCGCCGTCTCTGCCGTCTCGGCCGGACGCACGTCGACCCCGGCGAGCGAGTACCCGGCGAGCTGCTCCTCGGCACCGATGGCGACGATGGTGCTCATGCCTGGTTCATGAGCATGATCGCGATCACGAGCCCGTAGATCGCGATGCCTTCGGCGAGACCGACGATGACGAGCGCCCGGCCGAACATCTCGGGCTTCTCGCTGATCGCCGCGATCGCTGCGGCCCCGGTGTACGCGACGGCGATCGCCGCGCCGAGGGAGGACCCGGCGACGGCGATCGCCGCGCCGAAGAGCGCCGCTGTCGGGTCGGTCGTCGAGGACTGCCCATCGGCCGCGCTCGCGGGGTCGATGAGGCCACCGAGCATGGCCGCGATCAGGCCGATCGCCCCGAGCGCGATCACGACGTTGATCGCGATGAGCCGCCGCAGACCCCGTCGCGGGGCATGCCGCAGGCCGGTGGCGGTCGCGACCGCCACGACGGCGATCACCGGCAGGGAGACGAGCAGGGACAGGATCATGGCTCCTCCGATCGGGTGACGACGGGAACGCGCCAGGGCGAGTACGGGTGGCCCTGTCCGGCGAAGATGCGTGAGAAGAGCTCGTAGAACTCGAGCCTCAGCGCCTGGATCCCCGTGACGAGGAGCTCGAGCGAGAAGGCGACGAGGTTGCCGATCACGAAGACGGCAATGCCGAGCAGGGACCCGACGATCCCTCCCCAGAGGGCGCCCGCCCCCGCGAGCACGGCCAGCCCGAGCGCGGAGTGGAGCACGCCGAACGCAGCGAGGCGCGCAAAGGACAGGACGTTCGACGCGGTGCGCACGAGCGCATCGACGAGTTCGACGGTGGTGAGCGCGAGCGCCGCGCCGAAGCCACCCTCGGTCCGCGCGGCAGCCAGGAAGCCGATACCGAGGAGCACCGCGCCGACGACGAGCAGCACGACGCCGGCGCCGAGCAGGGCGTCCATCCCGGTCAGCCCGCCGACGAGCGCGCAGCTCGCTCCGAGCAGCACGCTCAGCCCCGCGATGCCAGACGGCGCGAGCAGCGCAGCCCGCGCGCCGCCCTCTCGCGCCCGGTTGAGGATGGCGTAGGCGTGACTGACGACGAGCAGAGCGACGCCGACCACGAGCGCAGTCGCGAGCAGCGGGATCGGGTCCTCGACCGGGTCGAGCCAGAGGCGTGGGACGAGCCCCGTCGGGCCGAACGCCTCCCCGTACAGCAACCCGACGAAGGCTGCCGCGACTCCGGAGATCACAAGCAGCGGCCACACCGGCCGGAACGCCACGAGGCGCCCCCGCCGGACGCGGCCGAGCAGAAGGCCGGCGAATGCGAGCAGCAGCCCGTGTCCGACGTCGCCGAACATGATCGCGAACATCAGGACGAAGGCGATCCCCGCGAAGACCGTGACGTCGAGGTTCGCGTAGGGCGCGACGCCGTAGGTCGTCATCAGCGGACGGAATGGCCGTCGAGCTCGTGTCTCAGCCATCAATGTCGGCGGGTCGGCGTACGGAGGCAAGGGAAGCTCGACCGCTCCTGCGCCGGTCGCGTCGAGGCGTCGCTCGAGCTCCGGAAGCGCCTCCGTCGGCGTCCATCCGACCAGGACGGAGAAGGCCCCGTACTGGAGCCCGAGCGCGGCCCGACGACGAAGCTCGACCTCTCCAGCGAGCAACTCGCGGGCCCCCGCCCGTTCGAGGCTCGCAGTCTCCTCGGGGACGCGCAGGATCCGCGGAGGCCCGGGCCTAGCGGCCGGCGAGGCCCGCTCCAGGCGGCGCAGCGCCTCGACCTCCTCTCCGGCAGGTGCCGGAAGCGACCCGACGATCTCCATCGTCCCGGACTCGGCCATGGCGACGAGCGCATCGCGCAAGCGCACGTGCGGCGCGACGACCGCGACACGACTCATCCGCACCGGGAGGGCGACCTCAGAGAAGCGCATCGAGCGCCTCCCGAGCGGCGGGACTGCTTCCCAGCGCGGCCGTGCCGAGCGCGGCGCCGACGCGCACGGCATCGAGGGCGAGCAGCGCGATCACCCCCACGACGACTCCTCGCCCCTCGAGGGGGCCTCGCACGAGCTGCTCGGCGTCCTGCTCGACCCGGCCCCACCACTGCGCCTCGGCCCGCCAGAGATCGTCGTCCGCCTCGATGCCGACGAGTGGCCACGCGGCGTAGGCGGGGAGCGTCCTCCGGAGCTCCTCGAAGCTGCCTGCCGAGGGCCAGCGCGACCCGAGGGCCGAGGGCATTCTCTCTCTCGCCCGATCCAGCCGTCCGGCATCTGCCGCTACCTCTCGGGCGAGCAGCAGCGCGAGTCCTCCCGCGGCCCAGCTCGCGGCCTCGGGCACGACCGACAGCACACGCCTCGCCCAGCCGAGACGCAGGGCGAGGTGGACATCCTCGGGCGCCTCCCCGCCGGGATCACCCCACGGGGACGTCGCGAGCGCCCGGCGAAGCTCCCCGGGGCTCTGTGCGACGCTGATCTGCGCCCAGGCGAGCCCGAGCGAACCGAGGTTGAAGGAGGGGCGAAGCTCGCCGCCTCCCAGGAACGCGAGCCTGTCCTCGACGTTGACGAGCTCGAACCAGCCTGCCAGCGCGCGAACCGGTTCGAGGGCTCCGCGAGGCAGCCAACCGGCGAGCGTACGCAGCTCGAGCAGAAGCACCGTCGCGACCGCGTGCTGCGCGGCCTCGATCCCGTCTCGACCAGATGCGGCTCGGGTGTAGGCCGTCTCCCTCGAGGACGGAGAGCGCCGAGTCGAGCGAGCCCGCCGCGGAGAGCCGCCGCACCCCCTCGCCGCCAAGCGTCCGCCCCAGCATGAGCCGGCCCCGCACGCTCCCCGCAACCCAGCCGACGCTCAAGCGCTCTCCCCCCCGAAGCTCGTGACCTGCGCGACGACCTCCGCAACCAGTGGGGCCGACCGCTCGTGCGCGAGGCTCCGCACCCGGTCGGCCTCTGCCTCGGCGTGCTCGAGGGTGCTCTTGACCAGCACATCAGCCCGTCTCTGAGCTGCCCTCAACGCATCGGCCCGCTCGTCTTCGGCGTGGGCGCGCGCCGAGGCGAGGATCGCCTCGACCTCCTCGGCAACGTCTCCCAGGCCGGCCTGCACCCGGAGCGTCGCCACGCGCCGCGCCTCCTCAGCCTCGTGCTCGATCTCGTCGAGCAGGGCCAGGAGGGGCGCGAGCTCGGCCGCGAGCATGTCGCCGGCTGCGGCAGGCACGGCGGGTGCGCGCCGGAACCGGTCGAGGAACGACCACAGGACGTTCCCGCGCCGGGTCCGGAGTCCCAGGCTCTCTGCAGCTCGATCGGCCACGTGCACCGCCTTCGTGCTGACGTCGCGCAGGACGGATGTCGCCTCCTCAGTGTGGCGCGACGGGCACCCGCGAACATCGGGGCGCGCGGGGATCGGAGGCGCGGACTTCCCGCACGCACGTGGGCCGCCCATCACCTCCGCGCGACCGCCTCAGGTGTCGACGCAGACCTTCGATCGGCCCTTCGACTCCGGCCGGGGCTCCGAACGCCGAGCCGGCGTCAGCCGCCGACCCGTTCGGCCAGGTAGTCGACGAGCTCGCCGAGCGTGTGCAGGTGCGCCCAGTCCGCCTCCGGGATGTCGACGGAGAGCTGATGGTGCACGGCGATCAGGAAGTTGAGCGAGTCCATCGAGTCCATGTCGACCTGGTCGCGCAGGTCGAGGTCGAAGCGCACGGAGGCGGCGTCGGCCTCGGGGGCGACGTCGGAGAGCGCGGTCAGCACTGCGGCCTTCAGCTCGTCGGTGGTCATAGGTTCTCGGGCTCCTGGAGAAGGCGATCGACCGCGGCCAGGAACGCGCTCGCGCGGTGGCCGTCGGTGACGCGGTGGTCGGCGGACAGGCTGGCGGTGACGACGGGGCACGGGAGGATCTGGCCCTCCGTGATCCACGGGCGCTCGACGAGCGTCCCGAAGCCCACGATCGCCACCTGCGGCGGGAAGATGACCCCGAACACCGACTCGACGCCCCGCTCGCCCAGGCTCGTGACGGTGATCGTCGGATCCGACATCTCCGAGCTGCGCAGCGACCAGGCGCGCGCGCGGGAGACGAGGTCACGGAACGCGTGCATGAGCTCGGGCAAGGTGAGCTCGTCGGTGTGGTGGATCGCCGGGGCCACGAGCCCGCCGCCGCGCAGCGAGATGGCGACACCGACGTTGACGTCGTCACGGCGGACGAGCTCCTCAGCCTCCCACACCGCGTTGAGCTCGGGCACCTCGCGCAGCGCGAGGGCAACGGCCTTGATCAACAGCGCACCGTGCAGGACGCGCTCGGTCACCGGCCGGTGCAGGTTCTCCTGCCCGAGCCAGGCGAGCGCGCGGCTCATGTCGATGGTCTGGCCGAGATAGAAGTGCGGGATCTCGCGCTTCGACCGGGTCATCGCGGCCGAGATCGCGCGGCGCATCGCAAGGTTCCGCAGCTCGCCGGGCGTCGGCGCAGGCTCCGGGGTGATGGGAGGGGTGCGGGGCTCGTCGGGAACGGTCACCGGCGGAGTGGGAGCCGCGGCCTGAGCCACGCTGGCCGGGGGCTCGGTGGGAGGAGCCGTCGGCCCTGTTCCGCCGGCAGCCGCGCGTGCAGCCGCCTCGACGTCGCGCCGTTGAATCCGACCCCGCGGCCCCGTGCCCGCGAGCGACGCAGGGTCGATCGACAGCTCGGCGGCCAGGTGGCGCGCAGACGGTGAGATGAGCAGGTGACGCAGCGGCGCGGCAGACGCTGCAGGAACGGGAGCCGGAACGGCGGCCGGCGCTTCGGGAGCGACGACGGCCGGAACCGACGCAGGAGGAGCGGGCTCCACGGCCGGCGGCAGCTCGGCGATCGGGGCAGCACCGTCCTCACGGATGAGGGCGAGCGGGGTGCCGACGGGCACCTCGGTCCCCGGCTCGACCAGGACGCGCTCGAGCGTTCCGGTCGTGAAGACCTCGACCTCGACGTCGGCCTTGTCGGTGTGGACGACGGCGATCACGTCACCGCGCTGCACGTGGTCACCCGGCTGCTTCAGCCACGACGCGAGCATGCCGGCGCTCATGTCGGCGCCGAGGGACGGCATCACGAACTCGGCCATCAGATCGCCATCTCTCTCACGACGGAGACCACGCCCTCGACGCTCGGAAGCGCCGCGTCGGCCAGGTGCCTTGCGTAGGGCATCGGCACCTCGGCGCCGCAGATCCGCTCGACGGGCCAGTCGAGCAGGTCGAACCCGTCCTCCATGATGATCGCGCTGATCTCACCCGACAGGCCACCGGTCTTCCACCCCTCGTCGACCACCACAGCTCGATGCGTCCGCTCGAGGGACGAGAGGATCGTCCCGGTGTCGAGCGGGCGCAACGTCCGGAGGTCGACGACCTCCGCCTCGATCCCCTCGTCGGCGAGCTGCTCGGCTGCAGCCAGGCACTTCCCGAGCGAGCCGCCGTAGGTGATCAGCGTGACGTCCCGTCCCTCGCGTCGAATCGCGGCGTGCGCGATGTCGACCGGATGCGGCTGCTCGTCGAGCTCACCCTCGAGCGGGTAGAGGAGCGCGTGCTCGAAGATGAAGACCGGATCCTCCTCCAGGAGCGCCGCGAGCAGCATCCCCCGCGCGTCCTCGACCGTGGCAGGAGCGAGCGCCTTGATGCCCGGGATGTGCGCGTACCACGCCTCGAGGCTGTGCTCGTGCTGCGCGGCCATCTGCCGTCCGCCGCCGGTCGCCATCCGGACGACGAGCGGGACGCTGAGCTGCCCGCCCGACATGTAGCGGAACGTGGCGGCGTTGTTGACGACCTGGTCGAGCGCCAGCAGGCTGAAGTTGATCGTCATCACCTCGACGATCGGGCGCATCCCGCCGAGCGCGGCGCCGATCCCCGCCCCGACGAAGCCCGACTCGGAGAGCGGCGCGTTGCGCACGCGCTCGGGTCCGAACTCGTCGAGCAGGCCGAGGCTGACGGCGAACGCGCCACCGTAGCCCCCGACGTCCTCCCCCATCAGGAAGACGCGCTCGTCCGTCGAGAGGGCGTGTCTGAGGGCAGCGCGGACGGCCTCCCGGTAGGTGAGCTTCACCGTCGTCATGAGGACACCGAGGCGTAGACGTCCTTCGTCAGATCCTCGACCGGCTCGACCGGGCCGCCCTCGGCCGCCGCGATCGCAGCGTCGAGCTCCGCGGCGATCTCGGCCTCCATGGTGGCCAGCCCGTCGTCGGTGAGGATCTTCGCCTTGCGGAGACGTGTCTCGAACAGCGCGATGGGGTCGCGCTCCTTCCAGTGCTCGACCTCCTCCTTCGCGCGATAGAGATCGGGATCGGCCATCGAGTGCGCACGGAACCGGTACGTGTGCAGCTCGAGGAAGCGCGGCCCCTCGCCGGCACGCACGCCCTCGGCCGCACGCCGTGCCGCGGACTCGACGGCGATGACGTCCATCCCGTCGACGGACTCGGCGGGAATCCCGTAGCTCTCGGCCCGGAGATGGATGTCCGGCAGGAACAGCTCCTGCGCGATCGACGTGCCCATCGCGTACTCGTTGTTCTCGCAGAGGAACAGCACGGGCAGCCGCCAGAGGGCAGCGAGGTTGAGCGACTCGTGGAACTCGCCCTCGGCCACGGCGCCGTCGCCGAAGAAGCACGCCGTGACACGTGCGCGCCCCTGCATCCTGTCGGCGAGTGCGAGACCCACTGCGATCGGGAGGCCGCCGGCGACGATCGCGTTCCCTCCGTAGAACCGTCGCGACACGTCGAAGAAGTGCATCGAGCCGCCGCGCCCCCGGCTGCAGCCCGTGGCCTTGCCGAACATCTCGGCCATCAGCGAGGCCGCAGGAAGGCCACGCGCGAGCGCCTGCCCGTGCTCCCGGTAGGTCGCGACCACGGCGTCGTCGGCCGTGAGCGCCTGCATCGCCCCGACCCCGACCGCCTCCTCGCCGATGTACAGGTGGAGGAACCCCCGGATCCGCGTGAGGCTGTACTGCTCGGCCGCCCGCTCCTCGAAGCGACGGATCCGCAGCATCTCACGGAGGAGGTGCAACGCGTGGTCGCCGTCGAGCGGTGGACGCCGTGGGGTGCGCGCACCTCCGCGGCGCTGACCGGAGGGCGGCGTCATCGCGCGGTCTCCAGCGTCGAGACGTCGCCTTCCTCGAGTCCGAGCTCCTGCGCCTTCAGCAGCCTGCGCATGATCTTGCCGCTGCGCGTGATCGGCACCGAGTCCACGAGGCTGATCTCCTTCGGAGCCACCACCGCTCCGAGCCGGACGCGCGCATGCGCGAGGAGCTCCTTCTCGAGCGCGTGGGACGGCTCGTAGCCCGGCTTGAGGGTCACGAACGCCTTCACGATCTCCCCGGCGACCGGGTCCGGCTTGCCGATCACCCCGGCCTGGGCCACCGCGGGATGCTCGAGCAGCACGCTCTCGACCTCGAACGGCCCGATCAGGTGCCCCGAGCTCTTGATCACGTCGTCCGCCCGGCCGACGAACCAGAAGTAGCCGTCCTCGTCCCGGCGGGCGAGGTCGCCGGTGAGGTACCAGCCGCCGACGAACGCGGCCGCGTAGCGCTCCGGCTCGCCCAGGTACGTGCGGAACATCGACGGCCAGCCCGGCCGCAGCGCAAGCTCTCCTTCCTCGCCAGGCTCGGTCACCTCGTCGGCGCCGCCGTCCTCGCGACGCCGCACGATGCCCACGTCGACCCCGGGCAGCGGACGTCCCATCGATCCCGGACGGATCTCCATGAACGCGTAGTTCGCGACCATGATCGCGCCGGTCTCGGTCTGCCACCACGTGTCGTGGAACGGCAGGCCGAACGCCTCCTGCCCGAACACGACGCCCGACGGGTTCAACGGCTCTCCTACGCTCGCGAGGAACCGCAGGTGCGGGTACGTGTGCTCGCGGACGAGGTCGACGCCGTTCTTCATCATCATCCGGATCGCGGTCGGCGCCGTGTACCAGACCGACACCTGCTCGCGCTCGAGGATCCCGTACCACCGCTCCGCGTCGAACTCGGCCTCGTCGACGATCATCGTCACGCCGTTGGAGAGAGGCGAGATGATCCCGTACGACGTCCCCGTCACCCAGCCGGGGTCGGCCGTGCACCAGAACACGTCACCGGGTTGGAGGTCGAGGACGAGCCTGCCGGTCACGTGATGCGCGAGGATGGCGGCGTGCACGTGCACGGCGCCCTTTGGCTTGCCGGTGGTGCCGCTCGTGAAGTGGACGAGAGCCACGTCTTCGGGATCGGTCGGGCCGATCTCGTACGCATCCGGCGCGCTGCGCATGAGGCGCACCCAGTCGTGCGTCCCCGCGACGTCGGTCTCGCTCCCGTTCTCGCCGACGAGGATCACGTGCTCGAGTTCGGGGAGCGATGCCCTGAGCCCGGCGACCTTCCGCTCGTACAGCGAAACGGTCGTCACCAGCACGCGGGCGCGACCGAGCTCGAGGCGCGTCCTGATCGGCTCGGGGCCGAAGGCGGAGAAGAGCGGGCTGAAGGCACACCGGTGCTTGAGTGCTCCGAGCGCGGTGACGTAGAGCTCGGGGATCCTCCCCGCGAGCACGGCGACGAGGTCGCCTCGCTCGACGCCGAGGGCGGCGAGCGCTCCTGCGAACCGGCTCGTCTCGCGTCCGAGATCCGCGTAGGTGAAGTCCCGCGATTCGCCCGTCTTGCCGAGCCAGCGCAGGGCCAGCTGGCCGGCCCGCGCGCCGTGCGCGTGGCGATCGACGGCCTCGTGGGCGATGTTCAGCCCTCGGCCGCCTGGCAGCCCGTCGAGCTCGGAGCGCGAGCGCTCCCAGAACCCCGGGGCCCGAGCTGCCTCGTAGTCGGAGAGGTTCGGCGCTACGGCGAGCCTCCGCGGATCCTTGGTGATCACGTTGAAGGTCACTCCGCACCTCCGGATCGTCGCGCAGCGCTCCTGCACCGGATTCTCAGCGACCACAGCCCCGCGTTCATCGGCAGAGGCACCGATCGAGGTTCGGGCAAGTACGCACCGCGGATCCACCACGCCACGGATCAGGGGGTTGCCGGATGCCGTCCGCGATGCGGCGCGAGAAGATCGGCGCACGCCCTCTCACACGGAGGTCTGCTCATGGACGTCACCCACGAGTTCTGGATCGAGGAGCGAACGGAATCGGTGTGGGCCGTCGAGGTCCGGGGCCACGAGGTGATCGCCTCCTGTGGCCCACTGCTCCTCGGCGACGTCGACGACGACCTGCTCGACACATACGACTACTCCACCGGCGCGGTGGCCTGGATCCAGGCGAACTCCGAGCACTTCGCGAGGTACCTGCCGACGATCCCGTACATCCCGCCGACGTAGAAGGGGTCGAGGCACCGCAGCTCCCGGCCGCACGCGTGTCCGCTAAGCGACGCTCGGGAGCGCGACCGGGATCGTGCGCGACCCCGGCTCGAACGCGGCGAACGACTGCTGCCAGTCGACGTCCGGCCAGAGGTAGCGGGCCGTCCCGGCCGATACGTCGTACGCGGACGTGTAGAGCGTCCCCATCCGGCGGTCGTAGCCGTCCTGGTGGAGCGGCGGCCGCAGGAACGCGGAGATGAAGGCCTCGGCGTCCGGCGCGCCGCCGAGCACGAGCCCGAGCAGCACCCCTTCACGCTCGAGCGAGCGGGTCGCAGCGGCATGCTCGACCCACTCGACCCGCCCCTGGTGGTTCGTCGCGACGGCGGCGCCCGTCAGCACGACCTCCCGATCGGGTGCGAGGAACGCCGTGCAGACGTCTCCCTCACGGTCGACGATCGTGAGCGTGTGGGCGAGGTGGTACGGGAGACGCAGCAACACCTCACGCGCCTCGGCGGTGGTCGCGCAGGTCTCGAGCAGGTAGCGCACGACGAGCGGCACGCCGAACCCCTCCCCGATCACGCGACGGCCCCCGAACGCGAGGGAGACGGCGAGCCCGTCCTCGTTGAGGCCGTCGAGGAGCCCCCAGGCGCAGTCGGACATGCCGATCACGCGACGCCCCGTCCAGCTCGAGCAGACGATCGTCCCCTCGAGGCGCTCCGGCGCATAGTCGTAGTTCCGCACGAGCAGCGGGGGCGCTGCGCCGTCGACCCCGCGCCACACCGCCTGTGAGCACCCGGAGAGGTACGACGGCGGGGCGAACATCGCCAGAAACCGCGCCTCGAGGTCACCGCCGCCCGCGAGCTCGCAGAGCGTCTCGTAGGTGGGCACGAGCTCAGGCATGTGCTGCTTCAGCGCGCGCAGCGAGTCGGCGTACGTCGTCCGGGCCGCCTCGCCGTCGGAGAGGAACCAGTCGCGGTAGCGCGGCCAGTGCCGTGCGAAGTGCGCAGCCCACGCCGCGCCGGGTGCCGGCTGGTCGATCGCCTCGAAGGTCAGTGCCTCCATCTGCGCATTGTTCCCGACGACGCGGCTAGCCCGTTGCGAGCAGGCAGCCAGAGCAACGAACCGGGGTGCGCCGGGCCTACCCGGCAATCACGCCCAGAGATCGACCCAGCGGTTGAACATCGCCCGAGCGTCCTCCAGCATCTCGGGCATGGCCGCTCGATAGTCCGTGAGCAGGCCGTCCAGCCCGCCCTCGCCGAGCACCGCTCGGGCTGAGGCCTCGTACTCCGGCACCCGCGACCACTCCTGCGCCATCTCGTCGGTCACCTCGACGTGGAACTGGACGCCGTAGGCGACGCGACCGACGCGGAAGGCCTGGTTGGGGTACGCGGGAGAGCTGGCGAGGAGCGTGGCCTCTGCCGGCAGCTCGAACGTGTCGCCGTGCCACTGGAGCGTCGATCGCGGCCAGGAGATGCCGGCGAACACCGGGTCGCTCGCTGCGGCGTCGGTCGGATGGACGGGGAGGACGCCGACCTCGGGCCGCTCACCGGTCCGGACGGTCGCGCCGAGACTCGACGCCAGGAGCTGCACGCCGAGACACGATCCCCAGAACGGGAGGCCGCTCTCCACGGCAGCTCGGATGAGCCGCTTCTCGTCGACCAGCCACGGGTGCTCGTCCTCGTCGTTCACGCTCATCGGGCCGCCCATCGCGACGACGGCGTCGATGCCGTCGAGCGAGCCGGGGAGACGCTCCCCCTCGTCGAGCTCGACCCGGTGGATCGTCGCGCCCCGCTCGAGCAGCACGTCCTCGAAGACGCCCGGAGGCTCACACGCGATGTGCTGAAGGACGAGAACGTTCATCGCGGTGAGCGAACGTCGGCTGCCGGACGTCGGGGCCACAGGGAGGCGGCCCGCTTCGAGCGACCCGCACCTTCCCGACATGCCCGAACGGGCATGGAATCCTGGGCCACCGACCTCCTCCCCACGGAATCGAGTCTACTTCGTCGCTCTCGCGGGTTCGAGGTGTCCTTCGTGCCGAAAGCGAGCCGATCGTCCCACCGCGAGCGCCCGCGCTGCGCGGGAGCACCGTGCTCACCTGCCGCGTTCGGCGCACGCCGAACGTGCCCTACAGCATCTTGAACGAGAACGGCCCCGGATCCCGCACAGGCTCCGGCTCGCCGGCGGGGAGCGGGACGGTCCAGAACTGCTTCTTGATCCCGGTGATCCAGGTTCGTGCCCGCTCGGTCAGCTCATGGTCGTCCGTCTGCAGCCGGCCGCGGGTGACGAGGATGCCGATGTCGGCGCCGGGATAGCGGTACGCCCCGGGCCCCGCGATGCGGAGGTAGAAGGCCTCCTCCTCGTTCGCGACGGTGTGCCAGTCGGTCTCGCGCCGGACGAAGCGGATCCCGCCGTGCGCCTCGGGATCGAGCCGCCAGATGCCCGACGCGGGCGCTTCGGTGATCAGCTCCACCTTGTCGGCCGTGTCCTTGAGGATGAACTGGCTCCACTCGTCGATCGCGCTCGGGCGGGCCCACTGCTCGTTCAGCTCCTCGACGTCGATCTCGTAGTCGACGTCCATGTACTCGAGCAGGTGGAAGAGGAAGAGCGGCATGTCGCCGTACGCGACGGCGGTGACGTTCGTCATCGAGCTCGCGCCGGTGACGCGCGGGTTGAGCTCGCCGAGGTAGAGGTCTCCGCTCTCCATGTCGGCGAGGAAGTCGAGCTCGAAATAGCCGCGGTAGCCCTCCTGCGCGAGCCGCTCCCCCATCCGCCGGGTGTAGTCACGGGCGAGCTGGCGGTGTTGTGGCGTCAGAGCGCTCGCGAACACGTCGTTGCCGCACCAGCCGCCGCCGTAGGGCGTGAGCTCGGGATACCCCGTGAGCTCCGTCATCAGCGGGCCGACGAGCGTCCCGTGCCGGGTGATCACGCCCTCGATCGCCGACTCGCGGCACTCGATGCGCTTCATCACCTTGAGGTGCTCGTCGACGAGCTGGTCGTGATGCTCCTCCCAGTCCGCCTCGGTGGCGATGAAGAACGTCGTCTGTCCCGAGTCGCCGTAGGGGGTCTGCACGACGAGGTCGTCGCCGAGCTCCGCCCCCCGCGCAAGCGAGACGAGGCCCTCGTACGAGCGCGCCCTGCCGAGCACGTTCGGCACGCTCGGCACGCCGGCCTCGTTCCCGAGCCGAGTCGTCTCGATCTTCGAGTCGAGCCTGGTCCGCAGCTCGGCCGACGGGAACGCGACCTCGAGCCCCGCCTCGCGCGCGAGCCGCTCGACCTCGGCGTCGAACATGAGGAAGAGCGCTTTGCCGCCGCCGGACGCGCCGATCCGGTCGATCACCTCCTTGTGGGAGAGGAGGTAGGAGTTGATCTCCTCGATCGAGTCGAAGGTCGGCGGCGCATGGTGGGTCGGGACGAAGACGTTCGGGTGCGTCCCGTCGAAGGAGTCGTAGTAGTTGACGTACGTGAAGCGCCTGACCCAGCGATCGATCCCGAGGAGGTTGAAGGCGGTCGCCGAGACGAACCAGACCGGCACGTCGTTCGTGCGGAAGAACCGCCTGATCTCCGAGATCCCTTTGAGCGGTGCGCTCGGCAGGGGCGGCGGAGCCGGGGGTGCGACCTCGACGACCTCCCAGCCGCTCGGAAGCGCCTCGGATGCCACCTCGGCTGCCGGCTCGGGACTCGGCAGGTCGGGGAGCGGCGCCGCGACGAGCGGCGCTGCGGCCGCACCGGCGAGCGGATGCGACGAAGCAGTCGAGGGCTCCTCGGTCGTGACCGGGTCGGTCGCGGGCGGCGCATCCTCTCGATCGTCCTCCGCTTCAGCGGACTCCGGCTCGGCCACCTGCTCCGTAGGGTCGAGCGCCTCGCTCGGCTCGACTGCCGGCTCGGACGGGGGCTCCTCGGGAGCGACGGCCACGGCCGCCGCGATCGATTCGTCGGGCGGCTGCGCGAACGACTCGGCGGCGTGATCGGGGGCGACGGGCGGCTCGACGGGAGGGAGCGCAGGGCCGGGTGGCAGCAGCACGGGCTCGGGCCGCTGCGCGGCGTGTCGGCGCCAGCTCCGGACTCCGACGGCAGCGAGCGCGGCGAGGAGCGCGACCGTACGAACCCTCACGCGGTCACCCCGCACCAGTCGCGGATGAGGACGGCGAACGCCTGCGCCGTCGAGGTGACCGAGGGGAGGTGCACCCGCTCGTCGACGCCGTGGATCCGTTCGGCGAGAGGCCCGTAGCAGACCGCCGGGACTCCCGACTCGACGAACACGCGAGCGTCGGTCGTCGCCGTCGTCGGCACGAGCGCCGGAGCGCCGCCCGCGACCGCCTGGTGAGCGGCCGCGACGGCGCGGACGATCGGTGCGTCTCGCGGAACCTCGACGCCTCGTCCCGCGAAGCCGTCGTAGCGGACCCGCGGAGGGTGTCGGTCGAGCCACGGATCGTCGGCCGCTGCTGCCGCGACGGCCGCCTCGACTCGATGCTGCAGGGTCGAGACCTCTTGCCCGGGGAACAGCGCGAGCCTGCACGAGAGGGAGCTCGTCGCGGGCACGGTCGACGGCCAGTCGCCGCCGCTCATCACGCCGATGTTGAGATTGATCGGATGCGGGATGTCGTCGTACGGAGGAGGCGGATCCTCGTTGAGCTCCGTCTCGAGCGCCCGCAGCCGTGTGACGACCCTGAACGCCGCGTCGATCGCGTTGACGCCCTCTCCCGCGTCGCCGACGTGCACGGGGATCCCCTCGATGTCGACGTGGAACCACAGCACGCCGACCTGCGAGACGCTGATCGCCGCCGGGAACGGCTCCGGGATGACGGCCGCGTCGGTGGAGGGCAGCGAGAGCAGGCACTGGAGAGCCCCGTTGCCACCGCACTCCTCCTCGACGACCGACTGGAGCTGGACGTCGGCGAGCGGCTCCAGCCCTAGGCGCCGGAGCGCGCGCACCGCGCCGAGCATCGCTGCGAGACCGCCCTTCATGTCGCCCGTTCCGCGCCCCGTGAGCCACTCTCCGTGACGCACGGCCTCGAACGGCGGGCTCGTCCAGAGCGCCTCGGCCGCCGGCGGGACGACGTCGACGTGGGCGTTGAGCGCGAGCGACCGTCCTCCCTCACCGACGGCGCCCCACGTCGCGACGACGTTCCGCTTCGCGGAGACGTCCCAGGTGAACGGCGCGGCGATCGGGCTGCGCCGCAGCGCTTCGTGATCCATCCACACGTCGACGGGCTCGAGCCCGAGCTCGGTCAGCGCCTCGGCGACCACGACCTGGCCCGGCTCCTCGTTGCCGAGCGTCGTCGGCGCCGCGACGAGACGGCAGAGGAGGTCCTCCATCCAGTCGGAGTCCTCCGCGACCGCGGCGGCCAGCTCTCCGTCGGCGATCACGTCCGTCGCGTTTCGACCCCCGGTCACGCGGCGAGCCTACCACGGTCGCCTTCACCCGATTTTCCCTGCTCACGAACTACTTCGTACCCCACGGCCCCTGGAGGGGATGGCACGCTCCGGTCGATGCTTCAGCGCACCACGCCGCTGCTGGCCGAGCTCCACGCTCACACCCGCTGGAGCGACGGCGACCTCACGCTGCCGACGCTCGTCGACCTGTACGGCGGTCGCGGGTTCGACGTCCTCTGCATCACCGACCACGTCACCCGCAGCGACGACCCGTGGCTCGAGCCGGCCGACCCCGCGCGCGGTGTCACCGCCGAGACGTTCCCCACGTATCTCGCGGAGATCCAGAGCGAGGCGCGTCGTGCGCGTGAGCGGTTCGGGCTGCTCGTCGTCCCCGGCCTCGAGCTGAGCTGGAACGACGTCGACCTCGACCGCGCCGCGCACGCTGTGGCCGTTGGCACGACCAGGTTCGTCTCGCTCGACGAAGGCTTCGAGCGAGCCCTCGAGACGGCCTCCGCGGCCGGCGCTGCGATCATCGCAGCGCACCCGTTCGACGACGAGCCGTGCGAGAGCCCGGAGCGACGCACCCGACGTTTCGCCTGCGACCCGATGCTCCGCACGTTCGCGCACCGGTTCGAGCTCTTCAACCGGGAGACGCTGTTCGGCTGGGTCGCCCGGAGCGGCCTCCCCGTCGTCGCGAGCGGCGACTTCCATCGACCCGAGCACCTCGAAGGCTGGAAGACGATGATCCCCTGCGCGAAGGACGAAGCATCGATCCTCACGCATCTGCGGTCGAGACGCCCGGTCTACCTGACGCACCTGCGGGAGACCGCGCTGCCGATGGCCGCCTGACCCGACGGTCAGACCGAGGCCGGAAGCCTCTAGACTCCCCGCGTGGCGACCGTCACCCGCTCTCGCACGCTTCCGTACAGCTGGTACGCCGACCCGGCGGTCGCCGCGCTGGAGCAGGAGCGGCTCTTCGGGCGCTTCTGGCAGTACGCCGGCCGCCTCGACCAGGTCGCCGAGCCCGGGCAGTTCGCGACGACCGTGGCGGGTGTCCTGCCCATCGTGCTCGTGCGCGGCAAGGACGCGACGCTCCGCGGGTTCGTCAACGTCTGCCGGCACCGGGGCTTCGTCCTGTGCGACGGGGAGGGGCGGCGCGAGACGCTCCAGTGCCCCTACCACGCCTGGACGTACGACCTCGACGGGGCGCTCCGCAACGTCCCTCGCGGAGACCTGGAGCCCGGCTTCGATCGCAGTGGGCTCGGGCTCCTCGAGGTGTCCGTCGACACCTGGGGCCCGTTCGTGTTCGTCAACCCCGATCCCGACGCCGCCCCGCTGCAGGAGTGGCTCGGCGAGGTCCCGTCCCTGATCGCAGCGGGCGGTGTCGACGTCGACGCGCTCGACTTCCACCGACGCTTCGACGTCGACCCGTACGCGTCGAACTGGAAGGTGAACGTCGAGAACTTCCTCGAGTGCTACCACTGCCAGGTCGCCCACCCGACGCTGGCCCGGGCGATGGACGTGTCGAAGGACGCCTACCGGCTCGAGACGGGCCGCTGGTCGTCGACCCAGCTCGGCCCGGCGCGGAACGGCGGCAACGGCGTCTACGACGCCACCGGCCCGGTCGAGCGCGGCCAGTTCCACTTCCTCTTCCCGAACACGGTGATCAACGTGATGCCGGGCCTCCCCAACCTCTCGATCGGCCCGATCCTTCCCCTCGAGCCCGAGCGCGCCTGGCGGTTCCTCGACTACTTCTTCGCGCCGGGCGTCGACGAGGCGTGGCTTCAGGACTTCATGACCCTCGATTCCGAGGTCGGCGACGAGGACCGCGCGCTCGTGGAGCGGGTGCAGCGCGGGCTGCGCACGGGAGCCCTGGCCGACGGCGTGCTCCTGCCCGAGTCCGAGCGGCTGATCGCGCACTTCCAGACCCTCGTCGCGCAGACGCTCGGCGGGTAGGCGCCGGGCCCGAGCGCCGCCCGCTTCACCGTTCCTTCACGGGCCGGAGACAGGATCGCGGGCGTCTCTCTCGTACCATCAGAGGATGGCAGTGCGCACAGAGGAGACGGCGGGGTCCCGTCTGATCAACCGCGAGCTCTCGTGGGTCGAGTTCAACGGCCGCGTGCTCGAGCTCGCAGACGACTCCGAGACGCCACTTCTCGAGCGCGTGAAGTTCGCAGCGATCTTCGCCTCGAACCTCGACGAGTTCTTCATGGTGCGCGTCGCAGGCCTCCTCGAGCAGGAGCAGGCCCACGTCGGCGTGCGCTCGCGCGACGGGCTGACGCCCGGCCAGGCGCTCGATGCGATCCGCCGTCGGGTCGGAGAGCTCACCGCTCGTCAGTCACGGCTGTGGAAGCGCGAGCTCGTCCCCACTCTCGCTGCCGCAGGGATCGAGATCGCGACCATCGAGGACTGCGGCGAGCGCGAGCTCAAGCGCCTCGAGTCGACCTTCGAGCGCGAGATCTACCCCGTGCTCACGCCGCTCGCCGTCGGCCCCGGGCAGCCGTTCCCGTACATCTCAGGCCTGTCGCTCTCCCTCGGGGTGATCGCGGTCGACCCGGACTCGGGCGACGAGCGCTTCGCCCGCGTGAAGGTGCCGGAAGGCCTCGACCGCTTCGTCTCGGTCGGCAAGCGGCTCGTGCCGATGGAGCTCGTGATCGCGCATTTCCTCGCCGATGCTCTTCCCCGGGATGGAGATCGCGGAGCGAGCCGCGTTCCGGGTCACGCGTGACGCCGACTTCGAGGTCTCCGACGACGCCGACGACCTCCTCGAGGCCGTGGAGTCCGAGCTCCGCAACCGGCGCTTCGGCGACGTCGTCCGGCTCGAGCTGACCTCCTCCGCCTCCGCCCGGCTGCGCGACCGACTGATGGAGGGCCTCGGCGTGCGCCGGAGCCAGGTCTACGAGATCGAGGGCCTCGCTCGACATGGCAGACCTGTGGCAGCTCGCGACGCTCGACCGCGACGAGCTGAAGGATCCCCCCTGGGTCCCGGTCGTCCCGCCACGGCTGCGTCGCGCGCGAAGAGCGACGGCCCGGGTGTTCGACGAGATCCGGCGCTCGGACCTCCTCGTGCACCACCCGTACGACTCGTTCCGCGCCAGCGTTCGAGAACCTCATCGAAGGCCGCGGCGCGCGACCAGGACGTGATCGCGATCAAGACGACCGTGTACCGCACGAGCGACGACTCGCTCGCTCGTCCCGGCGCTGATCGACTGCGCCGAGGACGGCAAGCAGTCGGTGTGCCTCGTCGAGCTGAAGGCGCGCTTCGACGAGCGCGCGGAACATCGAGTGGTCGCGCGCGCTGGAGCAGGCCGGCGTGCACGTCGTGCTACGGGTTCCCCGATCTCAAGATCCACGCGAAGATGACCCTGTCGTGCGGCGCGAGAAGGACGGCCTGCGCCGCTACGTCCACATCGGCACCGGCAACTACAACGCCTCGACCGCGCGACTCTACGAAGACCTCGGCCTGTTCACGGCCGACCCGGAGATCGCCGCCGACGTCGCCGACCTGTTCAACTACGTCACGGGGTTCGGGCGCCCGCAACGGTTCAGGCGCCTGCTCGTCGCCCCCTTCGGCGCTCGTGACCGCCTGATCGGGGAGATCGACCGCGTGGCGACCGCCGCACGCGACGGCAAGCCGGCCCGCATCCGGCTCAAGCTCAACTCCCTCGTCGACCCTCCCACCATCGAGGCGCTCTACGCAGCGTCGGACGCCGGCGTCGACATCGAGATCTGCGCGCGCTCGATCTGCATGCTCCGCCCCGGCGTTCCAGGCCTGTCGGAGACGGATCCACGTCCGCGTCGATCGTCGGGCGGTTCCTCGAGCACAGCCGGGTGTACTGGTTCGAGGCAGGGGACGACGTGAGCGTCTGGCTCGGCAGCGCCGATCTCATGCAGCGGAACCTCGACCGGCGCATCGAGGTGCTCGTGCCCGTCGATGCCGCCCGGCCCCGCCAGGAGCTCGGCGCGGTGCTCGACAGCGTCTTCGCGGACACCACGAACGCATGGGCGCTCGATCCGGACGGGGAGTGGTCGCGGGTCGAGCAGACGAAGCGGAAGCCTCATTCGCACCAGGCCGCGATGATGCGGCGCGCCCGCCAGCGCGCCCGTCGGCGCCGCACGGCCTAACCCCTAGGGCTCCCGTCCGACCGACCGACGAGCGAGACTGATCGCATGCGTGTCGCCGTCGTCGACATCGGCTCCAACACGGCACGTCTACTCGTCGCCTCGGTGCAGGGCCTGGAGATCCAGCCTCTCGACCGCGCGAAGGCGTTCCTGCGACTCGGCGCCGAGATCGAGCGGCGCGGGCGTCTGCGGCCGCGGAAAGTCGCGGAAGCCGCCGCAGTAGGGGAGGACTTCGCCAGCCGGGCAGAGCGATGCGGCGTCGAGCTCGCGGAAGTCCTCGTCACGGCTCCGGGCCGTCAGGCGGCCGACGCTACCCCGTTGCTCGCAGCGCTCGGCAGCGCCACGGGGTGGCCTGTCAGGATCCTCACCCATCGAGAGGAAGGGGAGCTCGCGTTCGCCGGAGCGGTGGCGCAAGCCGGCGTGCTTCCGGATCTCCTCGGTGTGGTCGACGTCGGTGGAGGCTCGACCGAGCTCGCAGTCGGGTCGCCGGACAGGGGTGCGGCATGGGTGCACTCACTCGACCTTGGCTCGCTCAGGCTGACACGTCGCATGCTTCCCGGCGGCACGCCTACGACAGGACAGATCGACCACGCGCGCGCGTTGGTCACCCGCTCCCTCCGCGAGGTCTCGGTGGAACGCCCCGAGCGCGTGCTCGCCGTCGGCGGGACGGCACGGGCGCTGGGACGAGCGATCGGCCCGCGCCTCTCACGGGTGGCCCTCGACGAGCTGATCGACGACTGCGCCGGTCGCCCCGTGGCGAAGACAGCGCGCTCGCTGGGGCTCGATCCCGACCGCGCAAAGACGATCGTCGGTGGTGCGATCCTCCTCTCGGCCATCTCCAGGCTCGTCCGGCGCGACCTCGTCGTCGCGCGGGGCGGGCTCCGCGAGGGCGCCGTCCTCGCACTCGCACAGGCAGCGTCGACCCGCCGCGCCGCGTAGCCTGGCGGCGACCACCTCGCCCTGCGAAGATGGCGAGCGGCAGGCCCGCGACCCCAGGAGACACGGTGACAGCGCTCGAAGAGCCCCGCGCGACCCACATCAGGCAGGACGGCAAGGAGAAGGTGACGGGCACCGGCCGCTACACCGCCGACCTCAACGTCACCGGCCAGCTCCACGCGAAGTTCCGCTACGCCGATCGGACGCACGCCCGCATCACCCGCATCGACACGTCCGCCGCCGCGGCCGTGCCGGGCGTGCTCGCCGTCGTCACCCACGAGGACGTGCCCGACGTCCTCTACGGCGGCATGGTCCAGGATCGCCGGCTGTTCGCACGCGACACCGTTCGCTTCGAGGGTGACATCGTCGCCGGCGTCGCCGCGCTCACGCCGGAGATCGCGGAGCGCGCAGCCGCCCTCGTCGAGGTGGACTACGAGGATCTGCCCGTCGTCACCGACTTCGATGCCGGGATGGCCGACGGCGCGACGCTGATCCATCCCGACTGGGAGAGCTACTCCGGCGACGACGAGATGGGCCGGAACGGCAACACCATCGGCCACTCGACCATCGTCCGCGGCGACGTCGACGCGGCACTCGCGAGCGCGGACGTCGTCGTCAAGGGGCGTTACGTGACCGATCCGATGCAGGGCGTCCCGATCGAGCCGCGCGCGGTGATCGCGCAGTGGAGCGGGGACCGGGTGACCGTCTGGACGTCGACGCAGGTTCCCTACGCTGCCCGTGCCGGCGTCGCGCAGACGATGGAGGTGCCCGAGTCGCAGGTTCGCGTGATCGTCCCGCTGCTCGGAGGAGGGTTCGGCGCGAAGTGCGACTTCCACTTCGAGGGCCACGTCGCCGCGCTCGCCCGCAAGGCCGGGAGGCCGGTGAAGCTGGTGTTCTCGCGCCACGAGGAGTTCTTCGCCGTCGGCCACAGGCGCGAGGGCATGGTGATCGACTTCGAGACCGGGGCGCGCAGCGACGGGACGATCGTCGCGCGCCGCGCCCGGCTCGTGCTCGACAAGGGCGCCTACTGCGGGGAGGGCGGGTTCTTCGCCCAGATGGCCGCGATGCACGCACACGGACCGTACGAGCTCGAGAACGTCGACATCTCGTCCTACCTCAACTACTCGAACAACCAGCCCAGCTCCTCGATCCGCGCCCCGACGGCGCCGCAGGTCGTCTGGGCGCTCGAGCAGCACATGGACGAGCTCGCCGAGGCGCTCGAGCTCGACCCGGTCGAGCTGCGCCGTCGCACCGTCATCCGGGACGGGTCGGTCACGGGAACGGGGCAGGTGCTCGAGGGGATCACGATGGGTGAGGTCCTCGATCGGGCGGCCGAGCTGATCGACATCGACCAGGAGCTTCCCGAGGACGAGGCGATCGGCCTCGCGATCGGCTGGTGGCCGTGCTTTTCGATGAAGTCGGGAGCCACGGTCAAGCTCAACCCCGACGGCACCGGGACGATCATCACCGGCGCGCAGGAGAACGGCACCGGCTCCGTGATGGCGATGCCCTCCTACGTCGCGGAGGAGCTCGGGATGCGGCCCGACGACTTCACGATGCTCTACCAGGACACCGACGCCGCCCCCTGGGACGGCGGCTCGTGCGGCTCGCAGACGACGTTCAACTCGGGGCGCGCCGTGATCGCCGCGGCGGTCGACCTCCGCGAGCAGCTCCTGGACGCCGCGGCGGACGAGCTCGAGGCAGCACGGGACGACCTGGAGCTCGCCGAGGGCACGATCCGCGTCAAGGGCTCGCCCGACAAGTCCGTCACGATCGCCCAGCTCGCCGAGGACGCGACGTTCCAGGGGACGGGCTCCGGCGATCCGCCGGAGGCGCCTCCGGCTCCGGCCGAGGGCTGCGTCGGGAGGATCGGCGTCGAGTCGTTCCTCGCGCCGCAGCTCATCGCGCACGCGGCGCACGTCAAGGTCGACCGCGAGACCGGAGTCACGCGCGTCCTCAGGGTCGCCGCCGTGCACGACTGCGGCAGGATCCTCAACCCGGTCGGCGCGAACGGCCAGGTCTACGGCGGCGTCGTGATGGGGATCGGCCAGGCCCTGACAGAGGGCACGGTGCTCGACGAGGCGGGCCGGCACCGCAACGCGCACCTGCTCGACTACAAGCTCGTGACCGCCTCCGACGCACCGCAGATCGACATCGCCTGGATCGAGACCGACACGCCGAACGCGGGCCCACGCGGCTCGAAGGGTGTCGGGGAGCCGCCCTGCGTCCCGACCGCGGGGGCCGTCGCGAATGCGATCGCGAAGGTGATCGGCGCGCGGGTCGACCGCCTGCCGATGACGCCCGAGCGCGTCTGGGAGACTGCCCACCCGGAGGAGGGGGCATGAGCGTCGAGACGTTCACCACGGCGACAACCCTCGACGACGCAGTCGCAGCGCTCGCCGAAGGTGCCCGCCCGGTCGCGGGCGGCACCGACCTCGTCGTCGGGGCCCGCCAGGGGAAGGCGCCCCTGCCCGAGCACCTCGTCGCGATCCATCGGGTCGACGAGCTGCGCGGGATCACGGAGGCGGACGGCATCGTCCGGCTCGGCTCGCTCGTCACGCACGCGGAGATCGTCGCCCACCCCGCGATCCGGGGTCGGCTGACCGCGATCGCCGACGCGTCGGCGATCGTCGGCTCCCATGCGACCCGCAGCCACGGCACGATCGGCGGCAACGTGATGAACGCCTCGCCGGCGATGGAGACCGGCGGGCCGCTGATCTGCCTGGGTGCCACGGCGACCCTCCGCTCGACGGCCGGCACCCGCTGGGTCGCAGTCGAGGAGCTCTTCGCCGGCCCGGGCCGCACGGTCGCCCAGCCCGGTGAGCTGCTCGTCGCGATCGACGTCCCCGAGCCGCCCGAGGGAACCGGGAGCTGCTACGCCCGGCTCGAGTACCGGCGGCAGATGGAGATCGCGGTCGTGGGCGCCACGGCCGTGGTCACGCTCACGGACGGCGTCGTCGCAGACGCCCGGATCGCGATCACGGCTCTGGCGCCCACGATCCGCCGCGTGCCCGCTGCGGAGCAGGCGCTGATCGGCTCCGACGCCGGCGCCGAGTCGGTCGCGGCAGCGGCGCGTGCGACCGCCGAGGCCGCGACGCCGATCTCCGACGTCCGCGCCTCCGAGCGCTACCGCCGTGCGATGGCGGAGGTGATCGCGTCCCGCGCGATCGAGGCCGCCCTCGCGCGAGCGCGCGGGACCGACGTCCCGATCCCCGCCAGCCCCGCCCTGCATGGAGGACTCTCGTGAAGGTGCCCGTCACGTTGACCGTCAACGACGTCGCCTACCCGCTCGAGCTCGAGGCCGACACGAGCCTGCTCGTCGCCGTGCGCGAGGCGGTCGGCCTCACCGGGGCGAAGGAGGGCTGCGACGACTCGGAGTGCGGCGCCTGCATGATGCTGCTCGACGGGAAGCCCGTGAACAGCTGCTCGTACCTCGCCCTGCAGGCGGAGGGCTCGTCGGTCACCACCATCGAGGGGTTGGCGCCGGGCGGCGTGCTCAGCCCGCTCCAGACCGCGTTCCTCGAGCACGGCGGCGTCCAGTGCGGCTTCTGCACACCCGGGATGATCGTCTCGGCGACCGCGCTCCTCGCCGAGAACCCGTCACCGACCGAGGACGAGGTGCGCATCGGCCTCTCCGGCAACCTCTGCCGCTGCACCGGCTACGACGGGATCGTCAAAGCGGTGCTCTCACTGTCCCGCTAGCGCGGGATCCGCAGGAGCGGATCCCGCCCGCGGTCGATCCCTCGGGCGGCTACGCCGCGCGAGGGCAGACCCCTGAAGCCGGGGGAACCCGGGTTCCCCCAGGGAACCCCACCTCTTGGGCAGGGGAACCCATGGTTCCCCCGCCAGCCCCCTCCTTCGTGGTGGCGCACCGCTCGATGGCTCTCTGCCTCCCGGCCGGCCAAGCCGGCCTCCGGCCCACACCGCCGGCAGAGAAGAAGCGACACGACGAGGTGTGGCCAAGGGCCGGGCGTGGCTTCAGCCGCGCCCCTCGGCTCGCGACCGGACGCGGATGCGCCCGCGCTCGGCCGACAGCTCGCCGGGTCTGGTCCCCGTGAGCTCGACCTCGACGGGATGCGGCTCAGCCGGGCGCCCTGTCGGCAGCCACCCGCGACCCGGAGGGCAGAGGATCAGCGAACGGCCTCGCTCCCCAGCGAACCCGAGGCGGCCTGGGACGTCCACGACGCCGTCCCAGACCTCGAGCCCGAGGTCGTGCTCCAGCCCCGCCGCCAGCGCGGCGACATCGCCGACGAGGCCGATCTCCGAGACCCCGATCAGCTCGCTCGCCGAGAACGGTCCCACCGCCCCGGTCTCGGAGAGACCGGAGAGCGCGATCAGCTCGAGGATGCTGCCCGCGGGATCGTGGAAGTAGCAGGCGAGCGCCGACCAACCCGCGAAGTCGAACACGTCCTCGCCGGTCTCGGCGTCCGGGAGCAGCGCGACGCGCTCCGCCGCCCAGGCCCGGGCCGCGGCGAAGCGGTCGCCGGGCACGAGCACGGCGAGGTGGTAGAAGGGCTCGCCCTCCGCGGCCACGAGCTCCAGCGCGGACTCGCCGATCCGCACGCCGATCGTCGTCTCTGTCCGCTCGACGGCGAGCCCGAGCAGCTCCCCGTAGAACGACGCGAGCTCGTCGAGCAGCACTGCCGGAGCGGCGAACGTCACGCGGGCGAACCGCGGCGACGGGGGCGGAAGGGGCAAGCCCCTCCCCTACGGGCCTGCCACGGGCTGGTGGCGGTAGAACTCCGCGTCGCTGGGCGCAAGCGGGGTGTTGCCGAGGATCAGGTCGGCGGCCCTCTCGGCCACCATCATCGTCGGCGCGTAGATGTTCCCGTTCGTGACGTAGGGGAACACCGACGCGTCGACGACGCGCAGGCCCTCCAACCCGTGGACGCGCATCGTGAGCGGGTCGACCACCGACAGCTCGTCCACGCCCATGCGACACGTGCAGGACGGGTGCAGGGCGGTCTCCGCGTCGTGGCGCACCCAGTCGAGGATCTCCTCGTCGGTCTGCACATTCGGACCCGGCGAGACCTCGCCCGCGTTGAACGGGGCGAGCGCGGGCTGCTCCATGATCTCGCGCGTCCGGTGGATCGCCTCGACCCACTCGCGCCGATCCTGGTCGGTCGAGAGGTAGTTGAACTGCAGCGCCGGCTTGGCTGCCGGATCGGCGCTGCGGATGCGGATCCAGCCGCGGGCGTCCGAGTACATCGGCCCGACGTGCAGCTGGTAGCCGTGGCCACCCTCGGGCTTAGAGCCGTCGTAGCGGATCGCGAGCGGGAGGAAGTGGTACATCAGGTTCGGGTAGGCGACGTCGTCGTTGGAGCGGATGAAGCCTCCCGCCTCGAAGTGGTTCGTCGCGCCGGGCCCCTTCCGGAGGAAGAGCCACTGGAAGCCGATCCAGGGCGCGCGCCACTTGTCGAGCGCAGGCTGCATCGAGACCGGCTGGGCGCACGCGTACTGGACGTACACCTCGAGGTGATCCTGCAGGTTCTCGCCCACCCCGGGCAGGTCGTGCACGGCCTGGACGCCTGCGGCCTGCAGGTGCGCCGGGGCTCCGACGCCGGAGAGCTGCAGCAGCTGCGGCGAGTTGATCGCGCCCCCGCAGAGGATCACCTCGCCGGCGTGGATCCGCTCGCCCTTCGTCGTCTCGACGCCGACGGCGCGCGTGCCCTCGAGCAGGACGCGGGCGACCTGCACGCGGGTGCGCACCTCGAGGTTCGGTCGTCCCATCACTGGATGGAGGTACGCGCGCGCCGCGCTGAGGCGGCGACCGCGGCGGATGTTGCGGTCGAACTTCGAGAACCCCTCCTGGCGGACGCCGTTGACGTCGTCGTGAACGACGTGGCCCGCCTGCCGGCAGGCCTCGAAGAACGCCTCGAACAGCGGGCTCGTGGCGGGGCCGCGCTCGAGTCCGAGCGGCCCGCCGTGGCCGCGGAACACGTCGTCGGGTGGTGCGGCGGTGCAGTCCTCCATGCGCTTGAAGTACGGGAGGCAGTGCGCGTAGTCCCAGCTCTCCATGCCCGGGTCGGCGGCCCAGCGCTCGTAGTCGAGCGGGTTGCCGCGCTGGAAGATCATCCCGTTGATGCTCGAGGAGCCGCCGAGCACCTTTCCACGTGCGTGATAGACGCGCCGGCCGCTCATGTGCGGCTCCGGCTCGGACTCGTACTTCCAGTCGTAGAACCGGTTACCGATCGGCGTCGCGAGCCCGGCCGGCATGTGGATGAAGACGTCCCACCGGGAGTCGGGCCGCCCCGCCTCCAGCACCAGCACGCGCGTGGACGGGTCGGCGCTGAGCCGGTTCGCGAGGGCGCAGCCCGCGGAGCCGCCGCCGACGATCAGGAAGTCGACCGAGCCGTTCATGCACTCCCCCGGATCGTCGATCCGTCCGCGTTCGAGGCTCGCTCCGCGACCCCGGGCCCCTCTCGATGCCGGGGTCTGGCGTCCGGCCACGTGACGGGCGCCTGGGCCAACACGTCCCGGCCGGCGGACGCGAGGCTCACTCGACTCCCCCCGCATCCAGCCGCCCACGACGCCAGCGCTCCGTGTCCTCGACGTCGTTGAAGGTGAAGACGTGGAAGCCGGCCACCTTGCGGTCGGGGTCGTGCAGCAGGTCACCCAGCCCGTCCACGAGCGGGTCCGGGCTGAAGCCGCCGTGCAGGAAGCGCGACGCGAACGACCCGTTCTTGCGGAGGAAGCGCAGCGAGTCGCCGATCCCGATCCGGGCCGAGACGCGCATCAGCTTCGCCCGCGAGACGGCCCCGGGGACGCCGACGTAGACCGGCAGGCGCGTGCCTCGCGCCCAGACGTCCTCGATCCAGCGGGCCGTCACCTTCGGGTCGAAGCAGACCTGGCTCGCGATGTAGGTCGCGTGCCTCGCCTTGGCGAACATCGCGTCGATCGTGGCGGCGTCGGAGATGAACGGGTGGCTCTCGGGGTAGCCCGTGATGCCGATCTCGGCGAACGGGTGGTCGAGCGTGACCAGGTCGTCGAGCATCGCCGCGGCGCCCTCGTATGGGCCGGCAGGCTCCTGGGCGTCGCCGGCGACGACGAAGACGTCGCGCAGCCCGAGGTCGGCCGATCGAGCGACGAGCTCGGCGAGGTGCTCGCGACCCTCGACGAGGCGGGCCGACACGTGCGGGATGGCGGTGTAGCCATGGTTGACGAACCGCTCGACGAGGTCGAACGTCGCGTCGAGCCCCTTCGCGGGGGACGCGGTGACCGTGAGGGTCACGTCCGTGGGCACGTGCTCGAGCACGCGCTCCTCGATGCCGTCGAGCGGCAGGACCTCGAAGCGCGACCGCTCGACGAGCCGCGCGATCGCCTCTGCAACGGGTGGGTGGGCCGTGGTGCTCATCGCAATGGACCTCTAGACGTTGGAGTCGGGGAAGGACGCCTTCTTGCGCTCGATCCACTCGCGCAGCTCCTCGTCGCGCGCCTCGTCGATCGGCGGTGCTTCGTATTCTGCGAGCATCTTCTTCCAGATCGCGTTCGCTCGCACGGCCGAGTCCTGCGCGCCCTCGGCCTCCCACTGCTCGAAGCTCGCGTTGTCGGCGACGTTCGAGCGGTAGAACGCGGTCTCGAAGTTGACGAGCGTGTGCGGGTGGCCGAGGAAGTGCGTGCCGGGCTCGTTCGTGAGGAACGCGTCCAGCGCCTGCCCGTTCGGGGAGAGGTCGACCCCACCCGCGAACGCGTGCCACATCCCGAGCTGGTCGGCGTCGAGCACGAGCTTCTCGTACCCCATCGCGAGACCGCCCTCGAGCCAACCTGCAGCATGGAGGACGAAGTTCACGCCGCCGAGGACGGTGGGCTGCATGGTGTTCGCAGACTCGTAGGCCGCCTGGGCGTCGGCGATCTTGGACGCCGTGAGCGCGCCACCAGAGCGGAACGGCACGCCGAGACGACGGGCGAGGGCGGCCATCGCGTAGAGGACGAGCGCCGGCTCGGGCGTGCCGAACGTGGGAGCGCCGGACTGCATCGACATCGACGAGGCGAACGACCCCAGCACGACCGGCGCACCAGGGCGCACGAGCTGGACGTACGTCATCCCGGCGAGCGACTCCGCGAGGGTCTGGGCGCAGGTGCCCGCGACGGTCGAGGGGCTCATCGCACCCGCCAGGATGAACGGGGTCATCATCACGGCCTGGTTCGCCTCCGCGTACGCGCGGGCCGCGCCGAGCATCGTGGAATCCCAGACGAGCGGCGAGTTCGCGTTGATCAGGCTGAACACCACGGTGTTCTCCTCGACGAACTCCGTGCCGAAGAGGATCCGGGCGAGCTCGACCGTATCGCGTGCCCGTTCCGGGTGGGTGACCGAGCCCATGAACGGCTTGTCCGACCAGCGCATGTGCGCGTAGACCATGTCGAGGTGCCGCTTGTTGACCGGGAGGTCGGTCGGCTCGCACACGGTGCCGCCCGAGTGATGCAGCCAAGGCGTCAGGTACGCCAGCTTCACGAAGTTGCGGAAGTCCTCGATCGTCCCGTAGCGGCGGCCGTTGTCGAGGTCGCGGACGAACGGCGAGCCGTACGCCGGCGCGAAGATCGTGTTCGCGCCGCCGAAGACGACGTTGTTGGCAGGGTTTCGCGCGACCTGGGTGAACGTCGCAGGCGCCGTCGCCTGGACGACCCGTCGGCACAGCCCTCGCGGGAACCGAACGCGCTCGCCCTGCACGTCGGCGCCGGCGTCGCGGAGGAGCGCGAGCGCGTCGGGCGCGTCGCGGAAGTCGATCCCGACCTGCTCCAGGATCGTGTCGGCGTTCTCCTCGATCAGCGAGAGCCCCTCCTCGGAGAGCACCTCGAAGGGCGCAAGCGCGCGGGTGAGGAACGGGACGCGCTCGACCTGCGCGGCGAGCCGCGCGGCCTGCCGGCCGGCGCGCCCTCCCGTTCTGCGGCCATGGGTATCGGTCACGTCGGTCTCCTCTCGGTGAGGGCTGCGGCGCGGCGGCGGCGGGGCCGATCGGCGCGCTCGGGTTGGCTCGACGTCCGTCGCGGGGGCAGCGTGACGGTCTGCGCGAGCCGGTGATACGGATCGGTGTCGTGGGGGATCGCCATCGCGCCGACGAACAGCTCCTGGAAGCGCGGCTCGATCGCCGTCTCGACCTTCTCGACCTGCCGGACGATGCCCTCGATCTCGGCACGGGAGGCGCGATTGAGCAGCGCGATGCGCGCGCCCGTGCCCGCAGCGTTGCCGGCGGCGGTCACGCCCGCCGGGTCGCAGTCGGGCACGAGGCCGAGGATGAGCGCGTAGGTGGGGTCGATGTGCGTGCCGAAGGCGCCGGCGAGGCGGATGCGGTCGACCCGCTCGATCCCGTAGCGCTCCATCAGGAGCGTGCAGCCCGCGTGCAGCGCCGCCTTCGCGAGCTGAACCTGGCGAACGTCGTTCTGCGTGATCCGTAGCTCGGGCTCGCCGTCGTGGAGGACGTAGGCGAACGTGCGTCCCTCCCCGACGATGCGCGGCGAGCGCTCGGCGAGCGATCCGTCGATCGTGCCGTCGGTCGTGAGGATCCCGGCGAGCAGCAGCTCGGCGATCACCTCGACGATCCCGGAGCCGCACACGCCCGTGACCCGCGTCTCCGCGAACCCGGGCTCGTCCGACCACGCGTCGGTGCCGATCACGCGAACCCGTGGCTCGAGGGTCTCAGGGTCGATGCGGACACGCTCGATCGCCCCCGGTGCGGCCCGCTGGCCGCAGCTGATCTGGGCGCCCTCGAGGGCGGGGCCGGTGGGGCTCGAGGCGGCGAGCAGGCGCTCCCGGTTGCCGAGGACGATCTCCGCATTGGTGCCGACGTCGACGATCAGGTTCACCTGCTCCTGGTCGTGGGGCGCCTCGGAGAGGATCACGCCGGCAGTGTCGGCGCCGACGTGCCCGGCGATGCAGGGCAGGACGTATGCGCGCGCACCGGGGTTGACGGGCAGGCGGAGGTCGGAGGCCCGCACGCTCAGCGCCTCGTCGAGCGCGAGGGCGAACGGCGCGCCGCCGAGCTCCGTCGGGTCGATCCCGAGGAGCAGGTGGTGCATCACCGGGTTGCCGACGAGCGTCAGCTCGAGCACGTCGGAGCGGTCGATCCCCGCGTCCTTCGCGAGCTCCGCGGTGAGCTTCGCGAGGCAGCCGCGCACCGCTTTCGTCAGCTCCTTCTCGGAACCGGGATGCATCATCACGTACGAGACGCGGCTCATCAGGTCCTCGCCGAAGCGGATCTGCGGGTTCATCGCGCCGGCCGACGCCAGCACCTCGCCCGAGTGCAGGTCGCAGAGATGACCCGCGACGGTCGTCGAGCCGACGTCGAAGGCGATCCCGTACGCGGCGTCGTGGTACCCGGGCCAGACCGCGATCACCTCGCGCGCCTCGCGCACGGCGACGGTCACCGTCCACGGCGCCAGCTCCGGCGTGTCCTGCGTGGCGGCTGCGGGGCGAGCGCGGAGCGCACGCTGCAGCCCGCTCACGACGTGCGGGTCGAACGAGAGGCCGCTGAGCCCCCACTCCCGCTCGAGCGCGTCACGCAGCCGCGTGAGGTCGCTCGTCGACGTCCCGAGGTCGGGCTCGACGACCTCGACGACGTGGAGCCGCACGACCGGGTCGACGACGATCGGATGGGCGTCGGCCTCCTTGCGGACGACCTGACGGTAGAGCTGGCTCTCGGGCGGGACGTCGATCACGACGTCCGCCTGGACGGTCGCGACGCAGCCGAGCCGGCGCCCGGGCTTCAGCGGCCGCTCGCCTCCGTAGTCGCGCTCGAGCCGGGTGGGCTCGCCGAGACCGGCAGCCGTCGAGTGGATCCCGTGCTTCGCGTGCTCGCCCTCGCTCACCTCGACCTGGCAGCGCCCGCAGATCCCACGGCCGCCGCAGGTCGAGTCGAGGTCGACACCGAGCCGGCGTGCAGCGTCCAGCACCGGCGTGCCGGCCTCGACCTCGCCCCGCCGTCCCGACGGCGTGAAGACGATGCGAACGGTGTCGCTCATCGCGGCGTCACCCCCGCCCCGCGCCCCGTTGCAGATCGAGCCTCACGCGGCTCCCGAGCGGCGACCTGCGCGCCCGCCCCGACGGCCGCCGCCCGCGGTCGCCCCCGACTCGCCGTAGGCCGCGATCCAGGCGGCGCAGTGGGCGTCGTTCCCCATCAGCACGTCGGCCGCCTTGACCGCCTGGAGCATCTCGTGGTGCAGCGGGCTCGTGATCGCGCTCGTCATCCCCGAGGCGATCGCCATTGGCAGGAACGCCGCGTTCAGCGCGGGCCGGCTCGGCAGCCCGAAAGAGACGTTCGACGCCCCGCAGGTCGTGTTGACCCCGAGCTCCTCGCGCAGGCGGCGCACCAGCCGGAACACCTGGCGCCCCGCGGTGCCCATCGCGCCGATCGGCATCACGAGCGGGTCGACGACGACGTCCTCCCGCGGGATCCCGTGGTCGGCCGCCCGCTCGACGATCTTCCGTGCGACCTCGAAGCGGACATCGGGATCCTCGGAGATCCCGGTCTCGTCGTTCGAGATCGCGACGACGGCTGCGCCGTGCTTTGCGACGAGCGGGAGGACGCGCTCCATCTGCTCGTCCTCCCCCGTCACGGAGTTGACGAGCGCCTTGCCCTGGTAGACGGAGAGCCCCGCCTCGAGCGCCTCGACGATCGAGGAGTCGATCGAGAGCGGCACGTCCGTCAGCGACTGCACGAGCTGGACGGTGTGGGCGAGGATCGCGGGCTCGTCGGCGAGGGGGATCCCGGCGTTCACGTCGAGCATCTGCGCGCCGGCCTCCACCTGCGCGAGCGTGTCCGCGATCACCGTCTCGAAGTTGCCCGCGGCCATCTCCGCCGCGAGCGCCTTGCGGCCGGTCGGGTTGATCCGCTCGCCGATGATCACGAACGGCCGGTCGAAACCGATCGTGACCTCCCGCGTCGCAGACCTGAGGACGGTCTCGGTCACGTCGACCGCCCCCACGCCGTGACCGGCCAGCGGCCCTCGACCAGCGCCGGCCGCGCAGCGGCCGCTTCAGGGATCTTCGCGAGCGGGAGTCCGCTCCTGCGGAGTCCCGCTCTGCGGGTGAGCATCCGCGGCGCGGAGCTGAGGACGGTGTCGTTCACGTCTGGGTTGCCTCCTTCAGGCCCTTCGCGCGGACGAGCCGCTCGAGGACGTCGTCGGTGTAGTCCTGCTCGATGCGCGCCGCCTCTGCCGCGACGGCGGTCTCTGCCTCTTCGTCCCGCTCGATCGTCTCGCGGCGCCACTCCTCGAGGTAGCCGTCGGTGCCGGAGAGGCCGGCCGCCATCGCGGCGGCGTCGATCGCCTCCTGGAAGCGCTCCGACAGCAGCGCTCGCGTTGCACGTCGCCCCGAGCCGGACGTCACCTGCGCGGGGATGTCCCGCCACGAGATCACGGTGAGGTCAGTCACCCGACCACGCCCGTAGGGGCGGGGCCCGCCCGGCCCGCGTCCATTGACATCCGCCTCGCGAAGCGGTCGAGAGACGGCGCGAGATCGCCGTAGCCGGTGCGCACGCGCTCGAACGCGAGGCCGAGCCGGTCGGCCGCCGCGCGGGCGCTCTCCGTCAGCACGTCGTCGTCCGTCTGCGCGAGGTAGACCAGCCGGCGGTAGTTGCCGAAGTAGTCAGGGAGCAGCTGCGGGTGCCGATCGAGACCGAGCCCGCGCCAGACGAGGGCGTCGAAGTGCCGGGCGAGGAAGTCGGTCAGGTAGAACGTCCCCGGCTCGGCGTCGTGCAGGACCTGCCAGGCGTCGTCGCCCGCGAAGAAGCCGTAACAGTGGGCGCCCGGGAGCCGCTCGACTCCATGCCGCTCGAGCACCTCGTCGAGCGCGCCGGCGGTGCCGCAGTCCGCGTACGCGACGAAGACCTCGTCATAGCGCTCCTTCAGCTCGTCGAGCTTCGCGTCGACCGCGGCGGGGATCCGCTCGGGCGTGGAGTGGAGCTTCGCGGGCAGGCAGCGCACGTCGACGTGCGACCAGCCGCCGAGCTCCCGAAGCGCGAGCACCTCTCGGGCGATCGCACCGCACGCGAGGACCACGACGCGACCCTCCCCGCTCGCGGCGAAGGTCGCCTCCTGCGCGAGCAGGTCGGTCAATTCGCCCTGGCTGCGGCGCGGCGCGCGAGGACGAGCGCCTGTGCCGTCTCCGCGGCGATGGCGGCATCACGGCAGTACGCGTCGGCTCCGACGGCCTTCCCGAACTCCTCGTTGAGCGGCGCTCCGCCGACGAGCACGATGTAGTCGTCGCGGATGCCCTTGGCGACGAGCTCGTCGATCACGACCTTCATGTACGGCATCGTCGTGGTCAGCAGCGCGGACATCCCGAGGATCTCCGGCTTGTGCTCCTCCAGCGCGGCGAGGTAGTTCTCGACTGGGTTGTTGATGCCGAGGTCGATCACCTCGAACCCTGCCCCCTCGAGCATCATCGCGACGAGGTTCTTGCCGATGTCGTGGATGTCGCCCTTGACCGTGCCGATCACGACCGTGCCCATCCGCTCGGCGCCGGTCTCGGCGAGCAGCGGGCGCAGGATCTCCATTCCCGCCTTCATCGCGTTCGCGGCGAGCAGCACCTCGGGGACGAAGAGGATCCCGTCGCGGAAGTCGATCCCGACGATGCGCATGCCCTCGACGAGCGCGTCGTTGAGCACGCGGTCGGCACCCCAGCCGCGCTCGAGCAGGATGTTCGTCCCCTCGGTGATCTCGTCGGCGAGCCCGTCGTAGAGGTCGTCATGCATCTGCGCGACGAGGTCGTCGTCGGACAGCGCCTTGAGGTCGATCTCCTCGTCAGTCATGCGGCACCTTTCGTGATGTGGTCGTGGCCGAGCAGGGTCGAGAGCGCCAGCGCCTCGCGGCAGAGCTCCCGACCGAGATCGGCGAGCAGGCGGTCGTGGAGGCGAACGGTGGGGCCGGTGATCGAGAGCGAGGCGATCACCTCGCCGCCGCGCGCGAAGACCGGGGCGGCGACGGCCCAGAGGCCGGGCTCGAGCTCGTCGACTGCGGTGGCGTAGCCGCGGGCGCGCGTCGCACGCAGATCGCGCTCGAGCGCGGCGCGGTCGACGAGGGTACGGGGGGCGAGGCGCTCGAGCGGGACGTCGGGCAGAACTGCGGCGCCCCAGGCGAGATAGACCTTGCCCATCACCGAGGCGTGCAGGGGCACGGGCCGCCCCACCCAGCTCGTCGAGCCGAGGTAGTGGCGGGTGTCGCGCTGGTCGAGCGACTCCGCGGCCGTCCCGGTGCAGATGCCGAGGTTGACCGTCTCGCCCGAGAGCTCGGCGAGGCGATCGAGCGCGGGGCCGGCGAGCGCGACGATGTCCTCGTTCGGGCCGCGCCGGGCGTAGGCGACGAGCACCGGCCCGGGGCGCACACCGGCGCGCTCGTCGCGCTGGACGAGCCCGCTGCGATCCAGCGCCGAGACGAGACGCGAGGTCGTGCTCTTTGGCAGTCCGGTCGCCTCCGCGAGGCCGCCGACCGTTGTGGGGCCGTCCGCCTCGACGATGCGCACGAGCAGGTCAGCGGCGCGCTCGATCGAGCGGCTCCCGGTGGGAGCGGCGTCGAGAGCGTGGCGGGAGGTCGGCGTGGTCGTCATATTCCGCATTGTGGAACTGATGTTCCACGGATGATGCCCGGACCGCGCGTGTCATGTCAACGGCCTCGTCGCGCCGGCGCCGCTCTGCGACACTGCCGCGATGCAGCCGTCCCTGCGCGTCCTCGACGACGACCTCCTTGCCCGGATCCTGGACGAGGCGAAGCGCATCCTGGCCGAGATCGGCGTCGAGGTGCGCGGCGCCGGGCTCCGCGCGCGGCTGCTCGAGACCGGCCTCCGCACCGACGCGAAGGGCGAGCGCCTGCTCTTCCCGCCGGAGGTCGTCGACGCCGCGATCGCGTCGGCCCCCTCGACCTTCACGCTCTACGACCGCGCAGGTCGCCCCCACGCCGAGCTCGGCCACGGGCGCTCGCACTTCGTCCCGGGCTCGAGCGGCCTGCGCGTGATCGACCGCCACACGGGCGAGGCGCGCCACCCGACGACGAACGACTTCGTCGAGCTGGTGCGGCTCGCGGACGGCCTCGACGGCATCGCGTACCTCGCGACGGCCTTCTCGACGGTCGACGTGCCCGCGCAGATCTCCGACGCCTGGCGGCTCGCGCTGTGCCTGCTCGGCTCCGAGCGGCCCGTCGTCTCGGGAGCGTTCAGCGAGCACGGCGTGCCGCGGATGGTCGAGCTGATGCAGCTCTTCCGGCGCGACCGCGAGGAGCTCGTGGCGAAGCCGATGTCGATCTTCACGATCACCGCGACCGGCAGCTTCCGCTACGGCGAGGACTCGTGCCAGAACCTGGTCGACTGCGTCGAGGCCGGGATCCCCGTCGAGATCGTTCCGGTCACGCTGATGGGCCTGATCGCACCGGTCACGCTCGTCGGGGCGACCGTCTTCCACGCCGCCGACGTCCTCGCGGGGATCACGATGGCCCAGCTCGTGCGGCCAGGCGCACCCGTGCTCTTCGGCGGCGCACCCGCCGCGTTCCACATGAAGGCGGCGAGCTCGCCGATGGCCGCGGTCGAGGCGCTCCACCTCGACGTCGCCTACGCGCAGGTCGGTCGCTCGCTCGGCCTGCCGACGCAGGCCTACATGGCGCTGTCGGACTCCTACGCGCTCGACGCGCAGGCAGGAGCCGAGACGTTCGGCAGCGCTATCCTCGCCGCGCTCGCCGGCGTCGACTCGGTCTCCGGCCCGGGGATGCTGGCCTACGTGCTCGCGTTCAGCCTCCCCAAGCTCGTGCTGGACGACGAGCTCTGCGGGCAGGCGCTCCACCTGCAACGGCCGATCGAGCCGAAGGACGACCTCCCGACGACCGACCTCGTGCGGAGCCTGCTCGCCGAGCAGCACCTCATCACCGACCCGCACACGATCGAGTGGTGGCCGAAGGAGCTGTGGCTGACCGGGCCGACGATCGACCGCGAGAACCGCGAGTCGTGGGATCCGAGCGGGACGCCCGACCTCGGCGCCCGCGCGACCGCGGAGGTCGAGCGCCGCCTCGCCGCCTACCGGACGCCCGAGCTCGACCCTGCTGCGGCTGCGGAGCTCGTCGCGATCGTCCAGGCCGGCGAACCCGACGCGGTGCTCCCCGAGATCCCGCCCGCACCCGAGGGCGAGCTCGCGGTCGAGGGCCCGCAGCGCCGCCGCAACCGCCGCCGTGGCTGAGCGGGCGCTCCTCCGGCGAGCGCTTGCCCAGGGGACGAGATCGCGGGCACGGCCCGGCACCGCCGCCTCGAGCCTCGTTCACGAGCGCCGCCGAGGCTGGGTTCGCCGCGCTCGTCAAGCCTCCACACGCCAGACAGGACGCACGCATCGGGGCCTCGGCGGTAGACCGCTCAAGCGGGGTGGGAGGTGCCGAGCGCGTCCGGCGTCGCGACCTCGACGAGCCTTGACGCCGCATGGGCCAGCTCGGCGTCGGAGGTGACGAGCGCGTCGGCCTGCAGCATCGTGAGGGCGACGTACTCGGCGTCGAACGTGGAATCCCAGCCCAGCTGGTCGGCGACCTTCCACGCCTGCCGTTGGAGCACCTTGTCCCCCAGGAACCGGACCTTGAGGGAGTTGACCCGCCTCACTCGCTCGATTCCCACGGCGGCCGAGATCTCCCCCTGCCGACACGCCTCGTAGAGCGCGGCGAGCGCCTGCGAGCGAACGAGCGTGGGTGCGACGAGCCGGTGCTCGGGCGCGACCTCGATCTCGCCGGCCGCGATCCGGAGCAGCGTCCCGCAGTCGACGACGAACCGTGCCACGGTCGAAACGCTACAGGCCCGGCGGTGACGTCTCCGGAGCCGCGGGAGCGCCCGCAGGGGTCGTACCCGGGAGCGCCTCGGCGAGCAGCGTGGCGACGTCGGCCACGCGCACGTCCCCGCCGACCTGACGCACGCCGTCGTCGAGCATGACCGTGCAGAACGGGCAGGCGACGGCGAGCGTCGAGGCACCGCTCGCGACGGCCTCGCGGGCGCGCTCCTCGTTGATCGCGCCGCCGCGCTCCTCCATCCACATGTGCGCGCCGCCCGCGCCGCAGCAGAACGTGCGCTTCCCGTTCCGCGCGAGCTCGAGCGGCTTCGCGATCGAGCGGAGCACCTCGCGAGGCGCGGTGATGACGTCGTTGTGCCGGGCGAGGTAGCAGGAGTCGTGGTAGGCGACCTCCTCCGAGCCGGCGGTCGGCCGGAGGCGCCCGTCCCGCACGAGCTCCGCAAGCAGCTCGGTGTGGTGCACGACCTCGTAGCGGCCGCCGAAGTCGGGGTACTCGTTCGAGAGGGTGTTGAAGCAGTGCGGGCAGGTGGCGACGATGCGCGTCACCCGCGCCTCGCCGAGCGTCGTGACGTTCTGCTCGGCGTACGCCTGGAACGTGTACTCGTTGCCCATCCGTCGGGCCGGGTCGCCGGTGCAGCACTCGCGCGGGCCGAGGATCGCCCAGTCGAGCCCGGCGGCGTTGAGCAGCGTCGCGAGCGAGCGAGCCGTCTCGCGGGCGCGCTCGTCGTAGGAGGCGGCGCAGCCGACCCAGTAGAGGAGCTCGGGCGGCTCCTCGCCGGGCTGCAGGATCCGCACGTCGAGGCCCTCGGCCCAGTCGGCGCGCTCGGTCTGCTGGCGGCCCCACGGGTTCTGGGAGCGCTCCAGGTCGCGCATCATCGTCCCGGCCTCGGCCGGGAAGCGCGACTCGACCATGACGAGGCTACGGCGCAGGTCGACGATGTGGTCGACGTGCTCGATCGCGACCGGACACTCTCGGACGCACGCCCCGCAGGTGACGCAGTCCCAGATCACGTCCTCCGAGACGGCGCTGCCGACCAGGGCCGTCGGCTCGAACGCCTTGCCACCGCTGCTCGCCGCGAGCGCCTGCGGCCCCTCGACGAAGAGCTGGTCGCGAAGGCCCATGATCAGCAGCTTCGGGGAGAGCGCCTTGCCCGTCGCATAGGCGGGGCACACATCCTGGCAGCGCCCGCACTCCGTGCAGGACATGGTGTCGATCATCTGCTTCCAGGTCATGTCCGTGACAGTCGCCGTGCCGAAGCGCATCGTGGCTTCGTCCTCCGTCGTGAAGTCGAGCGGCTCCAGTCGCCCGCGCGACCGTGTCCGCGAGAACCACACGTTGATCCCGGCCGTCGCGATGTGCAGGTGCTTCGAGTGGGGGAGGTACGCGAGGAACGCGAGCACGAGGAGGATGTGAGCCCACACGAAGATGCGCTCGGCGACCTCGGTTCCTTCACCACCCGAGAAGAGGTTCGACAACGCGTTCGCGACGGGCGACCAGCCCGCAGGCCATTCGTTGAGGTCGAGCGCTATTCGCGACGCGTGCCAGAGCAGCAGGGTCACGACGATCCCGGCGATCATCGCGAGGATGAAGTCGGCCTCGCCGAGGTGGCTCCCCTTGAAGCGCTCCGGCCGCTGCACCTTCCTGATCCAGAACGCTGCCGCGACGCCCACCAGCACGAGCGTCGCGAACACGTCGACGAGCAGCGCGAACCAACCCTGGCTGCCGAGCCACGGGAACGACCAGTCGCGGTCGACGGCCCCGATCATCGCCATCACGATCGTCGGGAGCAGCACGACGAACCCCCAGAAGATGAACGCGTGCACGAGGCCGGGGATCAGCCGCTGGAAGAGCTTCTTCTGGCCGAGGACGATGACGGCCTCGTTGCGCACGCGCGTCGGCATGTCGCCCGAGCGCTCCGCCGGCTTCCCGAGCCGGACGATCCCGACGAGCAGGAGCGCCCGTCGCGCGAAGATCCCGCCCGCGATCGCGATCGCGGTGAGGAGCGCGAGGCCGGAGAGCCAGATCACCGTGCGCCTCGCGGCAACGGGGCCCCCGCTGCGAGCGAGGTGCATGACTCGTTCCGCCTCGAGCGGAGGCGGTGGGACAGCCTGGGGGTCAGGCTCCCGGCTCCGCCGGGCGTCAGACCCCGCGCGATGGCGGCGTGGCCGTGGAGTCGAGCGACAGAAGGGGTCTGGCGCCGCGCGGCAGAAGGGGTTTGGCGCCGCGCGTCAGGTGGGGTCTGGCGCCGCGAAGCGGAGCCTGACCCCTTCCCGGCTGGAGGTCGTCCTCCCGTGAGTGCGCGAACCCTCACGCGCCCCGAACCCGCCGCAGCTCGGCCGCGATCGCCGGGAGCACCTCGTGCAGGTCCCCGATCACGGCGTAGTCGGCGTTCTGGACGATCGGGGCGTCCCGATCGGTGTTGACGGCGAGGATCTTCTTCGCGCCCTTGCAGCCGGCCATGTGCTGCGTCGCCCCGCTGACGCCGCAGGCGACGTAGAGGTCGGGTGCGACCTTGGTCCCCGTCTGCCCCACCTGATCGGTGTGCGGCCTCCAGCCTGCCATGGTCACCGCCCGTGAGCAGCCGACGGCACCCCCGAGCGCATCCGCGAGCTCCACGACGGGCGCGAACCCCTCGGCCGAGCCGACGCCGCGACCGCCGGTGACGACGATCTTCGCGTCGGCGAGCGAGAGCCCGCCACCCGCGGCCTCGACGCGCTCGACCACGCGGACGACGCGATCGGCGTCGGAGAGCTCGAGAGCGAGCGCGGAGACCGTAGCCGGGCCACCGTCGCCCGGGGACGCTGCGACCACGTGCGGCTGCACGGAGAGGATCACGGGCGAGCCGTGCACCCGCGCCGCCTCGAGCAGGCTGCCGCCCCAGCGCACGCGGGTCACGTCGGCGCCGTCCGCCGTGAGCGTCCCTTCGACGCAGTTCGCGGCGAATGGCTGATCGAGCAGCGCCGCCACATGCGCCAGGACCTCGTTGCCCGACTCCGTCCCCGGGCCGACGACCAGCGTGGCGCCGGTCGCGGCCGCGGCGGCGACGACCGCACGCGCCAGGGCGAGCGGTGCGTGCGTCGCGAACAGCGGATCCTCCGCGGCATGGACGGTCGCGACGCCGTGCGTCCCCGCCGCGTCGACGACGGCTTGGGACACGGTGTTACCTGCCAAGACCGCGTGCACCGTGTCGGCCGGGGCGATGAGACGGGTGAACGCGACTGCCTGGACGGAGACGTCGGTGAGCTCGCCCCCCTGATGCTCGAGGTACACGAGCGCGGTCATCACGCCACCCCCAGCTGCTGCAGGACCTCGACCACGCGGGGTGCGGCTGCCGCCCCCTCGCCGAGGATCTCCGCCTGCTTCGCCTGGCCCTCGGGATGCACGAGCCGCAGCTTCTCGAGTCGGGAGTCGGCCCGCGTGGGCTCGCTCGTCGCGACGGGCTTCGACTTGGCGCGGATCTTGGCCGGCACCGACGGGTACCGGGGCAGGTTGAGCCCCTCCTTCACGGAGACGACCGCCGGGACGGGCAACACGTACACGTCGCGCCCGGCGCCCTCCTCGCGCTCGCAGCGGACGGAGCCGCCGTCGACCGCGACTCCCTTCAGCCCCGTCGCGATCGGCCGACCGAGCGCGTGCGCGACCCGGATCCCGATCTGGTACCCGCCGCTGTCGGCCGACTCGTTGCCGAGCACGACGAGGTCGAACGGGCCGTTGGCGGACTCGTCGGCCCGGATCGCCTCGACGATCGCCGCGGCGGTCGCCTGCGGATCCCACTCCTCGGGCCCCGTGACCAGGTGGAGCGCACGGTCGATCCCGAGCGCGAGCACCTCGCGCAGCTGCTCCACCGCCTCCGCCGGGCCGAGGCAGAGCGCGACCGACTCGCCGCCGTGTGCCTCGACGAGCCGCACGGCCTCCTCCACCCCGCACTCCTCGTGCGGGCTGATCGTGAAGCCGAGATGTGCGGTGTCGAGCTCCTGCGCATCAGGGCTGAGCATGATCCGCCCACCGGTGAGCGGCACGCGCTTCACGCAGACGAGGATCCTCATGCTTGCCTGCTCCACGGATCTGCCGAGCAGATCCGCTCCGCAATCCCCGGCGCCTGCGGCGCCGAAAACCCCTGAAGCCCGCTGCCCGCTGGGGCGGGCGCGGGGGCCGCCGCACCGCGGGCGCTCACGCGCCGTGGCTCTGTCAGAGGCGCATTGCGCAGCAAAGCGCCCGCGACGGACTGCCCGCACCCGCTCACGACCGGATCCTCGCGTTCTCGGGATCGAACAGCGGCGCCGAGCCGACGCGGGCGACGGTCACGGGGAACCGCTCGGTCATGTACTCGACGGCGAGCTCCTGCGAGCCCTCGACCGCGTGCTCCGGCGGGAGGTACGCCATCAGCAGGTACTTCCCGAGCGACGGCCCGGCGCCGGCGCTCGTCACGTACGAGCGGCGACCCTTCGCGTCGGTCAGCGGCGCGCCGTCGCCGCGGAGGACGATCGGCTCGCGGCCGAGCGGGTAGCGCTTCACGCCGCTCGCCGAGGTGTGGTCGTCCATCGTCAGCGTGCAGAGGACGGCGGCCGGCTCCTCCTCGCGGTGGCGCAGGTGCGCCTCCTTGCCGACGAAGTCCTGCTCCTTCACTCGCGGCCGCTGCATGCCCGCCTCGACCACCGTGTACTCCGACTCGAGCTCGGCGCCGTAGGCGCGGTAGCCCTTCTCGAGCCGGCCCGTGGTCGCGTACACGCCGATCCCGCAGGCGGTGAGCCCGTGCGGCGCCCCGGCCTCCCAGAGCGCGTCCCACAGCCGCGCGCCCTGCTCGATCGGGACGTAGAGCTCCCAGCCGAGGTCGCCCACGTAGGAGATCCGCGACGCGAGCACGAGCTGCGAGCCGATCTCCAGGGTCTTGCAGGTGCCGAACGGGAAGCCCTCGTTCGAGACGTCGTCCCGCGTCACCGCGGAGAGGATGTCCCGGGCGCGCGGGCCCCACAGCCCGATCGTCGTCCACGCGGTCGTCACGTCGACGAGGCCGGCCCGTCCGTCGATGCGGTCGAGGAAGAGCTTCCGGTCGGCCATCCCGTGCGCGCCGCCGGTGACGATGCGGAACTCGTCGTCGGCGAGGCGCATGATCGTGAGGTCGCTCTTGAAGCCGCCGCCCGGCGAGAGCACAGGCGTATAGACGACGCGTCCGACGGGCACGTCCATCTGCGCGAGCACGGCGCCCTGGAGCGCGTCGAGCGCGCCTGCACCCTTCACGTCGAAGATCGCGAACGCCGACAGGTCGAAGAGCCCGGCGGCGTCGCGCATCGCGAGGTGCTCGGCGTTGATGATCGGCGACCACCAACGCGCGTCCCACTCGGCCCCGCGCGGCTCGACACCGTACCGCTCGACGAGTGGGGCGTTCGCCTCGTACCACTGCGGCCGCTCCCAGCCGACGGCCTCGTAGAACGCGGCGCCGAGCGCCTCCTGCCGCTCGTGCATCGGGGAGATCCGCAGGTTGCGGTCGCTCGACCACTGCTCGGCCGGGTGGACGATCCCGTAGGTCTTCGGGAACGCCTCGAACGTGCGCGCCTTCAGGTGCGCGCGGGTCTTCTGGTGCTCGTGGAAGCGGCTGATGTCGGAGGAGTGCAGGTCGATGTGCGACTCGCCGTGAACCATCCACTCGGCGACGGACTTGCCGACGCCAGGCCCTTCCTTCACCCACACGGCGCAGGCCGACCAGAGGCCCTTGACCTCGGGCGTCTCCCCGAGGATCGGCATCCCGTCGGGGGTGAGCGCGATCAGCCCGTTGATCGCGTACTTCACGCCGACGGACTCGTCACCGACGATCTCCGGCATCAGCTCGAGGGCATCCTCCATCTGCGGGTCGAAGTCGGCCTGCGTGAAGGGGAACTCGGTCGGCGAGAGCGCGGCGGCCTCGATCGACGGGATCTCCTCCGGGTCGTGGAGGATCGAGCGGTGCGCGTACGAGCCGATCTCGAGGCCGGTCCCGTCCTGCCGCTCGTACATGAAGACGTCCATGTCACGGACGATCGGAAACTCGATCGCGCGCTCCGAGCGCTCGAACCGAGGCACGGGACCGACGTCGATCATCTGGTGGACGGCCGGCGTGAGCGGGATGTGCGCCCCGGCCATCTCCGCGAGGAGCGGCGCCCACACGCCCACGGCGATCACGACGGTGTCGGCCTCGATCGTCCCGCGCGAGGTGTGCACCCGCCGGATCCGGCCGCCCTCGACGTCCATGCCGCTGACCTCCGTCGAGGCGAACACGCTGAGCCGTCCCGACTCGACCGCGCGCTCGCGCATGATCGTGCCGGCGCGCAGGGAGTCGACGACCGAGACGGTCGGGCAGTAGAAGCCACCGAGCAGGATCGACTCGTCGATGTACGGCACGAGCTCCTTGATCTCGGCCGGAGTGACGAGGCGGGCGGAGTCCACACCCCACGATTTCGCGGACGCCATCCGGCGGCGGAACTCCTCCATCCGCTCCTCGGTGCGCGCGACCTCGATCCCACCGCACTCGGTGTTCACGCCGAGCGCGACGTACTGCCGCTGCGACTCCAGCGTGAGCGAGGTCATCTCCTTGTTGTGGTCGACCGGGAAGATGAAGTTCGACGCGTGGCCCGTCGAGCCGCCGGGGTTCGGCAGCGGGCCCTTGTCGATCAGCACGACGTCGTCCCACCCGAGCTCGGTGAGGTGGTACGCCAGGCTGTTGCCGACGATGCCGCAGCCGATCACGACCGCGCGTGCCGTCGAGGGGAAGGTGCTCATGAAGCGGGTCTCCTCGTCTGATATATGAGTTCGCGGCACAAGGATATACCTCCAGAGACGTCGGTCAACACTCGATCACGTTGACGGCGAGTCCGCCCCGCGCCGTCTCCTTGTACTTGTCCTTCATGTCCGCGCCTGTGTCGCGCATCGTCTTGATCACCTTGTCGAGATGGACGAAGTGGGTGCCGTCGCCGCGGAGCGCCATCCGCGCCGCGTTGATCGCCTTCACCGCCGCGATCGCGTTTCGCTCGATGCACGGCACCTGCACGAGGCCGCCGATCGGGTCGCAGGTGAGGCCGAGGTTGTGCTCCATCCCGATCTCAGCGGCGTTCTCGACCTGGTCGGGCGTGCCGCCGAGCACCTCGCAGAGCGCACCCGCCGCCATCGAGCACGCCGAGCCGACCTCGCCCTGGCAGCCGACCTCGGCGCCCGAGATCGAGGCGGTCTCCTTGTAGATCACGCCGATCGCGCCCGCGGTCAGCAGGAACCGGATCACGCCGGCGTCGTCGGCGCCAGGGACGAAGCGTGCGTAGTAGTGGAGCACGGCGGGGATGATCCCGGCCGCGCCGTTCGTCGGCGCCGTCACGACCCGGCCGCCGGCGGCGTTCTCCTCGTTCACCGCGAGCGCGTACAGGTTGACCCAGTCCATCACGTCGAGCGGGTCGGGCCGATGGTCGACGGACGTCAGCTGGGCGTGGAGATCCCTCGCGCGGCGCTTCACCTTGAGGCCGCCGGGAAGGATGCCGTCGCGCTCGCAGCCCCGCGTGACGCAGTCCTGCATGGCCCGCCAGATCCGGAGGAGCCCCTCGTTGATCTCCGCGTCGGTGCGGCGCGCGAGCTCGTTGGCCCGCATCACGCCGCTGATCGGCAGCCCGCTCGCGGCCACGTGCTCGAGCAGGTCGACGGTGGAGCGGAACGGATAGGGCACCGGCGTCGTGTCAGGGACGATGCGATCGGCGCCCGCCGCGGACTCGTCGACGACGAAGCCGCCGCCGACCGAGTAGTAGGTGCGCTCGCGGAGAACGTGGCCGTCGCCGTCGAGCGCCGTGAAGACCATCCCGTTCGCATGGGCCGCCAGCTTCTTCTTGCGGCGGAAGTCGAGATGCTCGCGCTCGTCGAAGCCGACGTCGTGGTGCCCGAGCAGGCTGATCGTCGCGTGCTCGGCGATCTCGGCGCAGCGCAGTGGCACGCGGTCGGGATCGACGCCCTCGGGCGTCTCGCCTTCGAGCCCGAGCATCACCGCCCGGTCGGTCCCGTGCCCACGGCCGGTCGCGCCCAGCGAGCCGTAGAGGTCGGCCCGCACGCACGCGACCCGCTCGAGCAGAGCGTCGTCGCGCAGGCCGAGCGCGAAGGTGCGCGCGGCGCGCATCGGGCCGACCGTGTGCGAGCTCGAGGGCCCGATCCCGATCGTGAACAGGTCGAAGACGCTGATCATCGGCGTGCCCGTTCGCTTCCGGTGGCCGGACGCCGCGTCGCCGGGACCGCGAAGGCCTTGCTCACAGGACCGCCCGGATCTCCGCGTCGAAGCTCTGGATGTGCGTGCGCATGGCCGTCTCCGCGCGCTCCGGATCGCGGTCGCGGATCGCCTCGAGCAGCGCGCGGTGCTCGTGCACGGCGGTGTCGAGCCGCTCCGTGACTCGGTCGAGGGCGATGAACCAGATCCGCAGGGCGAGCACGTAGTACTCGTTGAGCGTCGCCTCGGCGAACGGGTTGTGCGCGGCGTGGTAGACGTGGCGGTGGATGCGCTGGTCGAGCTCGATCAGCGCGCGCTCGTCGGGGCTGCGCGCCGTCACCTCGAGCTCGGCGAGGAGCGCCACCGTCTCCGAGCGGTCGGCCTCGGTGCTGCGCAGTGCCGCAAGCCGTGCCGCCTCCGGCTCGAGGACGAGCCGTACCTCGGAGAGCCCGGCGATGTCTCCGACGTCGACGTTCGAGACGAAGATCCCGCGACGGGGATACACCTCGACGAGCCTGTCCCGCGCGAGGTCGCGCAGCGCCTCGCGGATCGGCGTCCGCCCGAGCTCGAGCCGCTGCATCAGGTCGCGCTCGCTGACGACCGTCCCGGGCGCGAGCTCGAGCGTGACGATCAGCTCGCGGATGGCGTAGTACGCGCGGTCGCTCAGCGACCGGGCCGACTCGGCCTCGGGCTGGTGGATGACGGGGATGGAGGTCATGGTGGCCGCGGGCCGAGCGGGGCGAGTCACGCCGCTACGAGGGACGGGCGGGGAGGGACGCTCGTACGCCCCTCCCCGCCCGCGACTGTCACTTCAGCCAGCTGTTGATGACCTTCGGATGCGCCTTGATCCACATCTCGGCAGCCTTGTCCTTCGGCATCTTCTTCACGCCGATCAACGTGGCGACGTAGTTCTGATCCTTTGCCGTCCACTTGAAGTTCTTGACGACCTTCAACGCCGGGGACTTGCTCGCTGCGAAGTCCTTGCCGACGATCTTGTCGAGCGGATACGGCGGATACGCGCATGCGTACTTCTTGGGATCGCCACCCTTCTTCTCGTCGTCCTGGCATCCCTTGAACCGAGGCGGGAGCTTGACGTTGACGAGGTCGTACGTCCCGTTGAGGTACTGCGGGTCGTACCAGTAGAAGATCACCGGCTTCTTCTGCTTGTAGAGCTGCGACCACCGAGCGACCTGCGCCGGCTCGGCGCCGGCGACCACGTGCTTGAACTTCAGCCCGAGCCCCGAGATCAGCGCGCGGTCCTTCTGGACGTATGAGGGGTCGCCGCCGAGGAACATGCCTTCGGGTGCCTCGGGGGAGGCAAAGACCTTCTCCTTGCCCTTCAGCCCCTTCCACGTCGCGAACTGCGGGTACTGCTTCAGCAGGTAGCGCGGGATGTACCAGCCGATGATCCCGGTGATGCCGTTCGTGCCGACCTTCACCAGGTCACCGTTCTTGGTGTACTGCGGATAGAGCCCGAGGTTCTGCCAGTCCTCGAGGATCACGTCGATCTTCCCGTCAGCCATCGCCTGGAAGTTGGGCTGACCCTCGGTGATGTTCGTCACCTTGACCGAGCACCCGAGCTTCTTCTCGAGCACGTACTTGACCACGTAGACGTTCGCAGACGACCCTGCCCACGAGTTCTCGTTGAGCACGACGTTCCCGCACGCGGCCTGGCGCGAGCTGCCACCGAGCGCGGTGGCTGCGAGCGCGAGCGCTGCGAGCGCGACGACCGAGAGCCCGGCGATGCGGCGACGCCGCCCTCCGAGACGCTTCGACATCCGTTCCTCCTTCGCTTGATCAGACACTGTCAGCGCATGCCCTCGCGCACGCGACGCGTCCCCTGCGTCACGCGGTCGAGGGCGATGCCCAGGGCGAGGATCGCGACCGACGCGATCACGCCCTGGCCGAACTGCCCGCGGACGAGCCCCTGGGCGACCTCGTAGCCGAGGCCGCCCGACCCCACGAGTCCTCCGATCACGACGACGGCGAGCACCATCACGATCCCCTGGTTGACCCCGAGCATGATCGCATCGCCGGCCAGGGGGATCTTCACCTTCGTCAGGATCTGTCGCCGCGTCGCCCCGAACGCCCCTGCCGCCTCGACCGCCTCCGGGGCGACGTCACGGACACCGCGCTCGACGAGCCGGTTGACGACGGGGAACGCGTAGAGAACGGCGGCGATGATCCCTGGGACGATCGAAACCGGCATCAGATAGATGAACGGGATGATGTAGACGAGCTGCGGCAGGGTCTGGAGCACGTCGTCGAGCGGACGCAGGATGCGCGAGACGGTGCGACTCTCCGCGGCCGCGATCCCGAGCGCGATCCCGATGATCACGCCGATCACCGTCGCGACGAGAACCTGCGAGAGCGTGTCCATCGCAAGCGACCAGACGCCGAGCACGCCGATCAGCGCGAGCATCAGGAAGGTGGTGATCGCCGGCCGGAGCCCGGAGACGACGAAGGCGATCGCGACGAGGCCGAAGAGCGTCACGAACCACGGCCCCTCCATCAGGAACGCCTGCAGCGGCAGCAGCAGCTGCTGGAGGATGAAGGTGCTGGTCGGCTCCGTGATCTTGAAGACCCAGTTGTCGGGGTTCTGCACGTACTCGAGGAGCGAGGTGATCTGGGTCAGGATCCACGGCTGAAGCGTCACCGAGCGCGGCGGGTCGCCGGCCTCGAGCGGGTAGACGCCGCTCGCGCCGAGCGTCTTGCCGAGCACGACGGCCACGAGCGTGGCCACGACGACGATCGCGGTCTGGATGCGCAGCATGCGCCGGGCCGCGGCGTCGAGATGGCGCTTCGCAGGATCGGTGCGCTCGGCGACCGCCTCCGTCGAGCGGTCGAGCGCCATCGCCATGATCACGATCACGAACCCGGCGAGGATGGCGAGCGCCGGGTTCGAGAAGAGGCCGCTGTTGACGACCGCGCCGAGGCCGCCGCCACCGATCAGCCCGGCGATCACGACCATCGAGAGCGCGAAGAGGATCGTCTGGTTCACGCCGAGCAGCAGCATCCGCCGGGCGAGCGGGAGCTGCACCTTGACGAGCATCTGCGAGCGCGTGGCACCCATCGAGGCGGCCGCCTCGACGGTGTTCGTCGCGACACCGCGGATGCCGAGCGCGGTGATGCGCACCGCCGGCGGGATCGCGTACACCATCGTCGCGACCACGGCGGCCGCGTAGCCGATCGAGAAGAACAGCACGACCGGCATGAGATACGCGAACGCCGGGATGATCTGGGCCGCATCGAGGAAGGGCGAGATCGCGTTGTTGAACCGGTCGGAGCGGCCGGCGACGATCCCGAGCGGCACCCCGATCAGGAGCGAGAGGCCGACCGCGACGATCATCAGCGCGAACGTCTCCATGCTCTCGGCCCAGAGACCGGAGAGCGCGTACGAGGCGAACGCTCCAAGGACGATCAGCCCTGCCCGCAGGCCTCCGAGCCGCCACGCCGATGAGCGTGCCGGCCACGCCAAGCCGGGCCAGGTGAGCCACTGGAAGAAGCGGAAGATCCACCCGACGAGGTCGTCGACGAGCGCGCGGAAGCCGTCGAAGATCGTGAAGACGATGCCCTTGTCCTCACCCGTGCGCTGCTCGATCAGCCACGTCTGGAAGCTGTCGAGCCTGAGCTGGAGCTGGTTCCACGCCAGCGAGCTCGGCCACGGGTACTCGCCCTTCAGACCGCGGTAGGCGAGCCACATCACGCCGACGATCGCGGCCACCTGCACGATCCGGCCCTTCCACCACGGGCGGTGGGCGATCGTCGACGGCGCGAGGACCGGATCGAGCGTGGTCGACATCAGTCCTCTTCGCCGGCGATCGCGGTCAGCACCGCCGCCCGGTCGACGACCCCGACGGGGCGTCCGTCCTCGAGCGCGACGAGCGGACGCTCGCTCGCTGCCAGCAGCGGGATCGCATCGCGGACGATCGTCCCGACGTCGATGGTCGGGCCGTCGAGGGACTCGCCCGGCTCGGCGTCCCGCATGATCCAGCGGAGCGTGAGCACGTGGCTGCGCGGGATGTCGCGGACGAAGTTCTCGACGTAGGAGTCGGCGGGCGAGCCGACGAGGTCCTCCGGCGTGCCGAGCTGGACGATCGCTCCGTCGCGCATGATCGCGATCCGGTCGCCGAGCCGCAGCGCCTCGGGCAGGTCGTGGGTGATGAAGACCATCGTCTTGCCCGTCTCGTGCTGGAGCCGGATCACCTCGTCCTGCATGTCGCGGCGGATCAGCGGGTCGAGGGCGCTGAACGGCTCGTCGTAGAGCATCACCTTCGGGTCGCCCGCGAACGCGCGCGCGACGCCGACCCGCTGCTGCATCCCGCCCGAGAGCTGGTCGGGGAACTGGTTGGCGACGTCCTCGAGCCCGACGAGCGCGAGGATGCCTCGCGCCTTCTCGAGCCGCTCGGACTTCCCCACGCCCTGGATCTCGAGGCCGAACGCGACGTTGTCGACGACGCGACGGTGTGCGAGCAGGCCGAAGTGCTGGAACACCATCGAGACGTCGTTGCGACGCAGCTCGCGGAGCTCGGCCTTGCCGGCGCCGGTCACGTCCCGCTCGCCGATGCGGATCGTCCCGGCGGTCGGCTCGATCAGCCGGATCAGCGTGCGCACGAGGGTCGACTTGCCCGAGCCGGAGAGGCCCATCACCACGAACACCTCGCCCGGCCACACCTGGAGGGCGACGTCCCGGACGGCCGCGACGCAGCCGGTCTTCTCTCGCAGCTCGGCGCGGGAGAGCTCGGCCTCGGGCGAGCCGGGGATCTTCTCGGCGCCCGGCCCGAACACCTTCCACACCCCAGAGGCCTCGATCAGCGGCGTGCCGCTACGGTCGATCTCCTGGCGCTCCGTCACCGGACGGGTGGCCGGAGACGCGCTCACGCGGAAGGCCCGGGATGTTCGCTCATCGGCACAGGGGGCTGATATATCACCCCGGGCGGGCGGCGTCTACCCCTCGTGCCGCTCCCGCGCATACTGCTCCGATGACTCCCCACCGCTCCGACCCTGCCGTTCCTGCCGCCGCGATCGCCGGTCGGTCACGGTCTGCGACGTCGCTCGACGCAGCCGGAGAGACGGCGGGATGACGGCGCTCTGGCATCCCTTCGCCGACATGGCGGCCGTCGACGGCGAGGAGCTCGTGCTCGAGCGAGGCGAGGGCGTGCACGTGTGGGACGTCGACGGCAGGCGCTACCTCGACGGTGCGGCGAGCCTCTGGTACTGCAACGTCGGCCACGGTCGACGCGAGATCGCCGAGGCGATCGCGGAGCAGCTGGGCAGGCTCGAGGCCTACCACGTGTTCGGCGACGTCGCGAACCGTCCCGCGCTCGAGCTGGCAGAGAAGCTGTCCGCGCTCGCGCCCACGCCAGGCTCGAAGGTCTTCCTCACGAGTGGCGGCGCCGACTCGATCGACACGGCGGCGAAGCTCGCACGCCTCTGGCACGCGACGCGCGGCGAGGGCACCCGCACCCACCTGATCAGCCGCGAGCACGGCTACCACGGGACGCACGGGATCGCGACGAGCATCCTGGGAATGCCGTACCGCGAGGGCTTCGGCGAGCTCGTGGCGGACACGTCGCGCGTGGCGTGGGACGACCCCGCGGCCCTCGAGGCGGAGATCCTCCGGCTCGGCCCGTCGCAGGTCGCCGCGTTCGTCTTCGAGCCCGTGATCGGCGCCGGCGGCGTGCTCGCGCCGCCGCCCGGCTACCTCGACGAGATCATGGCGATCTGCGCGAGGCACGGCGTGCTCACGATCGCCGATGCGGTCATCGGCGGGTTCGGCCGCGTGGGCGACTGGTTCGCAGTCGAGCGCTTCGGGCTCGAGCCCGACCTGATCGTCTTCGCCAAGGGCGTGACCAGCGGGTATCTCCCGCTCGGCGGCGTCGTCGTCTCGCCTCGTGTCGCCGAGCCGTTCTTTGCGACGCGGGGACGGCCGTTCTCCCACGGCGCGACCTACAGCGGCCATCCGACCTGCTGCGCGGCCGCGCTCGCGAACATCGCGCTGCTCGAGCGCGACGGGCTCGTGCACCGTGCACGGGAGCTCGAGGCGCCGTTCCACGAGACGCTGCGCGCGCTCGAGGCGCATCCGCTCGTCCGGGAGGTGCGCGGTGGCGTCGGGCTGATGGCCGCGGTCGCGCTCGACCCGGAGCGCGTCGACGACCTCGGCGCCGCCGCGACCGAGCTCTGGGCGGGCGCCCGCAGGGCCGGGCTGCTCACGCGCTGGCTCTGGGAGGGGGTCGCGCTCGCGCCGCCGCTGATCGTGGAGTCCGCCGACGTGCTCGAGATGGTCGAACTCCTCACGGAAGGGCTGGAGGCGGTCGCGTCCAGAGGGTGACGAGGTGGTGACCACGTCGTGGCAGCTCTTGCCGCAGGAGACCGGAGGTGCCAGGATCCCGCCCGTGGAGAGCCTCCAGGTCCAGCCGACGCAGCCCGACGACGACCTGCTGGCCTGCGACGCCTGCGGCCGGAGCCCGGATGAGGAGGGCGTCTGGCGCGTGAACTGGGACGTCGACGCTGCGGGACGCGACACCCTGATCGCCCTCTGCCCGGACTGCGCCCGCGCCGAGCTCGACGACTGAGAACGCCCTCCGGCCGGCGTCCGGGACGGAGACCGCGACGCGGTCGAGCAGGCTCGTTGCCTACGCGGACTCGACCACGGGCCACGGCCCCACAACGATCGTCAAGCCTCCTGTACCGAAGTCCCGGCCGTCGCCCCGGCCCTGCCACCAGGCAGGGCCGGCTTCAGGGATCTGCCCCGCCACAAGGCGGGGATCACCCGCGCGTCGATCCGCTTCCGCGGATCGACGCCTGCGGGGCACGTCAAGGATGCCGCAGCGGCTTGTACGTGATGCGGTGCGGCTCGAGCGCCTCGGGGCCACGGGTCTCGCGCACCCAGTCGGCGTACTCGCCCCAGGAGCCCTCGAACCAGGTCGTCTGCGAGTCGCCCTCGAAGGCGAGGATGTGCGTGGCGACGCGGTCGAGGAACCAGCGGTCGTGGGTGATCACCACGGCGCAGCCGGCGAAGTCGAGCAACGCGTCCTCGAGCGCGCGCAGCGTGTCGACGTCGAGGTCGTTCGTGGGCTCGTCCAGGAGCAGGACGTTGCCGCCCGACATCAGCATCTTCGCGAGGTGCACGCGGTTCCGCTCTCCGCCGGAGAGATCCTTCACGAGCTTCTGCTGGTCGCCGCCGCGGAAGTTGAACCACGAGACGTACTGGCGGGAGTTGACCTCGCGCTTGCCGAGCAGGACGAGATCCTGGTTGCCCGAGATCTCCTTCCACACGGTGTTGTCCGGGTTGAGGTTGCCGCGGCTCTGGTCGACATAGGCGAGCTGGACGGTTTCACCGACGGTGAGCGTGCCGTCGTCCGGCTGCTCCTCGCCGGCGATCATCTTGAAGAGCGTCGTCTTGCCGGCGCCGTTCGGGCCGATCACGCCGACGATGCCGCCCGGCGGCAGCGAGAACGTGAGGTCCTCGACGAGGAGCCGCTCGCCGAAGCCCTTGCTCACGTGCTCGGCCTGCACGACGACGTCTCCGAGGCGCGGGCCGGCAGGGATATGGATCTCCGCGCCGTCGTGGCGCCCGGCCTGGTCCTCCGCGAGGAGCCGCTCGTAGGCGGCGAGACGTGCCTTCGACTTCGCGTGCCGCGCCGTCGGGCTCATCCGCACCCACTCGAGCTCCCGGGCCAGCGTGCGGCGGCGGGCCGACTCCTGCTTCTCCTCCTGGGCGAGCCGCGCTTGCTTCTGGTCGAGCCACGACGAGTAGTTGCCCTCGAACGGCAGCCCCTTGCCGCGGTCGAGCTCGAGGATCCAGCCGGCGACGTTGTCGAGGAAGTAGCGATCGTGCGTGACGGCCATGACGGTGCCCTTGTAGCCCTCGAGGAACCGCTCGAGCCAGTACACCGACTCGGCGTCGAGGTGGTTCGTGGGCTCGTCGAGGAGCAGCAGGTCGGGGAAGAGAGGAGCAGTCGGCAGAGCGCGACGCGGCGGCGCTCCCCGCCGGAGAGGGTCGTCACGTCACGGTCGCCGTCGGGGAGGCGCAGCGCGTCCATCGCGCGGTCGAGCTGCTGGTCGAGGTTCCACGCGTCGTGGCGGTCGATCTGGTCCTGGACGACGGCCTGCTCCGCGAGGAGCGCGTCGAAGTCGGCGTCGGGCTCCGCAAACGCGTTCGAGATCGCGTTGAACCGGTCGAGCAGGTCGCGCAGCTCGCGCACGCCGTCCTCGACGTTGCCGCGCACGTCCTTGGACCCGTCGAGCTCGGGCTCCTGCGAGAGGTAGCCAACGCTCGACTTCGGGTTGAGCTCCGCGATCCCAGAGGAGGGCTCCTCGAGCCCGGCCATGATCCGCATGAGCGTGGACTTGCCCGCGCCGTTCGGCCCGAGCACGCCGATCTTCGCCCCGTGCAGGAACGAGAGGGAGATGTTGGAGAGAACCTGCTTGTCCGGGCCGTAGAACTTGTCGGCCCGGTGCATCGTGTAGACGATCTCGCTGCTCACCGGGGGCAGGCTACCGTCGTGCCTCTCACCCTGTCCGGCGAACTGCGCCCGGGCAGACCGCTCGTGCGAGCCGCTGCGCTGCCTGAGACCGTGCGGGCTCGGCACACGATCGACACAGAACGAGCACGAACGCCCTTGACGGACCGCCGGTGTCTGACACCCGACCGTCCTGCCGGGACGGGGTTGGCGGAAGAGTCGGCACACAGTCGGCACGAAAGCCCTTGACAGACCCTCGGTGTCTTACACCGAAAGGCGCCGAAAGGCCTGCTCGGTCACGTCCGTCGCGCCCGACTACTGCGAGGCCGCGACGCGCACGTCGTGCACGAGGTTCCTGCGGTTGAGATCGACGCCGACGGTGAGCGTCGAGCGCCAGATCCCGTCGGTGGAGTAGATCTGCACCGGGATCGAGTGCAGCGAGTCGCTGCCGCTCCGAGCGGTCGGCAGGATCTTGAACGCGTCCCAGACCGGCTCCATCACCCGCTGAGGCGCGGTGAGGTAGCGCACGCGCCCGGCCGCCCGGTGCCGGGCGAGGAAGGCGTCGACGGCGGCGGGCGTGTCCTCCTTCGGGTCGGTGGAGATCCCGAGCACGACCACGCGGTCACGCTCGTCGGCGGGCAGGTCGTCCACGGCCCGCGCGAGCTCCCCGGCCACCACCGGGCACGCATCGGTGCACTGGGCGTCGAGGAAGGTGACGACAACCGCCTTGCCGCGGAGGTCGTCCGACCGCACCGTCGCGCCGCTCTCGTCGGTCAGCGTGAACGGCGGGAGAGAGATCCCCGCCGGCGGCCTGCTGCCGCGGTAGCTCGGCGCGTCGCCTCCGCCGGTCACGAGCACCGCGACGATCAGCACCGCGCCGGCGGTCAGCAGCGCGACCGCGAGACCCAGGAACGCCCTCACACCCTCACCCGGCCGACCTCCGGCTCCGCCCCGCCGCGCCCGGGCCGAGCACCTGCTCGTACCGCTCGAGAGAGCTCGAGACCGGGACGCGACGGATCGCCTCGGCGACCACCTCGAGCGGCACGTCCTCGAGGAGCCGGAAGCAGGAGCGACCTCGCCGGGGAGACCCTGGACGCGCGATGGCTTCGCGAGGCATACCCGTCGACCGTCTCCGCCCGCGACTGCACGTCGTCGAGACTAGCCGGGCGTCGGCGACGCGGCCCGCACCGCCGCTTCAAGGATCTCGAGGTCCCGCTCGTACGAGAGCGTGCTCGCCGCGAGCGTCGGTGTGACCCAACGTCCGTCGGCGACCTCGTGGTGGAACGCAAGGTCGCCCCCGACCACGTCGAGCAGCCAGTACCGGACGGTCTTCGGACGGCCGCGCGGGTCGGTGTAGGTCGTCGGCGGCAGCTCCGCTCCCAGCGCGCAGCGCAGCCCGGTCTCCTCCTCCACCTCGCGCAGCGCGCAGTCCTCGTCGGTCTCGCCCGGCTCGCACTTCCCCTTCGGGAACGTCCAGTCGTCGTAGGCCGGCCGGTGGACGATCAGCACCTCGACCGCGCCGTCCACGACACGGGCGGGAACCCCACCCGCCGCGCGAACGACGTCGCTCACCCGAGGCGCCTCGCGGCGGCCCGGAGCGCGGCCCAGGAACCGGGCCAGGCGGCGCGCATGGCGACTCGGCGGTCACGCTCGAGCTGCACGAGCCTTCCCGCGGCGACGGCGCCGTCAGGCGTCGCGTCGGCCCAGCGCACGATGCGCTCCTCGGCGACGTGCGCGTCCTGGTGCTCGCCGAGCACGTCCTGCGCGTCCTTCGCCGCGTTGACGAACGTCGCGCCCTTCTTCCCCAGCTCGTGGCCGGCGAGCTCCGCCGCGTAGCGCGCCCGCTTGATCGCGATGCGCACCGCGTGCAGCTCGTCGTCGGCGGGGACGGGCGGTAGCGCCGACACCGCCCGGCGCGTCCGCTTCCACTGGCGCGCCCACACCTCGGTGAGGGTGGTCTCGGAGCCCGAGAGGGGCGGATCGGTGACCTCGTCGAGCCGGTCGAGCAATGCGACGTAGCGCGCGCTCGTGAGCGCCTCGACGACGACCCGTCTCGCCGCCTCCTTCTCCGCGACCAGCTCGGCGACGAGACCCGCACCGACCGCGGCGTCAGGCCCCAGGGAGGCGACGTCGGTCCCGATCCGCTCGACGAGCACGTCGAGATCGCGGGCCGGCCCGAGCTCGCGCCCGAGCCAGCCGAGCTCGGCGCGGAGCCCCTCGACCCAGTCGCGGTCGAGCAGCGGGCGGCCGGCCCGGAGGAAGGCGCGCAGTCGCCGGGTCGCGACCCGCATCTGGTGCAGCTCCTCGATGTCGCTGCCGAGACGCGTGCCCGGGTCGTGGGCGAGCAGCCGACGGCGCTGCTCCTGGAGCGCGAAACCGAGCGCGACCCCCGGCACGGCCCCGGCGGGCACCTTTACCACCTCGGCGGGCGCGGGGAGGTCGAGCGCGCGGAAGAGCTTCGGGCGCTGGTCGTGGCCGTCGACCCCCGCTCCGGCACGCCGGAGCTCCTTCTGGAGCGCGACGAGATCCTCCTCGTCGCCTCCGACCAGCTCGATCTCGATCTCGTGGAACCGGCGGGTGACACGCTGCCCGACGAGAACCGCGACGGAATCCTCGGTGATCTCTGCGCCGCGCGCACGGACGCCCTCCCGCCGGGTGCGCAGGCGCGCGACCGGCACGACCGGGCGGCCGCGGAGCAGCGCGACGAGCAAGGCCAGCATCTCCTCCGGCGGACGCGCCGGCGGACCGGCCTGCTCGAGCTCGATCCGGGCGAACCCCTTCGGCAGCTTCAGCTGCCACAGCCCGGTGCCGTCCTCGACGCGATGACGGAAGGTGACGCCGTGCCGGGCGAGGACGAGGTCCTCGGTGTCGTGGTAGGTCGAGACGAATGTGCGCGACGGCAGGGGATGGCCACCGAGCTCCGGCATCGCGAACCCCTCTGCTGCCGAGAGCTTCAGCTCCCGCTCGACGGTCTCCTTCATCTCAGCTGAGCGTAGTCGGGAGGGCCCGCCACGTGCCGCGGCAGTCCCGCCTGTCACGGCAGCGCGTCAGGGGTGGCCCTGCGAGAACCAGTGCGCATGGCCGAGCGCAGCGGCCTCCGCGTCGCGCGCCTGGTCGACGTCCTCCTGTCGCGCCTCGCCTGGATGCTCTCGCTCCGCGCGCATCGCGTCGACCAGCTCGAGCTCGGCCCGGAGCCAGTTCTCCTCCGGGGTTCCCGCATCCTGACCGAGCGAGATCTCGTGCGCGCGGAGCCGGATCTCCTCCTCCGTCGGGCCCTGACTCGGCGTCGGCGCGGCGGGCTCGTGCGAAGGCTTCTCCTCGCTCACGGCTGCCTCAGCTCCCCTGGAGCTGTCGGCGCTTCCGGCCGGCGAACACCTTGGCGAGGATGTTCATCAGGAGGACGAAGAGGATCAGCACGAGCGCGGCTGCCCAGCCGAGCGCCTGCTCTGCCGGGTCGGGGACTCCGAGAACGCGAAGATCGCGACCGGCAGGGTGGGCAGCGCCTGCGACGGGTCGAACGCGATGGTGTTCGCCGCGATCGACGTCGTGAACAGCAGCGGCGCCGTCTCGCCGGCGACGCGTGCGATGGCGATCACGACGCCGGTGAGGATGCCGCCGATCGCGCTCGGCAGGATGATGCTCCAGACGGTGCGCCACTTGGTCACGCCGAGTGCGAGGCTGCCTTCGCGCTGCGAGCGCGGGACGATCTCGAGCACCTCCTGCGTGGCACGGGCGACCATGGGGATCATCAGGATCGCCAGCGCGAACGACCCGTAGATCGCCTTCTGCCCGTTCCCGACGACGAGCAGTCCGAAGACGAAGATGCCGACGACGATCGCCGGAACGCCGTTGAGGACGTCGAGGACGATACGCAGGCTGCGCGAGATCCTCGGCGAGGCGTACTCGGACATGTAGATCGCGACGAGCACCGAGAACGGGATCGCGATGAGCGCACAGATCCCGACGATGATCGCGCTGCCGATCAACGCGTCGGCGATCCCGCCCTGCTCGCCGAACAGCGGGCGCGACTTCGTGAGGAGGTCGAGGTTGATCTGGCTGAAGCCCTTGATCACGACCGTCCCGAGGACGAGCGCCAGGATCCCCACGGCGACGATCGCCGCGGCGACTCCAAGCGCGCCGAACATCTTCTCGGTGAGCCTGCGTCGACCGAGGCCGCTCGAGCGGACGGTGATGTCGTACGGGTCGACGATCTCGTGCTCGCTCACGCCGCCCTCCGCTGCTTCTCGAACCTCCGGACGATGAACTGGGCCGCGATGTTCGTGACGAGCGAGATCACCATCAGGATCGCGGCGAGGTAGAGGAGCGACGAGGCCTGCAGCGGCGTCGCCGCGCCCTGGTACTGGGCGGCGATCCGGCTGCCGAGCGTGTCGGCCGGCTCGAACCAGGAGCTCGGGATGTCGGAGCGGTTGCCGATCACCTGCGTGACCGCGATCGCCTCGCCGAACGCGCGTCCCAGGCCGAGCAGGACGGCGGCGGCGATCCCCGGCGCGGCGTACGCGAACATCACGCCCCGGATCGCCTCCCACCGCGTCGAGCCGAGCGCCATCGCGCCGTCCATCAGGTCCCGCGGCGTGCGCTGGAAGAGCTCACGGCAGATCGCCGAGGTGATCGGGACGATCATGATCGTCAGGACGAGTGCGGCGGGCAGCAGCCCCGCCTGCGACGGGTCGCCCGAGAAGATCGGCAGGAACCCGAACCAGCTCTGCAGCCAGGGCTCGAGGTGCGTCGCGATCCACGGGCCGAAGACGAGGATGCCCCACAGGCCGAGCACCACGCTCGGGATCGCCGCGAGCAGCTCGACCATCGTCGCGATCGGCGACGCGACGCGGCGCGGCGCGATCTCCGTGAGGAAGAGAGCGATCGCGATCGAGAGCGGCGTCGCGAGGGCGAGGGCGATGATCGACGTCATCACCGTCCCGTAGATGAACGCCAGCGCCCCGTACTGGTCCTTGACGGGATCCCAGACGTTCGTCCACAGGAACTCGGCCCCGAACTCCTGGATGGCGGGCCAGGCGAGGTCGAAGATCTTCCACGCGATCAGGAAGAGCAGCGCGGTCGCCGCCAGCGAGGCGACGACCGCGATGCCCTGGAAGAGCACGTCCCCGAGCCTGATCCCCTTGCGCGAGAGGTCTGCGCCGGTCGGAGTGGGGGTATCGGAGACGGTCGACACGTCAGAGCTGCTCTACGACTGGATCTTCTTGATCTCGCGGTAGGCGAACGCCTGCACCTGCTTCGGCATCGGGTCGAAGATCAGCGGCGGGCCGAACTTCTGGCCCTGCGTGACGAACCAGTACATGAGCTTCCGCAGCTCCGCCGCCTTGCGCGGACTTCGTCGGCACGATCGCGTACACGAACACGCCGATCGGGTAGGCGAGCTTCCCGGCCTTGGCGGGCGGATCCGAGAGGTTCCCGAGCTGGTCGACCGACGTGATCTTGGCCGGCAGCGACGTCACGGCCGCCTGGATCCCGCGGAGACCCGGCGAGGCGAACTTGCCGGCCCGGTTCTTGATCCACGCGAACCGGAGCTTGTTGCTCTTGGCGTACGCGACGTCGACGTAGGTCAGCGCGCCCGGCGTCTTGGTGACGATGCCCGACACGCCCGAGGAGCCGCGCGCGCCGACACCTGCCGGCCAGTTGACGCTGGTCGCAGACGCCGACCTTGCTCTTCCACGCGGGGCTGACCGCCGACAGGTAGTTGGTGAAGGCCCAGGTCGACCCAGAGCTGTCCGAGCGGTAGACCGGGGTGATCTTCAAGTCGGGCAGCGTTGCACTTGCCGTTGTCGGCCTTGATCCGCGAGTCGTTCCAGTTGGTGATCTCGCCGAGGTAGATCGCCGAGAGCGTCTGGGGCGTGAGCCGGAGGACGCAGTTCCCGATCCCCGGGAGGTTGTACGGAACGGACAGCGCCGAGAGCGCGATCGGGATCTGCACGCACCCGTTGCAGGCCGTGAGCTGCGACGGCGTCAGCGGCGCGTCGGAGCCGCCCCAGTCGACGGTGCGGGCGGTGACCCCGGCGATGCCGGCACCCGAGCCGGTCGGCGAGTAGGTGAGACCAGTGCCGAGGGCCTTGTCGACCTCGGGGATCCACTTGGAGACGAGCGGGAAGACGAAGGACGAGCCCGTCGCCACCACCGACCCGCTCGACTTCGACGGCGCAGCCGCGCAGTCCCGCCGACGCACCGCGGCGACCAGAGACTGCAGACCGCGACGACCGTGATGATCGTTCTCTTCATGACGTCTCCTGTGCCTTTCCTTTGAGGTAATCGACGTGACGCCGCAAGCGTGGCGACGACGTGTTCGCTGCGTGGGGTTCTCGGTGGTCTACAACTGGTGGACGGAGTGGTGAACGGCGCTCAGTGAGAGGCGTCGCTGAACTCCGCGAACTCCCCGGTGCACGAGGAACTCGATCTGCTCGCCCATGTCGACGGCGTTGTCACCGATCCGCTCGATGCAGCGCGCGACGATGATCATCCGCATCCCCCATTCCTGGGTGCCGGGCTCGGTCATCGCGAGCACCTGGTCGATCGACCCGCCGGTTCGTCCGGTCGATGAGCTCGTCGAGCTGGCGCGAGCGACCGGGCGCTCTCGATGTCGCGCTGCGCGAACGCGTCGAGCGCGACCGCACCATCTCCTCGGCGCGCTCGCCCATCTCGCGCAGGCCGTCGACGAGCCGGAGATCCGGCGCGAGCTCCGCGGCGACCTTGGTCAGCTTCGCGATCGTCACGCTCTGGTCGCCGATCCGCTCGAGGTGGATGGAGCCGTGGAGCACGGCGAGGATCGAGCCGGAGGTCGGTCGCCACGGGCGACTGCTGGGCGAGAATCTGCTCGATCTGCTTCTCGATCGCGTGGTAGCGCCGATCGATCTCGTCGTCGAAGGCGACGACCTCGTCGCAGAGCTCGACGTCCTGCGTCTCGAGTGCGTCGATCGCGCCCCGCACGGCCCGGAGCACGAGCGAGCCCTGCTCCTGGAAGGCTGCCTCGAGCATGTCGAGGGCGTGCTGGAACTCGACGCGTGCCATCAGCCGAACCGTCCCGTGACGTAGTCCTCCGTCCGCCGGTCGCTCGGGTTCGTGAAGATCTTGTTGGTCGCGTCGAACTCGACGAGGACGCCGTGGCGCCGCTTGCCGTCCTCGCGCACCTCGACGCTGAAGAAGGCCGTCATGTCGGCGACGCGCGCTGCCTGCTGCATGTTGTGCGTGACGATCACGATCGTGTAGTCGCACTTCAGCTCGTGGATCAGATCCTCGATCCGCGCCGTCGAGATCGGGTCGAGCGCCGAGGCCGGCTCGTCCATCAGGATCACGTCGGGCTCGATCGCGATCGTCGCGGGCGATGCAGAGGCGCTGCTGCTGCCCGCCCGAGAGGCCGAGCGCGTTGTCCTTGAGCCGGTCCTTCACCTCGTCCCAGAGCGCCGCGCGTCGGAGGGCGTGCTCGACACGATCGTCGAGGTCCTTCTTCATCCCGAGCACCTTCGGGCGCGAACGCGATGTTGTCGTAGATCGACTTCGGGAACGGGTTCGGCTTCTGGAACACCATGCCGATCCGCCGCCGCACCTCGACCGGGTCGACTCCCGGCGCCGTAGAGGTCGCGTCCGTGGTAGTCGATCCGCCCGTCGACCTTCGCGCCGGGGATGAGGTCGTTCATCCGGTTGAAGCAGCGGATGAACGTCGACTTGCCGCAGCCGGAAGGGCCGATGAAGGCGGTGACGGTGTTCTCCGGATCGCGAGCGTCGACGCCCTTGAGCGCGAGCTTCCCGCTGTAGGAGACCGTGAGGCCCTCACGTCGAAGACAACGGGGAGGGTCTCCATCTCCTGCTGGCGGTGCCCCTCGACACCTCGGCCATGCGTGCGCTGTCGATCGTCGGCCGCGAAGCGTCGCGCGCGCGTTGACCTCGATGTCGCGCGGAAGACGCCGGGTCCCGGACGTCGGAGGGTGTCATGTCCTCGCTCATCGCTCGTTTGAAGCTCCAGTCAGGCAGGCGACCACAACGCATTCTACCGAGTGTTGCGCCGACACAGCCGCCGATGGGGGACCCGACTGGTGAACGACTGGTGAAGAACCGGAGAACGACGTCGCGTGGTTCGTCACGCTCTCTGCGGGAAGATGCAGCGGATCTCGAGGCCGGCGCCGGGACCGCCGAGCGCCTCGACGCGACCACCCGCCTGCGTGACGACGTGCTTGACGATCGCGAGGCCAAGACCGGTGCCCCGCGAGGCGCGCGCATGGTCGGCCCGGTAGAACCGCTCGAAGAGGCGCGGGGATCTCCGCGTCGGCGACACCGACGCCATCGTCCTTCCCGCTGAGCACGACCCTTCCTCGGTCCCTTCGACGCCGAGCGTGAACGACGAGCCAGGCCCGGCGTAGCGGATCGCGTTCTCCGCGAGGTTCTGCGCCACGACGCGTAGCATCCGCGGGCGGATCTCGAGCTGGATCGCGGGATCACCGACGACCCCGACCTCGACGCCTGCCCGCGCGGCCATGTCGGAGAGACCGTCGGCGACGAGGTCGAGTTCTTGGCGGACCGGCACAGCACCGAGCGAGACGACGCGTGATCCCGATTCGAGCTCGCTGAGGAAGAGCACCTCGTCGATCAGCTCGACCACCTGCTCGACCTCGGCGCGGGCGCGGTCGACGAGGTGCAGGACGTCCTCCCCGGGGAGGGTCGCGGTGTCGAGGATCGCCATCAGCCGGGCGAGCGGCGTGCGCAGCTCGTGCGACACAGCCGCGGTGAATCCCGACCGGAGCTCCTCGTACGCCGTGAGGTCACCACTGCGGCTGAGGTACACGAGCCGCTCACGTCTCCCACCGACGTCGTAGGGCACGATGAGCGGGACGATGCCGGTGTCCCCGGAGAGCAGGCCCTCGGGGAGAAGCTCGCCTTCGCGGAGGCCGTCGACCGACTGCCGGGCCCGTCGGCTTGCGCCGATCACGACGTCGTCCGCGTCGAGGATCACCACGGCCTCGCGGCTCTCCTCGAGAATCATCCGGCCTCTCGTGGCGTCCCCGTCCATCGCGCACCTTGTAACAGAACCCACTCCACCCGGCTGCCGGTCAGGCACATCGACCGCGTCGGGGTAGTTCACCGTCCGGATACCATCCCGTAACCACCTTGCTCCCCCGTGCATCGGCGGAGAGACGCATGATGGCCACCAGATGTCAAGGGTCCTGATCATCGAGGACGACGACGTCATCGCCCAGGGGATGGCCCGTCACCTGACCGCCGCGGGGTTCGACGCCGTGGGCGTCGCCAACGGGGAGACCGGGCTCGCGCGACTCCGCTACGAGCGCCCCGACGTCTGCGTCCTCGACCTGATGCTCCCGGGCCTCGACGGCTGGAAGGTGATCGAGCAGGTGCGGGGTGAGGGGATCGGCACCCCGATCGTGGTCGTCTCCGCCCGCGGCACGGAGCACGATCGGGTGCATGCGCTGGAGATCGGGGCCGACGACTACCTCGTCAAGCCGTTCTCGATGAAGGAGCTCGTCGCCCGCGTGGGCGCGGCCGCCAGACGCGGCACGCGCGCGCAGGATCCGCGCCGCGGCGAGGAGCTCGTGATCGAGGAGCTGAGACTCGATCCGAAGAACGTGCAGGCCTACGTCGACGGAGCATCGGCCGAGCTCACGCCGACCGAGTTCCGGCTGCTCTACGCGCTTGCGATGGAGGAGGGCCGTGTGCTCACCCGCGACGAGCTGCTCCAGCGGGTCTGGGGCCGACGCGCGTCGCACCGCGACCGCACGGTCGACGTCTTCGTGCGCAAGCTCCGCGAGAAGGTCGACAACCGCGCCTCTCGGCACACCTTCCTCCAAACGCGCTACGGCGTCGGGTACAAGCTCGAGGCCGAGCCGAAGCAGTAGTAGGCGGGCGACGCGACGGCGTCGCGCCGGCTCAGCCGACGCCGTCGAGCTCGGCGGCGAGTTCCTCGACGCGGCGGCGGATGTCGTCGCGGATCAGCCGCACCTGCTCGAGCGGCAGTCCCTTCGGGTCGGTCAGCTGCCAGTCGACGTAGCGCTTGCCCGGGATGTACGGGCACGCATCGCCGCAGCCCATCGTCACGACGACGTCCGCCCACTCGGCATCGACGCGCTCGAGCCGGTGTGGGACCCGGTCGGCCACGTCCACGCCGAGCTCGCGCATCGCCTCAACGACCTCGGGGTGGACGCGCTCTCCCGGGTCGGAGCCGGCAGAGCGCGCCTCGTGCCGGCCTTCGACGACGAGCTCGAACAGCGCCTGAGACATCTGCGAGCGGCCGGCGTTGTGGATGCAGACGAACAGCACCCGGCTCATACGACCTCCCCCTCCATCTCGTGGATCGCGGCCTCGCGCTCGTGCGCCTCGATCTCGGCGGGACTGGGCTCCTCGCCGCGCACGAGCTGGTACACCACGGCCGCCGCCGCGGCGCCGATGGGGGGAGCGATCAGGTAGATCCAGAGCGAGCCGAGCTCTCCGGAGGCGAGTGCCGGTCCAAGCGAGCGGGCCGGGTTCATCGACGCTCCGGAGATCGGGCCGCCGAAGAGGGCGTCGAGCGCGACCGTCCCGCCCACGGCGATCGCCGCCGCCTCGCCCACGGCCCGCGTGTCGGTCGCGACGGCCATGATCACGAACATGAGGACGAATGTGAGGAGCAGCTCCCACACGAACGACTGCGCGTCCGAGCCCGACGGTAGGGTCGACCCGACGCCGGCCACGTCGCCGAGCGACGCCCGGAGGAAGAGCGCTGCGAGCACGGCCCCGACGGCCTGCGCTCCCCAGTAGAGCCAGACCCGGGGCCACGGGAAGTGCCGGGTCAGAGCGAAGCCGAGCGTGACGGCGGGGTTGAAGTGCGCGCCAGAGACGTGGCCGACGGCGTAGATCATCGCCATGATCACGAGCCCGAACGTGGCTGCGACGCCGACGTGGCCGAGCCCACCGCCGGTCGCGTCGACCATGATCGCGCCGCAGCCTGCGAAGACGAGCGCGAACGTCCCGATCGCCTCCGCGGCGAGCCCACGTGCGGTCGCAGCGCTCAGCGCCGATCTCCCGCTTCGGTGGTCTGTCTCGCTTCGAGCAGCGAGCCGACACGGTCGAGCGCACCCGGACGCAGCCCGAAGTAGACGAACGACGCCCGTCGCTCGCGCTCGAGCAGCCCGGCCTCCGTGAGCACCTTCAAGTGGTGACTCACCGTCGGCTGCGAGATCCCAAGGGCATCGGTGAACTCGCAGACGCAGACCGGCTCGCCAGCACACAGCAGGATGTTCAGCACCTTTAGTCGCTGCCGATCGGCGAGCGCCTTGAACAGGCGCTCGAGCTCGCCCGCATGCTCTTCCGAGAGCGACGACCCGGCAAGCGGCGTGCAGCACTCGACGAGAGGTGGAGACCCGGAAGTCGACACACGACGAACATATCGACGGACACCGATAGAGACAAGTATCGATATCTGGTAATCACACCCTGCCGGCTTCGGTGCGGCAACGCGCCCTCAACGGGCACTGCACACGCGTGACGAACCGAATCCCTGCCTGGCGGGTCTTCGTCAGCCTGTGGTCTGGACGGCGGTGGGCCAGGTCAGACGGCGGCGAAGCCAGAGGGCGACGTAGACGAGCCCGACGAGCACCGGCACCTCGATCAGCGGGCCGACGACCCCGGCGAGCGCCTGCCCCGAGGTGGCGCCGAACACGCCGACCGCGACGGCGATCGCGAGCTCGAAGTCGTTCGACGCGACCGTGAAGGAGAGCGCAGCGGTCTGCGGGTACGGGAACCCCAGCGCCCGGCCCGACGCGAAGCCCGCCGCCCACATCACGGCGAAGTAGACGAGCAGCGGCGCCGCGATCAGCACCACGTCGAGCGGCTCCGAGGTGATCTCGTCGCCCTGGATCGCAAAGAGCAGCACGATCGTGAAGAGCAGCCCGTACAGGGTGATCGGCGCGATCCGCGGGATGAACTGCTGCTCGTACCAGTCGCGGCCGCGCCGCCGGATCCCGATCCAGCGGGTGAGGACGCCCGCGACCAGCGGGATCCCGAGGAAGACCAGCACCGTCCGCGCGACCTCCCAGATCCCGACCTCGAACCCCTGCGTGTCGAAGCCGAGCCAGCCCGGGAGAACGGTGAGGTAGAAGTAGCCGAGCAGCGCGTAGGCGGCCACCTGGAAGAGCGCGTTGAAGACGACCAGCACCGCGGCGCGCTCCCGGTCGCCGAGCGCGATGTCGTTCCAGACGAGGACCATCGCGATGCAGCGCGCGAGCCCGACGATGATCACACCGGTGCGATACGCGGGCTGGTCGGCGAGGAAGAGCCACGCCAGCGCGAACATCAGCAGCGGGCCTACCACCCACGAGAGGAAGAGCGCCGTCCCGAAGAAGCGCCAGTTGCCCACCCCGTCGTCGCTCATCCGGCCGATGTCCTCGTAGCGCACCTTCGCGAGCACCGGGTACATCATCAGCAGCAGCCCCACTGCGATCGGCAGCGACACCGTGCCGACCTGAAGCCGGTCGAGCTGGTCGTTCAGCCCCGGCATCACAGCTCCGAGGAGCAGGCCGGCCGCCATCGCGAGCGCAATCCACAGGGGCAGGAAGCGATCGAGCGTCGACAGCTCGCCGACCACGTCGTCCCGCCGGGGCGCAGGGGTGGGCCCGGCGCTCGCTGGATGGGCGTCAGACGACATCGCGACCGCCTCGCTCGATCCTGGGCACCTCGGTCATGGCTCCACGGTAGATCGGGTTGCGATCGACCGAATCCGCGCACGGCCCGATCCGGCTGCGCCCTTGCCGCAAGCGACGAAACCGGGCTGAGCTACGTGCCCGACCTGCCGGCATCGCTGTCATCGGCCGTGGAAACCCGGAGCCTCGCTCCGGCGGTGGCGCAAGCCCGCCGAGGCCTCTTCGGAAGCCGGCAACCGAAGCATCAGATCCAGTGATCCAACGCGCGCGGCGCGCCGTACTCCCTCCACATAGTCGGACATTTCATCGACAAGGAGGGGAACCGACATGAAGAAGATCCTCATCACCGCCGCGGCGATCGCCGCGCTGGCGATCCCGACCGCCGCGTCGGCCGGGAACGGGTACGGCGCCACGACGAACGCCGGCTGCGGAGCGACGTACGGCCAGCTCGTCTCGGCCGCCCGTCAGGCGGGGCACATCTCGGGTGGCGTCAACGGCGCCAAGGCGTGGATCGAGAGCGGTCTCGCGGCTGCGCACGGCTGCAAGGTCTGATCGTCCGACACCTGAGCGTAGGGGCGTCCTGCGGGGCGCCCCTACGTCTCCCTCAGGCGGGCGTGGGCTCACGATCGCGGGGTTGTGGGCTCCAGCGACAGAGCCGCCCCAGCCTCGCGTACCGCACGCGCAGCAGCGCTCCTCGTCTCGTCCCAGGTGGTCGCCCGCTCCGGGACGAAGCGCAGCGCCACGTCGTCCGAGTCGAGGAACGCCCGCGCGTCCGGCAGCTCCTCGGCGGCCTCGAGCAGGAAGCGCCGGTGCACGGCCTCGACGAGCCGACGCGCCGCGGCCCCGCGCACCAGCTCGACCGTCCCCGCCATCCAGACGCCGCGCACCTCGTAGCCGGGCCGCGAGTCGTGGACGGTCAGCGCTGCCCGCGGATCCCGTTCGAGGTTCCGCACCTTGCGGCTGCGCGAGCCCGTCGCGAGCAGCACGCACCCCTCGCCCGCCGCGTGCCACATCGGCACGACGTACGGGACGCCGTCCGGCTCGGCCGTCGCCAGCAGGGCCACCGTTCGCAGGTCGAGGAGCTCCCGAACGAGTGGATCCTCGAGCACGGCCTCGCCCCGCAGCGACCGGCTCGGTGTCGGCTCCTCCATCGCCCGAGTCTGCCGGATCGCGGCGCATGAGGTGTCGCACGCGAATCGACTCGAACGAGGGACGCGGACGGGAGCGCTCTCACCCGATGAGGGGGATGTCACACCGCTCGTCAACGAGGAGCCCGCCAATGACCGTGTTCGGCAACCGCGACTTCGCACCCACGGATCCGATCCACGCCTCCCCGCGTGCGGAGGCCACCGTCGACGCCGCGACGCTGCCGCCCGTCGTGACCCTCCCGGTCTCGAACGACACGCGCCGGGTCGTGATCAAGGTGCGGGGCGGCGAGGAGATCGAGGTGGGCCGGGTCGAGGGGCGCGAGCCCGCCGTCCGCATCGCGCGCGACACCATCCGGATGATCGAGAGCGCGCAGACCGCCGACGAGTGGCCCGAGGTCGGCGACCGGTTCCTGCGCCCGGACGCGATCGTCTCGATCGACGTCCAGCGCGCCGACGACTGAGAGCGCGATCCGCCACCGCGGATAGCCCGTCCGAGGGACGCAGGCGCGCGCGCGAGGTGGCGATACTCCCCGTACTCGCGCAACCGGGAGCCATGCGGCACTCCCTCCCCCGATCCGGAGGTACGTGCCGTGTCAGCGCTCCACCACGATCCCCCCGAGGCCATCGAGCGCTCCGAGTGGACCACCTCGGAGCTCAGGCGCATCGTCGTCCGGCTCGCGGACGGTGACGTCGTCCAGGCCGGGACGGCCATCAACCTCGACGGCGCCCGCACGCTCGCGCACTCGCTGATCCGGGAGATCGAGCATCCCGCCGGCGACTGGCCGAGGATCGGAGACCGCCACCTCCGACCCGACGCCGTGGTCTCCGTCGACGTCTTGCGCGTCGACGCGTAGAGGGGCGCGCCCGGCCCGATCGACGGCGGGTCGGGCGCCGCTGCCCTTGCCTCGAGATGGTCAGCGCAGACCGCTCCGAGCGGCCGCGAGAAGCGAGTCGGTCGTGAGCCTCTCGTCGCCGCGCTCGAGCACGACGGCGCGCACGGCAGCGTCGATCGAGGCGCCCGGGAGCTCGAGTGCCGCGAGCGCGTCGAGATCGGGTCGCGAGAGCGGGCTGGCCCGGAGGACGAGTCGCTCCCAGAGCAACCGACGGAGCCGCTCGTCGGGGAAGTCGAGGCCCACGATCGTCGACGCGCTTGCCAACCGCGTCGTGAAGCACGCCGAGGTTCGGGTCACGTGTCTCGAGCACGGTCGGCGCCCGTCGCCCGGAGGCTCGAGCGACGAGTGCCGCCAGCCCGTCGCCGGCGCCCGCAGCGGACAGCACCTCGGCGTCGTGGAACAGCAGGACGGCATGCGGGCGCTCCCCGTAGGCGAACACCTCGTCGAGACCGCGCGTCCCGGTCGACCCGCCGTGGCGGGCGACGAGCGCGACCGAGTCGACGCGCCAGAGGTCGACGCGCATGCTCTCGGCCCATACCCGGGTGGCGAACGTCTTCCCCACGCCGCCGGCGCCGTGGACGAGCACGATGAGCCCGCCCGCGACCGCCTGGTCGGCGAGTGAGCGGAGCTGGGCCTCCACCTCGGGCTCGACGACGAGGTCCGCCCACGTGAGCTCGCCGACAGGCAGCCGGCGCACGACGTCGGCGGGCGACGGACTCTCTGAACGCCGCTCCTGCACACCGCGATTCTCGCATGCGCCGACCTCTTGCTATCGTTAGCCACACGAATGATTAGCCAAACGATCTGAAAGACGTCACGCACACTCCGTCGCGGAGGATCTCCGGCCGGCGCTCGTGCGCCTCGCGCGCGAGCTGCGCCGAGAGACCGAGCAGCTCGGCGTCACCTCGCGGCAGGCGAGCCTCCTCTGGCTCGTGCGGCGGCGCCCCGGGCTCTCGCTGAGGTCGCTCGCGGAGGCCGAGGGGATCTCGGCGCCGTCGCTCTCCGGGCATCTCGACCGGCTGGAGGCCCTGGGCCTCGTGAGGCGCGTTCGCTCGGCCGACGATCGACGCCGGGTCGGCGTGGAGCTGACGGTCGAAGGCGAGCGCCTGCTGCGCCGGATCCGATCACGCGCCGAACGACCTGGCTCACCGATCGCCTGGAGGAGCTGGACGGCGATGCTCTCGACGACGTCGCACGGGCGGTTCCCGCGCTGCGGCGGCTCGTCGGGATGGACGACGCGTGACGAGCCTCGCGCTCACGTCCGCGCGGACCTTCCGCAGCCTCCGCCACCACCGCAACTATCGCCTCTTCTTCGCCGGCCAGGTCGTCTCGGTCGCCGGATCGTGGATGCAGAACATGGCGCTCGCCTGGCTCGTGATCGAGCTGACCGGCTCGCCCTTCGCCGTGGGCGGGCTCGCCTTCGCCCGCTTCGTGCCCTTCACCGCGCTCTGCCTGGTCGCGGGCGTCGTCACCGACCGGGTCGACACGCGCCGGCTCGTGCTCGCCACGCAGGTCGGCGCGATGCTCGTCTCGATCGCCCTCGCCGTCGTCACTCTGGGCGGCTGGGCCACGCTCCCGTTGGTCTACGCGCTCGCTGCGGTCGGCGGCGTGACGCTCGTGTTCGACGCACCGGCCAGGCAGGCGCTCACCTTCCAGATGGTCGGGCCGCGCGAGCTTCCGAACGCGGTCGCGCTCAACGCCGGGCTCTTCAACGCCTCACGGGTGATCGGCCCCGCGGTCGCGGGAGCGATCATCGCGGCGATCGGGACCGGTGCCTGCTTCGCGGTCAACGCGGTCAGCTTCTTCGCGGTGCTCGCGGCGCTGCTCGCGATGCGGGAGAGCGAGCTCCTGGCGGTCGAGAAGGACGCGGACGCCTCGCTCCTCTCCGGCGCGAAGGACGCGTTCGCCTGGGTGGCCGGCGAGCCTCGAGCACGGGTCGTGCTCGTGACGATCACGGTGCTCAGCGTGGTCGGGTTCAACTTCCACGTCGTCGTCCCCCTCCTCGCCTCGGATGCGCTCGACGTCGGCCCCGAGGGGCTAGGCCTCCTGTCGGCGGCGTTCGGCCTCGGCGCACTCGCGGGCGCGCTCGGCGCAGCCTCCCAGCGCGAGGCCACGCCCCGCCGGTTCGCCGTCGGCGCGGCGGTGTTCGGGGCAGTCCTGGTCGCCCTCGCGCCCGTCGGCAGCCTTCCCGTCGCTGCCGCCCTGCTGGTGGTGCTCGGCGTGTCGTTCACGATGCTGACGACGACCGCCAACGCGCTCGTCCAGCTCGCGGCGCCGTCCCACCTGCGGGGCCGCGTGATCGCCCTCTACCTCTTCGCGTTCGCCGGGCTGACCCCGGTCGGCGGACTCGTCGCGGGGGCGCTCGCCGAGGTCGGCGGCACGACGCTCTCGTTCGCGGTCTCCGGGATCATCGCCCTCGGCGTCGCCGGCTGGGCCGCGCGGGCGCTGGCCCGTCCCGTCACTCGCCTAGCGCCCCTGACCGCGCGCCTCCCGAAGTCGGCGGCCGCGCGTGCTTACTCGATGACCCAGGTGTCGTTGCCCGCGACGAGCGTGGCGAGGTCGCCCTCGCCCTTGCGCTCGCGGGCCTCGGCGAGCTGCGCGCGGACGTCGTCGTCGTAGACCGGGCGCTCGACGCTTGCGGAAGATCCCGAGCGGGACGCAGCCGGCGGTCTTCCAGGTCAGCCGGGCGAGCGCGAACGAGAGCCCGGGATCGTCGCGGCCCGGATCGTGGACGAGCAGGCCACCCGCGTCCGCGGCGACGACCTCGAGCGTGCCGTCGGAGCGCATCCGGACACCCTTGTCCCCCCAGCGGATCTCCTCTCCCTCCTGGAGGTAGAGGCGGTTCGCCTTGTCGTCGCGGACGACGTCCCAGGCCCCGTCGTTGTAGATGTTGCAGTTCTGGAGGATCTCCACGAACGACGCGCCGCGATGCGCTGCGGCCGCGCGGAGCACCTCGGCCATCCCCTGCTTGTCGGTGTCGATCGTGCGCGCGACGAACGTCGCCTCCGCGCCGATCGCGACGGAGAGCGGGCCGAACGGACGGTCGACCGACCCGTAGCGGGGTGGACTTGGTGACCTTGCCGCGCTCCGAGGTGGGCGAGTACTGCCCCTTGGTGAGGCCGTAGATGCGGTTGTTGAAGAGCAGGATCGTGAGGTTGACGTTGCGGCGCAGCGCGTGGATCAGGTGGTTGCCGCCGATCGAGAGCGCGTCGCCGTCGCCGGAGACGACCCACACCGAGAGGTCCGGGCGCGTGGTCGCGAGGCCCGTCGCGATCGCCGGCGCGCGGCCGTGGATCGAGTGCATCCCGTAGGTCTGCATGTAGTACGGGAAGCGCGACGCGCAGCCGATCCCCGAGATGAACACGATGTTCTCGCGCGGGATGCCGAGCTCGGGCATGAACCCCTGCACCGCGGCGAGGATCGCGTAGTCGCCGCAGCCCGGGCACCAGCGGACCTCCTGGTCGGACTTGAAGTCCTTCGCCTTGAGCTGGATCAGGTCGCTCACTCGCTGTCCTCCTCGACTCCGTCGACCGGCTCGCCTTCCATGGTGAGGATCGCCTCCTCGAGCTCGGCGGCCGTCAGCGGTCGGCCGCGGACCTTCGTGTACGAGACGACGTCGACGAGGTACTTCGCCCGCAGCAGCAACGCCAGCTGGCCGAGGTTCATCTCGGGCACGAGCACGCGCTCGTACCGACCGAGCACGTCGCCGGTGTTGCGCGGGAACGGATTGAGGTGGTGCATGTGCGCGCGTGCGACCTTCAGGCCACGTCGCCGCGGCGCGGCGCACCGCCGCGCCGATCGGCCCGTACGTCGAGCCCCAGCCGAGCACGAGCAGCTCGGCGTCCCCGTCGGGGTCGTCGACCGCGAGCTCGGGGATGTCGGCCGCGATCCCGTCGATCTTGCGCTGGCGCAGCCGCACCATGTGGTCGTGGTTGTCGGCGTCGTAGGAGATCGACCCGGTCATGTCGGCCTTCTCGAGACCGCCGATACGATGCTCGAGACCCGGGCGTTCCCGGCACGGCCCACGGACGCGCGAGCGTCTCCGGATCACGGAGGTAGGGCAGGAACTGGTCGCCGTCGTTCGGCTCGGTGGTGAACGTCGTCGAGATGTCGGGCAGCGCGTCGACGTCGGGAAGCCGCCACGGCTCCGAGCCGTTCGCAAGCGCCGCGTCCGAGAGCAGGTACACGGGCGTCCGGTACTTGAGCGCGATCCGGGCGGCCTCGATCGCGGCGTGGAAGCACTGGGACGGGCTCGACGCGGCGACGATCGGCACCGGGCTCTCCGAGTTCCGTCCGAAGAGCGTCATCAGCAGATCGGCCTGCTCCGGCTTGGTCGGCATTCCCGTCGACGGGCCGGCGCGCTGGACGTCGATCACGAGGAGCGGCAGCTCGAGCGAGACCGCCAGCCCGATCGTCTCCGACTTGAGCACGATCCCGGGGCCCGACGAGGCGGTCACGCCGAGCGCGCCGCCGAACGACGCTCCCGACCGCAGCGCCGACCGCCGCGATCTCGTCCTCGGCCTGGAAGGTGATCACGCCGAACTCCTTGCGCGACGCCAGGTCCTCGAGGATCGACGAAGCGGGCGTGATCGGATAGGCGCCGAGGAAGAGGTCGAGGCCCGAGAGCTTCGACGCCGCCACGAGCCCGAGCGAGAGCGCGGTGTTCCCGGTGATCTGCCGGTAGGTGCCGGGCGTGAGCTTCGCGGGCGCGATCTCGTACGAGACGGCGAAGTCCTCGGACGTCTCCCCGTAGTTCCAGCCGGCCTTGAACGCGCGGGTGTTGGCCTCGGCGATCGACGGCCGCTTCCCGAACTTGTCCTGGATGAACTGGATCGTCCCCTCGGTCGGCCGGTGGAAGAGCCACGCCATCAGCCCGAGGGCGAAGAAGTTCTTGGAGCGCTCCGCCTCGCGCGAGGTGATCCCCTCGATCTCGCGCAGCGCCTCGATCGTCATCGACGAGAGCGCGACCTGGTGGAGGTGGTAGTCGGAGAGCGAACCGTCGTCGAGCGGGCTCGAGGCGTAGTCCGCCTTCTGCAGCGAGCGCTCGTTGAAGGCGTCCGTGTTGACGATCAGCGTCGCGCCCTTGGGCAGGTCGTGGAGGTTCGCCTTGAGGGCCGCGGGGTTCATCGCGACGAGCACGTCGGGGCGGTCTCCCGGCGTGAGGATGTCGTGGTCGGCGAAGTGCACCTGGAACCCCGAGACGCCCGGCAGCGAGCCGGCCGGAGCACGGATCTCCGCGGGGAAGTCGGGGAAGGTCGCGAGGTCGTTGCCGAGCGCGGCCGTCTCGCTCGTGAAGCGGTCACCGGTCAGCTGCATCCCGTCACCCGAGTCACCCGCGAACCGGATGATCACGTGATCGAGCTGTTCGACCTTCTTCTCCACTACGACACCAGCGTAGTCGACCGCCCCGTTGTCATGTCACGCTCGGTCGACGCGGCGCTCGACCCGCAGGCCCCAGGCCTCGCCGGACGCGAACAGGCCGTCCACGTCGAGCTCGTCGGCCCACCCCAGCACGTGTCGCTCGGGTCGCTCCGGCCGTGCACCCGACGACGGCGAGACGCGTCGGACCGATCGTGTCGGTCCTGCCCCGCCGCGAGCTCGTCGCGACGGCGCTCTGCCTCCTCGGCCGCCGGCCCTTCTGCGTAGCCCTTCCCCATCTCCTCCATCGTGCCACTCGCTCGCGTCGCCCGCACGCGTGCGGACCGCAGTCGGCGGCCCGGCCGTTCTGGGAGAATCGCGCGATGCTCCGCCGCCCACGCGACCGATCCCGACGTCGAGCGCGAGCTCGTCGGCGCTCGCGCGAGCGTTCGCCGAGCGCGAGATCCGACCGGTCGCCGCGCACCACGACACGACGGGCGAGGTGCCCTGGGAGGTGATCCGCAAGGCCGCGGTCGGCCGGCCTCACCTCGTTCGACCTTCCGGCGAGAGCACGGCGGAGGCGGGATCGGATCCCTGCTGACCGCGTGCCTGGTGACGGAGGAGCTCGGCTGGGGCGACGGCCCGATCGGCTCGCTCGTGACGAGCGCCGGGTTCTTCGCGGGTCCCGTCGTGGCGCTCGGAACCCCGGAGCAGTGCGCGCGATGGCTTCCCGCGCTCTGCGGCGACGACCCGCCGCTCACCGGGCTCGCGGTGACGGAGCCGGGCGCCGGCTCGGACGCGGCGGCGATCATCACGACCGCGACGCGTGTCGAGGGCGGCTATCTGCTCGACGGGACGAAGACGTGGGTCTCGGGGGCGCCGCACGCCGATCGCTACGTCGTCTATGCGACCGTCGCGCCGGGCCGGGCTCGCGCGGGATCACGAGCTTCGTGGTCGCGCGCGACGATGAAGGCGTGAGCCTCGGCCAGCCGCTCGGCAAGCTCGGGAGCCGCTGCTATCCCACGGCCGAGCTGCGGCTCGAGGGCTGCTTCCTCGCAGACGACCGCCGGCTGGGAGGCGAGGGTGAGGGGTTCCGAGGCGTGATGCGCTGGTTCGAGCGCACGCGCGTGCAGCTCGCAGCCAACGCGATCGGGATCGGCCGCGCCGCGCTCGAGGTCGCCGTCGCCTACGCGAGGGCAGCGCGAGGCCTTCGGACAGCCGATCCACCGCTTCCAGGCGGTGTCGTTCCGCCTCGTCGACGCGCGCATTGCGCTCGACCAGGCGCGGCTGCTGACCCACCACGCAGCCCGTCTCGCCGATGCGGGCGAGGCGTTCGGCGCGGAGGCCTCGATGGCGAAGATCGCGGCCTCCGAGGCGGCGTGGCAGGCTGCCGACGCGGCGCTGATGACGCTCGGCTCCTACGGCTACTCGACCGAGTACCCGGTCGAGAAGTGGCTGCGCGACGCGAAGCTCGAGCAGATCTACGAGGGCACGAACGACATCCAGCGCCTGATCGTCGCGCGCTCGATGTTCGGCCGCTGAGCGCCCGGCGGACTGGACGAGGCGGTCAGGGCTCGCTGCGCGAGACGAAGAGGCGTCCGGGGTCTGGCGTCCGGCGCCAGCCGGAAGCCTGACCCCACAAGACCACGCGCGCGCAGGGCTCAGGGCTCGGCGCGCGAACCCCGTGCCGCACGAGCAGGGGTCAGGGCTCGCTCGCGACCGACCCGAGACCCCGCCGGGCCCCACCAGGGACACGCCGGCAGACCCAGCACGAGGACCATCGCTCCCCTCGACTCGGTTCCGGACACGAGCCGGGGTCAGGGCTCGCTGCGCGACCCCAGACCCCGCGTTGCGTGAGGTCTCACCGCTTCAGGGGGTCGGGATCCGCTCCTGCGGATCCCGACCCTGCGGGATCAGGAGGCCGCGACCCTGCGGAACGCGTCGATCGCGGGCTTGCGGGTGCCGTCTGCTGCGATCAGCCCGGACTGCCAGCCCTCGGGGCGCACCTCGTCGACGAGCAGGAACCAGAGGAACATGTCGATCCGCGGGTTGGCCCGGGCGATGGCGACGGCCTCGCGCAGGTACAGCGCCTGCTTCTTCCAGGTCACGCCGAAGAACGTGTCGGGCGGGTTCGTCTGGTAGCCGTACTCCGTGATCCAGAACCGCTTGTTGCCCCACAGGCGGGTCACCTCGGCGATCAGGACGTCGATGTTGCCGAGCGTGACGGCGGTCGGCGGCTGTCCGTTCGGCCCCGGAGCGGGCTTGGTCGAGGGGGTCTCCACCGGCGTGCCGTAGTACGGATGGTGCGCGTAGGCGTCGAAGCCCTTGGCGCCGGCGAGACGCAGCGCGCGGGCGAAGGCGATGGGAGAGACGGAGGGCCTGCTCGAGTTGGGGTTGTTGTTGCCGCGCGGCGCGGTCACGCCGCACGCGACCTTCGACGACGTCGCGACCGACTTCACGGCCGCCACGACCGCGTTGCAGATGCGCGCGTAGTCCTTCGCGCTGCGGATCTCCCAGCCGCCGTTCCCCGTCCGCTGGTACTGCGGCTTCAGGAAGACCGGGTTGTTGGGCTCGTTCCAGGCGACCCAGCTCGACACGCGGGGCAGCACGGTCCCGTCGGGCAGCTTGTAGGTCCCGCTGTAGCGCTTCGCGGCGGCGGTCACGAACGCCTTGAGATCGTTGACGTTCGTCGGGCGCGACGTTCCAGCCCTTGGCGGCGTTCGCCCACGGGGGCGTGCCGATCACGGAGAACACGGGCTTGATCCCGTTCTCGGAGGCGAACCGCACGGTCCGGTCGTAGGTCGACCAGTCGTACGCCGGGTCGGCCGGGTTCGACGCCTTGTACGGCTTGCGCTTCGCCACCGAGAGCGCCGGCCCCGACCACCAGAGGTTGACGCGCATGACGCGGGCGTTCGTCGAGCGCATCAGCGGGAAGACCTCCTCGGGCACGCCGTAGAGCACCTGGCCGTCGTCGAAGATCCCGACCTTCAGGAACGGCGACGACGACGCGGTCGAGGCGAGCGATGCCGCGAGCGCCACGACGGCGATGAGCGCCGCCGCGGCTCTACGCACGCGTCGATTCCCGTCCGAGCGACGCGAGCGTGCGCTTCAGCCCTTCCTCGAGCCCGATCTCGGGCTCCCAGCCGAGCAGCTGGCTTGGCCCGCGTGATGTCCGGCTGGCGCACCTGCGGGTCGTCGACCGGGAGCGCCTCGTGCACGATCTTGCTGGTCGAGCCCGTGGCCGCGATCACCGCCTCCGCGAGCTCGAGCAGGGTCATCTCGGTCGGGTTGCCGATGTTGACGGGCAGGTGCTCGCCCGACTCCGCGAGGAGGATCAGCCCACGCACCAGATCGTCGACGAAGCAGAAGCTTCGCGTCTGGGAGCCGTCGCCGAACACCGTCAGCGGCTTCTCCTCCAGCGCCTGGCGGAGGAAGGTCGGGATCGCGCGCCCGTCGTGCGGCCGCATCCGTGGCCCGTAGGTGTTGAAGATCCGCACGATCGCCGTGTCGACGCCCTGCTGGCGGTGGTACGCCATGGTCAGCGCCTCGGCGTAGCGCTTGGCCTCGTCGTAGACCCCGCGCGGGCCGATCGGGTTGACGTGGCCCCAGTAGGTCTCGGGCTGGGGATGCACCTGCGGGTCCCCGTACACCTCGCTCGTCGAGGCGAGCAGGAAGCGGGCGCGCTTCACCTTCGCGAGGCCGAGGGCGTTGCGCGTCCCCTCCGAGCCGACCTTGAGCGTCTGCAGCGGCAGGCGCAGGTAGTCGATCGGGCTCGCCGGGCTCGCCAGGTGGTAGACGAAGTCGACGGGCTCCGTCACCTCCACGCGTTGGGTGACGTCGTGGGGGATCGACCACGAAGGCGTCGTCGCGGAGGTGCGCGATGTTCGCGAGCGTTCCGGTCTCGAGGTTGTCGACGCAGATCACCCGGTGGCCGCGCGAGAGCAGCGCCTCGCAGAGATGGGAGCCGAGGAACCCGGCCCCACCGGTCACGACGGACGTCGGCATGGCGCGATGCTACCCGTCGTCGTGGCAGGTCGGCACGGGACCCTTACGGTCCCCGAACTTCCTCGGCGAGGTCGCGCCGACGACGAGGGCCGACGGACGCCTACCCGAGGTGCGCGTTCTCCTCGCGGTCGAGCCACATCCCGAACAGCGAGAACTGCGAGCCCGCGATCAGGAGCAGCGCGACCAGCACGATCGTCGGCGTCGTGATCTCGTTCCCCCACCCGAGCCGCGAGACCGTGACGACGAGGCCGAGCACCAGCCCGAGCGTGGTCATGAGCGCACCGAGGGCGTAGAAGAACACGAGCGGGTGGAAGTCGCGGATCACGTACTTCTCCTTCATCCGCCACCAGAAGCCCTTGAACAGCAGCCACGAGATCCGCGGCGCGACGGCGTGGATGCGGATGCCCGAGCGCTCGCCGACGCCGTAGATCGGCCGGGAGACCACGTCCTGCACGCGCGCGTTCACCACGTTCAGGTGGACGAGGAGATCGTTGGGGAACCCGTACCGTCGATAGATGCGGTCGAGGTCGAGCCGCCGGAGCGCGTCGAGGGAGAGCGCGGTGTAGCCGGCCTGCGAGTCGGCGACGTGCCAGTACCCGGAGGCGACCTTCGTCAGGAGCGAGAGCACCGCGTTGCCGAGGAAGCGGCTGTGCGGGATCAGCTGCCAGGCCTCTCCGCTCGCGAGCCGGTTCGCCTTCGCGTAGTCGACCTCCCCGCTCACGACGGGCGCGACGAGCCCTGCCAGCTCGTCGGGATCCATCTGGTTGTCGGCCGCCATCACGCAGGTGACGTCGAACCCCTCGTCGCGACAGTGGCCGTACCCCGTCACGATCGCAGCGCCGACGCCGCCGTTGCGCTCGTGCTCGAGCACCACGACACGGGGATCGTCGATGGAGCGGGCGCGCTCCACGGTGGCGTCGCTCGAGTGGTCGTCGACGACGACGATCCGGTCTACGAACGAGGGGATGCCGCGGATCGTGTCCGCGACGAGGAGCTCCTCCTCGAAGGCGGGGACGACGACGGCGACGGTCTTGCCCTCGACCACGTCCCCTGCCTCAGGCCGGCTTCTGCGCGGCCCTCCTGCGCAGCACCGGGTCGATCGCATACGCCACGAGCGCGCCGAGGAGGAGCCCGACGAGCGCTCCGACGACGAGGGCGTTGCGCCGGCTGGTCGCAGAGGTGCTCTTCGCCGAAGGCGGCTGGACGAGCCTCGGGGCGCTCGACCTGCTCGGCGAGGGAGAGGAGCTGCTTGGCCGTGTTGAGATCCTGCTGGACGGTGAGCCGCTGTGCCTCGGCGACCGCGAGGTTCGAGTTGATGCTCTGCTGGGCGAGGAGCCGCTCGCTGACGGGAATGTCCTTCGCGTTCGCGATCTGCTGCTGTTGGTCGATCGCCGCCTGGATGCGCGTGTCGAGACGGGCGAGCTGCGCGGTGTCGAACGCGATCTGCTTCTGGAGGAGCGAGATCTTGTCGTCGGTGTAGCCCGAGGTCGCCTCGATCACGGAGTCGGCGAACGACTGCGCAGCGAGCTCGGACTTCTCCCCGCGTGGAGCGAGCACGGTGATCTGGATCAGCGGCGAGAGGTTCCGCGCCGTCTGGCCCGTGGCGATCGTGACGGGCGCGGAGGTGACGTTGCCGCGCAGCTGGGACGGCTTGAGACCGGAGGCTGCCGCGGCCTTCTTGATCGCGGCCTCGGAGCGGATGATCTCGCTGACGGTCTTCGGGTTCGTCTGCAGGCTCTGCAGCTGGCCGCCACCGGACGGCGTGAACGGCTGGCCCATGTAGAGGAGCGCCTGCGACTCCCAGACGGTCTTGCCGCCCGTCGCGGCGACGACGCCGAGGACGGCCCCGAGGAGCAGACCGAGCACCGGGATCCACCAGCGCCGCTTGATGCGGGACCAGGCCGAGCCGAGGTCGATCTCGCGCTCTGCGTTCAGGTCGACGTCGCTCATACGGCGCCGACCCTAGCAGCGGCCCAGGCCCAATGGGCCGCGAGCCCGTCCCGCAACGACGTCCTCGCGCGCCAGCCGGTCGCCTGCTCGAAACGGGTCGTGTCGGCCCGGGTCCGGCGCATGTCGCCGGTCGCTGCGGGGCGTACGTGACGTCGAGACGCCGCCCCGAGAGCTCCTGGAGCAGGTCGAGGGCATCGCGGAGCGTCGCCTCCTCTCCCCCGCCCACGTTGTAGATGCCCGGCTCCGCGGAGAGCGCCGCGATCGGTCGCCTCGACGACGTCGGCGACGTACGTGAACGAGCGTGACTGCGCGCCGTCGCCGTACACCTCGAAGGGCCGCCCTTCGGCGAGCGCGTCGACCACGCGGGCGAACGCCATGTCGGGGCGCTGACGCGGCCCGTACACCGTGAAGTAGCGCAGGCCCACGGCATGGAGCCCGAACTGCCTGGCGTACGTCTCGTGCAGATGCTCGCAGGCGAGCTTCGTGATCCCGTAGGGGTTGTTCGGGCGGGGCGTCACGTCCTCCGGCGTCGGGTAGCGCTCGGCATCGCCGTAGACGGACGACGAGCTCGCCCACACGACGGGGACGGCCGCCTCGACCGCGGCCTCGAACACCCGCTGGGTCACGAGCACGTTGCGCTCGAGGTAGGTCGGGAAGACCTCCCCGAAGCTCCGCGTGCCCGGTTGGCCCGCGAGGTGGAACACGGCATCGAGCCCGGCCAGATCGAACGGCTCATGGGCGAGATCGACGTCGAGCACGCCGAGTCCCGCCGCGTTCTCCCGCTTGCGCGACGGGTCGTAGTAGTCGGTGTACCCGTCGAGGGCGACGACCTCGTGGCCGGCGGCTCGCAGAGCCTCGCTGAGGTGCGAGCCGATGAAGCCGGCCGCGCCGGTGACCATCATGCGCATCGCTGGAGGGTAGCGGCGCTCCTCCGCGCCGTCAGCGCGAGCGCTGCGCCCTGCACCCCGCGACGACGGACGTCACCCTCGGGGAAGCAGGAGGAAGCTCAGGGTCACGAGCGCGGCGAGAGCGACGACGGCCACCGTGACCCCGCGAGCGCCCCGCCCGCGCCCGGCGAGGGCGGTCACGCCCACGGCGCACGCGAGCGCGACGACCGGGGCGGCGTTCAGGAGATAGAGCGCCTTGATGTTGTCCCCGTCCTGCTTCGGATAGCGCACCAGGAACGCGACGAACGACACGACGAGCAGCGCCACCGATCCGAGAACCGTGCCGAGCGCCGGGTCGCGCGTTCGCACCGCGGTGCGAACGAGCAGCACGAACCCGAGCAGGGTCAGCGCGAGCCCGGCGACGCCGACCCAGGATTGACGGACGAGCGGGCAGCCCACCGTGCCGGGAGCCGGTCGGGCTCGTCCTTGAGCGCCGGCGGCACCCTGTACGTGCGCCAGTAATCGCCCCACCAGTCCGTGAACACGGTCGGCACGAGGTGGTTGCGGTACGAGGGCTGATACGGAGCGTCGAACACCGCCTGGAGATCGAGGCCGACCCAGAAGGACGCCGGGCGGCCGCGCTGCCGCCACTGCGAAGGATCGGGCTGGCTGTACGCCAGTGGGCTCCCGTACACCACCGTCTTGACCGCGAGCCAGGGCACCACGACGAGCGCCGCGGCGGCGACCAGGCCGATCGCGAACCGACGGGCGGCGGTCGAGCGCTCCGCGAGGGCGACCCAGAGCGCCCCCACGACGAGTGCGAGCAGCGCCGCGAGGGCCCACGTCCGCGTGAGGTTCGCCAGCCCGACGAGCAGCCCCACTCCCGCGCCTGTCGCGAGCGACAGCCGTCCTCTCCGCACGGCCCGGACGAAGGCGACGAGCGCAGCCGTCGTCAGCAGCGCAGCGAGCGGCTCGGGGTGGAACAGCACACCTGCGCGGACGAGCACCGGGGTCAGCACCGCGCAGCCGAGCGCCACCAGCGGGAGCGCCCGCCGCTCGGGAAACAGCTCGCGCGCGAGGAGCGCCGTGAGCACCGCGATCCCGACGACGAACAGCGCGCTCAGCAGCTGGACGGGAACCCCGGGGTCGCCGATCCCGACGATCTCCCCGGCGCGGTACACGGCTCCGGCGAGCGCGAACCAGAGCGGCGGGTTGTGCCAGACGTCCGTGTCCTCGGCCGTCGGAAGCCGATGGGACGACCCGAGCGTCTCCGCGTAGTGCGCAGCCGCTGTCGCGTCGTACCCCTGCCGCCACGGGTAGTGCGCGACGTTCCAGACGAGCACGGCGGCGAGCGCGACCAGGATCGCGGCGGCGAGCGCGCGCTCCCACCGCGGCGCGCTCACGGCTCCCCGGGCTCTCCCGCGAGCGGCTCGGGCAGCTCCTCGGCGAACGGCACGAGCGCACCGGTCGCGTCCTCGATCAGGCACAGGTCGGAGAAGAAGCGCGTCATCACGATCCCGTCGCGAAACTCACCGACCCGCGGCTCCGGACGCTCTCCGCGCGCGAGCGCCAGCGCGAGCGCGGGATACCTGCTGCCCGCGGCGAGCGGCAGCGGGAACCCGCCCCCGAAGCGGAGGTTGACGTCGGTCACCGGCAGCGTGCCGTCCGGCTCGCGGAAGCACTGCACGTTCGCGGGGCCGACCACGCCGATCGTCTCGGCGACGTGCGCGCCGTGCGCGATCAGGACGGGTCGCGCAGCGAGCGGCCCTTGATCGACTCGCCGCCCTTCGACTGGATCATCGTGCGCGGGATCGCGTTGAGGCAGACGCCGTCGAGATCGCAGAAGACGTCGATCGAGAACTCCTCGCCGAGGCACACCTCCTGCACGAACGAGTCCACCGGGGTGCGCCAGAGATGGTGCTCGAGCTCCTCCGGGGTCTCGGCGCGGTAGATGTGACGGGAGCCGAAGCCCTCGCGGACCTTGACGAGCAGCGGGTAGCGCGCGTCGTCGGGGACGTCTGCGGGATGCCACGAGCGAGGGCTGTCGATCCCGTGCTCCTCGAAGAAGACGTGCGCGAGGAGCTTGTCGCCCATCGCGCGACACACCGCCGGAGGCGGGGCGAGCACGAGCGCCGGCGCGAGCGCGTCGCGCGAGGCGGAGAGCAGCTCCTGATCGAGGTCGCTGAGCGGGACGATCAGCTCGACGCGGTGCTCGGCGACCAGCGCCGCGAGTGCGGCGACGTACCCGGGGTCTGCGACGCGCGGGACGACCGCTCGGTGGGCTGCGTGGTAGAGCGCCGGCGCGAGCGCGTCGGCGTCGGTCGCGACGGTGATCGCCTCCTGCGCGGCCGAACGCGCTGACGATGTCGACCCGCTGACCCGCGCAGGTGAAGAGGACGACGGTCATGGCAGGGGAGCGTACCGCCGTCGCCTGCGGACACGGGGTCGGCTCGCCACCGGCGGCTCGGTCGGGGCCGGGAGCGCTCGCTCGGCAGAGCCGCGCGAAGGGGGTTCGACGAGGACGACGTCGGGCCGCGCCAACGCAGGGGGTCAGGGCTCGCTCCGCGACCCCAGACCCCGCCACGCGACGCAAACTGCTCAACCCCGGGGTCTGGCGTCCGGCGCAGCCGGAAGCCTGACCCCCGGGCGGACGACCCCGAGCAGGAGCGCGTCGAGCTCCGACACGCCCACCCGGCCATCAGCGCCTACGCGGTCGGCGTGCCGCTGTCGCCCTTCCAGCCTCCCGACTCGCCCTTGTACGTCCCGCCGAAGAGCGCGAGCGGCGTGCGCAGCAGGATCCTGAGGTCGACGGCCGGCGAGCGGTGGTCGACGTACCAGACGTCGAGCTCGATCCGCTCCGCCCACGGCAGCGTCGCGCGCCCGTGGACCTGCGCCCAGCCGGTCAGGCCCGGCCTGATCTCGAGGCGTCGCCGCTGCCGCTCCGAGTAGCGCTCGACCTGGCTGCGGACGGTCGGGCGAGGGCCGATCACCGACATGTCGCCGCGCAGGACGTTCCAGAGCTGTGGCAGCTCGTCGACCGAGGTGCGACGGAGGACGCGCCCGACGCGCGTGATGCGGGCGTCGCCGGCGTCGACCGCGAGGCCCGCCCCCTTCGTCTCCGCGCCGACGACCATCGAGCGGAGCTTCAGGACCTCGAAGTCGGCCCCGTCCTTCCCGACGCGCGCCTGCCGGTAGACGACCGGGCCACGATCCTCCAGCTTGATCGCGAGCGCCGCGAGCGCCAGCAGCGGGCTCGTGACCGCGAGGCCGAGCCCGGCCACGGCGACGTCTGCGGCCCGGTTCACCGCCCGGCCCCAGCGGGGTCGTCCCGTCGTCCCGGCTCAACGCGTCCCCTCCGGCGCCTCCCACGTGGCCGGGACGCCGCGACGCAGGTAGTTCGCGAGGGCCTCGAGCGTCGCCCAGGTGACGTACACGTAGTACCGGGCGATCCCCACCCCCGCGGCGAACGCCGCGGCGAGAGCGACCTGGGCCAGCAGCACGGTGGCGTAGACGAGGCCGACGGGTGCCAGCGCGAGGCTCGTCGCAGCGAGCACGAGGTGCGCGATCCCGCTGCCGTAGCGCAGGACGCGGTGCGAGAGCATCGCGACGAGGTACCCGGGCGGGAGGTCGCGGAGCATCCGGCCGCGGAGCGTGATCTCCCAGCAGTGCTCGAACATCCTGACCTTGCGTCGCAGCTCCGTCTCGTTCGAGGGGGTGGGCTTCTCGAACGCGTGCGCCGCCGGCTCGTAGACGGCGCGCTTGCCCGCCTGCACCATGCGGTAGGGGAACGAGAGGTCGTGACCCCAGCGTCGGATCGACCTCGACGTAGTCCGACCGTCGGACCGCGTAGATCGAGCCGTTCCCCCCGGTGATCGAGCCGAGCCGTGACTCCGCCTCGCGCAACGCCATCTCGTAGCGCCAGTAGAGGCCCTCGCGATTCCCGCCCTCGGCATCCTCGAGGCGGAGCTGCCCGCACACGTAGGCGACCTCGGGGTCGGCGAGGTTCTCGACGAGACGCCGCAGCGCGTCGGGCGCCCAGGTCGCGTTCGCGTCGGAGAACGCGACGATCTCGCTCGTCGCGCCGCGCACCGCCCGATCCTGCGCGGCGACCTTGCCCCCGCGCGGGCAGTCGAGCAGGGTCACGGCGGGCTCGCGGGCGGCGATGTCCTCGACGATCCGGTTCGTGCCGTCGGTCGACGCGTCGGAGGCGACGACGATCGCGAGCTTCTCGGCCGGGTAGTCGAGTGCGAGCAGGTTCTCGATCCGTCGCTCGATCACGGGCTCCTCGTCGTGGGCGGCGACGACGACGGTGACGTCCGGCTCGAAGGCGCCATCCTTGCTCACGGGGCGGGCGCGCAGGCGTGACGCAGCGAGAGTCGCCGCGGGATAGCCGACGTGAGTCCAGACGACAGCGCCGAGCGAACCCCAGAAGAGCGCCTTGAGCACGGCCACCTCGCGAGTCTACGTCGCGTCGCGAGAGGGCAGGCGCACTCAGGGTACGATCGCGCGCTGTGGGTCGCAGCGGATATCGACCGTCGCTCTCGACGACCACGGCGGTCGTCCTCGCCTCGATCCTCGTCGGGTTCCTCCTCACGCTTCCCGGTCCGCTGCGGCTCGACACCGATGCAGGGATCTACCTCCAGCTCGCCGCCTCGGTCGCGGACGGGACGGGTCTCCATCCACCGGGCTCGCAGACGATGCCTCCGGGCTATCCGCTCATGCTCGGCGGCCTCGACCGGCTCGGGGGTGCCGGCCCTGTGGGGTTCACGCTGCTCGCGCTCGCGTTCCTCGCGCTCGCGCTCGCCGCGTCCGCAGTCGTGTGCACCGTCGATCTGGGGATGACACGCATGGAGGTCGCGGTGATGCTCGTCGCGACGGCTCTGTCCGTCTACGTGATCAAGTACGTCTCCGTGCCGGCGAGCGAGCTGCCGTTCTTCGGGGTCTCGTCGGCCGCCCTCGCCGCGCTGGCGCTCGCGCGCAGACGGGCCTCGTTGTGGTGGCTGCTGGGCGGGATCGGCCTGGTCGGGGCCGCCTGCACGATCCGGACGGCGGGCGTCGCCCTCGGCGCCGCCGTCGCGCTCGCCCCGGCACGGAGCGTCGTTCGACGGATCACCGTCGTGGCCGTGACGGTCGTCGGTGCGCTGGTCGTGGTGGCGGCGCCGTATGCCCTGTCGACCGACCGCTGGACCAACGACCCCGTCGGAACGGCTCGAGACGAACTGTGGCGGATGCTCGTGACCTCCGGCTCGGTCGCCGCGAACGTCCCGCTCTCGGGTCTCGGGCGCAGCACGGTCGAGCGTCCGATGGCGCTCGTCGGCCTCGTCGCGCTCGGCATCACCATGGCCGTGCTGGCCTCCCGCAGGCGAACGCTGCGGCCCGTCGACGGGTACGTCGCGGCGACGCTCGCGATGATCCTCCTCTTCCCCTACGAGCACCCGCGCTTCTACCTGCCGATCGTGCCGTTCGTGATCGGCTACATGTGCATCGCCGCACGACGGGTACCGCTCGCCGGCAAGGCTGCCGCCGCCGTCTTCTGCGCGGTCGGGCTGGTGGCGCTCGGGTACTCGGTCGTCCTCACGTACTCGGGCAACGCGTTCCCCGAGCGCTACGCCGGCGGCGAGCTCGCCTCCACCTACCGCGTGGCCTGGGGCGTGCCACGACCCGGCGACGAAGCAACGGTGGCGCCGAAAGAGCTGGCCGCGCTGCGCCGGTACGATCCCGAGCCGCCGCTCCGCTGGACGAGGACCCGGTGAGCGGGCGACGGATCCGGATCGTGCGCGTGATTGCCCGACTGAACATCGGCGGGCCGGCGCTGCACGTCACCTACCTCACCGAAGGGCTCGCCGCGAGGGGCTACGACACCACGCTCGTCGCCGGAGACGTCGCCCGCGGCGAGGAGTCGATGGAGCGGATCGCCGCCGAGGCCGGAGTCGAGGTCGTGCGCCTGCCGGGGCTCTCACGTGAGCTCTCCCCTCTGCGCGACGTCATCGCCGTCCGCGAGCTCGCACGGATCATCCGTCGCGTGCGTCCAGACGTCGTGCACACGCACACCGCCAAGGCGGGAGCGGTGGGCCGGGTGGCGGCCCTGGTCGCAGGGCGCCCCCGCCCGGTGGTCGTGCACACCTTCCACGGCCACGTGCTTCGGGGGTACTTCGGAACCTTCGGGTCGCTCGTGTTCCGTGCGATCGAGACCGCGCTCGCCCGCATCAGCGATCGGCTCGTCGCCGTGAGCCCCGAGGTGCGGGACGAGCTCGTCGGGCTCCACGTCGCGCCGGCCGCGAAGTTCGAGGTCGTGCGACTCGGGATCGACCTCGAGCCGCGCGTCCGCTTCGACGGAGACCGGACCGAGGTGCGCCGGCGCCTGGGGATCCCGGCCGACCGGTTCGTGGTGGGCTGGTTCGGGCGGATGACGGCGGTGAAGCGCACCGACGACCTCCTCGACGATGCTCGCCGCGCTGCGGCAGCGTGGGATCGACGCGCTGTTGCTGCTGGTCGGGGACGGTGACGACCGCGCCCGGCTGGAACAGCGCGCGCACGACCTCGGCCTCGCGCCTCCTGCCAGTTCCTCGGGTACCAGGAGGACGTCGCGCGCTGGTACGCGGTGTGCGACGCGGTCGTGCTCACGTCGGCGAACGAGGGGACTCCGGTCACGATCATCGAGGCGCTCGCCGCCGCGAAGCCGGTCGTGGCGACCGGGTGGGGGGCGTCGCCGACGTGGTCGACGAGGGCGAGACCGGGTACCTCGTGCGCGCCGGTGACACGCATGCGCTCGCCGAGCGTCTCGCGCTGATCGCCGACGACCCCGTCCGCGGGCGCGCCATGGGCGAGGTCGGCCGTGAGCGGATGCTCGAGCGCTACTCCGTCGAGCGGCTCGTGGACGACGTCGACGCGCTCTACCGCAGGCTGCTCGCCTCGCGGCGAGCCAGCTGACCCACGACCGTTCGGTAGCGGGCGAACGCGACCTCGCGATCCGCCTCACGCTCCACCCAGGCACGCCCCCGCTCGCCCATCCCCTCGAGCACGAGCGTCCCTTCGACCGCGTCACGGATCACGTCCGCGACGAGCTCCGGCCGGCCCGGCGGCACCACGACGCCGCAACCCGCACCCTCGACGATCCTCGCGGTCTCGCTCTCGGCATCGGCCGAGACGAGCACCGGTCGTGCTGCGGCGAGGATCCCGTAGAGCCGGCTCGGCACGACGTAGCCGGACAGCCCGCGGGCGAGACCGACGTAGTGGAGGTCGCCCGTCGCGAGCGAGAGGGGCAGCACGTCGCGCGGCTGGTAGGGCAGGAACGCGCACCCGTCGGTCACTCCGAGCCGCGCGCGAGCGCCGTGAGCTCGCGCGTAGCGGGCGCCGAAGCCGATCACGACGATCGGAGCCGCTCGAGGTCGCGCAGGAACGTCGCCGCCCGGATGAGGCTGTCGAGGTCCTGGGCGTGACCGACGTTGCCGGAGTGCATCACCACGAACGGCTCGTCGAGTCCGTGCTCGCGCGCCCATGCGTTGTCACGCGGCTGGGGCGTGATCGGTCGTGTCGACCCAGTTCGGGATCACCACGATCCGCGCCGCGCCGGGCGCCCTTCTCCACGAGCCGAGCCGCATCGTGTCGCCGATCGCGACCACGCGGTCGGCCCGGCGGAGATACGCGCCGACGAGCTGCCGCAGCGCCCCGATGACGACCGGGTTCTCGAGCCGCTTGAGCCGCTCTGCGATCTCGGGGAACACGTCCTGGCTGATCACCAGCAGCGGCGCGCCGAAGCGGCGCGCGACGACGAGCCCGATGTCACCGACGACCGGCGGGTCGGTCATGCAGAGGACGAGGTCGGGCCGCTCGCCGCGCAGCGCGGTGAGCACCGTGTCGCCCAGGTAGGTGAGGTAGTTCGCGGCCCGCAGGTGCAGCTGCGCGCGGTCGTACGCGGTCGAGCGGACGCGGCACGATCCGCACGCCGTCCGCTCTCTCCTCGGCGGCAGTCTCGGGCTCGCGCAGGCCTGCCCGTGACGACCGTCACGTCGTAGTCGACCGCGAGCGCCTCGCAGAGCTGCGCGAGGAGCTGCGCGGTCGCCTCGACCCCGGGCCAGTAGTACTGGTTGAGCACGAGGATGCGCGGCCGGGCCGCGGGCTCACGATCCGTCACGACCGGGAACGCTAGACGAGGTCCAGACCAGCCGCTCGCCGGACCGCGTGCACGAACGCGTCGACGCTCGGCCCGTACCCCCAGCCCGCCGCGATCTCGCGCGAGCGCGCCCCGCGGCGTGTCGGAGCGTCGCGTCGTCGCACGAGCTCCCGCGAGCGCGCGCTGCAGCCGCCGCGACGTCGCCGCGCCGGCACGAGCGAGCCCGTTCTCCCCGTCCGAGCAGGTCGTGGGCCGCGCCGACGCTGCTCGGAGAGGACGAGCGGGAGCCCGCAGGCGGCCGCCTCGTTGACGACGACCCCCCACGGCTCGTGGCGTCGAGGCGAGCGCGAACACGTCGGCCGCGACGTACGCCTCGACGATCCGCTCCCACGGCAGGTCCCGTCGCACGTCGCCGCACGCCGAGCTCGCCGCGAGGCGCGCGAGCTCTCGCGCTCCGGCCCGTCGCCGACGAGCACGAGCACGGGCGCGGCCCGCGGCCGCGCGACGCGCCGCGAAGCAGCGTGTCGATCCCCTTCTCCGGCGACAGCCGCGCGACGGGAGCACCGCGACGTCGTCGGCTCCGAGCCCGAGCGCGCTCGCGCAGCTCTCGCGCTCGCGGTCGGAGCGCGTCGGCGCCGCGCGGCGTAGCCGGCGACGTCGACGGTGTTCGGCGAACTCCCGATCGTCGGCGGTCGGCGCCCCGCGCGACCATCGACTCGCGGACGAGCGATGCCGGTGACGAGGACCGCGGCCGCGCCGCGGACGATGCGCGGAACGACCGCGCCCTTCACGGCTCGGCGCCAGGCCGCCGCGGGGCCGGCGTCGTGGCTCTCGACCTGCAGGACGTACGGGACGCCGGTCGCGCGACACCACGCGATCGCGGCCTGGGAGGCGAAGGTGCTCCAGCCCGAGACGACGACGACGTCGGGCCGCTGCGGCGGAGCGCGCCGACGATGCCGGGGCGTGACCGGGTAGTCGTGGCGGAGGATGCCGCGGGCGCCGGGGACGCGGACGCCGCGCAGGACGACGTGGGGATGGCGGATGCGACCGCCCACGTCCGGGCGGCGATCGTCCGCCGCCGCGTAGACGACGAGCAGGTCGATGTCGGCGCGCGCGCCGCGAGCAGGTCGAACAGCGGCGCGCGGTACGGCGTCGGCTCCGGCGACACGACGGTGACGCGGACGGTGCCGCCGCTCCGCCGTCGTCGAGCGCACGGAGCCGGCCGGGAATCGCTCTCGAGCCCGCGCTTCGCGGGCCTCGGTCATCCTCAGTCGCGCGACCGTGACCGGCAGCGCCGGGTCGAGGCGAGGGCGCTCCGGGCGACCAGCCGGCCTCGGGCCCGCGCGTGGCGCGGCCGAGCCGCGCGACGGAGCGGGCGGCGACCCGGCGCACGGCCGGCGACGCGTCGACGGCGTCGAGCAGCGCGACCAACGCGTCGCCGCGTCGGCCTCCCGCCCTCCGGGCACCGGCCGCGCGTCGCCCGCGAGCCACGCGAGCTCGGCCCCGTCCTCGCCGAGACCGGGCGCCGCCGCGAGATGCGATCGATCGCCAGCCCCCGCCGAAGATCGACCTGAAGCCCGGCTTGTCGCCGACGCCTGCCCCGGGTGGGCGCGGTAGAGGACGAGCGGCTCGGGGATGTTGTCTCCGTCGACGACATCGAGCAGCCTTCCCCAGAGCTCGTAGTCCTGGGCGACCGCGAAGGCCGGGTCGTAGACCAGGCCGTGCTGCTCGAGGATCGCACGGTCGAGGAGCACCGACGGGTGGAAGAACGGCGTCCCGAAGAGCGCCCGGTAGCGGGTCACCTCGGGCCGACCCGGGACGAGGTGCACGCGGCCGAGCTCCCCGTGGCAGAGAGCTCGACCACGCCCGTGCCGACGACGGCCGTGCCCGGCGTGGCGCTCAGGCGGGCGACCTGGCGCTCGAGCCGCCCCGGGAGCGCGACGTCGTCGGCGTCCATCCGGGCGAGATACGCGCCCCTGTGCCCGCTCGATCCCGAGGTTGAGCGCCGCGGCGAGCCCGATGGCGTGTCGTTGCGGACGACCCCGAGCCGCGGGTCGTCGACCGAGGCGAGGAACGCCGCGTGCCGTCCGTGGAGCCGTCGTCGACGACCATGAGCTCGAGGTCGGCGAGCGTCTGGCGGAGGATGCTCCGCACCGCGAGCGGGAGGTACGCCCCCGCGTCGCGCGCCGGGAGCACGACGGAGACGAGCGGCCGGTGCGAGAGCGTGCCCATGAGCCGCCGCGACGATAGCCTGCGCCGATGCCGCCGGAGACGCCGACGTTCGATCTCGTCGTGGCGACGCTCGATCGGACGACCGAGCTCGACCGGCTCCTCCGCTCGCTCGACCACCAGAGCCACCGCGCGGCTTCCGGGTGCTCCTCGTCGACCAGAACCCCGACGACCGGCTCGTCCCCGTGGTCGAGGCGCACCCTGGGCTCGACGTGCTGCACCTCCGGTCGGCCCCCGGCCTGTCGCGCGCTCGGAACGCCGCGCTGCCGCACCTCGACGCCGACATCGTCGGCTGGCCCGACGACGACTGCTTCTACCCCGACGACCTGCTCGAGCAGGTGGCGCGGCTTCGACGACGCTGCGTGGGCGGCGTCTCGGGGCAGGCGGCGGACCCGTATGGCCGGCGACGGGCGCTGGCGCCAGGTGCCGGAGAGATCACGCCCGACCATCGTCTGGAATCGGGCGACGTCGCACACGCTGTTCCTGCGCCGGACTGATCGAGACGATCGGGCCCTTCGACGAGCGGCTCGGGCTCGGAGCGGGACGCCGTGGCACTCGGGGGAGGAGATCGAGCTGCTCGTGCGCGCCCTGCGCCGCGGCGCCCGCGTCGTCTACGAGCCTGCCGCGGTGATCCTCCATCCGGCCAAGCCGGTCGCACCCGCCGACGAGCGCGCGATCGCGCGTCGCGACGGGGCGAGCGTCGGCTGGATCCTCGCGCGACACCGATACGGCCCGCGCATGCTCGGCCGGATGGCGGTGAGGCCGCTCGGTGGCGCCGTGCTCGCTCTCGCACGGCGGATCCCGGACGGCGCGAGTGCAGCTCGAGGTGCTGCGCGGGCGCGTCGCCGGCTATCGGGGAGGCCGGGAGCCCGCGCAGCTCGGAGAACAGCTCCGCGTGACGGTCGAGCCACGGCTCGAGCGCGAAGCGCTCCACCGCACGCCGCCGAGCGCCTGCCGCCAGCCGGTCACGGTCGCGGAGCGCCTGCTCGAGGCCGGCGGCGAGATCGTCCGGCGCCGGTGGGTCTGGACGTCCCAGCCGGCGGGATGCGGCACGCCGACGCCGCCCTCGTCCCGACGAGCTCGACCGTGCCCCCGCTCGCCGCGTAGACCACCGGCACGCCGCACGCCAGCGCCTCGATCACCGACGACGGGCATGGATCGTTGACCTTCGGGTGCAGGTAGACGTGCGCGCGCTGGAGGATGGACAGCAGGTCGCGCTGCGCGTAGCGCCCGACGACGCTCGACCGCCCCGCCGAGGCCCAGCTGCGCCGACGAGGCGTCTCGATCGGGAACGCGAGCCGCCCGTCACGACGAGCCGCGCCCCGGGACGTTCGACGAAGCGCTGCGAGCGCACGGAGCCGAGCTCGAGCTTGTACGGCTGGTACTGATCGCCGCCGAGCACGATCACCGGATCGCCGTCAGGGGCACTTCGCGGGCAGGGCGGAAGGCGTCGACGTCGACGGCGTTCGGGAGGATCTCCCAGCTCCGCGCGGCTCGCCGAGGTACCGGTCGCAGGAGAGCCTCGCGAAGGCGCTCTGGTAGAGGACGTGGCGGGCGGCGAGCAGCGCCCGCCGGAGCGGTACGTTGCGTGCGCCCAGCGGTCGCCGGCCCAGGCGGGTATCCGGCGCCGTCCTGGTTGACGACGACCGGCGCGCCGCGGCGTTGAGCGGCGCGGAGCAGCGGGCCGAGGTCCCGGGGCAGCCATGACGAGCCGAGGTAGAGCAGCGTGAAGTCCGCAGGGTTCGGGACCGCGTGGCGAGGCGCTGCGCCTTGCGGTGCCGCCGCGGGCGGGAGCACCGGGAGCGGGGACCAGGTCGTGGCCGTACGAGACGCGAAGGTCGGCGGCACGCGAAGCGGGAGGGCGAGGCGTGTCCACCGGCGGCCGGCGCGGACGCGCCGGGCCACCCGGTCGACCGGCCGGCGGGAGAGCTCGTCCGACGAGAGCAGCGGCACGGCGACACCGTAGACGACCGGAGCGACTCCATAATGAGCGGATGCACCCGGGCCCTTCCGAGCGCGACGGGCTCGAGCGGGTGCTGGTGCTGACGGCGCGCAAGGGCTTCTGGGCCTCGTCAGAGGCGGAGCGCTTCCCTCATCGCGTCGAGCCCCCTATCGTCACCGGCCACTCGACGTCGGCGATCAACACGATCCTGCTCGCGTTGCGCGCGCTCCCGGCGCTCGTCCGGGTCCGACCCCGCGTGATCGTCACCGGCAGCGCGCATCGACTCGTTCCCCATTGCTCGTCCTCGCCGGTTGCGCCTGCTGAGAGCGCGACTCGTGGTCACGAACCAGGTGTTCTTCGGCCCTCGCTGGGGCCGCTACGCCGACCGCGTGATCGTCTACTCGAGCCGCGAGACCGAGGGCCGGCCGACTATCGGTACCTGCCGATTCCGGCCGACGGCGACTACACCGCCGTCGTGCCTCGTTCCGAGGAGGCGCCGTACGTCTTCAGCGGCGGCGGGTCGTTGCGCGACTTCGCCTCGCTCGTCGCCGCGGTCGCCGGATCCGGCCTGCGGCTCGTGCTCGTCACCGACAGCCCGGAGACGCTCGGCGTCGCGGGCGCTCCCCGGGAGTGCGAGGTGCACTGGCGGATGCCGCTGCAGGACTTCCTCGGCTGGGCAGCGGGGGCGCTGTGCGTGGTCGTCCCGCTCCGTCCCGGGGATGACCCGCACGGTCACACGACGGTCGCGCAGGCTCCGCCTGGGGCGCGCCGTGGTCACGACGCGCGACGCGAGCGTCGACGACTACGTCCGCCATGGGTGGAAGGGCTGCTCGTCGACGCGGGCGACGTCGCGGGCTATCGCGCTGCGTTGCTCGCGCTCGCCGGCGACAACGCGCTCCGCGAGCGGCTCGAGGCCGGCGCGAGGGCGCGCGCGCCGGAGTTCTCCTACGGCGCGTTCGCCGAGGGGCTCGAGACGCTGTGCCGGGAGCTGCTGGAGAGATCCGCTGAGAGCCTGGGTCAGCGTCCGGCCGCCGCCTGGAGCACCTCGAGGTAGCGGTCGGCGACAGGGCGGATCCGGAAGGGGTTGTCGCGGAGCCGTGCGACGAGCTCGTCGTAGCGCGGAAGGAGCGCGCCGAGCGCGGCGTCGAGGTCGCCGGCCCACTCCACCCCGTACGGCTCAGCCATCTCCGGGTTCGCACCCGGAAGGGGTAGATCGCCGGGAGCCCGCAGTTGAGGCCCTCGATCAGCGCGTTCGAGCACGACTCGTGCTCGCAGGCCGAGGAGCACGTGCTGCGCGCGCAGGAACGCGGCAAGCTCCGGCGCCGCGCGCGGCGGCACGACGCGGATCGCGGCGAAGGCGAGCCCGTCCGGCACACGGCCGACGAGCGTGACCTCGATGTCACGACGGCCGACGAGCTGTCGCGTCGATCGCCGCGTAGTGGACGAAGCCCTTGCTCGCGTCCGTCGACCAGGTCGAGATGGCGACCCGCACGGGCTCCCCCGGCCGTGGCGCGCGAGAGGCGCCGGCAGGTCCCGGGTGGAAGACGGAGTCGTCGACCCCGTTGTGGATCACGCTCGAAGGCCCCTCGAACCCCGAGGCGACGAAGACCTCGCGGCTGTAGGCGCTCTGGAACACGCTGTGGGAGACGAAGGGCGAGAAGGCGATCTGGTGGGCATCGCCGAGCACGACTCCCTCGACGACGGCGCGGAGCCCCGGCGCGCCGCGCGCACGGAATCCGGTCTTCCGGTGGACGATCGGCGTCCCACGCGAGGCGATCCGCTCGACGTCCTCCGGAAGCAGCCCGTCGGTGAGCGCGTTCAGCAGCGCGACGTCGACAGGGTCGCGCTCGTCAGCGGTGAAGACGACGCCGCGTCTACCCAGCTCGGCCCTGAGCGTCCGGAGGAAGGCGTTCGCGCCGCCATATGGCCCGTTCCGCGGGGTGAAGTTCATGTAGACGCGCATCAGCGCCGATGGAGCCGATCGATCCAGGCCCGCACCCGCTCACGACCGGGGCGGCTCGACGGGCGCGCGTAGCCGCCGAGCAGCGCGAGGTCGTCCTCGACCCGCGTGACGCCCGGGAGCAGCACCGGCGGGCCGAGCGGTTCGCTGTCGAGAAACGCGAGCAGGTCGGGAACCAGGCGTGCGTCGGCGTCGTCGAGGCGTCCGCGCAGCGCCGCCGCCATCCGGTTCCGCATCGCAGCGGAGCCTGCGAGGAGGTCGAGCGCGCGATACCAGCCACCGGGCCCGGCAGCGAGGCACCCGGAGACGCCGTCGTGCACGAGCTCGGCGAAGGAGGGCGTGACGTCGGCGACGACGGGGATCCCGAGACGGCCGAACGCGTACAGGCGGTTGGGGTTCGACGAGGCCTTCAACCGCAGGAGGTGGTCGAACGGCTCGTAGGCGAGGCCCGGATCGAGCGTGGCGGAGCGACGCAGGAGCTCCGGGATGTCGCGCAGCGGGAGCAGGTTCGGGACGAGGCCGACATCGCAAGCGGCCAGCTCGTCGTAGAACACGGACGGCACGGTCGAGTCGGGCACCGGAGCCCCTCCGTACTGCACGTGGCGGGTGGGCACGATCGCGGGGTCGGGAAGCGCACCGCTCGACGGCCTCCCCCCTGCCACGTCGTACACGCACACGAGCTCGAGCGGTCGCCGGCGCCCGAGCTCCTCGATCGCCGGGCTCACCGTCGCGCCCATCGCCTCGAGATGCACGCGATTGCCGTGATAGCCGAGAATCACCGGGTCTCGATCGACGTGCACGCGCTGCCGGTCGGGCATCACCGGGAACATGTAGAGGACGTGGACGTTCCGGTTGAGCCGCAGGAACGCCTCGCGCTGCTCGACCGAGCTCACGAGCAGGAAGTCTGCGGCCCGGGCCGCGTCGATCCACTCCTGCCGAGACTGCTTCGGGTCGGAGAGGCCGACGCGGATCGACGGGTTCTCCGCGCGCGCCCGCTCGAGCTCGTGGTCGTACCCCATGAAGATCGCGACGTCGTAGCCCGCGTAGCCGGCCCAGTCGTTCAGGGTGGCGTCGATGCCCGTGGCCCGCAGTCGCAGCGCGAGACCGACGATGCTCGCCTGCGCGCCCGCGGTGTCGGAGCGCGTGTTGAGGACGATTCGCATCCGGGCGAACGGTAGACGGTGCCGGCGGACGACGGTCCAGGCGTCCCGTTAGGATGAGGCCGATGCACAAGCGGCACACGCAGTTCGCGAAGCGCGTCAACCGCTGGGCGACGAAGATCGAGCGCCGCGGCGTGCGAGCGACATATGCGCTTCACGACCGCGTGCTGGACAACCGTGGTGCGCGGAAGCATCTCGCCGACGCTCCCGTCGCCCTCGACGACGCGCAGCGCCGCGTGCTCGGCGAGCTCCAGCGCGAGGGGTTCTGCGTCCTCCCCGTCACCGACCTGATCGACGAGGCCGCCTGGGCGGCCCTGGTCGCAGACGGCGAGCGCTTCGTCGCCGAGACCGAGGACGGGCTCGAGCGCGAGGCGCGCGGCGAGGAGAGCGGGCTGCGACGCTCGACGAAGTCGTTCCTCGTCCGCCGCAACGCCTGGGGCGCGACGATCGCGACCGACGACGTCTGGCTGCGTGCGGCGGTCGACCATCGCGTGCTCGACGTCGCCAGCGCCTACCTCGGCCTGTGGCCGAAGCTCGAGTACGTCGACCTGTGGCACACGCCGAAGACCGATGCGCCCGAGCGCGTCTCGTCGCAGCGCTGGCACCGGGACTTCAACGACCGCCTCCTCCTCAAGGCCTTCGTCTACCTCAACGACGTCGGGCCAGATGCCGGCCCCTTCGAGTACATCCCGCGCAGCTTCCCCGGCGGGGAGCTCGGCGACCTCTGGCCGTGGTGGCCGGGCTACGACGGCTACCCGCCCGACGAGGAGTTCGCGCGGAAGATGGAGAGCGCCCGGATCGAGACCTTCACCGCCCCGCGCGGCACGTTGATCCTCTGCAACACCGCCGGGTTCCACCGCGGCGGCTATGCGACGGGCGCCGCCCGGACGCTGGCGACGTGGACCTATTGCTCACCGGCCGCGCTGCGCTCGCTGTCCGAGCGGAACTACGCGCTGCCGCCCGAAGCGGACCTCTCCGCGTTCGACGAGAGCCAGCGCTTCGCGCTCAGCTGAGGGCTCCCGCAAGCTCGAGCGGAGGCGACGGAGCACGAAGGGAGAGCCGGCGACCGGGCCGGGCTCAGCCGGGATCGGGACGCGCGTCGACGGTCCACGGGAGCAACGGGCGCATGACGCCGCGCCACTGACCCGCATACGTCCCTCGTGCCGAGTCGCCAAGGCCGGGGTCCTGGACGTGGAAGGCGACGGCGGAGCGCTCCTGGAAGTGGTGATGGAGCTTCGGCGCGTCGATCGAGCAGACGGCGATGTCCGCGCTGTAGAGCCCTTCGTTCAACAGGTTGCCGGGGATCCAGGCTGTCGCGACGTACCGTCCGGGCGCGCTCGGAGCGTCCCACGCGGCCGTCGATGTCCCAGGCGTTGAACGCGATGTCCCCACGACGGTCGACGAGCTTGAACTTGGGTCGGAGCGGCGGCCCGTCGCGCAGGACGCGGAACGTGATCTCGATGCCGACCGGCCGCCGGACGTCGACCGCGTCGAGCGGGTCGCCGTCCTCCCCGACGACCCGTGCGCCGAGAAGCCGTACGGTCTGGTCACCTGGCGCGGATTGGTCGTCCGCCCACGCGCGGTCGGAGCCGGAGCCGAGCCCCGACTGGAGGTAGTGCGCAACGACCTCGCCGCTCTCGCCGTCGAGCCGCACCTTCCCGCGCTCGAGCAGCACCGCCCTGTCGCAGAGCTGGGCGACCGTCTGCATGTTGTGCGAGACGAAGATCACCGTCCGACCCGACTCGCCGAGCGCCTCCATCCGACCGAGGCAGCGCCGCTGGAACTCGGCATCACCCACCGCGAGCACCTCGTCCACGAGCAGCACCTCCGGCTCGAGATGGGCTGCCACCGAGAACGCGAGCCGCACGTACATGCCGCTCGAGTAGCGCTTCACCGGGGTGTCGATGAACTGCTCCACACCGGAGAACTCGACGATCTCGTCGAACCGGGCCGAGATCTCCCGCCGGCGCATCCCGAGGATCGCGCCGTTGAGGTAGACGTTCTCACGGCCCGTGAGCTCCGGGTGGAACCCCGTGCCGACCTCGAGCAGGCTCCCGACCCGACCCCGGATCGTGACGCTCCCCCTGGTCGGGGCGGCGATCCGCGTGAGGATCTTCAGCAGCGTCGACTTGCCTGCGCCGTTCCCGCCGATGAGTCCGAGCACCTCGCCGCGCCGCAGCTCGAACGAGACGCCGTCGAGCGCCCAGATCTCCTCGTGCACGTGCTTCTCGTGCTTCCCGGCGCGCTTGATCGCGTTGACCAGCGAGTCGCGCAGCGTCCCGTAGCTCGCGTGGTACTCGCCGAGGCGGTAGCGCTTTGCGAGCTCGTTGACGCTGATGACGACGTCGGACATCAGATCTGGTCCGCGAAGCGCGGCTCGGCGGAGCGGAAGTAGGTGAAGCCGACGACGAGCAGCACCACGGCGACCGCGACGCCGATCGCCGCCTGTCCGAGCACCGGCGGGTCCGTCCCGAACAACGACCATCGCCAGCCGGCGACGACGGTCGTCATCGGGTTGAACGCGAGGATCCACTGCCACTTCACCGGGATCCCGCTGAGCGCGAACGGCACGCCCGAGAGGAGCGGGAGCACCTGCAGGAACACCGGGATCGCGTACGGCACGTCGCGGTAGCGCACGTTGACGGCAGAGAGCAGCAGCACGATCCCGAGGACCGTGACGAGCGCCAGCAGGATGAACGTCGGCGCAAGCAGCAGCGGCCCCAATGCAGGCGGGTAGGTGTTGAAGATCACCATCAGGCCGATCAGCACGACCAGCCCGAGCAGGAGATCGACGAGCGGCGTCAGCACCGAAGCGACCGGGAGCAGGACGCGAGGGAAGTACACCTTCGTCACGAGGTTGACGTTCGTGACGAGACACCCGGCGCCGCCGGAGAGCGACGAGGCGAAGTACAGCCAGGGGAGCAGCCCGGCGAACACGAAGACGGGGTAGTAGACGCCGTCCGAGGGGAAGCTCGCGAACCGCCCGAAGATGATCGTGTAGACGAACGCCATCAGCATCGGCTGGAAGATCGCCCAGAGGACACCGATCGACGTCTGCTTGTAGCGAACCGAGAGATCACGCCAGACGAACGTGCCCAGCAGCTCCCGGTAGGAGACGAGCTCCGAGAGCTCGATGCGAGGGAGGCGGGCCGGCGGGAGGATCGTCGTCACGCGCTCGGCCGAGGCGGTGGGGACGGCGTCGCGGGGCTCGGCGGACGCCTCGTCGAGTTGTGCGGTCACGGAGGGGCATCGTACCGCCCGCTCCCCCGGGGCCCACCCGCGTCGGGCATGCTTCGGCCGCCGTGGGCCTCTCCCCTCTCTCGACCCTGCCGCACCGTGTCGTCCGACGCGGTCGGACGACGGCCAACGCACTGCGGGAGCGCGTCGTGACGCGTCGCTACAGGACGCAGGCCGCCGAGCTGGCGGAGGGGCGCGAGGACGGCTATCGCAGCTATCTCACACACAGCTCGAGCGCTCCGTCCACCGCCGCGCCAACGACCCGGGCGTCGGTCAGCGCATCCTGGTGGCGACCGCGGCAGCGGCCGTCGGGGCCGATGCGTCCGTCCTCTGCGTGGGCTGCCGGAACGGGCTCGAGCTCGACGCGTTCCGCGAGCGGGGATCGACGACGTCCGCGGGATCGACATCTTCAGCCAGCGCGAGGACATCCTGGTGATGGACATGCACGCGATGACCTTCCCGGACGAGTGCTTCGACCTCGTCTACGCGTCACACTCGCTCGAGCACGCGCTCGACCTGGAGACGGTCGCGGCCGAGCTCGTGCGGGTCGCGCGGAACGGCGCGGTGCTCGCCGTCGAGGTCCCGATCCGTCACCGTGGCAGCGACGCCGACCTGGTCGTGTTCAGCGGGCTGGAGATGCTCGAGGCGCTCTTCGCGGAGGCGACGTCGGAGGTCCTGCTTCGCGAGGAACAGCCCGCGAGCTCCGCGCGCAACGAGCAGGGCTCGGAGATCGCGCGTCTCGTCGTGCGTCTCGCGAAGTCCCGCTAGGGAGCACGCGGGGCTTGGCGGCCGAGGAGCCCGGCGAGCCCGAGGAGGACGAACGCCGGCAGGAAGGGCGCGCCGAACTCGGCACCGGCGGCACGGAGAGCACCGTGGCGAGGAGCGTCAGCGCCGCGACGAGCGAGAGGACGACGGCAAGCCCGGCATCTGCGGGTCGGCGGACTGCCACCGCGACCACGCCGACGAGAAGCCACAGCAAGGCGGGCGGGAAGAGGCGGCTCGCCCGGTTGACCCAGACCATCACGGCGGCGGAGCCGTCGTGGCTCGGCTCGAGCCTCAGCCCCCGACCCGCGCCTCGAGGCGATCGAGACGACGCAGGAGCCCGGGTCGCGGCGACGACGTGATGGTCGACCGGTGATGTCCACACCTCGTCGAAGGCGTTGTCGGGGCGCGAGAGCCAGTAGCTGAAGCTCGCGGCAGGTTTCGAGCCGCCCTCGCTCGGACGTGGAACCTCGTCGCCGTCGACGACGATCGAGCCCTGCGGCTCGTCCCGCTTCCCGCGGGCGGCAGGAGCTGGACGGGCGGCCGAGCTGCTGGACGAGCGACCGCGCGACCCCTCCACCGAACGCGAGCGGGTCCTCCCGGATGCCCTCGATCGCAGCCCGACGCATGATCGTGTTGCGTGTCCCAGCGAGCGCCCGGTCGGTGAGGCCGACGAGCTCCTCGTGGTAGCGGGTCGTCGGCTCGGCGAAGAACCGCTCGAGGTCGATCCCGTACGACACGAGGGCTCACGGGTGAGCAGCCGCGTCCGGACGAGCTCTGCGAGCTCGCGGGAGGCGGCCCGTTCGCCGGATCGACGAGCCGATCGGTGAGGTAGACCCGGTAGAACGGAAGCCACGCCCCACCCCCGCGGGAGAGGCGCGGTCGTCGTAGCGTGCGCCGTTCATCCCGATCCCCAGCAGGAGGGGGAGGACGGCACAGCGCGCACGTCCCGATCCACGGAGCCGCTCGCGCCGGCCGCCCGGCCGGAGCAGCGGCAGGAGCACGAGCGCGAGCGCGACCTGGTGCGCGGGCCGCGTCAGCACCATCACCGTGATCGACACGCCGAGCACCGCGAATCGCCGTGGTCGGGCGCTCCCAGGCGCGGGCGGTGGCGAGAGCGAGCGCGGCGAAGACGACGCCGGCGACCGCGTCGCTCGAGTACCGGTGGAAGAGGAGGCCGAACGAGGGCGAGGCGACGAGCACGGCCGCGGTCGCGGCTGCCGCCCGCGGGCCGAACCGCGTCGCCACGCCGGAACCAGAGCGTCACGGTCGCGGCGAATCCCAGTGCGATCGCGACACGCGCTCCCCACGGGCCGAGCAGGTCGAGCGGCACCCCGAGCAGTGCGGGGGCGACGGGCATCCGCCAGAGCATCTCCCACGGGATCACGGACGTCCACGACCACATCTCGGCGTAGACCCGAAGATAGGTCACGTAGTCGCGCCCCTCGATGACGGGGAACACCAGCGTCAGCAGCGAGTGCGCGACGAGTGCGAAGAGCCCCACCACGAGCGTCCCGCGCCGCGTGTCGACGCGGGGCTCGACCCGCGACCAGGCCGCCCGCAGGCGGCTCACGGAAGCGGCTCCAGCAGTGCGTCGACCACGCGCTCCACCGCGCCCCCGTCGACCTCGCCGAGCACCTCGTGTGTGACACGGCCGCGCGCCTCCGCGGGCCGCGTGGGTCGTGCGAGCGCGTCCTCGATCGCCGTGACGACGTCATCGAATCGCGCGAGCGAGAGGGAACGCGTTCGAGGCGAGAAGCTGCCGGTAGTGCTCGCCGAGGACGTTCTTCGCAGCCCATGCTCTCCCGGCAGGTGCGCCCTCGTCGTAGAGGACGCAGACGACCGGGCCGATCGTTGACGAGCGCGTCGAGCAGGATCGTGCCCGCGTTGTGACGACCACCGCGACGTGCTGGAGCAGCGTCGCGAGGTCGTCCAGGTCCGTGTAGCTCGGCTCCTGCACGCCGACGCCCGGGTCGGCCGAGCGCCGCCGCGTAGCGCTCGCGCCAGAGCGGTCGCGCGGGTGCGGGCGGAACAGCGAGCGACGAGCCGGTCCGCGGCCGTGCTCCTCCCACCAGCGCGACGAGGCGCTCGACGAAGCGCCCCTCGTACGGGCGCGTTCGTCGGGGTGTTGCCCGTCACGAGCACGACGTCGGCAGAGCCGGGTCGAGCCCGTAGCCGCCGAGGAGCGCGTCGAAGCGCTCGCGCGGCTGCGGCGCGGTGGAACGCATCCGACTGCGGCCAGCCCGTGACGACCACGCGGTCGCCCTCGATCCCGTGGTAGCGAACGAGGTCGTCCCGCATGATCTCGTTCTGGACGACGTAGCGGTCGAGGCGCGGCGACATCACGCCCTTTCCGACGGTGTGGTCCCAGCTCGCGACGTAGCCGACCGTCGGCAGGCCCGAGTCGCCGCGCCGCGGTGAGGAAGCGGCCGGCGCGCGCTGATCTGGATGTTCGAGAGGACGAGCAGCCGGCAGTCCGCCGCCAGGCGCGCGACGCAGCGCGGACGGGACGTAGCGGCGACTCGAGAAGTACCAGCCGCCCCATCGCCGCGTCGACGCCGGTCCGAGCGCGGAAGCGGGCCGATCGAGGCGCGTGTCGAGGAACCGGTTCGGGTGGCCCGGCTCCATCCGCTCGAGATGGAACCCGTGCCGGTGTTGAAGCGGATCGCGAGCGGGAAGAACCCGAGGCGTCGGTCGAGGTCGTCGTCGAGTGCGGCGCGTGACCTTCTCGGCGAGCGAGACGTCGGCGGCGCGAGGCGCTCTCGGCGATCGAGGTCGCACGGGCAGGCGGTCACCCCAGAGCGAGCGAGCCTCCTCGACGGTCGAGCGGGGACCGTGACGAGCTCGTCGCCGAGCGCGCTCCGCGAGCGCGGCGAGCGACGCCCGGTGTCGACGAAGACCCGGGTCGAGAGCAGGTCCGGCAGGACGAGCCAGACGCGATCCGGCGCGGCTCATCGCGAGGCTGGTCGACGCCAGCCCGGTCGAGCCGGCGCGCGAGCGACGCGCGCGTCGAGCCCGTGTGCGCGGAGCGCCTCGGGCGGCGTGCCGCACGCCGGCCAGCCCTCGACCGCCGACGACGTCGACCGCGCATCGCCCGTGCCGTGCGAGCAGCGCGCCGCACGGCGTCGCCGAGCGCGCCGACCGGCGCGTGATCCTCGACGACGAGCACGCACGGATGCGCGCCGGCGACGCCTCGAGCCAGCCGGGATCGACGCGCGTGCAGCCACGGCAGGTCGACGACGCGTGACGCGCGTTCCCCGCGCGCGCGAGGATCTCCGCCGCGCCGAGCGCCTCGTGGAGCATCACGGGCCCGTAGGCGAGCGACGAGCGCCGCGTCGCCCTCGACGAGCGACGCGTGCCCTGTCCCGGGACGAGCGTCCACCCCTCGCCCAGCTCGATCCGCCGCGGCGACGGGCCGATCGCGAGCCGGATCGCGACGCTGTCCTCCGCCTCCTCGACGGCCCAGCGCACGACCGCCCTCGTCTCCTCCGCGTTCGCGGGATGCACGACGGTCATGCCGGGCAGCGCGGCGAGCAGCGAGGCGTCGCGCACGCTCTGGTGCGACTTCCCGGGGCCGGCGGGGATCAACCCCGCGTAGTGCAGCGCGTAGACGACCTTCGAGCGCTCGCTCGCCTGGTTGTAGATCTGCTCGTTCGCCCGCGACGCGAGGAAGCTCGCGAACGAGTTGACCACCGGGAGCAGCCCGTGGCGCGCCATGCCGGCCGCCGCCGAGACCATGTCCTGCTCGGCGATCCCGACCTCGACGAACCGCTCCGGCACGCCGAGCTCGAACGCCCGCACGCGACAGTCGCGACGCGAGGTCCGCGTCGAGCACGACGAGGTCGGGACGCTCGGTCGCGAGCTCGAGCAGCGCGTCGCCGAACGCCGCCGCGACGTACTCGTCGGTCACCTTCGCCCGGGAAGCGGGGGCGCCCGCACCGCTCTCCGGCTCGCCCTCGAGGCTCACCGTCGGCTCGGGCTCCAGCGGCGGCACCGGCTCGAGCGGCCCCAGCTCGATTCCGAGCGCTGCGGCCGCTGCGTGCGCGCGCTCGAGGATCTCCGCGAACGCCAGCGCGATAGGTCTCGTCGTCGGGAGCGCCCGCGTGCCACCGGTACGTCCCGCCGCCGTCGACCAGCGCCCGGGGATGCTCCATGAACGACACGCCGCGCCCCTTTCAGCGTGTGCGCGACGAGCGCCTTCGGACGGCCGTCGCGCGCGGCGTCGAAGCCGGCGAACACCGCGCGCAGCGCGGCGTGGTCGTGCCCGTCGCACGTCGCGACCTGCCAGCCGAACGCGCGGAGCTTCTCCTCCAGGTCGCCGAGCGCGAGGATCTCCTCGGTCGGCCGGTCGGACTGGAGCTCGTTGCGGTCGACGATGGCCCAGAGCCGGTCGACGCGGTCGTGCGCCGCGGCCTGGAGGCCTTCCCAGTTCTGGCCCTCCTGCAGCTCGCCGTCGCCCGTCATCACGACGACGCGCCCCCCTCGGCCCTGCATCCGCTTCGCCAGCGCGATCCCGCGGCCCTTCGAGAGCCCCATCCCGAGCGACCCGGAGTTCGCCTCGATCCCGGGGATGCCGACGTCCGGGTGGCCGTCGAGCCCGCCGAGGCGCCTGAGGCGGAGGAGACGGTCGGTCGGGATCTCGCCGAGCGCGTGCAGGACGGCGTAGAGGCCCGGGACGTCGTGACCCTTGGACGAGAAGAAGACGTCCCGCTCGGGATCGTCGAAGCCGCGCTCGGCGACGTCCAGCTCGGCGAAGAGCAGGTGGGCGACGATGTCGAGCGAGCTGAAGGTCGAGCCGAGATGCCCCGACCCGGCCCGCTTCACCGCGACGAGCGCGTTGAGCCGGGCCATGTCGGCGAGCAGCGCGAGGCGCGCGTCGTCCGTGCCGCCGGCGCGGACGCGGTCGAAGGCCTCACGGGGGATCAGCGCGAGCTCGAGCACGACGTGTGACGGTAGCTCGAGACCCGCGGCCGGATGCGCCGCGAGCACGTCCTCCACCACGTCGCAGCCCCAGCCTGGCCCGCGAGGGGACGACGAGCTCCCCGGCCTCGATCGTCGGCACGGCCGTGGCCAGCTCCTCGCGCCAGGGGACGTCGTCGACGTCGACCTCGAGCATCCGCACGTTCGGGATGACCGCGCACCACTGGGCGGCGATGAACGTGGCGAGGTGGCTGTAGTAGTTGTGCGGGGCGCATGCGACCTCGTGTGTCTCCGCGAGGTCGGCGATCTTCCGCGACTGCGCGAAGCCGTTCCAGATCACGTCGACCGAGGCGACGTCCATCGCTCCCGCCTCGAGGAACGGACGGAAGCCGCGGGCGCCGTAGAGGTTCTCGCCGGAGCAGAGCGGGATCGGCGAGCGCGAGCGTGCGTAGGCGAGCGCAGCCGGGTCGAACGCGTCGACCTCGAGCCAGGCGAGACCGAACGGCTCGAGCGCCCGCGCGACCTGCACGACGCCCTCGGTCGTGAGGTTGAAGTTGAGGTCGACGATCGGCTGCGCGCGGCCGCCGCTGCCCTCCTCGAAGGCCTCGAGCAGCGCGGCGAGGTGCGCGATCAGCTCGGGGGTCGGGTTGCGGTCGGTCCCTCCGTCGCGGCCGAAGCCGGGCATCAGCACGCGCGGCTCGTCACCCGGGACGACGATGTTCGTCTTGAACGCGCTGTACCCCCGCTCGACCACCTCGGCGCCGAGCGCCCTGCACCGCATCGTAGGAGTCGAGCTTCGGCGTTCCCGTGACCTCCCACGCCCGCGCGCGGGTGGTGCCGCAGTGCGACCAGTAGAGAGGGATGCGCTCGCGGGTCGGGCCGCCGAGGAGTTCAGCGACGGAGACCCCGTGCGCCTTGCCCGCAAGGTCGAGCAGCGCGTTCTCGATCCCGCCGATCGCCTTCGTCACGATCGAGCCGGGGCTCTGCCGGGTGCGACGGTAGAGGTCCCAGTGGATCGCCTCGAACGCACGGGGATCCTTCCCGACGACGAGCGGGGCGAGGTCGCGGACGACCCCCGCGAGCCCCGTGGGGGATCCGTGCGAGTCGGTCACCTCCGACCAGCCGACGAGTCCGTCCTCGGTGGTCGCCTTCACGAAGAGCCAGGGCCGCCAGCCAGCGTCGCAGGCGAGCACGTCGAGCGTCGCGAGTTTCACGGCGTCAGCCTACTGTCCCCTTCGGAGCCCGGCAGCCCGGCGAGCGCACGACAGACGACGTCGAACAGGGCGTCCTCGTCCGTCACCCCCACGACGCGGACCGGGCCTCCGACCTCCCAGAGGCCGAGCCTTTCGACGGTGCCCGTGGCGCGGCGTGCACCCTGGAGGCGCATTCCGGGTGGCGCGAGCACAAGATCGGCCTTGACCGGTGTTCCGCGACGATCGACGACCGACCCATCGCGCAGCGCGCCCACCGTCTCGACGGTCGACGCGCGCAACGCGGGACCGAGGCGCACCACCGGACCGACGCTCCCGTTGAAGAACTCCGTCTCGAGCATCGTCCTGATGAGCGCGTTCGCCGGGCAGGGCTCGGGGACGACCAGCAGGCTCGTCACGATCCTGCCGCCTCCGACGGCCGCATCGACCCAGGTTCGCTCGGAGGGCGACGTGAACGCACCACGGTCGCTGAACGCCACGCCCCCCTCTCGCAGCGCGAGCGAGATGACGAGCGACAACCCCAGGCACCCGAGCAGGCCGATCCGTCGTGCCCTCTTCGAGCCGAGGACTGCGAGTGCTGCCAGCCCTCCTAGCGCGACGAGCATGGCGACGTGAGCGACGCCGTCCCCTCCGACGTTGGCGATGGACGCCCAGACCGAGGTGGAGACGGCATCGAAGATCAGGGCAGACCGGCTCACGACGAGCTCGTCGAACGGCGCCAGCAGGACGACGGCGACGATGAGGGCGACGCCGACCGTCCCTGCCCGCGTCCGCGGCATCCCCTCGCTCCACCACCACGCGAGCGCGACGACGCACATCGGCACGAGGTACCCGAGGTAGCGGTCGTGTAGCCGTCCCTCGGCGAAGTTCGTGGTGGAGAAGAGCCCGACGATCAGGATCCCGAACACCAGGGAGGAGCCGAGCGTTGCGAGCAGGGCAGCGTGGGCGGGCGAGCGTCGCGCGCGACGCGCGAGCCCGGCGAGCGCATACGGCAGGCAGAGCGCGGGCAGGAGGAGCACGTAGAGCACCAGATCGAACACGTGGTACGCGGACCAGCGGAGGGTCTCGAGCACGTCATACCCGCGCCACAGCACGCCGTACGAGCCGAGCATCGCCGATCCGTCCCCCGCGACGACGCGTCCGAGCCCGAGGAGCAGAGCGACGGCGACGGGAACGCCCAGTGGCCAGAGCCCGACGAGGAACGAGCGTGCCGGCTCCCGACCGCGCCCGACGAGCCAGGTCGAGACGACCGCGACGACGAGCGTCGGCACGAGAACCGCGAACTGGAAGCGCACGCCGACGGCACCGAGGCACGCGACGAGCGCGATCGCCTGACGCGCCGCGGTGGGCCGCTCCGCCGCGACCTGGATCGCGAGGAGCGCCCACAGCGCGATCGTGTAGCCGACGGCGTCGGCCATGAAGTAGCCCGCGTAGAGCGCGACCGGCAGGGCGAGTGTCGTGACAGCCGCGAGACCGGCTGCCCGCGACGGCAGAACCCGACGTGCCATCAGCCACACGGGCACCACCGACGACACGATCACGATCGCGTTGAGGATGAGCACTGCGTAGTACCCGGAGAGCCCCTCCCCGAAGACCCAGAGGGCAGACGCAGCGAGCACCGGGAACAGCGGCGCATAGCCGTACTCGCCGCCACGCACTGCGAGACCGTCTCCGTGCACGAGCGAGCGCGCCGCCTCCATGTACACGAGCTCGTCGAAGAACACGCTCGGGCCGAACACCCGCAGGACGTCGACGATCGAGAGCGCGCACGCCGCAACCACGAGCAAGACCACGAACAGGGTCGCTCCCGCGCCACGCCCCGAGTCGTCTGCGGGGTGGCTCACCGACGCACGCCTCGGGCGCCGGGACGGGCACAGGCGACTCGCGGCCAGGGCACTCCGCCAGGAACCGGGGAGGGTCGCCGGCGGTGCGCGATGGTGGGACGGGCCACCTGCCGCACCCTACTCACCCCCCCTGCGGCCGCAACCACTCCGCTGCCGTCGAACCGGCGCGGCGCCAGGCTCAGTCAGCCGGCAGAGCGATGGGGGACAGCGTGACGACGCCCGCTGCGACGAGGGCCTCCGCGCGCGCGAAGTCCTCCTCGTCGTCGATGTTGAACCCTTCGAGGCCCACCGTTAGGAACGGGGCGACGACCCGTCCTTCACGCGTGCCTGTCTCGGTGACGACCCGCGTCCAGGCGAGCTCGAGCGCGCTGTTCTGCACGTACACCCTGGGGAGCGCCTGGTACTGCCCTGCGTGCCAGGCGACCCGCAGGTGAGACTGCTCGAGCAAGGGCGTCATCACACGGCCGTCCGACGAGAGCTCCCACATCTTCCCCGGGTGCTGCTTCACGAGCTCGACCGCGCGGAGCGAGTCCGCCTCCGGCGTCTCGAGGAGCTGGGAGAAGCCGCGTCGCACCGCGTCAGGCCCTCTGAACGGGTTGGTCGCCCGGATGATCCCGAACAGGTCGTAGCTCTCGTCCAGCCGCTCGAGCGTCCAGGCGATCCACTCGATGTCGGGCGAAGTCGAGGTCGCGTAGGCGGCGGGTCGCAGGAACGGGACGTCCGCGCCGTATCGGCGCGCCACGTCAGCGATCTCCTCGCTGTCGGTCGAGACGAGCACCCGCTCGAACACGCCGCTCAGACGCGCGGTCGCGATCGCGTAGGCGAGCAGCGGGTGACCTGCCAGCAGGCGCACGTTCTTCCCCGGCACGCGCTCCGATCCGGCTCGCGCGCCGATCAGCGCGATGGCCGAGATCGGAGAGTCGGGCGCCATCGCCGTATCGTAGGTCGCGGTACGGCGGAGCCCGACCGGGTAGGCTCGCGGTCTGCCGAGCTCAGCCGACGCATCAGGCTCCTCTGCTCGGACGACATGAGCGCGCGAGGCGACAGCCCGGCAGCTCTCCGTGCTGGCGGCGGCCGCGATCGGGCTGCTCGCCGTCCTCTCCCTTGCCGTCTGGCACGGCGATCCCGGAGATCGTCCGACGACGACGGAGGCGTACGTCTACTACGGGTTCGCCGACCGGGTGACGCGCGGGGCGGTGCCCTACCGGGACGTCACGGCCGAGAATCCGCCGAACACAAGAAGCGCAACCAAGACGGTCACGCCGTAGAACGACCCTTGTCGGCGCACGCGTGCGCCCAGCCGGATCACACGCCGAGACCCGCGTCCGCGGCAAGGCCTTGCAGCACCGGCGTGCCGAGACCAAGCCGGCCAGCGGCCCGCAGCACCGCGCCCGTGATCGCGTCGAGCTCGGTGGGACGCCCGGCCGCCGCGTCGCGCGCCGCCGACGTCGTGAAGGTGTCGGGAAGAGACTCGATGATCGCCCACTCCTGCTCAGCGTCGACTACTGCGCCGTCGGCCGCGGCCACCGCGCAGGCCTCGTCGAGCGCGTCCCGGAGGCGGGCGCGCCACCCCGGGTCGCGAAGGAGCGCTCCGAGCGGCCAGTCCTGTCGCGACAGTCGCGGGGGCGAGCACGCCGAGCCGCGCCGCCTTCGCCCAGAGCACGGCCCGCTCCGTCCCCCCGATCGCCAGCTCGATGCCGGGAACGTCGAGCGGGCGCAGAGCGTGTCGCAGCGCGTCGTCCGGAAGGACGTCCGAGGCGACGGCGATCCGCGCCGACGGGCTCTCCTGCACGACGGTCCCGTCAGCGGCGACGTAGTGCCTGGAAGAGCCCGATGCTGCCCGCGACGACCGCTGCCCCGGGAAGCGCCGCCCGGATGCGGTCGAGGTGCTCGAGCCCGTTCTGCAGCGGGAGCACGACGCTCCCGCCGTCGAGCGCGGTGGGCGTGATCCGCTCGAGCGCAGCAGCCAGATCACCTGCCTTGACGGCGATCACGAGCAGCCCGACACGACGCTCGAGGCGCTCGACGACCACCGGCCGTGCCACCGACACGGTTCCACGGTGCTCGAGCCGGAGACCCATCCGGCGGATCCGCTCGGCGCTCCGCGGCGTCGCGACGCACAACGCTCCCGTACGAACGGCGATCACCCCGCCGACGCCACCGGGGCCGAGCACGGCCACGCTCACGTCAGCGACGGGTCGGCGACGAGGTTGACGTACGTCGTGTCGGAGTAGACGTCGAGCGCCTCGACGCCGGCCTCCTTCCAGCCGGTGCCCGAGCTGCCCGACGCCGCCGAAGCCCATGTGCGGCTCGCTCCCGTGCGTCCCGGCGTTGACGACGACGACGCCCGCTGCGGCCTCCTCCGCGAACCGCAGCGCGCGGTGCACGCTGGCGGTGTGGATCGCCGCGGTGAGCCCGTAGGGAGAGTCGTTGACGAGGGCGATCGCGTCGGCGAGGTCGGCGACGCGGTAGAGCGCCGCGACCGGGCCGAAGAGCTCCTCACACGAGAGCGGCGCGTCGGGCGCGACGCCCTCGAGCAGCGTGGGCGCGACCTTCCAGCCGACATCGCCTACGCGGTGGCCGCCGCAGAGCACGGTCGCTCCCTCGCCGCGCGCGCCCCGTCGACCGCGTCGAGGATCCGCTCCATGCTCGCGCTCCGAGATCACCGGGCCGAGGAAGTCCTCGTCGGCCCGCGCCGACGGTCAGGGCGGAGGCGGCCTCGACGACCCTGCTCGCGGAACGTCGTCGTACACCGCGTCGAGGACCACGATCCGGCTCGCGGCCGCGCACCGCTGCCCGGCGTTCGAGAAGGCAGACGCAAGCGACCCAGTGCACCGCGCGGTCGAGGTCGGCGTCGTCGCAGACGACGAGCGCGTTCTTCCCACCAAGCTCGAGGCACGTCTTCGCGAGGCGGGCGCCCGCTACCGCCGCGATCCCACTTCCCGTCGCGCGCGGAGCCGGTGAAGCTGACGAGATCGACGTCGGGTGCAGCGACGAGCGCCGCACCGGCCTCGTCGCCCTAGCCCCTGGACGACGTTGAGGACGCCGGGCGGCAGACCCGCCTCGAGCGCGAGACCGGCGAACAGGTGAGCCGAGGCCGGGGTCTCCTCGCTCGGCTTCAGCACCGAGCCGTTCCCGCAGAAGATCGACGGGAAGGCCTTCCAGGCGACGTTGGGGAGTGGAGTGTTGAACGAGATGATCAGCCCGGCGATCCCGACCGGCCGACGCACGGTCAACACCGTTCGGTGCGGCATCGAGGCCGTCGTCGTGCGCCCGTACGAGCGTCGACCTTCGCCCGCGACGAAGAAGCCCATCTCGATCGCCGCGTCGGTCTCACCGCGGGCGGCCGCCAGGGACTTCCCGGTCTCCTCGGCGACGATCTCCGACGCCTCCTCGCGCCGCTCGCGCAGCAGCTCGGCGATCGCGCGGACGACGTCGCCTCGCTCGACGGGCGTGCGCGCCGCCCAGGCGGGCTGCGCGGCTCGTGCGGCGTCGATCGCTGCGTGCACGTCGGTCGCGCCCGAGCGGGCGACCTGGCAGAGCGGCGAGCCGTCGCTCGGGCGCGTCTTGCCGAGCCAGCCGCCGTCGACCGGTGGACGCTCCTCCCCGGCGATCAGGTTCGGGATCCGCTCCGGGATCACCAGGCCGACCAGCCGCCGTCGACGACGAGGTTCGACCCCGTGACGTACGACGACGCGTCCGCGGCGAGGAACACGACCGCGCCCACCGCCTCGCCGACGTCCATCATGCGGCCGATCGGCATGCGCTGCGTGTAGGCCTCGACGAACGGGGCCGGCTGGTCGTTCGCGATCCCGGCGAGCGTGAGCGTGTTGACACGCACGCCCTGCTTCGCCCAGTAGGTCGCGAGGTAGCGCGTCAGGTTGTAGAGCGCCGACTTCGACGCCGAGTAGGCCACGGGCTTGACGAAGCTCTCCCCCTGCTCGCGCCGGAAGTCGTAGACGCGCTGGTCGGGCGAGAGCATCCCGTAGATCGACGAGACGTTGACGATGGAGCCGCGACCGGCACGTGCCATCGCGCCGCCGATCACCTGGCAGCAGGTGACGACGCCGCCGACGTTGACGTCCATCACCCGCGCGATCGCGTCGGCCGGGACGTCCTCGAACGGGCCGACCTCGGCCGCCGGCGCGTCGGGCGGTGCGTCGATCCCGGCGGCGTTCACCAGGAGATGCGGGACGCCCCACTCGGCCTCGATCGTCGCGAGCGCCGCCTCGACCGCCGCGCGGTCGGTGACGTCGCACGCGCACACGCGGATCTGTCCCGTCCTGAGCCCCGAACCGAGGTCTGCAACGCGGTCCCCGGGAGTTGCCGCCTGGTCGAGGATGGCGACGGTTGCGCCGCGCTCGACAAGCGCTAGCCCAAGCTCCACCCCAAGCTGTCCCAGCCCGCCCGTGATGACCGCAATCCGGCCGGAGAGGTCAAAGAGTGCGTCTGTCATATCCCGCACGGTACGGGATCTCGTGAGTTGGGTGTCCTGAGCTGCTGGCGTCGGAGGGGCCTGCGCGGAGTCGGCGCTCGGCGCCCACGAGGGCATTGCGTCACAACGGCCATCGCAGAGGAATGGATGACCCTGAACGCTCGGCCCGTCCCGATCGTTGCGGAGCAGCTCGAGAGCGTCCAGAGCCGCGGTTAGGTTCTGCGCAGACAATCACGCATCGATGAGGGACGTCCAACCACACTACGAACTCCAGTTGCGCGTGCTGGAGGCGGTTGCCTCCGCTGAGCGCTACAACAGGTGGATTGCCTCCTTGGCTCTCCCCCATCTCGGGGAGCACCCGATCGAGATCGGCAGCGGACTCGGGGACCAGGCCGCGCTTTGGCTGGAGGCCGGGGTTCCGAGGATCACGCTGAGCGACCTCGAACCGCGATCGGTCGAGTCGCTGAGAGAGCGCTTCTCGGATGAGCCGCGCGTGGATCTGCTCCAACTCGATCTCGCGACGCTCGCGTCCGGCTCGTACTCTGCCGTAGTGGCGTTGAACGTTCTCGAACACATCGAGGACGACGCCAAGGCACTCATAGCCAGCCGAAGTCTGGTTCGGCCGCGCGGTCGAGTCATCGTTTTCGTTCCGGCGTTCCCGTTCGCGATGTCCCGCTTTGATCGGGAGATCGGCCACTTCCGCCGCTATACCAAACAGACGCTCGTCGACCGATTCGTCGCAGCCGGCCTTGAACCGATTTCCGCCCGGTACGTCAACGCGCCCGGTCTCATCGCCTGGTTCGTGATGATGAAGCTCCTTCGAGGCCGGCCCTCTGACGGTCGTCTTGTACGTCTCTGGGATCGGACAGCCATCCCGCCGACGCGCGCGGTGGAGACCCGCTGGGCTGCACCGTTTGGCCAATCGCTACTCATGGTCGGGATCGCAAGAAGCTAGGACTGGCTCGGCCAGAAGACCCAGCGAGGAAATGCAGGGAGTCTGCGCCTGACTGCTCAGTTCGAGACGTCGGTGGCCAGGATCGCCTGCTCCTCAGCGAGCGGGCGTGCAAGAACCCTCCCGAGCAGAGCGTCGATCGCGGCCGGCGGAAGCCCTCGTCGGCGGGCGACTTCGCGACGAGATCGCCCGCCGTCGAGCACGTGGCCCGCGGGAAGGTCACGCGCCGCGACCAGCTTCTTGCCCATCTTCACGATCGGCTTCTCCTCGCTGGGCAGCGGCCGCTTCACGCCGTCGCCGATCGCGACCGGAATCCGGCTGCAGGTCGCGCACGAGCTTGCGCATCCCCTCGGGCATCGAGCGAGAATGCGTGGTCGGTGCCCTTCCACGCGTGGTTCAGCGTGAAGTGCTTCTCGATCACGCGCGCGCCGAGCATGTAGGCGACGAGCGCCATCGCGATGCCGTTCTGGTGGTCGGAGAGCCCGACGACGACGTCCGGGAAGCGCTCGCGGTAGGTCGTGATCACGCCGAGGTTGAGCTCCTCGGTCTCCACGGGATATGCGGCCGTGCACTGCAGCAGGCAGAGCTGCGTGTTGAGCGGCAGGACCGTCTCGACCGCGCGCTCGACGTCCTCGAGCGTCGCCGCCGCCCGTCGAGACGATCATCGGCTTGCCGAACGCCGCGACGTGCCGCAGCAGCGGCGTGTTCGGAGGTCGCCCGAGGCGATCTTGTAGGCCGGCATGCCGAGCGTCGCGAGCAGGTCGGCGCTCGGCTCGTCGAACGCCGTCGAGAAGAACGCGATCCCGAGCTCGTCGGCGAGCGCCTGCAGCTCGCGTAGCTCGTCGTCGCCGAGCTCGAGCGCCTCGCGGTGCTCGCCGTAGGTCGCGCCGAAGCTGTTCTCGTTGTCGTAAGGCGCGTCGTAGAGCGCCTCGCGTGAAGAGCGTGCGGTTGTCGCGCTTCTGCAGCTTGACCGCGTCGACGCCGCACTCGGCCGCCGCTCGAAGAGCGCCTTCGCCTTCTCGAGCGTCACCCTGGTGGTTGTGGCCGATCTCGGCGATGACGTACGCGTCACTCGTGTCGTCAATCTCCCGTCCACCGATACCTAGGCCCCGCACATCGCCGATCGTACCGTCTCCGGGGGAGCCGCTGGGGTGCCGCATGACGCGAGGAGTAGGGATCTGACGGTGACCGGAGTGGTCTTCCTGTGCCTTGCGACGGCAATCCTCTCGGTAGTGGAAGTGTTCCATCGGGAGATGATGCTTGTCTCGGGCTTCGTGGTACTGGCAACCGCCGAGGTGCTCTGGATCGCGTGTGGCACCCCAGCGCCGCCATACCCCATCGCAGTTCTCGCAGAAGTGGGCGCCGCGGCGCGGAACTCGGTCGTCGGCGTGCTGTTGTGGCCGCCGCGTCGTCCCTCTGCCCGGGAACACCATCTCCGCCTGCTCGTCGAGCGACACGCCGTCGCTAGCTGCCGACGAGGTCGACATCGATCAGCGCCTCGACGACCTCGCCTGCATCCTCGAGGTACATCTCCTCGGTGTTCACGGCCCAGACGTCGTGCTGCGCCCCGTCCACCAGGTTGAGGGTCGCCAGCACCGCCGTCCACATCGAGTGGTCCTGGTTGTTGTAGCGGTGAAGCCCGTTGCGGCCGAAGGTCTTCAGGTTGTCGAACCCGGCGAGGTAGCCCTTCAGCGTGAGCACCGCCTCGCGATAGTTGCCGTCGTACATGGGGTATGCCCGCGGCACGTGCACCTTGGCGCCGCCGATCACCTTGGCGGGATCGAGCAGGCCGATCCGGGCGAGCTCGCCGGTCGCCAGCCGGATCGCCTCCTCCTCGGGCATCTCCCAGATCTCGTCGCCCTCGAAGCAGAAGTACTCGGCGCCGAGGCACGTCGTGCCGGGCCGGACCATGTCCTCGCTCCACGCACCGAAGTTCTGCACCCGGCCGGCGCGCGTCCCGGGATCGTGGAGGTAGATCCAGTTGTCGGGGAACGGCTGCGCATCGTCGATCTCGAGCGCCACGAGCACGAGCTCGCGGTAGCGCAGCCGACGCGCCGCCGCGACGACCTCGGGCGGCGGAGGCGGGTCCAGGCTGAGCACGAGCTCGGAGAGCGGGATGCTCGAGAGCACCGAGTCGACATCGACCACCTGCTCCCCGTCGTCCCCTCGCACGACCACGGAGGTGACGAGCCCGTGCTCGTGCCGCACCGAGAGGCACCGGTGACCCAGGCGCACGGGGATTCCCGCCTCCTCGACCCTGCTCTGGAACGCCTCCCACATCTGTCCGGGGCCGAGCCGCGGGTAGTGGAACTGCTCCAGCAGCGTGGTCACCTGCTCGCGCCCGATCCCGACGACCGAGAGCAGCGCACGCCAGAACGAGAAGTTCTTGATCCGCTGCGCCGCCCACTCGGCGCGGATCTCCGACCCGGGGATCCCCCACACCTTCTCGGTGTACGGACCGAAGAAGGCGCCGTAGAGCCGGCGGCCGAACCGCGCCTCGACCCAGTCCTCGAACGTCTCCTGCGGGCGCTCGGCTCGGGGTGAGACGCGAGCGGAAGTACGAGAGGGTGCAGAGGAACGCCTCCCAGATGCCCAGCCGCGCGAGCACGTCCTTGGCCTGCAGGGGGTAGGCGAGGAACTTGCCGTCGTAGTAGATCCGCGAGAGCCGGGGGCGGAGCAGGAGCTCGTCGCCGAGCACGTCCTCCCAGAGCGACTGGATCGTGCCGAGCTTCGTGAAGAAGCGATGGCCGCCGAGGTCGAACCGGTAGCCGTCGTGGACGACGGTGCGCGCGATCCCCCCGACCTGGTCTCCCGCCTCGAACACGACCGCAGGAGCGCCGCGGCGCGCGAGGACGTAGGCGGCGGTGAGCCCGGCGGGGCCGGCGCCCAACACTGCCGTCCCAACGGATGTGACCGGGTGTCTCCTGCACGGGGTTCATGCCCGCGCCGCGCTCGGACGAGCCGGGCAGCGGGAGAAGAGACGAGTCTAGTCGGAGCGGTCGCGCCCGCGATGCTCCGCGGACGGCGCGTAGCCACAGCGCCCGCCGCAGCCGGCTACCTCCGAGCCGCATGCGTCAGCGCTGCCACCGTCGTCTCCGTCCACCTGTCCCACCCGAGCCGCTCGACGACGTGATCGCGTGCCGCCGCGCCCAGGCGCTCCCGCAGCTCCGCGTCGTCGAGAGCGCGCACGACCGCCGCGCGCAACGCCAGGGCGTCGCCGGGCTCGACGAGGAGTCCCGTCCGCTCGTCCTCGATCGCGTCGACCAGCCCCCCGACCCTTGTGGCGACGACCGCCCGGCCGTGCGCCATCGCCTCGCGGGCGAGCACGCCGTACCCCTCCCGGCGTGAGGGGACGACCACCACCGCGGCGCGGTCGAGCCAGGCGCCGACCTCGGACGGGGGGACGAAGCCTGCGGCGTCCGGGAAGAGGTCGCGGAGCGGCCCGTCGCCGACGACGACGAGTGGCAGACCTGCGGCCGCCTCGGCCAGCTCGCGGACGCCCTTCTCCTCGGAGAGGCGCCCGACGTAGAGGACGTGAGGAGGGGACTCGGGCGCGACGACGGCTCCCGGGACGTCGATGCCGTTCGGGACGACGCGGACGTCGCGTGCACCGAGGCGCCGGGCGGCATCGGCCAGCGCGCTCGAGGCGACGAGGACGACCCTCGCCCGGCCGACCAGGAGTCGCGGGAGGAGAGGAACGCGGCGTGCCACCTCGACGTCGGAGCCCCACAGCTGGAGCACGAACGGCCGTCCGGTGGCCAGCGCCGGCACCGCCGAGGGCAGCCAGTGGGCGTGGACGACATCGGCGTCACGCGCGCCCGCCGCGCCGCCGCCGAGAACGAGACGAGGAACGCCGGCAGCAGCAGCAGCTTCCACGGGCTGCGCCCGCAGGTTGTTGACGATCCCGTCGCCGAAGGCGATCCCGAAGTGACGGAACGACGCAGGGGAGACGACCGCAACGTCGTGCCCGGCGGCGCGCAGGTGCTCCACCCCGTCGCGGACGAAGGCGCCCGCGACGTCGTCCGCGTGGCGCGGGTACGACGTCGTGAGGACGACGATCCTCACGCCCGGCGGTCGAGGCGACGCCCGAAGACCGTCGGCGGGGCGATGATCAGCAGCGCGACGACGAAGAAGTAGTAGAAGGTCATCGTCAGGTAGAAGGCGTTCGAGACGAGGGTCGCGACCAGCGCCGCCGTCAAGCCCCATCCGAGCGGCCTGACGCGGGCGGCGACGGGGTCGCCGAGCGCGGCGAGCGCGCGCCCGATGCGCCGTGTCCGACCGGCCGAGCGGAACAGGTAGACGAGGAACGCGCCGAACAGCAGCGCGCCGACGATGCCCGTCTCCACGAACAGCGCCACGTAGAAGGAGTGCGGGCCGAAGTTCGTCCGCCCGGTGACGAACTCGTAGTAGACGGAGAAGTTGTTCAGACCGAGCCCGAACAGCGGGTGCAGCGCCAGGCACGTCCGGGATGAACTCGTACACGACGAAGTGCGTCGACGAGCCCCTCGCCCTCGGTGGAGAAGCGCGAGCGGAGCACCTGCTGGAAGAACTCGCCGCGCTGCGAGGCGAACACGAGCACCGCGACCACGAGCCCCGTCAGCGGCACGAGGAACCGCGCCGTGAACATCAGCCGGTGGTAGGGGATCGCGAGCACGACCAGCCCGCAGGCCAGCCCGAGGATCCCGCTCCGCGACAGCGTCGCGAGCTGGACGATCGCCAGGAACGCGAGCAGCGCGAGGATCCGCGGCCGCCAGCGGTTCCCCTTCTCCATGCGCAGGTAGATCGGCAGCAGGATCAGGATGGGCACCGACAGCTCGATCCCGAGGTGGTTCGGGTCACCGGTGAGCGCGTTCACGCGGTAGACGTTCTCCCCTCCGATCGCGCCGTAGATGTTGATCTTGCTGTCGCCGCCCGGTGACCGGCTGCACGAACAGCGCGTCGAGGTTGCCGCCGGTCACCTCCGCGTAGGCGAGCTGGAGGACGCCGTAGAGCCCGTTCGCCGCGAGCCCGCCGCAGAAGGCGCCGAGCGTGAGCCAGTAGAACCGCTCCCCGCGCCGCGCGACCAGCGCGACGCCGGCGACGAGGAACCCGAAGTGCAGGACGAACTTGATCATCCCCTTCGTCCACTGCTGCAGGGCCTGCGCGGTCTCGAGGTTGAAGAACCCGATCAGGTAGAGCACGTCGAACGCGACGAAGAACCCGAGCGTCACGCCCGCGGCGCGGGTCATGCGCCCGTCTCCGCGCTCGAAGCGCGTCCACAGGAACGCGACGAGGAACATGAAGGTCACGACGTCCGAGAACTGGAGCGTCCCCGCCACCTCCCACTGCAGCTTCGCGAAGGTGACCGTCGCGACGGTGGCGAGGAAGAGCCCGTCGACGATCGGCGTGCGATAGTCGCGGGCGACCGCGCGCGGCGCCGGGAGCGAGAGGCTGGTCATCGACCGCGCATGGTACGAGCGCGCCGCGCACGCGCTCAGCCGGGGCGACCTCGAGCCTCCCCTCGAGTCCTGCGCGGGCTCCCTCGGCGACGGCGTCCGCTCCACCGGCGTACGAGTCGACCGCCCCGTTCACGACCTTCCACCGCCCGCAGCCGTCGGGATCGGCCACCGTGTCGCGGTACCCGATCGCGCGGGCACGCTCGGCAAGCGCCTCCGCTTCGGGCTGGACGTCGAAGCGGCCGTAGACGATCTCGAGCTCCCGCGTCTCCCCCGGGCGGGCCACCTCGACGCACTCCGCCCGGGTGACGAAGTGCGGCGCGCCCGCGAGCAAGCGGCAGCACCAGCAGCGGAAGCGCCACGATGAGCACGAGGCGGGCGAGGGTCGGTCGAGGGCTCATGGCGCACCCAGGCGATCTGCGCGACTCCAGACGCGGTCGAGCAGCACCGGCGTGACGACCGCGGCGAACAGCACGAGGGCGACGGTGTAGCGCACGATGGGGTTCGTCGACTCCTCGGCGGTGAGCGGAAGATCGGGGTAGAGCCAGACGATCCAGGCGCCACCGACGAGGCCGAGCCCGAGGAGCACCCCGGCGAAGCCGGCGGTACGCCACTCGCGTGCGACCACGGCCAGCACGACCGCGCAGAGCGCGAGCGTCGGTAGCAGGCTCCAGAGGCCGCTGTCGAAGAACACGTCGAGCGCGAGCCGCATCGCCGCTCCGGCCCGTCCTTCCCGCCCCTCGCCGTCGAGCAGGCCTTCCGACGGCCCCTCTCCCGGAAGGCCGGCTGGACGAGACCCAAAGCCTCCAGGGGATCCCGACCGCGACGGTGACCGCCGCGACCGCGGCCAGACGCGGCCATGCCTGCCGGAGACGATCCGCCGTCGCGACGAAGGCCGCCGCAAGCATGCAACCGCCGAGCAGAAGCCCCTCGCGCTTCGTGGTCACGGCACCGGCCAGCAGGATCGCCACGACCGGCAGCTGCCAAGACTGCGACCGGTGGAGCCACAGCAGCAGCAGCGCGACCCCTGCGACGAGGAACGCGTCGACCGGGATGTCCGCCTGCGGAGAGACGAGCCGTTCACCGACGCGTGGAACCACCAGGCCGAGGATGACGAACGGCCAGAGCAGCCACGGCCGAACGATCTCCGAGAGGAGCCCGGCCACCGCCCAGACGAGCGCGAGGGCGATGAGCCAGAACTGGAGGTGGAGCGTGACGACGTCGACGGCGCCCATCGCGTGGAATGTCGAGGCGTTGAGGATCGGCACGAGAGGCGGATACGACGGCGCCGGGAAGGATCCCGAGAAACGCCTGCATCGAGACCCTCGAAGAAGTAGAGCGTCTCCGACTTGGGGATCCAGAACGCCCAGCCGTCGTAGGACTGGAGCCCCTGCAGCCGGGCGGCCCGGAAGAGCGCCTCGAAGAACACGCCGACGAGCGCGATCCCCGCCGCGGAGACGTATGCGGCACGGGTGAAGGCGGCGGGCTTCCAGACAGGTACCGGCCTGCCCGCCAGGCGCCCGGCCACGAGTGCGGCGACGAGCTCGAGCAGGAGCACGAGACCGACGCCGAGAGCCGGTGAACGGCACCCCCAGGATCAGCGCCATCGTCCACACCACGCCCGTCAGGCCGATGCCGACGAGGTACGCGAGACCGAGCAGCCGGAGCACCCGTGAGATGGTCGGCACCGCTCCGAGAGCCCAGAGCACGGCCGCCCCCACCGCCGCGTAGCAAAGGCCGAGGCAAAGCACCCCGGCTATCGCGCGAAGCGTCATGCCGGCAACCGCAGGAGCCGCACCCCGCCCTCCCCCGACCACTCCTCCGCCGCCCCCGGGAAGGCCGCAGGATCGCACCCGACGCACACGATCCAGCGGGCGTCGGCAGCCGGCCTTCGGGGCATCAGCCAGTAGCGCATGAACGGCTCCGCAGAGCCTTCGGTGAGGTCCGTCCATCCCTCCTGGCGAGGCCCCACGACGACGCGGTACGTGTCGCCGGCCGGGATCCGGCCCCGGATCTCGTAGACGGCATGCTGCTCGGGCATCACGGAGTTTCCGCCGGCGACGTCACGGTCGGCGTACGAGAGCGAGGCGTTCGCGTCGGCGGTCTCGCCGAGAGCCCTGATCTCACCAGGGTAGTGACGGATCGCCGCGGCGATCGCCAGACCGACGACGAAGAGGACGCCGAGTCGGAGCGCGCCGGCGGGCCAGGTCAGCAGCTCACCGGCTCTGCGTCCGATGCCGTTCATGCCAGAAGGTTACGGTGCGCCTCGGAGCACGGCGGCGGTCTCCTCGACGCGCGTCCGTCGGGCGAGCCGGTCGCGCCACTCGTCCGAGAGCGCGACGTCGGGCAGGTCGTCGGCGGCCCACCGCGCATGGAGCGCCTCGAGCGCGCCGCGGATCGCGGCGGGGTCGTCGGGCGCGACCACGACGCCCGCACCGGTCTCGCGGATGAGCTCGGCGGCGGCGCCGTCCGGCGGGACGGCCGCGAGGATCGGGCGACCGACCGCGATGTACTCGAACACCTTGCCCGAGAGCACGCCCTTCCCCCGCCCGTCGGCCTCGGGGATCAGGAGCAGCAGCGCCTCCGAGTCGCGCTGAAGCGCGAGCGACTCGACCCGCGGAGCGTACGGGGATCAGCTCCAACCGGTCGCCGAGCGCCGAGCTCGGCCGCCCACGCGCGATCGGCCTCGCGAAAGTCGCCCAGGAACCGCGCCCGGACGTCGAGCCCCGAGTCGGCGAGCGCCGTGAGGAACGGCCGCGGATCACGGCGCCCGAAGAAGCTGCCGGTGTGCGTGATGCGGAAGCGGTCGCTCGGGCTCCGCTCGAGCCCGACGACGTCGTCGAAGTCGCAGCCGTTCGCGATCGTGTGCACGGCTCCCTTCGGCTCGAGCCCGCGCGTCTCCTCGCTGATCGCCTCGGAGACGCAGGTGATCGCGTCGGCATACGAGGCGACGAGCCCGGCGACCCGTCCGTGCATCGCGGCCTTCGCCCGGGTGGCTGTCGTGTCGGCTCGACGGTGGGCGTGCAGTGTGAGCGAGTCACGCAGGTCGGCGACCCAACGGACTCCTGTCGCCCGTTTGACGGCGGCGCCGACGAGATGCACCGACGGGGGAGGCGACGTCGTGAGCACCGCATCGATCCCGTGCTCACGGACGATCTTGATCGCGGCAGGAACGGCGGTGAGCGCCCAGGTGGCGTTCTCGTCGGGCACCACGAAGCGCCGTCCCCTGCAGGCGGACGCGGGTCAGCGCCCTGTCGAGGCCCTCCTTGCCCTTCATCACCTCGGCCGGCTTCCCGCCGCTCGGCCCCACGTAGCGGGCGCGGTGCACCCATGCCTGCGTCGGCACCCGCAGCTCGCTGTCCCGGTGCACCCAGCGCGGGTCGTCGGGAGCGAGGACGTGGGTCTCCACGCCGAGGGCGGGGAGATACTGGGCGAGCTTGAGCGGACGCTGCACGCCGCCGCCGCCCGCCGGCGGGAAGTAGAAGCTGATGATCAGCACCTTCACGGCAGGGCCGATCGTAGACGCCGTCGACGATGCGTCCGCGTCACAGCCGGTACAGGCGCCAGCGCGCGTCCTGGTAGGCCGGCTCGAGCTTCGGCGTGACGTCGAACCGACTGCGGTCGACGACGAGCCAGCTCGCGCCGCACGCACGCGGGATCGCGAGATCGCCGGTGCGCGCGAAGCGCCGGAACTCCCGGACGCGCTCCCACGGGCGGTTCTTCTCCGTGTCGGCGACGTGACCCGGAGGGTTGACGCAGACGTAGACCGGTGCGGCCGCGCCGATCCTGAAGCTCGCCTCGGGATCCGCGTACACGGCGTCACCGGGCTCGACCTGCTCGCGGATCGCGCTGACGAGCCCGTCCGAGAGCGGGCTCGGCTGCCGCGCAGGTGACGACGTCCAGTGCCCGAAGCCGTGGATGTACGTCGGCAGCAGGAGCATCGCGGCCGCGACGCCCGCGCTCGCGCCGATCGGTGGAAGGCCGAGGAGCCCGTAGCCGAGCGCTGCGAGGCAGCCGACGACCGCGAACCACGTCACCCACCCCGGGCCGCCGTGCTCGAGGGTGTAGCCGAAGTCGCCGGGATAGAGGATCTGGAAGAGAATCCCGGCGAGCAGCGCGATGGGCGCCGTCGCCTGGCCCAGACGCGCGGCCAGCACCCCCATGCCCCCGGCGAGCGCGATCCCGAACGGAAGGAACCCCACGAGCCTGCGCGACTGGGAGAGCGAGACGACGTCGGAGAACGGCGTGAAGACGAAGGGCAGCAGCGTGACCGCGAAGATCGCGACCGCGCCGCCGACGGCGAAGGCCGCCCAGCGCCGGCGGGCGGCGAAGGCGCCGAGCGGCAGGAGGAGGAGCGCCGCCACCGCGACCGAGCCGGCGCGGCCGAAGAGCTTCGCCGAGACCGAGAAGCTGTCGGGCGAGTGGACGTTCAGCTGGCCCGCGTACTGCACGAGCCCCCGCGCCCGCTCCGCGGCATCGGGAGAGACCGACGCCGTCGAGCGGATCACGGGCAGGAGCACGAGGAAGAACAGCACCGCCGGCAGCACGAGAGCGCCGAGCGCTCTGAGCCCTTCGCGGCCCTCACGCCGCTCCCACAGATAAGCGGACGCCGACGAAGCCTGCGAACGGGATCCAGAGGAAGATCGCGTACGTCGGATGCACGACCGCGAGCACGAACGACGCCGCGGCAGCGGTGGCGTACGCGGGCCCCGACGGACGTCGCATCGTCTCGAGCGCGAGCGCGAGCGCCGCGGGCACGAGCAGCTGACGCGACGCGGTGGCGGGCAGCGCCAAGGCCGTGAGCGCACCCCCGTGGCTCGGCGCCATCCCCACGATCGCGACGCCGGCGGCGACGGCGACCGCAGCCGGCACGGTGCGACGGAACACGAGCCGGGCAGCCTCGAATCCCACGACGGCCACGAGCGGCATCAGCACCGTCGGGAGGTGCAGGACGACGTCGGTGGGATCCGCACCCGAGACCTTCGCGATGAGCGCGAGGAACCCGTGCCACAGCGGGAACGCGTATCCCGGGTGGAGGCTCCCGTCCGGGAACTCGCCGACGCGCCAGAGCGAGAGATCGCCGAGCTCGAGCAGCTTGCGGGCACGGGCGAGGTGGAAGAGCCCGTCGCCTCCCACCTCCCCGGCGATGGGCCACAGGAGGAGGCCGAGCAGGGCGCCTGCGGCGGCGACCGCGCCGAGGCCGTGGACCGGCGGGGGCCACGGACGGCGGAGCGCTCGAGGCGCCGCCGCGACTGCTGCGACGACCAGCAGGAGCAGCGTGAACGTCAGCCCCCCGGAGACGAGGAACGTCAGCGCCAGCGCAGCGAAGACGACGACGAGGGCCCACGCGACCGTCGCAGAGACGCCGCGCACGCCGATCGCGCGCGCGACGAGCCAGCCGGGCGCGAGCACGACGGCGGTGCCGAACACGAGCTGCAGGAGCAGACCCACCGAGCCCATCCGGTTTGACGGTACCCCAGCCGTCAGGCGGCAGCCGTGCCGGCTGCGCCGTCCCCGTCGGCTCCGAGGAGCTCGGCAACGCTCCCCGAGCCGAGCCACCGAGCGGCCGCGCGCATCTGCTCCCGACGGTCGTCGCCGATACACGAGCGAGCGGAGCCTGGCCCCGACGCGCATCACCAACCGGGCCTGCTCGGCCGCTCGAGAGCCCTCGTGGAGGGAGAGGTACCGGAGGTGGCCCTTCACGTTCTCGCGGAAGAGGCGGCCGCCGTGCGACGCGCCTCCGACGTGAACGCAGCGGGCGTCCGGGGTGAACACGCACGACCAGCCCCGGTCTGCGGCACGTCGCATCCAGTCGACCTCCTCGCTGAAGAGGAAGTAGCGCTCGTCGAAGCCTCCCGACCTCGGGAGCGCACTCCGGCGCACGAGCATGCATGCACCCATCGCCCAGTCGACCCGACGCTCCTCGTCGTGGGCGAAGCCCGCGCCGTAGAACGCGTTGAAGGCCCTCGAGCGAGGGGCGAGCTTGCGGAGGTACAGGTACTCGGTCGCGATGCGCCAGACGGTCGGGAAGCCACGGACCGAGCGCTGCAGCGTCCCGTCGACGTTCTCGAGGCGGGGGACGACGACCCCGGCCCGTGGATGCCGTTCAGCCGTCGCGACCAGAGCGGCGAGCGCATCGGGTGCGAGCCACGCATCGGCGTTGAGCACGAGGACGAGCTCCGACCTCGGCCGTCGAGACGGGCGATCCCTCGATTCCACCCGGCCGCGAGACCGAGGTTCGTGGACTCGACGACCTCGACGTCCGGGAACCGCTCCCGGACGAAGGCGACGGTGTCGTCGCGCGAGCCGTTGTCCACCACGACCGTCTCCAGCCCCGGCGACGCTCTCCAGCGCCTGCTCGATCCAGGGCAGCGCATCGTAGGTCACGATCACGCAGCCGACAGTCGGCTCAGCCATGGTCGACCCTCGGCGCGCCGCGCCCCGAGCGCACCCCCTCCCAGAGCAGGATCGCGCCACCGGGGAGCGCGAGCGCGACGGTGACGAGGAAGAACAGGAAGCCGGCCGCGAAGGCCTGGTCGGCAGGCACCCCGACGCTGCCGAGGAAGCTGACGAAGAAGGCCTCCCGCACGGCGAACCCGTTGAGCGTGAACGGAACGAGCAGCACCAGGAAGAAGAGCGGGCCCATCACGTAGTAGATGCGCGGCTCGAGCTCGATCCCGACCGCCCTGGCGGAGGCCCAGATCGAGAGGATCCTCACCGCCTGGACGGCCGTCGTGAACAGGAAGACTCCGATGAGCAGCCGCGTGTGGCCGCGGTAGTGGTGGACGCCCTCGTAGAACAGGCGCAGCGGACGCTCCACCCGGAGCCGCGTGAGCAGTGGACGCACGCGGACGAGCAGCGGCCGCACCGACCGCGAGAAGAACAGGACCAGCAGCAGCATCGTCCCGAAGACGAACGCGCCCTCGAGCCAGAGGTAGGCACCGACGTCGTAGCGTCCGATCGCGAGCAGGAACCCGACCGCGCCGAGCAGGACGGTGGCTGCGCCACCGAGACCGCGCTCGAGCAGCACGATCGCGGTGATGTCTGCCGTGCGGCCCGGGTGACGTCGCGAGGTCTCGAAGATCCGCATCGCGTCGCCCCCGATCGAGGTGGGGAGGATCTGACCGGCGGTGTACGAGACGAAGTACGCCCGGGACAGCCAGCGGAGCCGGTCGACGATCCGCTGCGCGGCGAGGAGCCACTGCCACCGCATCGCCATCGGGAACACGGTCACGACCATGATCGTGACCGACAGCGCGAACCACCACGGGTCGGCTGCGAGCAGGACGTCGACGGTCTGGTGGATGTCGATCTTCCAGACGAGGTACGCGACAGCGGCCGTCGTCAGCGCGACGGTCGCCCCGATGCGGACGCTCCGTCTCACGCTCCGAGGCCCTTCGGCGACCGAGACGTGGCCCCTGCCGACCGCAGCGCCGGGCGCCACCCGAGAGCGAGCGCCCCGAGGAGGCTGCCCCGCAGCGATGCGTTCGGCTCGCTCGTCCCGCTCATCCGGTGAAGCGCCCATGGACGCGGCGCACGGCGTCGATCGCATCCAGGATGTCGTCGTCGGTGTGCGCGGGCGAGAGCGGCAGCGAGAGCACCTCGCCGCCCGCCCGCTCGGCGACCGGGAGCGAGGGCTGGTCGGGATAGCGCTCCCGGAACCACGTCAGACGGTGCACCGGAAGGAAGTGGATGCTGGTCGCGATCAGCGCCTCGTCGAGCGCGCGCTGGTACGCGTCGCGGTCGGCTCCGGCTCGCTCCGGATCGATCCGCACGACGTAGAGGTGCAGCGCATGCGTGTCGCGGGGATCGCGGGCGAGCCGCGTGATCCCGTCGAGGTCGGCGAGGCCGTCGTCGTAGAGCGCGAACTGTCGCGCACGGATGACGCCGTGTGCCTCGAGCCGGTCGAGCTGCACGAGCGCGATCGCGGCGAGCACGTCCGAGAGGTTGGCCTTGAAGCCGGGCGAGACCTGGTCGTAGTGCGCTCCGTCGCCTCGCCGGGTGAGCCGCATGGTGCGGATCGCATGGGCGAGGTCGTCGTCATTCGTGGAGACGAGGCCTCCCTCGCCTGCGGCGAGGTTCTTGGTCGCATAGAGCGAGAAGCAGGTCGCCTCGGACAGGCCGCCGAGCTTGCGACCGCGGTAGCGGGCCTCCGTCGCGTGGGCGGCGTCCTCGACGACGGGCACCCCGAACGCGTGCAGCGCGTCGAGGTCGCACGGCTGACCCGCGAGATGCACCGGGAGGATCGCCTTCGTCCGCGGCCCGAGGAGCGGTCCGACGAGCGCCGCGTCGATGTTGAGGTCGTCGTCTCGCACGTCGCAGAACACCGGCGTCGCGCCGCAGTGCTCGATCACGTTCGCGGTTGCTGGCCAGGTGATCGGCGTCGTCACGACCTCGTCCCCGGGACCGACGCCGAGGGCGAGCAGAGCCAGATGCAGCGCCGCCGTCCCCGAGCTGACGGCGAGCACGTGCCGGGCCTCGAGGTACTGCGCGGCCCGCTCCTCGAGCAGTGCAGCACGCGGGCCCGTCGTCAGCCAGCCCGACCGCAGCGCATCGGTGACGGCCGCGATCTCCTCCTCCCCGATCGCGGGGGGCTGGAAGCCGAGGCGGGTCGTGCGAGGCGATCGCATCAGCGAAGCCTAGAGAGCGCCTCCACCGAGGTGCGACAGACCCGGTCATCGCTCGGGGCGGCCCGTCACTTCGAGGCTGTCGCTGGACAGCGAGCGCCCTCACCCAGGACGTGACCGCCCCGCTCGATCGTCAAGACGACCGAGCATCCGAAGTCGGCCGCCCGGTTCAGACGGATGAAGACGTAGAGCCCGCTCTCGGCCTCCGAGCTCCTCCTCCGAGGGCTCGTCTCCCACGGGATTCCCACCTCGTTGGTCGGCTGTACACGAACGGGCGTGAGACCCAGCGCCTCGAGACGCGTCACCCCCTCACGACCGCTGACGCCCCAGTAGTCCAGCTCCCACGAGCGCTTCGTCGTGTCGTGCCCTGCAACCGCATTGACGAAGGCGTAGGAGTACGGAGCCCAGCGAATCGCACCGAACAGACTCACCGCGACGAGGGCGACCGCGAAGGTCGGAGCCAGTGCCCGCGGTCGCGAGCGCACAGCGGTCGGATAGCGATCGAGCACCGCGAGCGGCACCGCAGCCAGCGCGATCAGGGCAGGGATCATGAAGAGGAGGTGCCGGATGCCGTCGTAGAGGATCGACCCGACGTAGACGATCAGCACCGGCAAGACGATCGCCTGCACGAGGATCGGCGCTGCCGGCACCAGGGTGGGATGGCGGAGGTCGGCCCTTCCGCGACCGACGCGACCCGTCATGGCGACAAGCGCGCACGCCATGCCGACCAGCGTCAGCAGAGGGAGCTGTGCACCGAGCCACGCCGGGACGTACCACCAGGGCAGGGCGTCGCTCTGAAGGTCCCGCCCGGCAGTACGGATCGATCCGTCCCACGGGAAGGAGCCTGCGACGCTCGAAGCATCCCTGAGCCACGCGAGGGTGTCGATCCGAGCGATCGGGTTGGTGACCCACGTGAACGCGAGCGCGCAGAGCAGCGCGCACGCAGAGACGATCAGCGCGGGTACCACCCGGATCGCGGCCACCTCTCTTCTCCGCGTCAGAAGGATCCGGAACGCCACCAACAGAGCCGTCCCTGCGATCAGCCCGACGAGCAGCACTCCCGAGCCGGCACGGGTCGCGACCGCGACTGCGCCTCCGGCGCCTGCGAGGAGGACGCCGGCGAGTGTCCTTGGCCACGATCCGTCGAGCGACAGGGCAAGGACGAGCCCCGCTGTCACACACGTGATCCCTGCAGCGACGGGGACGTCCTTGAAGTCGACGTGCGACATGCCGAGCCAGAGCGGCGTCGAGAGCGTCAACGACCACGCAAACGCAGCCGCGAGCACGGAGCGGAACGCCACGAAGAGCGCACACGCAAGCGCGGTCACGGAGGCGACTGCGAGGATCAGATTTGCGGAAGCCTGGTAGCGATACGTCGTCGGGTCGTCGGGCATCAGCGGCCGTGACGAGCCCGTCAGGAGTCGATGGAGAGCATCTGCGAACTGCTGGAGGAAGGCACCGTAGAGCTCGGAGTTCCCCGGCACTGCGGCATAGGCCCGCTCTCGTGACCACGACGTGTCGACGGACCTGATCGCCAGCGCCGCCTTCGTGTCACCACGGGCATCCCACCCGATGCCTCCGTGGGTGACGCACCATGCCGCAGCGGCGATCGCTCCGATGCCGAGCGCGACGAGCAGCACGATCGCAGCGGCCCGCGCGATCTCGGGTCGAGGCTCGGCGCGTCGGCTCGGTGAGGACGGAGACGCGTTCATGGCCAGGGAACGGCGTCCCGCCTGGAGCGGACGGTGCCAAGAGGTGTCAGTCGACCGTCCACCCTGCATGCAGTGTGGTTTGGGAAGCCCGCGCCCGCAACGGCGCTCTCGGTTGGAGGCCGGAGCCGGTCACGGCCACTCTGTGGGCTTCAGCTAGGGATCGACGGCGAACCGGACGAGCGTGGCGGCCCGCTCCGCGCGGTCGAGCGCGTCGGCGCGGGACGCGCCTCGCACGAGCAGCGCCCCGGCGCGGTCCGCGCCCCGGCGCAGCGGCGCGAGCTCGAACCCTGGCCGCCGGTAGATCCTGACCCACTCGACCCCCTCGGCGCGCTCCGCGGCGTCGATCCCCGTGACGGATCGCAGAACGCCGACCGGTGGCACGAGGAACGACACGCACGCACCACCTGGAGCGACGTCGCCACGGCCTGCGGCGGCGCCGGAGGTCGCTCCGCGGATCCGGTCTGTCACGGCCGGCGCATCGACTGGCTCTCCGAGCGCGAAGGCCACCGCGAGCCCGGCGAGATCGACCCCGGTCACCGCCCGCGCGAGCTCGGCGTCATGGCCGCCTCCGAGCCGCGCGGCCACCTCCATCACGACCGGGCCGTTCGATCCGATCCGCAGCTGCGTGTAGGTCGGCCCGTGGCTGATCCCGACCGCCTCGACAGCGGCACGAGCGACATCGACGGCGTCCGCGGTCGCAGCGACCGACGGCCAGACATGGGCGAGCGCGACGCCGAACGCCGGAGGCTCGGCGGTGATCCGGTCGGTCACGAGCACCGGAACGAACACGCCGTCCACGGAGATCGCGTTGACCGTCACCTCGGGACCTTCGATCAGCTCCTCGACGAGCACGCCTCCGCCACGGGCCTCGGTGCGCGCGATCTCGAGAGCCGGCGCGAGCTCCTCGGGGCGCCGCACGAGCGTGAGACCCCGCTGTCCCTGTCGATCAGGCGCCTTCACGACGACCGGCAATGGCGGCTCCGACCTCCCGGGTGTCGAGCCCGCGGGCATGCGGCACCCCCGCCTCGGCGAAGTGCGCGCGCTGCCGCTGCTTCGACGTCGCGACGGCCGCCGTCGCCGGGTCGAGCGGGTGCGCGATGCCCATGCGGCCGGCGACGCGCGCTGCGATGCCCACGGGCCAGTCGGCGCCGGGAGAGACGATCCCGTCGACGCGCAGGGCGCGTGCGAGCCTGTCGATGCCGTCCTCGTCCTCGGAGGAGAGGATCGCCCGTTCGTCCGCGAGCGGAAGCCCGACGGCGTTGGGGTCGCGATCGACGGCGATCACGTGGACGTCGTCGCGCGAGGCAGCGGCCTCGAGCAGGCCGAGCTGCGCGGGCCCCGCCCCTAGGACGAGGAGACGGGCTCGGCGCGACCCAGGACGCCCCGCCACCAGGCCTCGTTCTCGCGGTACCACGCAACGGTGCGCTCGAGCCCGTCCTCGAACGCGATCGACGACCTCCACCCGGCGAGGCGCTCCAGCTTGTCGGTGGAGCCGATGTGCCGGTCGACCTGACCCGGTCGCTCGTCGACGTGCACCTTCGTCGCAGCGGGGTTGCCGACGACGTCGAGGACGAGGTCTGCGATCTCGGAGACCGTGATGTCACGACCCGTCGCGACGTTCACGACCTCGCCGGCGAGCCGCTCGAGCGGCGTGTCGACGAGCGCCTCGATCGCGGTCGCGGTGTCGTCGACGTGGAGCCAGTCCCGGCTCGCGTGGCCGTTCCCGTGGATCGTCAACGGCAAGCCCTGGAGCGCCTGGGTGATGAACCGTGGCACGACCTTCTCCGGATGCTGCCGCGGCCCGTAGTTGTTGAACGGTCGGACGATGACGACGGGAAGGTCGTAGGTCACCCAGTAGCTGTACGCGAGGCGGTCACCCCCGGCCTTCGTCGCGGCGTACGGGCTGCGCGGCTCGAGCGGATGGCGCTCGTCCATCGGGTCGGTCTCGGCCGTCCCGTAGACCTCGCTCGACGAGATCAGCAGGAACCGCTCGACGGGCGTGTCGCGGATCGCATCGAGCAGGATCTGCGTGCCCTCGACGTTCGTGGTCACGAACTCGGAGGCTCCCTCGAGGATCGACTTCTCGACGTGCGACTCCGCGGCCGCGTTCACGATCACGTCCACGCCTGCCACGAGCTCGCGGACGAGCCCGGCGTCACGGATGTCGCCGTGGACGAACGACAGACGCGGGTGGCTCATCACCTCGGCGAGGTTCTCGATGTTGCCCGCGTACGTCAGCGCGTCGAGCGAGACGACCTCGTGATCGGTGTTCTCGAGCAGGTGGTGAATCAGGTTCGAGGGGATGAACCCCGCCCCGCCGGTGACCAGCACGCGCTTCATGGAGACGGGATGGTACAGCCGCACGCGACTCCGACGGACGTCCGACCCGACGCGGTCACGGCAGCTCGCGCTCGACCAGGTACAGCGGTCGGTGCTCGACGACGTTCTGGATCCGGCCGAGGTACTCGCCGATCAGCGCAAGCATGAAGCCCTGGATGCCGAGGACGAACACCACGAGCGTGCCGAGCAGCAGCGGCCCCGGGAAGTCGCCCTCCGCGACCCAGTAGACGACCGCGTACACGCCGAGCGCGGCGGCCGCGAGCGAGCAGGCGACGCCCAGGATCACCCCGGCCCACTGGATCGGCTGCGGCCAGAACCCCGCGAGCACGTGCAGGGCGAGCCGCATCAGGCGGAGCGGCGAGTAGCGCGAGGCGCCCTGCCTCGCAGCGTGGCCGACGTCGACCTCGGTCACGCGTGCGCCGCCGGAGAGGACGAGCGCCTTGGTGAACTTCTGCCGTCCGATCGCTCCGAGCATCGGCACGACGGCCTCACGACGGTACGCGTTGAACGCGCATCCGAAGTCGGAGATCCCGACGCCGGTGAACCGCCGGAGCATGCCGTTGATCAGGCGCGACGGGAGCGTCCGCCCCCAGGAGTCGTCCCTCGCCGTCCGCCTGCCGCTGGCCACGTCCGTCGCCGTCGTCGATCGCGGCGACGAGCCGGCCGATGTCCTCGGGCAGGTTCTGGAGGTCACCGTCCATCGTCACGAGGATCGACCCCCTCGCGCGAGAGAGCCCCGCGTGCATGGCGGGGTGCTGGCCGCTGTTGCGCGTCAGCCGGACGACGCGGACGCGGGCGTCGCCGGCCTGCAGGGCGGCGAGCAGGTCGAACGTCCCATCCGTCGAGCCGTCGTCGACGTAGAGGATCTCGAACGGCCGGCCGAGCGCCTCGAGCGCCTCGACCGAGCGGCGGTGGAGCTCCTCGAGCGTCGCGCTCTCGTTGAAGATCGTGACGACGAGCGAGACGTCGAGGTTCGCGGCGGAGGCGCCACCTGTGTCGGGGGTTGACGTGGGCGAAAGGGTCGTCATTGGTGGTCGGGAGCGTAACCGGCCACACGCCGACCGGTGCGCCGGCCGCGCGGTGGACGGTCCCCGGGCATCCACCGGTGGGCGAGCTGTCGCCGTCCACGAGCCGGCCGCGGATCGCGCCCACGCTCCATCCGGACGAGAGGGTCGCGCTACGCCGGGTGGGCGAGGCCGAGCCGTGCGTGCAGCCGCGCGAGTGGAGCCGGCGCCCACCAGTTCCAGCGGCCGAGCAGCGCCATCAGGCTCGGGACGAGGAACGCCCGCACGATCGTCGCGTCGAGCGCCACCGCGACCGCTGTCCCGACCCCGAGCTCCTGGACGAACACCAGCTCGGACGTGGCGAACGCACCGATGGCGACGCAGAAGAGCAGTGCAGCCGCCGTCACGATCCTCCCGGTCCGCTCGAGCCCTTCCGCGACGGCAGCGCGATCGGGAAGACCCCGCTCGCGCGCCTCCATGATCCTCGAGAGGAGGAACACCGCGTAGTCGGTGGAGAGCCCGAACGCCGTCGCGCAGAGGAGGATCGGCTGCGTCGACTCGAGGCCCGGGCTCGCCCAGGCCCTTCTCGAACACCAGGACGAGGATCCCGAACGCGGCGCCGATCGTGAGGAAGTTCATCAGCAGCGCCTTCACCGGCAGGACGACCGAGCCGGTGAGCGCGAACAGGATCACGAACGTCGTGAGGCAGAGGATCAGCAGCGCCCACGGCACGTGCGCGCGCAGGGAGGCCTGCTGGTCGGCGAACGCAGCAGCTCCGCCGGCGACGAGCGCGGCCGGTGCCGCGGCCCGGATCTCACGGACGAGCGTCTGCGTACCCGGGTCGAGCGACGGGCGCCGTGGCAGCACGTCGATGCGCCAGATCCCAGGCGCCACCTCCTCGGCAGGCGTCGCGCCCTGTGCTCCGGCGAGCGCGCCGAGCCGAGAGGAGAGGTCGGCCGGCGGTCGGCGCTCGAGGACGACGTTGACCGGACTGGACGACGCCCGCAGGCCTCGCTGCTCGAGCGCCACGGCGGCACGGTGCGCGCTCGCCTCGGGCGGCAGGGTCTTCGCGTCGATGCCGGTGAACGAGACGCCGAGCGCCGGGAGCGCGAGCGCCACGAGCACCCCGCCGCTCGCGAGGGCGACCGTTACCGGGACGTCGCATCACCCAGCCTGCGAGCGTCGCCCAGCGACCACGCGAAGGCGGCGCCTTCCACCGTTCGGGCGCGAGGGCATTGACCCGCGGCCCGAGCACGTGGAGGAGCGCCGGAAGCGCCACGAGCGCGATCGTCCCGGAGGCGAGCGCGACCAGCGTTCCGCCGATCGCCATCGACCGGAGGAAGCTCTGCGGGAACACGAACAGCGACGCCATCGCCGCGGCGACGGTCAGGGACGAGAAGAGCACCGTCCGGCCGGCGGTCGCCATCGTCCGCCGAAGCGTCTCGACGGTGTGCCCGCCGACTGCGAGCTCCTCCCGATAGCGCGAGACCATGAACAGCGAGTAGTCGATCGCGAGCCCCAGCCCGAGCCCGGTGACGAGGTTGACCGCGAACACCGAGAGGTCGGTCAGCTCGACGAGCGTCCGCAGGCCGAGCAGCGTCGTGGCGATCGAGCCCGAGCCCGACGAGCGGCGGCAGCAACGCGGCGACGACGCCCCTGAACACCCAGAGCGAGAGCAGGAAGACGAGCGGGAACGCGATCAGCTCGGCCCGCTTGAGGTCGGACTCGACCGTCTCGGCGACCTGGCGCCCTGCGACCGCGGGGCCGCCGAGGATCACGCCCGGCTCGTCCGCGAACGCGTCCAGCAGTCGCCTCGTCCCGCCCTCCGAGCGCTGCTCGTCCGCCGTGAACCACGCGAGCACGACGTCGCCGACGACGCACTCGTCCGGGCGACCGACGGGTCGGCGCCGATCCGGCGTGCCACCGCCGCAGGGTCGCCGTCCACGACCACCGCGACGATGCCCGGGTCGGGGAGGTCGCCGGTCGCATCCGCCAGCGTCCTCCACGCCCGGGCGCTCTCCGACGAGGGATCCTCGAACTGGTTCGAGCCGCCCTGCATCTTCCCGATCGCGGTCGAGCCGATCGCGAGCGCGAGGAGGGTGAAGAGGCCGGCGAGCACCACGATCGGCTTCGCCCGGCGGGCGATGAACGAGGTCACCTCGCCAGGAAAGCAGCAGCGCCCGCCTTCGGGCCGCACATGGCGCGGCCGGCGCGGCGGCGGAGCCGTGGACGGCCCCGCCGCCGGTCTCTTCGAGTCGACGCTCTACGCGGCGTCGAGCACGGGCTCTGCGCCGTGCCCGGGCGAGCGTCGGCGACGCCGACGGGTGCCGCGCTCCGGCGCCGGGTGGCCGGGATCGCGAACGCGGCGACCGCGCCGAGCGCGACCGACCGCCGCCCCGACGTACACCGCCGAGACGGTGCCGTCGGTGAACGTCTGCGGGCTGTCGTACCCACCGACCCTCGCGAAGACGGCGGCCAGCACCGCGACGCCGAACACGCCGCCGAGCTCGCGGATCGCGTTGTTGGCACCCGACGCCTGGCCCTCCTCCTCCGGCCGCACGGCCGAGAGGACGACGTTCGCCATCGGCGCGAAGAACAGCGCCATCCCGACGCCCGCCAGGATGAACGGGATGACCAGCTGGCTGTACGGGACGGTCGGCGTCGAGACCGTGGCGATCCACGCCGAGGGCGACGGCCTGGAGCGCGAGCCCCGTCCCGAGGATCAGCCGCGGGTCGATCCTGTCGGACATCGCTCCGGCGACGGGCGCGATGAACATCGGCGCGAGCGTCCACGGGAGGATCCGGAGCCCGGCGTCGAACGGCCCGTAGCCCTGCACCGTCTGGAAGAACTGCGAGAGCAGGAAGATCGAGCCGAACATCCCGAAGAACATGAACAGCGACGCCGTGTTCGCGAGGCTGAACGTGCGGCTGCGGAAGAACCGCATCGGGAGCATCGGCTGCTCGGCGCGCAGCTCCCACACGACGAACGCGGCGACGAGGATCGCGCCGACGACGAGCGACCCGACGATCTCCGGGCTCGTCCAGCCCTCGACCGTTCCCCCGGATCAGGCCCCAGACGATCCCGAAGAGCCCTGCGCTGACGAGCCCGAGGCCCGGCAGGTCGAGCCGCGTGATCGTCCCGTGGCTCTCCTGGAGGCGCCGCAGCGAGAGCGGGACGAGCACGAGCCCGATCGGGACGTTGAGCCAGAAGATCCACTGCCACGAGACACCCTCGACGACCGCTCCGCCGACGAGCGGCCCGAGCGCGATCGCGAGCCCGCCGATCCCGCCCCAGGCACCGAGCGCGAGCCCTCGCCGCTCGGCCGGGACGGCTGCGCTCAGGATCGTCAGCGTGAGCGGCATCACGATCGCGCCGCCGAGCCCCTGGACGGCGCGGGAGAGGTTGAGGATCTCGACGCTCGGGGCGAGCGCTGCCGCGACCGAGCCGAGCGTGAAGATCGTCAGCCCGATCGCGAACATCCGCCTCCGGCCGAACCGGTCGCCGAGCGCCGCGCCGGTGAGCAGGAGCACCGCGAACGTCAGGGTGTAGGCGTTGACGGTCCACGTCGAGCTGCTCGAGCGACGCGTCGAGATCCGTCCGGATCACGGGGATCGCGGTCGAGACGACGAGGTTGTCGAGTGAGACCATGAACAGCGCGACCGAGGTGATCGCGAACGCCCAGATGGTGTTTGCCTTGGAGCTCATGCTCGCCTCCTTTCGGATAGGGCTGGTATCAGAGTTGTGACTGATCACTTACATATGGGTCGAAAAAAAGAGCAGATGACATCCTCACGCGGGCGAGGGGTCGTCCGCCGCGCCGCAGCCGTCGATGAGCCTCGACGCCCACGGCTCCGGTCGCTCGAAGACGTCCATCGCCTGGAGGACCGTGAGCAGCATCCCCTTCGCGAAGAAGGCCGCGACCTCCTCGCGCGTCCCTCCCGTGCGCTGCTCGACGAGGTCGACGAGGTCACGCCAGGTCGACCTCACCATCGCGCAGATGTCGGGATCGTCGCACGAGGTCCAGCACTTCAGCTGCATCTGGAGGCGATCGGGATCGCCGAGGATCTCCTTGTACGCCTCGGCCCATCGCGGCGGCCGCCTCCTTCCCGGTCTTGCCGCGGGAGGCTCGCTCGAACACCGCGTACAGCGACTCGTTGGCCTCCCGTGCGGTGGCGAGGTAGAGCTCCTTCTTCGTGCCGAAGAGGCGGAACAGGTACGGCTGGGAGATGCCGGCCGCCCGGGCGATGTCGTCGGTCGAGGCGCCGTGGAGCCCCTTCTCGGCGAACTCCTTCCGTGCGGTCACGAGCACCGCGGTGCGGCGCTCGTCGGCTGTCTGGCGGGTGGTGGTCGTCATCTCGGTAGTGAGTATTCACTCATAAACACCGTTTGTCAAGGTCCGAACGTCGAAGGTGGAGCGCGACTCAGCCGACGAACGGCGCGAGCGCCGTGGCGACCCGGTCGACCTCGTCCTCGCGCATCGCCGTCGCGAACGGCAGAGCGAGCGCGCGGGCGAACGCCGCGTCGGCGCCGGGGAACGACCCCCGCCCCGCGTAGGCCGAGAGTCGGTTGACGGCGTAGGTCCCGATCTGCGCCTCGATCCCCTCGGCCCGAAGCGCGAGCGAGGGCCTCGTCGCGGCGCTCGAGCGACACGACGTACGCCTGCCATCCGTGCCTGTCCCCCTCGGCGGCCCGCGGCGTCTCGACGAGGTGCCCGAGCCGTTCCTCGTACCAGCCGGCGACGCGCTCCCGCGCGGCGAGCAGCTGCTCGAGGCGCTCGAGCTGCGGGATCCCGAGCGCGCAGAGCACGTCCGGGAGCCGGTAGTTGACGCCGGGCGCGGCGATGTCGACCACACCGTCCACCGTGCTGATCCCGTGGTGGCGCAGCCGGCGGACCGCGGCCGCGAGCTCCGCCTCGTCGGTCGTGACCGCACCTCCCTTCGCCGGTCGTCACGATCTTCCGCGGGTGGAACGAGAGGCAGCCGAGCACGCCGAGCGCCCCACAGGGCGTGCCGCGGTAGCGGGCGCCGAGCGCGCCTGCCGCGTCCTCGACGAGGACGACCTCCTGGGGCACGGCGGTCTGGAGCTCCTCCCACGCGACGGGACGGCCGAACAGGTGGACTGCGAGCACGGCCCTCGTCCTGGGACGTGACGGCCTCTGCGACCTGGTCGACGCGCATCAGGAAGGTGCGCGGATCGACGTCGACGAGCACCGCCCGCGCACCGACGAGCTCGACGGCGTTGGCGGTCGCGGGGAACGTGTAGGCCGGGACGATCACCTCGTCGCCCGGGCCGATCCCGAGCGCGAGCATCCCGAGATGGAGCGCCGCGGTCCCGGACGACACGGCCACCGCGTCCGCCGTCCCGACCGCGCCCGGCGAGCAGGCACTCGAGCTCCCCGACCTTCGGCCCCATCGTCAGCTGGCCGGAGGCGAGCACCTCCGCGACCGCGGCGAGCTCGGCCTCGCCGACGTCGGGACGGGCCAGCCTGATCGGATCGGTCACGCCGTGCCGAGCTTCTCGCGGTACCAGTCGATCGTCCGTGAGAGGCCGTCGTCGAGCTCGACCTTCGCCTCGAAGCCGAGCACCTCCCGGGCCTTCTTCACGTCGGGGATCCGCAGCTCGACGTCCGTGTAGTGCAGCGGCTGGAACACGATCGAGCCCGGGCACCCGGTGATCCGCTTGATCCGCGTTGCGAGGTCGTAGATCGTCACCGTGGAGCGCGCGTTGCCGATGTTGAAGCTCTCGCCGACGGCCGCCGGGTGCTCCAACGCGAGCAGCAAGCCCGTCCACCATGTCGTCGACGTACGTCCAGGCTCGGATCTGCGAGCCGTCGCCGTGGATCACGAGATCGTCGCCCCCCAGCGCAGCCTCGATGAACGCGCGGATCGCCCCTCCGCCGATCTGGCCCGGCCCGTAGACGTTGAACGGCCGCACCGAGACGGTCGGCAGTCCGAGCTCGTCGTGGTAGGCGTGAGCCATGTGCTCACCGGCGAGCTTCGACACCGCGTACGTCCAGCGTGCCTCGCCGACCGAGCCGATGGTGGTGACGTGGCCCTCGCTGACGTTGAACGCGTGCTGCCCGAAGACCTCGCTCGTGGAGAACTCGACGATCCGCTCGATCGTGTCGCGGCTCTCGAGCGCCGCCTCGAGCGCGTTGTACGTGCCGATCACGTTGACCCGCATCGTTCGCACCGGGCTCGCGAGGACGGTGTCGACGCCGGCGATCGCAGCGGCGTGCACGAGGTGCGTGCAGCCCTCGACCAGCGCGCCGAGCTGGTCACGGTCGAGAACGTCGGCCTGCTCGAAGTGGAAGTTCGGATGGGTGGAGAGGTCGGTGCCCGACAGCGCATCGCGGTGGAGGTTGTCCACCGCGACGATCTCGTTGTCGTCGACCAGACGCCGGGCAAGGGTCGTCCCGATGAACCCCGCCCCGCCGGTGATCACGATCCGCTTGCCGGCGAGTGACACGCGGCGAGTGTACCGGGGTGGTGGCCGGCCCCCGCCGGCCGCCGGCACGACGTCGCACGGGCGACCCGGTGAGCGGGTGGAACCCGGGAGGCGGCCGCGGTAGGCTTCGAGTCCTGACCAGCCAGTCAGACGGCTCTGCGGATCTCGCCACGATCGACCAGGCCCTGGCCGAGGGCCGCGTCGAGGATGCTGGGCGAGCGGTGCTCGCCGCTCAGCTGGAGCTCGGTCCGGAGCAGGCGATCGCGGTCCTCGACCGCGTGCACCGCTCGCTGATAGGACGCGATCCGGGGCTGCGTGCACGAGTCGGTCAGGAGCTCGTCGTGCGCCTCTCGCGATCCGACGAGACGCGCCGGGCGCTCGCCCTGCAGGAGGCGGTGATGGTCGACGCGCAGGAGGCCGACGATGCATGGGCGATGACCGTCGCAGAGGCGACGGCCGCGCTCCTCGCACGTCGCCTCGACGAGCGCGAGGCCACGAGACAGCTGCTCGCCGCCGCCTCGCTCCGTGCGGCCGGGATCGGACCGCAGGCGGCCGGCTACGTGCTCGGGATGCGGGCCCAGGCGTATCTCGAGGACGGAGAGCCGGAGGCCGCAGCCGCGCTGCTCCGCGAGGGGATCGCGCTGGCCCGGGACGGCGTGCCCGTCCAGCTGCTGGCCTGGGCGCACGTGCTGCTCGCGCAGGCCCTCGTCCTCTGCGATCGGCCGAGGGAAGCCACCCGAGAGCTCACCGCAGCCCTCGCCACCCCCCACGCCAGCACGGAGCTCGATCTGCTCGCGACGTGGCTCGACGTGCACGCCGCCCTCGCCTGGAAGCGCGGGAGCCGAGAAGATGCCGTGGTTGCGCTCGCGTCGTCGGACGCGGTCCGCAGCTCGATTGGCAAGGTGCGGCGGAGACACGAGGACGACATCGTCGCCCCGGTGCGCGATGCCCCCACCGGAGGGCTCGCGCTGCCCGCAGCCGAAGCGGCGGCGCGCGGGCGGGCTGTGCTGCTGTCGCTCGCGGGCTAGCGAAGGGCCGCCGAGGACGGGTTCCACTAGCATCGGCCGCGATGAGGACGCTCCTCTTCGTCGGCGCCGGTCGACACCAGCGCCGCGCGATCCTCCAGGCGCGCGAGAGCGGCTTGCGCGTCGTCGCAGTCGACCGCAACGCCGCCGCTCCGGGTCTGCGATTGGCCGACGTCCCGGAGGTGGTCGACTTCGCAGACATCGACGCCGTCGAGGAGGTTGCCCGCCGACACCGGGCCGAGGGTCTCGTGACCGTGTCGGCCGACCGGGCAGTGCCCGTCGTCGCGACGGTCGCGGAGCGTCTCGGGCTGCCCACGATCGGGTCCGACGTCGCCCGCCGGATGACGCACAAGGTCGCAATGCGGCGGGTGCTCGCAGAGGAAGGCGTGCCGCAGCCTCCATTCGCGGCCGTCCGCGACCTCGCGAGTGGCCGTGCGGCGCTCGAGACCGTCGGCACGCCCGCGGTGCTCAAGCCGGCCGATTCGGGGGTCAGCGAGCGGTGTTCCGCATCGCCTCGGCCGATGACCTCGAGAGCAACCTCCACGCGGCACTGGCCGAGTCGCCGACCCGCGAGGCGATCCTCGAGGGGTTCGTCCCGGGCACCGAGATGAACGGGATCGTGATCGTCCGCGACGGCACCCCACGCGTGCTCACCCTCTCCGACCGTCTCCGCCCGCCTGGGATCGGGTTCGGCGTCGGCTGGATCCACCTGTACCCGGCGTCGATCTTCGCCGACCAGCTCGAGCGCGCAGAGCGTGCCGCCGAGCAGGCCGTCCGCGCGCTCGGACTGCGTGACGGGATCGCCTTCCCGCAGCTGATCGCATGTCCCGACGGGAGCGTCGCCGTCGTCGAGGTCGCTGCACGGATTCCGGGCGGCCAGATGGCCGACCTCGTGCGGCACGCGGTAGGCGTCGATCTCGTCGAGATCGCCCTCCTCCAGGCTCTCGGCGATCCCGTCCCCGACGCCCTGGTCGAGCCGCGCTTCCAGCAGCCGTTGGCGATCCGCTTCCTCACCGCCGATCCGGGGACGCTGCCGACGGGCACGGTGACCCGCATCGGGGAGCTCGACCCCGTGCTCGCCTGCGAGGGGGTCGTGCAGGCCGATACCTACCTGCGCCTCGGCGAGACGATCCGGCCGGTGCGGGCCGACGGCGACCGCCGCGGCTACGTGATCGCGATCGGGGAGACCTCCACTCAGGCGCTCGCCCGCGCAGAAGCTGCCGTGACCCGTCTGCTGGTGGAGGTCGCGTGACGAACGATCCTCGGGTCGAGCTGGTCGCACGGGGGTACGACGAGATCGCCGACCGGTTCGCCGCGTGGCGGGTTGCGATCGAAGGAGACCCGACCGACCGCTACCTCACGGACCTCGCCCAACGCCTCCCTCCCGGAGCCCGCGTGCTCGAGCTCGGGTGCGGAGACGGCGAGGCAGCCACGCGAGCGCTGTCTGCTCGATACCGGGTGACGGCGGTCGACGTCTCCCGCGTCCAGGTCGAGCGTGCGCAACGCGCGGCGCCCGGGGCCACCGTGATCGAAGGCGACGTGCTGGAGATCCGGTGCGAACCGGGATCGTTCGACGCGGTCTGCTCCTTCAACGTGCTCAACCACATCCCGCGCGAGAAGCTCGGCGACCTCCTCGACGGGATCGCGGTCTGGCTCGACGCAGGTGGATTGCTCGTCGCCTCCTTCGGGACCGGTGACCTCGAGGCGTGGACGGGCACCTGGCTCGGTGCGGAGACGTTCTTCTCGAGCTGGACGCCCGAGGTGAACCGCTCGCTCGTGGAGGGCGCCGGTCTCGAGATCGTCTCCGACGAGCTCGTCACGATCGTCGAGGGCGAGCCCGAGCCCGGGGAGGTGACGTTCCAGTGGATCCTGGCGCGACGATGACCTGCCCCTTCGACCTCGACCACTACGCCGAGATCCTCGCCGCCGCCGAGAGCGGGGGCTATCGGTGGGCGACGTTCGCCGAGTCGCCCGCCCCCGGCAACGTCTTTCTCCGTCACGACGTCGACCTGTCGCTCGACGCGGCGCTGCGGATGGCAGAGCTCGAGGCGACACGGGACGTCCGCGCCACGTACTTCCTGATGACGCGCTCGGTGTTCTACAACCTCGCCTCGGATGAGGGAGTGCGCGCGATCGAGCGTCTCCGGTCGCTCGGGCACGCAGTCGGCCTCCACGCGATCTACCCCGACGCGCGAGCTCGACGAGCGCTTCGACCCAGTGATCGCGTGGCACAACCCCGATCCGGAGACGATGACGACGCCGATCGCGGGCGCCACGAACGTGATGCAGTCGCCGTGGTTCGACCCCGCCGTCTACCGCTCTGACTCGAACCAGCACTGGCGCTCGGGCTGTCCTCACGACGAGCTCCGGCGCGCCACGTTCCCCTGGCTGCAGCTGCTCGTCCATCCCGAGATCTGGGTCTACCCGGGGGCGCGGATGGGCGAGACGATGCGTGCGATGCTGGACGCCGAGCGGGACTCGCCGCCTGGAGCAGCTCGCCGCAGACCGGATCGACCTCTCCTAGCGCCGCCCCGGCATCACGAACGTGCTTCGATTCCGCCCATGAGCCTTCGCCCCGTCACCGTGCTCGTCTCCGCCTCCGGCGCTCCCGGAACGGCCGCCCTGCTTCGCGGTCTCCGCCAGAACGGCGAGCGCGAGGTTCGTCTCGTCGGCACCGACATGTCGGAGCGGTCGGTCGGACGCCACCTCTGCGACGCGTTCCACCTCGTTCCGGCAGGTGCCGACCCCGGCTTCGCGGACGCCGTGCTCGAGATCGTCGAGCGGGAGGGCGTCGACGTCGTGCTGCCTCAGTCGTCGTTCGACCTGGAAGGGCTCGCCGCTCATCGCGAGCGGTTCCCCGTGCCGGTGCTCGTCTCCAGCCCCGACGCGATCCACCGGTCGAACGACAAGGCAGAGACCTACGCCTTCCTCCACCGATTGGGGCTGCCTGCACCGGCGTACGAGAGGGTCAACGGCGCCGTGGAGGTCGACGCCGCTGCACGGGCGCTCGGCTACCCGGATCGGCCGGTGTGCTTCAAGCCGGTGTTCTCCTCGGGCTCCCGTGGGTTCCGCGTCCTCGACCCGACCGTCGACCGTGCCCACCAGCTCCTCCACGAGCGCCCGGGCTCGGTCGCGATGCGCCTCGAGGAGGCGGTCGAGCTGCTCCCCGAGACCGGCGGCCCGGACCTGCTCGTGATGGAGCTGGCGACAGGCGGCGAGCGCACGATCGACGGCATCGCAGACGGCCGCCGCGTCGTGCTCGGACATCCCGAAGACGAGGGAGGCGATGCGGGCCGGCCTCGCGATGCACTTCGTCACCCTCGCTGAGCCCGCACTGATGGAGGTCGCCGACGCGATCGTCGCGGAGCTCGGGATCGAATGGTTCTTCAACATCCAGCTCGTGGGTGACATGGTGATCGAGGTCAACCCGCGCATCTCCACGATCGTCTACCAGGAGGACCTCAACATCCCGTACCTGGGCGTGAAGCGGGCGCTCGGAGAGATCTCCGACGACGCGCTCGCCGCGTTCCGCTCGCGGATCAGGCCGGGACGCACGGCGCTGCGGTACTTCGACCAGCTCGAGTGGGACGCCGGGGCGTGAGCCGCGCCGCGCCCTGCGCGCGCGTCGGCCTCCCAGCTGGCCGCCCAGCCGACCCCCTGGGGGCACCCGGCCCCCCTTCTGGAACGATCGCAGGCGTGGCGTCAGGGAAGCGGTGACGTGCTCGCGCCGGAACCGTGTCGGCGAGGACGGCGCGGTGAGGGACGCCGCCGATCCACGCGCGCTGCGCGCCGACGGCCGGCCGCTTCGCGTGACGTTCTGCCCCGTCAACACCGCGGGTGTGCCGTGGACGAACGTCCAGGCGCTGCGGACACGCGGCGTCGACGCCCGGCTCGTGGTGTTCAACCGCTACGCGCTTCATCCCGAGGCCGATCGCTCGCTCGACCTCGAGGGCGGGCTGCTCCGCCGCCAGAGCCGTCAGTGGCGAGAGCTCGCGCGACTGCTCCCCGAGACGGACGTCTTCCACTTCGTGTTCGGCCTGACGCTCGTCCCGCAGTCGCTTGCAGTTCCCGATCCTCCGGGCGTTCGGCAAGCGCTCCGTCTTCCAGTACCTCGGGTCGGACATCCGCGGGAAGACCCCGGAGCAGCTGCGCTTCGGCAAGAAGGCAGACGGTGAGATCGTGGGGAGCTACGACGCGATCCGCTGGGTTCCCGGAGGCTGCGGTCGTCCCTCCGGGCATCGCGATCGGGTCGATCGTCCCCACGCCTGCTCCGCGCCGGAGCCGGCCGGTGGTGCTCCACGCGCCTTCCTCGCGAGAGCGCAAGGGCACGGCATGCGTGATCGAGGCCTGCGCGGAGCTCGACGTCGACCTCGAGATCATCGAAGGACTGCACCACGCGGAGGCGTTCGAGCGCTACCGCAATGCAGACATCATCGTCGACCAGCTCAACGCCGGCTGGTACGGGCTGTTCGCGATCGAGTGCATGGCGCTCGGGAAGCCCGTCGTGACGTTCCTCCACGACGAGGCCGTGAGCAAGACAGAGCGTGCGTTCGACGTGCGCGTGCCGCTGGTCAACGCCACGGCAGCAGACCCTCCGCGACCGGATCGGAGAGCTCGTGGAGCTCGGCGCGGAAGGTCGAGAGGAGCTCGGCCGCTCCTCGCGGGCGTACGTCGAGCGCGTCCACGACCTCGAGCGCGTGACCGACCAGATGCTCGACCTGTACGCCGCCGTCGGCCAGCCCGACGCCCGCCGCCGCCGAGAGGCCGTTCGTGCGGTCGCGACCCGTTCGCCGCTCGCGCCCGCCCGCCCGCAGCCCGTCGAGATCGACGACCCCGACCTCGACACCGGCATCCCTGCGGCCGTGACGCCGCCGCCCACGCCGGGCACCGACGCGCCGGGCGGTCTCGGCAAGCAGCTTCGCCGGCTCGGCAAGCACTCCGCGATCTACGGCATCGGCGGGCTCGTCTCCCGGGTGATCGCGGTGCTCCTGCTGCCGATCTACACGCGCTACCTGACCCCGTCCGACTACGGCCAGATCGAGACACTGCTCGCCCTCACGACGGTGATGGGACTCGTCCTTCGCGCAGGCATCACGAGCGCGTTCTTCCGCTTCTACTTCGACGCCGACGACGACGCGGGACGCATCCGCGTCCTGCGCACCTCGTTCTGGTTCACGATGGGCTCGGCGACGCTCGGGCTGGTGCTCCTGCTGGCGTTCGCAGCCCCGGTCTCGACGGTCCTGTTCGGCACGGACTCCGCCGCCGACCTCGTGCGTGCGTCGGGGGTCGCTCTCTGGGCCACCGTCAACTACGAGCAGCTGACGGCGCTCTTCCGGGTCGAGGAGCGATCGGTGGCCTTCGTGATCGCGAGCCTCGTCAACATCTTCCTCACGATCGGCACGACGCTGCTGCTCGTCGTCACGCTCGACAAGGGGCCGATCGGCGTGATCGTCGGGAACTTCACGGGAACGCTCGTCGTGTACCTGGCGTTGCTCGGCTACCGACGCGAGCAGCTGGGACTGGAGTTCGACCGCGGCCTCCTCCGCGAGATGAACCGCTTCGGGATCCCGCTCATCCCGACAGCCCTCTTCCTCTGGGTCACGAACTTCAGCGACCGCTTCTTCCTCGTGAAGCTCGACAGCGTGTCCGAGGCGGGCCTCTACTCGGTCGGAGTGCGCGTCGCCTCGGCGATGGTGCTGCTGCTGACCGCCTTCCGCACGGCGTGGCCGGCGTTCGCCTACTCGATCCGCGACGACGACGAGGCGAGGCGCACGTACGCCTACGTGCTCTCGTACCTGACCGTCGTGACCGCATGGGGAGCACTTGCTCTGACGGTGCTCTCACCCTGGCTGGTCGACCTGCTGGCCGCCGAGTCGTTCGCGGAGTCGTCGTCCGTGGTCGGGCCGCTGGCGTTCTCGACCGTCGCCTACGGCGCCTACATCGTGATCGCGATCGGCGTGGGACGCTCGCGACGCACGCAGTTCAACTGGGTCGTCACCGGGCTCGCTGCGGTCGTGAACCTGACGCTCAACCTCACGCTCATCCCGAGGTACGGGATGATGGGCGCCGCCGTCGCGACGGTCGCCGCCTACGCGACGATGGCCGTGGGGATGGCATGGTGGTCGCAGCGCGTGTACCCCGTGCCGTACCAGTGGAGGAGGGTGGTCACCGCCGCGCTGGTCGCCGTGACGCTCGCCGCGATCGGCAAGGTCGGCGGAGGCGGGATCGCGGTCCAGTGTCTGCTGATCCTCGCGTACCCGCTCGGGCTCCTCGCCGCCGGCTTCACCACGCCACAGGAGCGCCGTCGCCTCAGGCGGGCGCTCCCCGGCGGGTAGCGCCAGGGGCTCGTGCGCGGTTCCCGCTCTCAGAGCTCGAATCGGATCGATTCGAGCTCTTACACGACGCCGAACACGCCGAGGAGCAAGAAGGCGTTGAGTCCGATGATCACCGTCGTGACGACGATCGCCGCGACGGTCGTCGAACGGCGGTTGACGAGGCTCCCCATCAGCCCGCGGTTCGCGCAGAACATCAACAGCGGGATGAGAGCGAAGGGGATGCCGAACGACAGCACGACCTGGCTGAGCACGAGCGCGCGCGTCGGGTCGACGCCGATCGCGATGATCACCAGGGCGGGCGTCATCGTGATCGCACGACGGAGGAAGAGCGGGATCTGCCGCGCGATGAACCCCTGCATCACGATCTGACCGGCCAGCGTCCCGACGCTCGACGACGACAGCCCGGACGCGAGCAGCGCGACCCCGAAGAGGATGCTCGCCGCCATGCCGAGCTCGTCCCCGAGCCCGTCGTAGACGCTCCCGAGGTCGTCGCCGATGTCGGTGAGCCCGTTCGTGTAGAACACCGCAGCCGCGGTGATGAGCATGCTCATGTTGATCACGCCGGCGATCCCCATCGCGATCACGACGTCGACCATCTCGAACCGGAAGATCCGCCGCTTCTCCTCCTCGGTCGCGCCGACGATCCGATGCTGCGTCAGCGCCGAGTGGAGGTAGATCACGTGGGGCATCACCGTCGCACCGAGGATCCCGACCGCGAGGAGCACGCTCTCCGTTCCGTCGAAGCCGGGGATCAACCCCTCCGCGACGTCCTTCGGATTCGGATCCGCGACGAAGACCTGGAACGCGAACGCGCCGACGATGACCAGGATGAACGCGGTGATCACCACCTCGAGCCGCCTGAACCCTCGGCTCTGGAGCGCGAGGATCCCGAAGGCGGCGACGCTCGTGATGAGCGCCGCCGGGAAGAGGTCGATCCCGAAGAGCAGGTTCAACGCGATCGCGGCGCCGATGAACTCGGCGATGTCCGTCGCCATCGCGATCACCTCCGCCTGGAGCCAGAGCACCACCGAGGCGGGCCGGGAGAACCGCTCTCGGCACACCTCGGGAAGGTTCCTGCCGGTCGCGATCCCGAGCTTCGCGCTCATCGACTGGATGAGCATCGCCATCAGGTTCGCGGTGAGCACCACCCAGAGCAGGAGGTAGCCGAACGTCGCCCCGCCGGCCATGTTCGTGGCGAAGTTGCCGGGGTCGACGTAGGCGACTGCGGCGATGAAGGCGGGGCCGAGGAACGGCAATGCGCCGCGGGCGCCGCGACGGCGGCCCGCAAGCGCCTCCTGGGCGGCCTCCAGGACGCGAGCCTCCCCGGGGAGGACGTCGTCGAGCGGGTGGCCGAGCGCGCTGCGATCGTGGCCCCCGTCGGGGCGGGCAGGCTCCTCCACCCGAGCGAGCCTACCAGAGTTTAGACGCGTCTAAACAAGGTCCGTCAACCGCAGGCGCCAGGCGCCCTGCCGAGGAACCGGAGCGTTCCCCGGCACAGCGCGGAGGCCGCAGCCGCCCGAACGCGATCGGTCGCGAGAGCGCGATCCTCGATGCGGTTCGTCATGAAGCCCATCTCCACGAGGATCACGGGCACGTCAGCCCAGTTGAAGCCCGTGAAGTCGTCATGCTCCTGGATCCCCCGATCCGGAAACCCGAGCGCACGGAGCAGCTCCCGCTGCACGAGCCGGGCCGCGCGCAGGCTCGCCCCGAACACGTCGTCGGTCCAGCCGGGCCGCAGAGCGGGAACGAGGATGTGCGTCCCCCTCGCGGTCGGATCGGGGTGCCCGTCGGCGTGGACGCGGAGGAACAGCGCGGCGCCCGCGTCGTTCGCGATGCGGGCCCGGGCGATGTTCCCGATCGAGGTGCCCGTCGTGCCCGTGCGCGTCATCACCACGCGAACTCCTGCGCGCTGGAGGAGACGCCGAAGCCGGAGCGACACATCCAGGACGAGATCAGCCTCGCGGATCCCCGTGACCACACCGCGCGTGCCGCCTCCGTCCTTGATCTTCCTCAGCGCCGCTCCCGGGCCGATCGGCTCGAGGGCGGGGTTCGCCCGGAGGTCGTGCCCCGGATCGATCACCACCACCGGGGCCTTCGCAGCGCCTGCGCTTCCGGCGAGAGCGAGCAGCACCGCGAGCGCGCCGATCACCGGCGCGAGGCCCCTCACCGACCTGGCCCGTAGTAGCGACGGACGTAGACGAGCGTGAGGAACGCGCCCGGGACGAACAAGACGGCGCCCGCGACCATCAGACCCTTGGCGGCACCCGAGTCGATGTCGACGGCAAGGCCGGCGAGAAAGCAGAGCGCGGCGATCGCGCAGAGGATCGGCCCGGCCAGGTCGAGGACGCGCATCACCACGGCCTGCACCAGCGCCACATCAGGGACGTGCGCCACCCGGACGGACTTCCGAGACGCTCACGCATCGTGGCTCGAGTTGTACCTGCCGTCGGTGGCCGGTGTCAGCGGGCGAGGATTGTCGGCGAGACGCCGTCCCCCCACCCGCCCGACCCACGGACGACGACACGTGCGCGATCGACCCCTGCAGGCCAGGCGAAGGTCGTCCGACCGGAGCCGTCGAGGCGGGCTCTCGTCACCGGCAGCCAGCGGAAGTGGTCGCGGTCGTAGCGCTGGAGCGCAGCCCTGGCGCCGGGACGGGCGGGAACGGTCGACACCCGGACGGCGTCGCCGACCCGGACAGCGCGCACGGACGGGATCACCGTCAGCGCGACCGATCTGCTCCTGAGCCGTCCGGCGAACGCCCGGTACACGGCGGGGCGCGTCGCGCGAACGCCGAGGGCGAAGCTCCCGTCCGCGCGAGGCCGGACGGTGCGCTCCCGCCCACCACCGCGCAGCGTCACGGTCGTCGTGCCGGCCGGGGCGAGCCCCGTGAGCGCGACCTGCCGGCCGAGAGCGACCGGCTCCGTGGGGCCGGCGAGGACGAGCCCGAAGACGGTGACCGTCCCCTTCATGAAGCGGTGGATGGAGCAGTGGAACGCGAACGTTCCCTGCTTGTCGAACGCGAAGGAGAACGTGCCGCCCGGAGGGACGAAGCCGGAGCTGAACGCATCACCGTCCGCGGTGACGGTGTGGTTCGTCGAGTCGTCGTTGTGCCAGGTCACCGTCGTCCCGATCAGCACGTCGAGGCGGTCGGGGTCATACGCCTTCCCGGGCATCCGCACGTCGCGCGTCGGGCCGTCCGCCGGGCTCGCACCGCCCGCGACCGCGAGCGCGGCCACCGCGGCGAGCACCCCGACGCGGAGCAGAGCGCGGGCGCTCACCGGCGCAGCACCCGGTAGATGCCGATCATCCCGTGCATCATGTGGCTCTCGACGTGGCAGTGGTAGTACCACGTGCCCGGCGCGTCCTCGACCCAGCGGACCCGGAAGCTCTCGGCAGGGCCGAGGACCTGGGTGTCGCGGAAGACACCGCCTGGCAGCTCCCACCGGTGACCGTGGACGTGGAACGTGTGGAAGTCGTCGCCGAGCGTGAGCACGTCCCACTGGACGGTCTCACCGACCCGGGCGCGGAAGACCGGGGTGTTGCCCACGAACGCGTGCCCGTCGATCGTCATGAACCCGAGCTGCGAGGAGAGGAACACCACGAACTCCCTGTCCGGCGCGCGCTCGGTTCGGCCGAGGATCGAGATCGCGCCGAAGAGGCCGCCGTCGATCGACTCCATCATCGACGGCGAGTGGTCGTGGTAGGGCCAGACTCCCACGGAGCTCGGCTCGGCCAGGAGTCGGTAGGTGAACGTCTCACCCGGACGCACGTTGGCGCCCTTGCCGGAGAACCCCGGCAGGAACGACCCGTCCGACCCGAACGGGTACCGCACCCCGTGGAAGTGCATCGAGTGGGGACGATTGGTCAGCGAGTCGAGGTTGCGGAAGTGCACGAGGATGCGGTCGCCAACCCGGCCGCGGACGAGAGGGCCCTGCAGACCTGCGTTTCCCGGGCCATTCGGGAGCTGCTTCGCGAAGTCCTTCGTGAACGCGCGATAGACGACCGTGCGCATCACGGTCTCCGAGGGGGAGAAGCGCTCGCCCATCACCGCGTCGCGGTGGTTCGGGACGACGTCCCACGTGATCGGGACAGCTGCGATCCAGTACTCGCGGGTGGCCGCCTCGGCGATCCCGGGCAATGCGAGCGCGAGCCCGAGGAAGGCGACGAGGGTCCCGAGCGCACGCGCCCGGGACCCTCTGCGAAGCCGCGCTCTCACTTGACGACGATCGTCCCGCCCATGTCGGGCCCGTGGATGAAGCAGAAGTACTTGTACGTGCCCGGCGTCGAGAACGTCACCGTCGAGGATCGAGGCAGCCCGATCGGGGCCCCGGCTGTCAGCGGCGTCGCGAAGAAGCCGTTTCCGTGCGAGGTCGCCCCCGCGTACACGAGCGGCTTCGGGTCGGACCCGTACGGCAGGATCGGCGTCGCCTGGTTCGGGGACGTCGGACCCTGCGGGAGCAGGTCGGTCTTCTTGCCGAACTGCTCGATCCACTTCGGAGGGCCGAACACGAGGTTGTGGACCTCGCTGGGCGAGCGGTTGACGAACGTCACCTTCGTCCCGGCAGCGACCGTCAGGGTCTGGGGCCGGAAGGCGAGCAGTGTGACGCTTCCGCCGATCCCCATCGCCACCGTCTTGGGCGGTGCCTTGGCCGACGCGAGCAGCGCCGCCGCCTTCACCCACCCTGCCGTCTGTGCCGCAAGCGCCTTCGCGTCGACCTGCGCAGGGCTGAGCGGCACCGGTGCGCCCGCGGGCCGCACGCGGATCACGGCCTTCATCCCGGCGTGCAGGTTGCACACGAGCTTGTAGACGCCCACCTTGGGGAACGTCCACGTCGCGGTGGCGGGCGGCGCCTTGGGTCCGGCCGGCGAAAGGATCCCGCTGGATGCCGGGACGCCGGTGATCGCCTTCGGGCCGAAGGGGCCGAACGCCTGGCCGTTGTAGATGAACTTCGGCAGGCCGTTGAAGTAGAACGGCTCCCCTGCTGCGTCGAGGATCCCGTCGTACGTCGTCTTCTTGGGATCGGGGACGAGCAGCGGCAACGGCTTGGGGACGTACGTCACCGTGTGGAACGTCGCGCTCGAGAACGTCACGGAGTCACCGGCGTTGATCACGAGCGACGAGGGCATGAACTGGTTCTGTGACGCCGGCAGCTTCTTGTACCCGGCCGGCGGCGGTGCCTGCTCGCCGACGAGCACCTTGTACCCGTTCGCGGCTCCCGCGCTCCCGACGACGCAGAGCGCGACGACGACGACGAACGAGATGACGAGTCGTCTCATTGACTCACCTCTTCCTTCTCACGGCCGTGGCGACCGATGGCCACGCGGGCCTCCCGGCCGGAGACGATCGCCTCTCGGCGGCGTCTCTCGGCCCACTCGCGTTGCTCGAGCCTACGGCAGCGCGGCTCGCTCGTAAAGAGCACGCGCCCGATCCCGTAACGATCTCGTCACGTTCGGGGAACGCGCCGGCGCGGACAAGGGGCGTTGGGTGGTCGAGCGGGGCGACGTGCGCCACATGCCGCTCGCTCAGTGGCAGGCGGCGGAGCCCGTGTCCGCCAGCGAGCCGACGGCGGGCCGGAAGCGCCAGGCGTACCGCCCTTCGCCGAGCGTGAGCTCGAGAACGCCGAAGCTCGACGCGTCGCGCACCTCGCTCCCAGGAATCGGATCGCGGAACCCGTAATGCGATCTTCCTCCCGTCCCGACCACGAACGACCGGATCCCGTGGGCGGGATCGACGAGCCCTCTCGCGCTCAGCGGTCCGATCCGCTCGTAGCCGTGCTCGTGACCGGCGAGCACGACGTCTGCTCCCGCGTCCTGCAAGGCGCGCCAGAGCCCTGCGGTCACGGGGTTGTCTCCGTAGCGACTGCCGGAGCTGAAGCGCGGGTGGTGCCAGAAGGCGAGCGTGCAGCGCTCCGCGTTGCGGGCCAGATCGGCGCGCAGCCACCGCCTCTGGGCAGAGCCGACCCCACAGCCGCCGATCTCGGCGCAGTTCGAGTTCAGCGCCACGAGATGCCAGCTGCCGACGTCGAAGCTGTACCACCCTCGACCGCGAGGTCCCGCCCTCGCACCGAAGTACGCGAAGTACCCGGCCGCCCCCGGGGTCTCGTACTCGTGGTTGCCGGGCACCGGACGCGTTCTGGCACGCACCCGCCCCCAGGAGGGGCCATAGACGGAGAGGAACGCGCCAAGGGTGCCCTCGTCGTACTGGAGGTCACCGAGCGCGAGGATCGCGGCGTACCCGCGCTGCAGCAGGCTCGCGGTCGCGGTCTGCTGGCACGACGTCGGGTCCCCGCCGCCGACGTTCGGGTCGGTGGGCGCACAGGCGATGTCTCCTGCGGCGGCGATCACGGGGCCTCGCACGACGGCTCGCTCGGGCCGGGCGGCCGCCGCAGCTCCTGTCGGGCCACGCAGTCCGACGACGAGCGCGGGCACGAGAACCACCCCGGCAGCGATCAGGACGAGCCGGCTCAGCGATGCCCCCGGTTGCACCACGACCACGCCACGGGCAGCGCCGGGGGCAGGCTCCGCCGGATCCTGATCACCTCTTCCCTCGCTCTTCTCTCTTCCCTCTCTCTACGCGACGATCCGGTACACCTGGAACACCTCGGCGTACGGCCGGTTGACGTTCGTCCCGTGCACCCTGGCGAGGTTCCGGATGAACTCCTCGTCGGCGTACCGGCGGTGCTGCTGCGAGGCGTAGCGCTGCACCGCGGCGACCTTCCGCTCGATGTGGCGCTCCTCGAGGGCGATGTAGGCGCCATACGAGAAGTCGAAGTTGTTCCAGGGGATCTCGTACCCGAGGATCGTCGTGCGCTTGAACGCCCTGAGACCCTCCTGGGCGATCGTCTGGTGATCCTGGTGGACGTCGTGGTGGGAGGGCTGGAAGACGATGTCGGGGCGGTAGTCCTCCCACATCGCGACGAGCAGCTCGAGGATGTCCTGGCGCCGCTCGGGGAAGGTGCGCACGTCGAAGTCGTGGACGACGAGGTTCTCCTCCGGGATCCCGAGCTCGGCGGTCGCCTCCCCGACCTCGCGGGCCAGCGTGTCCGGAGGGAAGCCGGGGGGCAGCGACCGGGTCGCGATCGAGAACGCGACGTAGCGCACCTCGCAGCCCGCCTCGACGAGCCGTACGATCGTGCCGCCGCAGCCGAACTCCCCGTCGTCGGTGTGCGGCGCGAGCACGAGCGCCCTGCGGAGGCCTTCGACCATCCGCCATTCCTATCACGGTCGAAGGCTGCCGCCGTGGTGATCCCGTTAGTGTTCGCGCACCCATGACGCACCTTGCGGCTGTCCTCGGAGCGATCGGCGCTCCGCTCGTCCTCGTCACCGGTCGTCGCCATCTGGTCATCGCGGGACTCGGACTGATCGCGGTCGCCGAGGCACTCATGGCGACGACGGGCGGCGGAGCCTTCTCCCCCGCTCGGGCAGGGCTCGGGCTTGTGGGGCTCGCCGCGATGGCCGGCGGTGCGTATCTCTTCCTGCGTCGGCCCGAGCTCGTCACGCTGGTGGTTCTCGTCGCGGCGCCCTTCAGGATGCCGCTCGACTTCGGCGCGAGCCACCGGTTCTTCGTCGGGCTGGCGCCCAACGGGCAGATCGGGCGACTGCTGCCGCTCTATGCTGTTCTCGGCGCCGGGGCGGTCGCTCTCGCCTGGCGGCTCGTCCGCGGCGAGGAGCCGCGCTCCCTCCCCGCGGAGATCGCGATCCCTCTCGGCGCCCTCACCTCGTTCGCCTCCGTCTCCGTGCTCTGGTCCGGCGCCGACTTCGCAGCTCAGAACCTCCTCCAGTACTTCCTCCTGCCATTCGTCGTGCTCGTGGCCGTCGTCGCGAGGGCACCGTTCCCGACGTGGATGCCCCGTGCCCTCGGGATCGCGGCGGTGTCGCTCGCGGCGCTGTTCGCGACGGTCGGCCTCATCGAGGCGGCCACGCATCGGCTGCTCTTCTACACGCCCGCGGTCGAGATCGGCAACGCCTACTCGAGCTTCTTCCGGGTGACGTCACTCTTCCGCGACCCGAGCCTCTACGGGCGCCATCTCGTGCTGGGGATCGCCGTCGTGCTCGTGGCGGTGTGGTACCGCCGGATCGGGATGGTGCTCGCGGTGCTGCTCTCCGCGTTCCTGTTCGCAGGGCTCTTCGTCTCCTACTCCCAGTCGAGCCTCGTCGCGCTGTTCTGCGTCGCGCTGTTCGTCGCCGTGATCGCCGGCGGTCGGGTCGTACGGATCGCCGTCGCCGCGACGGCCGTTCTCGTGATCGCCGCTGGAGGGGCGTTCGTCGCCGACAAGGTTCAGGGCAGCTCGACCCAGCGGGTCACGAGCGACCGATCGAGGCGGATCGAGCTCACGGCGCGGGTCTTCGTCCGGAACCCTCTCGTCGGAGTCGGGCTCGGCTCGCAGCCCCGTGCGAGCCAGCGCGTCTCCGAGAACGGTGGCCCGCCGAGCTTCTTCGTCTCCCACACGACGCCCCTCACGGTCGCAGCCGAGCTCGGCCTCGTCGGGCTCGCCCTGTACACGGCGCTCCTCGCAGGTGCGTCGAAGGCGCTCTTCCGCGTGTATCGCCTCGAGGCGCCGCTGGGTCTGGCGCTCGCCGCCGTGTTTCTCGCTTTGTTCGTCCACTCGCTCTTCTACAGCGGGTTCTTCGAGGACCCGCTCACCTGGCTCGTGCTCGGGACAGCGTCGGGCTTCCTCGCGACGCGGCCGATCCGACACGCCGTGCCATCCGCATGAGCTCCGCCCGGATCGATCGGCGCGCAACCTTCGGCGTCCTGGGCGTGCTCGGCGCGCTGGTCGCGGTCAACGTCCCGTCGCTCGGCTCCGATCCCTGGCCGTTCCGTCCCTCGGAGTTCGTCGCCCGGGGTCTGCTCGGGCCGCTCGTCCGCGCCGCTGACGGCCGCTGGGATCTCGGCCTCGTGCGGACGCCCGCCGTGCTCGCGGGCGTCCTCGTCGCGGTCGTGGCGGTCCTCGGCTGGCGGAAGGAGTCCTGGCGGGCGAGCGTCGTCGCGGCCGTCTGCGTCGCGGTCGTGGTGCTCGTCACGGTTCCGGCGACGCTCCTCCAGGTCGGGCTGCGGGATGCGACGGCTCCGTGGTTCCACACGAACGACTCGACCTACCAGATCGAGCTCGCCGGAGGCCTGATCCGCAGCGGGCACACGCCCTACGGCCACGACTACTCACGGTCGGGGCTCGAGCGGTTCTACAGCCGGGACGGGAGCGTGCCGCCGCCGTCCGAACGGCCGCAGGTCGCGCTCTCGCACTTCGCGTACTTCCCGGGGACGCCGTTGACCGCTGCCGTCTGGGGCGTCGTGCCCTCTCCGCTCGACGACTACCGCGTGCTCGTCCTGCTCGCGACGATCGGGTGCTTCTTCGCAGTCCTCCTCTTCGACGCCCCGCTACCCTGGCGGCTCGCGCTGGGCGCCGCCGTGGCGGCGAACCCGCTCATGGTGCGAGGCGCATGGTTCGGGACGGCCGACGCCACGGCCGTCTTCGCGCTCCTCCTCGCGTTCGGGCTGGTCACGCGCTCACGCTTCGTCTGGGCGGCGGTCGCGCTCGGGGCGGCGGTGCTGCTCAAGCAGTTCGCGCTCGTGGCCGTGCCGTTCTTCGTCCTGATGCTCCTGGCACGCGACCTCTCCCGCTCGACGCTGACCCGCTGTGGGATCGCGTTCGCGGCCGTCGTCGCAGCGGGCTTCCTCCCGTTCCTGGCCGCCGATGCGGGGGCGCTCTGGCGCGACACGATCAGCTACGGCACCGGCACCTACCGGATCCTTGGCTACGGCCTCTCGGCGATCCTCCTCAACGCGGGCGTGATCGACGACCGCTACGGGCCGTACCCGTTCGGGCTGATCGCGTTGCTCGTCTGGCTGCCGGTGACCGCCTGGCTCGTCCTCGCCGTCCGCCGGTCACGCAGTGACTGGGAGGCCGCGGCCGGTTTCGCCGTCTCGGTCTTCGTCCTGCTGTTCATCGCCCGCGTCTTCCAGACGTCCTACCTCGTGTGGCCGCTGAGCGGACTCGCCGTCGCGGTCATCCTTGCTCAACGGGAGGCGCGAGGGTCGAGCGCGTAGACGCGCGTCGCGCCGACGAGATAGACGCGGTCCTCGTCCGCGACGATCGGCGAGTACTGGCCGTCCGGGAACCGCCAGACGAGCTCCCCTGTTCGAGCGTCGAGCGCGTAGGTGCCGTTCGGCCCCTTCTTGGCGGCCCGGACGCCCTTCTGGCCACAGAAGCCGCAGGTCGAGAGGTAGACGAGGCCACCCATCACGGTCGGCGCCCCGTGCACCGCTGCCGGCATCTCGGTCACCCACCGGGTATCGCCGGTCGCGACGTCGAGGGCATAGAACTTGCCGTCGTAGGTGCCTGCGTACAGGCGCTGGTTCCACACCGCCGGCGCCGTGTAGACGTAGGTGCCGAGGCGACGTGCCCAGAGGAGGTTCCCCGTCTTGGCTCCGAACGCGTACACGGTGCCGTCCGTGTTGGCCGCGAAGACGCGTCCGTAGGCCACCGTCGGTGTCGCGTAGAAGTACTCGCGCCCGCGCGCAAATGTCGAGAACGACCGTGCCGTCCACCGGATCGCACCGCTGCGTGCATCGAGGGCGGTCAGCGTGCCGCTGTTGTCACCGATGTAGACGACGCCGTCGGCATACGCCGGGGAGCTGTTGATCTCTCCGGCCGTCTCCGTCGACCAGACGCGCTTTCCGGTCTCGACGTCCAGGGCGTACAGCTTGCGGTCCCAGGAGCCGAAGTAGACGAGCCCGCCCGCGACGAGAGGCGAGGACTCGGAGGGGATGGGGACGCTCCACACGGTGCGGCCGTCCGACTCCCGCATCGCGATCACGAGCCCTGCGACTCCGCGTGGCCCCTTGGTGCACGGCGTCGGCACGAAGGTCTCGATCACGAGCCCTCGCGCGAGGGCCGGCGAAGCCGCGGAGCAGTACGGGAACTTCCTTCGCCAGCGCCATTCGCCCGTCTTCGCATCGACCGCGTAGAAGACCCCACGCAGCTGGCTGACGAAGACCTTCCCGTACCCGATCGTGGGCGGGAACTCGATGAACCACCCCGTGCGGAGCATCCACCGCTGCCGGTACGGCGGCCGATGCTTGAACGGCGAGAGGTGCGCACGCTCGTTGTCGTAGCCGTACGTCGGCCAGGGAACCGTCCGCACTGCCCCCGTCGCGCGATCGGGGAGCTCGGGCCGATCGTTCGGCGTGAACTCAACCGTCGGAGAGCCACGCACCTCCTTCGTCACCGTCTTCTCGTGGTACCACCACGCGCCGAGAGCACCGGCTCCGATCAGCAGGACGGCGGCGACGCTCCCCCCGATTGCGAGGTTCCGTCGTCTCATGGAACCGTCACGATCACGGTCGACCCGGCACGGCGTTCACGGACGGCGACCACGAGCCGGTAGCGCCCAGGCGCCGCCGGCGCCCGCAGCCTGAGCACCGGCGGCCTTCCGACGCCACGGCGCTTGGCGAGCTTCCAGGAGAAGCGTCGCGCATCGGTGAGCACGCGCACACGCAGCGGTCCTCCGGGCTTCACGCGCAGCGTGCGCGGCACGAGCTCGACGTAGCGGAGCCGAACGGGCCCGGCCTTGGCAACCTTCGAGCGGTTTCCCGCCACGTCGACCGCGACGAGCGTGAGCGCGTAGCGCCCGGCCGGCAGGCCGACCTCGCCGATCTTGCCGTCCCACTTGAGGCTGCCGGTCGGCTCGGTGCTCGCTCCGACGATGCGCTGGATGCCGTTCACGCGGAGCCGGGCGCTCGCCGGCTCGTCGACGCGATAACGGACGGCGGTGCGATCGGATCGCCCGTCACCGTCGGGGGAGAACACGCGCGGCGTCACGGACACGACCTCGACGCCAGGCGGCGTCGTGTCGACCTTGATCAGATTCGGCAGCAGGATCGTCTTCTCTTGCAGGTCGAGCCTGACGCGCGCCCGGTAGAAGCCGTCGTCGACGACCCCGCCCGCCCGGTCTGTGCCGTTCCACAGGAACACGGCTCGACCCCTCCGCGGGGCGCTCGCGACGAGGCGGCGCACGTCTTGTCCGGAGGCGTCCTCGATCCAGATGCTGACCACGTCAGGCTTCGCTAGCCGGAAGGCGATCAGCGCCCTGCTCGTGACGCAGTCGCAGACGGGCGAGAAGATCTTCGTGACGCGGGTCTGTCGGATCGGACTCGTCTCGAGCTTGAGCGACTCCGTGTAGAGGAACGCGGCGCCGGTCGCCAGGAGCAGAGCCGCCACGAGGGCAGCTGGCGCGAGTTTCGCCACGACGCCGGAATTGTAGGTGTCCGCGGTCGAACGCTCGCAGAGAGCCACGCGGTCTCAACCGGTGGCGAGACCCCAGTCGAGCACCAGACGCCGCCCGTCGGGGTCCGCGAGGACGAGCGCCCGACCGTCCCAGTACGGGTTCTCGGGGTCGACGACGTCCCCGCCCGCCTCGACGTACCTCCGGGCGATCTCCTGCACCACGGCACGATCGTCGAGGTACAGGACGAGGAGATCGTCGGGCGCGCTCGGCGAGGCCGGGCTCCCGAGGCGGTGCGTGGTGAGCTCGAGCTGTGCCCGGCTGTCGGGCAGACCCAGGATCACCCCGTCGTAGCCTGCGTGATCGTCGAACCGTCCCAGGACGGGGAGACCCACGAGCTCGTGGTAGAAGCGCACGCACGCCTCGAGCCGGTCGGTCTGCCAGGCGGTGCGGGAACCGACGATCGGCGGCGGGTCGCTCACGCCGGGTCGCTGCCGAGCGCCGGCCTGCCCGCGAGCCAGCGTACGACGCCCACGACGACCGCGAGCAGCGCGACGAGCGCGCCTCCGAGCACGATCGTGTTGGCGTAGGGGGGATCGACGAGCTTGATGCCTGCGAGGAAGAGCGTCGAGGCGAGCGCGAAGCGCAGGGTGCGATCCGGGAGCCGCACCGTGAACCGCCCGCCGAGGAGGACGCCCGGGATCGAGCCGAGCAGGAGCCAGGCGGTCGCCTGGAAGTCGACGCTGCCGGCGACCATGTGCCCCACGCCGGCGACGGCGAGGAGCACGGCCGCGTGGAAGATGTCCGTCCCCACGACCTTGGCCGCGGTGAGCGGGAACGCGATCATGATCACGAGCCCGAAGAGCGTGCCGCTCCCGACCGAGGTCAGGCCGACGACGAAGCCGCCGACGATGCCGGTGACGACGGCGATCACGCGGTCACGCCGCGTGAGCAGGAACGGCTTGTCCTCCGGGGCGGAGTGCAGGTATGCCTTGACCAGGAAGCCGGCGCCACAGAGGACGAGCGCGACTCCGAGGATCGTCTTCGCCACGTCCTCGTAGCCGTCGCCGTAGGTCTTCCGCAGCCACCAGGCGAGCGCCACGCCGACGATCGAGAAGGGTGCCGACCCGAGGAGCATCCACCCGGCGAGGCGTGCGTGCACGTGCCCCATCCGCCGGTGCTGGGCGGCGCCGAACGACTTGAAGATCGCGCCGTGGACGATGTCGGTGCCGATCGCGACCGACGGCTGCAACCCGAACACGAGCACGAGCAGCGGGGTCATCAGCGAGCCGCCCCCCATGCCGGTCGTCCCGACGAGCAGGCCGATGAGCAGGCCCGCGAGCGAGAGCTTCCAGTCCACGCCCGCGGACGATAGCCGAAACGCACTTATTCGGTAGATAAGGATGGCTGATGCTTCGACGGCATCCTCCGGCATCCCTCGGACGAGGGGTGGCAGCGGAGCCGCGAGGCTGGCGATGAACGCCGTATGCGGCCCTTCTCGCCAACGCTCTCGGGATTCTGCGTCATCCTGCTCGTGGCGCTCGGACTGCACGGCGCACTCGCTGCCTCGGGAACCGTGTCCACGTCCCGCGCGGGCGACGGCAGACGTGCGGTCTCGGGCTTCAGGATCACGCAGGTGCGCTACGCGCTGTCGACGACCGACCCGTCGAAGGCGGGCGTCGTGCGCTTCCGGCTCGATCGGGTCACGACGCAGGCCTGGGCGCAGTTCCCGACCGCATCGACCGCGTGGACCGCATGCGTTCTCACCGGGGGCGGACGCGACGCGACCTGCACGCCGGCCAGCCCCGTGCCACTCGCGGCGGTCTCGCGGCTGCGGGTCGCCTCGGCGACCTGAGCCGAGCCGCCGCCGTACCGCTCAGCTCGCGTCGCCGTCGACGCCGAGCAGAAGCTCCTTGAGCGTGTCACCGCGTAGCCCGAGCCGGAGCGTCTCGAGCGGGATCACCTCGTCGGGAGGGATGTTGCCGAGGTTCACGTTCGCGCCGAAGTGCTTGATGAACCACGCCTGCGACGACTTCGTCGGCGCCTCGAACAGCACGTCGTCGACCGACACGCCGTGGGCGATCTCGTCGATCAGACCGGTCCGCATGTCGCCGTCCTTGCGGAAGATGCCCGCAGTGCCCCCCTCGCGGGCCTCCGTGATCACCTTCCAGGCACCCGCCTCGAGCTCCTCCTTGATCCACTGCACCCACTGGTACGGCGCATAGACGACGTCCGAGTCCTTCGATCCGACCTCGGAGAGCACCGTGAAGTCACGCGCGAAGTCGGCGATGAGCTCGAGCTTCCGGTCGCGCGGGATGTCGAGCGTGCCGTCCGAGATCTCGACGTGCGAGAAGCGGTGATGCTGCAGCCACGCCTTGAACTCGTCGATGCGGTCGCGTGCGAAGACCGCCTCGAAGAGCGTCCCGCCACAGACGACGGGGGTCTCGAACGAGCGGTACAGCGCGATCTTCTTCTCGAGGTTGTTGGTGATGTAGCTCGTGCCCCAGCCGAACTTGACGATGTCGACGAACTGACCGGCGGTGTCGAACATCCCCTCGATGTCGCGCAGGTTCAGGCCCTTGTCCATCACGTGCGTCAACCCGTTGTCCCGCGGCTTGCCGGGACGGGCGGGGACGCCGAGGAAGCCGTCCTCAAAGGGAGGCATAGAGCTCCTCCAGCTTGAGCTTGGCTCGATCCTGCACCTCGCGGTACAGCGAGCCGCCGTGGGCGTCGATCCCGACGATCAGCGGGCCGAAGTCCTTGACCCGGAACTTCCAGAGGCACTCGGGCATGAGCTCCTCCCACGCGACCTCCTCGATCTCCTCGATCTGGGTCGTCTCGAGCGCGGCCGCGCCGCCGACGATCGCGAAGTAGACCATCCCGAGCCGCTGCATCGGCTCGATCGCCTCGTCGGGGAAGCCGCCCTTGCCGCAGATCGCGCGCACGCCGTACTGGGCGCCGAGTCCCTCGGTGAACCGCACCATCCGGGCGCTCGTCGTCGTGCCGATGCAGATCTTCTCGTACCGGCCCGGCCCGAGCTTGCGGACGTTCGGGGCGGTGTGCAGGAGGAACGCGCCCCTCAGGTCCATCGGCGGCTCGATCCCCTGGTCGAAGATCCGGATCTGCGTCCGGTCGCGGATGCCGATGATGTGTCCCTGCACCGTCACCTCGTCGCCCGCGCGGAGCTTGAGGATCTCGGCGGGGTCGGTGATCGGGAAGGTGACCTCGTGTGTCGCCATGGCGCTCAGAACTCCCTGTCGAAGTCGATGGTCCCGTCGGCGGCGATGTGCGCCGAGGCGCGACGCGCGGCCCAGCACTGGTAGTTGACCGCGACGGGGTTGAGGGTCATGTGCGTGTCGGCGTGCTCGATGTGGCACTGGAGGACCGTGACGTCGCCACCGAGCCCCATCGGCCCGATCCCGGTCTGGTTGAGCAGGTCGTAGAGCTCGTCCTCGAGCTGCGCGACGAGCGGATCCTCGTTGCGCGTTCCGACGGGCCGAGCGATCGCCTCCTTCGCGAGATGCATCGCGTAGTCGGCGGAGCCGCCGATCCCGATCCCGACGATGCCGGGCGGGCACGGCTTGCCGCCGGCGCCGACGATCGACTCGAGGACGAACTTCTTGATGCCCTTGACCCCGTCGGCGGGGACAAGCATCTTCAGGAACGTCATGTTCTCAGAGCCCGAGCCCTTGGGCACGCACTTCACGTCGAGTCCGTCCCAGTCCGGGATGAAGTCCCAGTGGACGATCGGCACGCGGTAGCCGACGTTCGGCCCGGTGTTCTCGCGCGTGAGCGTATGCACGGTGTTCGAGCGCAACGGGTGCTCCACCGTCGCCCGCTCCGTGCCCGCCTTCAGGCTCGCGTAGATCCGCGCCGGGTGGAGCGGGAAGTGCTCGCCGACCCGGCAGTAGTAGACGGCGATCCCGGTGTCCTGGCAGACCAGGTTCTTCTGCTCGTCCGCGATCTCGACGTTGCGGTGGATCGTCTCCAGCACGCGGATGCCGGTCACGGACGTCTCGCGCTTCAGGGCGGCGCCAAGAGCGTCGCGCAGGTCCTGTGGGATGTCCTTCAGGGCCCAGACGTAGAGGTGAGCCGCAGCGTCCTCGACGGCCTGGGAGAGATCGGTTGTGGTGATCGTCGTCATGGCTCCGTTTTCCCGCGCCTCAGGCGCGTGCTCTCTCGGCGGCCGCCTTGCCGGCCCGACGGCCGAAGACGACGCATTCCAACAGGGAGTTTCCCATCATCCGGTTCCTGCCGTGCGTGCCGCCTGCGATCTCACCGCAGGCGAAGACCCCTTCGAGGGTCGTCGCGCCCTCCGCATCGATCACGAGGCCGCCGTTCTGGTAATGGAGGACGGGGTGGGTCAGCAACGGCTCGGCGAGCGGGTCGATGCCCGCTCCCCTGAACCGGCGCAGCATGTAGGGCAGCGAGATCTCCGCGTCGGCGACCGGGATCCGCGTCGTGTCGAGCAGGACGGCGGGGCGGCCGTCGGGCGTGGTCACTCCGCGACCGGCCGCGATCTCGTCGAGGATCGCCTGGGAGACCTGGTCGCGCGGGCCGAGGGAGTCCGTGAACTCCTCGCCGTTCCCGTTGAGGAGCACCGCCCCGTACGCGCGGGTCGTCTCGGGGATCGCGTACCCCTGCATCGTGTCGGGCCAGGCGCCGCCGTTCGGGTGGTACTGGAGCGCGTCGAGGTCGCGCGCAACGGCACCGGCGTCGAGGGCGATTCGCGTGACCTCACCCGTGGCGTTCGGGTGGTTCGTGGAGAGCTCGCCGCGCTCTCTCGCCTCGGCGAAGCACCGCCCGCCGGCCGCGAGGACGACCGAGGACGCGGTGAGCGTGCGCTGTCCGTCGTCGGTCGTGAAGGCCGCATCCCAGGCGCCTGCTCGCGCAGTGAGCCCCGTGAGAGCGTGGCCCTCGGCGACGGTCACGCCGTCGGAGTCGAGCCCGCTGCGTAGCGCCTTGACGATGGCGTTCCCCGTCCTGTCGCCGACCTGGAGGAGGCGCTTGCGGCTCGCGCCGCCACAGCGAGCGACGCGATAGTGCCCGTCCTCGCGCGTGAACGCGCACCCGAGCTCCTCGAGCCAGGCGATCGCCGAGGGGCCGTCGCCGACCAGAGCCTCCACCAGCAGCGGGTTGGCCGTGTCGTGCGACGAGCGCATCACGTCGGCCATGTGGGTCTCGGGGTCGTCGTCTGGTGCGACCGCAGCCTGGATGCCCCCCTGCGCCTTCGCCGAGTTGTTCGCCTGCAGCGTCGTCTTCGTCGCGAGCACCACCGAGGCGCCTGCGCGCTGCGCAGCCACTGCGGCGGCGAGGCCGGCAGCACCGGAGCCGATCACGAGCACGTCGAGCGGAGACGTCGCCGCCATCGCACAAGCCTAGCAAGACGACCTAATGCATCTCATTAGATGTCCTTATTTACGATGCGTTCACCGGACACCGGCCTCCTCGCAATGCGCAGACGTTGTAGAATGACTCCATGCCGACGCTCTCGGACGTGATGCGCCCCGAGTGGATCGAGGTCGCCCCGGAGGACACCCTGGGCGAGCTCGCCGAGCGCATGACCGCGCTCAACATGGGAGCGGCGGTGGTTCGCGACTTCGGACGCCTGATCGGCATCATCACCGAACGCGATCTCCTCAAGGCGATGGCCGCCCGCGTGCACTCGTCGGAGGCGCGGGTCCGGGAGTGGATGACCGCCGATCCGATCACGGCGACGACCGACACCGACGTCGAGGAGGCCGCTCAGGTGATGGTCGGGAACGGCTTCCGCCACCTCCCGGTGCTCGACGACGCCGGGCAGGTCGCGGGCCTCGTCTCGCTGCGGCGCGTCGTCGCGGCGACGAACGCCGTGGCCGACCCCGCCTGACGGGGGCGCTCCGGCGAGCTGCCGGTACCCTGGGTCGATCGACTGGTCGCTCGCCCACCTGTTGAACACCGTCGTCGCGACGCGCGACTGGCTCGAGGACCCCGTGACGACGCTGGCCGATCTCGCCGTCCCCCTCTTCGCGGTCGCGACCGTCGGGCTGTGGCTGCTGTCACGCCCCGGCGACGACCGTCGGTGGAAGCTCGCGTCGGCATCGGCGCTGGCCGCGGCCGCGGTCGCGATGCTGACGAACCAGCTGGTCTCGCACCTGTGGGAGCGTCCGCGCCCGTTCACGGCGCACCCGCTCGAGACGCACCTGCTGGCACCGATGAGCGCCGATCCCTCCTTCCCTAGCGACCACGCCGCTGTGGCGTTCGCGATCGCTTTCGCGGTCCTCGCCTACTCTCGCCGCGCCGGGGCGGCGTTCCTCGTCGGCGCCATCGCGATCGCCGCGTCACGAGTGATCGTCGGAGTGCACTACCCGACCGACGTGCTCGCAGGAGCGCTCGTCGGTTGGACGGCGGCGCTCGTCGTGACCCGGTGGGGTGCTCCTGCGCTTGCGCCGCTGGTGCGCCTCGTCGAGCGCGTCACGGATCCCGTGGTTCGCCTCGTCCGGCGCGCGCCCGCCGCGCGCTGACGCAGCGGCCTACCAGACCCTGCGGAGCAGCTCCTCGATCGCACGGGCGTCGGCCGGCCGCGGATTCGCCTTCGTGCCAGGACGGGCGGCGACCGCCTCGGCCAACCCGGCGAGATCGTCCTCCGGCACGCCGAGATCGCGGAGCCGGCCGAAGCCCCCGAGCGCCGCGAGCGCCGCGCAGGCCTCTGAGGCGTCATCGGCGCCGAGCGCCGTCCCGAACCGCCGCACCGCTTCGGGCACCGCGACCGCGTTGAACCGCAGCGCGGCGGGCAGGCACACCGCGTTTGCGTCGCCCTGGGCGATCCCGTAGCGGCCGCCGACGCCCTGCGCGAGTGCGTGCCCGAGGCAGAGGCCCGACGCCGCCAGCGCCTGTGCCGCGCGCATCGCTCCCTCGAGCAGCCGGGTGCGCGCGTAGAGGTCGTCAGGGCGCGCGACGACGAGCGGCAGCGCGTGCGCGATCGCTGTGGCTCCGGTGTCGGCATGACGGGCAGCCCGATCGGTCGCGGCCGGGTGGTAGTACGCCTCGGCGCAGTGCGCGAGCGCGTTCATGGTCGTGCCGACCGTCTCGCGGACGGGGAGGCCGAGCGTGAGCTCCGGGTCGTAGATCGCACCGAGCGGCACCGCGGCCGGGTGGGAGCCACCACCTTTGCGCCCCGGTGCGAGCAGCATCCCGAAGTAGGGCGTCCACTCGGCGCCGGCGTAGGTCGTCGGCACGGCGACGATCGTGGGCAGCGGCTCGTGCCCGGCATCCGCGAGCGCGGCGACGACCGCCTTGCACGTGTCCACCGCGCTCCCGCCCCCGAGCGCTACGAGTCCGTCGGCCGAGCGCTCCCGGACCACCGCGACCGCGTCATCGACGGTCTCGGCGGGGACGTGGGGACGCACACCGTCGAACACACCCACCACGGGGAGTGCGCCGACCGACGCCGCGCCGCGTGCCGTCGTGACGAGCAGCGGACGGGCGATGCCGAGCTCGGCGCACACGTCCGCGACCGACGCGAGGGACCCTGCGCCGAAGCGGACGACCGGCGTCACGGAGCGAGTCTCACCCTGGCGAAGGCGACGAACGCCTCGGCCACACGCGAGGGAGAGCGACCCGCTGCCCGGGCGAGCGAGATCTCCCGCCTCACGTCCATGCCCTCGACCGCGACCTCCGCAAGCCGGCCGGCAGCGAGCTCCTGCTCCACCGACGCGCGCGAGATGAACGTGATCCCGTACCCGGCGAGCACGGCGCTCCGCACCGACTCCTGCAGACCCAGCTCGAGGCGCACGTCCAGGTCGCGCAGACGCATGCCTGCCCGCCGCAGCTCGTCCTCGACGACCTGGCGGACGCCTGCGCCCTCCTGCATGACGATCAGCGCATGACCACGGAGCTCCTCGGCCGAGACGGAGCGACCGGCGAGCGGGTGGCCCGGAGGCGTCACCAGGATCACCTCGTCGTGGGTGAGCGGCTCGAAGCGAACGCCTCTGTGCCGCGGCGCGGCACCGACGATGCCGAGCTCGAGCTCGCGCTCGGCCACGAGGTCGACCACCGTCTGCGTGTCGTGCACCTCCAGCGCGACGCGGACGCCGGGGCTCTGCTGCTGGAACTCGCAGAGGAGCTGGGGCACGACGATCGCCGCCGGCCCGGTCGACGCCCCGATCGAGAGCGGGCCTGCGAGCTCGCCGTCCTTCTCCGCAGCGACGTCGTCGAGGAGCTGCTCCTCGAGCGAGAGCATGCGCTGGGCGCCCCGGTACAGCCTCCAGCCGGCCTCGGTGGGCTCGACGCGCCTGCCCGACCGGTCGAGGAGCTGAAGGCCGAGGCGCTTCTCGAGCGCCCGCACCTGCAGCGAGACCGCCGGCTGCGTGACGCCGAGCCGCTCGGCGGCCTGGGAGAACGAGCGTCGCTCGACCACCGTGCAGAACGCCTGCAGCTGACGCGTGTCCATAAGCATCTCTTATCACACGTGGAGGCCCGATGGCGGCATGGTGACGTCGATTCATATACTGATTCGTATCTGTCTTTGGTGCGACAGATGTATAATACGGACGTGCATATGGAGAACCCGTTCACCTTCGGCGCCCTGGCGCAGGACGAGACCTTCGTCGACCGGGAGCCTGAGCTGAAAGCCCTCACGACCGACCTGCGCAGCGGCCAGGATGTCGTCCTGCTCGCGCCGCGCCGGTACGGGAAGTCCTCTCTCGCCTTGCGCGCGGTGCGACAGGCGATCGCCGAGGACGTGCTCGTCGGCTACTGCGATCTGCTCCGCACGCCCACCAAGGAACGGCTCGCCGCCGCGCTCGCCCGCACCATCGCCGACGACCTGCTCTCGCCGGTCGACGGTCTGCTCGAGCGGGCGGCCGAGGTCGTCCGCGGTCTGCGCGTGCGACCGTCGCTCGAGGTCGACCCGGACGGGGCGGGGATCCGCTTCATGTTCGAGGCAACCCGGAACCCGGCCGACATCGACGACACGCTCGAGCGCCTCCTGGAGCTCCCCGGACGGATCGGCGCCGACCGGCACAGGCGCGTCGCCCTCGTCCTCGACGAGTTCCAAGAGATCGTCCGCATCGACCCGGCGCTCCCGAACCTGATGCGCTCGGTCTTCCAGACCCAGCCAAAGGTCGCGCACCTCTACCTCGGCAGCAAGCGTCACGTGATGCTGTCTCTGTTCGACGACCGCAACGAGCCGTTCTGGCGGAGCGCGCGCCATGTCGAGCTGGGTCGCATCCCGCGACCGCCGTTCCGGCGCTTTCTCGTCGACCGCCTCGCCGCGACCGAGCGAGGCCTCGACGCCGACGCAGCCGACCTGCTTCTCGAGCTGACCGACGGCCATCCGTACGCGACGCAGGAGCTCGCCTTCTTCACATGGGGTCACGTGCCACGCGGTCATCACACGCGGACGGCCGACGTTCTGGCCGGGCTCGACGACGTCCTCCGGGCGGAGCACAACAACCTCGAGCGGATCTGGGACGCGGCCACGACCAACGGTCGCCTCGTGCTGCTCGCCCTGCGCGAAGGGCCTCAGAGCCTCTTCTCCGAGGACACGCGACGCAGGCATGCGCTCCCCGCCGCGACCTTCGTGCAACGAGCCGTGAAGGGACTGATCCGCGACGACGTCGTCGAGCGGGTGCCCGACGGGCGGTACGCGATCTCCGAGCCGTTTCTCGCCGAGTGGCTGGCACGCAACGCCGTCGAGCTCGTGAGCGGATGGGAGGCGTAGCCATGCGCGTGTGGATCGACGTCACCAACTCCCCCCACGTCGTCTTCTTCCGTCCCCTCGTCGCGCTGCTGGAGCGACGCGGACACGACGTGACGATCTCGGCGCGGCGCTTCGCCCAGACGCTCGAGCTGCTCGAGGACGGCGGGCTCGACCACACCGTCGTCGGGCCGCCGCACGGTGGGGCGTCCGCCGCAGGCAAGACGCGCGCGATGGCAGCGCGGCTGCGGGAGCTGCGGTCGTTTGCACGGACGAGGCGGTTCGACCTCGCCCTCTCCCACGCCTCCCACGAGCTGCCGCTCGTCGCTCGCAGCCTGGGGATCCCGTCGAGCTACGCCTTCGACTACGAGTTCGCGCGCGTGCAGCACACGCTCGGATCTCGCGCGGCGACACGTGTGGTCGTCCCCGAGGTGATCCCGCAGGACCGCCTCGACGCGCTCGGTGCACGCGAGGCGAAGGTGCGAAGGTACGCCGGGCTGAAGGAGGAGTACTCGCTGGCGGGGGTCGCGACCGATCCCACGGTGCGCGAGACGCTCGGTCTCGATCCCGGGCTGATCCAGGTGGTCGTGCGGACGCCGCCCGAGGTCTCCCTCTACCACCGGCACGGAAACCCTCTGTTCGGCGACCTCCTCCGTCGGCTGGGCGCGGATCCCGGTGTGCAGGCCCTGGTCCTCCCGCGCACGCCCGAGCAACGGGATGCGATCGTCGCTCTCGCCCTGCCGTCGCTCGTCGTGCCGGCGCGTGCCGTCGACGCTCGGAGCCTCGTCGCGCTCGCCGACGCCGTCGTTTCGGCGGGCGGAACGATGAACCGCGAGGCCGTGGCGCTCGGCACGCCCGTGTGGACGACGTTCGCCGGCAGGATGGGAGCCGTCGACGAGGCGCTCGTCGCCGACGGACGCCTGCAGATCCTCGAGACGGCGGCGGCGTTCGCTCCGACGCGACGCCCGCCGACGCCGGCCCCGCCGCTCCGCGACCCTGCGGTGATGCTCGACCTGCTGCTGTCGGCGCTTCGCTGATCAGCCGAGCGGCGGCGCCGCGAGCGGCGCGTCCACCCCACGGCGTGCAGCGACGACACGATCGAGCTCCAGGACGACGCCGCTCTGGTCGCCCTCACGGACGAGACGCTCGAGGTCGTCGAGCACTCCCTCGAGCCAGCGCTCGTCGATCGGCGGACGCGTGACGCGCATGATCGCCTCGTGCGGGCTCGGTGAGACGCGCTCACCCTCGCCGACGAGCTCCTCGTGCAGCTTCTCACCCGGGGCAGGTCCGATCAGCGTGATCGCGACATCGACGCCCGGCTCCTTCCCCGAGAGGCGGATCATCTTCTCCGCGAGGTCGAGGATCCTCACCGGCTCGCCCATGTCGAGGACGTAGACCTGGCCTCGTTCGGCGATCGCGCCGGCCTGCACGACCAGCTGCACCGCCTCGGGAATCGTCATGAAGAACCGGGTCATCTCCGGATGCGTGACCGTGACCGGCCCGCCTGCGGCGATCTGGCGGCGGAAGATCGGGATCACCGAGCCCGACGACCCGAGGACGTTGCCGAAGCGAACGGCGGAGAACCGCGTCGGGATGTCCTCGCGGTGACCGACGGCTTCGACGATCCACTCGCAGAGCGCCTTTGACTGCCCCATCACCGTCTTGGGGTTCGCGGCCTTGTCGGTCGAGACGAGCACGAACCTGCCGACGCCGCTCTCGACGGCTGCCCGCACCAACGTCCTCGTCCCGAGGGAGTTGTTGCGCACTGCCTCGACGGGGTTCGCCTCCATCATCGCGACGTGCTTGTAGGCCGCCGCGTGGAAGACGACGCTCGGTCGGTGCTCGGCCAGCACCTGTCGCATCTTCGCCGGGTCCTTGACGTCCGCGACGACGGCGACGGCGGCGGTGAAGCCGCGCTCGCGCACGAGCTGACGCTCGATCTCGAAGAGCGCCGGCTCCGCGTGGTCGAGCAGCACGAGCCGGGTCGGCCCGAGCCGCGCCACCTGCCGGCAGAGCTCCGACCCGATCGAGCCGCCGGCGCCCGTGACCAGGACGCACTCCCCGCCCAGGTAGCCGGCGATCGCCTCGAGGTCGACGTCGACCGGCTCTCGACCCAGGACGTCCTCGACCTCGACGGGGCGGACGCGACGGGCAAGGTCGTAGTCCCCCGTGACGAGCTCCGAGATGCCGGGAAGGGTCTTGACCGGGACGCTCTCCGCGGTGGCGACGTCGACGACGCGCTGGCGCACCGACCCGGCGGCCGACGGGATCGCGATGAGCACCTCGTCGGGCCTGTGCTCGTGCACGACCGCAGCGAGCTCGTCCGTCGTCCCGAGGACGCGGACGCCGTGGATCCGGAGGTTCTTCTTGCGGGGGTCGTCGTCGACGAGCCCGATCGGCGTCATCCCGAGCGACGGGTTGCGCAGCATCTCCCTGACGACGAGCTGCGCTGCGTCGCCGGCTCCGACGACGACGACCTCCTTGCCGCGGGCGACGACGTTTCCGGGCCGCGGCCGCTCGATCAGCGTCCGCGCGAGGAGCCGGACGCCGGCGACGAGCGCCACGCACAACAGGAAGTCGATGAACCAGACGCCGCTCGGCACGCGGACGCGGTGCACCTCGAAGAGCACGAAGAACACGAACGTCGCAGCCGTGCCGAGCGCGACGCCCCGCAGCACGTTCCACATGTCGCGAGTGGAGACGTACCGCCACCAGCGGTCGTAGAACCCCGACAGCACGAAGACGGGGATCGTGATCGCGACGACGAGCAGGACGATCGGCCACTCGAGGTAGCGGTCGTAGTACCGCGGCCGGGGAATCTCCGTGCCGCCGAAGCGCAACGACCACGCGAGCCACCACGCGACGGCGACGAGCACCGCGTCGACGACGACCTGCCAGGCTCTGTGACGGCTGATCGGCGCCCGCACCGGGGAGCTCCTAGACGGGCGTGCCGACCGCCGCGCGGACGGCGTCGACGACGCGCTCCTGCACGTCCCCGGTGATGCCGCCCCAGAGCGGAAGCGCGAGGTTCTCGGCTGCGGCCCGCTCGGTCTCCGGCAGTGACCCCGGCAACCACCCGAAGCGCCGCATCGCCGGTTGGAGGTGGAGCGGCGTCACGTAGTAGGCCGCGCTCGAGACACCGGCTTCACGCAGGGCCGTCCCGATGCGATCGCGGTCGGCGGAGCGGACGACGTACATGTGGTAGACGTGCCCGGCCTGGTCGACGGGCGTGTCGACGAGCTCGCCCAGCCCCATGCGCCGCGTAGCGCGCCGCCCCCTCGCGACGCGAGGCGTTCCAGCCCGCGAGATGCGGCAGGAACACGCGCAACGCGGCCGCGTGGATGGCGTCGAGCCTCGAGTTCGTCCCGATCGAGCTCGAAGGTCTTCTTGTCGAGCGAGCCGTGGAAGCGGAGCATCCGGACACGCTCGGCGACTGCATCGTCGGTGCACCCGACGAGGCCGCCGTCGCCGAGGGCGAAGAGGTTCTTCGTCGGGAAGAAGCTGAAGGTCGAGCAGACGCCCGTCGTCGCGATCCCGTCCGCGCCGAACGCCTGAGCGGAGTCCTCGATCAGCGGCAGACCGAGTGCTGCGAGCTCCGCGAGCGGCGCGGGACGGCCGAAGAGATGCACCGGCATGATGGCCTTCGTGCGCTCGGTGACGCGCGCTGCGACGTCGGCGGGATCGAGGTTGAGCGTGACGGGATCGATGTCCGCGAAGACAGGGGTCGCGCCGACGCGCGCGATCGCCTCCGCGGTCGCGTAGAACGTGAAGGACGGGCAGATCACCTCGTCGCCGGACCCGATCTCCATGGCCTCGAGCGAGAGCACGAGCGCATCGGTTCCGTTGGCGACGCCGATGGCGTGCGGGACGCCGAGATACGCGGCCGCCTCACGCTCGAACGCCTCCACCTCCGGACCGAAGATGAACCGCCCGGACTCGAGCACCTCGGCGAAGCGCTCCTTCAGCTCCGGGATCAGGGGCGCGTACTGCGCCTTGACGTCGACGAGCGGGATCACGATCGGATCGAGTGTAGCGACGGTTCGCGCGAGGGCCCTCTAGGGGACGTCGACGCGGATCAACGCGGCCGTGCCCGTGACGTATGACTCCGTCTCCTGCACCCACACGCCTGCGCACCAGCGTCCGGGGCCCGCGACCGGGATCCGTGCCGCCTGCCGGCGACCCGGCTGCAGCGCCACGAGCGCCGTCTTCGAGAGCGGAGCGGAGTAGGGGGACGACGGGCATCCGTCGCGCGTGACGCGCACCAGGATCGCACCGCCGGGTCCTCCTGCCGGTGACGTCCACCGGACAAGGACGCTGGGCTGCTGCCCGGTGACCGAACGCGCCCCGACCGCCGACACCGACGGCGGGATGAGGGCCGGGAGCCGACGCTCGTAGAGGTTGCGCAGGGCGGCAGCGTCCGGTCGCGTGACGAGGCACGCGGAGATCTCCGGGCACGCTGCCCGTGGGCAGCCGCGCGAGGAAGGCGAGGCCCCCTCGACGACCGCGCTCATGACAGAGCAGCCGGACGCGGAGTGGTCGAGACCGAGCACGTGCCCGAGCTCGTGTGCGAGCACCGTCGCAGCCAGGCGCGGCGACATGCCCCGCACCACGCTGACCTTGCCGCGTCGGGTCGGAACCCAGCCGACCGTCGCGAGACCGACCTGGTCGGACGTCGCAACGCTGTCGAGGTAGCCGACGACCACCCGTGCGGTCGCGCGGCTCGGCGCGGGGATGAGCGTCACCCGCGTGCCCACCCCGTTCCAGGCGGCCATCGCGTCGGCGGTCGCCTGGACGTAGCCGGTGTCGTTCCACACGGAGACATGCGTCGTCGGCCACGGCGTCGCCGCCGTGCGACCGCCACCCGCCGCCCCTACGACGAGAAGCGCGACGAGCACGGCGCCTGCGATCGCTCGTCTCACGGCGACGTCCTCACGCGTCGACGGATGACCGTGCGCCAGACCACCGCGCCGATGCCGAGCACGATCACACCCGCGACCGCGTAGTCCACGAAGCGGAAGCGCTCGTGGACGGTCTCCCAGCTCGCGCCGGCAGCCCAGCCCGCGCCGGCGAACGCGAAGCACCAGATCGCGGAGCCGACTGCGGTGAGCGCGACGTAGCGACCGAGCCTGGCCCCGAAGACCCCGGCGGGGATGGAGATGAACGACCGGACGACCGGCGTCACGCGGCCGAGGAACACCGCCTGGTCACCCCAGCGGCCGAACCACGCCTCGGCTCGATCGAGCCTCGCCTCGTCGAGGTGGAACCACTTGCCGTGCCGCTCGAGGAACGGCCGTCCTCCACGCACGCCGATGCCCCAGCCCAGGATCGACCCGACGACGTAGCCGATCGTGCCGGCCAGGGCCATGGCGAGGTACGCCGGCAGGCCCGGTGCGAACGTGTGGCCGAGCAGCGTCACCGTCTGACCCGCGAAGGCGCCCGCAGCGACGGCGCCCGCGTAGACCATGACGACCTCGCTCGCGGCGGGAAACACGGCGTCGACGAGCATCAGCGCGAAGACGGCATACAGGCCGTAGCTGCCGATCCAATCCGTGACGGTCTCCGTGATGTGGGAGAGGACCCCGGCGACGAGCATCAGGGGATGCTAACGATCCGTGCCAGGGGCAACGGCAAGTGTGAGCGGGAGGGTCGCTTCCGAGCGACCCGCCGGACCGCTCGCGGCGACACGCAGGACGTAGCGAGACGATGCGAGGAGCCCGCCCGCCTTCGTCCTTCCGTCCCAGGTCACCGACCGGGCTCCGGCACCCGCGGGGCCGGCGAGGAGCGTGCGGACGATCGCACCCGAAGCGGTCTCGACCCGCACCGTCACGCGTGCGTCGCGAGCGAGCCTGAAGGAGATGACGGCCGGTCGGCCGCCGTTGCGGACGAGCAGTCTACGGGGAGCGCGGACGAACCCGAGGGTGTCGTCGACGACGAGGCTCCGGGTCATCGTCGACCTGCGGCCGAGGTCGTCGACGGCGGTGACCTCGAACCGCCATCGCCCGATCGGCACGGGCTCCGCCCGCGACCCGGCCGGCGTCACACCGCCGAGCGGAAGAGCGACTGCGTAGGTGCCGGGCTGGCGCTGCTCGGTCGCAGTCGCCGCGACGCCCGTCGGCCCCACGAGCCGCGTGGTGACGGTCGACGGGCGTACCACCCGCACGGACAGGCGGGCGTCGTCGTCGACGCCGTCCCCGTTCGGCGAGACCCGTGCCGGCACCTCGGAGACGAACACGCCCTCGTACGCGAGCACGAGCGCCGTCGAGATCGGCCGCTCGCCCCCGTCGGACGGACTGTTGAGGACGGTTCCGTCGAAGGCCATGGTGGTCGAGCCGCCGCCGTCGAAGGCCATCCCGGTGACGGCGCCGAGCCGGACGAGCGCCTGGGCGAGCTCGAAGTTGGTCACCCCGATCGAGAGGCCGGGCTGCCTGCCGTCCACCGTGACGAGCAGGATCCGGCCGGAGGCGGTCTGCCCCACGGCCGTCCGCGGGTTCCGCGGCGCGAGCTGGAGCGAGGTGAACCCCTCGCCGGAGCGGAAGACGGGCACGCCGTTGCGCACGATCTGCGGCCCTCCGCCGATCGCGGCGACGACACCTGCCCAGTCGGGACGTAGCTGGAGACGCACGGTCACGCTCTCGCCGACGGGGGCCTCGGCGACGAGCGCCGCCGCCTGGAGGCCGCGCCCGACGAGGACGGCGCCTCCGGTCGGGATCTGGACGGGAGCGCCTCCGGTCGCGACGAGCCCGACGGTGGCGGTCAGGTCGGTGTTGGGGACAGCTGCGGGAAAGGGAAACAGCACCACGGTCGTCGCTCCCGGAGCGGCTGGCGTGACCGCGCCATATGCGTCGGTGAAGAGAGCCACCTGTCCCTCGGCAGGCGTCTCGTTGAGGGTGTCGAGCGGTCGCCGTGGGCCCGCGCCCACCCAGCTGCCGAAGAAGCCCACGCGTCGTACGTCGAGCGTGCCGTCACTCGTGATCCCGGCGCTCGCACGGCTCGTTCGCGGGGGCGAGAGAAGCTGGCTGTCGCGCATCAGGACGCCGCTCGGCTCCCCGGTCGCGAGCGAGAAGAAGTCGCCGTTGACACCGGCCGTCGTCGCGACCGGCGCGACGCCGCCTCTGCATCGCGGTCAGCGTCTCCCGGCCGAGGAGCGTCTCGTTCGAGAGCAGCGGCTGGAGCGTCGTCACGCCGCCCGGGCGGGGGCCCCGGATGATCGAGATCGCGACCGGCCCTCCCGGAGTGAACTGGACGCCGCGCTCGTAGGTGACGCCGGGCCACAGCATCCGGGACGAGGCGCCCGCAGGGCCCGCGACGGCAAGCATGACGACGACCAGCGTCGTGAGGAGGAGGATGATGCGACGCATCCGCCCGACGAGGGTATCCCGCGCAGCCGCGCTCCTTCGCTCGTCTTCACGGATTCCGAACCTCGGCGGCGACGCCGCGGGAGCGGGTCGGAGAGGCTAGCCTTCGCCCGCGATGGATGAGCTCGAGGAGCTGCTGGAGAACAACCGAGCCTGGTCGGCGGCGATGCTCGACGGAGACCCGACGTACTTCAGCGGGCTCGCGGAGCGCCAGAACCCGGCGTTCGTGTGGATCGGGTGCTCGGACAGCCGCGTGCCCGCCAACCAGATCGTCGGGCTCGATCCGGGCGAGGTGTTCGTGCATCGCAACGTCGCGAACGTGGTGGTGCACACCGATCTCAACTGCCTGTCCGTCCTCCAGTACGCCGTCGACGTGCTCGCCGTCCGGCACGTGATCGTCTGCGGGCACTACGGCTGCGGTGGTGTGCAGGCGGCGCTCGAGGGCGCGCGCCATGGCCTCATCGACAACTGGCTGAGGCACGTGATGGACGTCGCGGAGAAGCACGAGGAAGAGCTCGCTGCTCTGCCGCCGAGACCGCCGGCTCGACCGCCTTTGCGAGCTGAACGTCGTGGAGCAAGTCGTCAACGTCTGCCAGACCACGATCGTCGAGGACGTCTGGGCCCGTGGCCAGCACCTCGCCGTGCACGGCCTCGTCTACTCGCTGGAGGACGGGCTGCTGCGCGATCTCGGCGTCGGGGCGTCTTCGGTCGACGAGCGGGAGCAGCGGAGAGCGCTGTCGCTCCCGGGCGCGACGTAGGTTCAGGCTCCGCCGACCGAGCTCGTCGCTCGCACCACCCGCGCACCGTCAGCCGGGACAGCGGGAAGAGCCGCGCTTCGCGAGGCGACCGCCGAGCGGCCTCCCTACGACGTGAAGACCTTGACCTCGCGGTAGAGCGTGTCGCGCTGCACCGGGGTCTTGCCGAGCGCCCTGATCAGGTGGACGAGCTCGTCCGTGGAGGTGCGATGCGTCGTGCCGGCCGCGGAGACGACGTTCTCCTCGAGCATCACCGAGCCCATGTCGTCGGCGCCGAAGTCGAGCGCGACCTGGCCGATCTTGATCCCCTGGGTCACCCACGACGACTGGATGTGGGGCACGTTGTCGAGGTAGATCCGCGAGACGGCCTGCGTGAGCAGGTAGTCGAACGAGGTCGGCATGTCCTCGTCGCGCACGACGTCGTCGAGCCGGTTCCCGTCGCGCTGGAACGTCCAGGAGATGAACGCGCGGAAGCCCCCGGTCTCGTCCTGGAGCTCGCGGACGCGACGCATGTGCTCCACCCGCTCCTCGAGCGTCTCGACGTGCCCGTACATCATCGTCGCGGTCGTCGACATGCCCAGCCGGTGCGCCTCGCGCATCACACCGAGCCACTCGTCCGACTTCGTCTTCTTCGGGGCGATGATCTCGCGCACGCGGTCGACCAGGATCTCCCCGCCGCCGCCGGGCAGCGAATCGAGGCCGGCGTCGCGCAGACGCGACAGCGTCTCCGGGACGGTCAGCTTCGAGCGCCGAGAGATGTGCTGCACCTCGGGCGGCGAGAGGCAGTGGAGGTGCACCGTGTAGCGGCTCTTGATCGAGCGGAACAGGTCCTCGTAGAAGTCGATCGCCAGGTCGGGGTGGTGGCCGCCCTGCATGAGCACGCCGGTGCCGCCGATCGCGAGCGTCTCCTCGATCTTCTTGAAGATCACCGGCTTCGGCAGCAGGTAGGCCTCGCGGGTGTCGCCGGGCGCGCGGTAGAACGCGCAGAAGTCGCAGTCGGTGACGCAGACGTTCGTGTAGTTGATGTTCCGGTCGACGATGAACGTGATCCTGGAGGGGTCGACCTTGCGGTTGCGGATCTCGTTCGCGACCCGGCCGACCGCGAGCGAGCTCGCGCGACCGCAGCAGCGTGATCGCGTCCGCGTCGGTGATGCGCTCTCCGTCGAGCGCCTTGTCGAGGACGAGCCTGACGTCGCGCGTGAGGCGCAGGCTCGAGCGTCGCGCTCACGACGGCACCGCCTCCTGGGCGACGAAGCGGAGCTCCGGGAACGTGGTGGAGCTCGCCGACGTCGCGGGCCATCTCGAGGAACGTGTACAGCCCGGCGCGCTCCCTCGGCCCGAAGCTGTAGCGGAGCTTCTCGAAGTACCGCGCGAGGAAGCCCGGCGGGATAGCCGTAGCGCTCGCTCGCCTCGTAGGCCAGCACCTCCGGCTCCGAGCGGGCGAGCCGCACGGACGCGACGAGCGCGTCCTGCAGGTCGAGCAGCCCGTCGACGACGGGCTGCGGCGCCGCCCACACGGCGAACACCATCGGCAGGCCCGTGCGCTCCAGCCACAGCCGGCCGAGATCGTGGTGCGGCGTCGGATCCTCGAAGGCGCTGCGCAGCGCCGCGTCGCCGATCAGCAGCTTCGCGTCCGCCTCGTCCAGCTGCTCCATCGGGAGGATCTCGGCCTGCGGCACGAGCACCTTCGTCAGCACGACCGACGTCGCGGACTCCGGCGTGACCGCGACGGAGCGGATGCTCCCGAGCGGGATGCGGCTGACGAGCTGGATCGAGTCGACCGCGCCCTCCGACGAGACGCAGAGGCGGGGGAGCAGCCGCAGGCGATCGGCGTTGCGCGCGTACTCGATCGACGAGATCGGTGCGACGTCGAGCTCGCCCGCCACGAGCCGCCGGTTGAGGTCGGTCGGCACGCCGACCACCTCCTCCACGTCCACCGTCAGCCGGTGGAACACCGGCGCCATGTTCACGTACGAGATGCGCCCCAGTCGGATCATCGTTTCCGCCTCGCGAAGCAGGCATCCGCACTCCGCGGGACGCGGGGGCAAACCCGTGAAGACCATGGCCCCTCGCGAAGCGGGAATCCGCAGAAGCGGATCCCCGCCGCTGGATCCCCCGGATCCCGCTCCGCGGGACGCGGGGGCAAACCCCTGAAGGCGGCGCCTTCGCCGCCGCGGCGTCCGTCGCAGCGACGGTCCGGCCGAGGTGCGACCAGTGATCGCCGCGACAGCGTTCACGCGAACCGCCGGATCACGTTGTGGACCGAGTCGCGCTGCACCGGGATCCGCCCCGCCTCGCGCACGAACCGGACGAGCTGGTCGACCTGCTGCTCGGTCTCGGTCACGGCGCCGGCGGCGTGGAAGATCGTCTCGCGCATCACGGTGCCCTGCACGTCGTTCGCGCCGAAGTGCAGGCCGACGGCCGCCATGGGCATCCCCATCATGATCCAGTACGCCTTGACGTTCTCGATGTTGTCGAGCATGAGCCGGGAGACGGCGAGCATCTTCAGGTCGTCGGCGCCGGTCGTGTGCCGGAAGCCGCGCCGCTCGAAGACGGTGTTCTCGGGGTGGAACGCAAGCGGGATGAACGCGACGAACCCTCCTGTCCTGTCCTGCTGCTCGCGCAGGCGGAGCAGATGGTCGATCCGCTCCTCGTAGGTCTCGACGTGCCCGTAGAGCATCGTGCAGGTCGACCGCAGCCCCATCCGATGGGCGGTGTCGTGCACGTGGAACCAGATGTCGGGGTGCTCCTTGCCGGGCGCGACGAGTCGCCGGACGCGATCGGCGAAGATCTCCGCGCCACCGCCCGGGAGCGAGTCGAGACCGGCGGCGACGAGCTCCGTCAGCACCTCCTCGTGCGTCAGGCCCGAGAGCGTCGTCATGTGGTGCACCTCGGAGGCCGTGTAGCACTTGAGATGCACCTCCGGGAGCGCCGCCTTCAGCGAGCGCAGCGTGTGGAGGTAGTACTCGAGCGTGATGTGCGGGTTCTCGCCGTTGACCATGTGGATCTCGGTGAACCCGCTCGCGGCGTGCTGCGCGACCGCATCGGCGACGAGCTCCTCGGTGGTGATCGAGTAGGCGTGCTCCTGCTTCTGCGTCGCCGCGAACGCGCAGAACTTGCACTTCACCCGGCAGACGTTCGTCTGCGAGATGTAGAGGTTCTGGACGAAGCCGACCTCGTCGGTGCCTCCGCGCAGCCGGCGCGCGAGGTCCGCGAGCTCGCCGAGCTCGAGCAGGTCGTCCGACTCGAGCAGGGCGATGCCGTCCTCGAGGTCGAGCCGCTCGCCCGCCTCGATCTTCGCCCGGATGGGCGCGAGCTGTGAGGTCTGGTCGAGGAGTGCCACAGGCGTGCCTATCCGTTCCGGTCGACGACGATGTCTGTCAGCGCCTCGAGCTCCTCTCGCCGGGTCGCCCCGTCGAGGCACTCGCGCGCCCTCCTAGCGTAGTCGAGGGCGATCTCCCTGGAGCGTTCGAGGGCGCCCGTCGAGGCAACGCGCACGAGGACGCCGTCGAGCGGGCCGCCCGCGAGCGCAGCCCTGACGACCTCGTCCTCGCGGGCGGCGAGGATCAGGGGCAGCGTCGGCGTCCCGTCGCGCAGATCGGTTCCCGGGATCTTCCCCGTCTCGTTCGTGTCGCCCGCGCAGTCGAGGATGTCGTCCGCGATCTGAAAGGCGATCCCGAGGAGCATCCCGTACTCCGCGCTCCCGCCCCCGAGCAGGCATGCCGCCTCGAAGAGCTTTCCGGTCTTGAGCGCCACGCGCTCGACGTAGGCCTCGACCGTGGTCGACGGATCGTTGCGCTGGAGGCGCTGGAGCGCCTCGCCGCGCGCCAGCGCGAGCGACGCGTCGGCGAGCACGGTCACGCCCGCGACGTCGTTGCGATCCGCGAGCTCGGCGAAGGCGAGGGCGAACAGGTGGTCGCCGGCGGCGCGGGCGGCCGCTGCGCCGTGCGCAGTCCACGCCGCCGCTCGTCCTCTCCGGACACGGGCCCCGTCGACGATATCGTCGTGGACGAGCGTCGCCATGTGCACGAGCTCGACGGCCACCCCCTCCGCGACGGGCGACGGAGCGCTCTCCGGGGAGGAGAGGAAGGCGAGCGTCGGACGCAGGCGCTTCCCTCCCGCCGCGAGCGCGTCGGCGCCGACGGCGGCGACGGTTCCCGGATAGCGGGCCACGACCGCAGCGAGCCGCTCCTCGACGGCGTCGAGGTATGGCCGCAGGCCCGGTGCGGCCTTGACGACGGCGATCGCGCTCACGAGGGCGCCTCGGCGGCCACGGCCGTGCCGGTGTGCAACGCCACGATGGTCCCGCCGAGCAGGCGGAACGTCACCCGGTCGAACCCGCAGCGCTCGAGCAGCACCGCGAGATCCTCCGCCGAGGGGAACCGGCGCACGCTCGCCGGAAGGTAGGTGTACGCGCTCCCTCCGGGCAGCACCTTCCCGAGCAGCGGCACGATCCGATCGAACCACAGCGAGAAGAACGGCCGGAGGACGCCGCGGGGCTGGGTGATCTCCAGGATCGCGAGCCGCCCACCGGGCCGCAGCACGCGACGCAGCTCACGGAGGCCTTGCTCCAGGTCGTCGACGTTCCGCACGCCGAAACCGACGGTGGCGGCGTCGAACGCGCCGTCGGCGAACGGCAGGCTCAGCATGTCTCCCTGGATCCACGTGACGGCATCCGACTTCCGACGGGCGCGCTCGAGCATGCGGCCCGAGAAGTCGAGCCCGGTGACGTGCCCGCCCTCCCGCTGCGCAGCGAGCGCGAGGTCACCCGTCCCGCAGCACGCGTCGAGCACTCTGTCCCCGGGCTGCACGACCGCCTCGACCGCGAGCCGTCTCCACGTCTGATCGAGCCCGGCCGTCATCATCCGGTTCATCGGGTCGTAGACCGGAGCGATCCGGTCGAACAGGCTCCTCACTTCGTGAGGAGCCAGCGAGCCCGTCTCGATGGTCACGCCTCGCCGCCTGCCGGATGCCCGGCGGCGCCTTCGGCCGCCAGGCCGGAAGTGCCCTCCCCCCAGCGTGCGACGAGCTCGTTCTCCACGCCGAGCTGGTCGAGGCAGCGGGCGACGATGAAGTCGACGAGGTCCTGGATCGTCTCGGCGCCGTGGTAGAAGCCCGGAGCGGCGAAGAGGATCACCGCACCGGCCTCGTTCAGGGTCGCGAGCCCGCGGAGGTGGATCGACGAGAGCGGAGTCTCCCGTGGCACCAGCACGAGACGGCGCCGCTCCTTGAGCGCGACCGACGCGGCCCGGTGGATGAGGTTGGCCATTGCCCCGGCAGCGAGCGTCCCGACGGTCGACATCGAGCACGGACAGACGACGTAGGCGTCGACCCTGGCCGAGCCCGACGCGTAGGGCGAGCGGTAGTCGTTCGTGCCGTAAACCGACACCTGCTCCGACCCCGCGCCGACGAACCGTGTGAGCACCTCCTCCCGCGGCAGCGTCGCATCGCCGTAGAGCTCCGTCGCGATCACCTCGACGCCCGCGGCAGAGGCGCACAGGCCCACCTCGGCACCCGAGGCGACGAGAGCATCGAGGATGCCCTTCGCGTAGGGAGCGCCGGAGGCGCCGGTGACACCGAGGAAGACCCTCATGGAGGCAGCGTAACCGCGGGGCCATCGTACGCCGGGCGCTTCTCCGACGGAGACGCACCGTCGGCTCAGCAGAGGCGCTTCCTGCGCAGCAGGAAGCGCCCTTACGGCGCCGCGCCCTCGCCCTGGCCCCTTGGAGGCGGCCAGGAACGCAGAGAGGTTGTTGAGGTTCTCCTCGCCGAGGTACGAGTACGAGATCATCACGTTGTTGCCGAACGCCGCCGGGTTGGAGACGTAGGCCTTGAGCTCCGGCTTGGCCCGTCGCAGCCCGACCTCGCTGAGGTCGGGTGCCCCGAGGTTCGCGTTGCCTTCGCCCAGATAGACGTGGCAGTTGAGGCAGCCCGACTGCGCGAAGATCTTTGCGCCGGCCTCTGCGCTCGCGTCACCCTCGAAGCCCTGCACCCGCGCCCACTCGCCCGTCGTGCCCGAGGCGATGAGCTCCGAGCCGAGCGACTCCTTGGCGGTGGCGCCCTTCCACGTGAGCGTGCCCATCGAGATGACGACGAGGATCGCGGCCACCATCGCCACCGGGCGACGGCTGAGCCGGCGCTCTCTCCGGCGGTCGTAGAACGGCAGCCCGATCAGCAGGATGAGCAGGATCGTGGGGATCCCGACGGTGCCGAGCACCACCGACTCCGGCCACTTGAAGACGCGGAGAAGGTAGAAGAGGAAGTAGAAGAACCAGTCCGGGCGCGGCACGAACGAGATCGTTCCCGGATCGGCCTCCGGCGCATACCACGGGCCGAGGATCCCGGCCTCGATCCCGTCGGCGGTGTAGTACCAGACGCACGCCAGCCCGATGATCACGACCACCGTGACGAGCGCCATCACCGTGTCGTGGAAGATCGCGTAGGGGAAGAACGGCTTCCCCTCGCTCTTCACGTCCTCCTTGTAGCGCTTGAACTCGGCGCGGCGCTCTTCCTGCGGAGACATGCCCACGCTAGGCCTCCTCGCCCTGCGCGGGCTCGCGGATCAGGCCCTGGCGCGCACCGGCGGGAGCGTCGGCGCCCTCGGCGGGGCGGTCGCGGCCGGCTGCGGTGCTCGACCACGGAGGCGAGGTGACGCCAAGCCGCACGACGAGGTACATGTGCAGCCCGATGAGCGCCATGATCGCGCCGGGGATCACCAGCATGTGCAGCGAGTAGAACCGCGAGAGCGTCTCCGGTCCGATCTGGGTGCCGCCCTGGAGGAACTGGGCGATGAACGGGCCCAGGAACGGTGCCGTGGCGTTGATGTTGATGCCGACGACCGTCGCCCAGTACGCCGTCTGATCCCACGGCAGCAGATAGCCCGTGAAGCCCTCGGCCATGCCCAGCACGAGCAGCAGCGCGCCCGTGATCCAGTTGATCTCGCGGGGATACTTGTACGCCCCGAAGAGGAACGTGCGGGCCATGTGCAGGAACATCAGGATGATGAAGACGCTGGCGCCCCACTTGTGCATCCCGCGCACCAGCCAGCCGAGGGTGACCTCCTCGGTGATGTTCACGATCGACGCGTAGGCCGTGTCGGGGTCGGGCTTGTAGTACATCGCGAGGACGACGCCCGTGACCGCCTGCACGATGAACGCCGTCAGAGTCGCGGCGCCGAGGGTCTGCATCCAGTTGATGTCCCGCGGGACGTTCCGGAACAGGAACCACTTCGTGTACCCGATCAGACCGGAGCGCTCCTCCAGCCAGTCGAGCGGCGTGAGCGCCACCGTCTCCATCTGCCTGCGACGTGCGGACTTGGCCATCGTCTACGTCGTCCCCGGGGTCGGGATCGGGTAGAGCCACCGCTCCGGACCGTCGACGTGGACGCCAGGATAGGCGTGGTAGTACTTCATGATCTTCGCCTTGGCGCCGGTGCCCTCGACCTCGCCGACCGAGAAGAGCTTGCCGAGCACGAGGTTGCCGTCGACGATCGAGAACTCGAACCGGTCGAGCGACCGGACCGGCGGGCCCGCACTGCGGTTGCCCTCGGCGTCGTAGAGGCCGCCGTGGCAGGGGCAGCCGAAGCTCGCTGCGAGCACCGGGATCAGCTCGACCGTGGTCGCCGTGCCGGACGGGGCCTTCGTCTCGACGCTCTTCTTCGCCCCTTCGTCGAACGGGCCGTTCGGCTGCACCGGACAGCCGAGATGCACGCACCGGCTGAAGAGCGCCGTGAAGCTCGGGACCGGCTTCTTCGTGTCGGGGTCCTCCGCGAAGCCGTTGTTCCGGACGAACGCGGTGCGGCGGGTGACCTCGCCGACGTCCGGGTTCTCCAGGAAGGTCGCGATCACGAACTCGCCCTCCGGGAAGTTCGAGATCGGGCCGAGGTCGACGTTGAAGTTCTCGACGTTCTCGCCCGTGAACGCGGGCAGGACGGCGAACCCGAGCGCCGGGAGCGTCAGGGCCGCGCCGATCGTCGCGCCCAGCCCGACCGTGGCCACGGTGAGGAAGGCGTTGCGGTCGTAGGTCTCGTGGTGCTCCGCCGCGGCTTCCACCGGCACAGCCTCGGGCTGCGGCTGCTTGGAGCGCACGACCTCGCTCACCCAGAGGATGAGGAACAGGAGCGTCACGAGCGCACCTGCGAGCAGCGCGAGCGGGCTGACGACCAGACCGATGAGCGTGAGCGCGACACCGACGGCGAACCCGATCGGCCAGAGGCTCGGGCCGTGATGTGCGTTGGTGTGCTGCTCGTCCGTCACTCGTGGCTCCCGGCGGGATTCAATCCGTCAGTCGGTCGTCGTGTCAACGTCGAACCCGCCAGGACCTCGACCGCCGGGGGGTGCGACGCGCTGCATTCTGCACGGAATCGCCGGACGGCGTCGGAGGGAACCCGAGCTCCGACCAGCGAGCGTCGACCCGGTCCCTGATCTCGGGGCTCATCTCGATCTCGGGCGGCCACTCCCGCCGGCCCTCGTCAGGCCCTTTCGCGGTCGCGTCGAAGCCGATCTTGCCGCCGTAGGCCTGCAGCGTGACGGCGTGATCGAGCTGGTCGATGGGGCCCTCCGACAGCACGACGTCGCGCGCCGGGTCGACGTTGGCGCAGGCGTAGAAGAAGACCTGCTCGTAGTCGTGGACGTCGACGTGCTCGTCGACGACGACGATCGACTTCGTCAGGCTCATCAGTCCGAGCCCCCAGAGCGCGTGCATCACCTTCCTCGCGTGGCCCGGGTAGCGCTTGCGGATCGAGACGAGCACGCAGTTGTGGAAGGTGCCGGCGGTCGGCAGGTCGTAGTCGACGATCTCCGGCACGCTCATGCGGATCGCCGGCAGGAAGATCCGCTCGGTCGCCTTCGCGAGCCACTCGTCCTCGGCGGGCGGCTTGCCCACCACGATCGAGGGGTAGATCGCGTCGCGGCGCATCGTGATCGCGCTGAGCCGGAAGATCGGGAACTCCTCGGGCGGCGTATAGAAGCCGGTGTGGTCGCCGAAGGGGCCTTCGATCCCGACGTCGGTGCGGTCGACCCAGCCCTCGAGCACGATCTCCGCGTTGGCGGGCACCTGGAGGTCGACCGTCTTGCACTGCACGAGCTCGACCGGCGAGCCCTTGAGGAAGCCCGCCAACATCAGCTCGCCGACGTGCTTCGGCAGCGGCGCGCTCGCGGAGTACGCGGTGACGGGATCGAGGCCGAGCGCGACGGCGACGGGGATGCGCCCGTCGGGCGCGGCGCGCAGGTCGGCGCGGCCGTCCTTGTGGATCTGCCAGTGCATGAACGTCGAGGCCCGGTCGATCTTCTGCATCCGGTACATGCCGACGTTGCGCACGCCTGTCGCCTGGTCTTTGGTGATCACGGCCGGCAGCGTGATGAAGGGCGCCGGGTCGAGCGGCCAGCAGCGCTGGATCGGGAAGCGGTCGAGGTCGATCTCGTCGCCGGTCAGCACGACCTCCTGGCAGACGCCCTTCGAGACCTCCTTCGGCATCGAGTCGGCTATCGACTTGAGCTTGCCGAGCGAGCGCACCTTGTCGACGAGGCCCTGCGGCGGCTGCAGCTCGAGGATCTCGTCGAGCCGCGCGCCGAGCTCGTCGAGGCTCGCCACACCGAACGCCAGGCACATGCGCCGCTCGGTGCCGAACTGGTTGACGAGCAGCGGGTGCCGCGCGCCCTTCGGGTTCTCGAACAACACCGCCGGGCCGCCGCTCTTGACGAGGCGGTCGACGATCTCGGTGGCCTCGAGGTCGGGGTCGACCTCGGCGGACACGCGCACGAGCTCACCCTCGCGCTCGAGGAGCGCGATCCACTCCCGCAGGTCGGAGACGGGGCTCGGCATGCCGCAGGTCAGTCTAGGGACGCGCAGGCCCTCCGGGGCTGTCCAAGGTCGGAGTCCCGGGCCTTCCATCGCCGGCAGGCGCGACGTCCAGCCCGAGCGCGTAGGCGACTGCGTCGTCGGCCGAGCTCGCGATGCCCTCCTCCCAGGCACGGGCGAACGCGGGCGCCGGGAGCGCCGAGCGCGCGCGGGCGAGCGCGCTCTCGAGGAGGTCGATCTCGAGCGGTCCCATCATCTCGTCGCTGCGGGCGAGCACGGACTCGGCCGAGCCGAGCAGGCGGACCGCCCGCTCCGCGTCGCCCAGGCCGAGCTCGACCGTCGCGAGCGCCCCGAGCGCCTCTCCGAGGAGCTGGCTGAGGCTCAGCCGGTGGCTGGTCTCGACACACTCGAGCAAGCGGCGTCGCGCCTCCTCGAACCGCCCCAGCTCGTTCAGCGCCAAGCCGAGGTTGAACCCGGAGAGCAGCGCGCCCCAGTCGTCGCCGCGGCTCCGCCGCAGCTCCCAGCTCTCCGTGCACTCGACGACCGCCTGCTCGAAGTCGCCGCTCATCATCGAGATGGAGCCGAGGTTGTTCAGGACGATCGAGAGGTTCCAGACGTCGTCCGTCCTCTTCGCGAGCTCGGCCGCCTCGGCCAGCAGGACACGCGCCTCTGCGGTCTCCCCGAGCTCGGCCTTCGCCTTGGCCACCTCGCGCAGGGCCCGGCCGAGAGAGCGCTCGTCACCAAGCGCGCGCCCGAGGCTCACGGCGTCGGCGGCGTAGCGCGTGGCCCGGTCGGGCTCCTGTTGGTAGAGGGCGAGCAACGCTGCGGCAGTCAGCCCGTCGACCCGCGCGACATCCTTCTCGTCGTCGAGTGCGAGCGCGACCTCGAGCCAGTCGCGCCCTTCCCGCAGCGCGCCACGCAGCCAGAAGACCAGCGAGAGATGCGACGCCAGCTCGAGCAGCATCGTCGGCTCGACGTCGCGCGCCCAGGCAAGCGCGGCTCGGGCGTTCTCCAGGTCGTCCGAGAGCCGGGCCAGCCAGAGCTGCTGCTCCCGTCCGCCTTCGAGCGCCGGCTGCGCCTCGGAAGCCAGTCGCGCGAGCCAGCCCGCGTGCGCCCGGCGGACGACGTGCTCCTCTGCCTGCGCGAGCCGTTCGGCGGCGTATTCGCGGATGGTCTCGAGCATCCAGAGGCGCTCACCGGCATGGCCCGCGCGACGGCGGATCAGGCTCTTGTCGAGCAGCGACTGCAACGTGTCGAGATCCGCGCCGAGCACCTCCTCCGCCGCCTCGAACGTGCAGCCGCCGACGAACACCCCCAGTCCCCGGAACACCCGCCGCTCCTCCTCGTCGAGCAGGTCGTGGCTCCACTCGATCGTCGCGCGCAGCGTCGCCTGCCGCGGATCCGCATCCCGGCCGCCCTTCAGCACGTCCAACCGCTGGCCCAACCGCTCCAGCAGCTGCTCCGGCGACAGCAACGCCGCCCGCGCCGCGGCCAGCTCGAGTGCGAGAGGCAGCCGCTCCAGCCGATCGCACAGCTCCCCCACTGCCGCACCGGCACCCGGATCGGCGCCGGCCGCCGCCGCCCGCGCACGGAACAGGTCCACCGCGTCACCATGCGTCAGCTCCGGCACCGGGTAGGCGCTCTCGCCGGCGATCCGCAACCGCTCCCGGCTCGTCACCAGCACCCGCGCCAGCGGAGCGCCTGCCACCAGCCCCGCGACCACCCCTGCGCCCCCCGGCAACAGATGCTCGGCGTTGTCCAACAACAACAGCTGCCGCCTGCTCGCGAGGTGCGCCGCCAACGCCGCAGCCACCGACGGCTCGTCCTCGTGCTCCAACCCCACCGCCACCGCCACCGCGGGGAGCACCTGGCCCGGATCGCGCAACGCCGCCAACGCCACCCACCGCACCCCGTCGGGGAACACGTCAGACGCCTCGGCCGCCGCCTGCAGCGCCAGCCGCGTCTTGCCCGTCCCGCCCGGCCCGGTCAACGTGACCACGCGCGGCCCGCCCTCGGAGAGCAGCGCGACGACCTCGGCCAGCTCCCGCTCCCGTCCGAGGAACGGCGTCGCCGGCACAGGGAGGTTCGACAGATGCAGGCTCCGCAACGGCGGGAACTCCTGCTCCCCCAGCTGGAACACCCGCTCCGGTGCGCCGAGATCCTTGAACCGGTGCTCCCCCAGATCGGTCAACGGTCGATCGACCAGCGCGGCCGTCGTGGCCGACACCGCGACCTGGCCGCCGTGAGCGGCAGCCGCGATCCGCGCCGCGCGATGCACCTCGACCCCGACATAGCCCGTCTCGGCCACTGTCACCTCGCCCGTGTGCACACCCATGCGAACGCGAAGGCCGAGCTCGGCGAGCGCCCGCTGCGCCTCCTCCGCTGCCGCCAGCGCGTTGCTCGGGCGCGCAAAGGCGACGAAGAACGCATCGCCGGCTGTGTCGACCTCCACCCCGCCGTGCGCCGCCCAGGAGGCGCGGCACACCCGGTGGTGCTCGGCCAGCAGCTCGCCGTAGCGGTCCGCTCCGAGCTCGTCGAGCAGTCGCGTCGAGCCCTGCACGTCCGTGAACAGGAGCGTGACGATCCCACGAGGAAGGTCGTTTCGCACGTGTGGGGGATCATTGCGCACCGGCCAGCGCGATCCCCGTCGCGCGCGCTCGGGTTCCCCCGTCAAGCGTCGGTGGCGAGCTCACCGAGCAGCGCCTCGGCGACGTCCTCCGCCCGAGACGCGCGACCTTCGGCCTCGAGCACGTCCCAGGCGGGGCCGAGGGCCGCGCGTGAGCGGCGGACGGCGTCCTCGACGAACGACCGGTGCGGCTCCTCGAAGCTCTGCTCCGTCGCCTCGCGCATCGCGGCCGACGCGCCGATCGCCCGGGCCGCCCGCTCATGCTCTCCGTCCGCCGAGAGCACGATCGCGATCCCCTCGAGCGGGTAGACGATGCCTTCCGGGAACCTCCGGTCGAGACCGCTGCGCAATGACTCGACGTAGAGCGGCAGCGCCTGGGCGAGATCCCCCGCTCCGGTGCACGCGAGACCCTGGTTGAACACCGTGAGCTGGAGCAGGTACTCGATCCCCGCCTCCCGGGCGACCGCGGCCGCCTCGGCCGAGCGGGCCGCCCCCTCGGCCCAGTCCCCCCGTCGGAGCGCGAGGTAGCCGAGGTTTGCCGCTGCTGCACCGAGGCACGCCTTGTCGCCGATCGCCCGGGCGACCTCCGCGCTTTCCTCGTACAGCTCCGCTGCTCGCTCGGGGTCGCGCGTCAGGCTCGCGTTGCCAAGGTCACGGAGCGCCTCCGCGACCTGCAGACCGGTGCCGCCGGCACGGGCGAGCGCAAGAGCGGCGGCGGCGTGCTCCCCTGCGCGCGTGTCGTCGCCCATGCGGAAGGCGACGTTCGAGATCCCGCTGTGCACCGGGATCGCCGCAGGCGTGCCGTCCACGACCGCAAGTGAGACCTCGAGCCACCGCAGCGCCTCCCGCAACGCGCCCGCGAAGTACCACCACGGCCACACGACGCCGACGAGACGGGCGAGTCTGGCAGGGTCGCGCTCGGCGAGGACGGTGAGGGCGGCACGCAGGTTCGCCTGCTCCTCTCGGAGCCGGTCGTTCCACTGCCCCGTGCCGTACCCCATGGCCATCGAGACCGGGGCTCCGTCGACCACGAGCGCCTCGATCCAGTCGGCGTGGGCGGCCGCCAGCGCGTCCGACTCATCCTCCTCCGCGCACCGATCCGCGGCGTACTCCCTGATCGTCTCGAGCATCCAGAACCGGGGCTCGGCGCCTGGAGCACGACGGCGGAGGAGGCTCTTGTCGAGCAGCGACTGGACGGAGTCCGGCTCCGTCCGCGCCACGGACTCGGCCGCCTCCAGCGTGCAGCCGTCGACGAAGACGGAGAGCGCACGCAGCACCCGCTGCTCCTCCTCGTCGAGGAGGTCGTAGCTCCAGTCGATCGTCGCCCGGAGCGTCTGCTGCCGCGCGTCGACCCCCCGTCCCGCCTTGAGCAGGTCGAGCCGGTTGCGCAGGCGGGCGAGAAGCTGCTCCGGCGTGAACAGCGTGGTGCGGACCGCGGCGAGCTCGAGCGCAAGAGGCAGGTTGTCGAGGCGTGCGCAGAGCTCGCCCACGTCGTCCGTCGCCTCGAGGACGACGCCGGCGCCTTCGGCGCGGGCGAGGAACAGCGCGGACGCGTCGACGTCGTCCAGCTCGGACACGGCATGAACCCGCTCCCCGGACACCTGGAGGCGCTCACGGCTCGTGACCAGGTAGCACACCGTCGGCGTCACCTCGAGAAGACCGGCGACCGTCTCGGCGAGCGCGGGCAGGAGATGCTCGGCGTTGTCGAGGAGCACGAGAGACCGCCTGCCGCGAAGTCGCTCCGCGAGCACCTCGGCGAGGGGACGGTCGGAGTCGTCCGCGACGTCGAGCGCCCCGGCAAGGGCCGGGAGCACGAGCTCCGGGTCACGGAGTGAGGCGAGCGCGACCCACCACACCCCGTCCGGGAACGCGTCGGCGGCCCCGGCGGCCGCCTGCAGCGCAAGCCGGGTCTTGCCGGTCCCCCCGGGACCGGTCAGGGTGAGCAGCCTCGTCCCGTCCTCGCGCGTCAGGGCCGTGACAGTCTCGACCTCACGCTCGCGCCCCACGAACGAGCTCGCCGGCACCGGCAGGTTCGTGTGGAACAGCGACCGGATCGGAGGGAACACCTCGTCTCCGAGCTGGAACACCCGCTCCGGCGCGCTCAGGTCCTTGAAGCGATGCTCACCGAGATCGCAGAGCCCGACGCGTCCGCCCTCGCCCAGCAGCGCAGCCGTCGTCTCACTGACCAGAACCTGGCCGCCATGGGCCGCCGCCGCGATCCGCGCCGCCCGATGGACCTCCAGTCCCACGTAGCCGGTCTCGGCGACCATGACCTTCCCCGAGTGCACCCCCATCCGCACCGAGAGGCCGACCCGCGAGAGCGAGTCCTGCGCCGCCGCCGCGGCCGCGACCGCGTCGTCAGCACGCCGAAACGCGACGAAGAACGCGTCGCCGGCCGTGTCGACCTCCACGCCGCCGTGCTTCTCCCAGGCGCCACGACACACCCGATGGTGCTCTGCGAGCAGCACGCCGTAGCGCTCCGCGCCCACCTTGTCGAGCAGGCGGGTGGAGCCCTCCACGTCCGTGAACAAGAGCGTGACTGTTCCCCGAGGAAGGTCGGTCCGCAAGCTCCGCAGATCTTGCACCATGCGGTGAGAGCGAGCGATCGATCGCCACCCACGGACGCGCCGAGCGGCAGCCGGCGCGAGGCGGCCCAGTCGGTGGGCTCCAGCGTCCGACGCTGCCTCGTGACCCAAGCACACCCACGAAGTCGTGGCGACGACCCGCCGACCCGTCCACGGACGCCTTACCCCGAACGGGGGACGGCCGGGCAGTGTGAACGGACGACGAAGGTTGAGTGGACACCCACTCCGCGCTGGAGATCGCCTGTGTGATCGCCGGGCTGCTCTGGCTGACGCTGACGGTCGTCGTCCTCGTCGGCAGGGCGGGACACGACCTGCGTCACGCCACGCGTCGCGGGCCGGCTGCTCCGAGCGCGCGCTCGGAGCGACGGCTCGCGCGACAGGCCGGCAGTCACCGCACCGAGCGCGGACGGTGGCGTCGTGCGCGCGCCCTCGTCGAGCTCGGGCGGACGGGTGGTTCGTGCGCGCGTCCGCCGCTTCTGCGCGCGGCGCTGACGGACGCCGACGCCGACGTGCGCGCCGCAGCGGTGCGTGCACTCGGGGCGCTCGGGGAGCAGCAGCCCTGGGCGCGCCAGCTGCTCGTGGAGGCGCTCCGCGACGAGCGCGCCCCCCGGTCGCAGATCGCCGCGCAGCTCGAGGGGCTGCCCGGAACCGCAGACCTCCTGCCGCCGCTCCTCGACGACGGGCACGGCCCCGTTCGCTACTGGGGCGCGATGCTGCTCGCGGGGCATCCGGGGGTAGCGGAGGAGAGACTCGAGGCGCTCGTCGACGACGTCGACCCCGCCGTCCGCCGCGCGGCGATCGAGTCGCTCGCGGAGCGTGGTGACCGCGACGCGCTCCGCCCGATCCTGCGACGACTCGACGACGACGTGATGTTCGTCCGCGCGCACGCCTGTCGTGCCGCCGGGCGCCTGGGCGGACTGTCGGTCGCCCCGCGCCTGCTCCCGCTGCTCGGCGACCAGGCCTGGTGGGTGCGTGCAGCGGCGAAGGACACCCTCGCGTCGTTCGGGCCCGACGTGGCTCCGCTGCTCCTCCCGGTGCTGGACTCCCCCGACCGCTTCGCGCGAAACGGGGCGGCAGAGGTGCTCCAGGACGTCGGGGTCGTCGACCACCTCCTCCGCACGCAACCCGGCTCTCCGTTGCTGCACCGCATCTTCGCCGCCGGGGAGAGCGGGCTCCTCGACGCCGCGCGGCTCCGGGTCGGCGTCGAGCCGGAGCCGCTCGCCGATCCGGGCGTCGGTTCCGACCGAGCGGCCGCATGACCGTCGAGTCCGCTCTCCGCATCACCGTGCTCGTCTGCGCCGGGTACCTGGTGCTCGTCTACGTCGCATATGCGGTGCTGATCGTGGTCGGGCTGTTCGAGAACAGCGTCCGCCGCCTCGAGAGCGCGTCGCAGGACTACGAGACCGTCGCGAGCTCCCGCTTCACGATCCCCGTGACGGTGATCCTTGCGGCCTTCAACGAGGAGGCCGGCGTCAGCGCATCGATCCGCTCGCTCCTGGGGCAGGACTACCCCGAGTTCGAGGTGGTCGTCGTCAACGACGGCTCGACCGACGGCACGCTCGAGCGGCTCCGCGAGGACTTCGCGCTCGAGCCGGCCGAGCGCTTCCCGCGCCTGCTCATCGAGACGGGTCGCGTCCACGGGTACTACGAGAGCGCAGAGCACCCCGGGCTGCTGGTGATCGACAAGGAGAACGGCGGGAAGGCCGACGCCCTGAACGCGGGGATCAACGCCGCACGCTTCCGCTACGTGTGCGGGGTCGACGCCGACGCGATCTTCTTCCCCGACGCCTTGCTGCGCGGGATGCGTCTGGTCCTCTCGGACCCCGGACGGATCCTGGGCGTCACGTGCCACCTCGCGATCGCGGAGCGCCCTGGGCGCACGGCCGCCGCGCCCGCCGGAAGCCGACCCGTCGAGCGCCGGCCGCTGCTCGCGTACCAGCATCTCGACTACCTGCGGGCGTTCTTCAACAACCGGATCGCGTGGTCGCGGCTCGACTTCATGCTCTGCGCGGTCGGGGCGTTCCAGATCTGGCGGCGCGACGTCCTCGAGGAGCTGGGTGGGTTCGCCCGGGGCTTCACGTGCGAGGACATCGAGCTCACCTTCCGGATCCACGAGACGTACCTGCGGGAGGGACGCGATACCGCATCCTCTGCCTCCCCGACACCGTCGGCGTGACGGAGGGACCGGACACGGTCAGGAAGCTCGTGGCGCAGCGCGAACGCTGGCAGCGGGTGATCCTCGAGACGCTCTGGTCGTACCGCCGCATGTTCCTCAAGCGCCGCTACCGGTCGGTCGGGCTGCTGGGCGTCCCGTACTACGTCCTCTCGGAGGTGCTCGCGCCGGTGTTCGAGGTCCTGGCGCTCGGCACGCTCGCGATCGCCGCCCTCCTCGGTCTGTTCGACTGGCGCATGTTCGTTCTCGTGAGCCTCACGATCGCCCTCGTGAACGGCGCGATGACCGCCGCCGCGGTGCTCGGCGACGACCTCCAGTCGCGCACGTACCGGCTACGAGGCGTCGCCTGGCTGCTCCTGCTCGCGCCTCTCGACCTCTTCATCTACCGGCCGATCATCGTCTGGGCGCGCCTCAAGGGGACGTGGCGCTTCCTCCGACGCGACAAGGGCTGGCACAAGTTCGAGCGCAACGCCCGCGCAGCCGAGGCCTAGCTCGAGGAGCGCCCTCCGCGAGCCTGCTGCTAGAGCGGGCGGTCGGCCTTCTCGGCCTTCCGCTTCGCTGCGACGTAGTGCGACGCCTCGCCGATCGCGATGACGGCGATGAAGATGAGCCCGACGACGAGCATCGAGAGCACGACGGAACGGCCTTCGCTGGCGGCGTCTGCGAGGAACACGAACGAGGCGGTCATCGCGCGCGATGCTACAGGATGCGCCCGGCGTGCGCCGCCAGTGCGCGGTCGACCGCGGCGTCCCCGGCGGCAGCGCGCGCGGCGTCACCGAGCGGGGTCGGATCGCCCCCCTCGCGGAGAGCCGACCGGGCCAGATCGATCCCCCCGCGACCGAGATGAGCGGCCGTCGCCGCCCAGGCCTCCCCGTCGCCACGGCGCCCCTCGGCCCGCGCCTGGGCGCACAGCGACAATAGCGCCGCGAGATCCGCGACGGCCTCGACATCGCCCTGCTCTGCAACGCGGACGAGGCCGTGCGCGAGCAGCGTGTCGCCAAGGAGCAGCGCGACATCCGGGTCCGAAGGGGAGAACAGCCGCGAGCGGCCGTAATGGAGCAGGTAGCCCTCGTAGATCGTCTCGAGGCCGAGGGCGAGTGACTCGTCGGGCACGAGTGGAGAGAAGACCGGCTGCGCCTCGCGCTCGGTGGCGGGACGAAGCGACTCGCCCCAGAGCCGGCTCTCGGCGACGGCGCCCTCGGCGATCACATCGAAGACCGACCCGCTCATGCCTCGAAGAACGCGCGCACCGCGTCGACCGTCGCGGAGACCTCGGCCTCGCCGTGTGCGGTCGAGACGAAGAGGCACTCGAACTGCGATGGCGGGAGGTAGACACCCGCCCCGAGGAGGTGCCGGAACAACGAGCCGAAGCGCGCCGTGTCTGCTCGGGTCGCGTCCTCGTAGTCGCGCACGGCACCGTCGAGACAGAACAGCGTCAGCATCGCCCCGACGCGCTGGACGGTGCCGAACGGCTCGAGGCCGGCCTCGAGCGACGCGGCCGTCCGCTCGAGCTGCTCGTAGACGCCGGGGTCACGAAGGCGGCGCAGCACAGAGAGACCTGCGGCCGTCGCAAGCGGGTTCCCCGAGAGCGTCCCTGCCTGGTAGACGTCACCGACCGGGGCGAGACGCTCCATCAGCTCGGCGCGGCCGCCGAACGCGGCAGCCGGCATCCCGCCACCGACGATCTTCCCGAGCACCGTCAGGTCGGGGGTGACCCCGTAGCGCTCCTGCGCGCCACCCCGGGCCACACGGAAGCCCGTCATCACCTCGTCGAACACGAGCAGCGCCCCGGTCGCGTCGGCCAGCGCCCGCAGCACCTCGAGGAACCCCGGCGCCGGCGGGACGCAGCCCATGTTCCCGGCTACGGGCTCGACGAGGATCGCGGCGAGCCCTTCGCCATAGCGCTCACAGGCGGCAGCGACGCCGTCGACGTCGTTGAACGGGACGACGATCGTGTCGGCCGCGACGCCCGTCGGCACCCCCGGAGTGGACGGGATTCCCAGCGTCATGATCCCCGAGCCGGCGCTGGCGAGCAGGGCGTCCACGTGCCCGTGGTAGCACCCGGCGAACTTGATCACCCGATCGCGCCGCGTGACTGCCCGCGCGAGGCGGACCGCGCTCATCGACGCCTCCGTTCCCGAGCTGACCATCCGTACCATCTCGATCGACGGAACCGCGTCGATGATCTCCTCGGCAAGCGCGACCTCGGCCTCGGTCGGCGCGCCGAAGGTCGTGCCCAGCCGAGCCGCCTCCTGCACGGCAGCGACCGTCTCCGGATCGGCGTGCCCGAAGATCAGCGGCCCCCACGATTGCACCCAGTCGACGAAGCGTCTGCCGTCCACGGCCTCGACGTACGCGCCGTCACCGCGCCGCATGAAGATCGGTTCGTCGAGTCCGACCCCGCGCATCGCGCGTACCGGCGAGTTGACGCCTCCCGGGATCGCACGGGTGGCGCGACGCCAGAGCTCCGAGCGCTGGCCTAGGCCCACGTCGAACCCTCTCGCTCGTGTCGGGACGGGGCCTGCCACGCCCGCGTCCGATCCCACGTCACGCCCACTCCGCAACCTCGCGGGCCCAGTACGTCACGATCGTCTCGGCACCGGCCCGGCGAATCGCGGTGAGAGCCTCGAGGGCCGCGGCCCGCTCGTCGAGGTGTCCCGCTGCGGCGGCCGAGCGCACCATCGCGTACTCGCCCGAGACCTGGTAGGCCCACACGGGCGCGTCGAACCGCTCCCGCACCGCGCGGACCACGTCGAGGTACGGGAGCGCCGGCTTGACCATGAGCACGTCCGCCCCCTCCTCGAGGTCGAGCGCGCACTCGCGGAGCGCCTCGCGCACGTTCGCAGGATCCATCTGATATCCCCGTCGGTCGCCGAAGGACGGGGTCGACTCCGCGACCTCGCGGAACGGCCCGTAGAAGGCTGAGGCGTACTTGGCCGCGTAGGAGACGAGCGGCACCTCCGGCAGCGCCGCCCGGATCGCGCCGACCCTGCCGTCCATCATGTCGCTCGGCGCGACGACGTCGGCGCCGGCGGCGACGTGGCTGACGGCCGTGCGTGCGAGCAGCGGCAGCGTCTCGTCGTTGACGACCTCACCGTCGCGCACGACGCCGCAGTGCCCGTGGCTCGTGTACTCGCAGAGGCAGACGTCGGTGATCAGCGTGAGCCCCGGCACCTCCGCGCGCAGTGCCCGAAGAGCCTGCTGCACGATCCCGTCCTCGAGCCATGCCCCGGAGCCGGTCTCGTCTTTGTCCTCCGGGATCCCGAACAGCAGCACCGCGCGGATCCCGAGTCCGTGGAGGATCCCTGCCTCCTCGACGACGGCATCGATGGAGCGCTGCGCGATGCCCGGCAACCCCTCGACCGGTCGCACCACGCCCTCGCCCGGGCAGGCGAAGAGGGGTGCGACGACGTCGTCGGGCGTCACCCGGGTCTCGCGCACGAGCGCCCGGATGGCCTCCGTCCGTCGGAGCCTGCGGGGTCGGTGGGTCGGGACGGTCACGGGCGCAAGGGTACGCGAGCGGAACGCGGTCGCGATCCGCTAGAGGCAGAGCCTAGGGACGCGAGGGCGTGTCCGTCGTCACGACGTCCGGTGGGTGCGCGGGCGGCTCGACCTCGACGTCGACCGGGACGCCTCCGGCGACGTCCCACTCCTCGAACGCGATCCGCTCGTGGAAGAACTCCCAGATGGCGCGCCCCGCCGCCATCGTGGGCAAGGCGACCAGCACTCCGGGGATCCCGTAGAGCTCCGCCCCGGCGAGCAGGCCGAAGATCACGAGCAGCGGGTGCAGACGGAGCGCGTTCGCCATCACGTTCGGGACGACCACGTGTCCCTCGATCTGGTAGATGAAGACGAAGAGCGCGGCGACCCACAGGAAGCCGACGGGGTCGACCACGAGCGCGTAGATCGCAGGTGGCACTGCCGAGAGCCACGGCCCGATGTACGGGATCACCTCGATGAACGCCGTCCACAGGCCGAACAGCAGGGCGTAGCGCTCCGCGCCCTCCACGAGCCCGGTCGTGCCGAGCACCCACATCCCCACGCCGGCGCTCGTCCCGATCACGAACGAGAGGATGAGCTGCCCCTTGACGTAGCCCCATAGCGCCCGCTCGATCCGCTGCGTGAGCGGGGCTCCGCCTGCCGGGGGGAACCTGCGGTCGATCGAGTCCTCCAGCCGCGGCATGTCGAGCAGCATGTAGATCGCGATCACCACGATCAGGATGATCGAGAAGAGCAGCACCAGCGCCGACACGGCAGCGCCCTGGGCGAACGAGATCGCGTCCTGCACATAGCCGGAGACGTCGCCGGCGCCGAGGTTGTCCACCAGGTCGTTGAGCTGCTGCTCGACGTCGACGTTCTCGAGACCGTGGTCGTCGAGCCAGATCTGCAACCGGTCGATGTCCTGCTGGGCCCCCGTCCGACCGGCCTGGCTCTCGACGGTGAGGTACGAGTCGATGCGGTCGGCCGCCGTGTTGACCTGGTTGACGACGATCGTGGTGAGAAGGACGATCACGGCGATCGCGGCGGCCGCGAAGAGCGAGAACACGATCACGACCCCCACGCCGCGTGGCAGCCGCAGGCGGGTGAGGTCGCGGACGAGCGGGTTGAGCGTGAACGCGATCACACCGGCCGTCAGGAACAGGAAGAGGACGGGGCCGAGCGTGCGGGCGAGCAGGAAGGCGAGCACCGCGACGACCGGCAGCCCCACGAGCTGGATCCAGCGAGGCACCCGGATCGTCGTGGACGGCCCGCTCATGCGGGGATGGTAGCCCCGCCCCGGCCGCGGGCGCGCTCCCGCGGCGGGGATCGCGTTCAACGGCGTGCGGTACCGTGGCACACGATGGCCTCGCCGCGCTCCCGGCAAGCCGCACGTCTCCGTGCCCGCAGGCGCCGCGCACAGCTGCGCGCGCGGCGCATCGTGGTGCTCTCGATCCTCGGTGTGCTCGCGCTCGTCACGCTGCTGCTGACGGCGTTCGGGAGCGGTGGTTCGCCCCGCACGGTCGAGCCGCTCGACAAGGAGCCCGTCTCCTCGATCGGCTCGGTACGGCCGCGGCCGCTTCCGATCGCGCGTGTCGGGAACCTCCTCGTCCGGCTCCCCGTCCCGACGGCGTCGGTCACGGCGATCGGCTACCACGGGTCGGAGGACGGGGCTCTCTCGCTGAAGCCCGTGGGCCGCCAGGCGAACGAGGGCCTGCTCGCCCGGCTCTGGAGGAGCATCGTCGGTGCGCGTCGCGACGGACCGCGCTGGTACCAGCTGGGAGGCGAACCGGGCACCGAGGTGCTCGACGTCGGCGCGCCTGCCGGAACGGATGTCTACAGCCCCGTCGACGGCACGGTTCTCGCGATCACGGACGTCGTGATCGACGGCCGGAAGATGGGCGCGCGCATCGACATCCGCCCGACCGCGGCACCCTCGGCGTCCGTCTCGCTCACGCACGTCCGTCCCGACCCCGCGCTTGCGGTCGGGACGCCGGTGCTCGGATCGACGTCGAAGCTGGGCGTCGTCGTGGACGTCGCCTCCGTCGAGCGACAGGCTCTCGCGGCGCACGCCGCCGAGGGCGGGAACAACGTCGCGATCTCGGTGTACCCCTCCCCCGGCGCGCTGCCGTAGGTGCGCGGCGCGCGCCCGCTCGCCGGGACATGAGGATCCTCATCGTCGGCGACGTCGTCGGCCGGCCCGGCCGCGACGCGATCGAGGGGCTGCTCCCGACCCTGCGGGACGAGCTCCACGTGGACGCCTGCGTCGTCAACGGCGAGAACGTCGCCGACGGGGTCGGGATCACGGCGCGGCTTGCCGACCGGCTCCTCGCAGCAGGGGCCGATGCGATCACGCTCGGCAACCACACCTGGCGCCGGGAGGGAATCGCCCCCTACCTCCAGACCTCCGACCGGGTGATCCGCCCGGCGAACATGTCCGAGGCGTCACCGGGCAAGGGACTCACGGTCGTGCCGACCGCTGCGGGCCCTGGCGTCGCGGTGATCAACGTGCTCGGATCGCTCTACCTGGATCCTGCACGCAGCATGTGGGAGCTGATCGACGGGCTCGTCGAGCAGGCACGGGCGGCGACGCCGCTCGTCGTCGTCGACGTCCACGCCGAGGCGACGAGCGAGAAGATCGCCCTTGCGGCCTGGCTCGACGGCCGCGTCACCGCGGTCGTCGGAACGCACACGCACGTCCAGACGTCTGACGCACGCGTGCTGCCGGGAGGCACGGCTGCGCTGACGGACATCGGCATGACCGGCCCGCACGACTCGGTGCTCGGCGTCCAGAAGGAGCTCGCCATCCGGCGCATGCGCACGGGGATGCCGGTCAGGTTCGAGACCGCCTCGTCGGGTGTGCGCCTCGAGGGCGCTCTCGTCACGTGCGACCCGCAGACCGGTCGGGCAAGCGCGATCGAAGCGGTGCGCGTCCCCTGGCCACGCGGCTGAGGGGAACCGTGACGGCGACGAGAGCGGCGACGAGGCTGAGGTTGCGTCCGAGCAGGAGCCACGAGGCCAGCGGGTCGAACTCCCTGACCAGGTCCCAGTAGCGCAGAGGGAACCACAAGGCGGTGAGGACGCACGCGAGCGCCGTCAGCGCCGATGCGACCCGTCCGGAGCGTCCGCCGACCAGCGGGACGAGGAAGGCGAGCCAGATCACGAACTGCGGCGAGGACCTTGCCGAGCGCGACGAACGCGAGGACGGCGGCTGCGCAGGCCCGCACCAGCGTCTCGCCGGAGACAGGCCCTCGTGCATGCCACCACCACACCGCGACGAGCACGACTGCGGCGGCGAGCGCCGACAGCATCGCGAGCACGGCCGCGGCACCCCCGTCGAGGTTCTGCGAGCCGTGACCCGACGACCACGTCAGGTCGAGGCCCGCCACGTGGTGCGCCGCGAGCAGGAGGGACGACCCGAGGCTCTCGATCTGCAACGGGCGGCTCGCCTGGTGCGCGATCGAGTGCGCGACGCCGCCCGGTGCTACGACGGCAAAGGGCAGGTAGGCGAGCAGCGCGACACCGAGCGTCAGTCCGACGAGCTCGATCGCCGCACGCCGGCCCGCGCGCGCCGCCGCCCACGTCGCGGCGATCGGCAGGAGCACGCCCGGGTAGAGCTTCACCGCCACCGCCACGCCGAGCAGCGCGCCGGCCAGCCGCATGCGCCCGAAGAGCAGCGCACAGACGACGGCGACGGTGAGCGTTGCGGGCAGGAGGTCGAAGCGGGAGAGGAGGATCGCGCCGAGCACGACGGGCGACAGGGCGAGAGCGCCGCTCGTCAGGTTGCGCTGTCGTCGGGAGCGCCCGAGCGCCCCCAGGGCGACGTCGACGAGGACGATCCCGATGGCGCCCACGACGGCGAGGAGCACGACGAGCCCGATCCCGTAGCCGAGCAGGCTCTCGCTGAAGAGCGCCGGTGCGGCGAACACGACGAGCGCTCCCGGTGGGTACTCCACGTCGAAGTCGCGATAGGGAACGCTGCCGTGGGCGATGCGCTCCCCGTAGGTGCGGTACAGCTTGATGTCGGACACCTGGCGCGGCGTCGACTCCCAGGCCAGTCCCATCGCCACGGCGAGCACCACGAACACGGTCGCGGCCAGGACTGCCCGGTGGTCAAGCCGTGGCGTCATCACGGAGTCCGAGCACGAGGGAGAGGACCACGAACGGCAGCACCCAGGGAAGGTAGAGGTAGAACCAGTGGGTCAGAGACAGCTGCACGGCGAGCAGGATGGCAGCCGTCAACGCCGCGAGCTCGAGTGGCCCCTTGCGGCGCGGGAGGACGGCGGCGACTCCCGCGAGCACGAGCGTCGCAGCCTGCACGACCCGTTGCGCCAGCCCGAGGTCGGGCAGACCGGCCGCGTGGTACTGCCCCCAGCCCCAGATCGAGAACGGCGACTCCCTCCCGAGCTGGAACTCGATCGTGCGGTCCCAGAAGGTCCGGGCGGCGTCGCCGAGCGCCGGCTCGAGCAGCAGGACGGAGAACACGGCAGCAGATGTCGCGAGGAACGCGCCACCGAAGCGGAGAAGCCCCCGACGGGAGAGGCCGTCGGGATACGTGAGCCAGAGCGGGACGGTGGGGAGCGAGGCGAGCTTCCCCCAGCCGGCGAGCGCCGATGCGGCACCGCGGGCAGACGGTGACGACGCGAGCCAGAACCCCCAGACGAGCGCCGCCGGCATCAGCGCGTCGTTCGTGTTCGACATCAGCGCATACGCGGTGAAGGGGTAGGCGGCCCACGCGAACGCCAGCGTCGCCGCGAGCCTCCGGTCGCCGAGGCGGAGCCCGACCAGCATCAGCCCGACGAGCGTGAGCAGATCGAGCGCGATCGACGTCGCATGGGCTGCGGGCAGGGAATCCCACCGGCCGCTCCACCCGAGCAGTGCGACGGCAGGGACGTAGACGAGGTATCCGACCGGCCCGTAGGTGTCGCCTCTCGGGTTCGGGGTCTCGCACCGACCGTCAGCCTGGACGCGGTCGCGTCGTTCGCCGTCCGCCCCCAGGCTCCCGCACTCCCGCAGCCCCTCTCGCTGCGGCATGGCGCCCCATGGCGCCCGACCGTCGAGGATCCGGTCAGCCCCGATCACGCCGGCGTACCCCACGTCGATCACGGACCGCGGGGTCTGCACGTTCATCCCGACGCGGAATCCGACGAGGAAGAGCGTCATGGCGAGGAGCGCCCAGGTCGGCCACACCGGCACCGCACGCCTGGGCGGGCGGCCACGGAATCCGATCCAGGCCGTGCGCCCCACGAGATAGACGAGCGGAGGGACGGCGAGCGAGCTCGAGGCGAACACGCGCCCCTCGTCGAAGAAGGCGAGCGAGACGCCGAAGGAGAGCAGGACGAGGAGGTCCAGGTTTCGCAGGCGCAGCGGCCTTCTCAGGTCGGCGAGACCGAGGAGGAAGACGAGCGAGAGCCCGAGCCAGACCGGCCACGAGGTCAGCGTCCGCCCGCCGAAGGCACCCGGCCGGCCACGGGCCATCTTCCATGCGACCTGCGGTCCCACCCAGGCCTCGGTCACCACCCGCGTGCGGTCGTCGACGACGGCCTCGACGACCTGCCCCGCGCGCCCGGACCATGCACGCACGGTCCAGCGCCTTCGCTCGGCGTCGAAGGTCGCATCGGTCGTCGGCCCGGGCGGGTAGCGGCGCAGCCATGCCGCCACGCCGTCGTCGGCGAGCACGAGGGCGACCGCGCGTCGCTCGTCGAGCTGGGAGGGCACGACCGGCGGGCCCGCTGCTGCGGCGTCCGCCGATCCGAGCGCGAGGACGAGCACGGCGGTCGCGACGGCGCCGAGGAGGGGCAGGAGGGAACCGCCCCGGACGGTCATCGCCCGTCGTGTCGAGGCGAGCCTGTGGGGCGAGCTGGTCGTGCGGTTCGGCTCACTGCCGCCGGAACGACCACAGCTTGTTCCCGACGAAGTTGACCGGGGTGACCAGCACGATCGCGATAGCCTGAGCCACGACCTCGCTGACGCCCGACGAGACGAGGGCCGTGAGGACGACGAGGTTCGCTCCGAGCGCCGCAACCGAGACCACCAGGAATCGCGCGCCCTGCCAGACCATGCTCCCGCGCTCGTCGCGGAACGTCCAGAGCCTGTTGAGGAGGTAGTTGTTGGTGACGGCGACCAGGAACGAGCCGACCGCAGCGACCGCGTAGTGCAAGTCCGTGACGTGGACGAGGATCGCGAAGACCGCGAGGTTGACGACGTAGCCGGTGGCGCCGACCACGCAGAACTGGAGCAGCTGTCGCCAGTTCGCGCCCCGGCGGAGTGCGGAGCCGACGCGCCCGCGCTCGACGACCGAGGTCGGTGTGAGTGGCTCCTCCATCGGCCACGAGGGTACCCCACGGGGTTCCGGTCTCAGCCGTGGCCGACGAGCGGAACGAAGCGACAGGGCAGCGACATGCGCTCCGCCAGGTCGTCGCCATGCCGTTCGAGCAGCACGAGCACCTGCCCGCGGTCGTCGCCGCGGGGCACGACGAGGCGGCCGCCGTCGGCGAGCTGCTCCACGAGAGCCGTTGGCACGTCCTCGCTTGCTGCTGCGATCGAGATCACGTCGAACGGTGCCCGGTCGGGGGCGCCGCGTCGACCGTCGCCGACCCGCACCTCGACCCCCGGGAACCCGGCGGCAGCGAGGGCCGAACGCGCCTGCGCAGCGAGCGTCGGGATCCGCTCGATGCCGAGGACGTCCACGCCGAGGGCGGCGAGCAAGGCCGCGGCGTAGCCCGAGCCGGTTCCGACGTCGAGCCCTCGCTCGCCTCTTCGGGGCCGCAGGAGCGTCAGCATCGTCGCGACGACGAACGGCTGGCTGATGGTCTGCCCCTCGCCGATCGGAAGCGCCTCGTCGTCGTAGGCCCTCCGCCGGAGGGTCTCGGGCACGAAGAGCTCACGAGGCACGGACGCCATCGCCGCGAGGACGCGCTCGTCGTCGATCCCCCGGCGGCGAAGCTGGCGATCGACCATCGCCGACCGGCGCGGGTCAGGCGGAGAGGCGGACGCGTCCATCGACGTAGGCCGGTGCTGCCACCCCGAAGTGACGGAGCACGAGAGGCGCGACGTCGACGATCGACGCCGGCAGCGCACCGATGCCCGCCTCCAGGGTGGGAACGAGGGAATCACCGGCGAGCAACGACCCGTGCGACCCGCCTCCCCGGTGGTGACGGCCCCCGAGGTCGGCGAACTCCCAGCCCGCGGCCGCGGAGACGAGCACGTCGCCGGCGTTGGGGCACGCAAGGGCCGCCCAGGCCCGCGTCGGGCCGTCCGGGTGGTCGATCACGCCGGGGTCCCCCGCGACGACCAGATCGTCTCCTGCCCGGGCGATCTCCGCCTCTTCCCCCTCGCGACGGACGACGGCGAGATCGCCCTCGCGGAAGAGCACGACGTCCACGGACGGGTCGTCGTCCAGCCGCAGCGCGAGCGTCCGGGCCGACGGCGCCAACGGGCCTGTGCGGAAGATCCCTGCCGCGCGATTCGAGGCGCCGACGAAGACGTCGTCCTCGTGCCGGAACACATCCTCGAGCCGCGCCACCTCGTGCACCGCCGTCTGTCCGTGGTCGGCGACGACGAGCAGCGCGTACCGCTCGAGGAACGCGTCGATCCCGCCCGCGGTGTCGACCAGGCTCCCGAGGGCTGCGTCGCAACGCTCCAGCACGTCGTGCGCGGCATCGGGCCCCTCCGCGTGCGAGGCGTAGTCGTAGTCGGAGAGGTAGAAGAGGAGGAAGTCGAACGCGTCGCGCGCCACGAGCCAGCGCCCGACCGCCGTCGCGTACCGGTCGATCGTGCCTGCGGAGCGGTTGCGGAACGAGAGAGGCGCACCCGTCCGCGCCGTGGCGAAGAGGTTGTAGAAGAAGAACTGCTCCGGGCCGAGCACCGTGCCGAGCGGCGGCAGCGTGGAGCGGTGGGGCGTCCTCCCCCTGTAGGCGGTGAAGTTCACCGCGGCGGTGCGCAGCCCCGCATCGGCAAGAGCCTCGAAGAGCGTCACGGCACCACGGCCGAGATGCTCGGCGTTCATGCCCACGAGGGTGTCGCGGAGGGTGCGACCGATCCCGGCTGCGCGGACCGCGCCGAACGACGACCCGTACTCGACGATCCGTCTCTCACGCCGGTGCCACCAGACCAGGTGCGGGATCTCGTGGACATCAGGATGCGCGCCGGTCGCGAGCGACGAGAGGCACACGGGGGTCAGCGACGGGAACGTCGAGGTCGCCCTTCCCGCCGTCCCCCGCTCGGCGACGGCGCGAAGGGTCGGGACGCCCCCTCCTGCGATCGCTCCCTCCAGCATCCCGGGCGTCAGGCCGTCGATGACGACGAGGACGAGCCCGGGAGCGGTCACTTCGCCAGAGTGCGCAGCCCGGCGTAGCGCTCGGGCTCGGCGCGCGCCCTGCGAGCGGCGACGGCCGGCACCGCGACTGCGACCAGGTACCCGACCACCGGGATCAGGGCCAGGGCGGCGACGACGATCGCGGCCGATCCAATCAGGAACGCCGTCCCGCCCGGAGTCGCTCCGCGCCGAAGGGCGCCACGCGCCACGATCGAGGCCGAGACGGAACCGATCACGGCGCCGAGCAGCGCACCGGGAACACCGATCCAGCCCTCGAGCAGCAGCCCTGCGACGACGCCGATCGCGATCCCTCCGAGCGCGGAGGTGACGAGGCCGTAGCGCCAGGCGGCGAGCAGCGCTGCGAGCAACAGCCCCGCGGCGACCCCGAGGCCGAGCGTGAGACCGATCGCGTACCAGTCACCCATCACCCGTCAGTGTAGAGGCGTCCCTCAGGAACCGTGCTCGAGGCGGGCGATCACATCGAGGCAGAACGCTGCCGCGGCCGGCGCATCGACCGCCCGATGGTCGAACGTGACCGACACGTTCACGATCGTCCGGGCGACGACCTGGCCGTCACGGACGACGGCGCGCTCCGAGGGACGGTGGACGGCGAGGATCCCGACCTCCGGGTGGTTCACGAGCGGGGTCATCAGCAGCCCGCCGAGCTGTCCACCCACCGTCACCGTGAACGTCGAGCCGCGCAGCTCGTCAGGCGCCAGCGTTCCTGCGCGCGCACCCGCGTCGAGTCGACCGATCTCCCGCTCGATGGACGCGAGGTCGAGCCTGTCGGCGTTCTTCACCACCGGGACGACGACGCCCTCGTCCGTCTCGACGGTCACCCCGACGTCCACGTGGTCGAGCAGCACGATCGAGTCGCCCTCGATGCGAGCGTTCAGCTCGGGGTGCTCCGAGAGCGCAAGCGCGGTGGCGCTCACGATCTCGGGGAGCAGGCTGTCGGGTCGTAGACGGGACACGTCGCACTCCTCCACGAACGTGACGGCCGCGACCTCCCGATGGGCGCGGGTGACTCGATCGGCGATCGCCCGACGTACCCCGCGGATAGGGATCCGCGTCTGACCCGGCGGCGCGTCGAGCCCGGGCAGTCGCACCGGTGGGTCGGGGACGACCTCGACCGGCGGGCGCTCCGTCGGAGCAGTGAGGTCCGCCGGTGTGTCGACGGCGTAGAGCAGTTGCTCGCCGGCGGCGCCGATCACTCCCAGCATCCCTCCGACCGGGACGATCGAGCCTGCCGGCGCCACGACCTGGAGCAAGGTCCCGGTCGCCGGAGCGGGCACCTCGAGCGTCGCCTTGTCCGTGTGGATCTCCACGAGAGGCGCTCCCGCGACGACGTCCTCGCCCTCCCGCGCGAGCCAACGGATGACCTCTGCGCCGTCGATGTCCTCGCCGAGGTCGGGCAGCCTGAACGCCTGCGCCACGTGGACGATGCTACGGGCTTCGTGCCGCCTCGGGGGGTGCGGCCTCTAGACAAGGACGGTGACGGCGTCCGGCTCCGCCTCGAGCACGACCCGCTCGACATCGCCGAGATCCTCGCCGTCGAGCTGCAGCGGCAGCGGCAACCGACAGACCAGCTCGACGCGCGAGGCGTCGTGGAGCCGCACGTGCGAGCTGCCACGCCCGAGTGCCCACCACGCGAGGAGCGGAAGCTGCAGGCGGGACAGCGCGGTCGGGGCGACGACGTCGAGGCCGCCCTCGAACGATGCGCCGGGTGCGAAGCGCAGCGGGAGACGCCCCGCATACGTGTACGGGATTCCGTTCGCGACGAGCGCGAACGCAGCCGGACCGACGCCGACCACGTCGAGAACCGGGTCGAGCCGGTACCCGCGCTCCCGCGCGAGCGCCAGCCCCGAGCGGACGAACGCGCTGTCCCCCGGACGTCTCCCGTCGGGCCCTCGACCCAGCGCGTCGACGCGGCGCACGAGCTCGGCGTCGAGCCCGACGCCCGCGGAGAATCCGAACCGCCGACCGTTCGCACGGCCGAGCGCGATGCGCCGCGTCCTTCGTCGCGCGAGCCGGCGCGCGGCCGCCACCGGATCGCGGGGCAGACCGAGCGCGCGCGGCAGGACGCTGGTTCCGCCACCGGGCAGGAATCCGACGGGCGTCAAGCCGGTGAGGCCGTTCAGCACCTCGTTGTAGGTACCGTCGCCCGAGAAGACGTAGATCGCGTCGACCTCCGCCTCGACGTCGCGGGCGAGGCGGGTCGCATCGCCCTTTCCGGCCGTGTGGATCGTGGTGACGGGATCCGGCAGCGCCGCGACGACCGCGGCGATCCGCTCCTCGGAGACACCGGTCGCGAACGGGTTCACGATGAGGACGCCGCTCACGAGCGGAGGCTAGCGCGCAGGAACGCGCCTCGCGGCTACCCTCGCCGCATGAGGGTCGACATCCACTTCTGCCCCGTCTGAGCCGGGTACGACGTCGAGGCCGCGCGTGTCGCGACCGAGCTACGTGCGGCCGGGATCGACGCGGACGTGTCTCCGGGCGGGAGGGGTCAGTTCGACGTGATCGCCGGCGGAGCCGTGGTGTTCTCGAAGCAGCGCGCCGGCAGGTTCCCCACGCCCGGCGAGACGCTCGAGCTCGTCACCCCCGCCTGACCGCGCTCGCGACCGCTCAGCGCAGGAGGAAACCCTCCTCGAGCGGGTCGTCCGGATCGAGGCCGAACACGCTGGAGCCGGTGCGAAAGGCTCGCCCTTCGACCTCGGTCACGACGGCGGGAACGCTCCCGACGAGCGTGTCGTCGACCACCCTGCCGGTGAAGGCGGAGCCGATGATCGACAGATGGCGGAGCTCATCGCCCCGCGCGAGACGCCCCTCGCCGTGCAGGAGCGCGAGCCGGGCAGACGTCCCCGACCCGCACGGCGAGCGGTCGACCTCGCCGTCGGCGAACACGGTCACGTTGCGCTGGACGAGAGCGACCTCGGAGTCCGCCGGCTCCTCCTGCCAGAAGATCACGCCGTACACCCCGGCCAGCTCAGGCTCCTCGGGATGGACGATTGCATGGGCAGCCTCGAGATCGCGTTTGATCGCGCGTCCGAGCGAGATGAGCCGGGGAAGCTCCGCCGCCTGGACGTGCTCCCGGACGCTCGCATAGAAAGCCCCGCCGAAGGCGACGTCGACCTCGATGCCGGCCGCGGTGAGCCCCGTCCCCCAGACGTAGGCGGGCACGTTGCGGAAGCGGACCGAGACGACGCGGCCCTGCCGCACCTCGGCGACCGTCTCCAGCCGCCCCGACGGAACGTCGACCACGACGCGGTTCTCGCCCTCCTGGCGCTCGACGACGCCCTCGTCGAGAGCCCACGTGACGAGCGCGATCGTCCCGTGCCCACACGCCGTCGAGTAGCCGTCGTTGTGGAAGAAGACCACGCCGAGGTCGGCGCCGTCGTCGTTCGGCGGGACGACGTGGCAGCCGTACATGTCCGCGTGGCCGCGCGGCTCGAAGACGAGGAGGCGGCGGATGTGGTCGAGGTGCTCTGACGCGTGACGACGTCGCTCGAGGACCGTCGCGCCCCGGAGCGGCGGTGCGCCTCCCGTCACGATGCGAAACGGCTCACCACCCGTGTGGTAGTCGGTGACCGTCAGGGTCATGGGGAGTCACCTCCGAGGGTCGGGTACCGGCGGGTCAGCAGGAGGGCGTAGGCGAGCGTCAGCGCGTGGAAGCGGACGACGTAGGCGAGGACCTCGGCAAGCCCCGCGGGCGTCCTCCCTGCGATGAGGCCGATGATCCAGGCGACCGGGACGACGATCCACCAGACCCACCCGAGCACCTGGCACATCACGAGCGCCGGGATCGCGATCAGCCACCGAAGCAGGATCCCGAGCCGGGGCTGGCGGACAGGATCCGGCACGATGAGGTCGACCGGGTAGGGAAGCGTCCCGAGGAAGCCCGGAAACGGGTTGGCAGCCAGCCCTACGAACGCGAAGAGCTGTGTGAGATACCGCGCGTACGCCCGGAGGAAGCGGTGGAACGGCGTCGGCATCCGGCCGACGACGAAGGCGCACACCCAGAAGAGGGGAAGCCCGAGAGCGACCACGACGCTCCAGGCGTAGGCCCAGAGGAGATGCGGCACGGCGAGCGGCAGACGCAGCAGCACGAGCACCCGGCTCCGTCGCAGGTCGTCGTCGATCGTGACGCGGGGCCTCGGCCCCTTCGGGTCTGGGGGCGGGGGAGCGGGTGGCGGCGGCAGCCGCCGCGGGCCACGCAGCACCGGGGCTGTCGGCGGCACGGCCAGCGTCGGGGCGGAATGACCGAGGGCGTCCACGCGGCGTTCAGGTGCCGGCGAACGACGGAGCGCGCTTCTCGAGGAAGGCCGACACGCCCTCGCCGAAGTCGTCGGTCTCGATGCAGCGCTGCTGGAGCTCGGCCTCGAGGGCGAGCTGGCCTTCGAGCGCGGCAGCGTGCGCGTGGTCGAGCAGCCGCTTGGTCGCTCCGATCGCGGCGGTGGGGCGGGCGGCCCACTCCGCTGCGAGCTCCGACACGCGGCCCGCGAACGTCGCCGCCGGGATCACCTCGGAGACGAGACCCCACACGAGCGCCTCGTGCGCCGACAGCCGCCGGTTCGACGACATCCACTCGAACGCGCGCGGGAACCCGAGGGCCCGCGCGAGGAACCACGACCCGCCCGCGTCGGGCACCAGGCCGATCCCGACGAAGCCGGGGACGAGGACAGCAGCATCAGAGGCGACGCGCACGTCGCAGGCGAGCGCGAGGGAGAGACCGGCACCTGCCGCAGCGCCGTTGAGCGCAGCGACGACCGGCTTCTCCAGCGCCCGGATCGCTCTGACGTTCGGGTGATAGGTGCGCTCGAGCGCCTCCGCGACCCCGCCTGCGATCGCCGAGAGCTCCGTCAGGTCCTGGCCGGCGCAGAACGCCCGCCCGGCTCCCGTGAGCACCACGCAGCGGATCGCCGGGTCGGCAGCCTCGACGAGCGCTGCCGCGAGGCCGTCGTGCACCTCGCGGGTGAGGGCGTTCATCGCGTCGGGCCGGTCGAGAGTGACCGTGAGCACCGCCCCATCCCGCTCCGACCGCACTGCACCCTTCACGCCAGGCAGGCTACCGCGACCGGCTCGCGCCGGATAGCCTCGAGCGATGAGCTCCAGCTCGTTCGCCGCGCTGCTCGCCGTGATCGCAGGGGTGGCAGGTGCCGTGCAGATCGCTGTGCAAGCCCGGCTCGGCGACCGGATCGGCTCGCTCGAGGCGCTGGCGTGCGCGTCGGCGATCGGGGGAGTCCTCGCCGTCGCGGTGCTCGTGGTGGGAACGCGCTCGCTGGACGGACTCGCGCGCGGCGCCGAAGCGCCACCGTGGATGCTGCTCGGCGGGGCCATGAGCGTCGTGATCATCCTTGCGATCACCGTCGCGGGCCCGCGGATCGGGATCGTCGCCACGACGTCGGTGCTGATCGCCGCGCAGTTCACGGTCGGTACCCTGATCGACCGCTTCGGCTGGTTCGGCGTCGAGCGGATCCCGCTCTCGCCCCAGCGGCTCGCCGGACTCGCGCTGCTCGCGGTCGGCGCGACCCTCACGCTCCGGCGCTAGCGACGCCCGCTACGGCGACGCGAGGCACACGTCGTCCGGGCGAACCGGCACACGTGTGAGCGGCAGGTCGGTCGCCGCGCGGAGGGCCGCGGCGACAGCAGCGGTCGAGACGACCGTCGGGGGCTCGCCGACGCCCTTGACTCCGTACGGCGCGTCTGGCTGAGGATCCTCGATCAGCACCGACTCGACGGGCGGCATGTCGAGCGCGGTCGGGATCAGGTAATCCGTGAAGCTCGCGTTCGTGATCCGTCCGTCGCGCGTCTGGATCTCCTCCATCAGCGCGAGCCCGATGCCCTGTGCGGTGCCGCCCTCGATCTGCCCCGTGACGGCCCGAGCGTTGAGCGCCCGCCCGACGTCCTGCGCGGCGCCGATCCACACGACACGCGTCAGACCCAGCTCCACGTCGACCTCCACGACGACCCGCATCGCGCACGTCGCGAGCGCGACGTGCGCCCGCTCGCCCGTGACCTGCCCGGTCTCCGGGTCGAGGGGCGTCGTGGGGAGATGGCGGTAGACGCGCTCGACGTCGACCTCGCCACCCTCTGCCCCGCGCTCCTCGAGCGCGGCACGGCAGGCGTCGCGGACGGCGCCTGCGGCCATCCACGTCATGCGGGAGGCGGAGCACGAGCCGGACGAGCCCACGGTCGCCGTCGTGCTCGTCGCCAGCGCGACGTCATCGGTTCCCAGCTCGGCCCGCGCGACCTGCAGCATCACAGCGCCGAGCCCCTGCCCGACCTCCGCCCCGGCGCAGTGAACGGTCGCGCTCCCGTCGGCGTGGAGCTGCACCCGCGCGGAGCAGAAGTCGTCGAACCCCTCCGAGAAGCAGATGTTCTTGAAGCCGACCGCGAAGCCGACGCCGCGGCGAACGCCTTCGCCGCGCGTCGTGTTGCCGGTACCGCCGGGGAGGCGGATCGGGTCGCGTGGCAGCGGCTCCGCCTCGGGCACGGGGATCGCGGCGGCTGTCCTGATCACCTCGGCGATCGGGAGAGACCCCGTCAACACCTGCCCCGTGGGCAGCGTGTCGCCGGGCTCGAGCGCGTTCAGCAGGCGTAGCTCGACCGGATCGATCCCGAGCGCGTCGGCCAGCCTGTCCATCTGCGCCTCCGCCGCGAAGCAGACCTGCACCGCGCCGAAGCCCCGCATCGCCCCGCACGGGGGGTTGTTCGTGTAGACGACGGCCCCCTCGATGAGCGCGTTGTCGACCCGGTAGGGGCCGAGTGCGAAGCAGGACGCGTTCGAGATGACCGCTGCCGAGCTGGACGCGTATGCGCCGCCGTCGAGCAGCACCTTCACGTGTGCGCAGACGAGCCGCCCGTCGCGCGTGGCCCGGTGCTCCGCCCAGATCCGTGAGGGATGCCGGTGCACGTGCCCGGTGAACGACTCCTCGCGGTCGTAGACCATCTTCACCGGCCGGTCGGTGTGCAGGGCGAGCAGTCCTGCGTGGATCTGCATCGAGAGGTCCTCGCGCCCTCCGAAGGCGCCGCCGACGCCGCCGAGGTGGATCCGGACCCGGTCGGGTGGGAGCCCGAGGCACGGTGCCACCTGGTCGCGGTCGACGTGCAGCCACTGCGTCGCGACGTGGATGTCGACGCCCCCCTCGCCGTCGGGGATCGCGAGGCCAGACTCGGGCCCGAGGAACGCCTGATCCTGCGACGCCGTCTCGTAGTAGCCACTGACCGTCACGTCGCCCTCGACGTCGGGGTCGCCGTGGGTGATCACCAGCGAGCGCAGCACGTTCGGGCGCGGATCGTCGCGATAGCCGTGACCCATCGTGGGGCGGTCGGGATGCAGCGGCTCCTGCTCCGTCGCGCGCTCGGGGTCGACGACCGGCTCCAGCAGCTCGTACTCGACCGCGATCGCCTCTGCGGCGCGACGCGCCTGCTCCGGGTGCTCGGCCGCGACGAGGGCGACCGGCTCCCCGTAGTAGCGGACGCGCTCGAACGCGAGGACGGGCTGGTCGGGGAACTCCAGGCCGTACGTCTTGCTTCCCGGCACGTCGACGTGGGTCAGGACGGCGTGCACTCCCGGCATCGTGACTGCCTGCGAGACGTCGATCTCGAGGATGCGCGCATGCGCGTGCGGGCTGCGGAGCGTATGGCCCCAGAGCATCCCGGCGGCGCTCAGGTCGCTCGAGTAGGCGAACTCCCCGAGCACCTTCGGCGGGGCGTCGGGCCGCGCGGCCGGGCGAGCGACCCCGATCAAGGCGTCGGTCGCGCTCTCGACGACGAGCGCTGTCTCCGTGACGGTCTCGGCGGCGATCCGGATCTCGGTCATGTCGCCGACGCCGCCTTCACCGCGTCGAAGATCTTCTGGTAGCCCGTGCAGCGGCAGAGGTTGCCCGAGAGCGCCTCCCGGATCTCGTCGTCGGTCGGGCTCGGGGTGTGGTCGAGCAGGTCGACGGTCGCCATGATCAGACCCGGGGTGCAGAACCCGCACTGCACCGCGCCGGCGTCCACGAACGCCTGCTGCACGCGGTGCAGCGCCCGTGCCGATCCGACGCCCTCCACCGTGACGACCTCGTGCCCGTCGGCCTGCGCAGCCAGGACGAGGCACGAGCAGACGAGCTTGCCGTCGAGGAGCACCGAGCACGAGCCGCACTCACCCTGCTCGCAGGCGTTCTTCGAGCCGGGAAGACCGAGCTGCTCGCGCAGCGCGAAGAGGAGGCTCTCCCCGCCCCAGACGTCGGCTTCCCGGCGCTCGCCGTTGACGGTGAGAGCGATCCTCATGCCCCGCACCTCTCGAGCGCGCGACGCGCGAGCACCTCGAGCGCGTGACGGCGGTAGGCCGCGGTGCCGCGGACGTCGTCGATCGGGCTCGCGCTCGACGCGACCAGCGCGGGGAAGGACTCGGCCTCGTCGAGCGGCGCGGTGACGAGCCGCACGGTCGGGGCGGCGGAGCCGAACGCGGCTCGGATCTCACCCCGCTCGCGATCGACCTCGAGCGCGAGGGAGCAGACCGAGATCACCATCGCGTTCCGCGGACCGATCTTCATGAACGTCTGCCTGGCCCCGCTCGGCCGGACGCGAACCGCGGTGATGATCTCGTCGGGCGCGAGCGCGTTCCGCTTCACCCCGATGAGGAACTCCGACAGCGGCAGGCGTCGCCGACCACGGAGGCTGAGCATCTCGACCTCGGCCTCCTCCGTCAGCAGCGGCGGGAGCGCGTCCCCGGCCGGTGAGGCCGTGCCGAGGTTGCCGCCGATCGTGCCCCGGTTGCGGATCTGCGGGGAGCCGACCGTGCGGGACGCCTCGGCGAGGGCGGGAAGCTCCTCCGCCACAAGGCCGTGCATCGCCTCTGCATAGGTGAGGCCAGACCCGAGCACGAGGGCGCCATCGTCCCGGGTCACGCCCCGCAGCTCGGCCACCTCGTTCAGGTTGATCAGCGCCGGAGGTCGCGAGCGGTCGAAGTTGAGCTCCACCAGGACGTCGGTGCCACCCTGGACGAAGCGCGCGTCGGGCTGCTCCGCCTTGAGCTGCAGCGCCTCCTCGAGCGTGTGGGGGGTGAGGACATCCATCAGCGTTCCTCTCGCACGAACGGTACGCCCAGCGCGCCGGGAGCGCCGAGCCGACGCTTCGCGATGCCCGACGAGACGACGACGAGCACCACCACCGTCATCACGTAGGGCAGCGCCTGGAACAGCTCGGGCGCGATCGTCACCCCGCGCGCCTGCAGGATGAACGGGAGCGCCTGGAATGCGCCAAAGAAGTACGCGCCGACGAGGCAGAGCTCCGGCCGCCAGAAGGCAAAGATGACAAGGGCAATGGCGATCCAGCCGGCACCGCCCGTGAGACCGTCGACCCACGACGGCGTCAGGGCGAGGCTGAAACAGGCGCCGCCGATCCCGGCGAGAGCTCCCCCGGCGACGACGTGGGCGTAGCGGTACGCCGTGACGCTGATCCCGACCGCATCCGCCGTCTGCGGCGACTCGCCGACCGCGCGCACGTTGAGGCCCGGCCGCGTTCTGGTCAAGTAGAGCGCCGTGAGCGCGACCAGCACCCACGAGGCGTACACGAGCCACGTCTGCTCGAAGAGGATCGGCCCCAGGATCGGGAGGTCGGCGAGACCGAACGGGTCGACGGGGGCGAACTGGTGCTTCGCGGGCGCGTCGGCCAGCCCGAGGTCGTTGCCGAGATAGGACGAGAGGCCGGCCGCCCCGGCGAAGATCGTGAGCGCCAGACCCGAGACGATCTGGTTTGCGCGCAGCGTGATCACGAGGAACGCGAAGAGCAGCGCCACTGCCGCTCCGGCGAGCGCTGCCACGAGGACCGCGAGGAAGAGCACCATTCCACCCTGTCCTCCGATCCGCTGCACGCCCCAGAAGCCCATCACCGCGCCGACGAGCATCATCCCCTCGACGCCGAGGTTGAGGACGCCGGAGCGCTCCGCGAGCAGCTCGCCGAGCGCGGCGTAGAGCAACGGCGTGCCGTACGCGACGCCCGAGGCGACGACGAGGACGAGGATCGAGCTGTTCACCGCGTCGCCTCCGCGGCGACCTCGGCCTGACGTGCGCCGCGGTGGCTCCGGCCGATTCTGACCCGATAGCGGACGAACAGCTCGCCGCCGAGCGTCGTGAAGAGGATCATCCCCTCCATCACGCCGACGAGGCCCGACGGGAAGTCGGGGCCTTGCAGCGAGATCCCTGCGTTCTGCAGGCCGCCGATCAGGAACGCGACGAGGACGACCGCGAACGGGTTGTACCGCGCGAGCGCGGCGACGACGATGCCCGTGTAGCCGTAGCCGTAGGCGCGCAGGCCGTTCGGATCGGCGTCGAGCGTGTGCAGGAAGTCCCCGACCTGGCTTGCGCCGCCGAGGCCTGCCAGCCCGCCTGAGATCCCCATCACGGCAAGGATCTTCCGCCGGGTGCGCATGCCGGAGTAGCGGGCCGCCCGCGGCGAGTCGCTCATCACCTGCACCTCGAAGCCGAACCGGGTGCGCGAGTACAGCGCCCAGAGGCCGATCGCCGCGACGACGCCGACGAGGAACCCGAACGGGACGACGACGTTCGAGCCGAACGTCGGCCAGGTCGCCGCGTCCGACAGCTCCTTGCCGACCGGGAAGACGGCCGCCGTCGGCGACGTGGTGTCGCGCCAGTACGAGGCACTGTCGAAGATGAGGTAGGTGAGGAACAGCCCCGCGACGTAGTTGAGCATCAGCGACGTGATGATCTCGTTGGTCGAGAGGTAGGCCCGCAGGAACCCGGGGATGAGCGCCCACGCCGCCCCGGCCGCGATGCCGCCGATCATCATCGCCGGGATGAGCACCGGCGCGGACTGGCCCGAGAGGAGCAGTGCCACGCCCGACGAGCCGATCGCACCGAAGTAGAGCTGTCCCTCGCCGCCGATGTTGAACAAGTTCATCCGGAACGCCGCCGCCGCGGCAAGACCCGTGAAGAGCAGTGGCGTCGCACCGACGAGGGTCTGAGACAACGCGCCCTCGGCGGTGAACGCGGCCTCGAACAGGTCACCGTACGTCTGCAGCGGGTCGTGTCCCGTCGCGAGCAGGACGATCGCGATCAGCAAGAACGCGATCGCCAGCGAGCACAACGGCACGGCGACGGATAGCCACTTCGGCTGCTTGAGGCGGCGCTCGATCCGCACGTTCACGCCTCCCGGCCTCCTGCCATCATCAGGCCGATCTCCTCGACCGCAGCCTGTGCGGCGTCGACCTCGCCCACGATCCGCCCCTCGTACATGACGGCGATGCGATCGGAGAGCGTCAGCAGCTCGTCGAGATCCTCCGAGATGAGCAGGATCGCCACACCTGCCTCGGCCGCCTCCCGCAGGTACGCGTGCACCGTCTCGATCGCGCCGACGTCGAGGCCGCGGGTCGGGGCGGCGATCACGAGGACACGGGGGTGCCCCGAGAACTCGCGTGCGAGGACGACCTTCTGCAGGTTGCCGCCCGAGAGCTGCCGCGCGGAGGCCGACGGTCCGGGCGCCTTCACGTCGTAGCGGCGGATCAGCTCGACGGCCCAGTCGCGGATGTGGTGGAAGCGGAGGAACGGACCGACCGAGTTCTCGTCGTCGCGATAGGACTTGAGGACGACGTTCGAGGAGATGCTGAGGCTCGGCGCGACGCCGGTGTGGAGGCGGTCCTCCGGCACGTGCGCGATGCCGGCCTTGATCGCCGCCCGCGGATCGCCGGCGTGGACGATCCGGCCGTCGACGCGGATCGTCCCCGACGTCAGCGGACGGAGCCCCGTGACCGCCTCTGCCAGCTCGCGCTGACCGTTGCCGGAGACGCCTGCCACGCCGAGGATCTCGCCGGCGTGCACCGCGAGCGAGACGTCGTGCACCGTCTCCGCGCCGCGGTCGCCTTCGGCGCTCACGCCCTCCACCTCGAGCAGCAGCTCGCCGACCTGGCGCACGTCGTTCTTCCGACCGTAGGTGTGCAGCTCCCTGCCGACCATGAGCGAGGCGAGCGACTGCAGCGTGGAGCTCGCGGCGTCGACCGTTGCGACGGAGCGGCCGTCCCGGAGGATGGTGATCCGGTCGGAGACGGCCTTCACCTCGTGCAGCTTGTGCGAGATGAAGATGACCGTGCGCCCGTCGTCTGCCATCGCGCGCAGCGTCTCGAAGAGCGCACTCGCCTCCTGCGGGGTCAGGACGGCGGTGGGCTCGTCCAGGATCAGGATGCGCGCCTCCCGGTAGAGCGCCTTCAGGATCTCGACCCGCTGCTGCTCCCCGACCGACAGCTGCCAGATCCGGGCGCGGGGGTCGACCGCCATCCCGTAGCGCTCACCGAGGTCGGCGACCCGCTCCTCGATCGCGCGGGGATGGAGGCGGAACGACCGGCCGACGTCGCTCTGGTCGCCCAGCATGACGTTCTCCGCGACGGTGAACGGCTCCACGAGGCGGAAGTGCTGGTGCACCATCCCGATCCCCGCCTCGATCCCGTCGCGCGGGGTCTCGAAGGCAACCGGTGTCCCGAAGACCTCGAGCTCGCCCTCGTCGGCCCGGTACAGGCCGGTGAAGATGTTCGAGAGCGTGCTCTTCCCGGCGCCGTTCTCGCCGAGCAGGGCGTGCACCTCGCCCTCGAGCGCCTCGAAGTCGACGCCGTCGTTCGCGACGACACCGGGGAAGCGCTTCGTGATAGCGCGGCATGCGATCGCCGGCCGTGCCGATCGGCCTGCCGGGACATCCGCCTGCGACTGCGCCGTGGGCTCCATGGGGGTCGTCACGCTGCCGGGAGAGCGGGGTCGCCGCTCTCCCGGCAGGCGACGGCTAGCTCTTCGGGACGCTTCCTTCGATGCCCTTGACGAGCCAGTTCATCGCATAGAGGTCGGGCAGGACCTTCAGCGTCGTGCCCTTCGGCACCTTCAGCTTGCCGCTCTGGTCGTAGAGCGGGCCGGCGAAGACGTTGAACTTCCCGCTCACGATCGCCGCCGTCTTGGCCGCGATCAGCGACTTCGTCTTCGCCGTCACCTTCGGGCCGTACGGCGCGAGGCCGGTGAAGCCGTCCTTGATCGACCCGTAGTAGAACGCCGACTTCCACGTCCCGTCCATGCGCCGCCTTCACGCGGCTCAGGTAGTACGGGCCCCAGTTGTAGACGGCGGCGGTCAGCCAGGACGACCCCGCGTACTTCGCTCGCGTCGTTGTCGTAGCCGACCCACGGGATGCCCTTCGACTTCGCGTACTGGCCGGCGGCCGGGCTGTCGACGTTCTGGCCCAGCACGTCGGCACCCCAGGAGTCGACAAGGCTCTCGGCGGCCTTCTTCTCCTTCGCCGGGTCGTACCACGAGAGCGTCCAGATCAGCTTCACCTTTGCCTTGGGGTTGACGGCCTGGGCGCCGAGGGCGAACGCGTTCGCGTGCCGGATCACCTCGGGGATGCCGAACGGGACGATGTAGCCGATCTTCCCGTTCTTCGTGGCGGCACCGGCGGCCATGCCGGAGAGGTAGATCGAGTCCTCACCGGCACCGAAGTACTCGGCCAGGTTCTTCGACAGGTCGGTTCCTGTCGCCTGCTCGAAGTACACGCTCGGATACTTCGCGGCGAGCTTCTTGTCGATCATCCCGAACGACGTGGCGAAGATGATCTTGTTACCGTCGCGCACGAGGCTCGCGACCGTCTGGGCGAGCTTCGGACCCGGCGGGATGTTCTCCTTGTAGGTCGTCAGCACCTTCGCGCCGAGCATCTTCTGGACGTACTTCCGACCGTTGTCGTGGGCGGTCGTCCAGCCACCGTCGGTGGTCGGGCCGACGTAGATCCACGCGGCCTTGATCGGCGCGGCCTTCGACTGCTCGGCCGCGGACCCGGTCGCGACAGCGGCAAGCGCCGTCACGCCGAGCACGACGAAGAGGGCTGCGACTGCGAGCCCCCTGCGACCCGATCGCCTGGTTCCACTTACGCGGGACATGACTCTCCTTTCGAAGCGATTCCTGCTGGCACATGGCACCGACGGCGCTCGTCGACGCACCATCCTCTCATCTCTCGACGCACGTGGCACCCGATCGGTTGGCGGGCACGAACCCGCAGCGCAGCACACCGTCGATCCCCGGCTGGTCGCTCGCGCCCGGCGGGGGCGCCCGACGGGAGGACACGCGGCGTCGGGCAATCTCGACGAGCGCCACACCCCGTCGACTCGTCCCCCGAGCGGACCGACTGCCGACACCACGGGACCATCCCATCCGACGAGGATCGACATGCCACCAGCATGTCACCCGACGCTCGCTTCCGGACGAGGGGAATCCCTGAGTCAGCGTCCGGCAAACCCCCGACGACCACCGCCCCGGGGGCTCATACGGTTTCCTCGAGACCCCGGCGTGGAGGAACGCATGCTCACAGATCGACTCGGCCTGACGCGCGAGGAGGCCGATCCTCAGACCCTCGAGCGGACCGTGGAGTACTTCCGACAGGCGCGCATCGCGCTGCCGACCTTCACGCAGCTCGCCCACCCCCAGCTGATCCCCGTTGCTGTCCGTGAGGCGCTCGCGCGCGTCGGGCCGGACGACGCGGATCCCCTGAACCTGTTCCGGGTGCACTGGCACAACGGCACCAACAGGACGGACTTCGTCGACGTCCCCGAGCACCTCGTCCTGCCGCCGGAGCTGACCGGCGTCCGGGCACGGATCGTGCTCGCCCTCGGAAACCGCTTCCCGCTGATCGAGGCCCACAAGGTGCTCGCCGCCTACGGCTGCCTGGTGCCGCGTCTCGTCACCGGCCGCTTCGATCCGACCTCGGACCGCGCTGTCTGGCCGTCGACCGGCAACTACTGCAGGGGCGGGGTCGCGATCTCCCGTCTGCTCGGCTGCCGTGGCGTGGCCGTCCTCCCGGAGGGCATGAGCCGAGAGCGATTCGCGTGGCTGGAGCGCTGGGTCGGAGACCCGGGCGACATCATCCGGACCCCGGGCACCGAGAGCAACGTCAAGGAGATCTACGACAAGTGCCATGAGCTCGCCGAAGATCCCGACAACGTCATCCTCAACCAGTTCGCCGAGTTCGGGAACCACATCGCCCACTACCTCGCGACGGGCGCCGCCCTCGAGCGCGTGTTCGAGGCGATGCATGCGCTGGAGCCCGCGCTGGAGCTCCGGGCCTTCGTCTCCGCGACGGGCTCCGCCGGCACGATCGGCGCCGGCGACTACCTCAAGGAGCGTCTCGGCTCGCTGATCGTCGCCGTCGAGGCGACCGAGTGCCCGACGATGCTGCGCAACGGCTTCGGCGAGCACAACATCCAGGGGATCGGGGACAAGCACATCCCGCTGATCCACAACGTCCTCAACACCGACATCGCCGTGGCCGTCTCGGATCGGGCCACCGACCGCCTCGGGGTGCTGTTCAACACCACGGTCGGCCGGAGGTACCTCGCCGAGCGCTGCAGCGTCCCCGAGCACGTCCTCGCAGAGCTGCCCTCGCTGGGGCTGTCGAGCATCTGCAACCTGCTCGCGGCGATCAAGACCGCGAAGTACTACGACATGGGGCCGGACGACGTGATCGTGACCGTAGCCACCGACGGCGCAAGCCTGTACGAGAGCGAGCAGGAGCTCGCGCTCGGGCGGTACTTCGGCGGCGGCTTCGACGAGGTGGCCGCAGCGGGCGTCTTCGGCGAGCACCTGCTCGGCGCGGCGACGGACAACCTGATCGAGCTGACCCGGGTCGACCGGGAGCGGATCTTCAACCTCGGCTACTACACCTGGGTCGAGCAGCAGGGCATCTCGCTGGAGGACTTCGAGGCCCGCCGGAGCCAGTCGTTCTGGTCCGGCATCCACGAGCTCGCGGGCGACTGGGACGCTCTGATCGACGAGTTCAACGGACGAGCCGGTGTGCTGGAGGCTCTGTGACGGCTGTGGGCAGCAGGCTCGTCTGCGCCGGCTGCGGTGCGCAGCCCGACCCACGTGAGCCGTACCCGTTCTCCTGCCCGAACGCTCGAGCCGGTGACGACACGGACCATGTCCTGCGGCGCGAGCTCGACCTCTCGGTCGTTCGCTTTCCACAGGACGCCGGGGAACGGAATCCGTTCCTCCGCTACCGCGCCCTGCTCCACGCCTACCACGTGGCCATCGCGGGCGGGCTCTCGGACGAGGACTTCTGCTCGCTCGTGCGGCGGCTCGACCGGCAGGTGGCCGCCGTCGACGGACACGGCTTCGTCACCACGCCCTTCGCCCGCAGCGACGCGCTCAGCGATCGACTCGGCTTCTCGGAGACCGGTGGCGTCTGGGTCAAGGACGAGACGGGGAACGTCTCCGGATCGCACAAGGCGCGACACCTGTTCGGGGTACTGCTCTATCTCGAGGTGGCCGAGCGCCTCCGGCTGGTCGACGCGAGTCGACGACCCGATCTGGCGATCGCGAGCTGCGGCAACGCCGCCCTGGCGGCCGCCGTCGTCGCCGCGGCCGGCGGGCGAACGCTCCGGGTGTTCGTCCCGGTCGACGCCGACGCGGTGGTGCTCGCACGGCTCGAGGAGCTCGGCGCGCTCGTCACCGTCTGCCCGCGTCAGCCCGGCGAGACCGGTGATCCCACCGTCAGACGCCTGCGTGACGCGCTGGCCGACGGGGCGCTGCCCTTCACCTGCCAGGGAGACCTGAACGGCCTCGCGGTCGAGGGCGGGACGACGCTCGGCTACGAGATCGCCTCCGACCTCGCGGCGTCGGGCTCGACCCTCGACCGCCTCGTCATCCAGGTCGGCGGCGGTGCCCTCGCCAGCGGGTGCGTCGAGGGCCTGCGGGACGCCGCCGAGCTCGGCGTCGTTCGCGGTGCACCGAGGCTGCATGCCGTGCAGACCGAGGGAGCGTGGCCGCTGCGACGCGCCTTCGACGCAGTCGTGTCCCGGTGCGAAGGGCCGGCGCCGCCTGACGTCCGACGGGCGCTCGGCTACGCCGCCCGTCACCGCTCGGAGTTCATGTGGCCGTGGGAGAGCGAGCCCCACAGCATCGCCCACGGCATCCTCGACGACGAGACCTACGACTGGCTCGCGGTGGTCGATGGCATGCTCGCCACGGGCGGCAGTCCGCTGGTCGTGGGCGAGAGCACGCTCGCCGACGCACACGCGCTCGCGCTCGACGCGACCGGCATCCAGGTCTGCGCCACGGGCTCCGCCGGGCTCGCCGGCCTGCTCGTCCTGCGGGATGCAGACACCGTCTCCGCCGACGAGCGCGTCGCCGTGCTGTTCACCGGCGCAATCCGATCACATCAACCACACGGAAGGAACCAAGATGAGGAGCTTCGCCGGGCGCGACATCCTGTCGCTCAAGGGCTTTGAACGCGCCGAGTTCGAGCACGTCTTCGGAGTGTGCGACGAGCTGGAGCCGATCGCGCGCAGCAGGAAGAACGCCGACCTGCTCGCCGACAAGACGCTGCTGACGGCCTTTTACCAGCCGAGCACCCGCACACGCCTCGCCACCGAGGCCGCGATGCACCGGCTCGGGGGGCATGTGCTCGGGTTCTCCGACGCGAAGAACACGCGGGCCGGCGACTTCTACCAGGAGTCGATCAAGGACACCGTGCACATGCTGGAGTACTACGGCGACGTCATCGCGATGCGGCACTTCCAGCAGGGCGCACCGGCAGAGGCGGCCCGCTGGGCGTCTGTCCCGGTGATCAACTGCGGCGACGGCTGGGGCGAGCACCCGACACAGGTCCTGACCGACCTCTACACCACGCGCAAGGAGCTGGGCACGCTCGACGGCCTCACGTTCCTGCTCGTCGGCGACATGCGGATGCGCACGATGCACTCGATCCTCTACGCGATGTCGCAGTTCGACATCAAGGCGTATGTCGTCGGACCGCCGGACATGTCGCTGCTGCCGGAGTTCAAGGCCGAGCTCGACGAGCTCAGCGTGCGCTACGAGGAGGCTCCCTCGGTCGCGGATGTGATCCACGACTGCGACGTGATCTACATGGAGCCCGTCGTCCAGCCCGACTACACCAAGTCACGCGACGAGCGCGGAGAGACCGTCGGGATGACGCCCGAGGCGTACCGGGTCACCCGCGAGCTGCTGCGCGACAGCGGAAAGCCGGACTCCATCGTCCTCCACAGCCTTCCGCGCATGGACGAGCTGCCGGAGGACGTCGACGGAACGCGCCATGCGCGGTACTGGTCGGAGGCGTTCAACGGCGTCGTGATGAGGATGGCTCTCATCTCGCTCGTCCTCGGTGCCATGGAATAGCGCAGGAAGGGAGGCGGGAGCCGTGGAGTTCACGCTCAACGGGCAGGCGGTATCGGTCGAGCCGGACGAGGGCATGAGCCTGCTCGAGCTCCTGCGCGAGGAGCTGGGGGTGCACTCCGTCAAGGACGGGTGCGCCCCCGAGGGCTCCTGCGGCGCCTGCACGGTGCTGGTCGACGGCAGGGCCGTCGTCTCCTGCGCGCAGAAGGCAGCGCGGTTCGAGGGGAAGCACGTTGTCACCCACGAGGGCCTCACCGACGAGGAGCGGCGGCTCTGGAGCGAGTGCTTCGTCGCGGCCGGCGCCTCGCAGTGCGGCTACTGCTCGCCCGGGATCGTGATGAAGGCGGAGGCCCTCTTGCAGAAGCATCCCGAGCCCACGCGAGACGAGATCGCGCATGCGCTGCTCGGCAACCTCTGCCGCTGCACGGGGTACGTGAAGGTGATAGACGCGATCGAGCTCGCGGCCGGCGCCCACCGCGGCGAGCCGCTGCCGGAGCCCGACCGCAGCGGCCGCGTCGGCTCCCGCACGGCCCGCTACCGCGGCACCGAGCTGGCCCTCGGCGACACCGTCTTCGTAGGCGACATGACGGTGCCGGGCATGCTCCACGGAGCGCTCCGGTTCTCGGACCACCCGCGTGCGCGCATCGTCCGCATCGACGCCTCCAAGGCGCTCGCGGCGCCCGGCGTCGTCGCGGTCGTCACCGCCGCCGACGTCCCCGGCGAGCGGGTGCAGGGGTCGATCAGGCGTGACTGGCGCCAGCTCGTCGCCGAGGGCGAGGTCACCGCGTACGTCGGCGACGTGATCGCGGCAGTCGCGGCAGAGACGCGCCGTGCCGCCCGCGCCGCGGCGGCGCTCGTCGAGGTCGAGTACGAGGTGCTCGAGCCGGTGACGGATCCGTTCGAGGCGCTGGACGGAAGCGCCCCCGTGCTCCACGAGAGCGGCAACGTGCTCTCGGTCTCGAAGGTTGAGCGAGGCGACGTCGACGCCGCCCTCGCGAGGGCGGCCCACGTGGTCACGGAGTCGTTCCGGACGCAGTTCATCGAGCACGCGTTCCTCGAGCCGGAGTCCTCGCTCGCGGTTCCCTCCGCAGACGGGCCGCTCGAGGTCTACTCCCAGGGCCAGGGCGTCTGGGACGACCGACGGCAGATCGCATCCTTCCTCGGCGTCCCGGAGGACCGCGTGCGCGTCACGCAGGTCGCCACCGGCGGCGCCTTCGGGGCGAAGGAGGACCTCAACGTCCAGTCGCACGCGGCCCTCCTCGCCACCCTCACGGGCCGGCCGGTGCGCGTGACGCTGACCCGCAAGGAGAGCCTGCGCTTCCACTCGAAGCGGCACGCGATGTGGCTCGAGTACACGGTCGGCTGCGACGACGAGGGCCGCCTGCTCGCGGTGCAGGCCCGCATCGTCGGCGACACCGGGGCGTACGCGAGCGTGGGCGACAAGGTGATCGAGCGGGCCGTCGGCCACGCCTGCGGTGCCTACGAGGTCGAGAACGTCGACGTCGAGGGCCGCGCGGTCTACACCAACAACCCTCCCTGCGGCGCGATGCGCGGGTTCGGCGTCAACCAGTCGAACTTCGCGATCGAGGGCGTGCTCGACATGCTCGCCGAGCGCGTCGGGATCGACGGCTGGGAGATCCGCTGGCGCAACGCGCTCGAGACGGGCAAGCGGTTCGGCACCGGCCAGAGGCTCGGCCCCGGCGTCGGGCTCAAGCAGACGCTCCTCGCCGTGAAGGACGCCTACGAGGGCGCCCGCTTCGCCGGGATCGCCTGCGGCGTCAAGAACACCGGCATCGGCAACGGGATGACCGAGTACGGCCGGGCCGTGCTGCGCGTCGAGGACGACGGCACGCTCAGCCTCTTCCACTCCTGGACCGAGATGGGTCAGGGCGTCCACACGATCCTGCAGCAGATCGCCTGCGAGGAGCTCGGCCTGCCGCCCGAACGGATCCGGGTCGCCGTCGACACCGACCGCGAGCTCGAGACCGGCCAGACGACCGCGTCCCGCTCCACCGTGCTCGGCGGCCGGGCCGTGATCGACGCCGCACAGAAGCTTCGCTCGGCCCTCGACGGCCACACCCTGGAGGAGCTCGCAGGGCAGGAGTTCCGCGGCGACTTCGTCGTCGACTGGACGACGAAGCTCGGGCCGGACGTCGACGAGCCCGTCACGCACCTCGCCTACGCGTGGGCGACGCAGGTGGCGATCGTCGACGACGAGGGCCGGCTGACGAAGGTGGTCGCCGCCCACGACGTCGGCAAGGCGATCAACCCGACCCTGATCGAGGGCCAGATCGAGGGCGCCGTGCACATGGGCCTGGGTCAAGCGCTGTCGGAGGAGTTCGTCGTCGAGGGCGGGTTCCCGCAGACCGAGACGCTCAAGTCCCTCCACATCGTCCCGCCGACCGGCATGCCCGAGGTCGAGTGCATCCTCGTCGAGGAGCCGCAGCCCGAGGGACCGTATGGCGCCAAGGGGGTGGGCGAGGCAGCCCTGGTGCCGACCGCGGCCGCGGTCGCGGGCGCGCTCTACGCCTTCGACGGCGTCCGCCGGGTGCGCCTGCCGATGAAGGAGTCGCCGGCCGCCCTGGCCGCCGTGCCGCACCTCGCGAAGCACGGGGGCTCGCACGCATGATCCTCACCGGCGGAGCGGTGGTCACCTCCCTCGATCCCGTACGGATCGTGCGCGACGACCTCCACGTCGTCGGCGGCCGGATCGCCGCCTCGGGCGGAGGAGACCGCCGCGACTGCTCCGGCTGCCTGGTCGTGCCCGGCAACGTCTGCGCCCACACCCACCTCTACTCCGCGCTCGCTCGCGGCATGCCCTACGCCCTCGAGCCGCCGACGACGTTCACCCAGATCCTCCAGCGGATCTGGTGGAGGCTCGACCGTGCGCTCGACGAGGAGACGATCAGGGCCTCGGCGCTCGTCGGCGGGATGGAGGCGCTCCTCTCGGGCACGACCACCCTCGTCGACCATCACGCCTCGCCGAACGCGATCGACGGCTCGCTCGACATCGTCGCGGAGGCCCTGGCGGGCCTCGGCGTGCGGTCGGTGCTCTGCTACGAGACCTCCGACCGCGACGGGCTCGACCGCGCGCACGCCGGCGTCGCCGAGAACCGGCGCTTCCTCGACCGCGTCCGGAGAGAGCGGCCCGCGCTCGCACGGGGCATGGTCGGGGCGCACGCGTCGTTCACGCTCTCCGACGAGACGCTCGCCGCCTGCCGCGAGGCGGCCGAGACGCACGGCGTCGGCCTGCACGTCCACGTGGCCGAGGACCTCGCAGACGAGGTCGACGCGGTCGCCCGCTGCGGACATCGGGTCGCCGCGCGGCTGCAGCAGGCCGGTGCGCTGAACGAGCGCACGCTCCTCGCGCACGGCGTCCACCTCGATGACGACGAGATCGGCCTCGTCCACACGGCGGGTGCCTCCCTCGCCCACAACGCACGCTCGAACATGAACAACTCGATCGGGCGCGCCCGGCTCTCGAGGCTCGGCGATCGCGTCTCGCTGGGCACGGACGGGATCGGATCCGACATGTTCGAGGAGTCGCGCACCGCGTTCTTCCGCCAGCGCGAGGACGACGGCGGCACCGGAGGCGACTGGCCCCTGGTCAGGCTCGCCGAGAGCGCACGCCTCGCGGGCCGGGCCTTCGCCGAGCCCCTGCTGGGAGCGCTCCGGCCAGGTGCTCCCGCCGACCTGGTCGTCCTCGACTACGCCGCGCCGACGCCCGTCCACGACGGGAGCTTCGCGGGCCACTGGGTGTTCGGGCTCTCGTCGCGCCACGTCCGCGACGTGATGGTCGCGGGCGCGTGGGTCGTCACCGACCGGACGCTCGCCAACGTCGACCAGCGGGAGCTGGCCGCGGACGCCCTCGCCCAGGCCGAGCGCCTGTGGCGGCGCCTCGACGAGATCGGGCCACACGAGTTCGAGCCCAAGGGAGGTATCTGATGCCCGTCACGAGCGAAGGCCGCGTGGCGCTGTACCTGCAGGACAAGCACCCGATCCGCGAGGGCATGGAGTACGTCCAGGCTCGCGGAGGCGAAGGGCTTCGAGGCGGTCTGGCAGGCGGAGAGCAGGCTCGTCCGCGAGGCGACCGTGCCGATGGCGGCGTTCGCCGCGGTCACGGAGCGGATCGCGGTCGGCTCGGGCGTCGTCAACAACTGGACGCGTAACGTCGGCCTCCTCGCCGCCACCTTCTCGACCCTCGACGACCTCGCCCCCGGCCGGGTCAAGCTCGGGATCGGCGCCTGGTGGGACCCGCTCGCGGCGAAGGTCGGCATCACGCGCAGCAAGCCGCTGAAGGCGATGCGCGAGACCGTCGAGGCGACACGCCGGCTGCTCGCGATGGAGCGCGTCACCTACGACGGGCGAGTTCGTCCACCTCGACGACGTGGAGATCGACATCGTCCACGGCGACCGCTCCCCCAAGGACGTGCCGATCTACATCGGCGCGACGGCGATGAAGATGATGGAGCTCGCAGGCGAGATCGGCGACGGCGTGCTGCTCAACTACCTCGTCGGAGCCGGCTACAACGTCGAGGCGATGGAGCACCTCGCGATCGGCGCCGAGCGCGCCGGGCGCACGGTCGCGGACGTCGACCGCCCGCAGCTCGTCGTCTGCTCGCTCGACAGCGACCGCTCGCTCGCGCTCGACCGGGCGCGCGAGCTCGTGACCCAGTACCTCGGCCAGCAGCCGCACATCATGAAGGCGAGCGGCGTCGCGCCCGAGCTGCTCGAGGAGATCGGCTCGATCCTCACCTGGCCGGCGAGCGCGGAGCAGATCGAGCAGGCGATGCACCTCGTCCCAGACGAGGTCGTCCAGCTGATCACCGCCTCGGGGACGGCCGACGAGTGCCGCGCGAAGGTGCGCGAGTACGTCGCGAGCGGCTGCACCTGCCCCGTGCTCTACCCGCTCGGAGACGACGTCCCGGCGATGATCGACGCCTTCGCCGAAGGCCGCTTCTGATGCTTCAGCCACACGGACAGCTCTAGGAGAGAGGAAGAGAAGACATGGAAGGCAGCACGCTCACCGACCGCGCCGCCGTCAAGCAGGCGCTCGTCGGCAAGGACTACATCGAGACGATCGACTGGACCGTGGAGGAGCTGGAGGAGGTGCTCGCGGTCTCCATGGAGCTGAAGGCCGAGCGCAAGGCCGGAAAGCCCCACCTCCTGCTGCCGCAGCAGACGCTCTACATGCTCTTCCTCGACAAGTCGACGCGCACCCGCAACGCCTTCGAGACGGGCATGACCCAGCTCGGCGGCCACGCGATCTTCCTCGACGCCGACAAGACGCAGGTCTCGCACGGCGAGAGCCCGAAGGACATGGGGATCATCCTCGGCCGCTACGGCGAGGGCATCGCGATCCGCCACGACCTGGCGCCGTACGAGGGCAGCAAGTGGATGCGCGAGGTCGCCGAGTGGGCGGACATCCCGCTGATCAACCTCCAGTGCGACATCGACCACCCGACCCAGACGATCGCCGACGTGATGACCCTGAAGGAGCACCGGGGCGACAACCTGCGCGGTCTCAAGGTCGCGATGACGTGGGCCTACGCGCCCTCGTACGCGCGGCCGCTCTCGGTGCCGCAAGGCGTCGCGACGCTGTTCCCGCGCTTCGGCATGGACGTCGTCATCGCCCACCCGCCCGGGTTCGAGCTGATGCCCGAGGTGATCGAGAAGGCGCAGGCCGCCGCCGCAGAGGCCGGCTCGACGATCACGTTCATGGACGACATGGACGAGGCGTTCCGCGGCGCCGACGTCGTCTACCCGAAGTCGTGGGGCAGGCTCGACGCGTTCAGCGACGAGTCGAAGGCGCTCGCCGAGTCCGGCGCGTTCGCCGACTGGATCTGCGACGCCCGCCGCATGTCGCTCGCCGCACCCGACGCGCTCTACATGCACTGCCTGCCGGCCGACCGCGGCCGCGAGGTCACCGACGAGGTCATCGACGGCCCGCAGTCGGTCGTCTTCGACGAGGCCGAGAACCGGATGCACACCGGCAAGGCGCTGATGGCCCTGACGATGGGCGGCTTCGCATGAGCCGCAAGAGCGCCGTCGTCGCGATCGGCGGCAACTCGCTGATCAAGGACAAGCAGCACCAGTCGGTGCGCGACCAGTACATCGCGGCCGGCGAGACCTGCTGGCACGTCGCGTCGATGATCAAGGACGGCTGGGACGTGGCGATCGGCCACGGCAACGGCCCCCAGGTCGGGTTCATCCTGCGACGGTCGGAGCTCGCCTCGCACGAGCTGCACGAGGTGCCGCTCGACGTCTGCGGCGCCGACAGCCAGGGCGCGATCGGCTACGCGCTCGCCCAGAACCTCGAGAACGACTTCCACCGGCTCGACGTCGACCGCCACGCGGTCGCCGTCGTGACCCAGGTGGAGGTCTCGCGGGACGACCCGGCCTTCCAGGCCCCGTCGAAGCCGATCGGCTCGTTCATGGAGGAGCCCGAGGCGATGCGGCGACGCGACCAGGACGGCTGGTCGGTGAAGGAGGACGCCGGGCGCGGCTGGCGCAGGGTCGTCCCCTCCCCCGAGCCGATCCGCATCGTCGAGGTCGACGCGATCCGCTCGCTGATCGAGAACCGCTTCGTCGTGATCTCGGTCGGCGGCGGCGGCATCCCCGTCGTCGCCGACGAGAACGGCGAGCTGACCGGGCATCGCCGCCGTGATCGACAAGGACCACGCCTGCTCGCTGCTCGCGAACGAGATCGGGGCGGAGCTGCTGCTGATCACGACTGCGGTGGAGAAGGTCGCCCTCGACTTCGGCCAGCCGACCCAGCGCTGGCTCGACCGGATGACGCTCTCCGAGGCGAAGGAGTACCTGGCAGAAGGCACGCACTTCCTGCCGGGGAGCATGGCGCCCAAGATCGAGGCGGTGGTCGACTTCCTCGAGCGCGGCGGCGGCCACGCGATCATCACCGACCCCGAGAACGTCGAGCGGGCGCTGGCCGGGGAGACGGGCACGCTCATCGTCCAGGGCTGAGGCGTTATGGTCGCACCATGACCGACCTGTCGAGACGGCTCGCGGTCGCTCGGGGAGACGAGCCCGCCGACACCGTCGTCCGCGGCGGGCGGGTCTTCTGCGTCTTCACCCGCGAGTGGCTCGACGCCGACGTCGCGATCGTCGACGGCGTCGATCGCCGGGATCGGCGACGTACGACGGCGACGAGGTGGTCGACGCGACGCGGCCGCTTCGTCGTCCCGGGCTTCATCGACGCGCACATGCACCTCGAGTCGGTGAAGCTGCTCGTCGACGAGTTCGCGCGGCTCGTCCTGCCGCTCGGGACGACCGCCGTCGTGGCCGACCCGCACGAGATCGCGAACGTGCTCGGCTCCGACGGCGTGCACTGGCTGCTCGACGCCTCGGAGGGCCTCCAGCTCGAGGTCTACTTCATGGCGCCGTCGTGCGTCCCCGCGTCGCCGTTCGAGTCGCCGCGACGGGCGCTCACCCCGGGCGACCTGGAGGCGCTGATGCGCCGCAGCCGGGTGCTCGGGCTCGCCGAGATGATGAACTTCCCGGGCGTCGTCAACGGGCTTCCCTCGGAGCTCGAGAAGCTTCAGCTCGAAGGGGCGCAGCACGTCGACGGCCACGCTCCCGGGCTGCTCGGCAAGGGCCTGCAGGCCTACGCCGCCTCCGGGATCCGCTCCGACCACGAGGCGCTGACCGCCGAGGAGGGCCGCGAGCGACTGCGCGCCGGGATGTGGCTGCTGATCCGCGAGGCGTCGATGGCGCGCAACCTCGAGGCGCTGCTGCCGCTGGTGCTCGAGTACGGCCCCGGGCGGATCGCGTTCTGCACCGACGACCGCGACCCCGACGACATCGCCGACAACGGCCACATCAACGGGATGGTGCGCGAGGCGGTGGCACACGGGGTCGCCCCGGAGGACGCCCTGCTGCTGGCGTCGTTCCACCCGGCGCAGTGGCACGGCCTCGACCACCTCGGCGCGGTCGCCGCCGGCTACCAGGCCGACCTGCTCCTGCTCCCCGACCTCGTCGAGCTTCGCGCCCGAGCTCGTGCTCAAGCGCGGCCGGCCGATCGAGGACGTCCCCTCGGTGCCGGTGCCCGAGTGGGTGCGCCAGACCGTGCGCGTGAAGCCCGTCTCCGCGGCCGACTTCGCGATCCCCTCCGACGGCTCGACGATCCGCGCGATCGGCCTGATCGAGGACCAGGTCGTGACGGAGTCGCTCGAGCGGTCGCCCGTCGTCGTCGACGGCCATGCGGTCGCAGACGCCGGCCGCCGGCCTCGCCAAGATCGCCGTCGTCGAGCGCCATCTCGCGACCGGCCGGATCGGGCTCGGCTTCGTGGCCGGCTCCGGGCTCCGGCGCGGCGCCCTCGCCTCCTCGGTCGCGCACGACGCGCACAACCTCGTGGTCGTCGGGATGAGCGACGACGACCTCGCGTTCGCGGTCGCACACCTCGCGACGATCGGCGGCGGGATCGTGGTGGTCGACGACGGCCGCGTGCTCGCCGAGTGCCCGCTCCCGGTCGCCGGCCTGCTCTCCGACGCTCCGCTCGCCGACGTGATCGAGCAGAGCCGCGCCACCAACGAGGCCGCAGCGGCCCTCGGCTGGTCGGGCGCGACGCCGTTCCTCACGCTCGCGTTCCTCGCCCTCTCCGTGATCCCGTCGCTGAAGATCACCGACCACGGCCTCGTCGACGTCGACCGATTCGCGCTCGTGCCGCTGGAGGCGGACAGGGTCCTGAGCGTCGTCTCGCCGCTGCGGCGACGCGCGAGCGGTCGGCCCGGCGATGCGAACGCGTTAGATTCCACCGACCGTGACCGCCCTCCCCTTCGCCCTCGACGGCTACCTCGTCGACTGGCTCGACCTGCTGCTGCGCTGGCTGCACGCGATCGCCGCGATCGCGTGGATCGGCGCCTCGTTCTACTTCGTCCTGCTCGACCAGTCGCTGCGGCGGCCGGCGGATCCCGTGGACGAGGAGGCGGGCGTCGCGGGCGAGCTGTGGGAGGTGCACGGCGGCGGCTTCTACCACGTGCAGAAGTACAGGGTCGCCCCGGCGACGGCTCCCCGAGCATCTCGCCTGGTTCAAGTGGGAGGCCTACACGACCTGGCTCTCCGGCTTCGCCCTGCTCGTCGTCCTCTACTACCTCGACGCGTCGGGCGGCCCTGATCGATCGCTCCACGGTCGCCGACCTCGCCCCGTGGCAGGCGGTGGCGCTGAGCGTCGGCCTGCTCGTCGGCGGCCTGGCTCGCCTACGACGCTCTCTGCCGGCTGCTCGGTCGCGATGAACGGGCGCTCGCCGTCGCTGTCGGGCTGCTCGCCGTGGTCTCCGCGCTCGTCGCCGACCAGCTGTTCGCCCCGCGGGCCGCATTCCTCCAGGTCGGCGCGATGCTCGGGCACGATCATGGCGGCGAACGTGCTCTTCGTGATCATCCCGGCCCACTGGGAGCTGATCCGGGCCAAGGAGGCGGGCCGCGAGCCCGACCCGGCGCCCGGGCTCGAGGCGAAGCGGCGCTCGGTGCACAACAACTACCTCACGCTGCCGGTGCTGTTCACGATGCTCGCCGGGCACTTCCCTGTCGTGTACGGCGCGGAACGCGCCTGGCTCGTGCTCGTCGTGATGATGGCGCTCGGCGCGCTCGCACGGCTCTTCTACAACCTGCGCCACCGCGGTCGCACGCACTGGTGGATGCCGGCCGTGGGCGTGGTCGCCCTGATCGCGCTGGCGCTCGCCCTCCGACCTCCGGATGACAAGGCGGAGGCGACGCCGCCCGACGCGGCCTCGCTGGCGCGCGGTGAGGCCGTGTTCGCAGCAGCCGGGTGCGGAGCGTGTCACACGCTTGCTGCGGCGAACGCGACGGGCGACGTCGGTCCGAACCTCGACGCGGCGGCTCCGTCAAGGGCGCTCGTCGTCGAGCGCGTGACCAACGGCCAGGGCGGCGATGCCGTCCTTCGCGGGGCAGCTCTCCGAGACCGAGATCGCCGACGTCGCCGCGTACGTCAGCTCTGCAACCGGCTGAGCCTCGCGCGGGTCCCCGACTGTGACAGCACCCGTGCGGCTGGAGCCGTGTCAGGGGCCGGCGAGGTGGCTCAACGCGTCCTCGAGGACGGCGAGCGCGACCGCGACGTCGTCCAGCTCGACGGCCTCGGCAGGTGAGTGGCTGACGCCGCCCGCACAGCGGACGAAGAGAATCGCGGCCGGCGACTCGCGCCCGACGATCGCGGCGTCATGTCCCGCCCCGCTCACGAGCCGTCTCACCGCGAGACCGTTCGCCTCGACGGCCTGCTCGAGGACCGCGGTGAGCGCGGTGTCCATCGCGACCGCGCCAGTCGACTGCAGGACCTCCCACTCGAGCCCGAGACCGCGGCGGTCGGCGATCTCGCGGGCGGCGGCCTCCAGCCCGGCCACGGCGGCGAGTCGCTCGGCGTCGTCCGCGTGGCGGACGTCGAGCGACGCCTCGACGCGGCCGGGGATGACGTTGGCGGAGCCGGGCGCGACCGCGAGCTCGCCGACCGTGGCGACGAGCCCCGGTCGCGCCTCGGCAGCCGCCTCGACGGCGAGGACGAGCTCCGCGGCACCCGCGAGGGCGTCCGCGCGCTCCCCCGGCTGGACGGTGCCCGCATGGCCCTGGCGTCCGACGAAGGCGACGGCGCCGCGTGTCTGCCCGGCGATCGCCGTCACGACGCCGACGGGCAGCCCCGCGCGCTCGAGATGGGATCCCTGCTCGATGTGCACCTCGAGGTAGCCCCTGATCGGCATGACCGCCGCACCTGCCGGCAGGCGGAAGTCGGGCTCCTGCAGTCGAGGATCCCGCAGGTCGTCGACGCGCCTGCCGGCGGCCGCGATCGCGACGCCCATGGCCACCCCGTCGACGTCCTCGAGCTCGAGCCACCGTGGGTCGAAGCGACCCCGGAAGGCCGAGCTGCCGAGGTAAGCGACGCCGTAGCGGACGCCTTCCTCGTCGGCGAAGGCGGCGACCTGGAGCGGCCCTGCAGCGTCGCCGAGAGCCTCCGCGACCTCGATCGCGCAGAGCACCCCGAGCACCCCGTCGTATCTCCCCGCGTCTCGCACGGTGTCGAAGTGCGACCCGACGACGAGGGGAGCACCGGCGACCCCGTTGCGGCCGAGGACGTTGCCCACCGGGTCGCGCTCGACCCGGAGCCCCGCCTCCCGCAGCCACCCCTCGAGGAGGGCCGCCGCCTCACCGAGCGCGGGCGTCGCGAAGCGCCGCATGAGGCACCCGGGCTCCTCGCTCACCCCCCCGAGCACATCGGCCCGCGCGAGCACCCGCCGGGCGCGGTCGAAGGGCGTCACGGCTGGAACCGTGCGGCGGCGCGACGGTGCTCGCGCACGATCTCAGCCTCGTCGGCACGCACCAGCGACCCTCCCCGCACGACGTCCTCGCCTGCGACCACGAGACGCTCCACGCGGTGCGGACCTGCGAAGACCAGCCCGGCCACCGGGTCGGCGGCCCCCTGCAGCGAGAGGTCGTCCACCGGCCAGACCGCGAGATCGGCCCGCTTGCCGGGGGCGAGCAGCCCGAGGTCGTCGCGCCCGAGAACGGCGGCGCCACCACGCGTTCCCAGCCTGATCGCCTCGCGGACGCCGAGCGCGCGAGGCCCGCTACGGCCGCGCGCCACGAGGAGCGCGTTCTTGACCTCGAGGAAGAGGTCGCCGCGCTCGTTCGAGGCGGAGCCGTCGACACCGAGACCCACGTCGACGCCCGCGTCGAGGAGCTCGCGGACGGGCGCGAAGCCCGCTCCGAGGCGGAGGTTCGAGGTCGGACAGTGGGCGACGCCGACCCCGGCCCTCGCGAATGCTGCGACGTCGGCAGGGGGAAGATGGACGCAGTGCGCGCACCAGACGTCGTCGGCGAGCCAGCCGAGCTGCTCCAGGTACTCGGTCGGGCGACAGCCGAACGCCTCCCGGCAGAACGCGTCCTCCTCCGCCGTCTCGGCGAGGTGCGTGTGCAGCTTCAGGCCGAGCCGCCGGGCGAGCGCGGCCGACTCCGTCATCAGCTCCCGCGTCACGGAGAACGGCGAGCACGGGGCCACGGCGATCTGCACCATCGCGCCGTCGGCGAGGCCGGCGAGCCGCTCGGTGTCGGCGAGGATCTCGTCGATCGACTCCACGAGGCTGTCCGGCGGCAGCCCACCGTCGGAGACGCCGAGATCCATCGACCCCCGGGAGGCGACGATCCGGACGCCGAGCTCCCCCGCGGCGCGCACCTCGGCCTCGATCAGCCCGTCCTGGCCGTGCGGGAAGACGTAGTGGTGGTCGAAGACCGTGGTGCACCCGGAGAGCGCGAGCTCGGCGAGACCCGTGCGGGCGGCGGCGTACACCGACTCCGCGTCGATCCCCGCCCACACGGGGTAGAGCTCGACGAGCCACTCGAAGAGCGTCCCGTCCTGGGCGCGCGCGCGGGTGAGCGTCTGGTAGAGGTGATGGTGGGTGTTGACGAGGCCGGGAGTCACGACGGCGCCGCGGAGATCCACCCTCTCGTCCGCCTCGGGCTCCGGCCCCGTCCCGACCGCGGCGACGAGCCCGTCCTCGACCAGGACCCACCCGCCAGCGAGCTCCGTTCCCTCGTCGTCCATCGTGACGACGTGACCGTGGGAGAAGAGACGGCGGATCACAGCGACGACGCTATACGATCGCGCAGCGATGGCAACGACGCTCTCGACCCATGTGCTCGACACCGGCACCGGCCGTCCGGCGGAAGGCGTCGTCGTCGAGCTGCACCACGCAGGGGAGGTCATCGCCTCGGCCACGACGGATGCCGACGGCCGCATCGCCGAGCTGGGCGCCGACCTCCAGCCCGGCGAGCTCACGATCGTCTTCCATCCCCCCTCGGCCTTCTTCCGTCGCGTGGCGCTCGACGTCACGGTGGGCGACGGGCACCATCACGTCCCGCTGCTCGTGTCGGCCTACGGATGCGCGAGCTACCGCGGCAGCTGAGCGAGGACGAGCTCGCGGAGCTCTTCGAGGGACGCACTGCGCTCGTCCGGCGCCTCGCGCGGGAGCCCGACCCGCTCACCCGCGCGGGGACGCTCGTGCACGAGCTCACGCACGAGGAGAAGGTCGAGATGCTCGCCGCACACCCCGCGATCGGTCAGCGCGGCGGGCTCTCGGCCCGCTCCGCAGCCGAGCAGGGGTCCGACGCCGACCCGGAGACGCTGGCCGAGCTCGCCCGCCTCAACGCCGAGTACGAGACCCGGCACGGCTTCAGGTTCGTCGTCTTCGTCGATCGTCGCCCCAAGGCGGAGATCCTCACGGTGCTGCGCGAGCGCTTCGACAACCCGACCGCCCAGGAGCTCGACACCGCCTGCGGCGAGCTGGTCGCGATCGCCCGTGATCGCTGGCAGCGCGGCGCCTGAGTAGAGTCCCTCCCATGCTCACCATCACCGCCGGAGGCTTCACCTTCAGCGCCCGCCTCGAGGAGGAGGACGCACCGCAGACCGTCGCCGCGTTCAGGAAGCTGCTGCCGCTCGAGTCGCGCATCATCCACGTGCGCTGGTCGGGCGAGGCCGGCTGGATCCCGTTCGGCGACCTCGATCTCGGGCTCGGGCCCGAGAACGCGACGTGCTACCCGCATCCGGGCGAGATCGTGCTCTATCCGGGAGGCGTCTCGGAGACCGAGATCCTGCTCGCCTACGGGTACGTGAGCTTCGCCTCCAAAGCCGGCCCGCTCGCCGGGAACCACTTCGCGACGATCGAGACCGGCACGGAGAGCCTGCGCGCGCTCGGGAAGAAGTTCCTGTGGGAGGGCGCGCAGGAGATCGTCTTCCGCGAGGAGTGATGATCTAGGCATGGTCGACGTGGTCGTCCGTGGGGGGACGATCGACGGCGTCGTCGCGGACGTCGCAATCGAGGACGGTGTGATCGCGGCGGTCGGCCCCGACCTGCCGGCGGGTCGGGAGGAGCTCGACGCGTCCAGGCTCCTCGTCCTGCCGGGCGTCGTCGACGCGCACGTCCACCTGAACGACCCCGGTCGCGCGGCGTGGGAGGGCTTCGCGACCGGAACGGGCGCGCTGGCCGTCGGCGGCGCCACGACGTGCGTCGACATGCCGCTCAACGCGAGCCCTCCCACGCTCGACGCGTCGTCCTTCGAGGCGAAGGTCGAGGCGGCCGGGGGACGCATCCACGTCGACGTCGCCCTCTGGGGTGGTCTCGTCCCCGGCCCGCTCGATCGGCTGGACGAGCTCGCGTCCTGTGGGGTCGTGGGCCTCAAGGCGTTCATGAGCGACAGCGGGATCGACGACTTCGGTCGCGTGGACGACGACGCCCTCGGCGAGGGGATGCGTCGTGCCGCCGTGCTCGGGCTCCCCGTCGCGGTGCACGCCGAAGACGAGCTCACAACCCGCGAGCTCACCGCGGGTGCGCGACTGGCGGGTCTCAGCGGGCCTCGCGACTGGCTCCGCACGCGGCCGATCACGGCCGAGGTCGACGCCATCCGCCGCGCGGTCGCGCTCGCGGCCGAGACCGGCTGCGCGCTTCACGTCGTCCACGTGTCGTCCGCGGAAGGCGTGAGCGTGGTCGCCGAGGCCCGCGCCCGCGGCGTCGACGTCACCTGCGAGACGTGCCCGCACTACCTCGTCTTCACCGAGGACGACCTCGAGACGATAGGCGCGCTGCTCAAGTGCGCGCCGCCGCTTCGGACGGCCGCGGAGCGCAACGCCCTGCGCGCGGCAGTTGCGGAGGGGCTGGTCGACAGCATCGGCTCCGACCACTCTCCGGCGCCGCCCGAGCTCAAGCAGGCGCCGGACTTCTTCGACGTGTGGGGCGGGATCTCCGGTTGTCAGACCCTCCTCGCCGCAACGCTCGAGCTCGGACTCGACGCCGCTCTCGTGGCACGGCTCACCGCGACCGCCCCTGCTGCTCGGCTCGGGCTCGCCGGGAAGGGCTTGCTGACATCCGGGGCCGACGCAGACCTCGTCATCGTCGCCCCCACGACCCCGACCGTCCTCGCCGCAGCCGACCTGCGGTACCGGCACCGGCACAGCCCGTACGTCGGCCGCACGTTCGCGCACCGCGTCGAGCGCACGATCCTCCGCGGTCGCACGGTCTGGGACGGCAAGACGCTCGCACCACCGACGGGCAGGATCCTCAGGCGGTCGACTCCGGCGGTCGACCGGTGAGCAGGTCGGCCGACACGGAACGGGTGAGCCCGGCGACCGGCGCGCGCGCCCGACGTGCCGACCGGGCGTCTACACCCAGTCGATCGAGACCGGCTGCGGAAACGCGCCGATCGCCTCGCCCCGCCGGAGCAGCTCCGCGACCGCGGTGCGCCCCTCGTCCCCGTAGTCCTGGGTGAGGTCGTTCACGTACATCGAGATGAACCGGTCGGCCACCGCCTCGTCGATGCCCCGGCCGAACTGCAGGGCGTACTCGAGCGCCTCCGCGCGATGCTCCAGCCCGCAGGCGATCGCCTCGCCGAGCACGTCCGAGAGCTCCGGCAGCCGCTCGACGTCGCGTCGCGCGACGACCACGCCGAGCGGAAGCGGTAGCCCCGTCTCGAGGAGCCACCACTCGCCCAGGTCGAGGATCTTCTGGAGCCCGATGTCGGCGAACGTGAGCTGGCCCTCGTGGATCAGCAGCCCGGCGTCCGCGCGACCGCTCGCGACCTCCTCGGGGATCTGCTCGAACGGGAGCTCGCGGTAGGGGAAGTCGCCAAGGACGAGACGCAGGGTCATGAACGCGGTCGTCTTCGCCCCGGGAACCACGATCTCGCGACTCGCGAGGTCGTCGAGCCCGATCGGCTCCCTGGCGACCAGCACGGGGCCGTAGCCCGTCCCGATGCTCGCGCCGTGCGGGAGCAGCGCGTAGTCCTCCTGCACCCAGGGATAGGTCGCGAGGGAGATCGCCGTGACCTCGAGACGTCCAGCGCGGGCCCACTGGTTGAGCGTCTGGATGTCGGCGAGGACCTGCTCGAAACAGAAGCCGCGCGTGTCGACGAGGTCGGTCGTGAGCGCCCAGTACATGAAGGCGTCGTCTGGATCTGGACTGTGTCCGACACGGATCTCCATCGGGGCAGCGGACGGTACCAACCACCGGCGTCCCGACCGCGAGGGAACCTGCTCGGAGGTCTCTGGAGGCCTGATGGGCAGTAGGGATGTGACCGGGGCAAGTCTGCACCGAGGATCGCCGCGTGCCGAGCCGCATCCAGCCGTTCTGCCGACGACCACCGGGCCTCTAGACTGGCTGCCATGGCGCGCGCGCTGTCGGATGCGATCCAGGACTACCTGCGCGCCGCCTACAAGCTGGCGGCCTCAGGCGAGCGCGTGACGACGACGGGCCTCGCCCGCGCGATGGGCGTCTCGCCGGCATCGACGACGGCGATGGTGAAGAAGCTCGCAGCCCTGGGCCTGGTCGAGCACGCCCCCTACCGTGGGATCGCGCTGACGCCCGACGGAGAGCGGGTCGCGATCGAGGTGATCCGGCATCACCGACTGCTGGAGCTCTACCTGGCGCGGACGCTGGGCATCGCCGTGGACGACGTGCACGCCGAGGCGGACAGGCTGGAGCACGTCCTGTCCGAAGAGCTCGAGGCTCGGATCGACGAGGCGCTCGGCTACCCGACGCACGACCCACACGGCGATCCGATTCCCGATGCAAACCTGGAGTGGCCGGACGGCGCCTCTCCACGACCCGCACCGACGGCGCGGCGGTAGGATCGACGCATGGCGATCAAGGACCTGTTCGGCTTCCTCTTCCAGCGCTCGTCGAGCGAGGATCGGGTCGCGCAGTACGTCATCCGCGAGCACGACCGCGGCCGCGCGCTCTCCGAGATCCTCGAGGACAAGTACGTCGTCAACCGGCTCACCTCACCCGAGCAGCGCGCCCGACTGCTCGACCGGCCCGAGGTGCTGCACGCCGTCGGCGGCGACATGGTCGAGGCGGCGAAGGCCTCGCTCCCGGCGAGCTGACCGCTCGGCCACCGCGAGCGCCGGCCGGGGTGCCCGGCCCGAGGCGCCGTTCCACGAGACGCGCTCAGGCGGGAAGCTCGACGCCGACGCCGCGCTCCCGGGCACGCAGCACGAGCTCGTGCGCCAGCGCGATGTCCCACGGCGCGATGCCGTTGGACTTGAACACGACGATGTCGGCGTCGGTCTGTCGCCCGACGACCTCGCCGGCGACGACCTCGTGCAGCTCGTGGACCTCGAGCCAGTCCAGCTGCCCGGCCTCCACGGGCTCGATCAGGTCGCCCGACTCGAGTCGCGCGTCGGCGATCGAGTCGCAGCACACGAAGGCGGCGCGGTCGATCACTCCGGCGTGAGCTCCCGTGAGGTCGGGTGGTTGGCGCCGACGGCGCAGACGAGCGCGCCCTCGCGCAGCCAGTCGCCACGGATGACCGGGTCGCGTGAGGTCGTGACCGTGATCACGACGTCGCAGGCGCCGACCTCCGAGGGCGACTCGGCGGCCACCGCGCCGGTCTTCGAGCAGAACGCCGTCAACGCGCTCCGGCTTCCGGCTCCACGCGACGACGTCGCTCGATCGTCGGGACGGCAGCGCGGATCGGCCTCGACCTGTGACTCGGCCTGCCAGCCCGTGCCCACGATCCCGAGCGTGCGCGCTCCCTCCTTCGCGAGGTGCTTCGCCGCCACGCCGGTCGCCGCCCCCGTGCGCACCTGGCCCAGCTTGTCGGCGGCGATCGTGGCCGTGAGCGCACCGGTCGCGAGATCGAACAGGCACACGACGAACGACAGCTCACCGTCGACGAGCGTGTAGCTCTTCAGGCCGGCGACCCCGAGCCCGCGATCGGCCGCAGCCATCACGGCGAAGTAGCCTCCCTCGACGCCGAAGCGCCTGCGTGGCATCAGCTCGACCTCGCCCGCAGCCATCCGCAGGAAGCAGCCCTCGATCACCGGGACGGCCTCGCCGGGCGTGACGAGCGCCGCGACGTCCTCCTCCGAGAGCCAGAGCGTCATGGATGGAGTCTAGAGCCGACGGCCCGGGTCTCGCCCCGTGCGGCTCGACGGATCGCTCAGGGGCTCTCCTCGGGCGCCCAGCCGGCGAGCGCCTCCTCCGCCAGCGCCCGACCCCGTTCGATCAGCCCGCGTTTGGCCTCGTCCGGCCACGCCGTCCGGAACCCGGGGTCGAGCGCATGCTCGCCGGCATCGGCGCGCACCATCAGCCGCGGCAGGTCGCGGTCGTGGCCGAAGGGGAACGAAGCCTCGCGGAATCGCTGCTCGAGCTGCTCGCGCAGGGCGCGGCGGCGCCAGCGGGGCGCGGCGGCCACCGCCGCAGCGACGACGTCGTCTCGAAGCTCGCGCAGCGCGCGCACGGCCGCGTCCTTCTCGTCTGCTCGCTGCTCCTCGAGGACGGTGTTGCGCGTGATCGCGATGCGCATCAGCCGGACGATCATCTCGCCGAGGTGAGCGGGCTCGCCGCGCTCGCTGCGCCGCTCGGACGCAGCCAGCTCCCCGATCAGCGCCTTCACCGGGGGCACCGCACGAAACCGCTCGAGCCGCTCGCGGAACCGGGCGACCGTGGCGGGGTCGGACGGGCCGTAGCTCGCGACGTACCTGAACCCGAGGATCGCACGGACACCGCGGTTCTCGTAGGCGTGCGTGAGCGGCAGGTTCCTCACCCACCCACCGTCGGTCGCGATCGTCTCATCATCGATCCGTACGGGAAGGACGAGGGCGCTCACGGCGGCGGAGGCGAGCACCGCACGCATCATCGTCTCGGGAGGCGTGCTGCGCGATCTGTAGACGAGCTCGTTGAGGCCGTCTTGGTCGGCTCCGCTCACGGCTACGTCGGTCGCAACGACGACGAGCTCGATCGGAGCGGCCACGAGCTGTGCTGCCGAACGTGGCGACCTCGCCGAGCCTGTCCGAGATCGTCGTCGGCAACGCGTACCCACGAAGGCCTCCAAGCGGCGTCTGCCAGATCGGGTTCGGGCTGAACACATCCTCCGGCTCGAGGTCGAGGAGGAACTCCTCGAGATCGTCGAGCCGGTCGATCGTGCCCATCAGCCCGCTCAGAGCGCCCGCCGAGGTCCCGTAGATCCACCCGACGCGCCCCCAGAGCTCGGTCGCCCTTAGCGTCTGGAGGAAGCCCAGCTCGAGCAGGATGCCGTTGATGCCGCCGCCCGAGAGGACGACACCGAGATCGCGCTCCTGAGATGCCATGCCCCCCATTGTCCGCCCGCGACGCGCCCGCCGCTACACTTGCCCCTCCCCGCGCCCGTAGCTCAGGGGATAGAGCGCTGCCCTGCGGAGGCAGAGGTCGCACGTTCGAATCGTGCCGGGCGCATAGGAGTGGGGGAACCCGTGGTTCCCCCGCAGGCCGCCTCCTCCGCCGTCGCGCACAGGTCGGCGAGGACTGGCCTCCCGGCCGGCAAAGCCGGTCTCCGGCGACGGATCGAAACGCGAAGCGCCGCCGAGCGCACCCCCGCGAGGGTCGCGCCGAGCGCGCTTCCGTCGTCCCCTCCAGAGCTCTCGTCGGATCGAGACCCGGCTCTCACAGCGGCGCACGGGTCGGCCGTCGGCGAGCGACAGAACCGCGTCAGCGGGCACCTCCCGGCGGACGTATCCCAGCGCGACGATCCCGAGCTCCGCATCGGGCGCCGAGCTCGTCACCCGCCCGACCTCCTTGCCCTCGAGCACGAGCGGCGTCGTCCGCGGCGGGGGCTCGCCCGCGTCGAGCGCGAGCACCCGCAGCGTCCGATTCGGGTGGCCGCGGTAGTGCAGGCGAGCGACGGGCTCCTGCCCCGGGTAGCAGCCCTTCGTGAAGCTGATCGCGCGCGCCTCGAGCCCAGCCTCGGCAGGCAGCACGCGGTCGTCGAGCTCGGCGCCCCACCGGGCTGTGCCGGCGCGGATGCGCAGACGCTCGAGCTCTCCCTCGGACACGGGCAGCGCGTCGGCAGGCGCGTCGACGTCGACGAGCTCGACGGCTTCGACGTCCGAAGTCGGCCGTCGGGATCCCGCCACCGCCGGCCTGCCCGAGCAGGATCGTCGAGCGATGCGACTCGAGCGCGATCTCGCAGCTCGTGCGAAGACGCATCCGGAGCAGGCTCGCCCGCACGACCTCGCCCAGACCCGGCTCCGTGAGCAGCAGCAGGTCCTCCTCGCCGCGTCGCAGCACCACGAGCGGCGCGACGATCCGCGCCTTGGGTGTCAGCAGAAGCGCCTCGCAGGCCTCGCCGAGCTCGAGCGTCGCCACCTCGTTGGAGACCATCCGCTCGACGTACGAGACCGCCTCGGGCCCGGTCACCGCGACGTACTCCCTGGGACGAGGCGCAGCCTGTAACGTCGAGACGGTCATCTCCGACGAGGGTAGCGATCGTGTTCAGGAGCAAGGCGGAGCGCAAGGTGCAGGCGGCCGGGTACGACCCGGCGCGGCTGCCTCCGGGCCAGTACCTGACAGAGAAGTGGCCGGTGCTGCACGCCGGCGACGTCCCGTCGTACCCGGCCGACCTCGCCGGCTGGACGTTCTCCGTCACGGGCGAGGTCGAGGAGCCGCTCACGGTGACCTGGGCCGAGCTCGACGCGCTCCCGAAGGTCACGGTCGTCCAGGACATCCACTGCGTCACCCGCTGGAGCCGGTTCGACGCGTCGTTCACCGGCATCGCGTGGTCGACGCTCGCCGAGCGCGTCCGGCCGACGCCCTCGGCGCACTTCGCAGTCGCGCACGCGGAGGCGGGGTTCACGGCGAACGTGCCCCTCTCCGCGCTCTCGCTCTCCGGCGCGCTCCTCGCGACCCATGCCGACGGTGAGCCTCTCACCCCGGAGCACGGCTGGCCGCTGCGCCTGATCGTCCCGGGCCGCTACTTCTGGAAGAGCGCGAAGTGGCTGCGCGGCATCGAGCTGCAACGCAAGACCGCCCCGGCTTCTGGGAGCGCTACGGGTATCACAACGACGCCGACCCCTGGAGCGAGCAGCGCTACGCGTTCTGAGGTGGGGGAACCCATGGTACCCCCACCGGCCCCCTCCTTCCGCGCAACGCACGGAGAAGCGCCACCTGGCCTCCCGGGCGGCAAAGCCGCCCTCCGGCCGCACGCGGCCGCCCACAGATCGACGTCACGGGATCGAGGCTCTCCTCGAATCCCTCGTTCGAGGGATGAGAGGGCGCCCGGCGACGCCGATCACTGGCCTACCACCCTCCCCCAAGCACAGCCAGACGGCCCCTCCCCCAGGGGCCGTCTCTCGTTCTGAGGCGCGCCACCGTTCGCCCGCACGCTTCACGGAGAGACGACGAGGGGCGACTCGCGTCGCCCCTCGTCTCGGTCGCCCGCCCGAGACGCGCACGCCTGCGGGCGGAACCGGGCTCTGCCCGGCGGGAGCCCCGACTCCTCCCACACGTCGCCGCGGGGAGGAGGGGGCTCGTCGGGGAACCAGGGGTTCCCCACGCCGTCTACATCATCCCGCCCATGTCCGGCATGCCGCCGCCCATCCCGGCGCCGGCCTTCTCGGGCGCCTCGGCGACGATCGCCTCGGTGGTGAGGATGTTCTTCGCGATCGACGCGGCGTTCTGCAGCGCCGAGCGGGTCACCATCGTCGGATCGATGATCCCGGCCTTGACCAGGTCCTCGATCTCGCCCGTGTCGACGTTCAGGCCCTGGCCCTTCTTGGCCGAGCGGACCTTGTCGACGACGACCGAGCCCTCGAGGCCCGCGTTGTACGAGAGCTGCCGGAGCGGCTCCTCGAGCGAGCGCAGGATGATCTGCGCGCCCGTCTTCTCGTCGCCCTCGAGCTTGTCGAGCTCGCCCTTGACCGCGTCGGCGGCGTTCAGCAGCGCGACGCCACCGCCCGGGACGATGCCCTCCTCGAGAGCGGCACGAGTGGCCTGCAGCGCGTCCTCGACGCGATGCTTCTTCTCCTTCATCTCCGTCTCGGTGGCCGCGCCGACCTTGACGACGGCGACACCGCCGGACAGCTTCGCGAGGCGCTCCTGGAGCTTCTCGCGATCGAAGTCGGAGTCGGTGTTCTCGACCTCGGCCTTGATCTGCTTGATCCGGGCCTTGATCGCGTCACCGTCGCCGGCACCGTCGACGAGCGTCGTCGAGTCCTTGTCGACGACGACCTTGCGGGCCCGACCGAGCTGCGAGAGCTTCGTGTTCTCGAGCTTGAGGCCCATCTCCTCGGTGATCACCTCGCCGCCCGTGAGGATCGCGATGTCCTCGAGCATGCGCTTGCGGCGATCGCCGAAGCCCGGCGCCTTCACCGCGATCGCGTTGAAGACGCCGCGCAGCTTGTTCACGACGAGCGTCGCGAGCGCCTCGCCCTCGACGTCCTCCGCCACGATCACGAGCGGCTTGCCGGCCTGGATGACCTGCTCGAGGATCGGGAGGAGATCCTTGACCGCACCGATCTTCTGGTTGGCGATCAGGATGTACGGATCGTCGAACACGGCCTCCATGCGCTCGGCGTCGGTGATCATGTACGGCGAGAGGTAGCCCTTGTCGAACTGCATGCCCTCGGTGAACTCGAGGTCGAGGCCGAAGGTCTGGCCCTCCTCGACGTTCACGACGCCGTCCTTGCCGACCTTCTCGATCGCGTCGGCGATCACGTCGCCGATCTCGCGCTCGCGCGACGAGATGGTGGCGACGCGGGCGATGTCCTCCTTGCCCGCGACCTCCACCGACTGCGCCTTGAGGTCCGCGACGACGGCCTCGACGGTCTTCTCGATGCCGCGCTTGAGCCCCATCGGGTTCGCACCGGCAGCGACGTTCTTGAGCCCCTCGCGGACGATCGCCTGTGCGAGCACGGTCGCCGTCGTCGTGCCGTCACCGGCGACGTCGTTGGTCGCCGTGGCGACCTCGCGGACGAGCTGTGCGCCCTGGTTCTCGAACGCGTCCTCGAGCTCGATCTCGCGGGCGATCGTGACGCCGTCGTTCGTGATCGTCGGCGCGCCGAACTTCTTGTCGAGGACGACGTAGCGCCCCTTCGGGCCGAGCGTCACCTTGACCGCGTCGGCGAGGACGTTGACGCCACGCTCGAGCGCGCGCCGTGCGTCCTCGTTGAACTTCAGTTCCTTGTGAGCCATCGTTGCTTCCATTCCTCCTTCGGGGGCGCCGGTCAGCCGACGACCTTCGCCAGGACGTCGGACTCGCGCAGGATGAGGACCTCGTCAGCGCCGACCTTGATCTCGGTGCCGCCGTACTTGGAGAAGATGACTACGTCACCCTCGGCCAGATCCATCTTGATGTGCTCCCCGTCCTCGTCGCGAGGACCGGGGCCGACGGCCAGGACGGTGCCGCGCTGCGGCTTCTCCTGGGCGGTGTCGGGCAGCACGATGCCGCTCGTCGTCGTAGGCTCCTCTTCGAGGACCGAGACGATGATGCGGTCACCAAGGGGCTGCAGGTTCATGCAAATGCCTCCCTGAGGGACGTCGTGATTACGGATTCCGGTGGTATTGGCACTCTCTCGATAGAGAGTGCCAGTTGCGTTATACCAGACCTCGGGCGGGACGGGCAGCCCGAACCGGTCGATCTCGGACACAATCCGTGGATGCGCCGCGAGGTGTCAGCGGGAGGGGTGATCGTGCGGACGGCCGACGACGGGCGCTGGCTCGCCGTGATCCGGCCCCAGGGGAAGAAGACCGGCGTGTGGGCCCTGCCGAAGGGGCACATCGAGCCGGGGGAGCCCGCGGAGACGCGGCCGTCCGGGAGGCGCACGAGGAGACGGGCCTGGTCACGGAGGTGGTGGCCCGGATCGGGGAGAGCCGCTACCGATACCGCTGGGAAGGACAGACGATCGCGAAGGTCGTGGTGTTCTTCCTCCTGCGCCCGACCGGCGGGACGCTCGGCGCGATCGCGCCCGAGATGGAGCGGGAGGTGGCCGAGGTCGCGTGGATCCCGCTCGATGACGCTGCGCGACGTCTCGCCTACAAGGGCGAGCGTGCGATCGCGAGCCGGGCGCTCGATCTGATCGCCAGCGGCGCCATGGCCTGAGCGGAGTCGATAGGCTCGCGCCGAGATGCCGACGTTCGCGCTCAACTTCTACTCACCGGCCGTCGCAGACCAGCTGCGCACGGGGCGGAAGACGGCGACCGTCCGCCTCGGAGACAAGTCGGGGAAGTACAAGAAGGGGATGATCGTGACCGTGCTCGTCGGCGTCCGCTACGGGCAGCGCGAGAAGATCTTCGACGCGGTCATCGACAAGGTCGAGGTCAAGCGACTCGGCGACCTCTCCCCCCGCGAGATCGAGCACGACAACCCGCAGATCAAGCACGTCGAGGACTTCACGCGCTTTCTCGGGCAGCTCTACAACCGCGACGTCACCGAGGACGACACCGTCACCGTGATCCGGTTCTCCCAGATCGTCGGGACGATGTTCTAGCTCGCCAGACACGCAGCGCGCGAGAGCGGGTTCGTGCGGCTTGATTCCCTCGGGCGACTTCGACGCGCGATCACCCCGAGCCGAGCTCGGGTTCGGTCGCTTCGCCGTGGAAGAGCCACCGGAGCATTGGTCGGCAGGGTGGGAATCATGCGGGTGGAGGCCTGGACAGCGACGCCCGAGAAGGACGAGATCGGATGGGTGATCGCGCCCAGCCGCTGGGGCGCGGGCTACGCGACGGAAGCCGCCCAGTCGGCTATTCGAGACGGCTTCGAACGCGTTGGGCTGGATCGGATCGTCAGCTTCACGCTTCCCGAGAACGTGGCTTCGTGGCGCGTGATGGAACGGTGCGGCATGCATCGCCGTGGCGAGGCCGAGTGGGCCGGGCGGATGCACATCTGGTACGACGCGACGCCGAGTGTCCGGCCGTCGGACCGGTGACGGCACGGCAGCGGAACCCACGAGCCTTAGAACTCGTTGCGGAATGAAGGTTCGCCGGCGGGGCGCGATGAGCGCGCGCGATGCAAGGACGCCGGAAGCGCCAATCGCAGCGCTATTGGCGCGACCGAGGACGAAGCAGCGTGCGCGCACAGCGTGCTCCGACGGCACAAGACTTCATACTGCAACGAGTTCTTCGTGCGGTGGTCGGTCAGGGTGCGGAGCAGGCGGCGCGGAGGCGCGCGAGGTCTGCGTGGCGCGTGGGGATGTCGTCGCGCGGCGCGGCGAGCCGCTTGTCGCGCAGCACCTGGAGCGAGGCGAGCAGCACCGGGAGCGGCGGGCCGCTGGCGGTGATCTGCTTGAGGAACGCCTCGGCGAGGCCTTCCGAGGGCTTCTCGATGAACCGCGCGACGAACTGGTCGTGGTGCTGAGCCGCGGTCTGCCCGTGCGCCTCGCAGACGGAGATGAAGGCGCGCAGGCTCTCGGCGACCGGCTCGGAGAGCGCTCCCTCGTCGACGACCTCGAGGAAGTCGTCCATCAGGCTGCGCCGCATCCGCACGCACGCCTGCAGCAGCCGCTGGTCGTCGACCGTCATGAACGGCATCTTCTCCAGCACCAGGCCGGCGTACGTCGGGTCGCCGACGCGGCAGAGACCGAGCATCAGGTCGATCTCGTTGATCGCGGCGAAGTCCCCGGCGTTCGCGCCGCGGTACTCCTGCCGCCCGACCCGATACGGCTTGAAGTACGGGCGGACGTTGAAGAAGAAGCGGTCGACGTCGAGCTTCTCGTCGAGCTCGTCGTTGTAGCGGATCACGTCCTCCAGCGCGGCCCTGGCGTCGCGGAAGAGCGTCGTCGCGATGGGGTGGGTGACGCCGAGCGGTGGCACCCGCCGCAGGACGTCCGCCGCGCGGATGTAGGCCAGGATGCTCAGGCAGTTGTACTCGATGAACACCATCTCGTCGTGCAGCCAGGTGAAGCTCTTGTGCACGCCGCGGTGCGCGACGTTCGAGAGGTTCACGTGGGCCGTCGCGAAGCGCGGCACCACGCCGAGCCCGCTTGCCAGCCGCTGAGCGAGCCCGCTCGCGACCGGGAACGGCGACCGCTCCTCGCGATCGGGGTTCGTCAGCTCGTGGCGGCGCAGCGCCGCCATGTAGAGCCCGACGTTCCCGAGCAGGTCGTACCCCCGCTCGGCGTCGAGGTCGAGCAGCGGCATGGTCGCGACGGCGGCGACGAGCTCGTCTCCCTCTGCCTGCAGCGCCGCGGTCAGCTCGGGCGCCACGCCCTCGACCGCCGCCGGGTTCTCGAGCGCGAAGTACCGCTCCTCCAGCTCGGTGTTCAGATCCCTGAACCGGCCGCGGATCCAGCTGTCGAAAGCCTCGATGCTCGCTGGGTTCATGGGAGTCTCCGGGGTGGGGTCGGGTGAGCGGACGTTCGCGCCCGGTGGCGAGTGGGATATCACAGGCGCGCCGGTCGAGGCGGGAGCCCGTGGCTACCGGCCTTCGCGCCGGATGGGGATGCCGAACAGCTCGTTGGGACGCAGCTCGGCACCGCACTCCTCGCACTCGACCTGGAAGGCCGACGGGAGCCGCGCGTCACAGGCAGGACAGCGATGACGCATCGGCCCCTCGCAGAACGGGCACGTCGCCGGCAGGGCGGCCTCGTCCGCCTCGAAGTAGCGCTGGACGTGGCCGCAGGTCAGGCAGAACGACACCCAGTCCCCGAGCGTCTGCCGCCGCTCCTCCTGGATCCAGCTCCGCTTCGGCTTCGTCCGCGACTCCTGCGCGGGATCGCGCGCCAGGCAGGTCGGTCGCACCGGACTCCCCGGCATCGGCGTCTGAGTCGGCCACGAGCGCACCGTAGCGCGAGCGCCCGCTCGCCTCACCGACAGGCGGCCGGCCGGCTCCTCCCCGAGGGCACGCGCACGCCGGAGCGGGGCGCTCGCGCGGCCGCAGGCGACTGGCGTCTCCGGGCGCGATCCTCCGCACCCGTTAGAGTGCGCCCGACCAACCCCGGCTGGAGGACCCATTGGCGGTACGGGAAGCTGAGCCGTTCGGCTCGCTCCAGGAGGTGAAGGATGCGGGCCTCGACCGCGAGGATCTCCTCACCATCTACCGGAACATGCTCCTGACGCGCGCGATCGAGGAGCGCGGCCACATCCTCTACAAGCAGGGGAAGATCCCCGGCTCCTTCTACACGGGCCGCGGAAACGAGGGATCTGCGGTCGGCGTCGCCACGGCGATGGCGCCGAACGACGTCGCGACGCCGGTGCAGCGAGACATGGGCGTGCACATCACGCGCGGACTCGACCCCTGGCGGATCCTGGCGCAGTACATGGGCCGCGAGGACGGCCCGACGCGCGGACGCGACGGGAACGTCCACCTCGGCGACCCGCGCCTCGGCATCCACCCGATGGTGAGCCACCTGCCCGCGATGCTCCCCGTCGCCGTCGGGATGGCGCTGGCCTTCCGGATCCGCGAGGAGCGCCGCGTCGCTGTCGCCTGGACGGGCGAGGGGCCGCCGCGCGCGGCGACGCGCACGAGGCGATGAACCTCGCCGGCGTGCGCCGGCTGCCGGTCGTGTTCGTGATCGACAACAACCAGTGGGCCTACTCCACCCCGAGCCATCTCGAGTACGCCTGCGAGCACCTCGCCGACCGCGCCGCCGCGTACGGGTTCGAGGGCGTGGTCGTCGACGGAACCGACGTCCTCGCCGTCTACCGCGAGGCGAAGCGCGCGATCGAGAAGGCGCGCGAAGGCGGTGGGCCGACGCTGATCGAGAGCGTGACGCTGCGGATGGAGGGCCACGCCGTCCACGACGACGCGTTCTACGTCCCGAAGGAGCTCTTCGAGGAGTGGGCGAAGCGAGACCCCATCGAGCGCTACCGCACCTGGCTGCACGAGCACGTCGGCATGACGGACGACGAGAACCTCGGGATCACGTCGTCGGTGAAGCAGATCCTCAACGACGCCGCCCAACGCGCCGAGGCATCCCCCCTGCCCGATCCGGCAACGCTCGTCGACGGCGTGTTCGCGTCGCTCGAGGAGCTCGACACCCCCCACCACAAGTGAGCGAGAAGACCTACCTCCAGGCGATCAGCGACGGTCTCCGCCAGGAGATGCGCCGAGACGAGCGGGTGTTCGTGCTGGGCGAGGACGTCGGCGTCTACGGCGGCGCGTTCAAGGCGACCCTCGGCTTCCAGGAGGAGTTCGGCCCGTGGCGCGTCGTGGACATGCCGCTCTCCGAGACCGCGATCCTCGGGGGTGCGACCGGTGCCGCGCTGATGGGGCTGCGACCGGTGGCGGAGATGCAGTTCGCGGACTTCGTCTCGTGCGGCTGGGACCACCTCGTCACGGTCGCGGCCAAGCAGTACTTCCGCGCCGGCACGCCCGTCCCGATCGTCGTCCGCCTCCCGTCCGGCGGCGGCTTCTCGGGTGGCCCGTTCCACTCCCAGAACCCCGAGTCGAGCTTCGCGCACATCCCCGGCCTGAAGATCGTCTGCCCGTCGACCCCCGAGGACGCCAAGGGCCTGCTCGTGACCGCGATCGAGGACGCGAACCCTGTCCTCTTCTTCGAGCACAAGCACCTCTACCGCAGGATCAAGGCCGACGTCCCGGACGAGCGGTTCGCGATCCCGTTCGGCAAGGCGCGCGTCCATCGCCCGGGCGACGACATCGTGGTCGTCACCTGGGGAGCGATGGTCTGGACCGCCGCAGAGGCTGCCTCCCGGCTCGAGGCGGAGGGGACCTCCGTCGAGGTGCTCGACCTCCGCACGCTGATCCCATGGGACCGGGACGCCGTGCTCGACGCGGTGCGCCGGACGTCGAAGGCGCTCGTCCTCCACGAGGACACGCGGACGGGCGGGTTCGGCGCGGAGATCGTCGCGACGATCGCCGAGGAGGCGTTCGAGGACCTCGACGCGCCTGTCCGCCGGATCGCCGCGCCCGACACGCCGGTGCCGTTCTCCCCGCCCCTCGAGAAGGCGTTCATCCCACAGGTCGACGACGTGGTCACGGCGCTCCGGGAGCTCGCCGCGTACTGAGACCTCGGCCCGTCGCACCGGGCCTCTACCATGCACCGAAGGAGATGAGACGGTGAGCACCGGCACGCAGATCGAGGTCGTGATGCCCCAGATGGGCGTGTCGGTCTCGGAGGGCACGATCACCCGTTGGCTGAAGCAGCCGGGCGACGCCGTCGCCATGGACGAGCCGCTCCTCGAGATCTCCACCGACAAGGTCGACACCGAGGTGCCGAGCCCGGCGAGGGGATCGTGGCCCAGCTGCTCGTGCAGGAAGGTCAGACGGTCGAGGTGGGCACCGTCCTCGCCGTGATCGCACCTGCGGGCGCGCCCGAGCCGGCCCCCGAGGCTCCGGAGCCCGCGCTCCCGTCGCGGCCGCACCGCTCGACCGCCGTCCCGCCCCCGATCGCAGAGGCTCCCGCCCCCGCGCCCGCTGCTGAGCCGAGCGCCGGGAGCGCGACGCCGTCGAACGGCGACCACGGGCGCACGTTCGTCTCGCCGGTCGTCGCGCGGATCGCGGCCGAGCACGGCGTCGACCCGTCCGTGATCCCGGGAACGGGGCAGGGCGGCCGCGTGACGAAGAAGGACATCCTGCGTTCATCGAGTCCGGCCGCCACGCCCCCGCCGGTCGGGGCACTTGCTCCGCAAGTGCCAGAGGAGCCGCCCGTGGCCGCACCGCCCGCTGCGGTAGGCACCTGCTGCGCAGGTGCCAGGGGAACAGGCCGTCGCAGCGGCGCCCGCCTCGGTCGTCGCACAGGCAGCACCGGCGCCTCACCCTTCCGCTCCTCTGGCACTTCCGGAGGAAGTGCCCCTGCTCCCGGGCGAGACCGCGGAGCCGATGACGGCGATGCGTCGCGGCGTGATGGACCACATGCGCCGGTCGCTCGACACGTCCGCGCACGTGACCAGCGCGATCGAGGTCGACATGTCGCGCGTCGTCGCCGCCCGCGAGTCGCTCAAAGCGGAGTACCAGCGCTCCTACGGGGTCAACCCCACGTACCTCGCGTTCGTGGCGCAGGCGACGGTGGAGACGCTCAAGGACTGGCCGTGGATCAACGGCGAGCTGCGCGGTGAGAAGATCGTCTCGCGCTCGTTCGTGAACCTCGGCATCGCGGTCGCGCTCGACGGCGGCCGCGGGCTGATCGTGCCCGTGATCCGGAACGCCCAGGACATGAACCTGCTCGGCCTCGCGCGCTCGCATCGCCGATCTCGCCGAGCGGGCGCGCACGAAGAAGCTTCTCCCCGACGACGTGCAGGGCGGCACCTTCACCGTCACGAACCCCGGCGGGTTCGGCACCTTCCACGGCACGCCGATCATCAACCAGCCACAGGTCGCGATCCTCGGCACCTACGCGCTGGTCAAGCGGCCGTGGGTCGTCCAGGACACGCTCGGCAAGGACGTGATCGCGATCCGCCCGCTGATGAACATCACGCTCACGTACGACCACCGCCTCGTCGACGGCGCCTACAGCGGCGGGTTCATGAAGGACCTGCGCGAGCGCCTCGAGGGCTGGGACGGCGGCGCGTAGGACGATGGTGAGCGGGGACGGCACGCGTGAGCGCCCCTGGGCGCTGACGACACCGCCGGGAAGCTCCGAGTACACGGTGTACCGCGACCCGGAGGCCGACCCCCCGGCGCTCGTCTGCCAGGTTGGCTCGACGACGCTGAGCTACCACCTCCGGGCGATCGAGGACCTGCACGCGATGCTGAGCGCGCACGGCGACTGGATGCTCCTCGGCAACGCCGACGAGCAGAAGCCCGCCGCCGAGGGCACCGTCGAGGCATGGGCGCGCTCACCGGACAACCCGGTCGGCGGCTGGTACGGCCTGAAGAAGGGCCTCCGCGGCCGCTTCGCGAGCTACGTGCCGCCCGTGCTCGAGGTGCTCGGCCTGGCCGAGGTCGAGCACAACCCGCGCAACAACCGCATGCGCGCGCTCTAGCGTCAGCGGGTGCTCACGCCAGTGGGCCGCGCACGGTGAGCCAGGTCGGCTCCGGCTCGAACCCGAGGCGTGCGTTGACGGCGCGCATCGGATCGTTCGCCTCGTCGTTCGTCGTCTCGATACGCCGGAGCCCTGCCGCACGCGCGCGCCAGGCCTGCTCGCGCTTGAGCGCCGTCGCGATCCCCCTCGCTCGGAACGCGCGTCGAACGCCTGTCAGCTGGTTCTCCGCGACGCCGCCCTCTCCGGTCGAGGCGAGCCCGCTCCAGCCGACGACCTCCCCTCCACAGACGGCGACGAGCGAGAGATCGAGCAGGGCGTCGGGCGACTCGACCGTGTCCGCGAGCCAGCCGGTGTACGGGCGGGGCGCCAGCCGTTCCGCGCCAATCGGGATGTCGATCACGGCCTCCGCCTCCACCGCGTAGGCGGCCTCGACGACGTCCGGTCGCTCGGCGAGGCTCACGATCTCGACCCCGGCCGGAGGCGTGGGGCGAGCCGTGGGGATGCGCGTGAGGTCGAGCGCCGCAGGGCATTCGCGGGACACCGTCGAGAACCCCCGCCGTTCGAGAAAGGAGCGCGACTCGAGGTCGTCCTCGAGCACGCGTCCGACGAGCGACCCGCAGCCCAACTCCTGTGCGTGCGTCGAGAGCCGGCGGGTGAGCTCGCCGCCGACCCCTCGCCGCCGGTACGCGGGTACGACGCGAGCCATCGCGTACAGCGCGTCGCCGAGGCTCGACGCCTTTCCCGTCCCTGCCCCGACCAGGCGCCCGTCGAGCGATGCGACGAGGAACACCGTCTCGTGCTGCGTCTCGAGCTCGTGCCGGAGCAGGGCGGGTGTCGCCCCCGACCCCGGGTGGACAGCCTCAACGACCGTCTGGAAGCTGCGGAGATCGTCATCCGTCGTTGCCGCCGCGATGCGGATCGAGGTCATCTACGCTCCCTCCGTGAGCGCCGGAGCCTATCTCCTCCAGCCGGGTCTCGTCCCCTACGCGGAGGCGCTCGCTCTGCAGCGCTCGCTCGCGGGCGCAGTCTCGCAGGGAGCGATCCCCGACACCGTCGTGTTCCTCGAGCACCCGCCCGTGATCACGCTCGGCCGTCGCACCGAGGACGGCGAGGTCCATCTCCCTGCCGAGCTCGAGATCGACGTCGTCGAGACCGACCGGGGGGGCAAGTCGACGTTCCACGGACCGGGGCAGCTCGTCTGCTATCCGATCCTCGACCTCAAGCGCCACGGCCAGGACCTCAAGCGGTACGTCCGCGACCTGGAGGAGGCGCTGATCCGCACGCTGGCCGCGTTCGACCTCGAGGGCATGCGGATCGACGGTCTCACCGGCGTCTGGATGCCCGCGACGGCGGCGTCGCCACCACGCAAGATCGCATCGATCGGCGTGCATGCGTCCCGCTGGGTGACGACGCACGGCTACGCGCTCAACGTCGACCTCGACCCTGCGCCGTTCACCGAGTGGATCACGGCCTGCGGGCTCGAGGACGCGTCGTTCACGACGATGGCAGCCGAGCTCGGCCGGCCGCTGACGGTCGACGACGTCCGTCCCGCCGCCGTGGCGGCGCTCGGCGACGTGTTCGGACTGACGTTTGACGAGCTGCCCGCCGACGACGGGCCGGGCCTCTGGGCCCAGCCCGTCCACGAGAAGCTGTCGACGCGCTGAGCGCGCTGGGTCTGGGGTCGCGAAGCGAGCCCTGACCCCGGAACGGCTCGGCAGCGACGCCAGAGCCTCGCCGGACGTGGTGACCCTGAGACCCCTCCCGCCGGAACGAGACAGCGTCAGGGTCGTCACGATCATGTGACATAATGAGTGCCATAATGGCGCGTATGTCCCGCACGACGATCATGGCCGACGACGCGCTCCTCGACGAGCTGCGCGCGATCGCGAAGGAGGAGGGCGTCTCGCTGGGCGAGGTCATCCGCCAGGGCCTCGAGTGGCGGGCGAGGACGCGTCGGCGCGTGCCGAGCTTCATCGGCAAGCTGCCGCCACCGCAGGACGACGCGGTCAGGCAGCCGCCGTTCCCCGAGGGCAGTGAGGATCCCTGATCGCAGCGGCCGTGCTGGCCAAGCACGATCGGATCCGGGCAGATCGGCAGGCCGACCGGGAACGCGCTTCTTGAGCGAGACGCTCGTCGTCGACACCAGCGTCGTCTTCGGCGCCCTGGACGAGCTCGACTCCGATCACGGCGCTTGTGTCTCCACGCTCTCGTCGGGAGCGACGATCGTGATGCCGGCACCGGTGATCGTGGAGCTCGACTGGCTCGCACGCAGCCGTGGTCGTCCCGGAGCGACGCCACTGCTCCTCGCCGCTGTGCTCGATGGGTCGGCGCTCGTGGCCAACCTGGATGAGGAGGACTACGCGCGGGTTGCGACGCTCGTCGAGCAGTATGACGACCTCCCCCTCAGCCTCGTCGACGCCTCCGTGATCGCCATCGCCGAACGCCTGGAGCAGGACACGATCGCGACGCTCGACCGCCGCCACTTCTCGGCGGTCAAGCCGCTCCACGTCGAGTCCTTCACGCTCGTCCCATGACCTGCCCGCTCACCGCCCCCGTACACTGAGGTCCGTGGAGACCTCGCTCCCCGTCGCCGATCGCCCACGCCGCCCCGAGTGGATGAAGGTCCGGCACCGAGCCGGACTCGCAGTTCTTCGACGTCAAGAAGCTCCTCCAGGGCGCGAGCCTCACGACCGTGTGCGAGGAGGCGCGCTGCCCGAACATCGCGGAGTGCTGGGGCAAGGGCACCGCGACCTTCCAGATCCTCGGCGACACGTGCACCCGGGCGTGTCGCTACTGCTACGTCAACTCCGGTAAGCCCGAGCACGCACCCGACCCGCTCGAGCCGCTGCGCCTCGCGCAGGCGGCGGCGACGCTGGGGCAAAGCACGTCGTCGTCACCTCGGTCGACCGCGACGATCTCCCCGACCGCGGGGCGGGGCACTTCGCGGCGACGATCCGCGCGCTCAAGGCAAAGCTCCCGGACTGCTCGGTCGAGGTGCTGACGCCGGACTTCCTCGGCGTCGAGGAGCAGGCGCTCGCGACCGTGCTCGGCGCGCGGCCCGAGGTCTTCAACCACAACATCGAGACCGTCCGCTCGCTCCACCGCCGCATGCGCGGCGCCAAGGCCGACTACGACCGGGCGCTGTGGCTCCTGCGCCGGGCCAAGGAGGTCGCCGACTACCCGGTGCTGACGAAGTCGGGGATCATCGTCGGGCTCGGCGAGACGAACGACGAGGTCGTGGAGACGATGCGCGACCTGCGCGCGCACGAGGTCGACGTCGTCACGATCGGCCAGTACCTGCAGCCGTCGAAGCAGCACGCGGCGATCGACCGCTGGGTGCACCCCGACGAGTTCCGCTGGCTGCGCGAGCAGGGCGAGGCGCTCGGGTTCGGGTCGGTCTTCGCGGGACCGCTCGTGCGGTCGAGCTACCGCGCGGACGAGCAGAAGCACGCGGCCGACACGGGTCGCGGCGCGGTCGCGTACTAGACTCCCGGCATGGCTCTCAAGAACACGATTCTCGGCTGGCTGCGCCAGGATCCCGAGAAGACGAAGCAGGAGCGCGACGGAGAGGCGAACGAGATCGACCGCGAGTACGGCAACACCGCGGGCGACACCTACACCGCACAGCGCCTCGGCGGCGGCGACCACTTCGACGACGACCAGCGCCCGCCCGGGCACTGAGCCGTCCGCGCTCTCGGGCGCCTAGCTCAGGTACGGCGCGAGCCAGGCGCGGATCGCCGCGGTGTCGATGCGCGTCGAGAGCGCGTAGGCCTTGCAGTTCTGCTGCCCGAGCGAGCTGACGGCCACGACCACGTCCGAGTCGCCGACGAGCGCCGGCCCACCGGAGTCGCCGGAGCAGAACCCGCCGCCGGCCTTGCCCGCCTTGGTGCGCAGGTTGAAGCCCGCCGTCTTGCTGCCGTTGGGCCCGCCGAGCACCGCAGTCGCCCGGTTGCGCGTGCGGTCACCGGTGATCTCCACGGGCTTGAGCTGCTCGAACCCGTAGCCGACGAGCGTGAACGAAGCGGTCTTCTTCGAGAGCGTGTCGAGCAGCCCGACGGCCGGAAGGGCGCCCAGCCCTCGTCCCGTCTGCGCGGCGTCGAGGAGCACGACCGCGACGTCGTTGGAGTCGGGGAACGACGCGTAGCCGTCGAACGCGGGGTGGGGCACCGCTGTGCCGGGGGTGCCGCCGACCTTGCCGGAGACGACGCCGGGGCCGACGACCGGATCGAACCACACGCGGGCCTGCGTCAGCCGCGTCCCGTCGTCGGCGAAGGCACAGTGCGCCGCGGTGAGCAGGACCGACGGGGCCATCAGCGTGCCGGTGCAGCGCTGCACGTAGACGCTGTCCGCATCGTAGAAGGCGACCAGCCCGACGTAGGGATGTGCGTTGCCGTCGGGCTCGCCGTTCGTGATCGCGTGGGCCAGGGGTACGCACGCGGCAGCGAAGAGCACCGCGAGGACGGTCGAGGAGAGACGCCGCATGTCGTCTGGGTCGGCTTCGCGTGACGCACCCTGAGCCGATCCCTCGATCCGGGGTGGCTTCACCGCTTCCTCACGGACGGCCGTGAGCGTCACGGCCATGCTCCCGCGCCTGATGGCACTCCTCGCTGCGGTCGTCGCGATCCCCGTGGCCGACGCGCGTCGTCGCGCCGACTCGCGCTCGTCTACCGGTCTCCGCTCGTCGTCCGCGGCTCCGGCTTCCGACCCTCCGAGCGGGTCGTCGTCACCGCGCTGACGCTTGACGGCGGCCACGTCGCGTCACGGTGCGCGCGACCCCGGCGGGGCGCTTCTCGGCCACGCTCCGGCTCGCGAGCCAGCCGTGCGGCGGGCCTTCGCCGTGCGGGCGCGTCGGCGGCACGGGGAAGCGTCGCGCCCCTCGCATCCCCGGCGCGCCTGCGTGCCGCCGCCGATCGACTAGACGCCGTTCGTCGTATGGACGAGCGCGGGCGGGGTCTCCCCCGCCCGGCTTCGACCCGTCGAGCAGGTCGGTGCCTACTTCGGGGTGACCTGCACCTGCATGAAGGCGCCCTGGGCGCTGACGCTCTTGACCCGGATGGTCGTCCCCGTGTTCGGGACGTCCACGCCGTACAACGCTGGTACCGACCGAATGTTGCCGGTCGACGCGTCCCGGCGCTGAACCAGTAGTCTTCGTGTCGTCGAAGACCGGGTCTGCCCGGCAGCGACGGTATCGTGTCGATGGCTGTTCGCTGTTCACGCGTGATCGCGTCGGTCGCTCGAGCCCGAACGTCGAGTCGTACGACAGAATCCGCGGTCGCCAGCAGCTTGCCGTCGTCGGCCAGTGCGGAAGGTCGGATGGGCGTCGACCGGCAGGACGAGCCCCGCGCCCGGGTGGTCGCCGACGTTGTTGTCGCGCGGCGACGTGTCCCAGTAGCAGATCAGCAGCCCGTCCTGGTAGGGGTAAGTGCTCCACCCAGTCCGGCTTGGTGTTCAGGAAGCCGAAGTTGTACGCCGTCTTCAGCGACCTGTCGTACCCGACGTACTGGCGGTTCTCGACGAAGTAGGCGTTGAAGAACGCTGGTGCTCTTCCGGTGGTCGCCAGGAACCCGTTGATACACCCAGCCCGCGTCGGTCTCGCCGCCGATCGTCGTGCCGCCGATGGCGATGTTGTCGACCCGGAAGCCCGGCTCGGCCACGGCGCCGTCGGTCAGTAGCGGAACCGGAGCGTGCGGTCTGCCGGCAGGCCGAGAGGTCGGCCGTGAGGTCGCCCAGTCTCCGCACTGCGGCGATGCCCGTGATGCCGTGCCGAAGTTCTGCCGTTCTGGTCGTCGCTCGTCGACAGGTTGGTCGCCACCGGCGTCCGTTGCACCGCCGTCCTTCGAGCCTCGAGGTACGCGTAGTCCCAGTCCGCCTCGATCTGGTAGTTGCACCTGCGGCGAGTCAGGCTCGCCGCGAGACGTCCGCTTCGCTCATCGAGTTGTCGAGGTCGTTGCCGGAGCCGATGGTAGAAGTACTGTCCGCCGCGAGACGGGGCGCCGAGTGAGCTGCACCTTCTTGTTCGGCAGGACGCACGACGAGCCCCTGTGCCTGCTTCGTGTTCGCCTCCGCCGGGCCGAGCTTGTGCTCCGACTTCTTGCCCGCTGAACGCCGACCTCGTAGTTCGAGCCAGCCGAGCTGGAACTTCTCCCAGGCGCCGAAGTCGATCGGTTCGTCGCCGATGCCGTCCGGGCCGCCGTCGCCGATGTTCGAGCCGGACGACATGAGCGTCCAGAAGCCGGTCGAGTTCTCCGCCCCGCCGGTGTTGCCGGACGTGTCGTAGAGATCGGGGAGCCCGAGGTCGTGACCGTACTCGTGGGCGAACACGCCGAGCCCGCCGTTCTCGGGCTGCGATCGGTGTAGTCACCGATCCAGACGCCCGTGGGGTTGTTCGGGACCGAGGCTGCTCGAGAGAGCCCCCCGTTGAGCCGACGTTGACGCCGGCGAGCCCATGGGGCCGCCGCGCTGCAGGTTGCGCGTACCAGCGGTGCGACCAGATGGCGTCGGTGCCCTGGTGCGGTCGCCGGCCGCCTCGTCGCCGCCGGCGTGGACGATCTGGAAGTGATCGATGTAACCGTCCGGCTCGTTGAAGTTGCCGTCGCCGTCTAGTCGTAGCGATCCCAGTTTCGAACTTCGCCGAGATACGCCGCGATCTCGGCCGGCGTCTTGCCGGCGTCGATCTGCCCGTCGTACCCAGGCGTCGACGCAGTCGCGGACGAACGCCATGTCGGGCGCAGACGATGCCGCCGCAGTAGTTCCGCCCGTAGTTGGCCTCGTTGAACGGCACCTGTGACCCAGTCGGTGACGTCGCCGTTGACCGTGTAGCGGCCCGAGGACTGCTCCTTGTAGTACTTCGCATGCCGGCTCCGAGTACATGTTCTCGAAGTGCGCCTTGCTGAAGTCGGGCTTCCAGATCGTCGAGTTGTCGACCGCCCGGTCAGGCTGCGGGATCTGGTTGCGCAGCGGGCCGTGAACTCGGTGGGTCCGTCCGTAGGTCGGGAATCGCGGTCCGGGTACCGCTCGTCCCGAACTCGGCGAGCACGACGAAGATCGTGTCCTCGCCTCGCGGGCGAGCTCGACGTACTGGCCCTTCGCGACCTTGCCGACCTTGGCGCCCGCGGCGAACTTGCCTGCGAGCTTCATCTGCAGGCCCTTCTGCGAGCTAGCGCTGCTTCTTCGCCGAGCGGGTGCTCGAGGTTGTCCTGCTGCCCGCTCTTCGGTCCTTGTCCTTGCCGCCCGCCTGCCGCGCCGGAGACCCCGACGCCGACGCGACAGCACGAGCACGAGCGCTCCTACCAGGAGCGCGAGAAACTGCTTCCTCATGAGACCCCCTGAGATGATGGTGTTCTCTCCCCGGCGGGCAGCAAGCCCGCGCGGGTGGCAGCGTACTCGCCGCACGGAGGAACACAACACCTGAACATGGCTCAGTCGCCTAGGCTGGCCGGGGCGCCAGGCCCGGAGGCTACCCGTGCGGCTTCGCCATCGCGTGGTAGTCGAGCGCCTCGTCGAGGACGCTCTCCTCCACGCCCAGCTCGCGGGCGACCTCGCGCAGCGACCCGCCCGAGGCGACCGCCGCCTTGACGATCTCCGACGCCTTGTCGTAGCCGATGTACGGATTGAGGGCCGTGGCCGAGCTGAGCGTGTCCTCGGCGTAGCGCTCGTTCTGCTCGCGGTTCGCCTCGAGCCCGTCCACGCACTTCTCCGACAGCAGCCGCGACGCGCTCGCGAGCAGCTTGATCGAGCCGAGCAGGTTGCGGGCCATCAGCGGGACGCAGACGTTCAGCTCGAAGTGGCCGTTCATGCCGCCGATCGTGATCGCGGCGTCGTTGCCGATCACCTGCGCGGCGACCTGCGTGACGACCTCCGGGATGACCGGGTTGACCTTGCCGGGCATGATCGAGGAGCCCTTCTGCAGCTCGGGCAGGAACAGCTCGGAGAGGCCGGCGCGGGGGCCCGAGCCCATCAGCCGCAGGTCGTTGGCGATCTTCGTCAGCGAGACCGCGACGACCTTGAGCGCGCCGGAGGCCTCGACGAGCCCGTCGCGGGCGGCCTGCGCCTCGAAGGGGTCGGCCGGCGCGGAGATCTGCAGGCCCGTCTCGGCGGAGAGCCGCTCGCGCACGCGCGCGGCGAACTCGGGGTGGGTGTTGAGGCCGGTGCCGGTCGCGGTGCCGCCGAGCGGGATCTGGCCGAGGCGCGGCATCGCGTCCTCGACGCGGGCGATCGCCCTGGCGCACCTGCGCCGCGTAGCCGGCGAACTCCTGGCCGAGCGTGACCGGCACCGCGTCCATCAGGTGGGTGCGCCCGGACTTGACGACGTCGTCGAACTCCTCGGCCTTGCGCTCCAGCGACGCGGCGAGGCGCTCCGAGCGCCGGCAGCAGGTCGTGGGCGATCTCGCCGAGCGCGGCGCAGTGGACGGCGGAGGGGAAGACGTCGTTCGACGACTGGCCCATGTTGACGTGGTCGTTCGGGTGGACGCCCTCGCCGGCGAGGTTCGCGATCACCTCGTTCGCGTTCATGTTCGAGGAGGTGCCCGAGCCGGTCTGGAAGACGTCGATCGGGAACTGGTCGTCGAGCTCGCCGGCGGCCACGCGATCCGCGGCGGCGGCGATCCGCTCGGCGAGCTCCGCGTCGAGCAGCCCCAGCTCGGCGTTGACGCGCGCGGCGGCGGCCTTGATCCGGCCGAGCCAGTGGACGACGGCGGGCGGGATCGGCTCACCCGAGACCGGGAAGTTGTTGACCGCCTTGTCGGTCTCTCCACCCCAGAGCTTGTCCATGTGTCTCCTCCTCGAGTCTGTGGGGCACTGTAACGAGGCCTGTCGTGCCGACATCGGGGAAACCGCCGACCCCGACCGCGGCCCATCCCCGACGCATCCCGGAGCGCGCCCGGCCCACCAGCAAGATCGCTGCGGGAAGATCGCTGTCTGACACCGTCACCCGACGTGTGTCGAGGTCGTGCCGACTCACCCCCCGGGGCAGCTCGAGGCGCGATCCGCGTTTGCGTGATCTGCCCGGGGAGCGATCGGGGCGAAATCTCTACGACCGAGCTCTTGACACACCGGCGGTGTCTTACACCGGTCACTGGCACCGGCCCTGGCATCGGCTGCGGCCAGGGCTAGGCTCCGCGTGCCGCGGCGAGGAGCGCGTCCCAGCTGCAGAGCTTGCAGCGAGGGCGCCCGTCTGGCTCGCCCGCCGCACGCTCGGCGGCGTCGATGCGCTTCCAGCCCTCGTGCGTGACGACCTCGACGCCGCGCCCGGCGAGAAGCGCGTCCACGTCGGCGGCGGTCGCGGCGACGGGCGGCAGCAGGCCGGCCGCATGGTCGGCGAGCAGCAGCTCGACGGTCTCCGTCGCGTCCTTCTTGTTCGTGCCGATCACGCCGCTCGGACCGCGCTTGATCCAACCCGCGGTGTAGACCCTCGGCAGCGGCGTGCCGTCGCCGGCGAGCGCGCGACCACCGTCGTTCGGGATCACGCCACGACGCTCGTCGAAGGGAAGGCCGTCGATGCCTACGCCCAGGTAGCCGACGCTCCGCAAGACGATGTCGCAGGGGATCGTCTCGCGCTCCTCGGTCGCGACCGCGGAGATCCTGCCGTCCGCGCCCGCCTCGAGCCGGTTGCGGACGACCTCGACCGCCTCCACCCGGCCGTCACCGAGCAGGGCGACCGGCGAGGTGAGGAAGCGGAGGTGCAGCGACCGCGGCTTGCCCTCCGGGGTGCCCGCCGCGACCTGACGCAGCACGGCGAGGTTCCGCTCCGCCATCGCGTCGCCCTCGAGCGCAGCCGCGCTCGCCGGATCGAGCTCGAGATCGGCGGGCTCGACGATGAGGTCGGCGCCCGCGAGCTCGGTCAGCTCCACGAGCTCGGGGTTCGTGAACGCCGCCTGCACCGGCCCTCGGCGGCCGAGCACGAGGATCTCCTCGATCCCGGCGGCGAGGATCGCGTCGATCGCGTCGTCTGCGGTGTCGGTGGGGCGGATCTCCTCCTCGGTGAGCGCAAGCATCCGCGCGACGTCGACCGCGACGTTCCCGTTCCCGATCACGACGGCGCGCTTCCCCGAGAGGTCGAACGGGACGTCCTGGAAGTCGGGGTGGCCGTTGTACCAGGCGACGAACGCCGTCGCGGGCCACGACCCCGGCAGGTCCTCACCGGGAATCCCCATCCGCCTGTCGGTCTGCGCGCCGAACGCGTAGACGACGGCGTCGTAGAGGCCGACGAGCTCCTCGTGAGAGACGTCCCGGCCGACCTCGACGTTGCCGAGGAAGCGGAAGCCGGGCTTCTCGGCCGTCTTCTCGAAGACGCGCGAGACCGCCTTGATGTTCGGGTGGTCGGGCGCGACGCCGAGCCGCACGAGACCCCACGGCGTGGGCAGGCGCTCGATCACGTCGACCTCGACGTCGGTGTCCGAGGCGAGCAGGGCACCGGCGGCGTAGAACCCCGCCGGCCCCGAGCCGACGACCGCGACGCGCAGCGGACGCTCCGTGGTCACACGGCCAATCTAGTGAAGCCGCGCGGCGCCGGTCGCAGACACCCGTCAGCTGCGCAGGCGCCCCAGCCGCAGCCCGACGATCCAGTCGTGTGTCGCCTCGACGTGGGCGATCATCGCCGCTCGCGCGGCATTCGCGTCGCCGGCCTCGATCGCCCGGATGACCGGCGCGTGTCCCGGCCTGCGACACGCGCCGGGCACCCGGCGGCCCCGGTGCGAAGGCGAGCAGCTCGGCGACCTCCCCCTGCAGCTCCGTCTCGGCGACGACCAGACGCGGGGCGCGCGCTACCTCGGCGATCGCCACGTGCAGACGCGCGTCGGCGAGACGATACGCCGCCCGGTCGTCGACCCCCGCCTCGACCGTGGCCGCGAGTGCGGCGAGCCTGCGAACGTCGTCGGGACGCGCCCGCTCCGCGGCGAGCGCGGCGGCCTCGCCCGACACGGCCCTGCGCCAGTCGGTGAGGTCGCGCAGCGCGGAGGCGCTCGGTGGCTCGGCGTCCGGCGCGGGGACGAGGGCGGGTGCGTCGGGACGGACGAACGATCCGCCGCTGCGGCCACGCCGCGTCTCGATGAACCCTGCCTCGCGGAGGATCGCCAAGCGCCTGACGAAGCGTCATCGGGGCGACGTCGAGCTGTGCGGCGAGGTCGGACTCCGCGGGGAGCCGCTCGCCCGGCGCGAGCAGCCCTGCGCCGATCGCCTCGCCGATCCGACGGACGATCCGCTCGACCGCGCCCTCCGCCCCGATCGGGCCGAGCACGAGCGCTGGGGCGTCGAGCGGTGCGTCCGTCTTGATCGACATATGATCTAGATGATAGATGTATTGGCGGACAGCACCCGCAGACGACCAGGAGGAACCCGATGCAGCCCACCGCCGAGCAGATCGAGGCCTATGCCCGCGACGGGTTCGTCGTCGTCGAGTCGTTCCTCTCCGCCGACGAGGTGGCGGCCGCGCGCGACCACTTCGCGAGCTCGTTCGCGCACACGTGGGAGACCGGCCTGCGCCCCGACGAGGTGAACTACGACCCGTCGTCGACGCCGCCCGATCTCACGCGCCAGCTCTGCAACGTCTGGAAGGCAGACCACACGCTCGCGGCGACCGTCCTCGCCGCGCGCAACGCCGAGTTCGGGTCGAGGCTCGCAGGACTGCCGGGCCTGCGCCTGATCCAGGACAACGCGATCTGGAAGCCGCCGTCGGGCAAGGCGCTCCTCTGCCACCAGGACGCCGCCTACGTCGGCTGGCTCGAGCCGATCGAACATGACCACCTGCTGGATGGCGCTCGACGACACGAGCGCAGACGCCGGGACGATCTACTACGTCCGTGGCTCGAACCACTGGCCGCGCTTCCCGGCCGGCGGCTCGTTCCACGCGCCCGACGACTGGCTTGGATACGTCAAGGAGGTCGTGCCCGCACGACGTGGAGATCGAGCTCGTCCCCATCGAGGTGCCGGCCGGCGGCGCCGCGTTCCACGACGGCTGGACGTTCCACGGCTCCCCACCGAACGAGCGGGCCGACAGGGAGCGCCGCGCGATCGTCAGCCACATGGTCTCGACCGACACGCGCTGGGCCGAGGGCGCGGCCCCGCACCCCGTCTACTCGAAGTACCGGCGCCCCGGCGAGCGCGAGCTCGACGAGGCGTTCTTCCCGGTGCTCTGGCGCGAGGACGGCCACCGCACGCCCTGGCTCGAGGCATGGTGCGCTACGACGTCGTGAGGAGCCGGTAGCCCACGTCGAGCTCGTCGAGGTCGAGCAGACCCCGGTTCCGCCGTTCCCAGGCTCCTGACCGGAGATCGTCGCCGAGGCGCGCGATCCCTTCGTCTGTCGCGTTGCCGAGCTGGGCGAAGTAGCTGATCCCGGCGCGCACGGCCGGGTCGAGGTACGCGGCGGGACGCCGCCAGTACGCGCACAGGAACCCGTCCGCGCAGTCGTGGGGGATCGCGACGACCTCGACGCGTGCGCCGAGGCGCGCTGCGACGAGCTCGACGGCCGGCATCCGCTCGCGCTCCCAGGCGATCGTCTCGGGGAAGTAGTCGCGCAGCAGCCAGAACCGGTCGACGTGCGCCGCGTCCCAGGTCAGGATCACGACCCGCCGTGCGACGCGCTGGAGCTCGGCAAGCCCACGATCGAGGTCGCTCCAGTGGTGCAGCGTGAGCACGGCCAACGCGACGTCGTACGACCCGGTCGGGATTGGCAGGTCCTCTGCGAAGGCCTGGAGGCAGGGAGCGGCCGAGGCCGAACGCTGCGCGATCATGACCGTCGACGGCTCGACGGCGAGGACGGTGCTCGGCGGCTCGTACGATCCCGTGCCGGCGCCGACGCACAACACGCTGCCTTCGCCGACCGCGGCCTCGATCCGGGCGGCAAGCCGAGGATCGGCGCGGCGCGTGGCCGAGTAGGTCGCCCCGATCCTGTCGTAGAGCGTCATCGAACCGGCGGCCGAAGCGTGCTGGTGCGGATCAGCCGAGGGTGACGTCGCGCGTCAGTGGCTGCAGCCGGAGCCGCAGCCGCCGACCTGGGTGCCTTCGGGCATCTCTGCGCCCTCCTCCACCTGGAAGGAGTGGCCGCACCCGCACGACGACGACGCGTTCGGGTTGTCGATCTTGAACCCGGACTGGTCGATCGTGTTGAGGAAGTCGATCCGGGCGCCCTTCAGGTACGGCGCGCTGAACGGGTCGACGACCACGGTGACCCCGTTGAACTCGATCACCTGGTCGTCCTGCTCGGCGCCCGTCGAGAAGCCGAGCCCGTACTGGAAGCCCGAGCAGCCGCCGCCCTCGATCGCGACGCGCAGCACGAGCGCTGTCGGCGTCGGGCTCCTCGGCCATCAGCTCGCGCACCTTGACGGCGGCGGCGGGCGTGAGCTCGAGCAGGGTCTCGGTCGGGCGCTCGGTGATCTCCATGCAGAGATCCTAGCGAACCGACCCTTCCTCACCGTGGAGCGGGCCGCGGGGCGCACCACTTCGTGACACGCCGATCCCGCATGCGAGCGGGGATGCGGTACCCGCTTCGTTCACCGCGCGGCGCGGTGGTACGTTTCGCGCGACCCGCCCCGTCGACGGGACAGGATCACGATGCTCTCCGACTGGCTCCCGTTCCTCATCTACGCGCTGTTCGCGGCGGCGATCCCGGCGACGATGATCGTCTTCTCGTTCGTGTTCGCCCAGAAGCCGGCGACGCGCACGAAGCAGCGGATGCTGCCGTTCGAGTCCGGCGTCGCGACCGAGGCGCCCGGCTCCGACCGGCGCTTCACCGTGAGCTTCTACCTCACGGCGATGCTCTTCATCCTGTTCGACATCGAGATCGTCTTCCTGTACCCGCTGGCCGTGCAGCTGAACGTGCTCGGCTGGTTCGGCCTGGTCGAGCTCCTCGGCTTCGTCACGATCCTCGGCGTCGCCTACGTCTACATCTGGCGGAAGGGGGCGCTCGAGTGGCGGTAGACGAGCCTCTCGCCCGCAAGCTGCCCGCTGATCTCCGACCGCCCGCTCGCGCAGGCGGGGCTGAAGACCGAGCGCACGCTCATGCCCGGCAAGGGCCCCGGGGTGTTCGAGCAGGAGATCGACAAGATCGAGGACGCGCTCCTCACGACCACGGTCGAGAAGGCCCTCTCCTGGGCGCAGTCCAACTCGATGTGGCCGGACACGTTCGGGCTCGCGTGCTGCGCGATCGAGATGATGTCGATCGTCTCCTCCCGCTACGACATCGCCCGCTTCGGGATGGAGCGCTTCAGCTCCTCGCCGCGCCAGGCCGACCTGCTGATCATCTCCGGCCGGATGACGCACAAGATGGCCGCGCCGGCACGCCAGGTGTACGACCAGATGCTCGAGCCGAAGTGGGTGATCGCGATGGGCGCCTGCGCGAGCTCCGGCGGGATGTTCAACAACTACACGGTGCTGCAGGGCGTGGACAAGATCTTCCCGGTCGACATCCACGTGCCCGGCTGCCCACCACGCCCCGAGGCGCTGATGGAGGGCATCGTCCGCCTCCACGAGAAGATCCGCGCAGGGGTGCCGCCCGCCTACCAGATCCGCGGGGTCGCGCAGTGAGCTACGAGGCCGTGCCCGGGCTCGTCGAGACGCGGGAGGACCGCGGAGAGACGACGCTCGTCGTCGACCCCGCACGCGTCGTCGAGGCGGCGACGCACCTGCGCGACGTCGAGGGCTTCAACATGCTCGTCGACGTGTCACCGGCCGACTACCTCGGCTGGGGTGCCGTCGGCGTCGCCGGGTACATCGGGACCTCGGCCGGGCGGGACATCAACGCGACGGGCTCCCAGGGGTTCCAGCGCGTGCCCGACCCGAAGCCGAAGCGGTTCACGGTGAGCTACCACCTCCTCCGCGTGACCGACGACCCGGCGCGCGTGCGCCTGCAGGTGTGGCTCGACGACGGCGAGGAGGTCGACTCGGTGATCCGCGTGTGGCCTGCAGCCGACTGGTACGAGCGCGAGGCGTTCGACATGTTCGGGATCACCTTCCGGGGCCACCCGAACCTCGTCCGGATCCTGATGCCCGAGGACTGGGACGGGCATCCGCTCCGCAAGGACTACCCCATCGGCGGCGAGCCCGTCCGGTTCTCGGGGGAGGAGTAGCGATGAGCGTCCTGCCTGCCACCCGCATCTACGAGGGCACGCGAATCCCGCACCCGACACCGACGATCCTCGAGATCGACCCCGAGAAGCACCGGCTCGAGGACATCCTCACCGTCAACTTCGGGCCGAACCACCCCTCGACGCACGGCGTGCTCAGGCTCGTGGTCGACCTGGACGGCGAGAAGATCGCAGGCATCCGCGCCATCATCGGCTACCTCCACACCGGCTTCGAGAAGACGATGGAGCAGAAGACCTACTGGAAGGGCATCACCTACCCGGAGCGGATCGACTATCTCTCCTTCCAGGCGAACGAGCTGGTCTTCGTCCTCGCGATCGAGAAGCTGCTCGGCCTCGAGGCGCCCGAGAAGGCCACCTGGATGCGGATGTGCCTCTCCGAGCTGAACCGGATCCATTCGCACCTCGTGTGGCTCGGAACCTCCGCGCTCGAGATCGGCGCGATCTCGATGTTCTGGTACGCGTTCCGCGAGCGGGACATGATCCTCGACCTGTTCGAGATGGTCACGGGCGTCCGCATGCACACCCGCTACTTCCAGACAGGTGGACTCGCGGAGGACATCCCCGAGGGCTTCTACGACCAGGCCCGCGCGGCGGCCAAGCGCATGCCCAAGGCCGTGGACGAGTACGAGGCGCTCCTCGACCGCAACAAGATCTGGCTCGAGCGGACGAAGGGGATCGGCCTGCTCTCCGCCGACGACGCGATCGCGCTCGGGCAGACCGGCCCGATGCTGCGCGCCTCGGGCGTCGACTGGGACCTGCGCCGCAACCAGCCGTATCTCTTCTTCGACCAGGTCGAGTTCGAGGTGCCCGTCTACCCGAACGGCGACGTGTACGACCGGTACAAGGTCCACATGGACGAGATGCGCCAGTCGGCGCGGATCGTCGCGCAGTGCATCGACCGGCTCGAGGAGCTCCGCGGCGCACCGTGGATCGCGGACGATCGCAAGGTCGTGCTCCCGCCGCGCGAGGAGCTCCACACCTCGATGGAGTCGCTCATCCACCACTTCAAGATCGTGACGGAGGGCTACCACGTCCCGGAGGGCGAGGTCTACGTCGCGATCGAGTCGGCACGCGGCGAGTGCGGCTGCTACCTCGTCTCCGACGGCGGGCCGAAGCCGTGGCGCGTGAAGTTCCGCGCCCCGAGCTTCGCGGCGCTGCAGGCCACGGCGGCCTGCTGCTACGACGTCGCGATCGCCGACCTGATCGCCGTCGGTGGCGGCCTCGATCCTGTGATGGGAGACGTCGACAGGTGATGCGGCTATGAGCACGACGAGCCTCTACGACGAGATCCAGGCGCTGAAGGCGCAATACCCCGATCCGCGCTCGGCGGTGCTGCCGGCCCTGCAGCTCGCGCAGTCTCGCCACGGAGGCTGGCTCCCCGAGGAGGCGTTCCGCGAGGTCGCGGAGGGGCTCGGGACGACTCCTGCCTACTGCCTCTCGATCGCGTCGTTCTACGACATGTTCCGACTCGAGCCGATCGGACGGTGCTGCGTCGAGGTGTGCACGAACGTCTCATGCGCCGTCAGCGGCGCCCAGGCGGTCGTCGAGGCGTTCGAGGGCGAGCTCGGCATCCACGCAGGCGAGACATCGGAGGACGGAGCGTTCACCCTACGCACCGTCGAGTGCCTCGGCGGCTGCGGCTGGGCAACGGTGGTCGCGGTCAACAACCGCCACCGCCTGCACGTGAAGGCCGACGACGTCCCCGGGATCGTGGAGGAGCTGAAGCGTGGCTAGCCAGCCCGAGGTCATCTTCGCCGGCACGAACGGCGGCGCGCTCACCCGCATCGAGGACTACGAGGCGGTCGGCGGCTTCACCGCCCTCAAGCGCGCAGAGGGGATGACGCCCGACGAGCTGATCGAGGAGCTCAACGCCTCCGGCCTGCGCGGCCGCGGCGGGGCGTTCTTCCCGACGGGCCGCAAGTGGAGCTTCGTCCCCAAGCCGGACAAGCTCGACAAGCCGCACTACCTCGTGGTCAACGCCGACGAGTCGGAGCCCGGCACCTTCAAGGATCGCGAGATCATGCTGCGCGTCCCGTTCCGGTTCCTCGAGGGATGCCTGATCGCGGCGCGGGGGATCGAGGCAAAGCACGTCTTCGTCTACATCCGCGGCGAGTACGAGCGCGAGTTCGAGGTGCTCGTCGACGCCCTCGAGCAGATGCGAGCCAGGGACCTGCTCGGGGACGTCACGATCGTCGTGCACCGCGGCGCAGGCGCGTACATCTGCGGTGAGGAGACTGCGCTGCTCGAGTCGCTCGAGGGACATCGCGGACAGCCGCGCACCAAGCCGCCGTTCCCGGCGATCGCCGGCCTCTACGCCTCGCCGACCGCGGTCAACAACGTCGAGTCGATCACGACCGTGACGCCCATCCTGGAGATGGGCGGCGCGGAGTACGCGACGCTCGGCGTCGAGAGCTCGACCGGCACCCGCGTCTTCTCGCTCTCCGGCAACGTCGTCCGCCCCGGCAACTACGAGCTCCCCCACGGCTTCCCGCTTCGTGACCTGATCCACGTGGTCGGCGGCGGGGTGCCCGACGGGCGCACGCTGAAGGCCGTCATCCCCGGCGGGTCGTCGACCCCGATCCTGACGGCCGCCGAGGTCGAGAAGGTGACGCTCGACTTCGAGTCGATGACCGGTGCCGGGACGGCGATCGGCTCGGCTGCCGTGATCGCCCTCGACGACCGCGTGTGCATGGTGCAGCTCGCGATCCGCGTCTCGCAGTTCTACGAGCACGAGTCGTGCGGGAAGTGCACGCCGTGCCGGGTGGGCACGCGCTGGCTGACGCAGATCCTCAAGAAGATCGAGGCCGGTCACGGCTCGCATGCCGACCTCGAGCTGCTGCTCGACGTCGGCGAGCGCATCAACGGGACCTGCCTGTGCCCGCTCGGCGACTCCGACGCGATCGCGGTCGCCAGCTACGCGTCCAAGTTCCGCGACGAGTTCCTCGCCCACGTCGAGGAGGGAGCCTGCCCGCACCACGGTGGATCCTCGCTCGAGGGGATCCTCGCACCGACCGACATGCACGCTGCGCACGGCCACGCGACGATCGACCGTCCGCTCGAGGTGATCGCGTGAGCCACCCGGCCGGAACCCCCGGCTGCGCCGGCCCCGGCCGGCGCCTTCAGGGATCTGCCCCCGCGACCGGCGTTAGCCGGACACGGGGGATCTCCCGCGCGCGAATCCGCTCCTGTGGATTCGCGCCTGCGGAAGGAAGGGGCGCAGCATGAGCGACCTCGTGAAGGTCACGATCGACGATCGCGAGATCGAGGTCGCCAAGGGCACGGGCCTGGTCGAGACCGCCGCCGCGGCCGGCATCGAGATCCCGGTGTTCTGCTACGAGCCGCGCCTTGGGCCGCCGGTCGGCGCCTGCCGCATGTGCCTCGTCGAGGTCGAGGCTTCCCGAAGCTCCAGGCCGGCTGCACCATGACCGCCCAGGACGGGATGGTCGTCCGGACGGCCGCGACCTCGCAGAAGGCCGCCGACGGCCAGAACGGCGACGCTCGAGTTCATCCTCGTCAACCACCCGCTCGACTGCCCCGTCTGCGACAAGGGCGGCGAGTGCCCGCTGCAGGACCTCACCTTCCGCTACGGCCCCGGTTCGACGCGGATGACGTTCGCGAAGCAGACGCTCGAGAAGCCGATCCCGGTGTCGCCCGCTCATCGCCCTCGACCGCGAGCGCTGCATCCTCTGCTACCGCTGCACCCGGTTCTCGAGCGACGTGGCCGAGGACGGCCAGCTGATCGCGCGGAACCGCGGCGCGCACACCGAGATCGCGACGTTCGGCACCGACCCCTACCGCGCCCCGTTCTCGGGGAACGTGATCGAGCTCTGCCCGGTCGGCGCGCTGACCTCGACGCAGTACCGGTTCGAGGCGCGCCCGTGGGACATCCAGGCCGTGCCGTCGGTGTGCGGCCTCTGCCCGGTCGGGTGCAACACGTCCGTGACCGTGCGGGAGGGCAAGGTCAAGCGCGTCCAGTCGCGCAACCACCCCGAGCTCGACCGCGGCTGGCTCTGCGACAAGGGCCGCTTCGGGTACCCGTACGTCGCGGCCGATGACCGGATCATCGAGCCGCTCGTCCGTGGCGACGGCGGGCTCCAACCCGTCGGCTGGGACGCCGCGCTCGACACGGCCGAGCGCCTGCTGCGCGAGGCGGAGGGCCACATCGTCACGGCGCTCTCCGGCTCCGAGACGACCGAGATCGCGTACGGCGCTCGGACGGCTCCTGCGCCAGGGGCTGCATGCGCACTCGGCCGTCCTCCCCGAGGCCACCTCGTCTGCGCTCGACGCCTTCCGCGCCCCGCTCTCGACGATCGCGCGACTGCCCGGATCGTGGTGGTCGTCGGTGACGACGCCGTCGCCGACCGGGCCCCGATCGTCGATCTCTGGCTGCGCCAGGCGCGCCGGGGCGGCGCGGAGATCGTCACCGTACGGCGCGACGGGCGACGGAACATGCCTCGGCGGCCCAGGCCCTGAAGGATCTCGTCACGCCCGGCAACCCTCTCGGCGACCGGCTCCGTGCAAGTGACGCCGCAGTGCTCGTCTGGTCGGGTCCGGGCGGCGGGGGCGGAGCGCGCCTCGCCGAGGCCGCGCACGCGCTCGGGTTCGAGGGCAAGCCCGGCTGCGCGGCGTTCCACCTGCCGGCCACGCCGAACGGCCGCTCGGTCGCGGAGGCCTGGGCTGCGAGCGCCGACGAGGACGACACCGACCCCGGCACGCCGATCGGGCTGCTCGTGGTCTCCGGCGACGAGGCAGCGTCCGATCCCGCCGTGCGCGCGCTCGCCGAGCACGCCCGGCACGTGATCGCGATCTCGATGTTCCACGATCTCGCCGTCGGCTGGGCCGACCTCGTCCTGCCGGCGACCTCGACGCTCGAGCGCGAGGGGACGATCACGAACCTCGAGGGGCGCGTGCAGCGGCTGCGCCGCGCCGTGATCGCGCCCGTCCCGGACGAGCTCGCCTGGATCTCCAAGCTCGCGGCGCGCTTCGACGTCGCGGTCTCGCCGTACGCCTGCGACGCTCTTCGAGGAGCTCTCGGAGACGCTCTATGGGGGTCTCTCCCTCGACGAGCTCGGCGCGCAGGCGCCCCTCGGCGCGCGCGCGCCCTACGAGGCCCCCGCCCCGGCGACGACCGCGCCCGAGCCGACCGCCTGCTGCCGCCGGTGGCGAGCACTTCGTCGGCGAGCTGCGCCTGCTCCGCTACCGGCCGCTGTTCTCCGGCCCGCAGGTCGAGCGCGTGGCCGAGCTGCAGTTCCAGCGCCCCGAACGGGAGGTCACGCTCTCCGCCGACGACGCGGAGCGCCGCGGCATCGCGACCGGCGACATGGTCTCCCTGCGTTCGAACGGCACGACGATCGAGCTCCGCGCCCGCGTCGACCGCTCGCTCGCGGCGGGCATCGCCCGGGTCGCAGCGGAGCACGCGGGTGACCTCCACCAGCGCGTCGAGGTCGTGAAAGGGTGAGCGACCTGGGCTGGCTCGTCCTCGGCGGGACCGGCGCGAACGGCTCGCCCTGGTGGATCTCGGCTGATCGAGGCGTTCGTCGTGATCAACCTCGTGATGGTCGTCTTCGCCTACCTGACGCTGGCCGAGCGGAAGGTGATGGGCCGGATGCAGCTGCGCTACGGCCCGAACCGCGCAGGCCCGAAGGGGATGCTCCAGCCGATCGCAGACCTCGTGAAGCTGATCCGCAAGGAGAGCTTCTTCCCGGCAGCGGCGGTCGACGTCCTCTACATCATCGCGCCCTTCCTGGCGGCGTTCACGGCGCTCACGACGTTCTCCGTGATCCCGTTCGGCCCGGGCTGGGAGATCGCCGGCTACCAGGTGAACGGCGTACGTCGCCGACCTGCCCATCGCGCTCATCCTGATCTTCGCGATCGGCTCGCTCGGGGTCTACGGTTTCATCCTCGGCGGCTGGGCGTCCGACTCGAAGTACTCGCTGCTCGGCGCGATGCGGACGTGCGCGCAGCTCGTGTCGTACGAGGTGTCGCTGGCCCTCAGCGTCCTCGGCGTCGTGATGATGGCCCAGTCGCTCTCGCTCGTCGACATCGTCGAGGCCCAGGGCAACGACGTCTGGTACATCGTCCCGCAGCTGGTCGGGTTCGTCGTGTTCTTCATCGCCGGCACGGCCGAGACGGCGCGTGCGCCGTTCGACCTTCCGGAGGCTGAGCAGGAGCTCGTCGCCGGGTACCACACCGAGTACGGCGGGATGCGGTTCGGGCTCTTCTCGATGTCCGAGTACATCAACCTGATCACCCTCTCCGCGCTGGCAGTGACGCTGTTCCTCGGCGGCTGGCACGGGCCGTGGTTCCCGGGGCCGCTCTGGTTCCTGATCAAGCTGTTCGTCCTGCTGTTCCTCTTCATCTGGATCCGCACGACCCTCCCGCGGCTGCGGTACGACCAGCTCATGCGCTTCGGGTGGAAGGTGCTGCTCCCCGTCGCCACCGTCAATGCGGTTGTCACCGCCGTCCTCATCGTCTGGATCTAGGCTGGGCCGCTGACATGCAACCGTTCTCCTCGATCAAGGGCTTCGGCGTCACCTTCAAGCACATCTTCAAGAAGCCGATCACCCAGCAGTACCCCGAGTTCAAGCGACCGGTGTACCCGCGCTTCCGCGGCCGGCACCGGCTGCACACCCACGAGAACGGTCTCGAGAAGTGCGTCGGCTGCTCGCTGTGCGCGGCTGCCTGCCCCTCGGACTGCATCCGCGTCGTCGCCGCGGAGAACACCCCGGAGAACCGCGTCTCTGCCGGCGAGCGCTACGCGCGCATCTACGAGATCAACCTCTCGCGCTGCATCTTCTGTGGCTACTGCGAGCTGGCCTGCCCGTTCGACGCCATCACGCTCGGCAACGAGTTCGAGCTCTCCGAGTACTCGCGCGACGACCTGATCTACACGAAGGACATGCTCCTCGCACCCCCGATGAAGCGCATGCCCATCCAGGATCCCGACCTGTACGACACGCCCATCCCCGCCTACAAGAGCTCCTCGTAGCTGCATGGGCAACTTCCTCGTCTGGGTCGTCTGGATCGTCGCCGCAGTCGCGTGCATCGGCACCGGCGTCCGCGTCGTGACCGCCACCAACCCGTTCTCCTCGGCGCTCTCGCTGATCGGGAACCTCGCCTCGCTCGCGGTGCTCTACCTGCTCGCCCAGGGCGAGTTCGTCGCCGCCGCGCAGGTGCTCGTCTACGCCGGCGCGGTGATGGTGATGTTCCTGTTCGTGATCGCGTACCTCGGCGGCCGCGCCGACGCACCGTTCGCCGCCCACCGCACCGCACAGCTGACCGCGGTCGTCGCCTCGGCGGCGCTGCTCGACGGTGACGCTCGTGGCGCTGCTCATGGACGCTGGCGACACGCTCTCGGATCCCGCCGACGTCAGCCGCGCGTTCGGCAGGCCGCAGGAGATGGGACGCCTCTTCCTCACCGACCACCTGCTCGCGTTCGAGATCACGTCGATCGTGCTGCTCGTCGCCGCGGTCGGCGGCGTCGTCCTCGGGATCCGGGCAGCCGCCGAGGACGAGGCGGACGCCGCGGCGGCCGCGCAGCAGAAGGAGGGCGTCGCATGATGGGCCCCGGGATCGCCTGGTACCTGGCCGTCTCCGGCGTGCTCTTCGCGACCGGAGCGATGGGCGTGATGCTCCGCCGGAGCCCGCTGATCGTGCTGCTCTCGCTGGAGCTGATGCTCAACGCGGCCAACCTCTCGTTCATCGCGTTCTCGCGACTCCACGGCGAGATGGACGGCCAGGTGTTCGCTCTCGCCGTGATGGCCGTCGCAGCCGCGGAGGTGACCGTCGGGCTCGGCCTGATCGTCGCGATCTCGCGGCGGCGCCTCGCGCTCGACGTCGACCAGTTCACGGAGCTCCGCGGATGACCGTCACACCGATGATCGCCCGGGTTGACGTGCCGCCGGTGGCGGCCTCAGCCGGCACGCCGGGTGCGTGGCGGGGCCGACGTGCCGTCGGTGGAGGCGCCAGCCGCCACCGCTTCAGGGATCTTCGCGCGGCGGGATCCGCTCCAGCGGATTCCGACGCTGCGGATCGACGCCGCGGAGCTTCGCGGATGATCGTCACCGGCGCCTGGGTGTGCCTGCTCGCGCCGCTCGCCGGGTTCCTCGCGATCGTGCTCGCGGGGACGCGGATCACGCGCCGCCAGTCGGGGTTCGTCTCGACCGCCTCGGTCTTCGTCGGGTTCGCCGGCGCGCTCGCATCGCTCATCGCCACCCTCGGCGAGGACCCCGAGGAGCGCTCGCACACGTCCACAGCGTGGACGTGGCTCGCCGCCGGGGACTTCAAGGTCAACCTCGACATCCTCGTCGATCCGGTCTCGCTGACGATGATGCTCATCATCACCGGCGTCGGCGGCCTGATCGTCCTCTACTCGAACGGCTACATGGCCGGCGAGGACGAGGAGCGACGCTACTTCGCCTACATGGCGTTCTTCGTCTTCTCGATGCTGCTGCTCGTGATGGGCGGCAACCTGCTGCTGCTGCTCGTCGGCTGGGGCCTCGTGGGGCTCGCGTCCTACCTGCTGATCGGCTTCTACCACGACCGGCCAGAGGCGATCGCCGCGGCGAAGAAGGCGTTCATCGTCAACGCGATCGGTGACGCCGCGATGGCGCTCGGCTTCTTCCTCCTGATCGCGAAGACGGGGACGCTCGACTTCACCGCAACGTTCGACGCCGCCGCCGACGGTCAGCTCTCCTCGAGCACCGCCAACCTCGTGGCGCTCGGGCTGCTCGCCGGCGCCGTCGCGAAGTCCGCGCAGCTGCCGCTGCACACCTGGCTCCCGGACGCGATGGAAGGCCCGACCCCGGTCTCCGCCCTCATCCACGCCGCAACGATGGTGACAGCAGGCGTGTACCTGATCGTCCGCACGCACGCGATCTTCGAGGCCGCGCCAGACGTGCAGCACCTCGCAGCAGTCCTGGGCGGCGTGACGCTCGTCGTCGCCGGTCTCGTCGCGCTCGTCCAGTGGGACATCAAGCGCGTGATCGCGTACTCGACGATGTCGCAGATCGGCTACATGTTCCTCGCCGCGGGGATCGGCGCGTACGGGTACGCGATGTTCCACCTGATGACGCACGCCTTCTTCAAGGCGCTGCTGTTCCTCGCCGCCGGCGTGATCATCCACCACCTCGCCGGGGAGCAGGACATCCGCAAGATGGGCGGGCTGCGCGGCGTGATGCCGTTCACCCACGGCGTGTTCCTCGTCGGCGCGCTCGCGCTGGCGGGAATCCCGCCGTTCTCCGGGTTCTGGTCGAAGGACGGGATCATCTCGGCGGCGCTCGCCGAGGGTGGCGTGCTCGGATACTCGCTCCTCGTGCTCGGCCTGGTCGGCGCGTTGCTGACCGGCGCCTACACCTTCAGGCTCTACTTCCTCGTGTTCCACGGACCGCCGTCGGAGCTCGTGCTGGAGCATGCGGGCGGTCACGGCGACACGCACGGACACGGCCGCGAGGACGCCTCAGCGCACGACGCGCATTCCCACGCCGAGGGGCCGCGCTCGATGCTCCTCCCGGTCGGCGTGCTCGCCGTGCTCGCCACCATCGGCGGCCTCGTCGTGATCCCCGGCGTCTGGGAGCCGTTCCTCGAGTGGATCGACGCCGTCGCGGAGCCGCTCGTCGTCGCGACGGTGGCGCAGGACTACGCGACGAGCGCGGTCGCCGTCACGCTCGCCGGCATCGGCATCTGGCTCGCCCACCGAGCGTTCGTCGCCTCGAGGGAGCTCGTCCCGGACGGTCCCATCCGGACGCTGCTCGAGCACAAGTTCTACTTCGACGAGCTCTACGACGCGGTCTTCTCGCGCCCGGCGCAGCTCCTCGCGAACGGGCTGCGCACGCGTCTCGAGACGCCCGATCGTGCAGGGCTCGATCGACGAGCTCGCCGACGGGACGCGCGACGTCGGCGGTGGCGTGGCAGGCGTGCAGACCGGACTGCTTCGTACATACGCGCTCGTCGTCACCGCCTCGGTGGTCATCCTCGCTGTCGTCTTCCTGGTGCTCCGCTGACCATGCTGACCACGCTCCTCATCGTCACTACCCCTCGTCGCATCGCTCGTCGTGTGGGCCGCGCCGCTCTCGCGCGAGTCCACCGCCGGGCTGGCCTTCCTCGTCGCGCTGGCCGAGGTGGGTCTCTGGGTCGGAGGGATCCGGAGCTTCGACTTCAGCTCGCCGCTCGTGCAGTACGGGGCGGAGCGCACCTGGTTCGAGCAGCTCGGGATCTCGTACTCGGTCGGGATGTACGGCTTCCAGTTCTGGCTGATCGGGCTGACCGTGATCGTCTGTGCGGTCTCGATCGGGTTCGGGATGTGGGTCGGCCGTGAGCACGCGCGCGCGTACTTCGGGCTGATGCTCTTCCTCACCGGCTCGCTGGTCGGGATGTTCGCATCCCAGGACCTGCTGCTCTTCTACGTCTTCTTCGAGGCGATGCTGATCCCGCTGTACGTGCTCGTCGGCGTGTGGGGCGGCCCGAACCGGATCAAGGCGACGGTCAACTTCGTGATCTACACGATGACCGGATCGCTGCTGATGCTGGCCTCGATCGTCGCGTTCGGCATCTCGCAGGGCACGTTCTCGCTCGCCGATGCCGGCACGAGCGACAACGACCTCGTGTTCCTCGGCTTCATGGCCGCGTTCGCCGTGAAGGCGCCGCTCTTCCCCTTCCACGGGTGGCTGCGAACCGCGTACACGGAGGCGCCGCCGGAGGTCGCCGCGATCCTCTCGGGCGTCGTCTCGAAGGCGGTCGTCTTCGGGCTGATCTGGGTCGTGCTCCCGCACTTCCCCGAGCCGGTCGAGAACTGGCGCACCGTCGTGCTCGTCCTCGCCTCGGTGACGATCGTCTACGGGTCGCTCCTCGCATTCCGCCAGCCCGATGCGCGCGGTGTGATCGCCTACTCCTCGATGGGGCAGATGGGCCTGATCGTGCTCGGGATCTTCGCGGTCACCGACCTCGGCCTCGACGGCGCGGTGCTCCAGGCAGTCAGCCACGGCCTCGTCTCCGCCTCGCTGTTCCTGCTCGCCGCCATGATCGAGCAGCGCACCGGGACCGGGCGCTTCGCGGAGCTCGGCGGACTGGCGAAGGGGCGCCCGATCCTCGCGTCGCTCGTGATGGCGACCGGCATGTTCGCGCTCGCCGTGCCGGGCTCCACCAACTTCGCGGGTGAGTTCGCGATCCTCGCGGGCGTCTTCACGCACGGCTGGGGCTACTCGGCCGTCGGCGCCGTCGCCATCGTCCTCGCAGCGATGTACAGCCTTCGCCTCATCTCAGCCCTCCTCCACCGGAGCCCGGGCAGCGCCGTCACGGAGGATGCCGGTGACCTCGTCTCCAGCGAGCTGCTGCTCGTCGTCCCGCTCGTCGCGGCGCTCGTCGCGCTCTCGATCTGGCCGGCCGCGATCAGCGAGCGCTCGTTCCCCGACGACAAGCCCACCGCGACGATCGCACGCGAGGCGACCGGATGATCCTCGCCACGATCGACACCCCCCAGGTCGACTGGCTCGCACTGTCGCCGGTGCTGGCGGTGCTCGCGGCCTCTGCGATCTCGCTGCTCGGCGCGGTGCTGGTGCCGTCCGGCGCGCGCCGGGCGTTCTCCGCCGTCGTCGTCTTCGCCGGGTTCGTCACCGCCGCCGTGCTCGCCGGGGTGGTGTTCGACCGCTCGCCGGACGCCCAGCTGCTCATCTCGGAGTCGATGACCCGCGACCGGCTGGCCGCCCTGTCGCAGATCATCCTGGCCTGCATCGGGGCACTCGTCGCGCTCGTCTCGCTCGGCGACGGCCGCCGCGACCACGTCGGCGAGTTCTACGCGCTCATCGCCGCGGCAGGCTCGGGACTCCTCTTCTTCGTCGCGTCGGAGAACCTGATGACGCTCTTCCTCGGGCTCGAGTGGTTCTCCATCTCCCTGTACATCCTCTGCGCGATGGACACGCACCGCCGCGACTCGCTCGAGGCGGCCCTCAAGTACCTGATCGTGGGCAGCTTCGGCTCCGGGATCCTGCTCTTCGGATGCGCGCTGACGTACGGCGCGACCGGTGAGCTCGGGTTCAACGCGATTCGCGACGCGACGGGAGCCGACGACCCGATGTTCGCGATCGGGATGGCCATGATCCTCGCCGGGCTCGCGTTCAAGGCCTCCGCCGCGCCGTTCCACATGTGGACGCCCGACGTCTACCAGGGTGCCCCCACGCCGGTGACGGCCTTCATGGCGGGCGCCACCAAGGTCGGCGCGCTCGTGGTGATGCTGCGCGTGCTGACGACGGCGTTCCCCGAGCAGAACGAGCTCTGGACGATCGCCGTCGCCTTCCTCGCCGTCGCGTCCCTGGCCGTCGGAAACTTCGCGGCGCTCGCACAGCGCGACCTGAAGCGCCTCCTCGCCTACTCGTCCATCTCGCATGCCGGGTTCCTGCTGATGGGGATCGCCGCGGACAACCAGGCGGGCGCCGAGGCGCTCCTCTACTACCTCATCCCCTACGGCGCGGCCACGGTCGGGGCGTTCGCCGTCGTCGCGGCCCGCGAGCGCGAGCTGGCGCGGCCCGTGACGCTCGAGACGCTGAAGGGATTCGGATGGGAGCGCCCATTCCTGGGCGTCGCCATGTGGACGTTCATCCTCAGCTTCGCGGGGTTCCCGCTGACCGGCGGCTTCTTCGGCAAGTTCACCGTCTTTGCCGCGGTGTACGAGGCCGGCTGGTGGTGGCTCGTCGTGATCGGGGTCGTCGCGACCGCCGTGAGCCTGCCGTACTACCTCGCGATCGGCCGGGTGCTGTTCCTGCGGGAGTCCGAGTCGACGGTGCCGCAGGGCGCCGTGGTCGTCTCGGGGGGAGCCCCACCGCGCGATACGGCGCTCCAGATCGGCGTCGCGGCCGCGCTCGTCGTGACGATCGGCTCGTTCTTCCTGGTGCAGCCGCTGTTCGACCTCGCGCGCGAGGCGACGGCCGCGCTCCCGTTCTGACGCTGACGCCGAGCCATGGCTCGTACCGAAAGCCCGACGAGTAACCTCCCGCGCATGGGCGGAACACTCACCTGGCTCGGCCACAGCGCCTTCAGGGTCGACACTCCCGGTGGGACGCGCATCTACGTCGACCCGTTCCTCAACGGCAACCCCTCGTGCCCGGAGGCCGAGGTCGACCCCGAGCGCTGCGACCTGATCCTGCTCACCCACGGGCACGGCGACCACGTCGGGGACACGGTCGCACTGCACCAGCGACACGACTGTCCAGTGGTCGCGCAGGTCGAGCTCCGAGCGTGGCTGACCGAGCAGGGCGTCACCTCCGACGGCATGGCCCATTCCCCGAACAAGGGCGGCACCGTCAGGGTCGGGGAGGTCGCGGTGACCCTGACCACCGGCAACCACTCCTCCAGCGCGGGTGACGGCCGCTACCTCGGAGAGTCGTGCGGGCTGATCGTCGAGGCGGAGGGCATGCCCGTCGTCTACTTCGCCGGCGACACCAACGTCTTCGGCGACATGGCCCTGATCCGCCGCCTCTACGCGCCACAGGTGGCCGTGCTGCCGATCGGCGACCACTTCACGATGGGCCCGCGAGAGGCTGCAGTCGCCGCCGAGCTCGTCGGGGCGCCACGGGTCGTCCCCTGCCACTGGGGCACGTTCGGGCTGCTCACCGGCACCCCTGACGCCCTTGCGCCGCTTCTGCCGGATGGCATCGAGCTCGTCGCCCCGTCGCCGGGGGACACGATCTCGCTGTGACCGAGCGCTGGTTCGGGGCGACGGGTCGGCGCGTGCCGTCGATCGCTCTCGTCGGCGGGCTGGACACCGAGGGCGCCCTCGTGCTCGACGACATCTCCGACGACGCGGCGCTGCGAGCTGCCCACGCGAGCGGCACGCCCGTCGTCGTGCGCGCGCGCACCGCCCTCGAGGTGCGAGACGCGCTCGCCCGACCCGAGGTCGCCTGCGTGCTCGTCGAGGATCCCGCGCTGCTCGAGGTCGACCTCGCCGAGCTCACCTACGGCGCACCGCCGGTCTCGACCTACTCGATCTGCGCCTGTGATCTCGAGGCGGGGCAATGGGGGGTCGCGACCCAGTCGAAGTTCCTCGCGGTCGGCTCGATCGTCCCGTGGGCGGAGCCACAGGCCGGCGCCGTCGCGACGCAGTCGTACGCCAACCCTCGCTACGGCCCTGACGGGCTCGCGCTCCTGCGCGAAGGGCTGCCAGCCGAGGAGGTCGTCGCCCGCCTCACGGCTGCCGATCCAGACGCACACCTGCGCCAGCTCGGGGTCGTCGACGCGAGGGGAGGCGCCGCGACGTTCACCGGCGAAGGATGCTTCGACTGGGCCGGCGGACGGGTCGGCGCCGGATACGCCGCTCAGGGCAACATCCTGGTCTCCGCTGCCACGGTCGATGCGATCGCGGACGCCTTCGAGGCCACCGCCGGCCGGCCGCTCGCAGAGCGTCTCCTCGACTGCCTCGACGCCGCCGAGGCGGCAGGCGGGGACAGCCGTGGCCGTCAGTCCGCGGCGATCCTCGTCGTCGAGCGTGACGGCGGCTACGCGGGCCTCTCCGACACGCTCCTCGACCTGAGGGTCGACGACCACCCCGACCCGGTCGTCGAGCTCCGCCGGCTCGTCCGCCTCCACGACGCGCTCTTCGGACGCACCCCCCGGTCTGAGTGGATCACCGTCGACGCCGCCCTGCGTGGCGAGCTGACGGGGATGCTCGAGTCGCTCGGGTACGCCGACCTCGATGCGTTCGCCGCCGTGGAGAACCTCGAAGAGCGCGTGGACGACGAGCATGCCGTCGACCCGGTGGTGCTCGACGTGCTCCGGACGCGGTTCCGAGAGCACGCCGGGGAGGCCCGATGAGCGAGCGCTGGAGCGCATCGCGCATCGCGGAGATCCCCGGGTTCGCCGAGGACGACCGGCCGCGCTGGCACATGATCCGCTCCGTCCTCGGCGTCGACTCGTTCGGGATCAACGCGTGGACGGCGACGGGGCCCGGCCAGGAGGTGATCGGCGAGCACGACGAGCTCGGAGAAGGCGCAGGCCATCACGAGGAGCTCTACGTCGTGATCAGCGGCAGGGCGCGCTTCACCCTCGACGGTGACTCGGTCGACGCACCGGCAGGGACGATCGTCCACGTCCCCGACCCGAGCGTCCGTCGCTCGGCGGTCGCGGACAGCGGCACGACCGTGCTCGCGATCGGAGCAGCGCGCGGCGTCCCGTTCACGGTCTCGCCGTGGGAGCGCTCGGCGGAGGCACTGCGCCACTGGGCCACGGGCGACTGGGAGCTCGCGATCGAGGCACTCACGCGCCAGCTCGCGGAGCAGCCCGACGACGCCGGGGTGCTCTACAACCTCGCCTGCGCCGAGTCCCGGGCCGGACGCCACGAGGCGGCCCTCGGCCATCTCGCCGACGCCGTCACCCGTGAACCCCGCTTTCTGACGAACGCGCAGAGCGACGAGGATCTCGTCGCCGTGCGAGACGACCCGCGCTTCCCCACGCCGGCCAAGTAACACGGTGTTGTATGCCGGGCGGGAGCACCCTCGCGGCGTGAGGCGGGTCGGCCGACGCGCCTAGGCGGCCTGGTGGGAGTCGCCGGGGAGGCGAGCCTCGCCGGCGAGCACGCGGAACGCAGGAACCGGGTCCTCGTTCGGCCGGGCGACGAGCAGCACGACCCCATGCTCGGGCCCGGCGAGCGCGCCGACGAGCAGCTCGAGCCCTGCGGCGAGCGCGAACGCCTTGTGCGACTGGTCGCCGCCGAAGGGGACGAGCGCCTCGGGACGGGCACGGCCTGCGAGCACGTCGCCGTGGGTGACTGCGCCCATCGAGACGTCGGTGACGAGCGGTCGCCCGTCGGACGAGGGGATCGCGATCGAGAGCGGGTTCGTTCCGGTCAACGGCTCGCCGCCGTCCGGGTGCGGCAGACGCCTCGGCGACGTCGCGGTCGCGAGCGCGACGAGGCCGCCCTCCGCGAGACGTCGCGTCCAATCGCCGAGCATCCCAGTCGGGAAGCACCGCTCGGCGACGACGAGCCGCGCGCTCGGCGGCGCCTCCTCGAGCAGCGACCGGACGATCGCGTCGAGGACGAGGTAGCCGAGCGCGCCGCACCCGTCCCACCGCTCGAAGCCGGGCTCGGCGACGAGGCGCCGTGGCCTTGCCCCCGGCGTGATCTCCTGCGTGGCCAGCCAGTCGATCCGCGCGTGGCCGTGTCCCTCCTTGCCTGCGCGCTCTGCGGCATCGAAGTGACGCCAGAGCACCTCCGCCTCCGGCACGGAGAGGCCCAACGCACGAAGCCGGTCGAGGCCCTCCTCTCGCGTCACGTCACTGCAGGACGGTGAGGGCCTTGCGGATCCCGGCGGGACGCCGGGCACGAAGCTCGTCGGCGAGCGCGAAGATCGCCTGCGCAGCCTCGGACTCCGGATCCGTCTCGAGCACGGGGCAGCCCGCGTCCGCGGCCTCGCGGAGCGCAGGATCGAGCGGGATCCGCGCCAGCAGCGGAGCGTCGATCTCCTCGGCGAGCGCCTGCCCGCCGCCTGAGCCGAAGACCTCCTGCCCCGTCCCGACGAGGTAGGACATGTTCTCGATCACACCGGTGATCTTCATCCCGGTCTTCTGGGCCATGATCGCCGCGCGCACGGCGACCTGCTGCGCCGCCGGTTGGGGTGTGGTGACGATGACCGCCTCGGCACGGGGCAGCAGCTGTCCGAGCGAGATCGCGACGTCGCCCGTCCCGGGGGGCATGTCGACGACGAGCGTGTCGAGCTCTCCCCAGTGGACGTCGGAGAGGAACTGCTCGAGCGCGCGGTGCAGCATCGGCCCGCGCCACATGATCGGACCGTTGTCCTCCGCGAAGAGGCCGATCGACATCACCTTCAGCTCGCCTCGCACAGGCGGCACGATCATCGAGTCGACCACGATCGGCCGCTGCGTCACGCCGAGGACGTGTGGGATCGAGTACCCGTACACGTCGGCGTCGAGCACGCCGACCCGCTCCCCGCGCTCGGCGAGCGACGCCGCGATGTTCGCGGTGAGCGTCGACTTCCCGACGCCGCCCTTGCCCGAGGCGACCGCGATCACCCGTGTCGAGGGGTCGAGCTGCACCGTCCGCTCGGGACGCCCACCGCGCAGACGCGTCGCGAGCGCCGCCTTCTCGTCGGGGGTCATCACGTCGAACGTGACGCTCGTCGCCGTCACGCCGGCGACGCCACCGACCTCCCGCGCGACCTGCTCCTCGAACGAGCTGCGCAGCGGGCAGCCGACGACGGTGAGCGCGATCGTCACGACCACCGTTCCGTCGGTCTCGACGAGGACGTCCCTGACCATGTCGAGCTCGGTCACAGGCCGCTTCAGCTCGGGGTCGATCACGCGCTCGAGCGCGCTCAGGATCGCGTCACGGTCGGGAGTCATGCCGCTCTGAGCCTACCTGCGGGTCGGTAGAACCCCGCAGTCATCCGGGGGATCACCGGCAACCCCGAGGGGTGCATCACCCGATGGCGGGGAAGGCGATCGTCGCGACAGTCCGGACGTACGGTTCGTACCACTCACGGGAGGAAGAGCGAATGCCACGCAAGTTCCTGGAGATCGGAGGACTGCTCGCCGGAGCGGTTCTCGTCGTGTTCGGGATCGTGTCGATCGTGATGAGCGTCGACGCGCGCTCGACCGTGCGCGACAGCCTCGCACAGGAGCAGATCTACTTCGGCGAAAAGGGCGACCCCGCCGTCGACGAGTTCGCGAGCCAGTGGGCCGGGCAGCAGGTGAAGACGGGCGAGCAGGCCCGCGCGATGGCGGAGATCATGCGCGAGCACACCCTGTCTTCCAGCGGCGACCTGACGTACGCGCAGCTCGGCCGCTACGCCGCGACCGACAAGAAGGGTGACGATGGCAACGGTGGGACGAACGACCCCACCAAGGCGCAGATGAACGCCGACACGGGGCAGCCCGTGGCGAACCCCGCGCGGGAGCTCTGGGTCACCGAGACCGCGCTCTCGACAGCGCTCAACACCAGCTACATGGCAGAGAACCTCGCGCTCTTCGGTGTCGTCGTCGGCGTCGCTCTGCTGCTCACGGGGATCGGCTTCATCATCCTCGCCGTGATCACGCTTGGGGAGCCGAAGCGCAAGGACGCCTCGGCTCCGACTTCGGCCGCAACACCCGTCGCCGGGTAACCCCCACCCGGCGCGGGCGACCGGTCGACCGGTCGCTCCGCCTCCCGGAGCAGCCAGAGGGGCAGCGAGAGCTGCCCCTCTAGGCGTGCTGGGGGAACCCATGGTTCCCTCAGCAGCCCCCTCCTTCACGGAAGCCCACAGGTCAACGCCCACCAGCCTCCCGGCCGGCAAAGCCGGCCTCCGGTACACTGGGGGAACCCATGGTTCCCCCAGCAGCCCCCTCCTTCACGGAAGCCCACAGATCAACGCCACCGACCTCCCGGCCGGCAAAGCCGGCCTCCGGTCTCGACAGCCGTTCACAGAACTATCGAAAAGGCTACAGAACGGAGGGTGACGCCGGACACGACGCCAGAATCGGGGCTCGACCCCCGCGCTGATGTAGGAGCCTCAGTTCGGGGTCGAGAGAGCGGCTGCCAGGGCCGCGCAGACGGCAGGGGTGGCGCCGGCGGCGAGACGGGAGCGCTGGCCGAGGTCGAGCGGTGCCTCGCCGAAGGGCGGGGCCTCGAAGAGCTCGATCGCAAGGCCCCTCTCGCGGACGAGCAGCTGGGCCGCCGCGATGTCGATCGAGCGGGCCGGCTTGAGGCAGCAGACCGCGTCGAGACGTCCTGCGGCAAGGTGACAGAGCGAGAGGGCCAGCGACCCCATCACCCGGAGCCGCTGCGCGATACCGACCATCCGTGGCGCCATCTTCGCGATCGCCGGGGTGGTCGTCCCCTCGAAGGCGAGGATCTCGACCGGCTCCTTGGGGAGAGGCGTGTCCAGGGGCGCTCCGTTCAGGAACGCGCCGCCTCCCCGCGTCGCCGTCCACTCCTCGCCGGCGCCGAAGTCGTGCACGAAGCCGAACGTGACGTCGTCCATCGTCGGGCCCTCGGCGACGGCCAGCGAGAGCGAGAAGTACGGGATGCCACGCTTCGCGTTCACGGATCCGTCCACGGGGTCGACGACCACCCGCGTCGGCCCACCCATGCCGAAGACGCGCTCGCCGAGCTCCTCCGAGACGAGCGTGAAGTCAAGATCGAGCGCCTCGAGGCGTCGTACGACCGCGTCCTCGCAGGCGGCGTCGATCGCGGTGGTGTCGTCTCCTCCCATGCCGGCGCGGAGCACGGGCTCGCGCTCCAGACGGGTCGGCTGGGCGACGAGGATCGCCTCCACGTCGGCCACGCACGCACGACAGAACGTGAGCCAGTCGGTCACGGCTCGAGCGGGTGGAAGAGAAGCCCAGAGAGAAGCTTCGGGAAGAAGTACGTGGTCTTCTGCGGCATGACCTCACCGCGGCGTGCCCGCTCGAACACGTCCTCGATACGGGTGGGGCGCAGGAGAAACGCGCAGTCGGCCCCACCCCTCTCGACCCGACGGACGGCGTCGGCCAGGTCCGGGGTGTACGCGATGCCGTCGTGGCCGAACCGATCTACCAGCTCGACGTCGAGCTCACCGCCGTCGCCGTGGACGAGTCGCACCAGGTTGCGAGAGACGAGGACGGCGGCTGCCCTGTCGAACGGCTCGCGGGCCAGGTGCTCCATCGCCTCCTCGACGGTGCCCAGGTCCTCGCCGGGCAGCTCGACGTCCGGGCGTCCGCTGAACAGCCGGTGGGTCGGGAAGATCTCGAGCCCGGGATCCTCGGTCGAGACGAGCACGACCATCATCCGTCGGCTCTCCGGCGTCCCCGTCTCGTCGGCGAAGGCCAGCGCCGTCTCGTAGCGATGGTGTCCGTCGGCGATCAGGAGCTGGCGATCTGCGAAGAATGCGGGAAGAGTCGAGCCGTCGACCTGCCAGAGTCGCGTGCCCTCGGCGGCGAGATCGGCAGGACGGTCGGGCTCCTGCAACGGCGGCGCACCGTCATAGAGGAGGAAGATCGGCTCGATCTGCGCCCGCGCGGCGCGCAGGAGCCGAAGGCGGCTCTCCTTCGGGCCGGCGTGCGTGCGCTCGTGCGGAAGCACCGCTCGGGTCTCGTACGGCTCGACGGCAAGGGAGGCGACGAGCCCGCGGCGCGTCCGTGCGACCCCGTCCGGCCCGACGTAGTCCTGTGCGACGACCCACGCGCACGGCTCTGCGTCACGCGTCAGCGTCCCGTCCGCCAGCCACGTTCGGAAGAGCCGACCCGCCCCGTCTTCGGATGCGTTCAGAGTGAGGTGGACGACGTTGTGCGGGTCACGGGCGAGGTAGGCCTCTCGCGTTCCCGGGTCGATGACGTCGTACGGCGGGGCGACGAGCGCCGGTGAGGGGGCTGCGTAACGCGCGAACCGGTAAGGCTGGACGTCGGCCACACGTGCAGCCTAGAGGCACCCGATCACGTGACGTGGTGCGAAGCCCCCTGCGCTGCGTGCAAGAGTCCGACCGCACGTGGCCTGTCTCGGCCGGCGCGCCACGACGAAGGAGGGGTCTGAGCTCGACACAGCGCCTGCGGGCCCGTCCGGCGGCGGACTCGACAGCGACGCGCTCGCTTCGCTCTCCGCCCTGATCGGCGACGACGATCCTGCGTTCCTCGTAGAGCTGCTCGACGACTTCCTCTCCGGCACTCCGGGGCAGCTCGAGGCGCTGGGCGCCGCCCTCGACGCAGGTGATCTCGAGACCGCGCGCCGGGTCGCGCACACCCTCACGTCCACCGCGGCGACCTCGGTGCGACCGAGCTGTCGGACACCAGCCGCGTCGTCGAGATCGCCTCGCGGGACCGTGACCCCGCCCCGCGCGCCACGGACAGCTCCGCCTCGTCACCCTGGGTGAGGCGGTCACCTCCTAGACTCCTCGCGATGACCGCGATCCGTGAGCTCGAGGCCGACCGCACAGTCGAGGGCACCTACGCCGTCGCGCGCAAGGAGCGCCGCACGGCGAAGACGGGCAAGCCGTACCTCGCGCTGGAGCTCGTCGACCCGAGTGGCCGCGTCGAGGCGCGGGTGTGGAGCGACGTCGAGCTCCTCGACGGGCGCTTCGACGAGGGCGACGCCGTCCGCGTGCTCGGCCGGGTCGAGCGCTTCGGAGGGCGCCTGCAGCTGCAGGTGCGCTCGCTCGAACGGGCAGACACGGATCCCGCCGAGCTCACGCCGACGATCCGTCGCGACCGCGACGAGCTCGAGGGATTCCTCGAGTTCCTGGCCGGCGAGATCTCGCATCCCGGCCTCAGTGGACTCGTCGTCCGCGTGCTCGGCGACCCGCTCGTCCGCGACGGGCTCCGCGCGCTGCCCGCCGCGGGCGCGGACGGCCACCACGGCTACGCTGGCGGGCTGCTCGAGCACACGGTTGGCGTCGCGACGCTGTGCCGCGAGACGTCACAGCTCCACCCGCGTCTGCGCTCGGACCTCGTCGTGGCCGCCGCACTGCTCCACGACGTGGGGCGCACCCGCGAGCTGGGGCCCGGCCCGGGCTTCGCCCCGACAGCCGAGGGACGCCTGCTCGGCCACGTCCACCTCGGGCTGCGCATCATCGAGGAGCACGCTGGCGACCTCGACACGGCGGTGCTGGCCGAGGTCCTCCACGCGATCGCGGCTCATCACGAGCGAGGCGCCGCACACACCGCGGAGGCGGCGGTGCTCTATCACGCGAACCAGCTCGACGCGCAGGCCGCGACGCGGTCGGTCGGCGAGGGCTGACAACGCACTGGACACCAGGACAGCCAGGGAATACGGTGGTAACCGTCCCGCAGGGAGAGCGGGCCCAACAGGGGAGCCAGAGATGAAGATGCGTGGGTTGTTCTTGGCCGCGCTCGCAACGGTCACTGCGATGGTCATCGCGACGTCGATCAGCGCTCGGCCGGGGCTGCCAGAGCTCGGTATGGCCGGAAAGCGCTCGGTAACGCCGGACGTTGCGGGCTATCTGAAGCAACACGGCCCGAAGTCCGTCGTCGAGTGCACGAAGGCGCTCGCAGCAGCGCCGGCCCAGATCATCGACTGCGACACGATCCTGCCGAACAACGAGCCGGACATCGAGCTCAAGGCCGGGAGCTCGGCGACGATCGTTGCCAGCTCCAACGACTACGACTCGTGTTGTGACTCCTTCAACACCTCTACGGACGCAGGGGTGACCTGGGCGAATGGAAACATGTCCCGCCTTGATCCCCGGCGGACAGGAAGCGACCCGGTGACCGTCTACGACGCGAAGCACGCGGTATGGCTTCACGTCTCGCTCAACTACCTCTTCAACAACGGCCAGGGTGGCCGAGTCTGTGACGGCGACCTCGTCGTCTCACCCTCGAAGGATGGTCTGACCTGGGATCGGCCGACCGTGATCTCCGACGGCGTCGGCTGCGACACCAAGACCGTCGAGGTGTTCAACGACAAGGAGTGGCTCACCGTCGACAACAACGTCTCGTCTTCCCACTTCGGACGGGCGTACGTCACGTGGACGGCCTTCTACTCGCTCAACGGCGAGTACCAGAAGTCGCCGATCCTGTTCTCGTACAGCGACGACGGCGGTCGGACATGGACCGCGCCAAAGGAGATCTCGGGCTCGGCTGCAGGTCTCTGCGAATTCCAGACGGTCGGAAGCGCCGGAGAGTGCGACGAGAACCAGTTCTCGGTGCCGGCGGTGCTGCCCGACGGTCGCCTCGCTGTTGCGTTCGAGAACTCCCAGGATCAGTCCGCGTGGTCATCCGCCGATGACTTCGACAGCCAGTACCTGGTGGTCCGATCCACCAACGGTGGCGCGTCGTGGTCGGATCCGACCAAGGCCGCCGACTTGGTCGACGGTGCGAGCGACTATCCCCTGAACCAGAGCGGACGGCAGACGTTGACCGGTTACCAGCTGCGGGTCAACTCGGCGGGCAACATCGCAGCGGGCACCAACGGGAAGCTCGCGATCGTGTTCTCCGACAACCGCGCCGGGACAGCCTCGGCGACGAACACGAACGTGTACGCCGTGCTCTCGACAAACGGTGGCGCGACGTGGGGGTCGCCGGTAGCCGTGGACGCCTCTGCGGGAGACCAGTGGTTCCCGTGGGCAGCATTCGACCCGGTCACCGGAAACCTCGGCGTCGTCTACAACTCGCGCAACGAGGCGAGCCCAGATCTGTACAACGCCGTGCTCGCCGAGCAGAACGGGAGCAGCTTCGGCCGCACGACGCTGTCCGCGCGACCGTCGGACGCCGTCCATTCGATGTTCTTCAAGGCAACGGCGACACCGAACTGCTCCTCGTGCGCCTTGTTCAACGGTGACTACATCGGCCTCGAGTACGACACGAGCGGTGTCGCGCACGCGGTGTGGACGGACATGAGCGTGTTCGCGGCCGGCACGCCCTTCGGCGACGGTTTCATCCAGCTGATCGGGTACGCGAGGAAGCCCTGACAGTCGATCGCTCGGGGGAGGTCGACACGGGCCTCCTCCGGGCGCTCAGACGTTGAAGCGGATGTTGAGCACGTCGCCGTCCTCGACGACGTAGGTCTTGCCTTCGAGGCGCATCTGCCCGCGCTTGACGACCTCGGCGTGCGAGCCCGCCTCGAGGTACGCGTCGGCCGGGATGACCTCACAGCGGATGAAGCCACGCGCGATGTCGGTGTGGATCGTCCCTGCGGCATCGATGGCCGTCTCGCCACGCCGGAGCGTCCAGGCGCGGGTCTCCTTGTCGCCGACGGTGAAGAACGTGATCAACCCGAGCGCGTCCTGGAGGCGCCGGCTCACCTCGTCGAGCGCAGAGGGCCCGTCGCGGAACTCGGCCGCCTCCTCGTCGGAGAGCTCGGCCAGCTCGGCCTCGAGCTTGCAGTCGATCCCGCCCGGGCCGTTCACGAGCGGGATCACCGTCTTCGTCGTGAGCGGCTCGAGCTCCGAGGGCAGCTCCTCCGGCCAGTCCGCGAGCGCGTGACCCGCGTCGAGATGGACGAGCAGGCGCTCGAGCGTCTCGACCTCCTTGCGCTTGGAGGCATCGCCCGACTTCGCCTCCTTCTGCACGCGCTCGAGGCGGCGCTCGACGTGGTCGCGGTCGGCGACGAGCAGCTCCAGCTCCAGCGTCTCGAGATCGCTCGCCGGGTCGGCGTCCTCGGAGAACCCGTCCGCCACGGCGAGGATCGCGTCGACCTGGCGGATGTTCCCGAGGAGCTGCGCGCCGGTGCCGGGGACGTCCACGACGCGGACGGCGGCCGGCGTGACCTTGCGGGCGTCGACGAGCACGGCGAGCCGCGGCAGCCGCTCGTCGGCGATCGTCGCCATGCCCACGTTCGCCTTCTCGCTGACCGTCGCGTAGGCGGTGATCTCGGCCCCGGCCTTGGTCAGCGCGTTGAACAGCGTCGTCTTGCCGCTGTTCGGGAGTCCCACGATGCCGACCTCGAGTGCCACGGCGCGTCAGGGTAGCCGCGGAGCGCGACCCGGGTCGTCCGTGCCGGCCGAGAGGCCCGCTCAGCCGATGCCGAAGCCGGGACGCTCGTCGCGTGCGAAGCGCCGCACGTAGACGACCTGTGGCACGACGACGGTGATGCGGCCGTCGTCGGCGTCGAGCACGAGCGTGCCGCCCGAGCCGGCTGCGACTGCGCGCTCCAGCGCGTCGGCCGCCTCGGTCGTGACGTTGGCGCCGATGATCTGGCCGCCCTTGAACGCGACCTCGATGCGGACGGAATCAGGTTCGGGCACGGGCAACCACCTCCGTGAGGACTCCATGGACGGATGAGGGATGGACGAACGCGACCTCCAGGCCGAAGAGCCCTGCGCGGGGCCGCTCGTCGATCAGCTCCGCACCGGCGGCGCGGAGCGCATCGAGGGCCACGGAGACATCGTCGACCTCGTAGGCGACGTGATGCATGCCCTGACCGCGCTTCACGAGGAAGCGCCCGACGGGCGTGTCGTCGGCTGTGGGAGCGAGAAGCTCGATGCGACTCGACCCGACGAGGAGAGAGGCCGCCTCGACGCCCTGCTCGACGACCACCGACCGGTGCTCGACGGTGGCGCCGAGGAGCGAGGTGTACGTCTCGATCGCGGCGTCGAGGTCGTCGACCGCGAGGCCGACATGATGGACGCTCCGAGGGGTCACGTCTCGATGCTACTCGCCGGAGGAGGCGAGCTCGTGCACGCTACGGCAGCGTCGGGTCGGAGGCGGCCCGCTCGAGGATGCGCACCGTGCCGACCGTCTCGGAGGACGACGACTCGGTGGGGATGTCGGCGAGGAGCGCGAGGTACTCCGCCCGGTCGATCGTCTCCTTCTCGAGCAAGGTCGCTGCGAGACGATCGAGCGGGGCCCGGTGCTTCGTGAGCAGACGCTTCGCCTCGGCGTACGCGTGGTCCGTGAGCCGTGCCTGCTCGGCGTCGCGCATGCGCTTCGTCTCCTCGGAGAGCGCGTAGTTGTCGGCGCGCATCGTGCGGGCCGGGGCGATGTCCGACATGCCGAAGTCGAAGACCATGCTCCTGGCGATGTGCGTCACCTTCTCGAGATCGCTCGCGGCGCCGTTGGTGACGCGCCCGAACACGATCTCCTCGGCTGCGCGACCGCCGAGCGCGACCTTCATCACGTCGATCAGCTCCTCCTTCGTGTGGAGGTAGCGCTCCTCGGTCGGGAGGTAGTAGGCCATCCCGAGGGAGTCGCCGCGCCCGATGATCGTGACCTTCTGCAGCGGCATGAGCTCGCCCATCAGGTAGGCGACCAGGGCGTGGCCGGCCTCGTGGAACGCGAGGATCCGCTTCTCCTTGTCCGTGACGACCCGTCGCTTCTGAAGACCGGTCAGCACACGCTCCATCGCCGCCTCGAAGTCGGCCATGTAGACGTGCTGGCGGCCGCGCCGGGCGGCGAAGATCGCGGCCTCGTTGGTGATGTTCGCGAGCTCGGCGCCCGTCAGCCCGGCCGTGCGGCGTGCGACGACGGTGAGGTCGACATCGGAGGCGAGCGGCTTCGAGCGCGTATGGACGCGGAGGATCTCCTCGCGTCCGGTCACGTCGGGTGGGGCGACGAAGACCTGGCGGTCGAAGCGCCCGGGCCGGAGCAGCGCCGGATCAAGGTCGCCGAGGCGGTTGGAGGCGCCCATCACGATCACGTCGTCGCGCCCGCCGAAGCCATCGAGCTCGACGAGCAGCTGGTTCAGCGTCTGGTCCTGCTCGCGGTGATGCCCTGTGCCCGAGCGCGCCATCCCGACAGCGTCGAGCTCGTCGATGAACACGATCGCGGGGGCGTTCTTCCGCGCCTCTTCGAAGAGCTTCCTGATGCGGGCCGCGCCCACGCCGGCGAACATCTCGACGAACGCCGAGGCGCTCGACGAGTAGAAGTTCGCGCCGGAGGCGGTGGCGACCGCCTTCGCCAGCAGGGTCTTGCCCGTCCCGGGCGGCCCGTGGAGCAGGATCCCGGCAGGAACCGTCGCCCCGAGACGCTCGAAGCGACGCCTGTCCTGGAGGAACTCGACGACCTCCGCGAGCTCCTCCTTGGCCTCGTCGAGCCCCGCCACGTCGTCCCAGGCAACCTTCCCGGCCGAGCTCTTGTCCAGGGCGGCGGGCTTGATGCGCGGCATCGTCCGCAGCGTGACGAGCAGGAGGACGACGATCACGCCGAAGAACACGAGCGGGGTCCAGAGCAGGATCATGTCCTGGATCTGCTGCCAATCCATGCTCGTCGTATCGGCAGCCTCGCGGCTGCGCTGAAGGATCAGCGCCGGACGGCCACGATCGCCCTGCGGGCGGGGGTCGTCCACACCTGGGTCGCGACGACTTCGGGGTGCTCGAGCCAGCCGTCCCTGCGGGGATCGGGCTCCTCGGGAGGCACCAGGAAGAAGTCGTCCATCACGACGATCCCACCGGGCGCGAGCAGCCCGAGCACCGCGTCGGGATCGTCCTTCGCGCGTCCTCCGTCGGCGAACACCAGGTCGAACGGCGCCTCGGAGGGCAGAACCTCGCGCCAGTCACCGTGCAGGACGTGCACGTCCGGATCGGCCGCGAAGAGCTCGCGAGCCGAGACCACGAGCCGCTCGTCGGGATCGCACGTGAAGAGCGGGACGCCGGGTCGGAGGGCCGAGGCGAGCCAGGCCGTCCCCACCCCTGCGCCGGTGCCGATCTCGGCGGCCCGCAGCAGCCCACGTCGGGCGGCGAGCACGTGGAGGAGCGCGCCGTCCTCGTCGGTGCAGGACTTCTCGAATCCGAGCGCGGCCGACGCCGCCTGCGCTCGCCGGACGAGCGGAGGCGTCTTCATCCGGCGGAGCGGTCGTGCTCGGCCGCCAGGCATGCGGCCAGCGCCGTCTCCGCCACCTCGAGCTGCGCGGGGGTGGGATCGACCGTGGAGAGCCGCGCCTGCAGCTCGTGCCCCGGCCGCGCGAGCGCACGGGCGAGCGGCCGGTCCGGGTGCCGGTTCATCCAGCCGAAGATCTCAACCGACGCGCCGATCGCGGCGAGGGCGCCGGCAGCCCGAGCAGGGCCGCGAACCCGGGACGGTGCCTGCGCCGCGGCCAGGCTCGCGACGAGCGACGTCGCGACGAGAGGCCCGACGAGGTGCGAGCCACAGCGCTCGTGCTCCTTGGCGGCGGTCGTGCCGGACTCGTACGAGCCGATCGAGACGTGCTCGGCGCCGTGGTAGCCCGTGGTCTCGCCCCCGCGGAGAGAGAGCATCGCCGGAGCGAGAGACGCGATCGCGGCGACCGTCTCACGTGCCGCGGACGAGACCGGCGCGCGCCGAACGGCTGCCGCGCCGACCGTCCCGGCCAGGAGCCCGAGAACGACGCCGGGCCGCTCGAACGAGAACCGGGCTTCGGGAAGAGCGCGACGGACGACCGGGAGCAACGCAAGCGACTCCGCCATCCTGATCGGCCCGCGGACGAAGGGCGTCCCGACCTCGCCGGGAAGCCGCGGAACCCGGCCCGACGCGGTCCTGAGCGTCCCGTCGGCGACCCGGACGGTCGCGGCCCACGAGGTCGGCCCGCTGACGAGCACGCCGTTCGCGAGCGCCATCCCTCCCAGGCGGATCTTCTCCACCACCAGAGGGTACCGTTGGCCGCGTGGACGTCACGGCCGCGCTCAGGTTGATCGACGCGGCGCGTCGCGAGCGCACGCTGACGCTCGTCGGCATCGGCGGCCACGGCGGCGCGGGGAAGAGCACCCTGGCCGGACTGATCCCGGATGCGCGGGTGGTGCCCACCGATGCGTTCTGGAACGGCTCGTCGTTCGAGATCGATCGGATCCGCGCGGACGTGATCGATCCGCTCGTGGCGGGCGCGACAGCGCGATTCGCGACGTGGGACTGGGCTGCGGGGCGCCCGGGTGCGACACGCGCGCTCGAGCCCGACGGCCTCGTGGTGGTCGAAGGCGTCTGCGCGCTGCACCGCGAGCTGCGTGACGCCTACGCGGTGCGGATCTGGGTCGATGCACCCGAGGACGTCCGTCTCGAACGTGGCGTCGCCCGAGACGGCGAGGCTGCGCGGTCGACCTGGCTCGAGGTGTGGATGCCGAGCGAGGCCCGTTACGTCGAGCGAGACAGGCCAGTCGAGTGCGCGCACCTGGTGGTCGACGGCACCGCGCCGCTCCCGTCGGCGACCTGTACTGGCACGTCGTGAGCCGCGCCCGGGTCCTCGCCGCGGGTGACCTCGGCGCGCTCCTCGTCTTCGCGCTGATCGGCCTCGCCTCGCACGACCGGTCGGTCGGGCCGGTCGGGCTGGCCCGCGACTGGCTCCCGTTCGCCGCCTGCTACACGGCCGCCGCCCTCCTGCGCAACGCCTGGACGGATCCACGCCTGGCGACGCTCGTGCAGGCGTGGCTGATCGGGATCCCGGCGGGCGTCCTCCTCCGGGCGCTCGTGCTGCGCCGGCACCTGGGCGTCGAGCAGCTCGAGTTCCTCGGCGTCACGCTCGCGACGACGCTCGTCCTGCTCCTGGTCTGGCGGGGGACGGAGGGTCTCGTCCGCGCCCGCCGCAGGCCGTCGGCCTAGGCGCGCGTCGGTCGCTCGAACAGGGCCGCCTGGCCCTGGCCGACGCCGATGCAGAGCGTCGCGAGCCCGTAGCGACCGTCGCGGCGCCGGAGCTCGTGCACGAGCGACGTGACCAGGCGGGCGCCGCTCATCCCGAGGGGATGTCCGATCGCGATCGCACCGCCGTTGACGTTGACCCGCTCCGGGTCGAGCCCGAGCTCGCGGATCACCGCGAGGGACTGCGAGGCGAACGCCTCGTTCAGCTCCACGAGGTCGAGCTCGCCGACCGAGACGCCCGTCCGCTCGAGGAGCCGGCGCACCGCCGGGACAGGCCCGATTCCCATCACCGCCGGATCGACGCCCGCGACAGCCGAGCCGACGAACCGCGCGAGCGGCTCGAGCCCGAGCGCAGCAGCGCGCTCCTCGCTCGCGATCACGAGCGCCGCGGCGCCGTCGTTCAGCCCGCTCGCGTTCCCCGCGGTGACTGTTCCGCCGTCGCGGAAGGCCGGGCGCAGACCGGCGAGGCGCTCGGCGGTCGTCTCGGGGCGGGGGTGCTCATCGTGCTCGAGCTCACCGGCGGGGACGAGCTCGTCGGCGAACCGACCCGACGCGTTCGCAGCCGCCCATCGTCGCTGCGACTCGAGCGCGAACGCATCCTGGTCCTCACGGGAGACGTCCCAGCGCTCCGCGACGTTCTCGCCGGTCGCGCCCATCACCTCCGTCGAGTACCGCTCGGCATACCGCGGGTTCACGAAGCGCCAGCCGAGCGTCGTGTCGTGGAGCGTCCGGTCGCCACGCGCCCAGGACGCGTCGGCCTTCGCCGTCACGAGCGGGGCGCGCGTCATCGACTCGACCCCTCCTGCGACGAGCAGGTCGCCGTCACCGGCGATCACCGCATGACAGGCGCCCACGATCGCCGAGAGCCCCGAGGCGCACAGACGGTTGACCGTGACGCCGCCGACCGTCTCCGGCAGGCCGGCGAGCAGCGCCGCGAAGCGAGCGACGTTGCGGTTGTCCTCCCCTGCCTGGTTCGCGCAGCCCAGCCACACGTCCTCGATCTCGACAGCGGGTACGCCGGCTCGCTCCACGGCGGCCGCCACGGCGACCGCAGCCAGGTCGTCCGGTCTGACGCCCGCAAGCCCGCCTCCGTGCCTTCCGACCGGCGTGCGCACCGCGGAGAGGATCACAGCCCCGCTCACGACGCAGCCTCGAGAACCGTCGCGAACGCCGCGCTCGTCGCCTGCCGGACGTCGTCGAGCGTCGTGCCGCCGACGAGCTCTGTGAGCGTCAGCGTGCCCCCGACGAAGCGGAAGACCGCTTGCTCCGTGATCACCACGTCGACCGCCGCGCGGGCGGTGAGCGGGTACGTGCACTCGGGGACGAGCTTCGGTGCGCCGTCCGACGTCATCGCGGTCATCGTGACGATCACCCTACGCGCTCCGACGACGAGGTCCATCGCTCCGCCGACGCCGAGCACGTCTCGGCCGGGTACGGCCCAGTTTGCGATGTCGCCCGTCTCGCTGACCTGAAGGGCTCCGAGCACGGCGACGTCGACGTGGCCGCCTCGGATCATCGCGAAGCTCGAGGCGCTGTCGAACAGCGCGGCGCCGGGGAGCGAGGTGACGGGCCGCTTCGCGGCGTCGATCAGGTCGGGATCCTCCGCACCCTCGGGCGGACGCGGCCCCACGCCGAGCAGCCCGTTCTCGGTGTGGACGAACACCTCCGTCCCCGGTCCGAGAAACCCGGGGATGCGGTTCGGGATGCCGATGCCGAGGTTGACGACCTCCCCCGCGCGGAGCTCGCGCGCGGCGCGCTCCGCGATCACGTCCTTCGGGTCGAGGGTCATCGCACCACCAGCCGGTCGACGTACAGGTGAGGGGTGTGGACGGACTCCGGCTCGATCGCCCCGGGCTCGACGATCTCGCCCGCCTCGGCGATCGTGACGGTCGCGGCCGTTGCCATGAGCGGGTTGAAGTTGCGCGCGGTGCCCCGGTACCAGAGGTTGCCGAGCCGGTCGGCGCGTGCCGCGTAGACGAGCGCCACGTCAGCGCGCAGCGGCAGCTCGAGAACGTGCGGGATTCCGTCGATCACCCGTTCCTCCTTGCCCTCAGCGAGAAGGGTGCCGGCCCCCACGGGCGTGAAGAACCCTCCGAGGCCCGCGCCGCCGGCGCGAATCGCCTCGGCGAACGTTCCCTGCGGCAGCAGGGTCGCCTCGAGCCGTCCCTCGTTGACCGCTGCGACCGCCTCCGGGTTCGACGTGAAGTACGACGAGATCCCACGTCGGATCCGGCCCTGGCGCAGCAGCTTGCCGAGACCCCGACCGGGCTCGCCGATGTTGTTCGAGACGACGGTCAGGTCCGTGGCGTCGGAGTGCTCGACCAGCGCGTCGATGAGCGCGAGCGGGGCGCCGACGAGACCGAAGCCGCCCACCATCACGACGTCGCCGTCGCGGACCTCCGCGACCGCCTCCTCGGCCGTGATGACGTGGGTCACGCTCATCGCGGCGAACGCTACCCGCGGGATCGCGCGAGTCGCGGCTCAGGCACCGGCCGCACCGCGGAGCGCCGCTTGCAGGCGGACGGCTGCGGCACCAAGCGGGAACACGCGATCGTCGACTGCGACGACGGGCATCACCTCACGGACTGACGACGAGGTGAAGACCTCGTCCGCGATTGCGAGCCGCTCGACGGGGAAGGCGCCCTCCTCGACCTCGTAGCCCACGTCCGCCGCAAGCTCGAGCAGCGTCGCACGCGTCTCCCCCGCGAGGATGCCGAGCTCCAGCGAGGGTGTCAGCAGGACGTGCCCCTCTCTCCACCACACGTTCGTCACAGGCCCTTCGAGCAGCACGCCGTCGACGTCCACGAACACGGCGTCATCTCCACCGCGACGCTTCGCCTCGGCCTCGGCCGCCATGTTCACGGCGTAGCTCGTGGACTTCGTGCCGGGCAGGAGCCAGGGGACGTCACGACGCGGTGTCGTCAACGTCACGAGGCGCTGCCCCACCGCCCGTGTCTGCTCGATCCACTCGGGGATGCGTGAGACGAGCGCGATGCCCTCCGCAGGACCGCCAGGCGGCCCGGGCGTCCAGTACAACCGGAGCGCAGCGTCGGCGAGGTCGGCCGCGCCGAGGGCGAGCCCGACGATCGCGTCGATCTCCGTCCGCTCGGGGACGGGGAGCCCGATCCGGCTGGCGGACTGCACGAGCCGCGAGACGTGCTCCTCGTATCGGAACGGTCTGCCACCGTAGACGCGCATCGTCTCGAATGCCGCACGGCCGCGCGTGAAACCCTCGTCGTCGGCGGCGAGCACCGGCTCGAGCGGATCGACCAGGCCACGGCCGGTCACGGCGAGGGCAACCGGCCGAGTGCTCACCGCACGACCTCCGACGGGACGGTGCCGCGTGCCGCGACGCCCCCACCCGCGGCGAGCGGGGCGCCGATGGCGTCGAGCAGCGGATGCGCCTTGGTGAGCGACTCGGCGACCTCCGCAGCCGGTTCGGAGTCCCAGACGACGCCGCCGCCGACCCAAAGGTGGATGCGTCCCTCCGCGATCGCGAACGTGCGGATCGTGAGGGCGAGCTCGAGGTCGCCGTTTCCGTGCACCCGACCGAGAGCACCCATCGAGGCGCCGCGACCGACAGGCTCGAGCGCCGCGATCGTGTCGACGGCAGCGATCTTCGGTGCCCCTGTGATGGAGCCGCCCGGGAAGGTGGCATGGAGGATCTCGGCGAGACCGACGTCCGGCCGAAGCGTGCCCTCCACGAGCGACACCATGTGCTCGACACCCGCGAGGGGCTCGGTCGCCATCAGCTGCGGCCAGCGCACGCTCCCGGCGACGCACACCCTCGAGAGGTCGTTTCGCTCGAGGTCGACGATCATCACGTGCTCGGCGGCGTCCTTCGCAGAGGCGTGAAGCTCGGCCCCCCAACCGGCCGGACGCGTGCCCTTGATCGGCATCGTCCAGACGCGATCGCCGTGCCGCGCGAGGAAGAGCTCCGGCGACGCGGAGACGATCGCCCACCCGTCGCCCTCGAGCAGACGCCAGCCCGGGTCGGCGAGCGGCCAGGCCCTCGGCTGGGTCAGGGAGCGGAGACGGGAGGCAACCGCCGCGGGGGTTCCGGCGACGGGCGCAGAGAGATGCTGGACGAGGTTCACCTGGTAGACGTCTCCGCGTCCGATCGCCTGCCGCACGGCGGACACGGCGGCGCGATACTCGGCGTCCGTCCACGTGTGCTCCCAGTCACCGATCTCGAGCTGCTGCTCTTCTGCGTCGCTTCTGTTGCCAGCGGTGGCACGACGATGATCCTGGTCGCGGACCACGCAGCACGCCAACGGCAAAGGACACGGCTCGGGCGGAGGCGCCGAGACGTCGCGCCTGATCGCCTGCGAGAGGCCGTACCCGAGATAGAGGTCTGCCACGAGCCCGCGGCCCTCCGGGGCGAAGAACCCCTGAGCGCGCAGCCACTCCTCGATCCGCTCGAAGGCGCCGTCGGGCTCGTGGAGCTCGAGCCTCACGAGGCGTCACGCATGGCGCGGTAGCGCTCGACGAGCGCGACCGTCGAGGGGTCGTGTCCGGCCTCGACCGCTCCGGAGGAGATCTCGCCTGCGATCCGCGTCGCGAGCACCTTGCCGAGCTCGACGCCCCACTGGTCGAACGAGTCGATCCACAGCACCGCGCCCTGCGTGAAGACGACGTGCTCGTAGAGCGCCACGAGCGAGCCGAGTGCGAACGGCGTCAGCCGATCGAGCAACAAGACGGTCGTGGGTCGGTTTCCGGGCATGCGCTTGTGCGGGATCAGCCGCTCGTCGACGCCCGTGACGCGCAGCTCCTCGTCGGTGCGACCGAACGCGAGCGCCTCCGCCTGGGCGAGCAGGTTCGCGATGAGCACGTCGTGGTGGTCGCCCAGCGGGTTCAGAGGCCGCGCAAAGCCGATCAGGTCGGCCGGCACCGGCGTCGTGCCCTGGTGCAACAGCTGGTGAAAGCTGTGCTGGCCGTTCGTCCCGGGCTCTCCCCACACGATCGGGCCCGTGTCGACCCCGACCGGATCGCCGTCGAGCGTGACGGACTTGCCGTTCGACTCCATCACGAGCTGCTGCAGGTAGGCGGGGAGCCGGTGGAGGTACGCGTCGTAGGGCAGCACGGCCTGCGTCTGGAAGCCGAAGCAGCCGCGATACCACAGGCCGACGAGCCCCATCAGAACCGGCAGGTTCTCCTCGAGCGGTGCGTCTGCGAAGTGCTCGTCGATCGCATGGAAGCCTGCAAGCATCTCTCGGAAGGCGTCGGGCCCGATCGCGAGCATCGTCGAGAGCCCGATCGCGGAGTCCATCGAGTACCGCCCCCCGACCCAGTCCCAGAAGCCGAACGCGTTCGCGGGGTCGATCCCGAACGCCGCGACTGCCTCGAGGTTCGTCGAGAGCGCGACCATGTGCGACGGGACGGCATCCTCCCCGAGAGCGGCCACGAGCCACGATCGCGCGGCGTGGGCGTTGGCCATCGTCTCGGCGGTCGTGAAGGTCTTGGAGGCGACGATCACGAGGGTCTCGGCAGGGTCGAGGTCGCGGAGCGCCTCGACCACGTCGGTCGCATCGACGTTCGAGACGAAGCGGAACGTCGTATCCCGCGGGGTGTAGTACCGGAGCGCCTCGTAGGCCATGGCCGGGCCGAGGTCCGACCCGCCGATCCCGATGTTCACGACTGCGCGGATGGGCCTCCCCGTCGCACCCACCCACGCGCCGGTGCGCACACGCTCGGCGAAGACCGACATCCGATCGAGCACCTCGTGGACGTCGCGGACGACGTCGTGTCCCTCGACGACGAGCGAGCGCTCGCGTGGGAGCCGCAGAGCCGTGTGCAGCACCGCGCGATCCTCGGAGACGTTGATCCGCTCACCGCGGAGCATCGCGTCGCGCCGCTCCTCCACCCCGCGCTCACGCGCGAGCGCGAGCAGCAGGTCGATCGTCTCGGCGGTGACGCGGTGCTTCGAGAGATCCGCGTTGATCCCGGCCGCCTCGAGGGTGAGCCGCCCGACTCGGCCAGGGTCCGCAGCGAAGAGGTCGCGCAGGTGCGCTTCGCGCACTCCGGCATGGTGCTGCCGGAGCGCCTGCCACGCGGGGCTGTCGGCGAGGGGTGTCGGCACGGTGCGCGCGCTCCCGTGGACGCGCCACGGTCTCGTAGACTCCGGGTCACTCTAGACGGTCGAGGAGGAGACGCGGTGACGACGGATACCCCGATGCAGCTCGGCATGGTCGGTCTGGGCCGGATGGGCGCGAACATCGTGCGCAGGCTGATGCGTGACGGGCACCGGTGCGCCGGCACCGACGTCAGCGCCGACGCGATCGCGCAGCTGACGGACGAGGGCATGGTCGGCGCCGGGTCGATCGAGGAGCTCGTCACCGCGCTCGACGCGCCCCGCACCGTGTGGGTGATGGTGCCCGCAGGCGAGATCACGGAGAGCACCGTCCAGGCGCTCGCCGAGGCGCTCGAGCCGGGCGACACGATCATCGACGGCGGCAACAGCCGCTACCACGACGACATCCGCCGGGCAGCAGAGCTCGCGCCGAAGGGGATCCACTACGTCGACTGCGGCACGAGCGGCGGCGTCTTCGGGCTCGAGCGCGGCTTCTGCCTGATGATCGGCGGCGAGGGCGAGGTCGTCAACGCGGCTCGCACCGATCTTCACGACGCTCGCCCCCGGCGTCGGCTCGGCGCCGCGCACTCCTGGCCGTTCGGGCGACCCCGCTCCGGAGGAGCAAGGCTGGCTGCACTGCGGGCCGGCCGGCGCGGGCCACTTCGTGAAGATGGTGCACAACGGGATCGAGTACGGGCTGATGGCGGCGTACGCCGAGGGCCTCAACGTCCTCCACCACGCGAACGCCGGCGGCGTGGAGCGCGACAAGGACGCCGAGACGGCGCCGCTCGACCAGCCCGAGCTCTACCGCTACGACCTCGACGTCGCCGCGATCACGGAGGTCTGGCGCCGGGGGAGCGTCGTCGCATCGTGGCTGCTCGACCTCTCCGCCGCAGCGCTGCATGAGTCGCCTGCCCTCGACGGGTTCGCCGGACGGGTCTCCGACTCGGGCGAGGGCCGCTGGACGTCGATCGCCGCGATCGACACCGGCACGCCGACGCCAGTCCTCACGACCGCGCTCTACTCGCGCTTCACCTCACGCGGCGAGGAGGACTTCGGGAACAAGGTGCTCTCGGCGATGCGACGGCAGTTCGGCGGCCACCACGAGAAGCCGAAGCCCGCCTGAGCCTGCGCCCGAGGCGGTCAACCGGGACGGTAGGCGCTCCAGTGGAGGAACATCGGAATCCGCGCCCATCGCCGAAGCCCTGTCCCGCTTCTGCCGTCCGGCGTCGGTTGCGGTTCGCGTAGCGCCTCGATCACGAGGCCGGCGCGCGTGATCGCCGCGGCGTAGGACTCGAGCGTGAAGCGTCGGCTCCGAAACGTGAGTTGGATCCCGTCGTGATCGCTCTCGATCTCGTACGCGCTCGTCGAAGTACGACCCGTCGATCACGAAGTGCGCGAGCTCGTCTCGCACGAGGAACCGCCCCGCATCCGCAAGCGGGTGCAGGACGCATGCGCAGGATCGGCCGCCCGGCCGGAGCACGCGGGCCGCCTCCTCGACTGCCCTCGGCATGTCGGCGACGTCCATCAGGCTCTTGTAGGCGACGACCAGATCGAACGACGCGTCGTCGAACGGGAGCGCCTCGGCGACTCCAACGACGTCGGCCCCGGCGGAGTCTGCCTCCCTGGCAGCCTCGACCAGGTCGGTGACGCGTCGAGACCCACCCCGTCGTACCCACGCGCACGCAGATCACGGGTGACACGCCCCTCACCGCAGCCGACCTGAGCGTCGCCCCTTCGCCGCGTGGAGCAGACCGAAGAAGGTCTCGCGGTACGACTAGTAGGCGTCGTGATCGACGGTGCGCGCGAAGCGGGTCAATGCCTCGGCGCGGTCATCCCATCCGGAGCTCATTCGCACCTCCGGCCGACCATCTACGCCTCGCGACGGCCGGTCTCGTCGCCGAACCCCGATGCGTGACGGAGATAGAACTCCGCTCGCGGCAGGCCGCTGGCGTCACGGAGGGCGTACTGCGCCGCGCGCTCGCGGGGCCACGTTGCGGGGCGGGAGCGATCCTGGGTGCGGACGATGCTCCCGCCGTGACCGGCAAAGACGTCGGCGAGGCGCTCGCGCTGGCCCCACAGCAGCGGCTCGGGCAGCGCGTGCGGCTCGAAGTACGACGCCTCCACGACCTCCCGCGGATCGCACGCGAGCTCGCCGCCGACGCGCGTCGCGGCAAAGACGGCGAGGGTGTGCGGGCCGGCCCATCTCGGCCGGGAGTACAGGCCGACGAGGCGGTCGAGCCTCACGACCAGGCCGGTCTCCTCCTCGACCTCGCGCAGCGCCGCCTCCCCGAACGACTCGCCTTCGTCGACCTGGCCGCCGGGAAGACACCAGACGTGGAAGTCCTCACGCCGGGTGAGCAGGACACGGCCGTCGTCGACGACGGCGACGTTGACCGCGAGCGCCAGCCCGGGCATCAGCCGAGCGTGAGCGCGACGTGGCGGAAGGCGTCGACCGCGAGCTCGAGATCGTCGACGGGGATCCTCTCGTCGGCGGAGTGCACGAGCCTCGCCGCTACCTCGGAGTCCATCGCCCGCAGCGGAAAGAAGCCGTACGCCGTCGTCCCGAGCGCGGTGCGGAGGTAGTGGCTGTCCGTGAAGCCCGCGCCGCAGATCGGCGCCAGCCGGGCGTCGGGCTCCACCTGCGCGAGCCACGTCTCGAGCGATCGCCAGAGCGGCGTGTCCATCGGCGAGCGTGATCCGCCGACCAGCTCGCGCGTCACCCACTCGAGCTCCCAGGAGCCGGGGACGCCGGCCCGGAGGAGCGCCTCGACGTCGGCAGGTGACGCACCCGGAAGCATCCGGCAGTCGACGTCGATGGTGCAGCGGCCCGGGATCACGTTCCGTTGGCGGGACGCCTCGATCATCGTCGGGGAGAGCGTGCTGCAGAGCAGCGGCGCGATCAGGTCGGCCGCAAGCGGCGAGAGCGCGCGCGCACGGTCGAGCGCGAGCTCGAGCGGCGGCACCTCGCCGAGCACCACTTCGAGGAAGGCGGCTACCTCGGGGATGAGGGTGCGTGGCGGCTCCAGCCGCGCGATCGCCTCCAGCACAGGGCCGGCCTTGAGGAGCGCGTTGTCGGCCGCATATGGATCGGAGGCGTGCCCGCTGCGGCCGCGGAGGTGGATGCGAAACGGCGCGGTCATCTTCTCCGCCACCGAGCAGAGGTACAGCGGCGTGCCGCCGAGGACGATGCGGTCGCCCCCGCCCTCGTTGATCGCGTAGTCGGCGCGCACGAGCTCGGGGTGCTCGCGGGCGAGCCACGACATCCCGTAGTCGTTCCCGACCTCCTCGTCGGCCACCACGACGAGGAGCAGGTCACCGGGCAGCCTCCCGCCCTCACGCGCGAGCGAGGCGAACGCCACGACCGCCGCGGCGACGTGGCTCTTCATGTCGAGCGCCCCACGGCCCCAGACCTCCCCGTCGACGAGATCGCCCGACCACGGATCGCGCGACCACTCCTCCGGATCGGCGATGACGGTGTCGGTGTGGCCCGTGAGCATCAGCGACGGTCCGTCGCCGCCCGGAAGTCGCGCGACGAGGTTCGCGCGGTGTGGCTCCTTTGCCACGAGCTCACAGGCCACTCCGCTTCGCGCGAGGTAGTCGCGCAGCAGCTCGGCGGCCACGGTCTCGTTGCCGGGGAGGTTGACCGTGTCGAGCCGGAGGAGCTGCTGGAGCAGCTCCGTCACTTCCGCCCGCAGGCTCACGACTCGGGCGTCCTCTGCAAGCGCGCGGGCATGGCGGGCAGGATACTCACCACGGTGAGCGACCTCTTCAGCGACGCGGCGGAGGGAAGGGCGGCAGCCGTCGCCCCCCTCCCCCAGAGGGTTCGACCGACCAGCCTCGACGAGCTGGTCGGCCAGCAACACGTGCTCGGGCCGGGCTCGGCGCTCCGCCGCGCGATCGAGGAAGGACGACCGCCGTCCCTCATCCTTCACGGACCGCCGGGTGTCGGGAAGACGACGATCGCGCGGATCGTGGCCGGCGCGTCGGGGAGCACGTTCGAGGAGCTGTCGGCGGTGTCGGCCCGCATCGACGACGTACGGGCCGTGATCGCCCGGGCGCGCGAGCGTCTCGGTGCGCACGGGGTGCGGACGCTGCTCTTCATCGACGAGATCCATCGCTTCGACAAGCGCCAGCAGGACTCCGTGCTGCACGCCGTCGAGGAGGGGCTGGTGACGCTGATCGGCGCCACCACCGAGAACCCCTACTTCGAGGTCAACCAGGCGCTCCTCTCGCGCTGCGCCGTGATCGAGCTCGAGCCGCTCGACGAGGATGCGCTCGCGACGGTGATCGCGCGCGGCGAGGCAGAGCTCGACGCAGAGGTGAGCGATGAGGCGCGCGACGAGCTGATCGCACGGGCGGGCGGCGACGCGCGCGGTGCGCTGCAGACGCTCGAGCTCGCAGTGTGGACGGCCCGGGCAGAGGGAGTGCCGCTCGAGCCGCGCCACGTCGAGGACGCTGCCCGCAAGCGTCCCCTGCGCTACGACCGCGCGGGCGATCGCCACTACGACCTCGCCTCGGCGCTGATCAAGTCGATGCGAGGCGGCGATGCGAACGCCGCGGTCTACTACCTCGCCGCGATGATGGAGGCTGGTGAGGATCCCCGCTTCCTCGCACGGCGGATCGTGATCGCCGCGAGCGAGGACGTCGGGAACGCCGATCCTCAGGCGCTCGTCGTCGCGGTCGCGGCGGCGACCGCCGTGGAGCACGTCGGGTTCCCGGAGGCACAGCTCAACCTCGCGCAGGCGGTGATCTACGTCGCGAACGCACCCAAGTCCAACGCCTCCGCGCGGGCGATCTGGGAAGCACGGGCCGACGTCCGGCGCGACGGGATCGGGAGCCCACCGGCCTGGCTGCGCGACGCGCACTCGACCGGTGGGCGATCCCGTGCGCCTGGCGACGCCTACGTGTCACCGCACGACGATCCCTCCCGGCTCGGCCTCGACCACCTCCCCGACGAGGTGCGAGGCCGGACCTACTATCGTCCCTCCGGCAACGGCGCGGAGACGACGAGCGAGGGAGGCGGCAGTGGCGATCGGCACGGGTGACCGGGCTCCGGACTTCGATCTGGGCGGGCTCTGGCCGGGCCGTGTGCGCCTGGACGACTTCCTCGGCCGCACGAACCTCCTGCTGGTGTTCCATCCGTTCGCGTTCACGCCCGTCTGCACGGAGGAGGCGCTCGATCTCCAGGAGAACCTCGGGGAGTTTCGCCGGTCGGAGACCGAGGTCGTGCTCGTCGCCTGCGAGCCGACGGCGACCCGCCAGGCCTGGAAGGAGCAGCTCGGCCTCGAGTTCGTGGTCGCGTCGGACTTCTGGCCGCACGGCGCCGCCGCACGTGCCTACGGCGTGTTCGACGAGACGACCGGCACACCCGTGCGCGGCACGTTCCTGATCGACAAGACCGGCACCGTGATCTGGTCGCTCGTGCCCGAGGAGGACACGCGGCGCGAGACGCTCGTCTCCGGCTCGCTCGAGGCGCTCGACGAGACGCACCCGTGAGCCGGACGCTCCACGTGCACGCGTGGGGCCCGGAGGACGGCCGGCGCGTCGTGTGTCTGCACGGGGTCACCGGCTGGGGTGGGCACTTCGGGAGCCTGGCGACGGGGGCGCTCGGCGACTTCCGCGTGCTCGCCCCCGATCTGCTCGGGCACGGCAGCTCGCCGTCCGCGCCACCGTGGGGCATCCACCACCAGATCGAGGCTGTCCTCGCGACCGTGGGGGACGACCCGGCGATCTGGATCGGGCACTCCTTCGGCGGGCGGATCGCGGCCGAGCTGGCGGCGGCGCACCCCGGAGCGGTGGAGCGGCTCGTCCTGCTCGACCCCGCGATCGTCGCGGGCGAGCTCGTCGCCGACCACTACCTCTTCTACGCGGAGGAGGCGCGCACGCGCACGACGTACGCCACGTTCGACGAGCTCGTCGACCGGCGCTTCGCCGAAGGCTTCCTCAAGCGCGCCTCCCGCGAGGCCGTGACCGCCGAGCTGCGGAGCACCACGCTGCAGGACGACGACGGCCGCTGGGGATACCGCTACGTCCAGGCGATGGTCGTCGCGGTCTACGGCGAGCTGGCGGCCGACCTGCCACCGCTCGAGGCGATCGCCGCGGAGACGCTGCTCGTCCGCGGCGAGGAGACGTACATCCCGTTCGGGCTGGTGCTGCCGGAGCTCCAGGACGCGCTCGGCGAGCGTCTGGAGGTCGTGACCGTGCCCGGCGGACACACCGTCCTGTGGGACGCTCTGCCGGAGACGGCGGCGGCCGTCGCGGCGTTCCTGGCGCGCTGAACGAGGCCGCAGGCCCTACGACACCACGTACTCGTCCGCGATCGAGAGCGCCTCGTCGAGGATCGCGATCCCCTCCTCGGCCTCCTCGCGCGTGATCGTCAGCGGCGGCACCACCATCACGACGTTCCAGTGGGTCATGAGATAGAGACCCTGGTCGAGCGCGGCCTTCGCGAGCCTGGCGACAGGTGCGGCTGCCTCGCCGGAGGCGTTGAACGGGACGAGCATCTCCCGCGTCTCGCGGTTCTTGACGAGCTCGATCCCCCAGAAGCAGCCGAGCCCGCGCACCTCGCCGATCGACGGGTGGCGCTCCTGCAGGCGGGCGAGAGCCTCGCCGAACCACTCGCCCATCGCGGCGGCGTTCTCGACGATCCCCTCCTCCTGGAAGGCCTCGATCGACGCGACGGCAGACGCGCAGGCGAGCGGATGCCCTGCGTAGGTGAGCCCGCCCGGGAAGAACCGGTCGCGGACCTGGTCGACGATCTCGCCCCGCGCGATCATGGCGCCGAGGGGCACGTAGCCCGAGTTGATCCCCTTCGCGACGCAGAGGATGTCGGGCACGACGTCCCAGTGCTCGCACGCGAACCACTTGCCGGTGCGACCGAAGCCCGCCATCACCTCGTCGAGGATCAACAGGATCCCGTGGCGATCGCAGACCTCGCGGATCGCCTGCAGGTAGCCGGGCGGCGGTGGCAGGATCCCGTTGGTGCCCGTCACGGTCTCCAGGATCACCGCGGCGACCGTGTGCGCGCCCTCGTAGGCGAGGATCTCCTCGAGGTGCGGCGCACCCGTGCAGACCGGGCAGGGATCGGGGTGGCCGGCCGAGCAACGGTACGGGTAGGGGTCGAACATGCGCACGACACCGGCCATCCCGGGCTCGACGGCCCACCGGCGCGGGTCACCCGTGAGCGTGACGGCCCCGTGGGTGGCGCCGTGGTAGGAGCGGTAGCGCGCGATGATCTTGTGCCGGCCCGTCGCCATCCGCGCGAGCTTCACGGCGTTCTCGTTGGCCTCGGCCCCGCCGTTCGTGAAGAACGAGACGGAGAGGTCGCCCGGAGTGATCTCGGCGAGCATGCGGCCGAGCTTGGAGCGGGATTCGCTCGCCATCGGCGGGCCGATCGTGCAGAGCTGGTCGGCCTGATCCTTGATCGCCTGGATGATCTTCGGGTGCTGGTGGCCGATGTTGACGTTCACGAGCTGGGAGGCGAAGTCGAGGTAGCGCCTGCCGTCGTAGTCCCAGAAGTGACGCCCTTCGGCCCCGGCGACCGGGATCGGGTTGATCGCGGACTGCACCGACCACGAGTAGAGGACGTGCTCCTTGGCGTCGGCGACGATCTGCGCGCCGAGGTTCGGGTCTGTCTCGATCAGGGCCATGCTCGCGCTCCTCCGTCGGATTCAGGCCGATCGTATCGCGGTGCCCTTGCGCACGTGGTGTGGTCCGTCCAGGATTCGGCGATGGGCCTGGCCTTCGACACGGCGCGCTCGACCGACCTGCTGCTCGAACGCGACGCAGCGCTCGAAGCCCTCACCGGTGCTCTGGAACGCGCCCGTCGGGGCCAGGGCAGCGTGGTCTTCGTCTCGGGCGAGGCGGGCGTCGGCAAGACCTCGCTCGTCCGCACGTTCTGCGACGGGCTCGATCCGCGCACGGCGATCCTCACCGGCGCCTGCGACCCGCTCTCGACGCCACGGCCACTCGGCCCTCTCGTCGATCTCTCGGGGGATCACGGCGCGCTCTCCGACCTCGTCCGCCTCGACGCGCCGCCCTCGGACGTGTTCGCGGCCCTTCGCGACGCGCTCGCAGCGCGAGCGACGGTTCTCGTCCTCGAGGACCTCCACTGGGCCGACGAGGCGACACTCGACGTGCTGCGGCTGCTCGCACGAAGGGTCGAGCAGCTCCCCGTCCTCGTCGTCGGGACGTTCCGCGACGACGAGCTCGACCGGGCTCACCCGGTTCGGATCCTGCTCGGCGATCTGGCGACGGTCGCGGCGGTCGAGCGGATCCACCTCGATCCGCTCTCGGCCGACGGCATCGAACAGCTGGCCTTCGGCCACCCGATCGACCCGGCCAAGCTGTACGAGAGGACGAGCGGCAACCCGTTCTTCGCCTCCGAGGTGCTCGCGTCAGGCGGAACCGTGCTTCCCGCCACCGTCCGCGACGCGGTGCTCGGGCGTGCCGCGGCGCTCGACCGCGACGCCATGCAGATCCTCGAGGCGATCGCGCTCACGCCACCCCGGGCGGAGCCATGGCTGCTCGAGGCGGTGGCGGGCACGCAGATCGACCGGCTCGACGACTGCATCTCCTCTGGCCTCGTGAAGGTCGACGGGCGTGGCGTCTCGTTCCGGCACGAGCTCGCCCGGATCGCGGTCGACGATGCGACGCCGCCGACCCGTCGCCGCTCGCTGCACCGGCAGATCCTGGCCGCCCTCGCAGGTCGGCCACCAAGTGAGCTCGATCACGCGCGGCTCGCACACCACGCCGAGGGAGCGGCAGACGCCGATGCCGTGCAAGAGTTCGCTCCGGTGGCGGCCGACCGCGCGGCGGCGACAGGAGCGTATCGCGAGGCAGCTGCCCAGTACGCCCGTGCGCTGCGGTTCGGCGGAGACCTCGGTCCCGGTGAGCGCGCAGAGCTTCTGGAGCGGCGCTCGCGTGTCTGTTATCTCGCAGACGACCAGGTCGAGGCGATCGAGGTGATCAGCGAAGCGATCGCCTGCCGCCGAGTGGCCGAAGAGCCGCTGCGCGAGGCGAGCGACCTGGCGGAGCTCAGCACGTACCTCTCCTGTCGCGGCCGCTACTCAGAGGCGCGCGCGGCGGTCGCCGAGGCGCTCGGGCTGGTCAGAGGTGCGCCCGATAGCTCCGAGCTCGCACAGGTGCTCGACGTGAGCACCCGGCTCATGACGGACGGGGACGCGAAGATCGAGCAGGCCGGCGAGGCCGTGGCGGTCGCCGAGCGATGCGCCGACCCGGTGGCCGCAGCCGAGGCGCGCGTGACGCTCGGCTACGCGCAGCTCTCCGTCTCCTTCGATGAGGGCCGCAGGACGCTCGAACGGGTCATCGCGGAGGAGCGTGCCGCCGGGAGGACACAGCAGGCTGCGCGCGCGTTGAGCGCACTCGGCATGTTCAGCAGCTGGCTGGGCCGAGACGACCTCGCCAGGACGACACTCGACGTCGCGATCGAGTACTGCGAGCGCAATGCCCTCGATCTCTGGCGGATCCACAACCTCGCGGTCGCTGCGATGGTCGCGCTCGAGCAGGGGCGCTGGACGGACGCGGCCGAGCATGCGCAACGCGTGCTCGACGACCCCCGCGAGTCACCCTGGCCGCACGTCGCCGCACTCGTCGTGCTGACGCTCGTCAGGGCGCGGCGCGGCGACCCCGATGCGCGCGCGCCGCTCGCGGAGGCGCTCCGGCTCGACATCCCGTCCGAGGAGGTCGGTGCGATCGTCGATCGGGCCGCAGCCCACGCAGAGATCTCGTGGCTCGAGCGCCGGCTCCCCGACATCGATGCCGCGACCGCCGCGACTCTCGATGCGGCAGTCGAGCGGGGTGACACCGTGGCGATCTGCAAGCTGTCCTACTGGCGGCACCTCGCGGGGCTCGACGTCGAGCTCCCTCCGGACGCGGAGGGCCCGCTCGCGCTCTGCCTCGCAGGCGCGTGGAAGCAGGCGGCTGCCGAGTGGGCGCGCCGAGGACGACCGTACGAGGCGGCGTTGGCACTCGCCGAGACCGACGACGCGGCGCTCCTCCGCCAGGCGCACGACAAGCTGCAGGAGCTCGGCGCGCTTCCGGCGCTGCGACTGGTGAAGCACCGCCTGCGCGAGCGCGGTGTGCGGGGACTGACGCGCGGGCCGCGCGCGGAGACGCGCGAGAACCCTGCGGGTCTGACGACCCGCGAGCTCGACGTCCTCGCGCTTCTCGCGGAAGGGCTCCGGAACGCCGAGATCGCCGAGCGCCTCGTCGTCTCGCGTCGCACGGTCGACCATCACGTCTCGGCGATCCTGCGGAAGCTCCAGGCTCGGACGCGGGGCGAGGCGGTGGCCCGCGCCGGCGAGCTCGGGCTCGTCACCCGCTGAGCAGCGCTCGCGCTCGGGGCTGGGCGATGCGGTCGCCGCAAGATAGGCGGTCCTGCCGATTCCGGTTTCGCCCCGTCGACGTACGGTCGTGCACGTCAACCGACGTTCGACCGGGAGGTGGCACGACCTGATGGAGACGTACGTGATCCTGCGACGCGGAGGCTGGCGCACGGGGGCCGACCTCGAGGCCGCCGCTGCCCGTTCGACCGCGGAGGGCGAGCGGATGCCCGACGACGTCCGCTGGATTCGCAGCTACGTGCTGAGCGAGACGGACGGGACCGTCGGAACCGTCTGCATCTACGAGGCGTCGAGCCCGGAGGCTATCCGCCGCCACGCACTGGCGGCAGACCTTCCGGTCGACGAGATCATCGCCGTCGCCGACACCGTCGTCGTACGGCCCGACCCGGTCACCGCCGGGATCTAGGAAAGGGAGGAACCGATGAAGAAGAAGTCATGGTTCGCCGCTGCCGTCTGTGCAGCCACCGTCGCGGGCTTGGGTGCCGGGAGTGCGTTCGCCGGCGAGATCACGGGAAACGGCGTCCTCAAAGGAGTGAACGAGAACGCGTCGCTCTGCGCCTATTCGGGACTGAATGACGGCCTTCAGGGTCAGACCGACAGGCGAACGCAGACTCCAAAGGACGCAGCGCCCGGATCGGCGGCCCATGGGTGGGAGGTTGCCCCCGGCGTCATCCTCAGCTGTCGAAAGGCTGGCCCGGTCGGCGGCTAGCACGTCGGGAGTCTCCGTTCAACCGCTGGACGGGGCGCTGTTCACGGACAGGACTGATTGGGAAGGCCCGCCGCCGGCGGGCCTTCCCCTGCCTCCTACCCTTCTCGCCCGGCCCTTTCTCAGCAGATGGGTCCGGCATCACGTGGCGGGCCGTGAGCAGCTCCCTGGAATTGAGCTGCCTGCTACCCGAGCTCCTCGCCGAACCGCGCCCTCGCCACGAACTGCCCGAACCCCGGCCCGACCTTGAGCTCGCCGCCGTCGACGACGACGGTGCCGCGAATGAGCACGGTGTCGACGTCGCCCGTCACCTCGGTGCCCTCGTACAGCGTGTAGTCCTGGTTCCCGTGCATCGAGGCCGCCGTAAGGGTCGTCTTGCGGCTCGGGTCGAAGATCACCATGTCGGCGTCGCAGCCGGGTGCGATCGTGCCCTTCCGCGGGTAGAGGCCGAAGAGCTTCGCCGGGTTCGTCGAGAGCAGCTCGACCATGCGGTTCAGGGTGATCCGACCCTCGTTGACGCCGAAGTGGTGGATCATCTTCAGCCGCTCCTCGAGCCCTGGCGCACCGTTCGGGATCTTCGAGAAGTCGTCCTTGCCGAGGGTCTTCTGCCCGTCCAGCAGGAAGGCGCAGTGGTCGGTCGAGATCGCGGAGAGCACGTCTGTCCGAACCGCGTCCCACAGCACCGGCTGGTTCGCCTTGTCGCGCACCGGCGGCGAGAAGACGTACTTCGCGCCTCCGAAGTCGGGCTCGTCGAGATCCGTGACGTCGACGAAGAAGTACTGCGTGCACGTCTCACCCCAGACGGGCCAGCCCTTCGCCCGGGCGGCGCCGATCGCATCGACGGCCTCCTTGCAGGTGACGTGGACGACGTAGAGCGGCGCACCGGCGACGTGGGCGATCTGGATCGCGCGGTTCGTCGCCTCGCCCTCGAGCTCCGGGGGGCGCGTCAGCGCGTGGTAGCGCGGCGCGAGGTTGCCGGCCGCGACCGCTTCCTTGACGAGCACGTCGATCACCTCGCCGTTCTCGCCGTGGATCATCGCGAGCGCCCCGGTGCGGGAGGCGAGCTCCATCACCCGGAACATGGTGTTGTCGTCGATCAGGAAGACGCCCTTGTAGGCCATCAGCATCTTGTAGGACGTGATCCCACGATCGGGCAGCGTTGCGAGCTCCTCGAGCGTCCCGCCCTCGTCGAGGTCGGTGACGATGATGTGGAACCCGTAGTCGATCACCGCGTTGTCGTGCGCCTTGGCGCTCCACTCGTCGATCGCGGCGCCGAACGACTGGCCCTTCGACTGGATCGCGAAGTCGATGTGGCAGGTGGTGCCGCCGAACGCGGCCGCGGTCTGCCCCGAGGTGAAGTCGTCGACCGTGACGGTGCCGCCGAACGGCATGTCGAGGTGCGTGTGGGGGTCGATCGCGCCGGGCAGCACGAGCTTCCCGGTCGCGTCGATCGTCACGTCGGCGTCGACGTCCAGCGACGCGCCGAGCCGCGAGACCCGCTCGCCCTCGACGAGGACGTCGGCTGCGAACACGTCGGTCGCGGTGACGACCCGGCCACCCTTGATCAGCACGGACATCGAGACCTCCTTCGATCGGGGCTCCCGGGCCGCCTACGCGACCCGGGAACCCTTGACCTTCGTCGCCGCGCCGGCTCGACGCGGCGACGGACTGCTACTTGCCGCCCGGCGTCACCTTGACGACGACCGGCTTGTACCCCTTGCCGGTCACGTTCACGCCCTGCTTCTTCAGGAGCGCGAGCGCGGCCTTGGAGAGGTCGGTGCGATAGGCCGACTTGCCCTGGAGCTTCGTCGTGACCTTGAACTGCTGCGAGATCTTGGCCGTTCGCGCGAACGCGACCGGGTTCATCACGCCGACGCCGAGCGGCGCGGGCCAGATGAGCTTGTTGATCTCGTTCATCTGCCAGAGCTGGTGCCCGGCTCCGAGCGTCGTCCCGGCCTTCAGGACGATGCCGGTGCACGCCTTGACGTTGTCACGGCAGAACGCCCAGCCCTTGTACGACGCGGCCAGGAAGCGCTTCGCGATGTCCTGGTTCGCGGTGTCGCTCAGCCAGTCGCCCCGCGCGTAGATCCCGTCCTCGAGCATCGCCGTGCCCGCGGACTCCATCGTGATCACGTTGAGGTCCTTGAGCGTGTAGAGCTTCCCGGTCTTCGGGTTCTTCGACTCGAGGACCTGCGCCAGCTCGTTGTAGGTCATCGCCGCCGCCGCGTCGATCTTCCTCTGCAGGAAGAGCGTCATGTCGAACGGCTGGTTGACGATGGTGACGTCCTTCTTCGGATCGAGCCCGTTCTTGACGAGCGCCGCGAACAGCTCGTTCTCGTTGCCGCAGCACCACACGCCGACCTTCTTGCCCTTCATCTGCTTGATGGTGGTGATGCCGCTGTCCTTCCAGGTCAGCTCGGTCATGCCCGAGCGCGTGAAGACCTGGCCGATGTTGACGAGATCGGTGCCCTTGTCGCGCACGGCGAGCAGGGCGGGCAGCCAGCCGAGCCCGAACTCGGCCTGGCCGGCGGCGACGACCTGCTCCGGGGTGATGTCCGGCCCACCCGGCTTGATCGTCACGTCGAGGTTGAACTGCTTGTAGTAGCCCTTGGCAGCCGCTGCGTAGTACCCCGCGAACTGCGCCTGGGGAACCCACTTGAGCTGCACCGTGACCTTGTCGGCCTTGGCCGCCGCCGGCTTGGCGACGCCGAGCGATGCGAAGACGAGCGCGCCTACGGCAACTGCCGCGGCCGCCAGCCAGAGCTTACGCCCCTTCATCCAGAGCCCTCCTCCGGTCGATTACGACGCACTTTCTCATGCCTGGGCGTCCTGTGTGGGATGCCGACGCATGACGAGCTGCTCTACCAGCACCACGGCGAGGTAGAACGCGAGTCCCAGAACGCAGGCGACGATGATCGCAGCCCAGGCGGTCTCGAAGTTGAAGAGCGCAGCCGCGTTCTTGATCACGATGCCGAGCTGCTGCTGCGAGCCCCCGAAGTACTCGCCGACGATCGCCCCGATCATCGCGAGCACGCTCGCGACCTTGAGCGCGGTGAACACGAACGGCAGCGCCGCGGGGGCCCGGACGTGCCGGAAGATCGCGAAGTCGCTCGCGGCATAGGAGTGCATGAGCTCGATCTGCGCGGGCCGGACGGACGTGAGGCCGCGGAGCGTGTTCACCATCACCGGCAGGAAGCAGAGAACCGCCGCGATGAAGATCTTCGACTGCTTCTCGATGCCGAACCACGCGTTCGAGATGGGCGCGAACGCGACGATCGGTATCGCCGTCGCCGCGACGAAGTACGGGAGCAGCGCACCGCCGACGCGTCGGAAGCGCGCGAGGATCACCGCGGCGAGGATCCCGGCGCTCACGCCGATCACGAAGCCCCAGAACGCCTCGCTGAACGTGTACAGACCGGCGCTCCACAGCTCCGACCGCTGCTCCCAGAACGCCTGGGCGATCGCCGTCGGCTTCGGAAGCAGGAAGCGCTGGACGTTGAAGATGTCGATCCCGACCTGCCAGACGACGAGCACGAGCACCCCGACGACCAGCGCCGGAAACCACTCGACCACGAGACTCCAGACCCGCTTCACGCGTCCTCGTCCGCGACGCTGCCGTGGGCGTCCATGTAGCCGCGCAGGAGCTCACGCACCTCGGTGACCTTCTCGAAGAACCGTGGATCCTCACGGGTGTCGCCGGATCGCGGCTGCGGGAGGTCGACCTCGACGATCCCCGCGATCCGCCCCGGCCGGGGCGACATCACCACGACCCTCGTCGAGAGGAACACCGCTTCGGAGATCGAGTGGGTGACGAACACGATGGTCGAGCCGGCCGCCTCCCAGATCCGCAGGAGCTCGAGGTTGAGACGCTCGCGCGTCATCTCGTCGAGAGCACCGAACGGCTCGTCCATGAGCAGGAGCCCGGGATCGAACGAGAGGGCGCGCGCGATCGCCACACGCATCTGCATGCCCCCCGAGAGCTGCCACGGGTGGTGCTTCTCGAACCCGGTCAGCTCGACGAGGTCGAGCATCTCCTGCACGCGCTCCGCCCGGCGGCGCCGATCCCAGCCGAGCAGCTCGAGCGGGAGGCCGACGTTCTTCGCGACGGTGCGCCAGTCGAACAGCACCGCCTCCTGGAACACCATCCCGTAGTCGTGGTCGAGGCGGGCCTGCCGCGCGGTCTTGCCCCCGACCTCGACGGTGCCGCTCGTGGGCTCGACGAGGTTGCCGATCACCCGCAGGAGCGTCGACTTCCCGCAGCCGGACGGGCCGATCAGCGAGACCAGCTCGCCCGGCTTCAGGTCGAGCGTGACGTCGTCGAGGGCGTGGGTGCCGACGCGCTCGAAGATCTTGGTCAGGCTCTTGAGCGAGACGGCTGCGGGATGGTCGAGGTGGGTCATCTGGCTCCGGTCAGGCGGTGTTGGCTGGCGCACGCCGCACGACGATCCGCTCGGTGAGCACCACGAGGAAGAAGAAGACGAGGCCGAGCCCGGCGGCGATGATGTTCGTCGCCCACAACGCGGTCGGGTCGATCGAGTAGTACTGGTTGAAGTTCAGGATCGCGCCGCCAAGGCCCGTCTGGATGCCCGACGGCAGCTCTCCGATGATCGCGCCCACGACGCACGCTGTCGCGGCGATCCGGAGAGCCGAGAAGATGTACGGGAGTGCCGCGGGGAACTTCAGCTTGAAGAGCGATGCCCGGCTGCTCGCGGCATAGGAGTGCATCAGCTCGAGCGCCCGGGGGTTGGCCGAGTCGAGGCCGCGCAGCGTGTTGATCGCGACCGGGAAGAAGGTCAGGAACGCGGCGATCACGCTCACCGGGAACCAGTCGGGGCCTCGCGGCCCGATCCAGATCACCACCATGGGCGCGATCGCGAGGATCGGCACGGTCTGGGAGGCGACGACGTAGGGCAGCGTTCCGCGGCGCAGGAGCCGGGAGTGATGCAAGACCACCCCGATCGCGAGCCCGATGAGAGCGCCCAGCACGAAGCCCGTGAACGCCTCCTTGGCGGTGAACAGCGACGCCTCGAGAAGCACCTGGAGCAGGATCGGGCCGCCCGGCTGGTTCGACTCGAAGAGCCGCTCGATGATCGAGCGCAGCGACGGCATCGTGATGTCGTCGACGATGAAAGGCCATGTCCAGCCGGTCGTCATCCACAGCCAGCGGTAGCCGCTGTAGAGGAGGCAGATCCCGGCGAGCACGGCGAGCGTGATCCCGAGACGCTTGAGCACGGCGCCGGCCATCGCCAATCCCTACCACGTGCGGTGGCGCTTTGCAGCGTCGCACGTCCGGGGAGTAGGCTCGACCCATGCCGCTCGACCCGGGACGCGTCGTCCGCAACCTGAAGGAGCTCCGAGCCCTCACGGGGGACGAAGACGGCGCGCAGCGGGTCGCCTGGACCGAGACGTGGGCACGCGGCAGGGCCTGGCTCGCGAACTCCCTCTCCGACCTGCCGCTCGAGGTCGAGCGCGACGAGGCGGGCAACGACTGGTACACGCTGCGCGGCGCGCGCGACGACGCCGTCCTGATCGGTGGGCACATGGACTCCGTCCCCAACGGGGGCTGGCTCGACGGCTGCCTCAACGTGCTCGCGGGCGCCGAGGTGCTGCGCCACCTCGCCACCGTCGGGAGCCCACCGGTGACGGTGCGCCTCGTGGACTGGGCCGACGAGGAAGGGGCGCGGTTCGGCCGGTCGCTGTTCGGCTCCTCGGCGGCGGCGGGATCGATGTCCGACCAGGCCGAGCTGAAGGCCCTCCACGACCGCGACGGCGTGTCGCTGCCCGACGCGCTCGGAGCGTTCGGCATCGACGTCGACCGCGCCCTCGACGCGCACCGACAGCTGGAGACCGCACGGGCGTACCTCGAGCTGCACATCGAGCAAGGCCCCGTTCTGGAGACGCGCGGACTGCCGCTCGGCGCCGTCCTCGGCACGTTCGGGGTCGAGCGCCACCGCATCACGTGGACGGGACAGGCGGCCCACGCGGGGTCGACGCCGATGGACCAGCGCAGGGACGCGCTCGCTGGCGCCGCCCGGCTGGCGCTCGCGTTGCGGGAGGTGGCGCGCGAGACCGGCGACGGCGCCGTCTGCACCTCCGGCGGCGTGGTCTGTCGGCCCGGGATCGTGACGTCGGTGGTTGAGACGGCGGAGCAGCTGCTCGACCTCCGCCACCTGGACGCGGCCAAGCTCGCGTCGATGCTCGCCCGCACGCAGGAGCTCGCGGCGGAGTTCGCAGCACAGGAGCGGATCGACGTCGAGTGGGAGCGGATCTGGTCGATCGAGCCGATCCTCTTCGACCGCGAGCTGATCGAGCTGTGCGCCTCGGCGATCGAGGAGGAGTCGGGCACCGTTCACCGCCTCCCGTCCGGGCCGCTGCACGACGCGGCCGAGGTCGCCCGCGCAGGCGTCCCGACGGTGATGATGTTCGTCCAGAGCCTGCGCGGCCTCTCGCACACGAAGCTGGAGGACACGAGCGAGGAGCACCTCGCGCTGTCGGTCGCGGCGCTCGACAGTCTCACGTCGAAGACGCTCCTGCACGTCGCAGCGGCGCTCTGACCGTTGGCACGAGCGCGGGTCGCGGTCGCGAGCCTCGCGGTCGGTGCGGGTGTGACGTGGAACATGTCGAGCGTCGGGTCGGTCGCGGACACGGTCGCCGACGCGTACGGCGTCCCGCTCGCGTTCGTCGGACTTCTCACGACCGCACTCCTGCTGTCGCAGTTCGCCTCCCAGCTGCCAGCGGGGCGGGAGATCGACCGGCGAGGCTCGATCGCCGTGGCGCTCGCCGCACTCGGGATCTGCGCCGCGGGCAACGCTCTCGCCCTGAGCGAGCCGCTTCCATGGCTCGGGCTCGTCGGCCGGCTCGTCGTCGGCATCGGCGTGGGCGCGGGGTTCGTGGCGGGCGCCGACGCGATGCGCTCGACGGGCCTGTCGATGACGTGGCAAGGGGCGTACGGCGCCTCCACCGTCGCCGGCGGGGGCCTGGCGCTGCTCGTGACGCCCCAGCTCGTCGGCCCGCTGGGCTGGCGTGCCCCTTACTGGTCAGGGCTCGTCGCGGCAGCCGTCTGCGCCGTGCCGGTCATCCTCGCCCCGCGCGTCCCGGCGGTCAGCGGCCACCGGAGAGCCCTGCTCGTCGATCGCAGGCTGGTTCCGCTCGGAGCGATCCACGCCGCGACGTTCGCGCTCACGTTCGTCGCTGCCGCCTGGGTCGTGCCGCTGCTCGAGCGTCACGGGCTCGCGCGCAGTCAGGCTGCGGCTGCCGGAGCGCTCGTCCTGCTCGGCGCGGTGCTGACGCGGCCGCTCGGAGGGCTGCTCGGCGAGCGCTGGCCGGCGCAGGTTCGCCGGATCGTGGCCGGCGCGATCGTCGCAGGTGCAGCAGGATGCATCCTCTTGGCCGTCCCGCTCGGCACGCCCGGGGCTGCAGCAGCCGCACTCCTGCTCGGGGTCGCCGGCGGTACGCCGTTCGCGATCGTCTTCGGAGCGGCCCAGCGGTTGAGGCCCGACGCACCAGGTGCGGCACTCGCGTTCGTCAACAGCTGTGCGGTGCTGGCGCTCGTGATCGGGACGCCGCTCGTCGGGCTCGGGTTCGATCTGCCCGGCGACGGCCAGACGGCGTTCGTCCTGCTGGGTCTTGCCGCGCTTGCCGCGCTGCCCGCCGTCTGGCGCGCCCCGCTCGGTCGCGTTCCCCCGGGGCCGTCGCCGAACGGGGATACTGCACCGATCACGACCACGAGGAGACAGCAATGGCCCTGAGCTTCGGCGTCACCGTCCTTCCGGATCCTCCGGCAACGCGCCTCGTCGAGCTGATGGCGCTCGCCGAGAAGCAGGGGTTCGAGATCGGCTGGACCTACGACTCCCACGTCCTCTGGCAGGACTCGTTCCCGCTCCTGACGATGGCGATCCAGGCGACCTCGACGATGCGCTTCGGACACCTGGTCACGAACCCCGGCACCCGCGAGCCGACCGTGCTCGCAAGCCTCTACGCGACGCTCCACGACATCTCGGACGGCCGCATGGTGATGGGGATCGGGCGCGGCGACTCGGCTCGCCGCTACATCGGCCAGCAGCCCGTGAAGGTCGCGGAGTTCGAGACGGCGCTCCGGATGATCAAGCCGTTCATGAACGGCCAAGAGGTGCACTGGAACGAGAAGGACCTGCAGCTCAAGTGGGTGCGCGAGGAGCTGCCCGAGATCGAGATGTGGGTCGCGGGCTACGGCCCGAAAGCGCTCGGCGTCGCAGGGCGTGTCGGAGACGGCGTGATCATCCAGCTCGCCGGTCGCCTTCGCTTACCAATCGCTCGGACGATGGGACCTCGCCACGCAGCAGTTCACGTCGCGGCCGTCGCCTCGACGGCCGCCCACGGCCAGCTCAGCGAACAGGCCCTCGCCGCGCGCGCTTCAGATCGCCTACACGCTCAAGATGCATGCCGCTTCGGCGACGCCGAGCGCGAACTCGACGCGCTCATTCCCGACCTGATCAAGGGTCTCGGTCCCGACCACTCGATCACCCTCGGGCGTCCACCGAGCAGGGGAACCTCCTCCGTCAGAACGGCCGCATCGACGACGCGGTCCGTATCCATCGCGACACGCTCGAGCGTTGCCGCCGCGCACTCCCCCAGGGCCAGGGCGCGCTCACCCTCACCGTCATGTCCAACCTCGCCCTGACCCTCTCCGGTAAAGGCGAACTCGATCAGGCCGAGAGCCGCTCCGCGAGGTGTACCAACACGAGCTCGCGACCGGTGGACCCGACGCCTTCAAGACCCTCGCCGTGGCCCACAACCTCGGCAACATCCTCCTCCGCAAGAACGACCTCGACGGCGCCAGGGGCTGCTTCAGCAGGCCGTTAACGGCCGAACCCGGCTGCACGGACTCGGCCACGCACGCACCGCCAACTCCGCCGTCGTGCTTGCCCGCGTGCTGACGCTCCAGCGCGACGATGCCGCGGCCCAGAAGCTCTTGGAGGACCTTCTGGCCGCGCTGCCCCCCGGCGATTCCAGCCTCGCCTACCGCGTTCCCGCCCTCACCCAGCTCCTGCGCTCATCCACCAGTGCGCCGCGCGATTCGCCGCCGCCGAGTCCAACCTCATCGAGGCCCTGCGCCCTCGCCGAAGCCGCCGCGGAGCTCCACCCGCCCCACCGAACTCCTCCTCGAAACCCTTTACCGCGATTGGCACGCCGCCGACCCCGCCTCGCCCGCCGCCGCAAGGCTCTCCCAGTTCAACGCCCGATCGGCAACCGACCCTAGCCGACCGACCGCCCCCGAGCCGCTCCGCGCCCACCCCCCGTCGCCCGACCCGCATGGACCGCGAACTCGGCGTCAAGCAGTCCACACCAGCGCCGCAGGAGGCTGCGCATCGAGGACTGGCCACGGCTTTCCTATAACCGTCCATGACCACCACCCCCGCCCCGACCGCGGCCAGGTCCGCGTCAAACAAGCCCTCCTCCCCGACCATGCGGGCCCTCTTCAAGCACCACGCCGGCCCCGGCCTCAAGTTCGACGCCGACCGCCCGATCCCCGACCCCGGGCCCGCGCGATGTGCTGATCCGCGTCAACAAGGCCGGCATCTGCGGCACCGACCGCCACATCTGGGAGTGGGACGCCTGGGCCGCCGGTCGCATCCCCGTCGGCATCGTCACCGGCCACGAGTTCGTCGGCGATCATCGAGAAGGTCGGCTCCGCCGTCACCACGTACAAGCCCGGCCTGCGCGTCAGCGCCGAGGGCCACATCACCGCCGGCACTGGACTACAACGCCCGCACCGGCAACGCCCACATCGCCGCGACACGCGAGATCATCGGCATCGACCGCGACGGCTGCTTCGCCGAGTACGTCGTGCGTCCCCGAAGAGAACGTCTGGCCGGTCCACCCGAGCATCCCCGACCAGGTCGCCGCGGTCCTCGACCCGCTCGGCAACGCCGTGCACACCGTGATGGCCGCGGATGTCAGCGCCAAGACGTGCTGATCACCGGCGTCGGCATCATCGGCCTGATGGCCGTCACCGTCGCCAAGGCCGCCGGCGCCAGCCGCATCTTCGTCACCGACATCGACGCCGCACCGCCTCGCGCTCGCCAGCAAGCTCGGCGCCGTCGAGGCCTACGACGTCCACACGAGCCCGACAGCTGGATCAACGACATCAGCAAGGCCACCCGCGGCGAGGGCCCCGATGTCCTGCTCGAAATGTCCGGCGCACCCCGCCGCGATCGACGACGGCTTCCAGGCCCTCCGCAACGGCGGCACCGCCGCGCTCCTGGGCATCCCCAGCAAGCCCATCACCTTCGACCTCACCAACCACGTCATCTTCAAGGGCGCGACGGTGCTCGGCATCAACGGCCGCAAGATGTTCGAGACCTGGTACCAGATGGAGGAGCTGCTCCTCTCCGGCCGCCTGGAGCTCGACGAGATCATCACCCACCAGATCCCGCTCGAGAAGTTCGCCGAGGGCTTCGCGCCTGATGCAGAGCGGCGAGGGGATCAAGGTCGTGATGAACGTGGGCGTAGTAAGTCGCCTGAGACCCAACCCGTCAGTCCAACGCCGGCGATAGCAAGGCTTGGATGGATGTGCTTTGCAGCCATTCGGCGGCCCAATCCCCGAAGCGATCGGTCCGCCCTCATCCCTCCATCGCACTGGGTACAGTAAAGGCCACCAACGAGGAATCTCGCATGTCTACACGTCGTCGCATCTGCCCGCTTGGCCTGGTCACTCGGGTACCACCGCCCTCCTCCTCACCGGCTGCTCCTCCCCCATCGTCGGAAACTGGAAGGGCCCCGGACCCGCGGGCGAGACGGTGCTCCGCGTCAAGTCGGACCACACCTACACCGCCACCATCACGCCCAAGGACGGCGCCAAGAAGGGCAGCTCGGGGTGATTGGGAGAAGGAAGGCGACGGCAAGTTCCGCTTCATCCAGCACTCGGGCGACTGGCCGCGCGTCGTCAATGCCGAGCTTGTCAACAACAAGTCCCTCGACCTCGTCGGCGAAGGCGTCACCACCCATCTCAAGGACTAACCCATGAAGCACCCTCGCCCGCACCGCCGCGATCGCCTGTCTGACCGCACTCGCCTGCTCCCTCCCGGCCTGCGGCGGCAAGAAACAGACCGTCACGGTTCAATCGGAAAAGACCGTCACCATGGGTCAGGAACTCCAGGACCTCGACAAGGCCTATCGCGACGGCATGATCAGCAAGGACGAGTACGAGAAGGCCAAGAAGAAGATCCTCGACGGCAAGAACTGACACCCTGGCCGGGCCCGCCCCGGTCCGCTTCAATGCATCGGTGCTGTTCCTTCTCGCGCTGGCCCTTTCCGCCGACCAATATCTTCGTGCCCAACCGGTTGCCGACGCCCCCATTCCGAGCGACACTTGTGCACGGCCGTGCCGCGGCCGCACCGTCCGCCTCCACGGGGGCCGCCATGCCGATCCGTTGCCCCGACTCTCCTCGCGCCCAGCCTCGCCCTTCTCGCCGCCGCCGCGGCACGCCCGCCTCGCGAGCCTAATCGACACCGCCCCCGCCCGATTACTCCACCATGCGCGATGTCCCCCGCGGCCCCACGCCCGAAGAGGCCGCGTGGGAGGCGATCCTGCCCCATATCGCCGATCGCTGGCCCCGGCATCGCTCCCGCCGGTGCCATCGTCTGCCCGGGCGAGTACGCCCCCATGGATGGCGTCATCCTCAGCTACCACACCGGCTACTCCGCCGGCATCCTCACCATCGTCCGGCAGATGGCCGTGCGCCATCTCCACCACCGGCCAGGCCCGCGTCTACATCGACTTCCTCTCCGCCGCCTCACGCGACAGCACCCTCCCTCTGCTCCAGTCGGCTGGGGCCGACATGTCCGCATCGTCCCCATCGTCTCCAACCTCAACAGCATCTGGATCCGCGACTACGGCCCGCGCTACATCTACGACGGCGACTGCCGCGCGATCGTCGACCACGTCTACAACCGCCCCCCGCCATCGACGACCTTCCCCATCGCCTTCGGTGCCGTGGAGCCACGCCGCTACAACGCTCCCGCTCATCCACGGCGGCGGCAACTACCACCTGTCCCTCGGCCAGCGGCCACGCCATACGGCTGATCGTCAACGAGAACCCCGACACTCAGCGAGTCGCAGATCCGCGACTCTGGCAGCAGTACCAGAACCTCACCACGACCCTCCACACGCCCTTCCCCACGATCTTCGACTCCACCCAGCACATCGACATGTGGATGCTGGTCATGCCGACGACAAGGTGATGGTCAGCGACTGGCCCAGCAACTCCGGCAGCACGCAAGACGTCATCTGCGACAACGCCGCCGTCCAACACCTTCCCGTGCCGCGGCTACCAGGTCTTCCGCATCCCGGCATTCACGATCAGCGGCACGCACTACACCTACACCAACGTGGTCATGTGCAACAACCTGGTGCTAATCCCCTCCTACACCAACACCACCGTCGCCCCTCACAACGCCGAAGCCCTCGCCGCGTGGCCAGGCGGCGCTGCCCGGCAAGACCAGTCCACCAGTCGACTGCGAAGCGATCGTCGGCCTCGCCGGCGTGATGCACTGCATCTGCATGCACGTGCCGCGGTTCCGCGGCCTGCCGACGCCACCGGCTTCGCCCCCACCGCCTACCTGCGAACCCCCAACGGCGGCACCGGCCTCGTCTACACGCCGCGGCTCCGCCGTCCCGATCCAGTGGATCACCGACGACGACAACGCCGTCACCAACGTCGATCTCCAGCTCAGCTTCGACTCCGGCGCTACCTGGCCGGTCACCATCGCGGCCGCCACCACCGACGACGGCCAGCACACCTGGGCCGTCCCCAACTACTTCTCCCGCACCGCCCGGCCTCGGCGCTCGCCCGCGATGCCGACGGCCGCACCGGCCTTGACGTCTCCGATGCCGACTTCACGCTCGCCGGCACCTGCCGCGCCGACTTCAACAACTCGCGGACCCTCACCGTGCAGGACATCTTCGACTTCCTCGCCGCGTACTTCGCCGGCGATGCCCGCGCCGACTTCAACGGCTCCGGCGGCGTCACCGTCAGGACATCTTCGACTTCCTCGCCGCGTACTTCGCCGGCTGCGCGTAGGGTGACGCTTGTCGCCGACCTCATCATCCGCGGCCCCTCCTTCAGCACGGCCTTCATCTCCGGGTCGGCCGCGAACGCCGGCATGGATGCTGCTTCCATCGCCTGCGCCCTGACCGCCCCCTCGCCTCATCCATCCGGCCCATCCTCGCCAGCGACATGGCCATGAACGCCACGTTTCATTCGGTGTGGCTCCCGTCCCCCGGCTTGGGCCAGCCGATCGCTCTCCTCACACTGGCACCGCATCCTCGAACCGCCCGGCTGCGGAGTACGAGTGCCGAGCGTGTCGGCAAACGCGAAGCGATCCGGCGCCCGTTGGCACAGTTCGGCGAACGCTTCCGCCAGCTTCAACTCGTCGGCCGGCCGCCCCGGATACCGCACGATCTCCCAGGCGCGGCTGTTGATCTGGTTGTACTGATCGCCCCGTCCACGCGTCGCCGCCATCGCCGCCGCCCGCAGTTCCGGATCCATCCCGCGTCGCTCGTCCAGCCTCGCCAGCACCGTCGCCGAGTACAGCACCTCGTCGTACAGGTTGTCCACGATCTCCCGGGCCCGCGCGGCCAGCGCCAGCGCCGCGTCATCGCCGCATCCGGCGAGGCATCAAACACCACCACCGGCGCCGAACTGCCCACCACCGTCAGCCGATCGTCCCCCAGCCGCGATCGCCCCCAGGCTGCCCGCCGACGCGGAGATCGCCATCCGCTCCTCGCCCGTCCGCGGATCCATCACGCGGATCAGGCCGTCCATGCACGAGAGCACCAGCCGCGTGCCGTCCGGGTCAAAGGCCGCGGCCCGCACGCCCACCCCGATCTGTTCGCTCAACCGCCACTCACGCCCTTCGCGCCGATCGAGCACCCGGCGTCCCGTCCCATACACCCACACCCGCCACCAGCCACCGCCCATCATCCGACGCACACAGGCACCCGACGCCCTCTGATACGCCGGGCAATCGCACGAGCACGGCGGCATCCTGCATCGCGGGCCCTGCCCCTTCGAGCACCGTGCCGTCGTTCATCATGCCATCATGCGCTCGCCGGCTCCGTGCGAAGCGGCCGGCGCAATCACCCCTCCGTGCGGCCTCCTATCGCCCTCGGATGCTGTCCCCGGTTCACCCAGCGCCCGCTCCTCGCCCGTCTCCGCGTCCAGCACGCGCAGCCGTCCCTCCGCATCGCCGACCACCCTTCGCGACCGCCGGGCATCCACATCACCGAACGCACGTTCACTCCGGCCATCCGCCGCGACCACACCAGCCGCCCGTCCGCCACATCGCACACCGCCGCCACACCCTCCCACCCCGCCGCCAGGATCTGCGATCCATCCGGCGAAAACTCCGCACGGACCCGCGGTCACTCCCCGCCAGAATCCGCGTCCACAGCAACTGACCGCTGGTCGCATCCCACATGCGCAGCGATCCCCATCCCAGCGTGGCCACCCGAGTGCCGTCCCGCGACACGGCCGATCCCAACACCGTGTCGTACGTTCGCGGAGAGACAAGCGGCTCTCGCACCGCGTTCATATCCCACCACCGGCGCCCCGGAACCATCGATCGCCGCAAACCACTGGCCGTCGCGGCTGCACACCATCCGGCCAAAGGCCCGCTGCGTCGGGTCGTGCAGCCAGCCCAGCAGCACCGCCGCCCGCGCATCGTGAACCCGGAACGAGCCGGCCGGGTCCGCCACCGCGATCCAGCGCCCTCGGGGTCGGGCAAGCCCAACCGGCTCCGACCTACCCGGGCCCCGAGGTCTCGGCCCGTGCAGCCAGATCCACGCGGGCCGCGTCGCCCTGCCGAAGCCCGATCATCGCCGATCCGTCCCCCACCACCGTCCCCGCCCATACCGGCGCTGCCTGCAGCACCTCGCCGCTGGTTGGATCCACCGTCATCGTCTCCAGCACCGTGTTGAAGACCACACACTCTCTTCCCGCAGGTCCATCCAGCCCGGGGCACAACCGCGGGGTCTTTCCGCCGCCCTCGCGAACCTCGATCCTCCGAATCTCCCGCCCGCTCCCGGCCTCCACAAACGCCAACTGCGAGTCCGACGCCTCCACCACCACCATCGATCCGTCGCGGCTGAAGGCCGGATCGCCCAGCGACGCCACCGAATCGCGCCGCCACAGCTCCCGTCCACTGTCCGTCTCGATCGCCCGCAGCGTGCGATCGGCCAGCACCAGCAGCACACGCGCCATCGGGGCTCGCACTCGCCGCCAGGATGACCGATCCGCCGGGGGGAATCACCTCCGGCAGTTCGTCACTCCCCACTCTCCACCTTTGCGCCGAGCCGTTTTCAAAGCACAAGAGCAGATCAGGCGGCCGATCGAGCCCACCGTCCCCCGTGGGAATCACGGCCGCGTTCGCAGCGGCGCGGCGTCGATCCTCGCCACCGCCGAGGCGCACTGCCGCGACAGGTACCGCCACTCCCACCCGCGCTGGTCCGGCGTCACTTCTTCCAGCCGCCGCCGCGCCGACCGCGCGTTGCCTCCCTGATATCCGCCAGCGCCGCCGACAGGTTGGCCCGCCGCCGCCCGGCCTCCGCCAGCCGCTTGGCGTGCGACTCCCGCAGTGCCGATACCGTCGCCACCGTGCGCCCGCCGCGAGCCGCCACCACCGCCGCGGCCCCCCACGCCACGGCCGGTTTCGCCTCGCAAACTTGCGCAACTGGTACAGACTGCTCGCCGGTCGCGCCCGCGATCGGCTCATCGCTTTCAGCCACCGCCGGATATCCGCCCCCAGCTCGCCCGCCGATCCGTACCGCCGCTCGCGGTCCTTCTCCATCGCCTTGGCCATGATCGTCTCGACATCGCCGCGCAGCGACGCATCGATCGTGCCCAGTCGCACCGGCTCCTGCTCGCGGATCATCGCCATGGCCGCCGCCATGCTCTTGCTCGCCACATCCAGCGGCAGCTTCCCTCCCAGCAGTTCATAGCCGATCACCCCAGCGCATACACGTCGCTCCGCGTGTCCAGCAGCCCCGAGTGGCCTTCTATCTGCTCCGGGCTCATGTACGCGAGCGTTCCCACGATCTGGCCCGTGTGCGTCACCACCGTCGCGTCCGGACGCGTCGCTTCATCCTCCTGCCCCGTCAACCTCGCAATCCCGAAGTCCAGAATCTTCGGGCATGCACCCTCCGCCTTGGTGCCTTGATGCCCCATTGCCTCGCGGCCTTCACTGTCATCAGCATCCTCCACCAGCACATTCCCCGGCTTGAGATCCCGATGAATGACCCCGCGCTGGTGCGGGCAGGTGCTGCACCGCATCGCACACACCCGCGAGCAGTTCCATCCGTTCGCGAGCGCTCAGCCGGTGCTTCCGCCCGTGCTCCGTCAGCACCACCCCCTTCACCAGCTCCATCGCGATGTACGGCTGCGGCGTTCCATCCCACGCCGCCACGCTCCCCGCCTGCAGGATCTGCGTAATCCCCGGGTGCCGCCAGGCTCGCCAGCACATCCGCCTCGTGCCGGAACCGGCGCAGCGCCGCCCGCGAGAGCAGCCCCGGCCGGATCATCTTCAGCGCCACCCGCCGCCGCGGCTCATCCTGCTCCGCCTCGTACACCCGCCCCATCCCGCCCTCGCCGATCAGCCCCACGATCCTGAACGGACCGATCGCGCTCGGCAGACCCTCGCCTTCCTCCATCAGGCTCATCGCATCCGCGGCCGCGAGGTCCACCTCGGTGCCCGGCTCGGCCAGCATGCGCCTCCAACTCCGCCCGCAGCGCGATCCCCACGACATCGCTCGTCCAGAAACCCCGCCGCTGCTTCCCCCGACGCCCGCCGCTTCGTGAAACAACTCCTCCACCAGCCGATACCGCGCCCTCGCATCCACTGACCATCTCTCCGCTCATCCCCGTCACCCGTCCTGATGGGCCCATACCTCGGCCTTCGCAACAGCTTCAAACGCGGCCGCGTGAGCAGACGAGCGACCCGCAGAAAGCAGATCCGCATCGATCCGGCCACCCCGTCCTCGCTCCGCGACCTCCGCCCCCTCCGCTTCTCCGCGTTCGCCTTTTCGCCTACTCCGGCAACTCCGACTGCATCTCCCTCGACAGCCACGACCGCGCAAACCGCCAGTCCCGCTCAACCGTGGGCACGCTCATCCCCAGCATCTTCCCGATCTGCTCGTGGTCCAGCCCGGTGAAGAACTTCAGCAGCACCACCTCCGCCTTCCTTGGGTCCAGTTCTTCAAGCTTCCCCAGCGCCTTGCTCAGCGCCACCACGCTCTCGCCCACCCCGACGGGCGAATCGATCGGCGGCGTCTGCTCGTCATCGAACGCGCCGAGCCCTTCACGCTTCCGTCCCCCACCCGCCTTCGGCCCCGCCTTCCGACGCGCTGCCCACCAGGATGTCCCGCATCGCGCGGGCCGCGGCCCCCGAAAAGTCCGCCGCCCCTCCCACCCCGGGTCCTCCCCGCTCAGCCCCCCGATCAGCCGCATGTACGCCTCGTGCACCAGCGCCGTCGGCTGCAGGGTGTTGCCCGGCGGCACACGCCCCATCCTCGCCCGCGCCAGCGCCTTGAGATCGTCGTACACCACGGCAACAGCTTGGCGGCCGCCTCCCGTTCGCCGCGGCACCGCGGCCGCGATCGCCTGGGTCACTTGGTGTGTGTTGTCTGGCATCCCTCACTCATCCAAGACCGTCGACGCACCGGCGCTGACTCAACCCCCGATCATCCACGCGAACATTGACCGATGGCTCATTTCCGGCGTTCAGCGTATCTCACGCATCGATTGCCTTCACACACCAAAGTGTCCGGAAAGCGTTGGGTAGCCCAAGCCGCAATCCGGACTTGCAGTCGGGTATTTGACCGTACGTCGGCCTATTCCCCTGTGTAGCTGATGAGCGATCTTTCCTTGCAACAAAGTGGGCGCACGAACAGTTTCTCGCGTTCGTATTCCGCGTCTTGGTCGCCTCGACACTCTCGCTCCGGCGTGGCACAATGGTGAAGATTCGATGAGCACTGGATGACGACTCTACGCGATCTCGGCCGGGCTCGTCTGCTCGGCTGCGCTGGCTGGGACGGTCACTTTGACCGCTCACGCTTATCCTCCGCCTCACCTCCGTCTCATCGATCTCAACACCACTGGTCAATCCGCCCTCAGCCCCTACCTCGACGCGCACTCGTTCGTGGCCGCGGGCGGCAAAAGCTACTTCCCGGCCTGGACCACCGCGGCCGGTCTCGAACTCTGGCTCCGACGGCTCCGAGGCGAATACCCGCCTGGTCGCCGATCTCAGTCCCGGCACCCTCAGTTCGGCCCCGTGGCAACTCACGCCCGCCGGGCGATCGGCTTTTCTTTCTTGCCTCCGACGGGTCATCGACCGATGAGCGCGTTGTGTGACCGGTCCCGACATCCAGGGCATCCGCATCCTCACCGGCGGTGATGCTTGGATCGGGCCCTTCACGCTCATCGGCGCCATCGCCGACTATGCGCTCTTCACCACCCTGATCGTCGATCGCATCGGTCTGTACCGCGCCGACGGCGAGGGAAACGTCGTCCTGTCTCCGCACCTTCGAGACCGGGCCGATCGGCCCCGCGTTCGGCGGAACCGACGTGATCGCGCACGACGGACAGCTGTACTTCTCCGCCGATGACGGCGTGCACGGCCTGGAACTCTGGCGCACCGACGGCTCGGTGGTGGGCACCGTGCTCGTGGCCGATATCGTGCCCGGTCCGGGCGACTCTCGGCCGACCGCGCCGCCAGTGTCGGACCGCGGCTCCTGTTCGCCGCCACCACCCCCTCCAGCGGCGAAGAACCGTGGGTCTGC